>NZ_JACHJC010000001.1:0-1200000 GCF_014203425.1 Micromonospora echinospora
AGTGCCACGGAGGCGGCGAACACGGCGATGAACATGGGGAACTCGGCCCGGAAGTCGAACTGGTAGGGCAGGTTCCATTTCGGGTCGAACATGTCCGGCTGCGGCTGGTAGTCCTTGCCGCAGTTCGGGCCGTACCGTTCCTCGGTCTGCTCACCGCGGGCCTGCGCGGCCTCGCACTCCGTGATCGTGCGCTTCCACTCCTCCGTCGCCCGCTGGTACTGGGCCCGGGAGTCGGCCTCCGCCGCCGCCACCACCGTCGGCGAGAGCTTCTGGCTGGAGAAGCTGAACGCCGTGGCCACGGTGGCCAGGCCGACGAGCAGCAGGACGAGCATGAGCCGGGTCAGCCGGCGCTTGCCGAGCCGGCGCAGCTCGGTGACGAACAGGCTCATGCGCCCCAACCTCCTGCGGTACCGGTCTGGTCGACCTTGGCGGACTGATCGACCTGCCGGTGCTGGCCGGGAACCGGCGCGGTGGCGGTCAGTTCCAGGAAGACGCTCTCCAGGTCGACGGCGACCGGGGTGAGCTCGCTGACGTACAGGCCCTGCTCGGCGAGGAGCCGGCTGACAGTGGCGGGCTTGTCCACTCCGGACAACAGCAGGTGGTCCGGCTCGGCGGCCACGCGGACCCCGGCCCGGCTGAGCGCGTCCGCGGCCTGGGGCAGGTCGCTGACCGCCTCCAGGCGTACCCGCACGGCGCCCTGGGAATGGGCCGCGAGCACCTGCTCGACCGGCCCGAACGCGACCCGGCGGCCGAGCGAGATGATGGTGACCGAGTCGCAGATCAGCTGGATCTCACCGAGGATGTGGCTGGAGAGCACCACCGTCATGCCGCTCTCGGACAGTTCCCGCATCAGCCCGCGCATCTCCCGGATGCCGCCCGGGTCGAGGCCGTTGGCGGGCTCGTCGAGGATCAGCAGCTTGGGGTTCTTGAGCAGCGCGGAGGCGACGGCCAGTCGCTGCTTCATGCCGAGCGAGTAGGTCTTGACCCGCTCGCCGGCCCGGTCGCGCAGCCCGACCAGTTCCAGCACCTCGTCGACGCGCTGCTTGGGCAGCTCGCCGGCTTGGGCGAGCAGGCCCAGGGTGTCCCGCGCGGAGAAGTTCGGGAAGAACTGCGGACTCTCCACGATGGCGCCGACCTGCCCGGCGACCGCCGGCAACGCGTGCGGCAGCTCCTGGCCGAGAATGGTCATCCGGCCGCCGTTGGGCCGGATCAGGCCGAGCAGCGTACGCAACGTGGTGGTCTTGCCCGACCCGTTCGGGCCGAGGAAGCCGTGCACCTGCCCGGCCTCGACTCGCATGTCGAAGCCGTCGAGCGCGTGGCGGACCCCGCGCTTCCGGCTCCGGTACGTCTTGCGGAGACCTTCGATCTCCAGGACAGCCGACACAGCTGACCTCCCCCGATAAGTAGGCGTCAGCGACACCATACGCGGTATGCACGCGAAGGCAATACCCGGTATGCAGTGTCGGCGTGTTGAGGCGTGTTAAAAGGGGGCCCCTCCTCTACCGCAGGCGTTAAGAAGGGGCCCTTCCTTGCGCCGTCAGGCGCAGACGACGTGCACGCCCGCCTCGCGGAACGCCGCCACCACGTCCGGGGACGCGCCGGAGTCGGTGACCAGCGTCTCCACCCGGTCCACCGCGCAGATCCTGGCGAACGCGTGCCCGCCCAGCTTCGAGGAATCAGCTATCACCACCACCCGCTTGGCGCGGGCGACCATGAGGCTGTTCATGGCCGCCTCCCCCTCGTGGTGCGCGGCGGCGCCGAGCTGCGGGTCGATCGCGTCCACGCCGAGCAGCGCGACGTCCAGGGTGACCTCGCGCAGCAGCGCCCCACCCAGCGGACCGACCAGCTCGAACGACTTGGGCCGGACCACGCCGCCGGCCACCACCACCTTCATCCGCGAGCGCACCAGCAGCTCGTTGGCGATGTTCAGCGCGTTGGTGACCACCGTGAGCTGGGCGCCCTCCGCGCTGGTGTTGAGGTCCGGGCGCACGGCCAGCGCCCGGGCGACCTCGGTGCTCGTGGTGCCGCCGTTGAGGCCGACCACGGTGCCCGGGGAGACGAGCGCGGCGGCCGCCGTGCCGATCCGCTGCTTCTCGGCCGAGTGCTTAGCGGTCTTGTAGCGCAGCGGCAGGTCGTAGGAGACGCCGTTGGCGACCGCGCCACCCCTGGTCCGGGTGATCATCTGCTGCTGGGCGAGCTGGTCGAAGTCGCGCCGAATGGTGGCCTGGGAGACGTCCAGCCGGTCGGCCGCCTCCTCGACGGTGACCCGGCCGCTGTCGGTCAGCATCTCCAGCAGCGCGTTCCAGCGCGCGTAGCGGTCCACCGCGGGGGCCTCCCCTGACTATGCGTGAACGGTGATCGGTTGCGTGCACACTAGTGCGCGAAACTCAGTCCGCGCAAAAGCCTTCGCTGCGCGAACTTGGAGACAGTTGCCACAACCACGCCACTTCGCGCAGAATGACGCGCGAAAGACGGCAGTATCGCGCCGTATTGCGCAAGGTTTTCTCGGCGAGGAGTTGTCATGGCGTACGTGCACGCGGAGATCGCGAGCCAGCCCGACTGCTGGCGGGAGGCGGCGCGACTCGCCCCGACCGTCGCCGAGCGCCTGCCGCGCCCCGGCGAGCGGGTAGCGGTGGTCGGTTGCGGCACGTCATGGTTCATGGCCATGGCGTACGCCGGGCTGCGCGAGGCCGCCGGCCACGGCGAGACCGACGCCTTCCAGGCCAGCGAGTTCCCCACCGGCCGCCACTACGACCGGCTCATCGCGATCACCCGCTCCGGCACCACCACCGAGGTGCTCGACCTGCTCACCGCGCTGCGCGGGCGGATCCCCACCACGGTCCTGGTCGGCGACCCGGACTCGGCCGCCGTCGCGACGGCCGACGCCACTGTCGCGCTGCCTTTCGCCGACGAACGGTCGGTGGTGCAGACCCGCTTCGCCACCACCGCGCTCGCGCTGCTGCGCGCCCACCTCGGCGAGGACCTCAGCCGGCTGGCCGCCGACGCGGAGGTGGCCGTCCGGGCCCCGCTGCCGATCGACCCGGCCGGCATCGAGCAGGTCACCTTCCTCGGCCGCGGCTGGACCGTCGGGCTGGCCCAGGAGGCCGCGCTGAAGTGCCGCGAGGCGGCCACGTTCTGGGCCGAGGCGTACCCGGCCATGGACTACCGGCACGGCCCGATCTCGGTCGCCGCCCCCGGCCGGCTGGTGTGGGCGCTCGGCGAGATCCCGGACGGCCTGCCCGAGGACGTGGCCGCCACCGGCGCCGCGTTCGTGCACAGCCGCACGCACGGCTGGCGCACGGTGCTGACGAGCTGGTCGGCCGGCCGCAACCCGGTCGACCCGATGGCCGACCTGATCCTGGCACAGCGCTTCGCTGTCGCGCTCGCGACCACCCGTGGCCTCGACCCGGACGCGCCGCGTCACCTGACCCGGTCCGTGGTCCTGGCATGAGCGAACGCACCGAGCGCAGCGAGGGCCGTGAGCGCATGCCCAGCCAGCACGGCATGAGCGAACGCACCGAGCGCAGCGAGGGCCGTGAGCGCATGCCCAGCCAGCACGGCATGAGCGAACGCACCGAGCGCAGCGAGGGCCGTGAGCGCATGCCCAGCCAGCACGGCATGAGCGAGCGAAGCGAGCCCACGGCGTGAGCTCGGGCGACGAGGTCGTCGTCGCGCTGGACGTGGGCGGCACCGGGATGAAGTGCGCCCTGGTCCGGCCGGACGGCACGACTGTGCACACCGAACGGCACGCCACCGACGCCCAGCGTGGACCGGAGGCCGTGGTCGGCACGATCCTCGACGTGGCCGAAGGACTGGCCGGCAAGGCCCGCGCCGACGGCCACACGCCGGTGGCCTGCGGCATCGCCGTACCCGGGGTGGTCGACGAGGCGCGCGGCGTGGCGGTCTGGTCGGCCAACGTGGGCTTCCGGGACGTACCCCTGCGGGAGCTGGCGCGCACGCGGCTCGGACTGCCCGCGGCGCTCGGCCACGACGTGCGCGTGGGCGGCCTGGCCGAGGCGCGGCTCGGGGCCGGGCGGGACGCCGGCCACGTGCTGTTCGTCGCGATCGGCACCGGCATCGCCGCCGCCCACGTGGTCGACGGGTCGGCCGCCACCGGCGCGCACGGCGCCGCCGGGGAGATCGGCCACATCCTGGTACGCCCCGGCGGCCCGCGCTGCGGATGCGGGCGGACCGGCTGCCTGGAGGCGGTGTCGTCGGCCTCGGCGATCGGACGCCGGTACGCCGAGCTGTCCGGCGCGCCCACCACCGCGGCCGAGGTGGCCGACCGGGCGGCCGCCGGTGAACCGCTCGCCGTCGAGGTGTGGCAGGAAGCGGTCGAGGCGCTCGCCGACGGACTCGCCACCGGGCAGGCGCTCTACGATGTGTCGACAGTGGTGCTCGGCGGCGGGCTGGCCCAGGCCGGTCCCCGGCTGTTCGACCCGCTGCGGCGGGCGTTGCGCGAGCGGCTGACGTTCCACCGCGAGCCGCGCCTGGTCGCGGCCGGCCTCGGGGACGAGGCCGGCTGCCTCGGCGCCGCCCTGCTGGCCCTGGACACCCTGGCGAAGGAGAGTCGATGACCCGGCGCGTGACCGGCAAGGTGGTGACCCCGACCGGCGTCGTCCGGCAGGGTTGCGTGGAGATCGCGGACGGGCGGATCACCGCCGTGGCCGAGTATCCGTCGGTGCGCGACGGGCACTGGATCGTGCCGGGCTTCGTGGACATGCACACCCACGGCGGCGGCGGGCACACGTTCACCACGGGTGACCCGGAGGCGGCGCGGCAGGCCGCCGCGTTCCACCTCGGGCACGGCACCACCACGCTGCTGGCCAGCCTGGTCAGTTCCCCGTTCGAGCTGATGCGCGACGCCGCCGCCGCCTACCGCCCGCTGGTGGAGGAGGGCGTGCTCGCCGGCGTCCACTTCGAAGGTCCGTACCTGTCGGCCGACCGTTGCGGCGCGCAGAACCCGGAGTTCCTGCGTGACCCCTCCACCGCCGAGCTGAGCGAGCTGATCGAGCTGGGCGGCGGCGCGGTGCGCATGGTCACGCTCGCCCCGGAGCGGGACGGCGCCACCAAGGCGATCGAACTGCTGGTCGCGCAGGGCGTGGTGGCGGCGGTCGGGCACACCGACGCCACCTGGGAGCAGACCCGGGCCGCGGTGGCCGCCGGCGCCACTGTCGGCACCCACCTGTTCAACGGCATGCGCCCGGTGCACCACCGCGAGCCCGGCCCGGTGGTGGCGCTGCTGGAGGCCCCGAACGTGGTGTGCGAGCTGGTCGCCGACGGGGTGCACCTGCACGACGGCATGCTCGGCTTCGCCACCTCGGTGGCCGGCCCGGAGCGGGCCGCGCTGATCACCGACGCGATGGCCGCCGCCGGCATGCCCGACGGTGAGTACGAGCTGGGCGGCCAGGCGGTCACCGTGGCCGGCGGGGTGGCCCGGCTCACCCACAACGGCGCGATCGCCGGCAGCACGCTCACCATGGACGCCGCGCTGCGGCACGCGGTCGGCGCGGGCGTGGCCCTGCCGGACGCCTGCCGCATGGTCGCCACCACCCCGGCCCGCGCGATCGGGCTGGGCGACCGGGTCGGCGCGCTGCGCACCGGTCTGCGCGCGGACCTGGTGGTGCTCGACGACGACCTGAACGTGGTGCGGGTGATGCGCGGCGGCGACTGGGTGGAGTGATCCGCCCGGGCGTCAGACGCTGGGCACCTCGACGCCGAGCACCGCCTGCTCGTCCGGGCGGTGCACCAGCACGTCGGCCAGGTACGACTGCACCGCCTTACGCATCCCGACGTCCCGCCCGGCCTGCTCGGAGAGCAGCCACTTGTGCTCGATGATCTGGGCGAACAGCTCCTGCGGCTCCAGCTTGCGCCGCAGGTGCCCGGGGACCGCCCGGACCACCGGCTCGAAGACCTCGGTCAGCCAGCGGTGCGCCGCCTGCTGCTCGTCGGTCAGGTCGCTCTCCAGCCGGTAGGCGTCCAGGTCGTTGAGGAGCCTGCGGGCCTGGTTCTCCTCCGCGTCCAGGCCGGTAAGGCGCAGCAGCCGCCGGGTGTGGTAGCCGGCGTCGACCACCTTCGGCCGGACCAGGTAGCGCCCGTTGTCGGCTGTGGACATGGCCACCTCGGCCACGTCGAATCCCAGCTCGTTGAGGCGGCGGATGCGGCGCTCGATGTCGTGCCGGGCGGCGCGCTCGACCTGCTGCTCGTAGGTGATCTCGTGCCAGAGCCGCTCGTAGCGCCGCACGACCTCCTCGCAGACCACCTCCGGGTCGATCGACTCGTGCAGCAGGCCGGCGGCCTGGAGGTCGAGCGCCTCGCCGAAGATGTTGACCCGGGCGATCTCCAGGTCCTCGCCGCGCTGGCCGTTGGACAGCGACGGGTGCAGCGCCCCGGTCTCGGCGTCGACCAGGTAGGCGGCGAACGCGCCCGCGTCCCGCCGGAACAACGTGTTCGACAGCGAGCAGTCGCCCCAGAAGAACCCGGTCAGGTGCATCCGCACGATCAGCGCGGCCAGCGCGTCCAGCAGCCGGTTCATCGTCTCCGGGCGCAGCGTGTTGGAGAACAGCGCCCGGTAGGGCAGCGAGAACTGGAGGTGCCGGGTGATCAGCACCGGGTCCAGCGGCTCGCCGTCGTCGGTCTGCCGGTCGGCCACGATCGCGACGGCCTCGACCGACGGGAAGTCGATCCGTTCCAGCGCCCGCAGCAGGTCGTACTCGCGCTCGGCGACCCGCTCGCCGGTCTCCTTCACCGCGTAGACGTACCCGCCGAGCCGGACGAACCGCACGATGTGCCGGGAGATGCCCTGCGGCAACGCGACCAGGTGCTCGGCAGGCCACTGCTCCAGCGGGGTCGACCAGGGGAGGTCGAGCAGCGCCGGGTCGACGAGAGCCGAGGTGATCCGCACGGCAACCAGTGTGACCGCTGACCCCGCGCCGCGCTTCCCTTCGTGGCTCGGCACACAGCCGCCGATGCCCGCGCCGCCCGGCCGCCGCCCGCGGCCGGTAGCGTGGTCGCGTGCGTCAGACCTCGGGGGTACGCGGTGACCTGCGGCTGCGGCCGGTCCGGCCGGCCGGGTGGTGGTTCGACGGACTGCTGCTCGTGGCAGTGGTGGCGCTGACCGTCGCGCTCGCCTCCGGGCACCTGTTCGGCCTCGACCGGGCGGTCGCCGACTGGTCGGACGAGCACCGCCCGACCGCCGCCCGCTGGGTGGCGATGACGTTGAACCTGCTCGGCCAGGGCACCCCGCTGACGCTGCTCGCGGCCGGGCTGGGCGTGCTGCTGGCGCTGCGGCTGCGCTCGGTGCGGCCGCTGCTGCCGCCGGTGGTCGGGTTCGTGCTCACGTTCTTCACGATCGGCCCGCTGAAGGTGTGGACGGCCCGTCCGGCGCCGAGCGCCTCGGTCAAGGAGCCGTTTCTGTCGCCCGAGCAGACGCTGCCACTGTTCCAGCACGACCTGCCGGTGCGCTTCGCGCAGTCGTACCCGTCCGGGCACGTCGCCAACGCGATCGTCTGGTACGGCGTGCTGGCCCTGCTGCTGGCTCCGCTCGTGCGCACGCTCGGCCGGACCGTGCCGCCCCGGCTGGTCACGGTGATCCGGGTGGTGCCTCCGGCGGTGGTCTTCTGCACCACCGTCTACCTGGGCTGGCACTGGCTCACCGACTCGGTCGCCGGGCTGCTGCTCGGCCTGCTGCTGGACCGGCTGCTGCGCCGGGTGCCCTGGGACGACCTGCCGCTGCCCCGCCGCCTCGGCGACTGGGGCCGGCCGGTCGCGTGGTCCGCGCCGCCCGCCACCTCCGCGACGCGGTGACGGGCGGGCGCGGCGCTCAGCCGGCCGGGCGGATCTCCACGATGCTGATCCGGGTACGGGTGCTGTAGGTCAGCCTGCGGCGGTGGTCGTCGTCCTCCGGCCGCACCGCCACCTGGATACGGATCTGCCCGATCGACGGAGAAAGAATGGGATCGTCACCATCGGATGATCGGCGCGGAAAGAATTAGTGAATCGTGCTCTCAGAATCATCGAGCCGCCGCGCCTAACTGCGTAAACGACTCTGCCGAGAGGCTCCGGAATCAGCCACCGGGGAACTGTGGACAATTACGCAAGTCATTCTCGTCAATTCCGGACACCCGCCGTTCATCCGCGCGCCCTAGGCTGCCCGGTGTGGAACAGCTGGCACGGCGACTCGGCGTACCGGACGCGGTCGTCATCGGTCTCGGCTCGATGCTCGGCGCGGGCGTCTTCGTGGTCTTCGCCCCCGCCGCGGCGACGGCCGGCGGCGTCGGCCTGCTCGTGGCGCTGGCGGTGGCCGGCTTCATCGCCTACTGCAACGCCACCAGCTCGGCCCGGCTCGCCGCCCGCTACCCCGAGTCCGGCGGCACCTACGTGTACGGCCGGGAACGGCTGCACCCGTTCGCCGGTTTCCTGGCCGGCTGGGGCTTCGTGGTCGGCAAGACGGCGAGCTGCGCGGCCATGGCGCTGACCGTCGGGGCGTACCTGTGGCCGGGGCGGGCGCGGCTCGTCGCCGTCCTCGCGGTGGTGGCGGTGACGGTGGTGAACCTGCGCGGCATCGGTAAGACCGCCGCCGCCACCCGGGTCCTCGTCGCGGTGGTGCTGACGGTGCTCGCCGTGGTGGCGGTGACCGGCGCGCCGCAGGTCGCGGCCGACCGGCTCACCGCCCCCGCCGACCTCGGGGTGGGCGGCGTGCTGACCGCCGCCGGGCTGCTGTTCTTCGCGTTCGCCGGGTACGCGCGCATCGCCACGCTCGGCGAGGAGGTACGCGACCCGGAGCGCACCATCCCCCGGGCGGTGCCGCTGGCGCTCGGCGCGGTACTGGCGATCTACCTGACGCTGGCGGTGGTCGCGCTCGGCGTACTGGGCGCCGACCGGCTGGCGTCCACCGACGCGCCGCTCGTCGAGGTCGTGACCGCCGCCGGACACCCGGGGCTGGCCTGGCTGGTCCGGGCCGGTGCCGCGGTGGCGGTGACCGGGGTGCTGCTCTCCCTGCTCGCCGGCGTCGGCCGCACCTCGCTCGCGATGGCCCGCCGCCGGGATCTGCCGGGCGCGCTGGCAGCAGTGCACCCGCGCCACCGGGTGCCGCACCGCGCCGAGCTGGCCGTGGCCGCCGTGGTGGTCGCCGTCGTCGCGGTGGGCGACGTCCGGGGCGCGATCGGCTTCTCCAGTTGCACGGTGCTGGTCTACTACGCGATCACCAACGCGGCGGCGCTGACGCTCGGCCCGGACCCGGCCCGGCGCGTCCCGGCACGGCTGCTCGCCGCACTGGGGCTGGTCGGCTGCCTGGTGCTGGCGGTCAACCTGCCCCTGCCGAGCGTGCTCGCCGGGTTCGGTGTGCTCGCCCTCGGCGCGCTCGGGTACGCGATCCGCCGCCGTCTGCGACCTGCCTGACGCGGCCGGTCACTCCTCCGGGCGCCGCGCGGCGGGTGGACCGGCGGGCGCCGGTGGCGGCGCGGGCGTGGTCTCCCGGAGCAGCGCGGTCAGCCCGGCCCGCCGGGCCACCACTGTCAACCGGTCACCGGCCTGGATCACCATGCGCGGATCGGCCGTCCAGTCGGCCTTCTGGTTCGGCCGGGTGTAGGCGAGCAGGCGTACCTCGCCGGGCCGGGCCACCGCGCTCAGCGGACGCCCGTCCAGCGGCGAACCCGCCACCACCGGCACCTCGGTGACCAGCAGCGCGTGCCGGTCGACCGGGATGGTGGCGACGACCGCGCGGTCCAGCAGGGCCGCCGCGAACGACGGCGCGGCCAGATAGGACACGCTGCGCGAGATGCCGATGCCGAACGCCTGCTGGATCCGCTCGGCGAAGTCGCCGTCGAACAACCGCAGCACCACCCGCAGGTCCGGGTCCAGCGACCGGGCGATCAGCGCGGCACGCAGGTTCGTCCCGTCGTCGGTGGAGACCACCACCAGCGCCTGGCAGGTGTCGACCGAGGCGGACCGAAGCGTCTCCTCCCGGCCGGCGTCGCCGACGATCAGCGGCACCCCCAGCCGGTGCGCCAGCGCGGCGCCCCGCGCGTCGGCGTTCCTGTCGATCGCCACCACCTCGACGCCGAAGTCGTGCAGCTGAGCCATCACCCGGGTACCGATGTTGCCCAGCCCGACCAGCACCACGTGCCCGGAACGGTCCGGCTGGACCCGCCCGGCGTGCAGGGCCAGCCGGGCGTTGACGACGCCGTCGACCACGGCGGCCGTGATCAGCGGGATCAGCGCCAGCCCGGCCAGGTTGAGCACCACCTGCATGACCTGGGCGGCGACCGGCTTGTTGACGTCCGGGTCCTGGCCGGTGAGCGTGGTGACCAGCGTCAGGTAGACCGCCTCGCTCCAACTGACGTCGGTGGCCCGGGCGTTGAGCCAGCCCAGCACCGCGATCACCCCGAGCAGCACCAGCACCGCGATACCGATCTTGCGGGTGGCGAAGTGGCGGACCGCGCGCAGCAGCACTGCCCCCGGCTGCCGTAGCCGCCGCGCCCGTACCAGCCGCCGCGCGGCCACCTCGGTGCCCGCCGGCCGCCCGGTCGCCTCGGCCAGCACCACGTCGGCCGCCGCCTCGTCGGCGGGCAGCACCCGCACCAGGTCCGGGTCGGTGGTGACGGCCAGGCCGCAGACCACGTCCTGCGGGCGTACGTCGTCGCGGCGCGCCACGTACAGTGTGCGCCCGGCGTGCCGGAAGTGGGTGGGCGCCACCTCGCCCAGCGCGGCGGCGACGAAGGCGGGCGCGGCCATCGAGGCGTCGGAGAGCACCGCCGAGTCGGGGAAGAGCTGCCGCAGCCCGTCGGCCAGGTTCGTGTTGAACATGCGCACCACCAGGCGCAGCCGGGACTCGACCTCCTGGGCGCAGAGCGCGGCGTGCATGTTGCCCACGTCGTCCTGGTTCAGCAGCGCCAGCCCGGCCGCGCCGGCCAGCCCGGCCCGGCGGAACGCCGCCTCGTCGAGCCGTTCGGCGGTGACGACCCGTACCCCCGGCACGTCCCGCCCGTCCGGGCCCTCGGACCGGCGGCGGGCCGGCACCACGAGCGTGACCCGCACCCGCCCTTCGGCGCTGTCGGTGGCGAGCAGCGACCGGACCACCCAGTAGGCGAGCGGATCGGACCCGCAGACCACGAAGTGAGGGCGTTCGTCACCGTTCATCCGAAGCCGCCAGCCGGTCGCGCGGCGCGCGCGGTCACGCAGTGGCTCGGCCATGTCCGGATCGTAGTCAGCCGCTCGCGATGTGCGCAGCCCCGGCGATCATGAACGCATGGCGGGGCCGGGTACGGGTAGAGCACCGGCATGCAGACGTTCCTGCCGTATCCGGACTTCCTGGCCAGCGCCCGGACGCTGGACCAGAAGCGGCTGGGCAAGCAGCGCGTCGAGGCGATCCAGGTGCTGCGCGGCCTGACCCGGCCGGACTACGGCTGGCGCAACCATCCCGCGGTGAAGATGTGGGCCGGGTACGAGGAGGCGCTGACCCGGTACGGGCTGGACATGTGCGCGGTGTGGTGCGAGCCGGGCCGGGCCGACACCTGCGCCGGCACGCTCGCCACCGACCTCGCCGCCGCCTGCGGGATCGCGGTGATCCGCACCCAGGACGAGCTGGCCGCTGCCGGTGAGCTGCCACCCTGGCTGGGCCTCGACGACCTGCACCGCAGCCACCGGTCGTCGCTGCTGCGCAAGGACCCCGTCCACTATGCACAGTTGTTCACCGACGTCTCCCCCGACCTGGAGTACGTCTGGCCCCCTTCCGACCGCCCCCGCCGCTGCCTGGGGTGAAAGGAAGGGCCCCTTGTTAACGCCTCCGGTAGAGGAAGGGCCCCTTGTTAACACCTCCCCCCACGCCCCCGGGCGGCGCAAGCAGCGCGCGGACCGCCCGGCGTTAAGAAGGGCCCCCGCACATCCGTATGCGTTAAAAAGGGCCCCTTCCTTTCACCTCGGGCAGACTGGGGGGACCGCCGACTGGAGGAAGCCCCGTGGGTCTGTCGCAAGTGGTAGGTCGCCTGATCGGCGTACGCGAGCACGTGGTGGACCCGGGCGGCGGGGGCGCCCCCCGCGTGCCGCGACCGGTGCCGGCGCTGGTGGTCGGCGGCGGCATCGCCGGCATGTCGGCGGCGGTGGTGCTGGCCGAGCGCGGGGTGGCGGTGACAGTGCTGGAGGCCGCACCGCACCTCGGCGGCCGGCTCGGCGCCTGGCCGGAGGAGCTGCCCGACGGCGCCCAGCGCAACGAGCACGGCTTCCACGCGTTCTTCCGGCAGTACTGGAACTGGCGGTCGATCCTGCGCCGCGTCGATCCGGCGCTGGGCTTCCTCAAGCCGATCCCGGGCTACCCGATCCTGTCGGAGCAGTGGCCGACCGAGGAGTTCGGCAAGCTGCCCCCGGCGCCGCCCGCGAACCTGCTGGCGCTGCTGCTGCACAGTCCCAGCCTGCGCCTGGCGGACCTGCGCGCGATGGACCGGGACGCCGCGTTGCCGCTGCTCACCTACGACCCGGTACGCACCTACGAGGAGTTCGACGAGCGCACAGCGGACGAGCTGCTCACCTCGCTGCGGCTGCCGGACCGGGCGCGGGCAATGCTCTTCGAGGTCTTCTCGCACTCGTTCTTCAACCACGAGGCGGAGATGTCGGCCGCCGAGATGATCGCCCAGTTCCACTTCTATCTGCTCGGAAACCCGGAAGGGCTGGCGTTCGACTGCCCGGACCGGGACTACGCGACGGCGATCTGGGAGCCGCTGACCCGCCACGTGGAGAAGCACGGCGGCCGGGTGCTGACCGGTGCTCCGGCCACCCGGCTGGACCGTACCCCGGCCGGCTGGCGCGTCACCGGCGCGGACGGCGACGTCTGGGAGGCGCCGCACGTGGTCCTCGCGGTGGATCCGCCGGCGCTCGCCGCGCTGGTCGCCGCCTCACCCGGCCTGGTCGCGGCGGCGCCCGAGCTGGTGGCGCGGATGCCCGCGTTCGGCACGCCCGGGCCGCCGTACGCGGTGGCGCGATACTGGATGGACGGGGACGTCCGCCCGGACCGGGCGGTGTTCAGTGGCGTCTCCCGGCAGCCCACGCTGGACTCGGTGACGCTCTACCACCGGCTGGAGGACGAGCCCCGCCGTTGGGCCGAGCGGACCGGTGGCTCGGTGGTGGAGCTGCACGCGTACGCCTGCGAGCCGGACGTGCCGGCCGACGAGCTGGCCGCGCGGATGCTGCGGGAGTTGACCGCGCTCTGGCCGGAGGTGGCCGATCTGCGGGTACGCGAGCTGCGCGCCCGGGTCGAGGCGCAGGCCCCGGCGTTCACGCCCGGCAGCCACGCCGGTCGTCCGGGGGTGGAGACCGACGCGGCGGGCCTCTATCTGGCCGGGGACGGCATCCGCACGGAGTTCCCGAGCGCGCTGATGGAGCGTTCGGCGGCCACCGGGATCATCGCCGCCAATCACATCCTGCGGGCCGAGGGGGCGGCGGCCGAGCCGGTCCGCTCGATCCGTCCGCGCGGCCTGCTGGCCGGCAAGGCCGGCCCGAAACGGTCATAGACGGATAAAAACGGCTCTACGCTCGACTGATCCGGTGACACGGGAGGTCGGGCGGTGAGCACCGCGACGAGGGAGCGGCGCAACGAGGAGCACGGGACACCACGGGACGAACGGACCGTGGTGGTCACCGCGCTGCGACTCGGCTGGTCGATGGCGGACGCCTACCACCACGCGCAGAACGCCGACCTCACCGACGACGGGAACCGGCCGGTGGCCGCGCCGCCGAAACTGTCGAACCTGACCGAGCTGGCCGGGTGGCACCGGCTCGGAATGTACCTCGACGGCGTGGACGTGGCGCTGGCCCAGATCGCGCCGCTCACCCCGGCCGGTCGTACCGCGCCGTCCACCGCCGCCGCCCGCCGCGCCACCGGCCCCGACCGGGAACCGCTGCTGCGCGCGCTCGACGACCTCAACATCGACGTGCTGCGCTGGACGATGGCGACGAACCACCGGGTGGGCGTGGCGTACCGGCTGGGGCGCTCACTCGCCGACACCGTGCGGCGTGGCGACGCCGAACGGCTTCCCGGCCGGTTCGGTGGCCGGCACCTCCAGATCAGCAGGTGGCTCGACGAGCTGGCGAGCGTGCTGCCGCCGTACTCGGCCGCTGTGGTGCGCCGCTCACTGGCGGCGTGGGCCACAGCGGTCGGTCGCGCCACGGTGGGCGACCCGGGCGAGGCCGGTCTCGCCGACCTCGCCCGCGAGCTGCGCAACCAGGGCGACCTGTGGCAGGACGTGCTCACCGGCGGCCTGCACCCGCGTGACCTGCTGGACGAGGAGAACTGGGCGGTGATCGCCCGCAACGTCGTCATCCGGGACCGGAAGCTGGTGGCGCAGGCGGCACGGGGGATCTTCTGGCCGGTGCTGGCGCCACTGCTGGTGGTGCTGCTGGCGGTGGTGGGCGTCAGCGCCGCCGCAGCGGCCGGCTCCCCCACCACCCGGGCGGCGGTGGCGCTCGTCGGCCTCGGCGCCGGGCTCACAGCGATCTGGCGGTCGATCTCCACGCCGACGCTGTCGGTGGCCGCCGAGGTGAACCGCCCGCTGCTGGACAGCGAGCTGGTGGTGCAGATGACCGCCCGGATCGACCGGCCGCTCGCCGCGGCCCGAAGCGCCGGACGGGCCGGACGGCAGCGGAGACCCGTCGACGACGGATCGAAATACGTTGCCCACGATTCCCGAATCGATCTACCGTGACCACGCAAGGTCAACCACCGCTACGGGAGCCGTCCATGTCGCTGCGATCCGCCACCACGATGACGTCGTGGCTGCTCGGCGACGGCTGCCGGGAACACGGTCCCTGGCCCGGAGAGCACGACTGACGCCTCGCGCGTCCCCGTCGTCGCCGCCCGGTCCCGTGGACCGGGCGGCTTTTTCGTCGCCGTACCGCCGATCGTGAAGGGAGAGCCCGGTGGACGCCGTCCTCGTCATAAACGCCGACCTCGGCCCGCTGCACCGGGTCACCGTCAAGCACGCGATCCGGATGCTCTGCCGCCGGGTCGCCGAGATCCACGAGGCCGAGCCGGACCGGGTGATCGGCGTCTTCCCGCTGCCCCGGGTGGTGCGCCTCGTCCGGTACGTGGTGACGCGCTGGCGGTTCAGCGCCGGCCCGGCCTGGTCGCGGGCCGGGGTGCTGGCGCGCGACCGGCGGCGCTGCGCCTACTGCGACGGCGCGGCCAGCACGATCGACCACATCCTGCCCCGCTCGCGCGGTGGCCGGAACACCTGGGGGAACACCACCGCCGCCTGCTACGCGTGCAACCAGCGCAAGGGTGACCGGACCCCGGCCGAGGCGGGCATGCCGCTGCGGCGGGCGCCGGTGACGCCGAGCTGGGCCGCGCTGGCGCGGTGACGGACGGCCGGCGGGCACAGGGGGCGGTGCCGGGGTACTCCCCGGCGCCGCGCCCGCCGGTCCCACCATGCCCTAGGTGTCGAGGCGACGCGTCAGCCCGTCGAGCAGGAGGTCCAGCCCGCCGCCGAACTCGTCCTCCGGGCCGACCGCGCCGGCCTCGCGCGCGGTCTCGGCGAGCAGGGGGAACTCGTCGCGGGGCAGCGTCGCGATGACAGCCGTGCCGGGCCCGGCCAGCGCGCCGAGGTGTTCCATCTGGATCGCGCCGACCACGTAGCCGAGCAGGGCGCGGAACGCGACCACCCGCCCGGTTCCGGTGAAGCCGGCCCGGGTCAGCACCGCGAGCACCGCCTCGCCCCAGCGCAGGATCGCCGGTGAGCGGTGCCGGTGTGCGGGCAGCAACGGAACGACTGCCGGATGGGTGCCGACCGCCCGGCGTACCCGGCCGGACAGCTCCCGGACGCCGTCCGGCCACGGGACGTCGAGCGGCGGGCGGGTGTCCACCCGGTCGAGGACCCGCTCGACGACGAGTGCCTCCAGTTCGTCGCGGTCGGCGACGTAACGGTAGAGGCCCATCGTGCTGGTGCCGAGCTGCGCGCCGACCGCGCGCATGGTGAGGCCGGCGAGGCCGTCCCGGTCGAGCACCGCGAGCGCCGCGTCGGCGATCTGGGCGTGGGTCAGGGAACGGGGACGGGGCATGGCCTTGACAGCGTACAAGATACGCCTACGGTTGTAGGAGTACGTCGTACGCCTACAACGGGAGCGCGCATGGACGTCGTCACCCCTCGCCATCTCACCAGCGTGACCGGCGCCCAGGTCGCCCTGCCGGACCCGGACCGCCTGGTCCACCTCCAGTTCCGTCGCTTCGCCGGCTGCCCGGTCTGCAACCTCCACCTACGCTCGGTCGTCCGCCGGCACGCCGAGATCGAGGCGGCCGGCGTACGCGAGGTGGTGCTCTTCCACTCCCCCGCCGACGAGTTGCGCGAGCACGTCGCCGACCTGCCGTTCGCCGTGGTGGCCGATCCGGACCGGCGGCTCTACCGGGAGTTCGGGGTGGAGTCGGCGCGACGGTCGCTGCTCGACCCGCGCGCCTGGCTGCCGATCCTGCGTGGCGTGGCGATCAGCACCTGGCACATCCTGCGCGGACGGGAGCGGTCGCCGTCCCTTACGCCGCACGGCGGCCGGTTCGGGCTGCCGGCCGACTTCCTGATCGCGCCGGACGGGCGGGTGCTCGCCGCAAAGCACGGCGAACACGCCTCCGACCAGTGGTCGGTGGACGAGCTGCTGACCCAGGTCAGCGGGAGCCGGTCGACACGCTGACCGCCGGATCGCCGGGGTGTTCCCGCAGGAACGCCTCGGCCCGGGTCGCGTCCCGGAGGATCTGCCAGCAGGCGAGCGTGAACATCACGCCGAAGACGCCGAACAGGACGAACCACATCGGGGTGAGGCTGAGCAGCACCTGACCGAGGTTCATCGTCACCAGACCGCCGAACAACGGCACGAATCTCCGTTGCCGAATCAGCTGCGCCGCGGCCGTCCGCAGCCAGGGCAGGTCGTCCGGGGAGCCCACCACGCCGCGCCGGACCGCCCGGGTCAACTCCCGGCGACGGCCGAGGCTGACCGCCCACAGCCGGGACTCCCGGTCGGCCCGGTAACTGCCGCTGCGGACCATGACGACCAGCGCGCCGATCTCGAGCACGAGGCCCAGCACCACGAGGACTTCGCCGGTCACCGCCATCCAGGCGGGCGGGTCACCGCGTTCCAGCCAGGTGCTCGGGAAGACGCCGCCCGCCATCAGCCCCACCAGCAGCGACACCAGGGCGGACACCACCACCGCGCCGACCAGCAGCAGCCGGAACCGGCGTCGGCCCCGCCGGATCGCGTGGCGTTGCGCCCCACCGTCCACGATGGCCTCCCCCGTTTCGACGGTCGGGACGTACCCGCCGGGGGGTGCCGGGCAAACGGCGGTCAGTGGGTGGTCGGCGGGGTCCAGCCGAAACGCGGCGGACGCCGCTCGTTGATGGCCGCCACACCCTCGCGGGCCTCGCCGCTGTCCCGCACCTGGGCGTGCCACCACGCGAGCCGGTCGGCGTCGGCGCGCCCATCGATGATCTCCTTGGCGGCGGCCACCGTGAGCCGGGAACGCTCGGCGATGGTGGCGGTCAGCGCCGCCACCCGCCCGGCCAGCTCCCCGGCCGGCAGCACCTCGTCCACCAGGCCGATCCGCAGCGCCCGCTCCGCGTCGACCAGCTCGCTGCTGAACAGCAGGTGCTTGGCGGCGGACGGACCGACGAGCGCGGCCAGCCGCCGCGTGGTCGGCGCCGGGTAGACCAGGCCGAGCCGGGCCGGGGGTACGCCGAACCGGGCATCCGCGGCAGCCAGGCGCAGGTCGCAGGCGACGGCGAGCTGGCAGCCGCCGCCCACGCAGGCGCCCTCGATCGCGGCGACAGTGGGACGGCCGAACGCGGTGAGCCGTTCCTCGGCGGCCACCGCGATGCTGCCGTCACCGGCGGCCAGCAGCTCGTCCAGGTCGCCGAGGTCAGCCCCGGCGCAGAACGTGCCGGCCGCGCCGGTGAGCACCAGCACCCGTACCGCCGGGTCGGCCTCCAGGCCGTCGAGCAGCACCGGAAGCTGCCGCCACATGGCCGGGGTCATGGCGTTGCGCCGGGCCGGGTTGTGGATGACAACCGTTGCCACCGGGCCGTCCACCCTGACGGTGAGTTCCGCGTCGGACATGGTGCGACCGTAACGGGCGGGGCCCGGCGACCACCCGCGTGGGGTGGCCGCCGGGCCCCGGGGTCGGGCGGTCAGGTCAGGAGACGTTGACCGCGGTGTCGTCGAGCACGAACGAGGTCTGCAGCGAGCTGTCCTCGGTGCCGGTGAACTTCAGCGTGACGGTCTGCCCGGCGTACGACGCCAGGGAGAACGACTTCTGGCTGTAGCCGCTGGCCTTGTTCAGGTTCGAGTAGGTCGCCAGCGTGGCCAGCACCGAACCGGAGGAGCTGAGCACCTGCACGTTCAGCTTGTCGTACTGGACGCTGCTGGTGGTCTCGGCCGAGTCGATGTGCAGCCAGAACGAGAAGGTGTACGCGGAGCAGCCGCTCGGCAGGCTCACCGACTGCGAGAGCGAGTCGGTGCGGGTGCTGCCGTAGCCGTTCAGCCAGGCGTTCCACGTACCGGTGCGGGTCGGCTGGCCCTGCGAGCCGTACTGGCCGATCACGCCGGAGGTGGAGGTCCAGACCGTGTTGCCGGACTCGAAGCCGGGGTTGCCGAGCTTCTGGCCCGCGCCGGTGCAGCCGCCGCCGGTGCCGGTCACCGTCAGCGAGTACGTGGCGGTCTTCGCGCCGGACGCCGCGCTGCCGTTGACAGTCACCGAGTAGGTGCCGGTCGGCGTGCTGGAGCTGGTGGAGATGGTGAGCGTGGACGAGCCGCCGGAGGTCACCGAGGAGGGGCTGAACGACGCGGTGGCGCCGGTCGGCAGGCCGGACGCGGAGAACGTCACGGTCTGCGCGGTGCCGCTGGTGGTGGACGTGGCGACGGTGGCGGAGACCGAACCACCCGCGGTCACCGACCCGGCGGTCGGCGAGAGCGAGACGGAGAAGTCGTTGCCGGTGGAGCTGCACGGCGCGTCGTTACCGGCGACGTTCACCGCGGTCCAGGCAGCCTGGACGGCCTTGTACTCGGTGGAGCAGTTGCCGTACAGGTCGGTCGCGGCCCGCAGGGTGTACGCGCGGGAGGTGTTGGCCGGGTTGCTGGTGTTGACGTACGAGGTGTTCGAGGTGAAGTACACGTCGAGCGCCCGGTACCAGATCTTCTCCGCCTTGGTGCGGCCGATGCCGGTGACCGCCGGGGCCGAGCCGCAGACCGGCGAGGTGCCGTACGCGGTGGCGCCGGTGCCCTCGGCGAGGTTGAAGAAGAAGTGGTTGCCGACGCCGGAGGAGTAGTGCACGTCCTTGTTCCTCGTGCTGGTGGACCAGCAGGAGTCGGACGAGCCGTCCAGCGACGGGTTGTACATGTAGCGCAGTGGCGTACCGTTTCCGTTGATGTTGATCTTCTCACCGACCTGGTAGTCACCCGGGTCGCTCGGCGCGGCGGCGTAGAACTCCACCATGTTGCCGAAGATGTCGCTGGTGGACTCGTTGAGGCCACCGGACTCGCCGGAGTAGACCAGACCGGCCAGCGCCTCGGTGACGCCGTGGCTCATCTCGTGGCCGGCGACGTCCAGCGAGACCAGCGGGCGGGAGTTGCCCGAGCCGTCGCCGTAGGTCATCTGGGCCCCGTCCCAGAACGCGTTGACGTAGTTGTTGCCGTAGTGCACCCGGCTCGGCACGCCCTGGCCGTTGCCGAAGATGCCGTTGCGGCCGTGCACGTTCTTGAAGTAGTCGAACGTCTTGGCGGCGCCGAAGTGGGCGTCCACCGCGGCCGACTGCCGGTTTGAGGTGGCGCCGTTGCCCCAGGCGTTGTCCGCGTCGGTGAACGTGGTGCAGCTGGAGGTCCCGTTGTTCATGTCGCAGGTACGGCCGTTGCCACGCACCGGGTCGATCATCTGGTACGTGCTGCCGGAGAGCGTCGTGTCGATGGTGACCGAGCCGGTGTAGATGCCCTGGCCGGTGCCGGCCACCGTCTCGATCTCGTCGTACGAGCCGATCACCTTGCCGGTGGTGGCGTCGGTGACGACGTGCAGCTTCGACGGGGTCTGCTTGTCCGCCTTCCAGCCGGTCGCGACGGTCTCCCAGGCGAGGCGGCCCTTGCCGCTGCTGGCGTCGACGAACAGCTCCGGCGCGCCGACCGAGGTGAGCGAGCCGGAGAACGTCTTGCGGGCGCTGGCCTTGGCCGCCTCCGCGCCGACCTTCGCGGTGGTGCTCAGGGTCAGCGGGGCGTCGAGGCTGACCGACGCGCTGGTCATGGTGCCGTTCGGGGCGGTGTGGATGACGAAGTCACCGCCGTACACCCGGAGGCCCTGGTAGGTCCGGCTGTACCGGGTGTGCGCCGCCCCGGAGGGGTCGACCTTGGTGCGGACGGCCTGATAGGCCTCACCGCTGGCGCCCTTGACGACGCCGGGGTTGGCGCGCAGCAGGCTCGCGGCCTGGGCTACGGCCGACGTCTCGGGGCTGGGGGCGCTTGGCGCTGCCGCTTGCGCCGAGGTGGTGACGCAGGCCAGCACGCTGCTGGTTAGCAGCGCTGCGCTGACGGCGGCGACGGATCTTTTCACGGGCCCTCCTGGAAGGCGAAGTTGTGACGGGGGTAGTCACTGATGTAGATATAGCGATACATCGAAGAACGTGAAAGAGGCTGGCGAGAACCCGCCGGAGACACTGACCGAACGGATGAGGAGGACCGGTGGGCCGGAACCGGGTGGTCCCGTCGCGCGTCCGAACCGGTATGAGAGCTGTCCCCGCCGTGGCGGCCGTCGCCGCCCTTCTCGTCCCGCTCGCCGGCTGCGCCCGCACCGACGCGCCACCCGTCATCACGGACGGCCCTTCGCCGCTGGCCACCGAGGTCGTGCTCGTGAAGTCGGGCGGCATCGCCGGTCTGACCGACACCGTCCGGGTCGGGCCGGACGGCCACTGGACCCGCACCGACCGCGCCGGCGGCTCCCGCGAGGGGCAGCTCGCCGCGGAGAAGCTCACCCGGCTGCGGCAGCTCGCGGCCGACCCCCGGCTGGCCGCCGAAGCCGCCGTCACCGTGCCGGCGACCATGTGCGCCGACGCGTTCAGCTACCGGCTCACCGTCGGGCCCAACCAGGTCAGCTACGTGGACTGCCCCCCGAAGGCCAAGCCGCCGGCCGTCACCGCGCAGGTGGTGGACCTGCTCAACGGCGCCACCGGCTGACCGGCGCCGACTTCAAACCCGATCTGGCTGTGACATCGGCCTATGGCCAGCCGACCGGCGGCGGGGCCAGCATGGAAGGCATGACTCGCGCACTCATCGCCCTGACCAGTCACTCCGAGCTGGGCGGCACCGGCCGCTCCACCGGCTACTACGTCGGCGAGGCCGCCGAGCCGTGGGAGGTGTTCCGGGCCGCCGGGTACGACGTCGACCTGGTGTCCGTGGCCGGCGGTGAACCGCCGGTCGACGGCCGGGACGAGAACGACAGCACCCAGAACGACTTCCTCGCCACCGCCGGCGTCACCGACACCCCGAAGGCCGCCGACGTCGACCCGGCCGGGTACGACGTGCTCCTCTTCGCCGGCGGACACGGCACCATGTGGGACTTCCCCGACGACCCCGACCTGGCCCGGATCGCCCGCTCGGTCTACGAACGCGGCGGCGTGGTGGCCGCCGTCTGCCACGGCCCGTCGGCGCTGGTGAACCTGCCCCTCACCGACGGCTCACGCCTGATCACCGGCAAGCGGGTGGCCGGCTTCACGAACAGCGAGGAGGCGGCCGTCGGCCTCACCGACGAGGTGCCGTTCCTGCTCGCCGACAAGCTCACCGAGGCCGGCGCGCAGCACGTGGCGGCGCCGGACTTCACCGAGCACGTGGTGGTCGACGGACGCCTGGTGACCGGCCAGAACCCGCAGTCCGCCCGCGCCGTGGCCGACGCCGTGGTGAAGCTGCTCCCCTGAGCGCCGGGTCAGATCCGGTAGTCGTCGGGCAGGCCGGTGGCACGCAGCTCGGGTGGCAGGTGGGCGACGTCGTTCAGTGCGACGAGCGTCGGCGGGCCACCCGAGCTGTAGCGGATCACCGTCAGCCCGCAGTTCTGCTGGTTGAGCCCGATCCAGCGGCGCTCCGGCGCCTCCAGCGCGCCCCGCACCAGCCAGGCGACCAGGAAGTTGTGGGTGACGACCAGCTCACGTACGTCACCCTCAGCGGGGGCGGCGGCGAACCGGGCCGCCGCCTCCGCCGTCACACGCGGCCCGTCGCGCCGCTCCCGCTCGGTGAACCCGGCCAGGAACGCCGCGTACCGCTCGGGCAGGCCCGCCGGGTCGGTGTCGTGCGGCATGTGGTCGCCGGCCCGGTCGTCCTCGCGTACCGGAACACCCGGCAGCGACGCCGCGACCAGCGCGGCCGTCTCCGCGGCCCGGCGGGCCGGCCCATGGTGTACGGCGGCGAAGCGCGTGCCGCGCAGGCGCTCCCCCAGCAGCGTCGCCTGCCGCCGACCGCGCTCCGACAGGCCGGTGTCCGCCTCCTCCTCCGGCCGGTCCTGCTCGCCGTGGCGGACCAGGTAGAGCAGGCGGCTGGGCATCGGCACCTCCACGGTCAGGGACCGCGAGACTAGCCCTCCGCCGCGCCGTTCACTGCCCCTGGCGCATCTGCCCGATCCGGATCCGGTTGCCGAACGGGTCGCGGATGCCGAAGTCGATCCCGTACGGCCGATCGGTCGGCTCGTCGGTCACCTCCACGCCCTTCGCGACCAGATCCGCGTACGTCTTGTGCGCGTCGTCGGTGGTGAAGAAGAGAAAGCCGCCCGCGGCGCCCTTGGTCAGCAACTCCCGGACCTGCTCGGCGGTCTTCGGGTCCAGGGCCGGCGGGCCCGGCTTCTCCAGCAGGATCTCCCGGCCCGGGTCGCCCGGCACGTTCACGGTGAGCCAGCGCATGAAGCCGAGGTCCTGGTCGGTGCTGACCTCCAGGCCGAGCTTCCCGACGTAGAAGTCGAGCGCCTCGTCCTGGTCGAGTACGTAGATCTGGGAGCGGGAAGTCGAAGTCATCGTCATGCCGATGACGCTAGAGCAGCAGCCTGACCTGCTGCTTATCCAAAACTGCTCGGTCTGGTCCAGGACTTGGCGAAACAGCTCGGCACGTCCGGCGAAGCGGCCCTACGACGCCGGTAGTCCGAGGGCGACTCACCGACGATGCCGTGGAACGTCCGGCTGAACGTGCCGAGGCTGGAGAAGCCGACGGCGAGGCAGATGTCGGTGACGTCCCGCTCGGTCTCCAGCAGCAGGGCCATGGCCCGCTCCACCCGGCGCCGCTGCAGGTAGCGGTGCGGGGTCTCGCCGAAGGTGGCCCGGAAGGTACGGATGAAGTGCGCCTCGGACACGTGCGCGATCCGGGCCAGCGCGGCGATGTCCAGCGGCTGCGCGTACGCCCGGTCCATCGCGTCCCGGGCACGCAGCATCGCCCGGTTGGACTCCTCGACCGCTCTGCTCACGCCGTCCCCCCGCCGGCCAGCCTACCGAAACGGGACCCGTGCACGGTCCTCGATGCCCTGAGCACCACTTGTGACCTGGGCTTACGAGCCAGTCGCCGCGCGGTTGCACAGCAGCCGTGTCGGTTACCCGATGTCATCGCGGGACCACGCCTGCCGACGGCAGGTGCGAACATCGATCCGTTCGCGGGGGATCGCCCACCGCGGATAGAAGAACGGGGGTTCTTGATGCACATCAGAAAACTCACCGCCCTGGCCGGACTGATCGGTCTGGTCGCGGCGCTGCCCGTCGCGACGGCACCTGCCTCGGCGGCCGCGAGGCCGTCGACCGCCTCGGTGGCCGACCGGCTCGTGCTGGAGCCGACCGAGCGCGGCTACCGCGGCTCGCTCACTGTCGACCTGACCTATCGGGGCGCCGAGCCCGGCCGGGCCAGTTACGTGATCACCGAGCCGATCCCCGGCTCCTACGAGAACGTCGAGTGGGGCGTCAGCTGCTACAGCAGCGGAGACGTCCTCCCCGACGGGCGGACCCGCGTCGAGTGCAACGTGCCCGGAGGTGAGCTGACCCCTGGTGAACGGCGCAGCTTCACCATCGACTTCGCGGTTCTGACCCCGACGCGCCCCTACGCGATGAAGGCCGGGGCGGGTCGCCTCGCCGTCAATGTCGACGGCACCACGGTGACCGACGAGACCTTCTCGACCCGCTTCCGCTCGACGACCGGCTCACTCGCCGACCCTCAGCCCTACGTGCGCGACAGGCAGCCGGACCTGCGCGTGACCGCCGCCGACGCCGTCACCCTGGTCCGGCAGCCCGACGGCATGTTCGAGGGCCGGTTGCCGGTCACCCTGCGGTACGCCGGCGACGCACCGCACGGGTCCGTCTGGTACGCCGTGGAACGCGTGCCGGACGGCGTCTGGGAGCCGTGGACCGAGAGCTGCGGGATCAACTGCGTCGAGGGCGGCGCGTTCATGACCGGTGAGGAGCGCTCGCTCACACTGATCGTCAACGCACCCGCCGACACTCCGGTCGGGGAACTGGGCCCGGTCGACATCCAGTTCCACCTGTTCCGGGCGATCGCTCCGGACGTCGACCCGGCGGACAACCGCATCACGTTCACCGTCAGCACGGTCGAGGCGCCCTGACCCGCACTACCCGTTTTCGGCCGCCCCGCCCGGTGGGAAACCACCGTCCGCGGGGCGGCCCTGGTGTACGCGTTGCTGTCATCCGGCCGGATCGCAGCGGCTGCCGCCGCGAAATGCCTTGTGGAATTGGAGCCCCCGGCCGGGATCGAACCGGCGACATCTCGCTTACAAGGCGAGTGCTCTGGCCAGCTGAGCTACAGGGGCGCGTGCGTCGGGCTCAGCATAGCGACTGAGCCCCGGAAATCCCGCCTCGCAGGGCTCCCGAGCACGGAAAACGTCGGTATCCCGACCGGGGTGACCGATGGATCATCGCCCGGGCACGCTCCCAACGGGGAGATTGATGCCTCGCAGTGCCCTGCTGACCGTTATGCGTATGCCGTCCATCCCATCCGGAGAACCACGTCTTGGCACGATCGCGAAAGCCGTTTACCGTGCAGTGACACGGACGACACTCCGGCGGGCTTCGGCTGCCTGAGCGACGACCCCGTTGGCCGGTGCCTTGGGCGCCGGTCGCTCCTTCACTCGGATCGTCCGGCACGTTCCTGCCGGTGAAAGGAAGCGCTTCATCATGGCTACGGTCACCTACTCGAAGGCGTCCCGGATCTATCCGGGCACCGAGCGCCCCGCCGTCAACCAGCTCGACCTCCAGATCGGTGACGGGGAGTTCCTCGTCCTGGTCGGCCCGTCCGGCTGCGGCAAGTCCACCAGCCTGCGGATGCTCGCCGGCCTGGAGGACGTCGACGACGGCGCGATCTACATCGACGACCGGGACGTCACGCACCTCCCGCCGAAGGCCCGCGACATCGCGATGGTCTTCCAGAACTACGCCCTCTACCCGCACATGACGGTGTACGAGAACATGGCGTTCGCGCTCAAGCTGCGTAAGACCTCGAAGTCGGAGATCGACCGGCGGGTCAAGGAGGCGGCCGGGCTGCTCCAGTTGGAGGAGTTCCTCGGCCGTAAGCCGAAGGCGCTCTCCGGCGGTCAGCGCCAGCGTGTGGCCATGGGCCGCGCGATCGTCCGCGAGCCGCAGGTCTTCCTCATGGACGAGCCGCTGTCGAACCTCGACGCCAAGCTGCGTGTCCAGACCCGTACCCAGATCGCCTCGCTCCAGGCGAAGCTGGGCGTCACGACCGTCTACGTCACCCACGACCAGGTCGAGGCCATGACCATGGGTCACCGGGTGGCGGTCATGCTGGACGGTGTGCTCCAGCAGGTGGACACCCCGCGGGCGCTCTACGACACCCCGGCCAACGTCTTCGTCGCCGGCTTCATGGGCTCCCCGGCCATGAACATCAAGACGGTGAAGCTGACCGACCAGGGCGGCGTGTTCGCCGAGATGATCGTGCCGCTGACCCGCGAGCAGGTCCAGGCGGCCAGCGCCGAGGGCGGCGAGGGCAAGGTCACCGTCGGCTTCCGGCCGGAGGACTGCGACATGGTCAGCCCGTCCGAGGGCGGCATGCCGGTCGTGGTCGAGCTGGTCGAGGACCTGGGCTCCGACGCCAACGTCTACGGCCACGCCGCGCTGGAGGGCCACAACGAGCGGTTCGTGGTCCGTACCGACCGGCGCAGCATGCCGAACATGGGTGACACCGTGTTCGTCAAGCCGCGTACCGGCCGCAGCCACGTCTTCCACGCCGTCACCGGCCAGCGGATCTGACGTACGTACGCGAGAAAGGGGCGGCCCGCCACGGCGGACCGCCCCTTTTCCGTACTCTCGATCAGACCTCGACGGACCGGCGGCGCGCGACCTCGGCAAGCGTGACCGCGGCGGCGACGCTGGCGTTGAGCGACTCCACGTCGGAGACCATCGGGATGCTGACGGTCAGGTCGCAGGTCTCCCCGACCAGGCGGGACAGCCCGCGCCCCTCCGAGCCGACCACCACGACCAGCGGGCCGACGGCGGCCTCCAGGTCGTACAGGTCGGTCTGCCCGTCGGCGTCCAGGCCGACGACGACGAAGCCGGCGTCCTTGCACGCCTTGAGCGACCGGGTCAGGTTGGTGACCTGGGCGACGGGCACGCGCGCGGCCGCGCCGGCGCTGGTCCGCCAGGCGGTCGCGGTGATCCCGGCGGCACGCCGTTCGGGTACGAAGACACCCTGCGCGCCGAACGCGGCGGCCGACCGGATGACGGCGCCGAGGTTGCGGGGGTCGGTGACCCCGTCCAGCGCGACCAGCAGCGGGGCGGCCTGCTCCAGCGCCGCGGCCACCAGGTCGTCGAACGGCTCGTAGGCGAACGGGGGCACCTGGAGACCGACGCCCTGATGCAGCACCCCGCCGGTCATCCGGTCCAACTCGGCGCGGCTGACCTCCAGGATCGCGATGCCCCGGTCGGCGGCGGTACGGACGATCTCCTTGACCCGGTCGTCGACGTCGATGCCGTGCGCGGTGTAGAGCGCGGTCGCCGGCACCTGGGTGCGCAGCGACTCCAGCACCGGGTTGCGCCCGACCAGCAGCTCGGGGCTGTCCTTTGCCGGGTTGGCCTTGCGGCCCGGCGCGACCCGGGGCCCGGACCGGCCGGCCGGCTTTCCGCCCCGGCCCTTCGTCGTGGGCGTGCCTCGGCCACCGCCCTTGCCCCAGGTGGTGTCCTTGGTGCCGGGCTGGCCGATCTTGGGCGCGCGGCCCTCCTCGGAGGCAGCGCGGCGCTCCTTGTCCTGCTTCCAGGCGGTGCGCTGGGGCAGCTTCTCGGTGCCCGAGTACGCCTTGTGCCAGGGCCGCTCGTCGGCGGGCAGCGTGCGCCCCCGCCCGGCGAGCGAGTCCTTGTTCTTGCCTCCGGTGCCCTTGGGGGCGCCCGCCTTCGGCGTCAGTCGCCGGCCACGGCGCTGCGAGTTGCCGGCCATCAGTCCTGCTCTCCAATAGTCCAACGCGGTCCCTGGGGGGTGTCCTCGACGACCACGCCTGCTTGCTTGAGCTGGTCGCGTACGGCGTCGGCGGCGGCCCAGTCCTTGCGGCCGCGGGCCTGCGCGCGCTGCTCCAGGGCCAGCGCGATCAGGGAGTCCACCACGCCGCGCAGGTCGTCCGTGCGGCCGCCGCCGGTCCAGGCCGGGTCCAGGGGGTCGACGCCGAGGATATCCAGCATCGCCCGGGTCGCGGCGAGCGTCGTGCGGACGGTCACATCGTCGCCGGCGGTCAGCGCGGTGTTGCCGTCGCGGACCACCTCGTGCAGCGCCGCAAGCGCCGCCGAGGTGTTCAGGTCGTCGTCCATCGCGGCGACGAACGCGGCCGGCAGGCCGCCGGGCCGGCCGCCGCCGACCCGCTCGGCCGCCCGCTGCACGAAGCCCTCGACCCGCCGGTACGCGACGGCGGCCTCGCGCAGCGCGTCCTCGGAGTAGTCGATGCGGGACCGGTAGTGGGCGGCGACGTAGTAGTAGCGCAGCTCGACCGGGCGCACCCCGAGGGAGGCCACGTAGTCGAGGTCGAGCGTGTTGCCCAGCGACTTGCCCATCTTGGTGCCGCCGATGCCGAGCAGGCCGTGGTGCACCCAGTAGCGCGCGAACGGCAGGTCGGCCGCCTGCGACTGGGCGATCTCGTTCTCGTGGTGCGGGAACGTCAGGTCGAGCCCGCCGCCGTGGATGTCGAACTCGGGGCCCAGGTAGCGCCAGCACATGGCCGAGCACTCGATGTGCCAGCCGGGCCGGCCACGACCCCAGGGCGACGGCCACGAGGCGTCGGCCGGCTCGCCCGGCTTGACGCCCTTCCAGAGGGCGAAGTCGCGCGGGTCCCGCTTGCCCCGGTCGGGGGCGTCACCGGCCGGCTGCATGTCCGCCGGGGACTGGCCCGACAGCGAGCCGTACGCGGGCCACGAGGCCACGTCGAAGTAGACGTCGCCGGAGCCGTCGGTGGCCGGGTAGGCGTGACCGGTCTCGATCAGCCGGGCGATCAGCTCGTGCATCTCCGGGACGTGCCCGGTGGCCCGCGGCTCGTACGTCGGCGGGAGCACGTTCAGCGCCCGGTAGGAGGCGGCGAGGTTCTGCTCGTTCGCGTACGCGATCGACCAGAACGGCCGCCCCTGCTCCATCGCCTTGGCCAGGACCTTGTCGTCGATGTCGGTCAGGTTGCGGATGAACGTGACCTCGAAGCCCTTGTCGAGCAGCCAGCGGCGCAGCACGTCATAGTTGACGCCGGAACGAAGGTGGCCGATGTGCGGGGGGGCCTGGAGCGTGAGACCACACAGGTAGACCCCCACCTTGCCGGCTTCCCGCGGGACGAAGTCCCGCACCGATCGGGTGGCGGTGTCATACAGGCGTAGCGTCACCTCACAAGGGTAGCCGTCCGCACATTTCGAAGTTGGCCGGAGCCGGGTCGTACGCTGCGTGCTGTGGACACGGCGGCGCGCCCGGGAGAGACAGCACAGACCCTGGACCGAGGTCTGCGCCTGCTGCACCTCGTCGCCGACGCGCCGGGCGGTCTCACAGTCACCGAAGCGGCGCACCGGCTGGGCATCGGCCGGGCCGCCGTCTACCGGCTGGTCGGCGCGCTGACCGGCCACGGGATGCTCCGACGCGACGGCGAGGGCCGCCTGCGCATCGGCGTGGGCGTGCTGCACCTGGCCCGCCGGGCCCAGCCGCTGCTGGCCGAGGGGGCGCTGCCCGCGCTGCGCCGGCTCGCCGAAGGCACCGGCGCGACCGCCCACCTCACAGTGGTCGAGGGCGGCGAGGGGGTGGCGCTGGCGGTGGTCGAGCCGAGCTGGACGTCGTTCCACGTGGCGTACCGGACCGGCACCCGGCACCCGCTGGAGCGGGGCGCCGCCGGCCGGGCCGTGCTGGCCGGGCGGGCCGGTGATCCGGGGCCGGTGAGCACCAGCGGCGAGCTTCAATCAGGCGCGTACGGGGTGGCGGCGCCGGTGCTCGGCGTGCCCGGCCTGGAGGGCAGCGTCGGGGTGGTGTCGCTGACCCCGCTCGACGTGGCGGACGTCGGCGCCCAGGTGACAGCCGCCGCCGAGGCGGTCGCCGCAGCGCTCTCCTGAGCCCCGCACGCCCTTACGCAGGTCCTCGCGCCAGCTCGGCGAAGTGGCTGCACCAACACGCCCCGGACCCCGCCACCTCCCCGAGGTGAAGTCGATCAAGCCAGACCAAGACACCGGATGGCCACACGGTCCAGCCCACCCCAGGGCCCTCGCGCCACTACGCCGAGGTGGCTACATCAGTGCCCCGAACCCGCCCTCCTCCACACACCCTCGCGCCAGCTCGGCGGAACGGCTGCATCAAGCGGCCCGGATACCACCACCTCCCCGAAGTGAAGTCGATCAAGCCAGACCAAGACACCGGATGGCCACACGGTCCAGCCCACCCCTCACGCCACTACGCCGAGGTGGTCACATCAGCGCACCCAAGCCAACCCCTCCACACACACCCTTACGCCATCAGACCGAAGTGGCCGCGTCAGCGCGGTCGAAACCGTCCCTCCACCCACCCTCACGCCAGCTCGCCGAAATGGCTGCATCAAGCGGCCCGGATACCACCACCTCCCCGAGGTGGAGTCGATCATGCGCAGGTTGAGGGCATAGCACACGGACAAGGCTGCTCGGGGGTTGTCCACAGGGCGCGGCGGGCGGAACGGCTGCGGCTGTCCACAGGGGTATCGATCTCGACCCCCGCGCCGCCACGCTCGTGACATGCCACCTCATCCTCATCGACCACCGGAGTTGGCCTGGCAGGTCTTCCGGGGCTCGGAAGCCATCCGGCGCGGACTGCTGTCCCGGCACCATCTGCGGGGCGCGTCCTGGATCCGGCTCCGGCAGGACGTCTACGCCGACGCGCGGCTCGACCGCGACCACGCGCTCGCCTGCCGTGCGGCCCTGCTGCGCATGCCACGCGGCGCGGCGATCGCCGGTCCGTCGGCGGCCTACCTGCACGGAGTCGAGCACGCCGCCGACTTCACCGACGACGTGCACGTCCTGCTGCCGGCCACGGTCCGGGCCGATTCCCAGCCGGGCGTCCGGGTGCACCACGCCCCGATGTCGAGCACACGCAGCGGTCTCCTGGTCCCCGTCGGCAGCGCCGCACCCGCGCGAACGAGCCCACCCGTCGGCACGAGCCCACCCGCCGGCGGCCCGGCCGAGCCGCAGAACGCGGCCGCCGCATCGAACCCGTTCGCAGAGTCGTCCCCCGGCGCGGTAATGATCCTGCCCGGGCCGCCGCGACGCACCGAGCCGGCCGCCTGTGCCTGGGAGACAGCGGTCTGGGCCGACCCCGTGGAGGCGGTCGGCATCATCGACGGGCTGCTGCGTACCGGTTCGGTGAACCGGTCGGCACTGGCGAGCGAGGCGGCCCGGAACGCCTGTCGCCCCGGTGGGCGGCGGGCGGCGTGGGTGTTCGGCCTGACCGACGGGCTGGCCCAGTCTCCGCCCGAGTCCCACCTGCGGGTACGCCTCGTCTTCGCCGGCCTGCCGCGTCCGGTGGCCCAGCATCCGGTGCGCGTGTCGACCGGCCTGATCCTGCACCCCGACCTGGCCTGGCCGGAGTTCCGGGTCGCCGTCGAGTACGACGGTCAGTGGCACTCCGACGCGGACCGGATGCACCTCGACCGGCGGCGGCTCAACCAGCTCGTCGAGGCCGGCTGGCTGGTGTTGCACGTGACCGGCCGCCGTCTGCGCAAGGAGTTCCCCGCTCTGGTCCGGGAGATCCGCGCCGCACTGGTGGCCCGGGGGTGGCGCCCGTGACACGGGCCGGAACGCCGAGGTGGCGGCGTCCGGGTGATCCGGACGCCGCCACCTCGGGGAAACGGTTGTTACGGTCGCACGTTGGGCTTGAGCGGGGTCTTCACCGCGGCGTAGGCGTCGACGATGCCGTAGCCGTAGAAGCCGTTGAAGTTCAGCGAGCCCGCGCAGTACGCGTCGAACTCGGCGCTCCGGCCCTCGTTGGTGTAGCTCTGCAGCCGCGGCTCCGGGCAGGCGTGCTCGGCCGCCGTCCGGTAGAGGTGCTGCTCGACCAGGCTCGGCGCCATGCCGAACCCGTCCCGGCCCTGCTTCTTGCCGTGCTTGCTGACGATCAGCGCGGCCACGCCCGAGACGTGCGGGGACGCCATCGAGGTGCCCTGCAGGTAGGTGTAGTAACCACACTCACCCTTGGTGGTGCACTGCTTGAACACCGAGCTCTCGAAGCCGGCGACGATGTTGCCGTCCTCATCGACCGACCCCTCCTCCTGGAGCACCTTCTTCGGGTACGTGGAGAGGATCATGTTGGCGTCGGTGCGGAACGTGTCGGTGCCGAAGCCGTCGCGGAACCAGCCACCCGGAGCCGCCACCGAGATCTGCTCGGTGCCGTAGTTCGAGTAGTCGGCCTTCTTGCCGGACGGGCCGACCGACGACACGCCGATCACGTGCGGGCCCTCGACCGGCAGATCCCAGCAGGTCGCGTTGTCGATCGGGCGCGGGTACGGGTCGGCGCCGTAGTCCGGGCTGCTCACGTCGGTGCGCGGCGCGCCCAGGTCCTCGTGGTTGTTGCCGAGCGAGCCGACCAGCGTGACGCCCTTGCCGTGGGCGAAGTTGAGCGCCCGCTTCATGGCCTCGATGACGGTGCGCTGCTCGGCCTGCGCCTCCGGCGAGTCGGCCGGGTTGGCGGTGCAGTTGTAGAGCCACGGGTCGACGTAGAAGGACATGTTCACCACGTCCAGCCCGGAGCGGCCCGCGTGCACCAGGGCGTTCACCACGGGGTTGAGGAAGAAGTAGCCGCTGTCCTGGCCACCCTTCAGCTCGACGAGCGAGATCTTCGGCGCCACGCCGGAGAGGCCGAAGCCGTTGGCGGCGGCGCCGATGGTGCCGGCCACGTGCGTGCCGTGCCCGCCGTCGTCGGTGCCGACCGGGTCGACGCAGCTCGCCACCTCGCACGGGCCGTCGACCTCGGGGATGTCCGGGGCGAAGTTGCGCGACAGCGCCCAGTTGAAGTTCGGCGCCAGGTCGGGGTGGCTGGCGTCGACGCCGGTGTCCAGCACGCCGACGGTGACCCGGCGGTCACCCGGTTCGATCTTGCGGGCCTGGTCAGCCCGGATCATGTCCAGGCCCCAGAGCTTGTCGTCGAGCGGGTCCATCTTCTTGGCCTTGCCCTTGGCGACCTTGCCCTTGGTCGCCGCGGCGGCCAGCAGGTTCTCCTGCTCGACCCGGTCCAGCTTCGGCTTGCGGCCGATCGCCTTCTCCTCGGCCGCGCCGACCAGGGCGCCGGCGGCGGTGGCCCGGCTGGCGAAGTCCGCCCGGTCGCTTCTGACCTGGAAGAGGCCGACGTCGTCGGTGCGGGCGACGACAGTGCCGCCGGCGGCGGCGATCGCGGCGATCGCGGCGTCGGTGGACACGCCGCTCTCGGCCAGCACAGTGAAGGTCCGGGTGTCCGACGGCGCGGCGTTCGCCGGGATCCCCAGGCCGGTCACCGTGAGTGCCAGCGAGGCCGCAGCCGCGACCGCGCCGACGGTGAAGCGCTTGCTCACCACATCAGATCCTCTCGTTGAGGGACGTGGTGTCATCCCACATCACGGGAGCGGGTTCCGCCAGATCGACGTCCGTTATCGGCTGCAACTAGGCATTCGCGTTTGTCAAGGTGATGAGCACGGTGGACAGTCCGGCAAGTGTGGACACCTCGGCGTCCGGTTCGAGGCCCCGAGGCCGGGGAAGCCCGCCCCGGTTGAGCCATACGGCACGCAGTCCGGCCCGCTGGGCGGCGACCACGTCGTGCTCCGGCGAGTCGCCCACGTGGACGATGCGCGCGGCGGGCAGTCCGGCGGCCGCCACCACCGCCGCGAAGAACTCCGGCGACGGCTTCTTGGGCAGGCCGTCCTCGTGCGCGTACACCTCGAAGGCGAACTGCCCGGCGAGGCCGCAGCGTTCGGCGCGGCTGTTGCCGTTCGTTGCGAAGCCGAGCAGGTGATGCGGGCGCAGCGCCGCCAGCGCGGGCAGCACGTCGGGGAAGGGCCGGCTCAGCGCGTACCGGCGGGCGAAGAACAACGCCGCGAACTCGTCCAGGTCCGCCTCCAGCCCGGCCCGGGCCAGCGAGCGGGCCAGGGCGGTCCGCCGAATCTCCTGCACCGGGGCGGCGCTGAGCGCGCCGAACACCGCACCCCAGTCCCCCTCCAGGTCCGCGAGCGACACCGCGGCCGCCGCCGGGGTCCGCCGCCGCATCTCCTCGAGTACGGCGACGAGCGCGCCGGTGACCGCCGGGCGCAGGTCGACGAGAGTCTCGTCGGCGTCGAAGACGACGGCGCTGCGCGGCCCGCTCATCGCTCGCCGGTCAGTACCGGCTGGGCCGGTGCCGTCGCCGACGCCGGTGGTGAGCCCCGCAGTTCGTCCGCACGCACCAGGGCGACGCCGCCGAGGATGAGCACGCCGCCGGCCAGCTGGATCAGGCTGGGCAGTTCGTCGAGCACCAGCCAGGCGATCAGGACCGCGAACATCACCTCGGTCAGCCCCACGAAGGAGGACAGCCGGGCCCCGAGCAGCCGCGTTCCCGCGACACCGGCGAGGTACGCGACCACCGCGGCGATCAGCGACAGCCCGGCGATCGGCACCAGCCAGCTCACCTGGTGCCCGGCGAAGGTGACATCGGCGGTGCCGGCGGTGAGTGGCAGCGCTCCGATGCCGCCGAGCAGGAGCAGCGCCAGCGCGCCGACCGCCATGCCGCCGCTGGCCACCACGACCGAGGGCAGTTCGGCGTCGAGCCGCCCGGCGATGACGAAGTAGCCGGCCAGGCCGACTCCCGCGCCGAGACCCCACAGCACGCCCACCGGGTCCAGGCGGCCGGCGCCGGTGAGGTCGAGGACGAGCGCCAGCCCGCACAGGGCGGTGACCGAGCCGGCCACCGTCAGCGCTCGCGGGCGCTGCCCGTGGACGAGCCACATCCATCCGACCACCAGCACGATGCCGAGGTATTCCAGCAGCAGCGCCACGCCGACCGGGAGGTAGCGGACCGCGTTGAAGAAGCACGCCTGCGCCGTGGCGACGCCGAGCAGCCCGAACAGCAGCACTGTGACGCCGTTGCGCCGCAGCACCGACCACTTGCCGCGCAGGGCCAGCACGGCGGGCACGGCGAGGACCAGCGCGGCGATGCCGACCCGGGCGATCACCACCGCCACCGCCGACCACTCGCCGGTGATCAGCGGACGGGCGAACGTGCCCGAGGTCGCGAACGTGATCGCGGAGAGCAGTGCCAGGCCGAGCCCGACGCTGGACCGTTCACGCATCGGCAACTCCTGGTCATGAGTGAAGGGCGGTTATGCTGATGACGCTAAGCGTAGCCTCCGACAGGAGTCAAGTTGCTTTTTGCTCATGACACCGAATGCGCGCTGGTCGGCGCCGCCGCACTGGTGAACACCGCCGACGGCGACCGGGAAGGGCTGCCCGACGTGGCCGCTCTCGACGACTTCTTCACCACCTACGGGTGGAGTGGCCGACACGAGCGCACCGACGTCGAGCTGCGCCAGGTCCGCGCGCTCCGGCCCCGGCTGCGCCGCATCTGGTACGCCGACACCGACGAGGTGGTGGCGATCGTCAACGGACTGCTGCGCGAGTCGCACGCGCTGCCGCAACTCGTCCGGCACGACGACGAGCCGTACCACCTGCACGCCGTGCCCCGGGACGCGCCACTGGCGACCCGGATGGCGGTCGAGGCCGCGATGGCGATGGCCGATCTCGTCCGGATGGGCGAGCTGAGCCGGCTGCGGCACTGCGACCACCCCGACTGCGACAACGTGCTGGTCGACCTCTCCCGGAACCGGTCCCGCCGGTTCTGCGACGCCGGCTGCGGCAACCGGGCCGCGGTGAGCGCCTACCGGGCCCGCAAGGCCGCCGCGTCCCAGTCCTGACGAATAGCGGGCCAGGCGTCGCCGCGCAGCTCGTACTCCACCTCACCTTGCTCCGTACCCGGAATCGGGTCGTCGAAGGCGAGGTGGAACGTGCGGACGTAGCGCAACCCGGCGCGGGCCATCACCGCGCGGGAGCGGTCGTTCACCGCCATCGTCTGGGCCCACACCCGGCGGACGCCGACCGTGTCGAACGCGTGCCGCACCAGCGCCCGCGCGCCCTCGGTGGCCAGCCCGTGCCCCCAGGTCGCGCGGCGCAGCCGGTAGCCCAGCTCCGCCTCGGCGCCGTCGTCGGACGGGTCGAGCGAGTGCCAGCCGAGGAACTCGCCGGTGAACCGGTCGAACGTCGCCCAGCGGCCGAGCCCGGAAAACCTGTCGTACTGCGCCAGCAGCCGGGGCAGCACGTCGTCCCGGAACGTCGCGGCCGGGGTCGGCACACCGCCGGTCAGGAAACGCATGACCTCCGGGTCGGCGTCCAGCGCCACCAGCCGGTCCACGTCGTCCATCGTGAACCGGCGCAGCGTCAGCCGCGCGGTCTCCAGCAGCACTCCGCCGTCGTCACGCACTGTCGGATCATGCCGCGCCCACTGTGACGGGTCGAGGCAATTACCGGCGCCGTCCTCAGGGGTGGGTCATCCGGAGCAGGTCCAGCGCCTCGTCCAGCTGGGTCTCGGTGAGCTTGCCCGAGTCGACGTGACCGCGGGAGATCACCACCTCGCGGATGGAGACCTGCTTCGCCAGCGCCTCCTTCGCGATCGAGGCGGCCTCGTCGTACCCGAGGTGGCGGTTGAGCGGGGTGACGATCGACGGCGAGCCCTCCGCGTACGCCAGGCAGACCTCGGCGTCCGCGACCAGGCCGGCCACCAGCCGCTCGGCGAACAGCCGGCTGGACGCGGCGATCAGCTTGATCGACTCCAGCAGGTTGCGGCCCATCACCGGGAGCATCACGTTCAGCTCGAAGTCGCCCTGCGACCCGGCGAACGCCACCGCCGCGTCGTTGCCGATCACCTGGGCGCAGACCTGGCGCATCGCCTCGGCCACCACCGGGTTCACCTTGCCCGGCATGATCGACGACCCCGGCTGGAGGTCGGGAATGCGCAGCTCACGCAGGCCGGCGCGCGGGCCGGAACCCATCCAGCGCACGTCGTTGGCGATCTTGTAGAGGCCGACCGCGACGGTACGGAGCTGGCCCGAGGTCTCCACCAGCGCGTCCCGGGCACCCTGCGCCTCGAAGTGGTTGCGCGCCTCGGTCAACGGCAGGCCGGTCGACTCCCGCAGCTTCCCGATCACCCGGTCGGCGAAGCCGAGCGGCGTGTTGATGCCGGTGCCGACGGCGGTGCCGCCCAGCGGCAGCTCGGCCAGCCGGGGCAGCGCCGACTCCAGCCGCTCGACGCCGTAGCGGACCTGCGCGGCGTAGCCGCCGAACTCCTGCCCGAGCGTGACCGGGGTGGCGTCCATCAGGTGGGTACGCCCGGCCTTGACCACCGTCTCGAACTCGGCTGCCTTCTCCTCCAGCGCGCCCGCGAGCTGCTTCAACGAGGGGATCAGGTCCTCCACCACGAACTGCGTGGCGGCCAGGTGGATCGAGGTGGGGAAGACGTCGTTGCTGGACTGCGAGGCGTTGACGTGGTCGTTCGGGTGCACGTCGCGGCCCAGCTCCCGGCCGGCCAGCGTGGCGATCACCTCGTTGGTGTTCATGTTGGACGACGTGCCGGAGCCGGTCTGGAACACGTCCACCGGGAACTGGTCGTCGTAGCCGCCCGCGGCGACGTGCGCGGCGGCGGTGGCGATCGCCTGCGCCACGTCGGCGTCGATCACCCCCAGCTCGCCGTTGACCAGTGCCGCCGCCCCCTTGATCTGCGCCAGGGCCTTGATCTGGGCGGGTTCCAGCCCGCGCCCGGAGATCGGGAAGTTCTGCACCGCGCGCTGGGTCTGCGCCCGCCACAACGCGTCGGCGGGCACCTCCACCTCGCCCATCGAGTCGCGTTCGATCCGGTAGCCGGTCGCCTCTGGAGTCGTCACGCCTACCATCCTGCCGCGCCTCCCGGCGGTGTGCAGGGAAAGTGGCGGCCCCCTCAGCCCAGCTCGGCCAGCAGCTTCTCGGTGTCCCGCTGGTCCGGCGTCTCGACCTGGCGGAACAGCGCCAGCGCGCGCACGGCGTACCGGCGGGCCTGGTCGGCGTCGGTGTGCCGCAGGCAGCGGGCCATGCCGTCGAGCGCGCGGGCCTGCTCGTAGCGGGCGCTGAGCCGGGTGGCGTCGCTGAGCACCCGACGGTGCAGGTCGAGTGCACTGGCGACGTCACCCTGGTCGAGGATCGCCCGGGCCAGCAGGTTCCGGGACGCGCACTGCCCGACCATGTCCCCGGCGTCGGTCATGGCGACGAGCGCTTCCCAGTGCAGCCCAGCGGCCGGTTCCGGCCGGCCGTCCTCGCGCTCCATCACGCCCAGCTCGTTGAGCAGCTCGCCCTCGCCGTAGCGGTTGCCCACCCGGCGCTTGAGCCCCAGGCCGGCACCCAGGAGCCGGCGCGCGGGGCCGCGCTCCCCACGCTGGCGCCGCGCCATACCGAGGTGGCCGATCGCGTTGCCGAGCTGCCGCAGGTTGCCGAGTTGCCGGGCCAGGACCATCTGGTTGCGGGACATCCGCACGGCCTCGTCGTAGCGGCCGATCCCGACCAGTGTGAACGACAGGTTGTTGAGCCAGTTGATCAGCGCGGTCGGGTCCACCAGTCGGCGGGTGAGCACCGCCAACGATTCGAACACCTCGATGGCCTGCCGAGGTCGTCCGTCGACCCCGTACGCCGTGCCGAGGTTGCCGAGCGCCCTGCCCAACTCGTCCAGACGGCCGAGCCGCCGGTAGATGCCGACCGCCACCTCCATCCGCCGGACGGCATCGGCGAACCGCCCCCGGCGGTAGTCCGCCGAAGCCAGATAGTTGAACATCGTCGCCACGGCCTCGTCGTCACCCAGACGCCCGGCGGCACGCAGACCGATCTGGTGTGTCTCCACCAGGTCGTCGAGATGGCCGCCGTAGAAGTTCATCGCCCAGCCGACCCGGGCGAGCTGCCAGCACTGCCGGAGGAAACCCTCGTTCTCGGCCAACCGGACAAGTGCCGTCAGGGTCGGCCGGTTCTCCTCCAGCCACTGACGGCCGAGGCCGGCGGTGGCCGCCACCAGGTCGGGCCGCGCCGGCTCCGGCAGGGGGTGGAGGCCGACCGGCTCCAGCGACTTCACGATGGTCGCGGCGACGTGCAGGTGAAAATCGAGGAGCCGGGCTGTCGCCGCCCTTCGCTCCTCGGCCGTCTCGCGTTGCGCGCCGAGCATGCGCGCGTACTCCCGGATCAGGTCGTGCAGCCGGTAGCGGCCCGGTTCCGCCTCCTCGACGAGGTGCGCGTCGACCAGTTCGTCGAGCGCGTCCTGGGCCTCCGGCAGCGGCAGCTCCGCGAGCACCGCCGGCACCCGGTTGTCGGCGTGGGCGCCCGGGTGCAGCGCGAGCAGCCGGAAGACCCGCTGCGCGACCGGTGACACCTGCTCGTACGACAGCGCGAAGGCCCGGGCCACCGAGCGCTCGCCGGCGACCAGCTCGGCCAGCGGGTCGGAGGCGCCGGCCAGCCGCTCGGCCAGGTCGGCCACCCGCCAGCGCGGCCGGTGCGCGAGCCGGGCCCCGGCCAGCCGCAGGGCGAGCGGCAGATGACCGCAGCGCCGGGCCACCTCCGCCGCCGCCTCGGGCTCGGCGGTGACCCGCTCCACGCCGGCCACCCGGGACAGCAGATCGACCGCCTCGTCGCTCTCGAGCACCGGCAGTGAGGACGGCCGGCCCGAGTCCAGGCCGACCAGCCGGCGGCGGCTGGTGATCAGCACCAGGCAGTCCGGCCCGTTGGGCAGCAACGGCGCGACCTGGCCGGCGTCGGCGGCGTTGTCGAGCACCACCACGGCCCGCCGGTCGGCCAGCTCGGAACGCCACATCGCCAGCCGGTCCGCCAGGTCGATCGGCACCCGCTCGGGGGGTACGCCGAGCTGCCGGAGCAGGGTGGCCACGGCCGCGGTCGTGGCCACCGGGCTGCGTTCGCTGTGCCCGTGCAGGTCGACGAAGAGCTGCGCGTCGGGAAACCGGTCGGCGACCGCGCCGGCCACCTGGACGGCGAGCGTCGTCTTGCCACTGCCCGCCATGCCGTCGATGAGCTGGACCCGGATTGCCTCCTCCTCGATCTCCTTCACCAGCCGGGCCACGGTCTGCTGCCGTCCGGTGAAGTCGCTGATCGCCCGTGGCAGCGCCCGCACCGGGGCGCCGGCCCGGCTCTCCGGCCCGCCCAGCGCCAGGTCACCGGCGAGCAGCCGCTGGTGCAGTTCCTGCAACGCCGCGCCGGGCTCGATGCCCAGTTCCTCGGCGTAGATCCGCCGGCCCTCCCGGTAGACGGCAAGCGCGTCCGCGTGGCGGCCGACCGTCGAGAGGGCCAGCATGAGCTGCCCCCGAAGCCGTTCCCGCAGCGGGTTGCGGTCGACCGCCTCGGTCAGCTCGTCGACCAGATCCGCCGCTCGGCGTAGCCGCAGCTCGACGTCGACGCACTCCTCCAGCACCGCGAGCCGCTGCTCGTCGAGCGCCTGGGCTCGCCGCCGCACACTCTGGGCGGGTATGCCCGCCAGCGCCGGGCCGCGCCAGAGAGCCAGGGCGGCCCGGAAGCGGTGCCGCGCGTCGGTCAGCCGGCCGGTGGCGGCCTCGGCTCGGGCCGTCTCGACGGTACGGGCGAACGTCTCCGCGTCGAGGTCGTCCGGCTCCACCCGCAAGCCGTAGCCGGCCGGGTCGGTGACGATCGTGTCGGCCGGCAGCCCGAGCGCCGCGAACCGCTGCCGCAGTCGCGACACGCAGATCTGGAGCTGGGTCCGCGCGGTGGCCGGAGGGCGTTCCTCCCAGACGGCGTCGACCAGGTCCTCCACCGGCACCACACGGCCCGGGCGCAGCAACAGCATGGCGAGCACGGTCCGGTCCCGACCCGCGGTAACTGTGGCTTCGCCACCGCCGACCCGTAAGGGCCCCAAGATTCCGAACCGCACCCGCGCCCCCGCCCGCCGCATGCAACCTCCAGCAGCGTAGCCCGACGGTCACCGAACGCCGCGTGGCGACGATAGCGATCCGATAGCGACGGCGTACAGACTGTTCCGGGTTGTCGGTGACGACATCCGACGGGGGCGGTGCGCCTGCCGGCCGCTCGGTCGGCAGGCGCACCGATGTCGATGTACGACAGACACGCGAAGGGCGCCCGGGATTTCTCCCGGGCGCCCTTCGCGTACGTCTGAACTCAGCGCCGGCCGACGGTGAGCACCGGCTTGGTGACCTCGGCGAAGAAGTCGTTGCCCTTGTCGTCGACGACGATGAAGGCGGGGAAGTCCTCCACCTCGATCTTCCAGACCGCCTCCATGCCCAGCTCGGCGTATTCGAGCACCTCGACGTGCTTGATGCAGTCCTGCGCGAGGCGGGCGGCCGGGCCGCCGATCGAGCCGAGGTAGAAGCCGCCGTGGGTCTGGCAGGAGCGGGTGACCTGGGCGGACCGGTTGCCCTTCGCGAGCATCACCATCGAGCCGCCGGCCGCCTGGAACTTCTCCACGTACGCGTCCATCCGGCCCGCCGTGGTGGGACCGAACGAGCCGGAGGCGTAGCCCTCGGGGGTCTTGGCCGGGCCCGCGTAGTAGACCGCGTGGTCACGCAGGTACTGCGGCATCGGCTCGCCCGCGTCCAGCCGCTCGGCGATCTTCGCGTGCGCGATGTCCCGCGCGACGACGAGCGGACCGGTCAGCGACAGCCGCGTCTTCACCGGATACTTCGACAGCTCGGCGCGGATCTCGTCCATCGGCCGGTTCAGGTCGACGCGGACGACCTCCTCGGCCTCCAGCGTCTCGTCGGTCACGTCGGGCAGGTAGCGCGCCGGGTCGGTCTCCAGGCGCTCCAGCCAGACGCCCGACGGGGTGATCTTCGCCACCGCCTGCCGGTCCGCCGAGCAGGACACCGCGATCGCCACCGGGCAGGAGGCGCCGTGCCGGGGCAGCCGGACCACCCGTACGTCGTGGCAGAAGTAGCGTCCGCCGAACTGCGCGCCGATGCCGAAGTTGCGGGTCAGCTCCAGCACCTCGGCCTCCAGCTCCAGGTCGCGGAAGCCGTGCGCGCTCATCGACCCCTGGGTGGGCAGCGCGTCGAGGTACTTCGCGGAGGCGTACTTCGCGGTCTTCAGCGCGTACTCGGCGGAGGTGCCGCCGATGACGACGGCCAGGTGGTACGGCGGGCAGGCCGCGGTGCCGATGAGCCGGAGCTTCTCCTCCAGGAACTGCATCATCCGCGTCGGGTTCAGCAGGGCCTTGGTCTCCTGGTAGAGGTAGGACTTGTTGGCCGAGCCGCCGCCCTTGGCCATGAAGAGGAACTTGTACGCGTCGGCGTGGCCGTCCGGGTCCTCGGCGTACAGCTCCACCTGGGCGGGCAGGTTGCTGCCGGTGTTCCGCTCGTCCCACATGGTCAGCGGGGCGAGCTGGGAGTAGCGCAGGTTGAGCCGGGTGTACGCCTGGTAGACGCCACGCGAGATCGCCTCCGCGTCGGTGCCGTCGGTGAGCACGTGCCGCCCGCGCTTGCCCATGACGATCGCGGTGCCGGTGTCCTGGCACATCGGCAGCACGCCGCCGGCCGCGATGTTGGCGTTGCGCAGCAGGTCGAGCGCGACGAACCGGTCGTTCGGCGAGGCCGCCGGGTCGTCGATGATCGAGCGGAGCTGGGCCAGGTGGGCCGGGCGCAGGAAGTGGGCGATGTCGTGCATCGCCTCGGCCGTCAGCGCGGTCAGCGCGGCCGGATCGACGGTCAGGAACCGGCGGCCACCGGGGCCGTTGACGACGTCCACGCCCTCGTCGGTGACCAGGCGGTATTCCGTCAGGTCGGGGCCGGTCGGCAGCAGGGGTGCGTACGAGAAGGCGGCGGCACTGCTCATGACCGAAAAGCCTAGGGCAGAGCAATCGATCGGTGACACCCGCAGGTGGGGTCGCGGGACGACCCCTCACCCACTGTCACTTGCCGTCCACGCAGAGTTCCCGCTTCGGCCCGCAGCTGCCCTGGTCGCTGGGCGGCCGCCAGCTGCCTCCGGGGTCCGGCGACACCGGCGCGCCGTCCCGGCCGGGCCCGGGCACTCCGGCCGCGCCGGCACCCCAGCGGACGTACCCGATCTCCCGGCCCTCCCCGATGATCATGCCGTTGGGGCCGACCGCCAGCGCGTTCGCCGAGGTCCGCAGCTCGACCAGGACCCGGCCCTCGCGCGGCTCGACCGCGATCAGCCGGGACGGCTTCTCCTCGCTGAGCACCGCCGCGTACGGGGTGAGCGCGGCACCGCTCTTGCCGCCGGCCGGCCGGGTCCACCGGGTCCGGTCCACCGACAGCTCCCGCCCCAGCAGCGAGCCCTTGTCGGCGCTGCGCACCACGGCGTAGCGGTCGTCCACGGCGAGCAGCTTCTCGCCGTCCGCGCCGACCTGGAGCAGGCGGCCGTCGTACCCGTCGAGCACCGCCTCCCGGCCGTCCGGGGCGACCCCGATGAGGACGTTGCGCGCGCCCTGCGGGTCCTCGCGCTGCACGCAGCCGGCGTAGTCGGCCGTGCGCAGGTTGATCCCGGTCCGCCGCCACACCTGCTGACCTGTCGCCGGGTCCACCGCGGTGACCGTGTAGTAGCAGCTCCCGTCGCGGGAGGTGGCCGCGATCCGGAGCAGCCGGCCGCCGACCACCGCCAGCCGCTCCTCCCGGCCCGGCTCGACGTTCTGCAGCACCCGGCCGGTCGCGGTGTCCACCACGTGCACCCGGCCGTCGACCGGGAAGCCGAGCAGCGGCGGTACCCCCTCCGGCCCGGCCACCCCGCCGTCGATGCGGGTGGCGCCCAGCCGCCGCGTACCGAGCAGCTCCGGGTTGTCGGCGAGCACCCCGCTGTGCACGCCGGGCAGGAACGCGCTCCACAGCGGGGCGGTGCCGCGCGGCTCCCAGGCCCGCAACGTGCAGTCGGTGGCCCGCACGCAGTACGCGTCCAGCAGCAGGTTCCGGTACGTCCAGACGGCGATCGCCCGATCGTCGCGGCGCCGGGTCACGCCGCTGACCGGGTCGAGCACCTCGTACCCCTTGTCCAGCAGCCGGCCCACGGCGACGACCGGGTCCCGGTCGCCGCCCGCGACCGCCGACCAGTCGGCCTTGCGCTCCCAGAGCTGGCTGCCGTCGGCGAGGCTGCGCGCCTCGACGCGGGTGCGCTGCTCGACGATCACGGTGTCACCGGCGATGGTGACGCTGCGCGGCGTGCCGCCGACGCGCTGCTGCCAGACCACGTCCGGCTCGGAGATCGGCTTGCTGCGGTCGACCCAGTCCCAGAGCGCCGGGAAGGGGTTCCAGACGCCTGTCGCGGCGAGTACGACCACGGTGACGAGCCCGAGCAGCAACCAGCCGCGTACCCCTAGGCCCTTCACACCGCACACGGTAGCGACGACCACCGGTCCCCCGGGTCGCGCGCGGGGCGTGTCGCAGCGCTTCTTGCCCGGAGGAGGTGTTAATAAGGGGCCCTTCCACCTCCGAATGCGTTAACAGGGGGCCCTTCCTTACCCGCGGGCGGCGGAGCGGACCAGCGGCAGCGTGCGGTACGGGATCTGCTCGGCCAGCGCGATGATGGTGGAGGCGCGCCGGATGCCCTCGGAGGCGACGATCTGGTCGATCACCCGCTGGAGGTCGGTGTTCGACCTGGCGACGATCCGGCAGAGCAGGTCGCTGGAGCCGGTGATGGTGTGCGCCTCCAGCACCTCGGGAATCGCGGCCAGGTGCGCGGTGACCTGGTCGTGGCCGTGCCGCTGGCTGATCTCCAGCGTGACGAAGCTGGTCACCCCGAAGCCGATGGCGGCGGGCGTGATGTCCGGCCCGAACCCGGTGACGACGCCCCGGCCGACCAGCTTGTCGAGCCGGGCCTGCACCGTGCCCCGGGCCACGCCGAGCCGCCGGGAGCACTCCAGCACCCCGATCCGCGGTTCCTCCGCCAGCAGTTCGATCAAGCGGGCGTCCAGCTCGTCGAGCTGTACATCCTGACCAGTGTTCATGGTGTCCGACGGTACCGAATGCACAACCTGACCAGGGATATCGTCAACTGTTGCCCAACTCACTGTGCGCCGTAGATCCTCCCCGGAAGAGCACATCCACGGCGGCCCACGAGGCCGGCCGGTACGCGAGGGAGGCCACCATGACCCAGGCGATCGACCGACCCCAGTCGACCGAGGAGGTCGACGTCGACGCTCTCGTCGGCGCCGTCGACCACGACATCAGCCGCGACCCGTTCCCGGTCAAGGGCATGGACCACGTCCACTTCCTGGTCGGCAACGCCAAGCAGGCCGCGCACTACTACTCGACCGCGTTCGGCATGACCTGCGTGGCGTACCGGGGGCCGGAGCAGGGCTACCGGGACCACGCTCAGTACGTCCTGACCAGCGGTTCGGCCCGCTTCGTGCTGACCGGCGCGGTCCGCCCGGACGCCGACGGCGCCGAGCACGTGGCGAAGCACAGCGACGGCGTCTCCGACATCGCGCTTGAGGTGCCGGACGTGGACGCCGCGTACGCGCACGCCGTCGCGCAGGGCGCCAACGGCCTGGTCGAGCCGCACGACGTCAGCGACGAGCACGGCACCGTGCGGATGGCGTCCATCGCCGCGTACGGCGACACCCGGCACAGCCTGGTCGACAGGTCCCGCTACACCGGGCCATTCCTGCCCGGCTTCGTGGCCCGCGGCCCGATCGTGGACCGGCAGCCGATGATCGACGCCGGCCTCCAGCCGAAGCGGTTCTTCCAGGCGGTCGACCACGTGGTCGGCAACGTGGAGCTGGGCCGGATGGACGAGTGGGTCGAGTTCTACAAGCGGGTCATGGGCTTCTCGAACATGGCGGAGTTCATCGGCGACGACATCGCCACCGACTACTCGGCGCTGATGAGCAAGGTCGTCGCCAACGGCACCCGCAAGGTGAAGTTCCCGCTCAACGAGCCGGCCGTGGCCCGCAAGAAGTCGCAGATCGACGAGTACCTGGAGTTCTACCAGGGCCCCGGCGCGCAGCACATCGCGGTGGCCACCAATGACATCCTGGCCAGCGTGGACGCCATGCGCGCGGCGGGCGTGGAGTTCCTGGACACCCCGGACTCCTACTACGAGGACCCGGAGCTGCGCGCCCGCATCGGCAACGTCCGGGTGCCGATCGAGGAGCTGCAGTCCCGCAAGATCCTGGTGGACCGGGACGAGGACGGCTACCTGCTCCAGATCTTCACCAAGCCGGTGCAGGACCGTCCCACCGTCTTCTTCGAGCTGATCGAGCGGCACGGCTCCCTCGGCTTCGGCAAGGGCAACTTCAAGGCCCTGTTCGAGGCGATCGAGCGCGAGCAGGAGAAGCGCGGCAACCTGTAACACTGTCGGCGTGACCCAGCCTCCCCCGAACCTGACGCCGCCGCCTGCCGGGCCTCCACCCGCGGGCGGCGGCTTCGCGCCGCCCGCCCGGCCCGCGGCGCCCGCGCAGCACGTTCCTCCGGGGTACGCCGGCCCGCCCGGATACCCGCCGCCCGGATACCCCCCACCGGGGTACGCCCCGAGGCCCGTCCCGCCCCCGGTGGCGCCGAACGGGCAGCCGCTGGCGGGCTTCGGCGACCGGCTGCTCGCCTACCTGATCGACACCGCCGTCGCGATGGCGGTGATGATGGCGCTGTTCCTGCCGGTCTTCTTCCTCGTCTTCTTCCGGATGATCGACGAGCTGGAGCAGGCCGGCCCGAACGGCCCCGACCCGGCCGAGGTCTGGACGACCGTGTTCCTGCCGCTGCTCGCCGCCGAACTCGGGGTCCTGCTGCTGATGCTCGTCTTCTACTGGGTCTACCACGTCGAGTACGCCCGCCGGACCGGCCAGACGCTGGGCAAGAAGGTGATGAAGCTGCGGATCGTGCCGGCGCAGCCGGACGCCGCGCTGAGCCGGGGCATGCTCGGCAAGCGCTGGGCCGTCGAGTTCGCCGGCGGGATGTTCGTGCCGTTCCTCAGCTACCTCGACGGTTTCTGGCAACTGTGGGACAAGCCCTGGCAGCAGTGCCTCCACGACAAGTTCGCCGGAACGGTCGTCGTTAAGGTTGGCCCGTGAGCGCGAGGAGTGAGCCGGGCCTGCGAGCCCCGCAGTCGCGAACTGAGGGGAGCACCGTGAGCGCGAGGAGTGAGCCGGGCCTGCGAGCCCCGCAGTCGGGAACTGAGGGGAGCACCGTGAGCACGAGGAGTGAGCCGGGCCTGCGAGCCCCGCAGTCGGGAACAAGGACGGCACTGTGAGCTTGGAACCTGGATGGTACGTCGACCCCGCCGACCCGGAGACCCGCCGCTGGTGGGACGGCGAGGGCTGGATCGGCGCGCCGATCCCGGTCGACGTCACCCCGCCCGAAGGTCCACCGCCCGCCGAACCCGAGCCGGCCGCCGCCGCAGCGCCGGGCGCCGGGACGGGTGGCCGGTCGGAGACCGCCCCGTCGTCCGGCGCGCCCGCCCAGCCGGGCGGGCCGGGACCGTGGCCGGGCCAACCGGGTCAGGCCGGCCCGTGGCCCGGACAGCCGGGACAGCCCGGACAGCCCGGCCCCTGGCCGGGACAGCCCGGGCAGCCCGGGCAGCCCGGGCAGCCGGGGCAGGGCGGCCCGTGGCCGGGGCAGCCCGGTCAGGCCGGGCCGGCACCGCAGGGACCACCGCCGGGCTGGCCGTACCCGCACTGGCCGGGCGCGCAGCCGATTCCGCGCCCGCACGGGCTGCCGCTGGCGTCGTACGGCGCGCGGCTGATCGCCCGCCTGATCGACTTCGGCGTGGTGTTCCTGCTCAACGCGGTGGTGAACGGCTGGTTCGTCTGGCGCTACTTCGAGGCTGTCGCGCCGTACCTGCGTGAGTCGGTGCGCCGCGCGATGAACGGTGACACCTCCACCGAAGGGCTGCCCCAGATCGACGATCAGGCCGGCGGCCTCCAGATCGCCATCCTGGTGATCGCCACCGCGCTCTGGTACGCGTACGAGGTGCCCTCGATGGCGGCTCGCGGGCAGACGTTCGGCAAGCGGTTGATGGGCGTACGCGCGCTGCCGGTCGAGGCGGACCAGCCGCTCGGCTTCGGCCGGGCCACCCGGCGCTGGAGCACGCTCGGCCTGCCCACGCTGCTCTGGTACTGCTGCGGGCTCGGTCTGCTGCTGCAACTCATCGACGCGGTCTCGCCCCTGTTCGACCAGCCGCTGCGCCAGGCCCTGCACGACAAGCGGGCGCAGACGGTGGTGGTCCAGCTCCCCCGTAAGCGGCCCGACCCCCGTACCACCCCGCGCGACCGCGCTGACACCCCGGGAGACACCCCATGACCGAGACCGGACGCCACCAGCCTCCGCTGCGGCTCACCCGCGCCGACCTCGACGCGTTGCCCAACTACGTGCCCGGCCGTAGCCCGGCCGACCTGGCCCGGGAACTGGGCCTGCCCGAGGCGATCAAGCTGGCCAGCAACGAGGTGCCCTACGGCCCGCTGCCCGGCGTGGTGGAGGCGGTCGCCGAGGCGGTTGCGGGTTCGCACCGCTACCCGGACATGGGCGTGGTGGCGCTGCGTCAGGTGCTCGCCGAGCGGTACGGCGTGGACGCCGACCGGATCGCCACCGGCTGCGGCTCGGTGGCGCTGGCCGAGCACCTGGTCCGCGCCACCTGCCTGCCCGGTGACGAGCTGCTCTACTCGTGGCGCTCCTTCGAGGCGTACCCGATCATCGCGGCGACCAGCGGCGCGACCAGCGTGCGGGTGCCGAACGACGCCGGCCACGGTCACGACCTGGACGCGATGGCGGCGGCGGTGACCGACCGGACCCGGATGATCCTGGTCTGCAACCCGAACAACCCGACCGGTACGGCGGTGCGCCGGGCGGAGCTGGAGCGTTTCCTCGACTCGGTGCCGGACGACGTGCTGGTGGTGATCGACGAGGCGTACCGGGAGTTCGTCACCGACCCGGAGGTGCCGGACGGCCTGACCTACCTGGACCGGCCGAACGTGGCGGTGCTGCGCACGCTGTCCAAGGCGTGGGGCCTGGCCGGCCTGCGGATCGGGTGGCTGGTCGCGGCGCCGGAGGTGGCCGCCGCAGTGCGCAAGGTGGTCACGCCGTTCTCCACCAGCACGGCCGCCCAGGCGGGCGCGCTGGCCGCGCTGGCTCAGGCCGACGAGGTGGAGCGGCGCTGCGCGCTCGTCGTGGCCGAGCGCGACCGGGTCACCGAGGCGCTGCGCAAGTTCGTGCCGGACGTGCCGGAGAGCCAGGCCAACTTCGTCTGGCTGCCGCTGGGCGAGCGGGCTGTGGAGTTCGGCCGGGCGTGCGAGGCACGCGGCGTGATCGTCCGCCCGTTCCCGGGCGACGGTGTACGGGTCACCATCGGCACCCCGGCCGAGAACGACACGTTCCTGGCGGTGGCCGAGTCCGCCCTGGCCTGACCGGGGCGTGTCCGGGCCGGTCCGTCAACCCCCTACGGACCGGCCCGGGCGTCTCGTCCGACAGCAGATCGAGCAAGAGAATTATAGGGCGTTTTGTCCGTTTCCTCGGTCGAATCGCCGGTCAGGTGACGGCGAGCAGCACCGGCTCGGCCATCAGGAAGTAGCCCTGGTCGTCGTCCTCCGGCGTGGCCTGCTCCCGCAGCCGTTCCACAGCGACGTAGCCGTCCACCGCGTACGCCCGGCCCGGCCGCCAGCCGAGCCCGTCCCGCCCGATGTCCAGCACGAGGCTGGACCGGGTCGCGCCGGTGAGCGGGTCCACGGTGACCAGTTCCCGCCGGTCGGTCAGCAGATGCACCCGCCCCGGCTCGGTCGCGAGCACCTGGGCCGGGTGGATGTCCGCCCGGCGCCACAGCTCCGCGCCGGTACGCGCCGAGCGCCCGACCACCACCGGGCCCGACGTGTCCACCACCCGCTCGCCGTCCAGCACCGTGTCCACGGCGTCCAGGCCCGGCGCGGCGCTCGGCTCGCCCGGGTCGGTCACCAGCCAGCCCTTGCCGCCCGCACCGCCCGGCCCGGCGGTGCGCAACCCGCGACAGCCGGAGTGCCCGTGCGGGCAGCCGACCGGCGTGACCACGAGCTGTTCCGCCGCGTCCGGGGGACGCCAGCGGGTCCGCACCGTACCTGTCGCCGCGTCCCGCAGCTCGATCGTGGGCGGCCCCTCGCAGCTGTCCACCCCGACCAGCTCGCCGCTGGCGGTGGTGCCCACGTCGGTCCGGCAGTCCCGCGCCACGTCGGCGCGCCAGAGCCGGCGGCCGTCGGCGAGGTCGTAACCGCCGACCGCGCCGGGACCGGCCGAGACCAGCACGGTCCGGCCGTCGGCGGCCCGCGCGACGTGCAGCCCGGCCGGGTCCCAGACCGTGCCGGCGTAGGTCCGCCTCGGCTTCGGCACCGGCCCCGGCTCCGGGCCGTCGGCCCGCCAGGCGACCCGTCCGGTACGCGCGTCCAGCGCCACCAGCGTCCCGTCGGACCAGCGGCTGACCACCGTGGTGTCCTGGGCGAGCACCCCGGTCAGCGTGGCCGGCCAGCGACGGTACGACCAGAACGGGGTGACCCGGTGCCGCCCGGTGGCCGGCTGGTCCGCGTACACCTGACGGGCGCCCGCGTAGACGCGCAGCCGGCCGTCGACGACGAGCGGCGCCACCGGCAGCCGCCCGATCACCCCGGCGGTCGGCGCGGGCGCAGTCGGGTACGGCTCCCGGGCGACGGTCTCGACCTCGGCCGGCGCCAGCACCCGGACCACCACGGCGACCGACGCCGCGACGGCGAGTACCGCCACCAGCGCCACCACGGCCCGCCGCCTCGCGGCCTTCGCCATCCGTCACCTCCGCCCCGGCACCCTACCGGCCGGGTCCGGGCCGGGCGCGGCGAGCGGCCAGGTCGGCTCAGGCGGCCTCGGAGGACCGGGCCGAGCCGGCGGCCAGCGCCAGGTCGGCCAGGTCGCGCCGGAGCGCGCCCTCGACCGCGCGGGCGGCCAGGCCGCCGAGAATCAGGGCCAGCACCCGCCCGTACGGTCGGGTCGGCGCCGCCTCGTGCTCGACTGTGACCTCGGTGCAGCCGCGGCGTCGCCGCTCGACGGTGCGCAGCGTCCAGGTGATGCGGTAGTCGGCGCCGGCGCCGCGCGAGCCGAGCACCAGGCGGCTCGGGGCGACCGCCTCGATCACCTCGAACTCCTCCGGTTCGGTGCCGCCGTCCGGCCGGACGCGGGTCTCCCGCCAGGCCGAGCCGGGCCCGAACCCGCCGGCGCCGAGGACCTCGACCGCGCCCACCGCCGAGAGCCAGTCGGCGCGGGCCGGGAGGTCGGTCAACAGGCGCCACAGGTCGGCGTCCTGCGCTTCGATGAATGCGGATACCGTGACCGTCGACATGGCACCTCCCGTGTCGTACACGGTACGGGCCGTGACGGGAAACGGGGAGCCTCGTTGTGACATTTCCACCGCCGGTGCCCCGATCGGGGCACCGGGGTGTGGCACGGACGGGTCAGCCGCGGAACGAGCCGCCCCGCAGCGCGGTGACGAACGCCGCCCAGCCCGGCGGGCTCACCGCGAGCGCCGGGCCGTCCGGGTCCTTGGAGTCGCGTACGCCCACCACGCCGTGCGCGGCGACCACGTTCGTCGCCACCTCGACACAGAGACCCTGATCGTTCGAGCGGCTGCTGGTGCGCCAGACGGCGCCGGTCAACTCGGTCATGCTCGTCCTTCCTGTTCGGCTACCCGGGTACGCCCCCCGACCCGGCACCATCGGCGGCTCCGGCTCGACCGGGAGCCGCCGTCCGGGGCGTACGTGATCCGGAGCGATAAACGCGGAAGGAAACGGCCCCGGTCGCACATCAGGTGCGACCGGGGCCGTTCGGGAAGGCCGAACTCAGCAGGCCGGGAGGATCGTTCCGGTGACCTCGCCCAACGCGACGGTGGTGCCGTCCGGGCCGGGCGCGGTGGCGGTGATCGTCACCGTGTCGCCGTCCTCCAGGAACGTCCGCTCGCTGCCGTCGGCGAACTTGACCGGCTCGGACCCGCCCCAGGTCAGCTCCAGGAACGACCCGACCTGGCCGCGTTCCGGTCCGGACACGGTGCCGGAGGCGTAGAGGTCGCCGGTCCGCAGCGACGCGCCGTTGACGGTGAGGTGGGCGAGCTGCTGGGCCGGGGTCCAGTACATGCCGGCGAACGGCGGCTCGGCGACCCGCTCGCCGTTCCACTCGACCGACAGCGTCAGGTTCAGTCCGAGGTGCGGGGTGTCGCGCAGGTATTCCTGCACCGGCGGGTCCTGGTCGGGCGCGGGTACGAACGCGTCGGCGAGCGCCTCCAGCGGTGTCACCCAGGCCGAGACGGACGTGGCGAACGACTTGCCGAGGAACGGCCCGAGCGGCTGGTACTCCCAGGCCTGGATGTCCCGGGCCGACCAGTCGTTGACGAGCACCACGCCGAAGACGTGGTCGGCGAAGTCGGCCACCGGCACCCGCTCGCCGTGCCGGCTCGGCACGCCCACCACGAAGCCCACCTCGGCCTCGATGTCCAGCCGTACCGATGCGCCAGTGGTCGGGCCCTGCGCGCTGGCGCGCTGCCCGGTGGGGCGCACCACGGGGGTGCCGGAGACGACCACCGTGCCGGCCCGGCCGTGGTAGCCGATCGGCACGTGCTTCCAGTTCGGCAGCAGCGGCGGCTGGCCGGGCCGGAAGATCTGCCCGACGTTCGAGGCGTGGTGCTCCGAGGAGTAGAAGTCGACGTAGTCGGCCACCTCGAACGGCAGCAGCATCTCGACCTCGCGCAGCGGCACCAGCAGCGGCTCGACAGCCGCCCGGTGCTCCGGTCCGGTGAGCAGCTCGACGAGCCGCTGCCGGACCGCCGTCCACTGCGGGCGGCCGAGCGCCAGGAAGGCGTTGAGCGTGGGGCGGCCCAGCGCGCCGCCGGCCAGCACCAGACCGGCCGCCTCCGCGCCGGCCAGGTCCAACGCGAAGTCACCGATGCGGACGCCGATACGCGGCTCGCCCTCGCCGTGCCGGAACACGCCGTACGGCAGGTTCGTCACCCCGTACGGCGACCCCGCCACACCAGGTACCCAGCTCATGCCGTGCCGACTGGGCATGCCCTCACGGCCCTCGCTTCGCTCGGTGCGTTCGCTCATGCCTCAAAGCCTCCGTTCACCAGCCCCAGCCGGATCAGATCGGTAAGTGGTTCGGAGATGCTGCACGAGCCGTAGCCGACCCACAGTGGGCGTTCGACATCACGGTGTGCCCGGGCCGGCTCGACCACGCGTACCGGGTCGGTGGCGGCAAGCAGCTCGGCCACGCCGTCCACCTCCGCACCCCCGACCGCGGCGAGCGTGGCGCCCAGCACGTTGACGAAACCGTGGTGGTTGAAGCCGGTCTCCGGGTCGCGGTGCCGGATCGCGTGGTGCAGCCCGGCGGTGAGCTTGAACGGCAGTTTCCGGTCCCGGCAGGCGCAGATCACCGCGGCCAGCTCGACCGGGGTGGGGAACAGCTCGGCGGCGAGCCCGCCGGTACGGAACTTGGCCGCCACCGGCAGCCCGCCGGCGCGCGCCTCGGCGAGCGTGTCGAGCGCGCCCATCAGCCCGAAGGTCAGCGGGATCTCCGCGTACACGGCGGTGCCGCCGAGCCGGTCGGCGAGCGCGACCAGCTCGGAGAGCCCGGGTTGCGGGTCCTCGCCGCGCTTGGCGACCGGCGCCTCGATCTGCCGGGCGGTCACCCCGTCGGGCGCGAGCGCCGCCAGGGCCTGGGGAAGCTGGTCCAGGCCGGTGTCGCCGATCAGGCCGATGACCAGGCCCTCGGCCGGGTCCACCAGGCCGCTCAGCGACCCGCGCTGGATCTCCGAGGCGGGCAGCAGCAGCGGGCCGACCATCTCGGCGTACCAGGCGGTGCGGTGGGTGCGGTGCGCGGTCACCGCGTCGGGCAGCGGGGCGTTGCCGGGCGGGAAGACCGCGGCGTCGTCCACCAGGCCGGAGAGGAGGCGGGGCACCTGCGTTGACACGAGACAAGAATGTACGGGACGCTACGAGGAACGGACAACAGCGTCCGATTATCGGACGCCACCGGCCGGAGAACGGGACATATCGGGAGGCGAGATGCCGTACTACCGCAGCGTCGGCGACGTGCCGCGCAAGCGCCACACCCAGTTCCGCCAGCCCGACGGCACGCTCTACGCGGAAGAGCTGGTCGGCCAGGAGGGCTTCTCCTCCGACTCGTCGCTGCTCTACCACCGGCACGCGCCGACCGCGATCCTCGCCGCCGAGGAGTACGCCCCGCCCACCGTCACCCGGATGCCGAACCTGCCGCTCAAGCCGCGCCACCTGCGCACACACAAGCTCGACGGCGCCGGCGCGGACCCGGTGCTCGGCCGGCAGTACCTGCTCGCCAACGACGACGTACGGATCGCGTACGTGCTCGCCGACCGCCCGTCCCCGCTGTTCCGCGACGCCACCGGCGACCACTGCCTCTACCTGGAAGCCGGATCGCTGCGCGTCGAGTCGCCGTTCGGCGTGCTCGACGCGGTCGCCGGCGACTACGTCGTCATCCCCACCTCGACCATCCACCGCCTGGTGCCCACCGGCGACGAGCCGACCCGGCTGCTCGCCGTCGAGGCCGCCGGCCACATCGGGCCACCCAAGCGCTACCTCTCCGTACGCGGGCAGTTCCTGGAGCACGCGCCCTACTGCGAGCGCGACGTCCGGGGACCGGACACCCCGCTGCTGGTCGACGGCGAAGAGGTGGAGGTGCTGGTCAAGCACCGGCGCGGCTGGACGAAGTACGTCTACGCCAACCACCCGTTCGACGTGGTCGGCTGGGACGGGCACATGTATCCGTGGGCGTTCTCCATCCACGACTTCGAGCCGATCACCGGGCGGATCCACCAGCCGCCACCGGTGCACCAGACGTTCCAGGGCCCGAACTTCGTGATCTGCTCGTTCGTGCCGCGCAAGGTGGACTACCACCCGGCCGCCATCCCGGTGCCGTACAACCACCACAACGTCGACTCCGACGAAATGCTGTTCTACACCGGCGGCAACTACGAGGCCCGGCGCGGCTCCGGCATCGAGCAGGGCTCGATCTCGCTGCACCCGTCCGGCTTCACCCACGGCCCCCAGCCGGGCGCGGCCGAACGGTCGATCGGGGCGGAGTTCTTCGACGAGCTGGCGGTCATGGTGGACACGTTCCGCCCGCTGGACCTGTGCGACGCGGCCGCCGCCTGCGAGGACGACGGCTACGCCTGGACCTGGGCGCGCAAGCCCTGACGTACGCGAAAAGGGCCGCGCCCGGCACGGACGCGGCCCTTTCGCACGCGGTCGTCAGAACGTGGACGCGTCGATGACGAAGCGGTAGCGCACGTCGGAGGCGAGCACCCGCTCGTACGCCTCGTTGATCTTCTCGGCTCCAATCACCTCGATCTCGGCGCCCAGCCCGTGCTCGGCGCAGAAGTCGAGCATCTCCTGGGTCTCCGCGATGCCGCCGATGTTCGACCCGGCGAACGAACGGCGGGCCGGGATCAGCGAGAACGCGTGCACCGACAGCGAATCCTCGGGCGCGCCCACGTTGACGAGCGTCCCGTCCACAGCCAGCAGCCGCAGGTACGCGTCCATGTCGAGGGTCGCGCTGACCGTGTTGATGATCAGGTCGAACGAGCCGGCCAGCTCACGGAACGTCTCCTCGTCGGAGGTGGCGTAGTAGTGGTCGGCGCCGAGCCGCAGCCCGTCCTCCCGCTTCTTCAGCGACTGGGACAGCACAGTCACCTCGGCGCCCATGGCGTGGGCCAGCTTCACGGCCATGTGGCCGAGGCCGCCCATGCCGATCACCGCAACCCGGCTGCCCGGCCCGGCGTTCCAGTGCCGCAGCGGCGAGTACGTGGTGATGCCGGCGCAGAGCAACGGCGCGGCGGCGTCCAGCTCGATGCCGTCCGGGATGCGCAGCACGAAGTCCTCGGTGACCACGATGGCCTGCGAGTAGCCGCCCTGGGTCGGCTCACCGTCCCGGCCCACCCCGCCGTACGTGCCGGTGCTGCCCTTCAGGCAGTACTGCTCCAGCCCCTTACGGCAGTTGTCGCACTCCCGGCAGGAGTCGACCAGGCAGCCGACCCCCACCCGGTCGCCGACGGCGAACTTCGTCACCGCGGAGCCGACCTCCCGCACCACGCCGGCGATCTCGTGGCCGACCACGATCGGGTAGCGGGTCGGGCCCCACTCGCTGCGCGCGGTGTGGATGTCGGAGTGGCAGATGCCGGAGAACTTGATGTCGATGAGAACGTCGTCCGGGCCGAGGTCCCGCCGCTCGATGGTGGTCGGGGCGAGCGGTTCGGTCGCGGACGTCGCCGCGTAGGCATTGACGGTGAGCACGGGTCCCCGCATTCCTTGAGCCGGTGTTTCCGGTCCTCCTACCCTCTCACCGGCGGGTGAACGCGGTGAACCCCGCCACCACCGAGGCGGTGATCGCCCCGGCCAGCGACCACGGGCCGCCGACCAGCGCGTACACGAGCAGCAGCACCACCGCGACGGCGGCCCCGTAGACCGGCACGGCCAGGCCGCGCGACATCGCCTCCCGCAGGCCGGGCTGCCACGTCGCCGGGCGCCGCAGCAGCACCGCCACCCCGGCCACCGCCAGCACCGCGAACAGCCGCGACGCGCCCGGCGAGGCCGGGGCCAGGGCGGCGACCAGCACGCTCGCGAACAGGGACAACCCGGCCACCGACAGCAGGAGGCGCCGGACACCGGCGTCCACGGTCCGGACCGGGTCAGGCCGGGCCACCGGCAGGTCCGCCAGCGCGGTCAGGTGCTCCAGCGTCTCGGCATAGCGGCGCCGCTCCAGCCGGGCCACGCCCACGTCCTGCCCCGCCTCGCCCAGTTCCGGGTCCAGCCGCAGCGCCTCCCGGTAGGCCCGCTCAGCCAGGTCGAACAGTTGCAGCCGCACCGCGACCAGGCCCAGCACCAGGTGCGCCTCCGGCTCCTCCGGGGCCAGCTCGACGCCCCGCCACGCCGCGTCCAGCGCCGCCTGCCCGTTGCGCGACGCGGAGAGGATGGCGGCGGCGCTGCGCTGCGCGTACGCGTCGCCCGGACCGCGCGCCAGGATCTCGTCGGCGGTGGCCGCGGCGAGCTTCCACCGCTCCAGGTCGAGCAGCGCGAGCCCGCGTGCCACGAGCGCCGGCAGGACGACCTCGGCTGTGCCGGCGGCAGACGCATCGGTGGCGGGCGTCTCCGCGCTCGTCGGCGCGGTGCCGTCGGTTGCGCTCGTCGGCGCGGTGCCGTCGGTTGCGGGCGTCTCCGCGCTCGTCGGCGCGCTGTCGGTGGCGGGCGTCTCGACGGCGGGCGGGGCGGCCGCCGTCGCCGTCTCGGCGACGGCCAGCGCTTCCGCGGGACGGTCGGCGGCCAGGTGCATCCGGGCCAGCATGGTCAACGCGGGCAGGTGCCCGGGTTCGTCCGCGAGCAGCGCGGTGAGTTCGCCGATGCCCTCGTCGTAGCGACCCAGCTCGGCGAGGAGGTGGGCGCGTTGCAGGTAGCCGTCGGCGGCGGACTGGTCGGGAACGGCGTCACTCGGCATCCCGGCGAGCGTATCCGCCCCGGCCCACCGGCTGCCGACAGCTCCCGTCGTCAGGCACTCCGGCAGGCGACGCCCGCCCGGCCGCCGCACGTCCCGAGGCTGCACCACCGGCGCAGCCCGCTCCCGTCCAGGAACAACCACCCGCAGCGCTGGTCCGGGCAGACCCGCACGGTGAACCGTGCCGGATCGGCGAGCAGTTGCGCGCCGCTGAACGCGGCGGCGTGCACCGGCACCCGAAGGCCGGCGGCGAGGTCCGGCCACCAGCGACCCCGTCCGTCCGCCGCGCGCCGGAACGCGAGCGTACGGGCGGCGGCCTCGGCGGCCCGGGCGACCGCTTCGAAGGCCGGGCCGTCGTCCGGGTCGACCAGGCTGGCGTAGAGCGCGGCGCGGAGCGTACGGGCCTCGTCGAGCACCGCCTCCGCCGTGCCGGGATCGCGCCGCGCGAGGTGCAGCAGACGGTTCATCGACACCTCGTCCACCAGCCCGACGTGGCCCGCCCAGACGGCAAGGGTGCGATAGCCGCGCAGCCACTCGGCGCCGGGCAACGGGGACTCGCGCCCCCAGCCGGCGAGGGTGTTGCAGAAGTCCAGGGCCGGGTGGCCGCCCACGCTCCACGGCAGGCTCTCGCCGTTCACCCGGATCTCGTGCATCGGCCGGCCGACCCGGTCCAGGCGATCGTCGCCCGCGAGCACCCGCCGCTGCACCTCGCGCAGCCGGGGCCCCGGCTCGACACCGAAGTCGGCCACGAGCAGGTCCCGCGTGGCGCGGTAGAGGCGCAGCGCGTCGGCCCGTCGGGCACCCCGGTACAGGGCGGTCATCAGGACTGCCACGAGGTGTTCCCGCGTCGGGTGCTCGGCGGCCAGCGGCATCAGTTCGGCGATCGCCCGCGTGTGCTGGCCCAGCGCGAGCTGCGCCTCGGCCCGTAGCTCCACGGCCACCAGGCGTAGCTCCTCGACAGTGCCGTGCAGCCGGTGCCGCAGCTCGTCGTCCGCCGCGTCGGCGAGCAACGGCCCGCGCCAGAGGGCCAGCGCCCGGTCGAGCGACCGCACCCGCTCGGCGGGATCGGCGGCTCTCCCGGCCCCCCGGACCAGTTCGGCGAACTCGTCGACGTCGACCCGGTGCCCGTCCTCCTCGACCACGTAGCCCTCGCCCCGGGTGCTGATCCGCACCCCGTACGCGTTGAGCGAGCCACGCAGCCGCCCGACGTACGTCTGCACCACGCCCCGGGCGGTGACCGGCGGCCGGCCGTTCCAGAGCAGGTCGATGAGGCGGTCGGTCGGCACCACGCGCCCCACGTCGAGCAGCAGCACCCCGAGCAGGCATCGCTCCTGGCGTCGGCTGCCGACCTCGACCGGACGGCCGTCGTGGCGGGCCTCGAACGGCCCGAGCAGGCGGAACTCCATACCGAACAGGACCGGTCGGGCCGGGCCGGAGGTTGCCGTGCGGCGGTGATCGCATGGTCAGCCGTCCGGCCCGTCCGGTCCGCCCGCTCGGAACGTCTCCGCACGGTGCGGTCAGCCCGTGGTGAGCCGGCCCGGCGATCCTGGCCGCCCTGACCACCGACGAGATGGAGAGCGGACATGCGTTTCAGGATGAGCGTCGCGGTGGCGGCGGTTGTGGCAGTGGTTGTCGCGGCGTTACCCGGCTCGGCGACCGCCGCGCCGGACCGGCACCACGGCGTCGGCGCCTGGGAGCCGGCCCCGCAGGCGCCGTTCGAGTTGCCCGCCGGCGCGCGATGCGAGTTCGCGGTACGCGTGGAGCCGATCGTGGACGAGGTGCGCAAGTTGACGCTCGCCACCTATCCGGACGGCGCACCGAAGCGGGAACTGTTCACCGGCGCCCTGATCAACCGGGTCACGAACCTGGAGACCGGTGCCACGTCCACCGCCGACGCGAGCGGCACCTCGCTCGTCGACTACCGCACCGACGGCTCGATGACCTGGTACGTGACCGGGCCGGTGCTGCTCGGCTTCCGGGAGAACGCCGGCACGCTGCCGAAGGGGCTGTGGATCGTCGACGGCCAGTTCCGGGTGGAGTTCTCCCCCACGTACGACAAGACCATCACGATGCTCCACGGCACGACCCACAACGTCTGCACCGACGTCGACTGACCGCCGGACGCGGTGACCGGCGTCCGGCGGTCGCGCGTCAGTCGGCCGGGGCGTCGTAGACCAGGGCCACCGCGATGCCGGCAAGTCCCTCGCCACGCCCGGTGAAGCCGAGGCCGTCGGTGGTGGCTGCGGAGACGGTCACCGGGGCGCCGACCGCCTCGGAGAGCACCCGCTGCGCCTCCTCCCGGCGCGGCCCGATCTTGGGGCGGTTGCCGACGACCTGCACCGACACGTTGCCGATCCGGAACCCCGCCGCCCGTACCCGGCGTGCGCTCTCGGTCAGCAGCGCCACCCCGGAGGCGCCCGCCCACTCCGGCTGGTCCACTCCGAAGTTCGCGCCCAGGTCACCCAGGCCGGCGGCGGAGAGCAGGGCGTTGCAGGCGGCATGCGCCGCCACGTCGGCGTCGGAGTGACCGGCCAGGCCGTCCTGGTCCGGCCAGTGCAGGCCCGCCACCCAGCAGGGCCGCCCGGCCGCGAACGCGTGCACGTCGGTGCCGACGGCCACCCGAGGAACGATCATGACCAGAGGGTACGCGGGCACTCCCGGGTCAGGCGCCGGTGGACAGGAGGTGTTCGGCCAGGGACAGGTCGAACGGCCGGGTGATCTTCAGGGCCAGCTCGGAGCCGGGTACGCAGGTCACCGCGATCCCCTGCTTCTCGACCAGGCCGGCGTCGTCGGTGAGCGCGTCACCCGCGCAGCGGTGGGCGGCGACCAGCACGGAGCGGCGGAAGCCCTGCGGTGTCTGCACCGCCCGCAGCGCGGACCGGTCGACGGTGCCGAGCACGCGCTCGGCCGCGTCGACCTCCTTGATCGTGTCGACCACCGGCAGCACCGGGATCACCGCGTCGTGCCCGTCGCGGATCGCCGCCGCCACCGACTCGACCAGGTCCGGCGGGGTGAGCGCGCGGGCCGCGTCGTGCACCAGGACGATCTCCGGGCCGGCGGGTACGGCCGCGAGGGCCGCCGCCACCGACTCCTGACGCTCGGCGCCGCCGGGCACCACTGTCACCGGCGCCACGGGCGCCAGCATCGCCCGTACCGCCTCGACGTCGGTGGCCGGCGCGGCCACCACGATCGTGTGCACCGAGGGCGCGGCGGCGACCCGGCGGACGGCGTGCACGAGCAGTGGTTCACCGGCCAGCGGCCGGAGCGCCTTGGGCGCGCCGGGTCCGAGGCGTACGCCGGCGCCGGCCGCAGGAACGAGGACCGCGACGTCACCGCGCGGATTGAGCTGCGCGGTCACGTCGCGGTCCTCGGATTCGTTCGCTGCGGGGCGGGTAGAGGCAGAGGTGTGGATCAGGCCTCGGTCAGCACCTTGTCGAGCAGCGTCTCGGCCTCGTCCTTGGTGCTCTTCTCGGCCAGCGCGACCTCGCCGACGAGAATGTCACGGGCCTTGGCGAGCATCCGCTTCTCGCCCGCCGACAGGCCCCGCTCCCGCTCCCGGCGCCACAGGTCGCGGACGACCTCGGCCACCTTCAGCGGGTTACCGGAGGCCAGTTTCTCCAGATTCGCCTTGTAACGCCGCGACCAGTTGGTCGGCTCCTCGGTGTGCGGTGCACGGAGCACGTCGAAGACCTTGCCCAGGCCCTCTTCGCCGACCACTTCGCGCACACCCACGATCTCGGCGTTCTCGGCGGGCACCCGGACCGTCAGGTCACCCTGCGCGACCCTCAGGACGAGGTATTCCCTGGGCTCGCCCTTGATGACCCGAGTCTCGATTGCCTCGATGAGTGCGGCCCCGTGGTGGGGGTAAACAACGGTCTCGCCGACACTGAAAACCATAGGTTCGAAACCCCTTTCGCTGTGTCTAGGGTAACACGCTCAGGCACCGATGTCTCACCGCTGTCCTGACCGTTGGCGCAGCTCAGGGGCCCTGTGAGAGGTCTTTCTTCAGCTTGACAGGCGGTCAAACCGATGCTTTCGACACGCTCCGTGAGGAACACGTGACAACCCGGTAACGGGTGACGGGAGCGTCCAGATCTAGGGCAATGCGCTCCTTCCATGGTAACTCCGCAAGTCCATCCGCGCCCAGGTGTGGCGTTACGGCGGCCGGTGCGGGACGCTGAGAACGGACGCGACGTCCGCTCACCGAGGCGTCCTGGGGGTCCGATGGGCGTGCCTGACGCTGACGGCCAGGGGCCGCCGGAAGGGCTGCCCGGCCTGCCCCCGGAGTGGGGCCGGGTGTTCGTCCCGGACGACGCCTCGGCGCTCGCCGAGGAGGCCCGGCAGGTCCGCCGGGAGCTGCGACGCGCACGAGCGGCGGCCCGCCGACGCCCCGGCTCGCTCCGCCTCGGACTCCCGGCGCTGATCCTGCTCGTCTCGGTGCTGATCACGCTCGCCGGCCTGGCCGCTGTCACCTGGCCACGCACCACCCGCTCCGGCGCGCCGACAGTGCTCCCCCACGCCGGCGCCGCGCCGCAGCCGGTCGGCCCACTGCCCGCGCTGGACCTGGTCGGCGCCGACGACACACCGGTACCCCTGCGCAGCCTGCTGCCCGCAATGATCATCCTGACCGACGCCTGCGCCTGCGCCGAGCAGGTCACCACGGCGGCCGGAGCCGCCCCGCCCGGCGTCACGGTGGTCACCGTGACCGCGGGCCGGCGCGCCGGGGCGGCGAGCGTCCCGGGGGTACGCCCACTCGGCGACCCGGCCGGCGGGCTGCGCTCCTACCTGCACCTGTCCGCCCAACCCGGCATCGCCCCGGCGCTGCTGGTCGACCGGCAGGGCGCGCTGGTGCGGTTGGTGCCGGAGCTGGGTCCGCTGTCGGACTACGGGGCCGACCTGGCCCGGCTGGCCGGCTGACCGACGCTCAGTAGAGCGCCTCGAGCCGGGCGTCCAGCTCGGCCCGGCCCCGTATCGCGACGAACCGCATCTGCACCAGCTCGCCCCTGCCGCCCACCACCGGGACGTCCAACTGCTCGCCGCACCGCAGCGCCCGCCGGAAGTCTTCGTCTCCGACGCCGGAGACGAGTACGGCGACCACGCCGTCACCGGCACAGCTCACCGAGAGCCGGTAGTGATCGCCCCGCGTGGGCCGCACCTGCCGGACGACAGGCGGCGCGCCCGGCGTCAGCCGGGACCTCTCCCGCCACACGACGTGCGACATCTGGAGCACACGCGTCGTGCCGTCGTCCTCCACCTGTATCACCACCGAGCGGTCCGGCTCGGCACGCGGCCCGCGGCGCGGGCCGAGCGACGCCCCCGCGTCGCGCCCGGCGCGTGGCACCGGCCGCGCTTCGCCCGTCGACGGGTCGACCCGCCAGTTGCGAGGGGTCAGATCCACGCTCGCGGACACGGCCGACGCGGCCGGACCAGGCTCCGGAGCCGCCGACCGCCACCAGGCCGAGCCGAGCAACAGCGCCAGGACGGTCAGGCCGGCCAGCAACGCCCGCCCGTCCCGCTCCTCGGAGGCCATGCCGGCAGCGTATCGGCGCGGCGCGGCCGGGGCGACCCGTCAGCCCACGCGTTCCAGCAGCGCCGCGTAGAGCGTCAGTCCCGGACCGAAGGCGAGCATCACCACCCAGCGCGGCGGTGACGGCTCCGTACGCCACAGCCGGTCCAGGATCAGCAGCACCGTCGGGGACGAGCAGTTGCCGTGCTCGGCGAGCGTCCCCCGGGAGGCGGCGAGCCCGTGCGGCGGCAGGGCCAGCTCGCGTTCCACCACGTTGAGGATCCGTGGCCCGCCCGGGTGCACCGCCCAGCCGTCCACGTCGGACCGGTCGCAACCGTGCCGTGCCAGCAACTCGTCGATCAGTTCCCGGACGTGCCGGGAGAGGACCTGCGGCACCTTCGGCGACAGCCCCATCCGGAAGCCGGTGTCGGTGACGTCCCACGTCATGTGGTCGGCGGTGGAGGTGTCGGTGACCGAGGTGACCTCGCGCAGCGCGTACCCCCGGCCACCGGGGACGACCACGGCGGCGACCGCGGCGTCCGAGAACAGCGCGTGGGAGACGATCTGCTGGGTGTCCACCCGCGCACCCGGCGGCTGGATGTGCAGGCTGGTCAGCTCCGCGCAGAGCAGCAGCGCGGGACGCCCGCGGGCGGTGACGAAGTCGCTCGCCGCGCCCAGCCCGGGCAGGGCCGCGTAGCAGCCCATGTGCCCGACGAACATGCGCTGGGTGCTCGGCGACATGCCGAGGTCCCGGGCGAGCAGGATGTCCAGGCCCGGGGTGGCGTACCCGGTGCAGGAGCAGACCACGAACATGCCGATGTCGGCGGCGTCGAGGCCGGCGGCGGTGAGCGCCCGGCTGACCGCCTCCTTGCCCAGCGGCAGCGCCTCGACCTGGTAGCGGCGCATCCGGCGCTCGGTCGGCCATTCCGAGACGTCCTCCAGCAGCGGGTTGACCGCCGCCTGCCGCCGGGTGACGCCCGAGTTCGCGAAGATCCGCTCGGCCAGCGCCCTGGTGTTCCCCTGGAAGTGCCGCGCGAAGAAGCCCGTCCACAGTTCGTCCTGCATCGCGGCCGGCGGTTGCGCCGTACCAAGACCCGCGATCACCGGTGTGCCCACGTCCCCCACCCCTCGCCCTCCCTCACCTCTCCCACCGACTCCTGCTCACCAACGAGGGAGCGCGCTGTCCCGGTCCGGGTCCCCGCCGAGCGCGGCGATGCCGAGCCAGTCGGCGCAGACGTCGGACGTGGCCGGGTGCAGCGAGCCGCAGCGGGCGTCCCGGTAGAGCCGCTCCAGCGGATGCCCGCGGCGGGTCGCCGAGGTGCCGGCCGCCTCCAGCATGGAGGCCGCCACCTCGGCGGCGGTGGTGCCGGCCAGCAGCTTGGCGCGCCACACCCAGCGGTTCGTCTCCGCGTCGCCGGGGGCCTCGTCGACCCGGCGGGCCGCCTCGGCGACCACCAGTTCGGCGGCGGCGGTGGCGGCGTCCGCCCGGCCCAGGCGGGCCCGTACCGCCGGCAGGCCGGCGAGGTTGCGGGCGTTGAGGTGCTCGGCGGCCGCGTCGATGGCGGCCCGGGCCACGCCCACGTAGACCGCGGCGTAGCTCGCCACCAGCCAGTGCGGCATGAGCTGGGCGACCACCAGGGCCAGCCCTTCGACGCCGCCGAGCAGCCGGTCGGCCGGAACCGTCACGTCCAGGTGCACGTCGTGCGACGAGGTGGCCCGCATGCCGAGCGAGTCCCAGGTGGGCTCGACGGTGATCCCCTCCCCGGCCGGGACCAGGAACTGCGACACCACCGACTGGTCGACGGCGCTGCGGGCGGCCACCAGGTAGCCGTCCGGGTGGCCGGCGCCGGAGCAGAACGTCTTGCTGCCCTTGATGTGCCAGCCGCCCTCGACCGGCTCGTAGACGGTGCTGAGCTGGGACAGGCGGGCACCGGCGCCGCGTTCGCTCATCGCCACCGCGTACCAGGCGCCGTCGGCCGCCGCGCGCAGCAGCCGGTCCCGCGCGGCAAGCGCCTCCTCCGGTACGCCGAGCGCCTCGGCCAGTTCCTCGGTGACCGCGCCCAGCGCGCCGGTGACCGAGGCGTGCATGTTGAACACCAGCGCGGTCGCGCCGTTGCCCCGGGCCAGTTCGGTGGCGACCGCTGCGTACTCGGCGAAGCTCGCGCCCGTGCCGCCCAGCTCGGGCGGCACCATCAGCCCGAACAGCCCGGCTGCCCGCAGGTCCGCGAAGTCGTCCACGGGGAACGAGCCGTCGCGGTCGTGCTCGGCCGCGCGGGCGGCCAGTCGCGGCGCCAACCGGCGGGCCGCCTCCAGCGCGTGCACACTCATGTCGCCCCCTTCTCGGCGTCCTTTACCCCGGGCGGCCCCGGCTACCCGCTCCGGCGCCCCCAGCCCTGGTACAGCACCGCTGCCGACCGGGTCGGCACCATGCGCGGCTCGGTCCTGCCCGGACGGTCGCCGCCGCCGCGCATGCGGCGCAGCAACCAGGCAAGCGTGCCGCCCACCTCCGGGCGGACCCCGCGTACCTCAAGCGACACGCCGTGCCGGGCGCACTCGGCGACGAGCGCGCTGGCGTCGACGAACAACCGTGGATCGTGGATGCCGCGCGGCACGGTGGGCAGTCTTTCGCCCAGCTCCACCGCGATCAGCCGGGCCAGCAGCGTGTCGTTGAGCGTGTCCAGCACCAGCAGGCCGCCGGGCCGCAGCAGCCGGCACGCCTCGGCGACCGCGCGCCGCCAGTCCGGCACGTGCTCCAGCACCTCTCCGGCGGAGACCACCGCCGCGCAGCCGTCGGTCAGCGGCACCGCCGTCGCGTCGCCCTGGACCACTGTCACCCCGTGGTCTGCGGCCTGGTCCAGCGCGGAGCGGGTCAGGTCCACCCCGACGTGGTGGTAGCCCTTGCCGGCCAGGTGCGGCGCCAGCAGCCCGGCGCCGCAGCCCAGGTCGACGAGCAGATCGTCCGGCGTGGACGCCGGTGGCACCATGGCCGCGCGCGCCCGCGCCAGCCAGTGCAGCATGGCGAACGCGCCGTCCGGCCGCCACCACTCGTCGGCCAGGTCGTCGTACTGCCGGGGGTCGTTCGGCGGCAGCACCCGGTGCGGAGTGGACACCCCGGACACGTCAGGCATGCGTCGAGCGTGGCACGACTGCCCGGTAACGACCAGACTTCCCTTATGTCGACACGGGTGTTAGGGCTGGTCAGGGCGAGCCATCCGGAGCCGGCGGCGGCGGTCACCGTGGTCGCCGCGCTGCTCGCCGCCGGCGCCGGGCACTCCGCGGCCGGCGTCGCGGCGGTGGCGCTGACGGTGCTGGCCAGCCAGCTCGCGGTCGGCTGGAGCAACGATCTGATCGACGCCGAGCGGGACGCCGCGGTGGGGCGTACCGACAAACCGGTGACCACCGGCGCGGTCAGCCGGCCGGCGCTGGCCCGGGCCGTCGCGGTGGCCGCCGTCGCCACCCCGCTGCTGGCGCTGGCCGGCGGCCCGGCCGCGGCGGCCTGCGCCACGCTGGGCCTGGTCTCCGCGCTGCTCTACAACCGGCCGTTGAAGTCGACGGCGGTGTCGGTGCTGCCCTACGCCGTCTCGTTCGGCGCGCTGCCCGCGTTCGTGGTGCTGGCGCTGCCCGGCTCGCCCGCGCCACCGGCCTGGCTGGTGGCCGCCGCCGCGCTGCTGGGCGCCGGCGCGCACTTCGCGAACGTGCTGCCCGACCTGGCCGACGACGCCCGGACCGGGGTGCGCGGCCTGCCGCACCGGCTGGGCCCCGCCGGCAGCCGGCTCGCCGCCGCCGGACTGCTCCTGGCGGCCACCGTCGCGCTGGTCTTCGGCCCGCCGGGGCCGCCGTCGTGGGCCGGGCTGTCGGCCGTCGCCGCCGCCGTCGCCCTGCCGGCCCTCGGCTGGTACGCGGGACGCGCCACCGCCGGACGCTCGGCGAGCGCCTTCCGGGCGGTGCTGGTGGTGGCGCTCATCGATGTGCTGCTGCTGGTGACGAGCGGCCGGGTGGTCTGAAGGTTCCCCTCCGAAGGTGGCATTGCCGGGTCCGCGTGCGGGCCTCGATCAGCTCCAACTACCCTGGAGCGCGGTCTGCGCGGGTATGGCCACCCCGTGCCCGGTGGTCGACCGGGCGGGGATCGTGACGAGGAGGACCGACGTGACGCGCTCGATCAGGGGTTCCCGGGGGCCGGCCCTGCTGCTGGCCGGCACGGCGGCGGCGAGCCTGCTGCTGTCCGGGTGCGGCACCGGGCAGATTTCCGAGACCGCCAACAAGATCCCGTCGGTACAGGGCGTCAACGTCCAGACCTCCGACAACCTCTACAAGGTGCGCGGGCTCTACGTGCAGACCCCCGGGCCGAAGGGCTACGAGGCGGGGTCGAACGCGCCGCTCAACGTGGTGATCTACAACGACAGCGAGAAGCCGGTGACCGTGACTGTCACCACGGACAGCGCCCGGGAGATCGTGCTCAGCGGCGGCAGCGGCAGCGACGTCGGGGCCACCCCGAGCGGCTCGCCGACCGAGCCGGCCACCGCCTCGCCGACCGCCACCGACCCGAGCGCGTCGCCGAGCCAGTCGCTGGAGGTGACCGGGTCGCCGTCGGCCAGCCCGTCGCCGAGCGAGTCGGCGCCCGCCGGGCAGCCGGCCCGGATCGAGATCCCGGCGCTCGGGTACGCCCAGCTCAACGCCGACAACCCGCGGTTCCTCCAGCTCGTCGGCCTGAACCAGAAGCTGCTCGTCGGCCAGCAGGTCAACCTGACCTTCGACTTCGGCGACGGCAAGGTCATCACGACCCCGGCGCCGATCGGCATCCCGCTGACCGCGGAGCCCACCCCGTCCAAGATCGTCAACCCGCGTGAGCACGGGGCCGAGGACGGTGGCGCCGAGGGCGGCCACTGACCTCCGTCCTCCTTCCGTCGGCACCGCCGCCGTGGCCAGCGCCACGCCGGCGGTGTCGTCGTTTCCGGTGGGCTTTCGTCGTACGGGCCGGTTAGCGTCCTGTGGTGACCACGCCCCGATCGACCCCCTCCCGTGCCGGCGCCAGTCGCGGTCGCGCCGCTCGCGAGCCCCGCCCGGCCTACGAGTGCGACGCCTGCGGTCACCAGCCCCCGAAGTGGGTGGGCCGGTGCCCCGAGTGCGGCGAGTGGGGCTCAGTGGTCGAGTCCACGATCACCGGCCCGCTGGTCTCCGGCCGGGTGGTCAGCTCCCGCCTTCCGGCCGAGCCGGCCCGTCCGATCGCCACCATCAGCGCCGCGCCCGCCCGCGCGCGCCCCACCGGCGTCAGCGAGCTCGACCGGGTGCTCGGCGGCGGCCTCGTTCCCGGCGCGGTGGTGCTGCTCGCCGGCGAGCCCGGCGTGGGCAAGTCGACGCTGCTGCTCGACGTCGCCCAGCAGTGGGCCGCCGGGGCCGGCAGCCCGTCGCTGGTGGTCAGCGGCGAGGAGTCGGTCAGCCAGGTGCGACTGCGCGCCGAGCGGATGGGCACCCTGCACGACCAGCTCTACCTGGCCGCCGAGAGCGACCTGTCGGCGGTGCTCGGCCACCTCGACGCGGTCAAGCCCGGCCTGCTGGTGCTCGACTCGGTGCAGACCATCTCCACCACCGGCACCGAGGGCGTGCCCGGCGGCGTCACCCAGGTACGCGCGGTCACCGCCGCCCTGGTCGCGGTCGCCAAGGAGCGCGGCGTCGCCACCGTGCTGGTCGGCCACGTCACCAAGGACGGCCAGGTCGCCGGCCCTCGGGTGCTGGAGCACCTGGTCGACGTGGTGCTGCACTTCGAGGGCGACAAGCACTCGTCGCTGCGCATGGTGCGCGGCGTGAAGAACCGGTTCGGCGCGGCCGACGAGGTGGGCTGCTTCGAGATGCACGAGGGCGGCATCAGCAGCCTGGCCGACCCGTCCGGCCTGTTCCTGACCCGCTACTCCGAGCCGGTGCCGGGCACGTGCGTGACTGTGGCGATGGAGGGACGCCGGGCGCTGGTGACCGAGGTGCAGGCGCTGATCGGGGCGACTGTCGCCGGTTCGCCCCGGCGTACCGTCTCCGGCCTCGACAGCGCCCGGCTCGCCATGGTTCTCGCGGTGCTCCAGCGCCGGACCGAACGGCTCACGCTGCACGACCGGGAGGTCTTCGCCGCCACTGTCGGCGGCATCCGGGTGGTCGAGCCGGCGGCCGACCTGGCGGTGGCGCTCGCGGTCGCCTCCGGCGGGCTCAACCTGGCACTCAACCCGCACCTGGTGGCCATCGGCGAGGTGGGGCTCACCGGCGAGGTACGCCGGGTCGGCGCGGTGCCCCGCAGGCTGTCCGAGGCGGCCCGGCTGGGCTTCCGGCTGGCTCTCGTGCCACCCGGGTGCGGACCGGAGAGCAGCGGCGCCGGGCCGGAGAACATGCGCGTGATCGAGGTCACTGACGTGCGTGCCGCCCTCCAGGCCGCCGCCCGCGCATCGGCGGAGTGACGCCGCGTGAGCGCGCGGCGGGAAACCGCCGGGCGATTCCGGACAGCACACGCATCCGGAAGACGACCGTCGGAGCCGGGCATCGTGACACATCACAGTAACCACGAGAGCACCCACCGCACGGCAGTCCGTAGACTGTGCCCGTGCCGATCGACCGCGATGCCACCAAGCCCGCAACGGCGACGCCGCACGCCCGTACCGGCGCCGTGAGCGGCAACCCCGCTCGTGCCATCAGCGTGAGCGTCAACGGAAGCGTCGGCGGCGGGGCCGGCGGCGATCCGCTGCGCGCCAACCTCGCCCTGATGGCTCCGGGCACCGCCCTGCGGGACGGCCTGGAGCGGATCCTGCGCGGCCGCACGGGCGCGCTGATCGTGCTCGGCTACGACAAGGTGGTCGAGCAGATCTGCACCGGCGGCTTCCCGATGGACGTGGAGTTCTCCGCCACCCGGGTCCGCGAGCTGTGCAAGATGGACGGCGCTGTCGTCCTGTCCAGCGACGGCACCCGGATCGTGCAGGCCGGCGTGCACCTGATGCCCGACCCGTCGATCCCCACCGAGGAGTCCGGCACCCGGCACCGCACCGCCGAGCGGGTGGCCCGGCAGACCGGCTACCCGGTCATCTCGGTCAGCCAGTCGATGCGGATCATCAGCCTCTACGTGAACGGCCAGCGACACGTGCTGGACGACTCGGCGGCGATCCTGTCCCGCGCCAACCAGGCGCTGGCCACGCTGGAGCGCTACAAGCTGCGGCTGGACGAGGTCTCCGGCACGCTCTCCGCGCTGGAGATCGAAGACCTGGTCACCGTCCGCGACGCGGTGGCTGTGGTGCAGCGGCTGGAGATGGTCCGCCGCATCGCCGACGAGATCGCCGGTTACGTGGTCGAGCTGGGCACCGACGGCCGCCTGCTGGCCCTTCAGCTCGACGAGTTGATGGCCGGCGTGGACGCCGACCGCACCCTGGTCATCCGCGACTACCTGCCGGTCGGCCGCAAGTCGCGCACCCTGGACGAGGCGCTTGTCGAACTCGACCTGCTCAGCGCCACCGAGCTGATCGACCTCGTGGCGGTCGCCAAGGCGATCGGCTACCCGTCCGCCTCGGACGCGCTCGACGCGGCGGTCAGCCCGCGCGGGTTCCGCCTGCTCGCCAAGGTGCCCCGGCTGCCGGTCGCCGTGGTCGACCGGCTGGTGGTGCACTTCGGCAGCCTCCAGCGGCTGCTCGGCGCGACGGTGGAGGACCTCCAGGCCGTCGAGGGCGTGGGCGACGCCCGCGCCCGCGGGGTCCGCGAGGGCCTGTCGCGGCTCGCCGAGGCGTCCATCCTCGAACGGTACGTCTGACCCCGCCGCTCAGCCGGTGATCGTCAGCTTCACCGGTTCGCTGATCTTGGTGCCGACGCGGGCGAACACCTGGTACGCGCCGATCGCGGCGAACTCACCGTTCGCGAGCCCGTTGGCGCACCGGTTGTCCACCCGGCCGTTCCAGCCCAGCTCGTAGGAGCGCTCGAAATTCGGCGTGAAGGACTGCACGTCCGAGCCCTTGCCGGTGCCGCACGTGTCCGAGGACCAGATCTTCTCCGCGCCCGCCTTGAGGTACAGCTCCTGAAGGTCGGCGCCGACGTCCCTGCTGCACGTACGGTTCGACACATTCTTGACCTTGAGACGCAGCGTGACCACAGTGCCCCGCTGGGCGGTGGCCGGCGCCGCGACCGGCGTCACCCGCAACTCCGAGTCGGTGCAGGTGCCGTCGTCCGAGACGGGCTGCCCGTTCGCGCCGCCGTTACCGGTGCCGCCATCGGTGTTCCCGCCACCGGTGTTGTTCCCGCCGGTGTTGTTCCCGCCGGTGTTGCCGCCACCGGTGTTCGCGCCGCCGCCGCCCACGTCGCCGGGTGTCGGCGACGGGCTCCCCGACTGCGGCGTCAACACCGAGCCGGACGGGCCCGGCTCGGCCCCGGCGGAACCGGTCGGCGACGGGTCCGTGCCCGGCGCGCCGGTGTTACGGTCCGTGCCGGTGCACGAGTAGAGCAGGACAATCAGGAAGAGCAACCCCGCGCCGAGCACGACGGCACGACGCCGCCAGTACACAGCAGGGGGCAGGGGGCCGACCGTCAGACGCATGATGCGCCTACCGTAGCCGCGCGGCGCACGGCTCGCCGGTCCGACGCGCCGGGAACCCGCCGCCGTACGGCCACCACCGTCCACACCGGATAACCGCCGCCACCGTCAGAGGTAGACCTTGCGCTGGTAGATCGCGTGCGCGCCGGCCACCCGGTCGAGGAAGAGCAGCCCCGCGCAGTGGTCGATCTCGTGCTGGAGCGCACGCGCCTCGAAACCGTCGGTCACCAACCGGACCGGTTCCCCGGTGCCCGGCAGCGCGCCCTCCACCACCAGCCGGCTGGCCCGCTTCACGTCGCCGGTCAGGTCCGGCACCGACATGCAGCCCTCCCGGCCCGCCTTCCACCGGCTCGCCTCCACCACCCGCGCGTTGCAGAGCACGAACGTGCCGTGCACGGTGACCGCCTTCGGGTGCCCGGTGACGTCCACCGCGAACACCTGCGCGCTCACCCCCACCTGCGGCGCCGCCAGGCCCACACAGCCGGGCGAGACCCGCATCGTGGCCACCAGGTCCGCGGCGAGCCGCACCACGTCGGCAGACGTCGGGTCGACCTCCGGGCCGGGTTGGCTCAGCACCGGCTCCGGCGCGGCCACCACCGGGCGTACCGCACCGGCGACACCGAGCTTCTCCGGCGTCCAGCCGCCCAGGCCCGCGTACTCCGGCCCGGTCACAGCAGGTCCGTGTCCGCCGGGCGGAGGCTGACCCCGACACCCAGCTCCGCCGCGACGCGCGTGAGCCGGCCGGCCACCTCGTCGGAGACGCCCGGCGGCAGCTCGACCTCGGCGACCACCACGTAGAGCGAACCGGTCAGCCGCGTGCTCAGGTCGGTCACGTTCCCGCCCGCGTCGGTGAGCACCCGGGTCATCGCCGCCACGATGCCCATCCGGTCGGCGCCGTGCACCGCCAGCACGTACGGCTCACCGGCGGGCGCGCTGCCGGCGTCGGGCGTGACCGTGCGTACGGTGGCCAGCAGGTGCCCGTCGGCGGCGAGCGGGGCCAGCGCGGCCTCGACGTCGGCGGCGGCCGGTCCCACGCAGATCAGGGTCATCGCGAAGTGTCCACGCAGCCGGGTCATCGTCGAGTCGGTGAGGTTCGCGCCGAGCCGGGCGAGGACCTCGGCGACGTCGGCGACGATGCCCGGCCGGTCCCGGCCGATGACGGTGATCGCGAGCTCGTTCATTCGGACATTCTGCCCCGTCGCCCATGATCGATCGCGCCCGGCCACCCGCCCCGCCCAACCTGCGGGAAAGACAGCCGTGACATGATCGGCGACGCGATGTCCGAGCCCACATTCGCCACCCAGGTCAGCAGGTGGTACGAGCGCAACGCCCGTGAACTGCCCTGGCGCGAGCCGGGTACCGGCGCCTGGGCGATCCTGGTTTCCGAGGTCATGCTCCAGCAGACCCCGGTGGTACGGGTGGTGCCCGCCTTCCAGGCGTGGCTGGCCCGCTGGCCCGAGCCGCGCGCGCTCGCCGAGGACACCCCGGCCGAGGCGATCCGCATGTGGGGGCGGCTCGGCTACCCCCGCCGGGCGGTACGCCTGCGCGAGTGCGCGGTGGCCATCGTGGAGCGGCACGGCGGCGTGGTGCCCGACCGGCTCGACCAGCTGCTGGCGCTGCCGGGCGTCGGCACGTACACGGCACGCGCGGTCGCCGCCTTCGCGTACGGGCAGCGACATCCGGTGGTGGACACGAACGTGCGGCGCGTGGTGTGCCGGGCGATCGCCGGTGAACCCGACGCCGGTCCGACGACCCGCCCCGCCGACCTGGTCGCCACCGAGGAACTGCTGCCGATCGAACCGGCCGCCGCCGCCCTGGCCAGCGCCGCGTTCATGGAACTCGGGGCGGTCGTCTGCACCGCCCGCGCCCCGCGCTGCGCGATCTGCCCGGTCGAGTCGAGTTGCGCCTGGCGGGCCTCCGGCCAGGCCGCCCCTACCGGGCCGACGCGCCGTCCGCAGCGCTACGCCGGCACCGACCGGCAGGTACGCGGACTGCTGCTCGCCGTGCTCCGCGACGCCACCGGGCCGGTGCCGCACCAGCGGCTGGACCAGGTCTGGCAGGACGACGTCCAGCGGGCCCGCGCGCTGGCCGGCCTGGTCACTGACGGACTGGTGGAACCGGTGGGCGAGGAGTCGTTCCGCCTGGCCGGTGACGGCCCCGCCGTCCCCCTCCCCTGACCGGCCCACTCCCCTCCCTCCCGCCTCCCCTCCACCCCGCCTCCCCGCCCTCGCGCCTCGCCCCGCTCCCGCACCTCGCCCCACCCTCGCCCGCCCTGTCGATCATGAAGTTAGCGGCGACAAATGGGACGCCAAGTGCGGTCAACTTCATGATCAACCAGGGCAAGGGCGGGCGGGGCGGGCCCTCCGGGGGCGGGAGGGAGGGCGGGCAGGGCGGTGGGTAGGGCTGGGCGCGCGGGCGGCGGCGGCAGGGCTGGCGGCACTCCGGGACGCGGTGGGCGGGCACGCGCGGTGGGCGGGCACGGGAAAGGCGACGGCCCCGGTGGCTTTCGCCTACCGGGGCCGTCGCCCTCGAACTGTGCGGACTTACGCGGCGTCGTCCGCGCCGGTGGCGGCGGTGCCACCGAGGTCCGCCGGGACCGCGTCCGGCACGGCGTCCGGCCGGTCCGCGCCCCGGAAGACGAGCTTGGACTTGTCGATGTTCTCCGGGTCGCCCTCGCAGTCCACGACGACGATCTGACCCGGGGTCAGCTCGTTGAACAGGATCCGTTCGGACAGGTTGTCCTCGATGTCGCGTTGGATGGTGCGGCGCAGGGGCCGTGCGCCGAGGACGGGGTCGAAGCCCTTGAGGGCGAGGTACTTCTTGGCGTTGTCGGTCAGTTCGAGGCCCATGTCCTTGTTGCGCAGCTGGGTTTCGATGCGCTGGATCATGATGTCGACGATCGACAGGATTTCCTGCTGGCGCAGCTGGTGGAAGACGATGGTGTCGTCGATGCGGTTGAGGAACTCGGGCCGGAAGTGCTGCTTGAGTTCGTCGTTGACTTTCTGCTTCATCCGGTCGTAGTTCGACTCGGAGTCCTCCGACGCCTGGAAACCCAGCGACACGGCTTTGGCGACGTCGCGGGTGCCGAGGTTGGTGGTCAGGATGATGACGGTGTTCTTGAAGTCCACGATCCGGCCCTGACCGTCGGTGAGACGGCCGTCTTCCAGGATCTGCAGGAGCGTGTTGAACACGTCCGGGTGAGCTTTTTCGATCTCGTCGAACAACACCACGGAGAACGGCCGGCGACGGACCTTCTCGGTCAGCTGCCCACCCTCGTCATACCCGACATACCCGGGCGGCGCGCCGACCAGGCGGGACACGGTGTACCGGTCGTGGAACTCCGACATGTCGAGCTGGATGAGGGCGTCCTCGCTGCCGAAGAGGAACTCGGCGAGCGCCTTGGACAGCTCGGTCTTACCGACACCGGACGGGCCGGCGAAGATGAACGAGCCGGACGGCCGCTTCGGGTCCTTCAACCCTGCGCGGGTACGGCGGATCGCCTTCGACACGGCCTTGACGGCGTCTTCCTGACCGATGACGCGCTTGTGCAGCTCGTCTTCCATACGCAGCAGCCGGGAGGTTTCCTCCTCGGTCAGCTTGTACACCGGGATGCCGGTCCAGTTACCGAGGACCTCGGCGATCTGCTCGTCATCAACCTCGGACACGACGTCGAGGTCGCCGGCCTTCCACTCCTTCTCCCGCTGCGCCTTCTGACCCAGCAGCTGCTTCTCGGTGTCGCGCAGCTGCGCGGCCCGCTCGAAGTCCTGCGCGTCGATCGCGGACTCCTTGTCCCGACGCACCTGCGCGATGCGCTCGTCGAAGTCCCGCAGGTCCGGCGGCGCGGTCATCCGACGGATCCGCATCCGCGCACCCGCCTCGTCGATCAGGTCGATCGCCTTGTCCGGCAGGAACCGATCCGAGATGTACCGATCCGCCAGCGTCGCGGCGGCGACCAGGGCGGCGTCGGTGATCGACACCCGGTGGTGCGCCTCGTAGCGGTCCCGCAGGCCCTTCAAAATCTCGATGGTGTGCGCCAGGGACGGCTCACCCACCTGGATCGGCTGGAAACGACGCTCCAGAGCGGCGTCCTTCTCCAAATGCTTGCGGTACTCATCCAGCGTGGTGGCGCCGATGGTCTGCAGCTCACCACGAGCCAGCATCGGCTTCAAAATGCTCGCCGCGTCGATCGCACCCTCGGCCGCGCCCGCGCCGACGAGGGTGTGGATCTCGTCGATGAACAAGATGATGTCGCCGCGGGTGCGGATCTCCTTGAGGACCTTCTTCAGACGCTCCTCGAAATCACCCCGATAGCGCGAACCCGCCACCAGAGCACCGAGGTCCAGGGTGTAGAGCTGCTTGTCCTTCAGCGTCTCCGGCACCTCGCCCTTGATGATCTTCTGGGACAGGCCCTCCACCACGGCGGTCTTGCCGACGCCGGGCTCACCGATCAGCACCGGGTTGTTCTTGGTGCGGCGGGACAGCACCTGCATGACCCGCTCGATCTCCTTCTCGCGCCCGATCACCGGGTCGAGCTTGCCCTCCCGGGCGGCCTGGGTCAGGTTCCGGCCGAACTGGTCCAACACCAGGCTGGTCGACGGCGCGGCCTCACCCGGCGCGGCACCCGCCGCGGCCGGCTCCTTGCCCTGATAGCCCGACAGCAGCTGGATGACCTGCTGGCGGACCCGGTTCAGGTCGGCGCCCAGCTTCACCAGGACCTGGGCGGCGACGCCCTCGCCCTCGCGGATCAGGCCCAGCAGGATGTGCTCCGTGCCGATGTAGTTGTGGCCGAGCTGCAACGCCTCGCGCAGCGACAGCTCCAGCACCTTCTTGGCCCGCGGCGTGAACGGGATGTGCCCGCTCGGCGCCTGCTGACCCTGACCGATGATCTCCTCGACCTGCTGACGCACGCCCTCCAGGGAGATGCCGAGGCTCTCCAGGGCCTTCGCCGCGACACCCTCACCCTCATGGATCAGGCCCAACAGGATGTGTTCCGTACCGATGTAGTTGTGGTTGAGCATCCGGGCCTCTTCTTGGGCCAGGACGACAACCCGTCGCGCTCGGTCGGTGAACCGCTCGAACATGCCCTCGTGCTCCTCACGTGCCGTGCGCCTTGATGGTCAGATCTCGGCGGGGCCGGTGCGCGGACGTCCGGGATGGGCGTCCGTGCCTCCTTACTCTATCGCCGCGGGCCGCCTCCGCTGAGGTCGTGTGGCCCCGCGAATGGTCGTTCCGACGTCGTTTCTGACAACCGTCCACGCTCAGGAGGTGTTCCGGGACCCCTGCCTGTACGCGCAGAGCGAAATCCGACCGGCGCCAAACGGCCGGTCAAGTGGACCCGATGCGGCGACAGTGCGCCCGCCGACGTCGTCCACAGCCTGTGGATGGAATCTCCACCGCCTGTGGACAACCGCTCCCGGCGGGGATTTCTTCCCGCCCCGCCGGCCCGGACGAGACGGGTCGAACAGGTGGGCCGGACCGGACATCCGGTACCGCAAGGGACGGCCAGGCGGAACCGTCACACCGGCCCCGGAACCGTCACAACGGCCCGGATAACGGCGACGCCGGCCCGGAGTGGCACTCCGGTCCGGCGTCGTGTCGCCCGTGGCGAGGCTGGGGTCAGTGCCCCGCCTTCGCGTGGTACTCGTCCACGATCTCCTGCGGGATACGACCCCGGTCGGAGATGTCCTTGCCGGCCTTCTTGGCCCACTCGCGGATGGCCCGGTTCTGCTCGCGGTCCGCGGTCGCGCCGCCTCGACCCCGAGCGGCCCGGCCGCCCACGACCACACCCCCGCGACCGACCTTCGTTCCGTTCGCGATGTACGGCGCGAATACGTCACGCAATTTCTCTGCGTTGGGTGCGGAGAGGTCGATCTCGTACTGCACGCCGTCGAGCGCGAACTTGACGGTCTCGTCAGCGTCCCCGCCGTCCAGGTCATCGACCAGCTTGTGAATGATCTGCTTGGCCACGTCCCACATTCCTTTCGAGCAGGGTAGTGCTCCTGCAATACTCCGAGAGCACAATAACCCGTCCGGCGCTTGTTCCGTCAATAGGACGGGGTAACGAGCCGGAGAAGCTTTGCGGGAGCGCCTACTCCGGCCGGACCAACGGGAACAGGATCGTTTCCCGAATTCCCAGCCCGGTCAGCGCCATCAGCAGGCGATCGATTCCCATTCCCATGCCACCGGAGGGCGGCATTCCATACTCCATCGCTCGGAGAAAATCCTCGTCCAGCCGCATCGCCTCGTCGTCGCCGCGCGCCGCGAGCTGCGCCTGGGCCATCAGCCGCTCCCGCTGCACGACCGGGTCGACCAGCTCGGAGTACGCAGTGCCCAGCTCGAATCCGAGCACGTACAGGTCCCACTTCTCGGCAAGGCCCGGCTCGCTGCGGTGGGCCCGGGTCAGCGGGCTGGTCTCCTCCGGGTAGTCGCGGACGAACGTGGGCGCCTGAAGCGACGGCACCACGAGTTCCTCGAACAACTCCTCGGCCAGCTTGCCCGGTCCCCACTTCGGGTCGACGGAGAGACCGACCTTGTCCGCGTACTCGACCAGGCGTGCTCTTTCGGTGCGGACGGTGACCTCCTCACCGAGCGCTTCGGAAAGAACACCGAACAGCGTCACCGAGCGCCACTCGCCACCCAGATCGAACTCGTGCCCGTCCGCGTGGGTCACCACGGTCGATCCGGCGACCGCGACCGCGGCCTGCTGTACGAGATTTCGGGTCAGCTCGGCCATCGTGTCGTAGTCGCCGTACGCCTGGTACGCCTCCAGCATCGCGAACTCCGGCGAGTGCGAAGAGTCGATGCCCTCATTACGGAAGTTGCGGTTGATCTCGAAGACGCGGTCGACGCCGCCGACCACCGCGCGCTTGAGAAATAGTTCCGGCGCGATTCGCAGATACAGATCCGTGTCGAGCGCATTGCTGTGGGTCACGAATGGGCGGGCCGCCGCACCGCCGTGCAGCAGTTGCAGCATCGGGGTCTCGACCTCGATGTAGTCCTGCCCGTGCAGGGTGTCCCGCAGGCTGCGGACGGCGGTGGCCCGGGTGCGGACCATCTGCCGGGCCTGCGGGCGAACCACCAGGTCCACGTAGCGCTGGCGGACCCGGGACTCCTCGCTCAGCGGCTTGTGCGCCACCGGCAGCGGGCGCAGCGCCTTGGCGGTGACCGCCCACTCCTCGGCGAGCACGGACAGCTCGCCGCGCCGGCTGGTGATCACCTCGCCGGTCACGCCGACATGGTCGCCGAGGTCGACCAGGCGCTTCCAGTCCGCCAGCCGCTCCGGCCCGACCCGGTCCAGCGAGAGCATCGCCTGGAGTTCGGTGCCGTCACCGTCGCGAAGCGTTGCGAAGCAGAGCTTGCCGGTGTTGCGAATGAAGATCACCCGGCCGGTGACCGAGGCCCGGTCGCCGGTGGCGGTGTCGGTGGGCAGGTCCGCGTAGCGCTCGCGCAGCCGCGCCAGCGTGGTGGTGCGCGGAAAACCCACCGGGTACGGCTCGGTGCCCTCGGCGAGCATCCGGTCCCGCTTCTCCCGGCGGACCTTCATCTGCTCGGGAAGGTCGTCGGCGGGGTCTGCTGGCAGGGCGTTCTGCTCGGTCACGGCACGCTTCCTCAGGCCTTGGGAACATCGGCGGGGTCAGCACATGAGCGTACTCAAGCGGCCTGGCGGCCGTTACGGGATAACCTGCCCGTCATGACCGACCCCACTGCGGCTCTCTCGTTCGGCGCCGCCGCGGCCGAGTACGACCGGTTCCGTCCCCGTTATCCCCAGGCCGCGCTGCGCTGGGCGCTGGACGGACTGTCCGGGGCCCGGGTGGTGGACCTCGGCGCGGGCACGGGCATCCTCACCCGGGGACTGCTGGAGCTCACCGCCGACGGGGCGGTGGCGCAGGTCGTACCCGTGGAGCCGGATCCCGGGATGCGGGCGCAACTGGCCGACGCCACGCCGGGCACGACGGCGCTCGCCGGCAGCGCCGAGGCCGTGCCGCTGCCGGACGGGCCGGCGGACGCGGTGCTGGTCGGGCAGGCCTACCACTGGTTCGACAGGGAACCGGCACACGCGGAGATCGCGCGCGTGCTGCGCGCGGGCGGCACGTTCGCGCCGGTCTGGAACATCCGGGACGAGCGGGTGGGCTGGGTCGCGGAGCTGACCCGGATCGCACACCTCGGCGACAACGCCGGCGACGTGACGCAGCGGTACGCGGACTTCGGCGCCGCCTTCACCGCGGTCGAGGTGGGCGAGTTCGCGCACGCGACCACGCTCACGCCGGACGAGGTGGTGGGCATGCTGCACACCCGCTCGTTCTGGCTGACCGCCGACGCGGACGAGCGGCGACGGGTGGACGCGGAGCTGGCGGAGCTGTTCGCCACCCACCCCGACCTGGCCGGCCGGGACGCCGTGGAGCTGCCGTACCGCACGATGGTGCTCCGTGCCAGGCGGCGTTGAAGCGCCGGTGTTAAGAAGGGGCCCCTCCTCTACCTGAGGCGTTAAAAGGGGGCCCTTCCTTACACCTCAGGTGTTGCGGTCGTAGACCATCCGCAGGCCGATCAGCGTGATCATCGGTTCGTGGTGGGTGATGGTGTGGCACTCACCGAGCACCAGCGACGCCAGGCCACCGGTGGCGATGACCGCCTTGACCCCGCCCAGTTCCTCGGACATCCGCTCGACGATCCGGTCCACCTGACCGGCAAAGCCGAAGTAGAGCCCGGCCTGAAGACACTCGACGGTGTTCTTGCCGATCACCGAGCGCGGACGGGTCGCCTCCACCTTGCGCAACTGCGCGGCGCGGGCGGCCAGCGCGTCGAAGGAGATCTCGATGCCGGGCGCGAACGCCCCGCCGAGGAACTCCCCCCGGCTGCTGATCACGTCGAAGTTGGTGGTGGTACCGAAGTCCACCACGATCGACGGCCCGCCGTAGAGCGTGTACGCGGCAAGCGTGTTCACCACGCGGTCCGCGCCCACCTCCTTCGGGTTGTCGATGGCGAGCTGGACGCCGGTACGCACGCCCGGCTCGATGATCACGCTGGGCAGGTCGGCGTAGTACCTGTCGAGCATGGTGCGCAGCGAGCGCAGCGCCGCCGGCACCGTCGAGCAGGCGGCCACCCCGGTGATCTCCACGGCGTCACCGGCGAGCAGCCCGCGGAACATCAGGCCCAGTTCGTCCGCGGTGGAGCGGGCGTCGGTCTTGATGCGCCACGAATGCACCAGCTTGTCGCCGTCGAAGGTCGCCAGCACGGTGTTCGTGTTTCCGATGTCGATGCAGAGCAGCACAGCGGCAGCCTAGACGTCGCGCAGGTCGAGGGCGATGTCCAGGATCGGCGACGAGTGGGTGAGCGCGCCGACGGAGAGGAAGTCGACGCCCGTGGCGCCGTACTCGGCGGCCATCGGCAGCGTCAGCCCGCCGGTGGCCTCCAGCTCCGCCCGGTCGCCCACCGACGCCACCACCTCGCGCAGCTGCGCCGGGGTCATGTTGTCCAGCAGCAGGAAGCGGGCGCCCGCCTCGACCGCCTCCACCGCCTCGGCCGGCGTGTCCACCTCCACCTGCACCGCGACGTCGGGGAACGCCTCCCGGACCCGGCGGAACGCGGCACCGATCCCGCCCGCGGCGACCTTGTGGTTGTCCTTGATCATGGCGACGTCGTACAGGCCCATCCGCTTGTTGGTGCCGCCACCGGCCCGGACCGCGTACTTCTCCAGCGCCCGCAGGCCCGGCGTGGTCTTGCGGGTGTCCAGCACCGTCGCCTTCGTGCCGGCCAGCTCGTCGGCCCAGGCCCGGGTGTGCGTCGCCACCCCGGACATGCGGGACAGCAGGTTCAGCGCCGTCCGCTCGCCGGTCAGCAGCAGCCGGGTCGGCCCGGTCACTGTGGCCAGCACGTCGCCGCGCGCCACCCGCTGCCCGTCGTGGGCCACGAGCTCAACCTCGACCGTACGGCCGGCGCCGGTCACGTCGGCCACCAGCTCGAACACGGCGGCGGCCACCGGCAGCCCGGCCACCACGCCGTCGGCGCGCGCCACCAGATCGGCCGTGTCCTGCTGCTCGGCCGGGATGGTGGCCACGCTCGTGACGTCGAGGAAGTCGGGCCCGAGGTCCTCGTGCAGCGCGTCGAGGATGATCCGCCGGACCCGCTCCGGGTCCAGGCCACCGTCGCGCAGCGCCTGCGCCGTCGACTCCCTCATCGGCTGTGCCTCCTTCGTTCGCGACTGCGGGGCTCGCAAGACCGGCTCACTCCTCGCGCTCACTGGATCTCCTCCCAGCGTTCGGCCACAATGCCGTCCGTGCCCACCTCGGCCACCAGGTGGCCCAGCCACCTGTCGTCGGCGGTCGGGAAGTCCTCCCGCCAGTGGCAGCCCCGCGTCTCCCGCCGGGCGTACGCGGCGGCGACCAGCGTCGACGCCACTGTGAGCAGGTTCGTCGCCTCCCAGTCGGCGGTACGCGGCACACCCTGCCCCGCGCCCAGCGCGGTGAGCGTGGCGGCGGTGGCTTCCAGCGTCTGCGCCGACCGGAGCACGCCCGCGCCCCGCGTCATCGCCCGTTGCAGTTCCGCCGTGCCGGTCGCCGGCACCAGCGCGCCGGGACCGCCCACCCAGGCGCCGGTCTCGGCGGGGCGAGCCTGCTCGGGCAGCCCGTCGGCGATGTCCTCGGCGATCCGGCGGGAGAAGACCAGTCCCTCCAGCAGGGAGTTGCTGGCCAGCCGGTTCGCGCCGTGCACGCCGGTGCAGGCGACCTCGCCGCAGGCGTACAGACCGGGAATGGAGGTGCGTCCGCGCAGGTCGGTCCGGACGCCGCCGGAGGCGTAGTGGGCGGCCGGCGCGACCGGGATCAGGTCGGTGGCCGGGTCCACGCCGATGGCCAGGCACGACGCCACGATGGTGGGGAACCGCCGGGCCAGGAAGTCGCCGCCCAGGTGCCGGGCGTCCAGGAACACGTGGTCGGCACCGCTGGCGAGCAGCACCCGGTGGATGCCCTTGGCGACCACGTCCCGGGGCGCCAGCTCGGCCAGTTCGTGCTGGCCGACCATGAACCGCTTGCCGTCGCCGTCGACCAGGTGCGCGCCCTCGCCGCGCAGCGCCTCGGAGACCAGCGGCTGCTGGGCCAGCCCGGCGCCCGGTCCGCCGGGCGGCACGATCAGCGCGGTCGGGTGGAACTGCACGAACTCCACGTCGGTGACCGCCGCGCCGGCGCGCAGCGCCAGCGCCACCCCGTCGCCGGTGGAGACCGCCGGGTTCGTGGTGGCGGCGAAGATCTGGCCCATCCCGCCGGTGGCCAGCACCACCGCGCGGCCGAGGATCGCGCCGACGCCGTCCTCGCTGCCCTCGCCGAGCACGTGCAGCGTGATGCCGCAGGCCCTGCCGAGCCCGCCCGGCCCGTCACCGGGGGCGCGCAGCAGGTCCAGCACCAGGGCGTGCTCGACCAGCCGGATCCAGGGGTCGCGGCGTACCGCGTCGTGCAGCGCCCGCTGCACCTCCGCGCCGGTGGCGTCGCCGCCCGCGTGCACGATCCGGTCGGCGCGGTGGCCGCCCTCCCGGGTCAGCATCAGCGACCCGTCCGGGTTGCGGTCGAACTCCGCCCCGATCCGCATCAGCTCGCGCAGCCGGGTCGGACCCTCGGCCACGAGCGCGCGGACCGCCGCCGGGTCGCAGAGGCCGACCCCGGCCACCTCGGTGTCGTACGCGTGCGCGTCCGGGGTGTCCGCCGGGTCCAGCACGGCGGCGATGCCGCCCTGCGCCCAGCGCGTCGAGCCCTCGTCCATGTCGACCTTGGTGACCACCGTGACGTGCAGGCCCGCCTCGCGCAGGTGCAGCGCTGCGGTCAACCCGGCCACGCCGGAGCCGACCACGATCACGTCTGTCGTCTCCACCCAGCCGGGGGCGGGCGCGGCGAGCAGCCGGGGCAGCGTCGGCAGGTCGACGGTGGGTAGGTCCATGAGCACAGTCAACCCGAAGCGAACTCGGCTCGGGCGCGGGGGGCGTGACCAGTGCGCTCCGCTACCTCGTGCGGCGTGGCAGGGCGGCCGGTCCGGCGCCCTTCAGTGAGGTGGTCACCGTACGGTCGCTGAGCCACAGGTAGCAGCGCACGCCCCGGTCGCCGATCGCCCAGCGACCGGCGGCGGGCGGGCGGACCACCACGTCGCTGCGGTAGCGCAGGAACGCGTCGGCGGGCACCCCGGCGTAGCGGGCGATCACGCCGAAGCAGCCGTCGTAGAGGGGAACCCAGTCCTCCGGCTTCTTCGGGTACGGGCGGTCCGGCGCGGCCCACACGCCGACGAACTCCGCGTCGTGCGCGACGGCGCAGTCGACAGGGGTCAGCCGCTGCACCCGGCCCGCGTCCCGCGTGGTGCGCTGGCAGCCCAGCCGCAGCGGGGAGGGCGTCTTGAGCGCGTCGCGAAGACTGCCGGTACGGGTGACCACGGTGGCCGCCGCCTCGACTGTGTTCAGCTCGGTCAGGTCGCACCGGTACCAGCGGGAGCCGGCCGTCCAGCCGACGCCGGTCGGCACCGCCACCGCCAGCCGGAGGCGTCCGGCGCGCCAGTCGTCACCCACGTATCCGCCGGCCCGCTTGTCGCAGTCGGCGAAGGCGGTACGCATCTCCGGTGAGCCGAGCGCCGGCGGGGTGGCCCGGTCGGCGGTGAACGCCCCGACGTGCACGGTCTCCACGCGGTGCGGCAGGTCGCAGCCGACCGGCGCGTACGCGGCCAGGCCGACGCTCGCTGTGAAGTCGGCGACCTGGCAGACCCCGGCCGCCGGGGTGAACGGCAGTGGGGCAGCCATCGCGGCCCACTCGTCGGTGAGGTCGCCGTCCAGTCCGCCGGCGTCGGCGCAGCCGGTCAGGGCGGCGCTCGCGACCATCGCGGCGACCAGGAAGCTCATCGCACGGCGCATCGCGGCCTCCCCCAGCCGACGACCGTCGATCCCCGACGGTCCGCCCAGGGTAGCCGAAAATGACCTTCCGGTGACAGACCGCGTTCCCTGCCCGCCCGCCCCGTCGATCTTGCACTAACCGCCCCGACAAACCGCCCCGACGGGGTGACGGGAGGGCCGCAACTGCAAGATCAACGGCGAGACGGGTCAGCGGGCGGCGGCCAGGGGGTTGGGGACGGGGGTGCCCGCGGTGCCGGGGGCGGCCGTGGTCGGGTCCGCCGAGAGGTCGACGACCTTGTTGTCGGCGTTTACGTGGACCACTCGGGGGCGGTACGTGCGGGCCTCGGCATCGTCCATCTGCCCGTAGGAGATCAGGATGACCAGGTCACCGGGGTGCACCAGGTGCGCGGCAGCGCCGTTGATGCCGATCACGCCGCTGCCCCGCCGCCCCGGGATCACATACGTCTCCAGCCGCGCGCCGTTCGTGATGTCCACGATCGCCACCTGCTCGCCGGGGAGCAGGTCCGCCGCGTCGAGCAGATCCTCGTCCACGGTCACCGAGCCGACGTAGTGCAGGTCGGCCTGGGTCACGGTGGCGCGGTGGATCTTCGACTTGAGCATGGTCCGGAACATCGGGGTGCCTTTCCGCATTCGTGGTGGGTCAGGGACGCGGCGCGAGATGGACGGCCGTGTTGTCGATCAGGCGGGTGGCGCCGACCCAGGCCGCGATCAGTAGCCGGGCCGGACCGGTGACCGGGCCGGGCTCCAGCTCGGTGTCGGTGAGCACCAGGTAGTCGAGGCGGGCGTCCGGAGTGCCGAAGGCCCGGTGGGCGGCGGCGAGCACCGCGCCCGCGTCCTCGCCCCGCTCCGCCGCCGCCGCGCCGGCACGCAGCGCGACGGACAGGCTCAGCGCGGCCTCCCGCTCCGCCGCCGAGAGGTAACGGTTGCGGCTGGACAGGGCCAGGCCGTCCGGTTCCCGTACGGTCGGCACGCCGACGATCTCGGTCGGCACGTCGAGGTCGCGGACCATCCGGCGGACCAGGGTGAGCTGCTGGTAGTCCTTCTCACCGAAGAAGGCCAGGTCGGGCTGCGTGAGCTGGAGCAGCTTCATGACCACTGTGAGCACGCCGTGGAAGAAGCCGGGACGGCTCAGGCCCTCCAGGTCCTCGCCGAGCGGCCCCGGGTTCAGCCGTACCGCCGGCTGCCCCTCCGGGTACATCTCGGTCACCGACGGCGCGAACACCACGTCCACCCCCACCCGGCGGCAGATCTCCAGGTCCGTGTCGAGCGTGCGCGGGTAACGGTCGAAGTCCTCGTTCGGGCCGAACTGCAGCGGGTTCACGAAGATCGTCACGACGACGTGGTCGGCCCGCTCGCGCGCGGCCCGCAGCAGCATCTCGTGACCGGCGTGCAGCGCGCCCATGGTCATCACCACGCCGACCGTGCCGGCCATCGCCTCACGGGCCGCCGCCAGTTCCTTGCGCGTGTGCAGCACCTCGGCCATCAGGCCGCCACCTCGATTCCGTCCAGCACGTCCCGTAGCGCCGCCGCGTCCGCCGGGCGGAGGCGGCCGACCGCGACGGCGCGGTCGGCCGTCCGTCGTGCCAACGCCAGATACGCGGGTACGGATTCCGGCGCGGTCCGCGCCAGCCGGTCCAGATGCCGGCGTACGGTGCCCGCGTCGCCCCGGGACACCGGCCCGGTCAGCGCGTCGTCGCCCAGCCGCAACGCGTTCTCCAAGGCGGCCCGCAGCAGCGGGGCGAGCACCTTCTCCGGCCGCTCCACCCCGGCGTCACGCAGCCGGTCGGACGCCTCGTTGACGAGCGTCACCAGGTGGTTAGCGCCGTGCGCGAGCGCCGCGTGGTAGAGCGGCCGGTCGTTCTCACCTACCCACTCCGGTACGCCGCCCAGGTCGGCCACCAGCCGGGCCGCGAACGCGCGCAGCTCGGCCGGGGCGGTCACCCCGTACGAGATGCCGGGCAGGCGGGACAGGTCGTCCGGCGTACCGGTGAAGGTCATCGCCGGGTGCAGCGCGAGCGGCCGGGCGCCGGCCTCGGCGGCCGGGGTGAGCACCGCGAGCCCGTGCGCGCCGGAGGTGTGCGCCACCACCTGGCCGGGGCGCAGCGCGCCGCTCGCGGCCAGGTCGGCGACCACGCCCGCCAGCGCGTCGTCCGGAACGGCGACGATCAGCAGGTCGGTGGCGGCACGCGCCACGTCGGACGCGGCGCGGCGCGGGGTCTCGGGCAGCAGCAGCGCGAGCCGGGCCCGGGTCGCGCCCGAGGCGCCGGACGCGGCGACCACGCGGTGACCGGCGGCGGCGAGGGCCGCGCCCAGCGTGGCGCCGACCCGGCCGGCGCCGAGCACGCCGACGGCGAGGGTACGCGGGAAGACGAGCGGGCCGGCGGTGGCCCGGTGGCGCAGCGGTGCGCTCATGGCAGCGATCCAGTCCTCGAAGGGGGTACCGGTCGATGGCAAGTATGCGCCCGGGTGACAGACCGGAAACAAGAAGGTGTGAAAACCTTCACCGGCCGCCCGAAGGGGCCACTGCGGTGGCGGGCAAACCGCCCTTTCGGGTACGTCCCGTAGGGTCGGCGGGTGACCACCCCGCTGCGCTGGCGCGACGCGATGGAGCAGGCGCTGTACGGGCCGGAGGGGTTCTTCGTCTCCGGCGCCGGTCCCGCCGCGCACTTCCGCACCAGCGTGCACGCCTCACCCGTCTTCGCCGCCTGCGTGCTGCGGCAGCTCGAAGCGGTGGACGTGGCGCTGGGGCACCCGGACCGGCTCGACGTGGTGGACGTGGGCGCGGGCCGGGGCGAACTGCTCCAGGTGCTGCTCGTGCAGGCCGCGCCGGACCTGGCCGCCCGGCTCCACCCGGTCGCCGTGGAACGGGCCGCCCGCCCGAGCGGCCTGCCACCGGAGATCGACTGGCGGGCGGACATCCCCGACGGGATCACCGGCCTGCTGCTGGCCACCGAATGGCTGGACAACGTCCCCGTGGACGTGGCAGTCCCCACCCCGGCGGGCTGGCGCCTCCTCCTGGTGGACCCCGCAACCGGCCAGGAGACAGTGGGCCCGGCCCCTTCCCTCACCGACGCCACCTGGCTGACCCACTGGTGGCCCTTGCCCCCGGCCCTGCCGCCCACCCCCGCCCTTGCCCCGGTGATCAAGGAGTTTGCGTCGGCCGAGGGCCCGGATCGGGACACGAACTCCTTGATCACGGAGGCGGAGGACGGGTTCGTGGGCGGCGTGCGGGGGGAGATCGGGTCGGAGCGGGATTCGGCGTGGGCTGAGGCGGTGGGAAGGATCCGGCGAGGGCTGGCGCTCGCCGTGGATTACGGGCATCTGCGTGACTCGCGTCCTCTTGGCGGGACGCTTGCCGGGTACCGGGACGGGCGACAGGTGCCGCCGGTGCCGGACGGGTCGTGCGACGTGACGGCGCACGTCGCCATGGACTCGGTCGCCTCCGCCGGTGAACGGGTCGCGCGGTGCGCGTACTCCCTGGTCTCGCAGCGGGAGGCGCTGCGGGCGCTCGGGGCCGAGGGCGGGCGACCGCCGCTGAGCCTGGCCTCCCGCGACGCGGCCGGCTACCTGCGGGCGCTCGCCGCGGCGTCGGCGGCGGCCGAGCTGACCGATCCGGCCGGGCTCGGCGGGCACCTGTGGCTGCGGCAGCCGGTCGGCGTCGCGCTCGACGCGGTCGTGGCACGATGACGGGCATGACCACGGACGCCGCCGACCTCCGCGAGCTCACAGTCGGCACCGGCGCGGGCGGTGAGCAGCTCGGCACCGACATGGTGCTCAACATCGGGCCGCAGCACCCGTCGACGCACGGCGTGCTGCGGCTGCGCCTGGTGCTCGACGGGGAGCGGGTGGTCGCCGCCGAACCGATCGTCGGCTACATGCACCGGGGGGCGGAGAAGCTCTTCGAGGTACGCGACTACCGGCAGATCATCGTGCTGGCGAACCGGCACGACTGGCTGTCGGCGTTCTCCAACGAGCTGGGCGTGGTGCTCGCCGTCGAGCGGTTGATGGGCATGGAGGTGCCGGAGCGGGCCACCTGGCTGCGGATGGCGCTGGCCGAGCTGAACCGGGTGCTCAACCACCTGATGTTCCTCGGCTCGTACCCGCTGGAGATCGGCGCGATCACGCCGATGTTCTACGCGTTCCGCGAGCGGGAGACCATCCAGGCGGTGATGGAGGAGGTCTCCGGCGGCCGGATCCACTACATGTTCAACCGGGTCGGCGGCCTGAAGGAGGAGGTGCCGTCCGGCTGGACCGGGCGCGCCCGCGCCGCGATCGCCGAGGTGCGCCGCCGGATGCCGGACCTGGACAACCTGATCCGGCGCAACGACATCTTCCTGGCCCGTACCGTCGGGGTCGGTGTGCTGTCCGCCGCCGACGCCGCCGCGTTCGGCGCGTCCGGGCCGGTCGCCCGGGCCTCCGGGCTCGACCTCGACCTGCGCCGCGACGAGCCCTACCTGGCCTACGACCAGCTCGACGTGCCGGTGGTGACGAAGACCGCCGGGGACTGTCACGCCCGCTTCGAGGTGCTGCTCGACCAGGTGTACGTCTCGCTCGACCTCGCCGAGCAGTGCCTGGACCGGGTGGACCGGATCAGTGGCCCGGTGAACACGCGGCTGCCGAAGGTGCTGAAGGCGCCCGAGGGGCACACGTACGCCTGGACCGAGAACCCGCTCGGCATCAACGGCTACTACCTGGTCTCGCGGGGCGAGAAGACGCCGTGGCGGATGAAGCTGCGCACCGCCTCGTACGCGAACGTGCAGGCGCTGTCGTCGCTGCTGCCCGGCTGCCTGGTGCCCGACCTGATCGCCATCCTCGGCTCGATGTTCTTCGTGGTCGGCGACATCGACAAGTGACAGCCGTCCCGGTACGGGCGGCCGGCGCTCAGCGCCAGCGGTCGGCGGTGTCCCGCTGCGGCCGGCCGCGCTCCGGGCCGCGCCACTCCGGCTCCGGCTGACGCCACTCCGGCTCGGCCGGACGCCACTGGGACTCGCCCTGGCGCCACTCCGGCTCGGGTTGACGCCAGTCCGGCTCGGGCTCGCGGCGCTCCGGTTCGGGCTGACGCCACTCCGGGGGCGGCTGGCGCCACTCCGGCTGGCCGCTGCGCTGGGTCGGTGGCCGCCACTCGTCCGGCACCGGCACCCCGCCCGCCGGCAACGCCGGGTGGCTCTCCCCCGGCCGGCGGCCGTCACCCGGCCCGCTCGCGTCCGCCCTGCCGCCGCGCACCGACGCCCACCGGTCCTCGACCCGGTACTCCGTGCCTGCGCTGTCGGCATGCACCGCGGACCGCCGCTCCCCGAGGCGGATCTCCCGGCCCACCCCGTCGTCGCGGACCGCCGCCCAGCGGTTACCCGCACGCAGCTCGGACCAGTGGTCGCCGTCCGCCGGGTCCCGGCCGGCCGGCGCGTCCAGGGCCCCGGGTGCGGCCGGTTCACTGTGCCGCGCGGCCGGTGACCAGGCCGGAGCGTCGGTCGCGCCGCCCGGCGCCCAGCCGGCCCGGTCGTCGCCCGACCACTGTCGCTGCTCCTCCGCCGCAGCCCGGCCCTGGTCGTTCGACAAACGGCCGCCAGCGGACCAGCCCTGCTCCCCGCCGACACCCGCCCACGGATGCTCGGCGCCCGCACGTCCGGCGTCGGTCCACGGGTGCCCGTCGCGCGGCCGCGAGCCGTCGTCCCGCGAATCCCCGTCCCGGCGGCCGTACCCGGAGCGCTCGCCGCCGGCCGGGGCGCCCCAGCCGCTCTCGTCCGTGCCGGTCCACCCGGCGTCGACCCGGTCCTCACGGCCCCGCTCGCGATGCGCCGCGCCCCGGTGATCGGCCGGGTCGCCGCCCCGGGAGCGGTCCTCGTCCGACCAGCCGCCGGGGAATCCGCCGTACCGGGCCCCGGTCGGCTCGGCGCCACCGCCGACGATGGTGTGCCGGGTGGTGACGTGCACGGTCTCGGTGTGGTGGACCACGCCCACCGGGCGGGACTCCGGCCGGGCGGCCGGCTCGGACACGCGCGCTGACCCGTACACGCCGCTCGCCGGCCGGTCCGGCGGGCGTACCGCCGCCCGCGCCGGCTCGGCGTCGTGGCGGCCCGGCCGTCGCGGTTCGCCGTCGTGCTCGCCTCCGTAACGGCCACCGGAGTACGCCGGGCGCGCCGGTTCGTCCTCGTCACGGCCGGCCGGGTGGCCCCGATCCGCCTCGTACGCCCCGGCGGCCGGCACGCGGGCCGCGCCGCTCGGGCGCTCCTGGGCGGGAGCGGAGGCCAGTCCGGCGGCGGCCGCGTCGAGCCGTTGCCGCACCGCCCCGGCGACCTCCTCCGCCCGGCGCGCCTGGTCCAGCGCCTGGTTGCCGCGTTGAGCGGCGGCCACGATCTCGGCCCGCAGCTCCCGCCGGAGCTGCTCCAGCTCCTCGCGCAACTCCTCGGACACCGTGCCACCCGAACCGCCCTCCGGCCGCAGCGCGACGGAGAGACCGATCAGCACGACGGCCATGATCGCCAGGACGGCGCTGAGGCGAAGCGAGCCGTTGCCGTCGGCGACCAGCAGGATGAGCGCCGCCAGCGGCGCGAGCCCCACACCGGCCCAGAACAGGACGGTCAGCGCAGTGGGGTTGCGCTTGTCGGCGGGAGCGACCGAGGCGGGCATGGCTGAGCACAGTACCGAGAGTTCCACCTGAGGGGAACGGGTCGGCGTGACTCGATGTGCGGGCCTGCTGAGCAGGCAACCGCTCGGGGTGCGCCACCGGCCGGCGCGCGTGGCGCCGGCCGGTGGCGGCGCGTCAGCTCGTGGCCAGCGCGGCGTCGGAGGAGAAGACCAGGCCGACGCTCGCGGCGCCGGTCTTCAGCGCGTTCTTGGTCTGCGGGCCGCCCGCGTCCAGCGAGCTGAACGAGCCCGCCTTGAAGTCGTAGACCTCGACCAGACCGGCCTGGCACTTCGGGCGCTGGGGGCACTCCGGCGGCCCGGCGAGCACGGTGGCCTGCCCGGAGCACTTCGCGGCCAGCTCGGAGAGCGTGGACACGCCGTACTTGTCGGCGAACGCCTTGGTCACCGCGAACGCGTTCTGGTCCTGCGCCTGGGACGGCTGGCCGAAGACCAGGCCGGCCTTGTCCCCCTCGGTCTTCAGCGCCGCGACCGTCTTGTCCAGCTCCGGGGAGGAGACGGGCTGCGCGTCCTTGCCGTTGGCCTTGGTGTTGAGGAACTCCGCCATGGTGGCGGCGTACTCCGGCACGACCTGGATCTGGCCCTTTTCCAGGGCCGGCCCGTAGAGCTCGCGGTTGCCGATGGTCTGCACCTTGACCTGGTAGCCGGCCGCCTCCAACGCGATCTTGTAGAGCTCGGCGATGGTCTGGCTCTCGCTGAAGTTGCCGGCGCCGACGGTGATCTGGCCGCCCGGCCCCTTCGCGATCCCGTCGGTCACGCCGTTGGCGGACGCGAACTCCTTCGCCGCCGCCTGCGGCGTCTTGCGGTCGACGTCGACCGCCCGGTTGAGCTGGATCAGCTTGGGGGTGTCGAGCTTCGCGGAGACGTTGTCCAGCGCGGCGACGAGCTGCGGGGTGGCCGCCTTCGCGTTGATCGCCGGGATGACGTTGTCGGTGTTCTGGAGCTTCTTGTCGTCGGTCAGGACGACAAGTTGGTCGCCCGCCACCGGAGCACAGCCGGCCCCCGAGGCGCCCTGCTCGGGCGCGTCGGTGCCGGACGATCCGGCGTCACCGCAGCCGGTGAGGAGAGCGGCCGCGGTGAGTGCGCCGAGCGCCCCGGCGGCCAGTCTTGTACGCGCGCGCATGAGTGCCCGCCTTCCGTGTCCCGGCGCGACCCGATCGGGCCGGCCGCGTGTCCGACGGGCGAACCGGACGGCCACCCGCGACTCCAGCCAATATCTTCCAGAGGCGACCGACAAACCCGGAGCGGTTTTCGTCACCCGATCGTCACCGGCGGCTCAACTCCCGGTCGTGGCCGCCGTCGCGCGACGGTTCGCCAGACGGCGGGCCGGGCGCAGCGGGCGCGGCGTGACCAGCCGCTCCACGACCGCGAGCAGGCCCTCGACCAGGAGCGCCAGCCCGGCCACCAGCACCCCGCCGGCGATGATCTGGCCGCCGCCGGCGGCGATGTCGAGCCCGAAGCCGGCCCGGATGATCTGGCCCAGCCCGCCGCCGTTGACGAACGACGCGAGCGCGGCGGTGGCCACCACCTGCACCGCCGCGGTGCGGAACCCGGCCGCCAGATAGGGCACGGCCAGCGGCAGCTCCACCCGGCGCAGCACCTGCCCGCCGGACAACCCCATCCCGCGCGCGGCGTCCCGCGCCTCCGGGTCGGCCTGCCGCACCCCGGTGTACGCGTTCGCCAGCAGCGGCGGCACCGCGAAGACCGCGAGCGCCACCACCACCGCCGGCCGGCCGAAGCCGAGGAAGGTCAGCGGGAGGATGGTCAGCAGGGCCAGGGTCGGGATCGCCAGCGTGACGTTGGAGACCAGCAGCACCAGTCCGCCGCCCCGGCCGCTGTGCCCGAGCCAGAGACCGATCGGCCAGGCCACCAGGCATCCGAGCAGCACCGCCAGGGCGGACATGCTCAGGTGCTCGCCGAGACGGTCCAGCACGCCGCCGGGATTGGTCCAGTTCAGCGGGTCGTTCAGCCAGAGGACCGCCTGCTCGACGGGGCTCACCGGGCGGACCTCCCACGCAGCCACGGGGTCAGCAGGCGGCCCGCGCCGGCCAGCACCAGGTCCAGCACCAGCGCCAGCAGCACGCACAGCACCGTGCCGGTCATGATCTGCGCCTTGTAGAAGTTGTTCTGGAAGCCGGCGAAGATGAGCTGGCCGAGCCCGCCCCGGCCGACCACCACACCGACCGTGACCAGCGCGACTGTCGACACCGTCGCCAGCCGTACGCCGGTGAGGATGCCGGGTAGCGCCAGCGGCAGCTCGATCCGGAACAGCCGCCCCCACCGGCCGTACCCCATGCCCTCGGCGGCCTCCCGCACCTCCGGCGGCACCTGGTTCAGCCCGGCCAGCGCGTTGCGCACGATGACCAGCAGCGCGTACAGCGCCACCACTGTGAGCACGGTGATCGCGCCGATGCCCAGGTAGGGCGCGAGGAAGGCGAACAGCGCCAGCGACGGGACGGTGTAGAGCACCCCGGTCACCGCCAGGATGGAGGCCGACAGCGACCGGAACCAGTACGCCAGCACGGCGAGCGGCAACGCCACCAGCGCGGCGATCACCACGGCCCGTGCGGTCAGCCAGGTGTGCTCCCGCAGCGCGGCGAGGATCGTGTCAGAGTTGTCCCGCACGTACTGCCAGGAGAACCACGGATTACCCGGGTCGGCCCGGTAGCTCAGGTGGAGGAACACACGTGGACGGTACCCCGGGGAGCACCGCCGGAGGCGGCGCGGCGTCGATCACCCTGGAGCGCATCCGCAAGCGCTACCCGGACGGCACCGAGGCGGTACGCGAGCTGAGCCTGCAGGTCGGCGCCGGTGAGCTGGTGGTCCTGATCGGCCCGTCCGGCTGCGGCAAGTCGACGGTGCTGCGGATGATCAACCGGCTGATCGAGCCCACCGGCGGGCGGATCCTGCTCGGCGACGACGACGTCACACGGGTCGACCCGGTGGCGCTGCGCCGCCGCATCGGGTACGTCATCCAGAACGTCGGCCTCTTCCCGCACCAGACCGTCTCGGCGAACGTGGCGACCGTGCCGGGGCTGCTGGGCTGGCCGAAGCAGCGCACCCGCGCCCGGGTCGGCGAGCTGCTGGAACTGGTCGGCCTCGACCCGGCCCAGTTCGGCCGGCGGTACCCGCACGAACTCTCCGGCGGCCAGCGGCAGCGGGTCGGCGTGGCCCGGGCGCTCGCCGCCGACCCGGTGGTGCTGCTGATGGACGAGCCGTTCTCGGCAGTGGACCCGATCGTCCGTACCCGCCTGCAGGAGGAGTTCCTGCGGTTGCAGGCCGAGGTACGCAAGACCATCGTGCTCGTCACGCACGACCTCGACGAGGCGGTCCGGCTGGGCGACCGGATCGCGGTGCTCTCCGAGGGCGGCCGGCTGGAGCAGTACGACACGCCCGCCGCGCTGCTCGGCTCGCCCGCCTCGGACCTCGTCCGCGAGTTCGTCGGCGCCGACCGGGGCATCCGGCGGCTCGCCGTCACCCCGGTGACCCGCGCGGTGCTCGACCCGCTCCCGGCCGACGAGGGCGCCGGTCTGCCCACTGTGGCGCTCGGCGACTCCGCGTACGACGCGCTCGGCGCGCTGCTCACCTCCGGCGCGGAGCACGCGGTGGTGACCGAGGAGGGACGGGCGGTGGGCCTGCTCGCCCGCACCCGGGTGCTGACCCTGGGCGCGGTGGACTGAGCGGGGTCAGGCGCGGCCGCCCAGGCTGGCCAGCCCGACGATCCAGCCCGCGAAGAAGCCGTACGTGACGCCGGTGCTGGCGGACTGGAACGCGGCGAACAGCGAGCCGTGCGGGCCGAGGAGGGTGGCGAGCAGGGCGCTGAGCCCGGCGGCGAGCACGTACGCGCCCCAGCCGGAGAGGAACTGGCTGCCCGAGGACGCCACCCGGTCGACCTGCGGGCCGGGCAGCAGGTAGAGCAGCGCCACGGCCAGCACGATCAGCAGGATCGCGCGCAGGTTGGTGGCGAACACGCCCTCGTCGGCGTGCCACCGCCAGGACGGCCAGGCGAGCAGCCGCAGGAACCAGCCGCCGGCTCCGGTCGGGTCGGTGGCGCGCTGCGCCCAGTCCACGTACATCGGACTGCCGCCGACGGCGACCAGCAGGAACGCGGCGAGGGCGCCGGTGCCGGCGGCCGTGCCGTACCGGGAGACGGCGCGGGGGCGGTTGCTCAGAGCCATGCGGCGGTCAGTTCCCGGCCGGTCGCGCCGGGCAAACCTGCGCAACCGTCCGGCCGGCGCCGGCCGGCGGGCCGTCATCGACGTCAGTGCTTCATCAGGTAGTCGATGAAGGCGGCGCGCAGCAGCGGCGCGGACTCCTCGTAGCCGTGCCCGGTCAGCTCGCGCCAGAGCGCGTTCGCCTCGTCGATGGTCGGGCCGATCGAGTTCGGCGCGCCGTCCAGCGCGGCGGCCTCGTCCGCGTTGGGCAGGTGCCGCAGGACCGACCAGAAGAAGCCCACGTCGCGACGCTCGCGGGCCAGGTTGAACGCCTGCTCGCGCAACTCCTCGGTGGAGAGCTTGTCGAGCTCGTCGAAGGTGCGGCCGCCGGGGGCAGGAGTCTCGGTCATGCCGCCGAGCCTAACCGGCGAGATCAGCTCCGGCGCGCCGGACGCACGGCCCCGTCGGGTCAGCGCTCGTCCGCGTCCCAGCGCCGGGGCTCGCTCTCCCAGCGCGGAGCCTCCCACGCCTCCACCGGGGTGTCGTTCTGGCGTACCGGCAGCACCGACGGCCAGGTGTCGGCCGGCTCGGGCGCCGGGGTCATCCCCCAGCCACCGCTTGTCGCGCCATCGCGCAGCGGGCGGGCGGGACCCTGCGCCACGGCCGCCGGCGGCGCCGGGCGGGGCCGGCCGAACGTCTCCACCAGCCGGGTGACGAGCAGCCCGGCGCCGAGCGTGGCGCCGCCCAGCGCCCACCGGCCGATCGACCAGCCCTGCGGCACGGTCCAGGCCAGGAACATCACCACCAGGCAGACCGCGAGCATGGTGCCGAAGATGCCGCCGCGGCGCCCGTACGCGCTGGTGCCACCGAGCATCACCGTGCCGACCGCCAGCACGGTCCAGTCCAGGCCGGTGCCGGGCGCGACAGCGCCGTCCCCGTTCGCGGCGATCAGCACCCCGCCGAGCGTCGCCAGCACCGTGGACCCGACGAGCGCCAGCGCGGTCACCGTGGCGGCCACCGCGCCGCGGCGGCGGGCCGGGTCGGCGACCGGCCGGAACCGGCCGATCAGCCGGCGCACCGGCATCATCGCGGCGAACAGCCCACCGAGGACGGCCACCGCGGCGAAGCCGACGAAGAGGTAAAGCGCGTTGCGGCGGGGGTCGTAGTCACTCTGAACCGCGACCGGCACGCTCCGGCGCTCCAGGTAGACGATCACGCCGGCCGCCCCGGCCAGGCTCGCCGCCCAGCCGGGCACGTGCAGCACCACCACGGCCAGGGCGAGCGCCAGCCCGGCCGCCGCCGCGATCGCGAGCGCCGGCAGCAGCGCCTCCCGCATGCCCCGGTCGCCCTGCTCGGCGAAGTGCAACGCGGCGGCCAGCGCGACCGGGCCGACCGCCAGGTTCACCGCGCCGGCCCGCATGCTCAGGCCGGCGGCCAGGGCGAGCAGGCCGAGCGCGGCCACGTCGACGAGCAGCGTCTTCAGGGAGCCGCCGCGCAGCGCGTCCGCGTCCTCCCGCCAGAGCAGCCAGGTCACCGCCACCAGCGCGGCGAGCAGCACGAACTCCCAGAGCACGTGCACCGCGATGCGGTCCCGGCCGGGTTCGCCGTGCGCCGGGTCGTCGAAGACGTGCTCCAGTACGGCGGCGGGCACGCCGGACGATGTCTCCGGCGGCGTTGTCCGACCCGCATCGTCGTACGCCATAGACCCGCGCCTCCCAGGTGGCCGCGTCCGGCCCACGGGCGGGCGGACCGTGGCGGCCGTCGCTCTCCGGTCGCCAGGGACGGTACCGCCGGGCCGGGGTGTGGGGAACCCCGGATCAGAGACGCCCGCGCGGCGTCTCTCGGTCGCCCGGCTCGCGGTCCTCGTCGTCCTCCTGCTCCGGCACCCGGCAGGAGCGTTCCAGCCAGAGCGCGGCGGCGACGAGCGCGAGCGCGGCGATCAGACCGCCGAGCGCGGCGGGGCGATCGCCCTCCGCGGCGTTGGTCCGCTCCACGAAGAGCCAGCCGGTCAGGCCGGCGTAGAAGCCGGCGAAGATGGCCCCGGCCAGCGCGGACGCCTTGGCCAGCACCACGAACCGGGCGACCAGCAGCGGGTTCACCGGCTCCCGGCCGGGCCGCCGCTCGATCCGGCTGCGGGTGTTGACCGCCGCGTAGCCCTCCAGCACGGCCAGGCCGGCCAGGGTGATCACCGGAAGCCAGGGCAGGTCCGGCGCGAAGTCGTAGTAGAAGCCGCTGATCAGCAGCCAGGCCACCGCGGCGGCGGCCAGGCCGGCCACCACGAGCGTGGAGGCCCGGGTCGGACCCATCCGGAAGCGGTCGGGCCCCTGCGGGGAGCGGTCGGTGCTCACCGCACCTCCTCAGCTCGCCACTGCCGGGCCACGCTCCACCGGGTCATGTGTCCGACTCTAGCGTCAGATCGGGTCGCGGGCTCAGTTCCAGGGCGTCACCGGCCAGCGGCTCGGCGTTGAGCAGATCGGTCAGCCAGCCGTGCCCGGGAAGCCGGCCGTGCGGTTCGATGTCGATCCACGGGCGTAGCACGAACGCGCGCAGGTGGGCCCGGGGATGCGGAACTGTCAGCTCGGGGTCGTCGCGGAGCACCGGCTGCCCGGCGTCGTCCCAGACCGCGATCACGTCCACGTCGAGCGTGCGCGGCCCGTACCGCCGTCCCGGGTCGCGGGCGCGCCCGGCCGCCGCCTCCGCGGCCCGGGCGCGGGCCAGCCAGTCCTCCGGCGCCGCCGCCGGGTCCGCGACCATCACCACCGCGTTCAGGTACGCGGGCTGGTCCGCGTCCCCCCACGGTGGAGTCTCGTAGACGCCGGAGACCAGCAGCACCCGGTCGCCGAGCGCGGCCACCGCGCCGCGCAGGTGGCCGAGGCGGTCGCCCAGGTTGCTGCCGATCGACAGCACGGCCCGGGTCATCGGGTACGCCGCATGGTGACCGCCACGTCCCGGAAGGCGTGCGGGATCGGGGCCTCCGGCTTGTGCACCGTCACGGTCGCGGCGGCCACCAGCGGTTCGGCCAGGCACACCGCGAGCAGCCGGTCGGCGAGCGTCTCGATGAGGTTCACCGGCTCGCCGGTGATCACCGCGACCAGCCGTTCGGCCAGCTCACCGTAGTGCACGGTGTCGGTCACCTCGTCGGAGCGGCCGGCCGGTCCCAGGTCCAGTTCGAGCACCGCGTCGACCACGAACTCCTGCCCCTGGGCGCGCTCGAAGTCGTAGACGCCGTGCCGGCCGTGCGCCCGCAGGCCGGTCAGTTCGATCCGGTCGGTCATCGGTCGCCTCCGCTCGTGCCGGTGGCCGCTTCCGCCGCCCGGGTGCCGCCGGTCGCCGCTTCCGTCTGCTGCCTGCCGGCGGCCGCTGCCGTCGGAGACGCGGTCGCACGCCGAGGGCCGGTCGCGGTGGCGAGCCGCGGGCTGCCGGTGGCCCGCCAGACGGCGAGCGCGTCGGCGGTGCCGCGGACGTCGTGCACGCGTACCCCCCAGACGCCGGCCGCGACGGCGAGCACGCTCGTCGCGACCGTGGCGGCCTCCCGCCCGGCGGTGGGCCGGGGCTCGCCCGCTGCGTCGGCGAGCAGCCGGCCCAGGTAGGACTTGCGGCTGGCCCCGAAGAGCACCGGAAAGCCCAGGTCGACCAGCTCGGGCAGGCGGGCGCTGAGCGCCCAGTTGTGCGCGGCGGTCTTCGCGAAGCCCAGGCCCGGGTCGACGATGATCCGGTCGGCGGCCACCCCGGCGGCGAGCGCGGCGTCGACCCGCCGGCTCAGCTCGTCGCGGACCTCGGCCACCACGTCGGTGTACGTGGCCAGGTCGCGCATCTCCCGGGAGTGCCCCCGCCAGTGCATGAGCACCCAGGGACAGCCGGCGTCCCGGACCACCCGGGCCATGTCCGGGTCGGCGAGGCCGCCGGAGACGTCGTTCACCACGTACGCGCCGGCGGCGAGGACCGCCTCGGCGACCCGGGCCCGGCTGGTGTCGATGCTGACCCGGATGCCGGCGGCGCTCAGCTCACGGACCACCGGCAGCACCCGGGCGGTCTCGGTGGCCGCGTCGATCCGGTCGGCGCCGGGCCGGGTGGACTCGCCGCCCACGTCGATCAGGTCGGCGCCGTCGGCGCGCAGTCGCACCCCGTGTGCGACGGCCGCCTCCAGATCGGCGTATCTGCCGCCGTCGGAGAAGGAGTCGGGCGTGACGTTGAGGACGCCCATCACCACCGGGGTCTCCGCCCGTACCAGATCGGTCACGGAGCCGACAGTACCGTTCGCCGGCAGGGCTTCCGGCGACCGGGCGAGCCGCCGACACAGCAGCCCTGACATGCGAATTGGAACAGGTGTACGATCGGTCTTCCGGGCGATTCGGGGCCGACTCTTCACGGCTTGTCGCAAAGGTGGCCGGGCCGTACGCTTTGGAATTGCCCAGCATCGAGATGACGAAGCCTGGAGGGAGGGCCGAAGCGGGAAGAATCCGCCCATAACTCACCACCCAGCGTGGTGGGTCACGGACACAGCGTTGACGGCTGCCGTGTCCGCCGAGCACCATCCCGCCAGGCTTGCCTACTTGCACCAACGCGGCACCGCCGGCCGCGACCTTGGGGAGGTTTCCAGTGATCGCCATCGAGCTCATGGCAACGGCGTCGAGCGCCGTGGACCACGCGCTCCACACCCTGGCGTCGACTCCACTCGCCGAGCCGGCTCCGAAGGGCATCGACACCGACAACGTCGTCACCTTCTTCGCGAGCAAGATCGCGCCGATCCTGCTCGCCGTCCTCGGGGTGATCTTCATCGGCCGGGCCAGCCGGGGTGAGATCTCCAAGGTGCTGACCAGCTCGGCCATCGCCATCATCGGCCTGGCCTTCATCGCCGGCGCCGCCACGCTCTTCTTCGTCGGCGACTACCTGATCAACCTGATCTTCGAGTAGGACGCTGGGCGACGATGCGGCTGCGCACCGACGACGACATCTACCGGGCACGCCTCGTCTACCTGGGGCCGCCCGGGTACACCCTTCCCGTTCACCTGCCGTACGCCCAGTACGGCCTGTTCATGCTGCTCGTACCCCTCTACATGTTCATCCACTGGCTGTTCACGCTCCAGGTCGAGCTCTTCCCTGCCTGGGAGATCTCGCTGGCGATCGTGACCACCTCGTTCATCTTCCGGTACGTCGACCCGGACCGGCCCGCGCGCATGGTCATCCGGACCGCGCTGACCGACTGGCGACGCACCCGGGAACCGGCCACCGAGCAGCGGGACCCGCGGCTCGTCGCGAGCCGGATCAGGATCCGGGAGGAACTGGCATGACCGGGCGTACGACAACCGTGCAGACGAACGACGCGGGTGAGGCGGTCGCATGAGTCGCTCTTCCACGCCGGGTCCCCCGGCCGGGCGTCCGGCCGGGCCGAACGGTAACCGTCAGCGATCGTTCGACTACCCACCGGACGAGGATCTGGACGAGGTCGTCCTGGACGGCGCGCTCGTCACCAGCCCGGGCCACGGCCGGGTTGGTGTCTTCCAACCGCCGCGACCGATCACCCCCCGCGAGCCGGTACGCCCCGACGGCGACATCGACTCGCCTTTCCTCGACCTGTTCGGCGGCGCGCAGCCCCGGGTCCGGCGACCCGCCGCCCCCACGCCGTCCCCGCCGGTCGAGCCGGTGGTCGCACCGCCCCGCCGCGGCGTCGGCCGTGAGCCCCTGCCGATCCCGCACCAGCACGCCGCGCCGGTCGAGCCCGCGCCGCGGGCCGAGCCGGATCCGCCCACCCGTGAGCAGGCTCCCGGCGTACGCGCGATCGGGCGTCCCCGGCCCGAGCCGGCGCGCGCCGTACCCCTGCCCGTCGAGCCGGCCCTGCCCGACCCGCCTGCCGCACTCACCCCGCCGCCGTCCCGGAGCCGGGTGCCGCAGCAGGCCGGTGACCGGCTGCCCGCACTCCGGCCCCCGGCCGAGCCGGAGCCGGCGCTCCCGCCGCCCCCGCAGATCGCCGCGCCCGGACCCGCACCCGGCGAGTACCGGGAAGCGGACCTCGCTCCGGCGGAACCGCTCGCGACCGGCGCAGCGCCGTCGCGGGAGGTCGGCCGTCCGGCGCACCGCGAGATCGCGCCGCCCCGGCAGCGCACGCCGGAACGTCGGAACCGGCCCACGAAGCCGGTCCGGGTCCGCGCTCCGAAGATCAAATTCGGTGATCGGGACCCGTCGGTCGAGCTGGCCATCACCGAGATCGCCGGCCACCTCACCTTCACCCCCAACACCGTCACCGCCTGGTACTGGCTGCCCGAGGTGCGGTGGGCGTTCCGGCCCGACGCCGAACGCGAGGCGCTGCTCTCGGCGATCTCCGAGCAGTACGCCGGACTCGCCGGCTTCCGGCTGCACCTGCGCCGCACCACCCGGCCGTTCCCGGCCGACGAGTGGGCCCGCACCATCGACGCGCACACCGCCGCCCCGCTGCCCGACGTACCAGGCACCACCGGCTGGGCCGACCACCTGGTCGCCGCCCAGCGGCACCTGATGGCGGTCAACCACGCCGAGGGCCAGACCTACCTCGGCGTCACGTTCGCCCGCCGGTCGCTCGGCGACTCGCTCACCGAACGCCTGCTCCGCACGTTCGGCCGGGGCACCGCCGACGGCGAGCGGCGCCGGCTGAGCCGTACCGTCGAGCAGTTCGACGAGGTCCTCGGCGCGTTCGGCATGCGCGGGCGGCGGGTCACCGCGCCCGAACTGGAATGGCTGCTCTACCGCTCGGTGGCGCTGTGCATGGCGCCGCCCGGCGTCCTGTCCCCGATCACCAACGGCAGGTGGGAACGCGGCGACCTACTGGGCCTCACCGAGCAGGTCGAGCGCTACCGCACCCCGTACGGCTCGACCGTGAAGCTGGTCAACCGGATGACCGGCGAGGAGCGGCACGTCGCCGTGCTCGCGGTCGGCCGGATGGAGCCGCTGGAGATCCCCGAGCGGCACGAGCCCTGGCTGCACTTCCACGAACGGCTGCCGTGGCCGATGGAGCTGTCCACCCGGGTCGACATCCTCGGCCCCAACGACTCCTTCCGGAACCTCGAACACCGGCTGCGGATGATCCGCTCCCAGCAGCTCGACTACGCCGAGCACGGCATCGACGCCCCGCCTGAGCTGGAACGCCTGGCCAAGCGCGCGCTGGTGATCGGCGACGAGATGACCACCGGCCTGCCCGTCGACTCGGCCCGGGCACACGGCTGGCACCGCATCGCGGTCGGCGGCCGAACCCGGGAGGAGTGCCTGGAGCGGGCCCGGCGGCTCATCCAGCTCTACTCCCGTGAGCTGCGCATCTCGCTCCAGCATCCGAAGAACCAGGACTGGCTGGCCCGCGAGTTCATCCCCGGCGAGCCGATCGCCAACACCGGCTACGTCCGGCGGATGCCTGTCAACCTGCTCGCCGCCGCGCTGCCGCAAGCAGCGTCCACTGTGGGCGACCGGCGGGGCGACCTGATCGGCCGGACCGCCGGCACCTGCCGCCGGCCGGTCTTCCTCGACCTGCACTTCCCGATGGAGGTACGCGAACGCTCCGGCCTCGCCGTCTTCGTCGCCGAGCCCGGTGGTGGCAAGTCGACGCTGCTCGGCGCGCTCGGCTACCTGTCCGCGCGGCGCGGCGTGCAGGTGACGCTGCTCGACCCGTCCGGCCCACTGGCCCGGCTCTGCGCCATGCCCGAACTCGCCCCGTACTCCCGGGTGCTCAACCTGACCGGCTCGGAGCAGGGCACGCTGGCGCCGTACTCGCTGATCCCGACGCCGCTGCGTACCGAGTTCGGCGCCGGGGCGGCCGGCGACCGCGAGTTCGAGATCGCCGTGTCGAACGCCCGCGCCGAGCGCCGGATGCTGGTGCAGGACATCTGCATGATGCTGGTGCCGCCGCAGGTGGCCCGCGAGGCGTCCACCGCCACGCTGTTCCGGCACGCGGTACGCCAGGTCCCGGCCGAGGAGACCTCCACGCTCGACGACGTGGTCACCTGCCTCCAGGGGCTCGACGACGACGCCGGCCGCGAGCTGGCCCACCTGCTGCTCGACACCGCCGAGATGCCGCTGGCCATGCTCTTCTTCGGCCGGCCGCCGGAAGGGCTGCTCGGCGCCGACGCCGCGCTCACCGTCATCACCATGGCCGGCCTGCGGCTCCCCGACCTCAAGATCGAGCGGGAGTACTGGTCGGCCGAGGAGGCGCTCGCGCTGCCGATGCTGCACACCGCGCACCGGCTGGCCGTACGCCGCTGCTACGGCGGGTCGATGTCCTCGCGGAAGCTGGTCGGCCTAGACGAGGCGCACTTCATGGAGGGCTGGCGCTCCGGCCGGTCCTTCCTGGTCCGGCTCGCCCGCGACTCCCGCAAGTGGAACCTCGCCGCGCTCGTCGCCTCGCAGAACCCGAAGGACATCCTCGGCCTCGACGTGCAGAACCTCGTCTCCACCGTCTTCGTCGGCCGGATCGCCGAGGACAGCGAGATCGCCTCCGAGGCGCTGCGGCTCCTGCGGGTGCCGGTGGACGACGGGTACGAAGCAACACTCGCCTCGCTCTCCCAGGCCGACAGCGGATCGGCCAACCGGCTCGGCTTCCGCGAGTTCGTCATGCGCGACGTCGACGGGCGCGTGCAGAAGGTCCGGGTCGACGTGTCGTACGTCGACGGGCTGCTGGAGCACCTGGACACCACCCCCGCCGCGGTCGCCCAGGCCGCCGGGATACTGCCGACCGTCCTGGCTGATCTGGAGGCGTGACATGGCGAGGGCCCGGGCACGGATCGCGGCGCTCCTCCTCGCGCTCGGCGTACTCGCCGGGGCCACGATCTCCTGGCCGGTGATCGGGGCGGCCACACCCGCGTACGCCGCCGCGCCGGTCACCCAGGCGCGGGCCGAACTGTGCAGCACCAAGGAGTGGCAGGCCGACTTCCGCGCCTGCGTCGGCCGCCTCAAGGCGGTGAGCGAGGACCAGGTCGAGTGCCGCAACGCGCCGGTGCCCGCCGCGCCGGACTCGGGCCTGGCCGGCTGGTTCGCGTCCCGGCCCGACTCGGCGAAGGAGCTCGGGCCGAGTGGCCTCTACAGCCACTACGGCTACGCCGGCTACAGCTACAACACGTACGACGTGGACGGCGGCTGCGCCTCCTCGGTGCTCCATCCGGACTACCGCTTCACCACGATGGTCGCCAACGGCGAGTTCATGTTCGCCAATGCGGTGATCGGCGCGTCGAACGCGCTGCGGGAGCGCGCCTGGGATCCGCGAACGATGTGGAGCTGGGCGGACCCGCTGGTGGAGCAGGCCACAAAGGCCGTCTACCAGAAGGTGTTCAGCGTCTTCGGCATCATCACCGTCTGCGTGGTGGGTCTCTACCTGCTCTGGCGGTCCCGCCAGTCGGACATGAGCAACGCGATGACCACGGCGGGCTGGGCCCTGCTGGTGATGGTGGCGGTGACCGCGCTGGCCGCCTGGCCGGTCAAGTCCGCGAACATCGCCGACAACACGCTGATCACCACGCTGGGCGTGGTGCACGACGCGGTCGGCCCCACCTCCAAGACCGTTCCGCCGGACAAGTGCGCACTGCCGAACCCGAGCGCCTGTGTCGACAAGCGGCCACCCGCCGTGCGCGCCAGCGACACGGCTACCGAGACAATGCTGTACCGGAACTGGCTGCGCGGTGTGCTCGGCTCGGCGGACAGCGAGACCGCGAAGAAGTACGGCGAAGCGCTCTACGACGCGAAGTCCCTGACCTGGGAGGAGTCGGAAAAGCTCCGCCAGAATCCGGCAACCCGCGAGGGCACGATCAAGGCCAAGCAGCAGCGGTGGGCCCGTGTTGCCGAGCAGATCAAGACCGAGGACCCGGAGGCGTACGAGTACCTCCAGGGCACCCGGGACATGGACCGGATCGGAGCCGGGTTCATCGCGGTGCTGGCCTCGGTGCTGTTCGCGATGTTCGACCTCACCGCGTCGCTGCTGGTGCTGCTCGGCTTCCTGATCTTCCGCTGGGCGGTGATCGCCGCGCCGATCCTCGGCACGGTCGGCCTGATGCGCCCGGCCAGCGCCGGCCTCCGGCGGCTGGCGAACGCTGTGGTCGCCGCCGTCTTCAACATCGCCATCTTCGGCACCGGCGCGGCCATCTACCTCTTCGCCGTCGACCTGATCATGAACACCGCCACGCTGCCCGGCTGGCTCCAGGTGGTGCTGGTCTGGCTCTGCGGCGTGGTCGGCTGGCTGCTGCTGCGGCCGTACCGCCGGATCACCCAGCTCGGCGGCAAGGACAGCAGCGAGGCGGTCAGCTCGGCCGGCTCCTGGCACCGGCGGTTCTTCCGGGACATGCGGATCGCCGCCCGGCTGGACGTGGCCGAGCCCGGCGGCACCAACGAGCCGACGATCGGCAAGCGCCGCACCGTCACGGCCGACCAGCGCAGCCTCCGGCCGGAGGCCCGGCACGAGGATCCGGCACACAGCGCCACACCCGCCGGACGGGAGCGACCGGACGGGCGGGAACGCCCGGAGGAGGCGCCCGCGACCGGACGCCCGGGCGGAAGTCCCGCCGCCACACCCCGGCCCCGGCGGGCGCCGTCGACCTGGACCGAGCCGGACGTGCCGGAGGAGGCGCCCTCCTACGCCGTCTACCGGCCCGATTCGGCCAGCCGCGGCACATCCCCGGCCCGGCCGGCGCCGCGCATCCGCTCCGAGGCCCGGTGAGTCCGGTGCGGCGCGCGCTGGAGTTCCTCTTCACCCGGGTCCTCCGGTCCCGGATCGGGATCGCTTTGGTGATCGCCGTGCTGGTCTTCGGTGTGATCGGCGCGGCCCGCCTGGTCGGCGGCCCCGTCGACCCGGGTCTCGGCCTGACCAGCCGCCCCAGCCAGCCGATCAGCACCGCTGATCCGGAGGCCGGTGACGACGGCGTGCTCGCCAGCCCGCCGGCGGCGGTCGCCCCGAAGACCCGGCCGGGCGGGGACACGCCGGAGCAGGTCGCCGGACGGTTCACCACAGCGTGGCTGAGCGGCCCGGGCAGCACCGGCGACGCCTGGCAGGCCCGGCTCCGACCGCTCTCCACGCCCGCGCTGGCGGAGAAGCTGACAGACGCCGACCCGGAGACAGTGCCCGCACGGAAGACGACAGGCGCACCCACCCTCCGGCCCCGCACCGAGTCGTTCGTGGAGGCGCTCGTCCCGCTGGACAACGGCACGCTCCGGCTCGAACTTGTCGCACCGGACGGGCCCTGGCTGGTGGACGCGATCGACTGGGAGCGGTCGTGACCGCCGGCCCGGCCGTCGCCGGACAGGTCCGCCGGAAGCTACGCCTGGGCGTGATCGCCACCGCCGTCACGAGCGTGCTCGCCCTGCTCTGCTGCGTCGGCGGCGCCGGCGCCTTCCTCCTCACCGAACTGGGCGGCGACGAGGACGACCCGAAGCTCGCGGCCCTGACCTGTGATCCGGCCTACCAGGTGAACCTGACCGGGGACATGCCGCGCTTCGCCGAGTACGGCGAGCGTCAGCTGCGCAACGCCGCCGTCATCATCAAGGTCGGCCAGGACATGAAGGTCCCCGCTCGCGGCTGGGTGATCGCGCTGGCCACCGCCATGCAGGAATCAGCGCTGCGCAACCTGGCGAACAGCACGGTCCCGGCGTCGCTCGCGCTGCCGCACGAGGGGGTCGGCGCCGACCACGACTCGCTCGGCCTGTTCCAGCAGCGGCCCGGGTGGGGCACCGTCGAGCAGCGGATGACGCCCTCGTACACGGCCCGGAAGTTCTACCAGAAGATGGTGCAGGTGCCGAACTGGCAGCAGCGGCCGCTCACCGTCGTGGCCCAGCGGGTCCAGGTGAGCGCCTACCCCGATGCCTACGCCAAGCACGAGGAACTGGCCGGACGCATCGTCGACGCGCTCGCCGGCGGCGCCGCCCGGACCGTGGAGATCGCCGGGAAGGCCGTGTGCGACGCGGCGGCCGGAGACCGGATCGCCGCCTCCGGCTGGACCGCACCGCTGCCCGGCGGCGTGGTCTCCGGCTTCCGCACCACCGCCCGTCCCAGCCACCACGGCGTGGACCTGGCCGCCTCGAAGGGCACGCCGATCCACGCCGCCTCGGCGGGCCGGGTGCTGGTGGCCCGCTGCGACCCCGACCGCTCCGGGCGGAAGGACTGCGACCGGGACGGCTGGCCGAACAAGGGCGGCTGCGGATGGTTCGTGGACATCCTGCACGCCGGCGGGTTCATCACCCGCTACTGCCACATGGTCGAGCGACCCCGCGTGGTGCCGGGTCAGTCGGTCGCGGCGGGCGAGGTCATCGGACTCTCCGGCAGCAGCGGCAACTCGTCCGGTCCCCACCTGCACTTCGAGGTGCACAAGAACGGCGACCGCTCCAGCAACGGTGCGGACAACCCGGTGCCCTTCATGCGCAAGCGGGGCGCGCCCCTCGGCGAAACCGGGTGAGGCCGGGCGGATGAGCAATCCCCTGCCCGACCCGTTCGCCGACCGGCCGGACTGGGCGCCGCTGCCACCCCGGCCGGTGGAGACCGTGCCCGCCACCGGCGGGGCCGAGCTACGTGGCCGCCGGGTGCTGGTCGGCCTGCCCGGTCTCGGCTGGCGCGGCGACCTGCGGGCCGACGAGCGCGTGGTGCAGGGCAGCCGCACCTACGTGCCGGTCATCCCCGAGCACGAGTGGTACCGGGCCGAATCCGAGCAGGTGGAGGTGTTCGCCCCGCTGGTCCCTGTGGAACGGGTCTGGGTGGAGACAATCGGCGAGCGGCCCTCGCCGACCGCGCCGACCGCCTCGGGAATCCGGCTGGTCTCGCTGGACGCCCCGAACCGCCGGCCGCCCACCCCGGTGTTCGAGGCCGACGCGGTGACCGGCCGACGCGTGGTGCACGTGGACAGCGGCGTGGAACGGCGCGACCTGCGCGCGGTCACCGAGACCTACTCCGGGGCGGACGGCGACATCTGCGTGCGGGTTACGCCCGAACTGGAGTGGTACCGGTGGGCCTGGCGGGGCCAGGCACCGACCACGCTTGAGATCCCGGTGCACCTGCTCTGGCTGGAATAGCCGGAAGTCAATCGGCACGCTGCGCGGAGCAGACGCCCCAGCCGTCGTCGCGCCTCGTCTCGAACCGCCACCTCTGTCGATCTCTCTGTGAGATGCCCTCGACGGAGGCGGAGATGATGAGTTCAACCTCGACCACTGCGGACTCCCCGGACTGCTGGACGGCCAGCGGGCCCCAGCTCACCGAGATCGTCGTGTTGAAGCGCTGCTCTCGGGCTACGAGGTCTTCGCGAAGCGCACGCAATGCGTCAGCGTCCGCTCTCCCAGCGCAGTCGAATTCCTCAGCTCTCGTGTCGTTGTGGTCCACGAGGAAAGCTCGCAGATAGTTGTCGACCACGACGTCGGGGGCGCTTCGGTCCGGGGCCGTCGCGCGGTCGTACAACACGAATCCGACCACCCCGCCACCCGTGCACAGCAGCGCCAGCACCCCCGCGACGACGGCGATAACGGTACGCAGCGAACGCTTGGGGCGTACCGGTGCGGGAGCGGGCGCGAAGGGCGCCAACTGCTCCGGCGGGGTCCGCTGCGCCGGTACTCGGGACACCTGGGAACCGGCGGGGGGCTGCACTGATTCCACCTCCTGAGGCTATCGGCTGCGCGTCGCGTACCCAATGCCCAGAACCGGCGGATCGTGGCGAACCGCCGGGCGGACGCCGCCCGGCGGCGGGGTGAGGCTGCTCACCGCCGGCCAGCTCACCGCGCCGACCGACATCCCGGTGGACGGCCCTCGGCTGGGTTACCGTCACACCTCGGGGAGGAGATGTCGGCCTCGGGAAGAGAGGTGGACGCGGTGGCGACTCCGAAGGCGCGCGCCGGCCGGGCCGCCGCGCTGCACCGCCGGGCCGAGGCCGCCGCGACGGCGGCGGCGGGCATCCTCGACGAGATCCGGCCCGCGCCGGCGGACCATCACCGGCAGTACGAGCTGGCCGAGCGCCTGCGCGCGGCGGCCGAGCTGGCGGCGTCGGGTTGGGCCGGCGGTCCGCTGGAGACGTTGACCGCGGCGACGCCACCCGGTGACGGCCCGCCGCCACTGGTCCGGGTGGGCTCCGCCGCGCCGCTCGACGACGCCCGGTTCCCTGCGCTCGCGCCCCTGTTCGGCAGCGGCCACGTGAGCCTCGACGCCGACGCCTCGGACCCTCGGGTGGCCGGGCTGCTCCGGGCGCTGCTGCTGCGCGTGTTCGCGGCGACGCCGACGGGCGCGCTGCTGGCCCGCGCGGTGGACGGCGGTTCCGGTGCGGCCTTCGCCGGGTACGCGACGCTCGCCGACGCGGGTCTGCTCCCTCCGCCCGCCACCGACCTCGCGGGGATGCGCGCGGTGCTGGCCGAGGCGGAGCAGTGGGTGGCCGCCGGCACGGCCCGGCAGCGGGCGCACGACCGGACGCTGCTGCTCGTGGTGGCCGCGCTGCCGGAGGGCACGACAACTGCTGACCTGGACCGGCTCGCCGGCCTGGCCGAGGGCGGGCCCCGGGCCGGGCTGCATCTGGTGGTGGCCGGCTGGCCGGACGGCGGTGCGCTGCCGCGCGCCACGGCGATCACGGTCCGTACCGCGTACGCGCTCGTCGGCGATCCGCCCGGCGCGGGGTTCAGCAGTCCCGGCGCCGAGCCGCCGGGCGGGCTGAACTCGCCGGTGTTCCTGGACGAGGATCCGCCCGCCGAGCTGGTCGCCGCTGTGTGCGCGCGGCTGGTCCGGCAGATCGAGGACGGCTCCCGCCTCTCGCTGGGTGACCTGCTTCCGGCGGACGGTTTCTGGACGGGCGGCTCGGCGGACGGGCTGAGCACCACTGTGGGTGACGCCGCGGGGCGCCCGGTCAGTCTCGGCTTCGCCGAGCTGACCCCGCACTGGCTGGTCAGTGGCCGGGGCCAGGCCGGCCGGTCGGCGTTCCTGACCGACGCGCTGTTCGGGCTCGCCGCCCGGTACGGCCCGGACGAGCTGGCGCTCTACCTGGCCGACCTGGCCGACGGTGAGTCCTTCGTGGAGTTCCTCCAGACTGAGCGGGACCGTTCCTGGGTGCCGCAGGTACGCGCCGCCGGGATGGCGGCCGACCGGGAGTACGTGGCCGACCTGTTCGGCGAGTTGGAGGCGGAGCTGCGCCGCCGCGAGGAGGCGTCCCGGCGGGCCGGCGGGCAGCGCTACGCCGAGCTGCGGCAGCACCAGCCGCTGCCCCGGATCGTCTGCGTGATCGACAACTTTCCGCTGGTGCTGCGCGAGCGGGACCGGCTCGCCACCGACCTGCTGACCCGGCTGGACGCGCTGGCCCGCGCCGGCCGGTCGTACGGCATCCACCTGGTGCTCGCGGGCGAGGGTGACCTGGGCATCGGCGGTCCGCGTGACCCGCTGCTCGGCCAGTTCCCGGTCCGGGTGGCGCTCCCCGGCGGCTCGGCCGTGCTGGAGCCGGCGAACGACTCGGCGGCCGGGCTGCCGGTTGGTAGCGCGGTGGTGAACACGGCGGGTGGTCTGGGCGGCCCACGCGGCGCGACCCGGGGGCATGAGCGGATGATCCGCTTCCCGGACCCGTACGAGGACCCGGACGTCCTGGCCGGCCTGCGGCGACGTCTCTGGGAGGCGCGGGGCGAGTCGGCGGCCCCGCCGGTGGTGTTCGCCGGGTACGCCCGCCCGCTGCTCGCCAACGACCCCCGGCACCGGGCCGCGCTGGCCGGGCGGGCCCACGCGCCCGCCGCGTTGCTGGGCCGGGCGGTGGACGTGCGGCGGTCCACGGTGGCGGTGCCGCTGGGGCCGGGCGCGGGGCGCAACCTGGCCGTCCTGGGCCGGGACGAGGAGGCTGAACGGCTGCTGGTGACGGCGGTGCGCAGCGCGGCCGTGGCGCATCCGGGCGCGGCCCGGTTCGTGCTGGCGCCGCTGGCGAACGGGTCGGCCGAGCCGGCCGGGGTGCTCGCCGCGGAGTTGGCCGGGCGGCACCGGGTGGAGACCGTCGACGCGGCCGGGCTGCGGACCGCGATGGCGTCGGACGAGCCCGGTTACCTGGTCGTGTTCGGGCTGGACGTGCCGGACGCCGAGGAGCTGCCGCCGGAGCTGCTGCGGTCGCTGCTGCTGGAGGGGCCGCCGGCCGGGCGGCACCTGCTCGGCTGGTGGCGTACGCCGGCGCCGCTGGCCGGGCTGCTCGGCCCGGAGGGCGAGGTGGACAAGCTCACCGCCGTGGCGGTCACCGACGTGCCGGGCGGGCGGCTGGAGCAGCTCTTCGACCGTCCGGTCTGGTGGCGGCCCCGGCCGGGGCGCGCGATGCTCTGGGACGGCCCGGACGAGCAGGGCACCATCTTCGTGCCCTTCGGCGCCGGGGAGGGGTCGGCATGAGTGAGACCGGCACGACTGTGCCCGGGCCCCGCAACGGTGGACCGGCAACTGTGGCGGACCCCGCCGAGTCGGCCTGGGCGGAGTACGTCGCGGCCGCGCGGGCGCTCGACGGCGTACGCCGGGCGGCGGCCACTGCCGCCGGGGAGCAGGCGCGGTCGGTGGCGGCGGCCCGCGAGGAGCTGACCGCGGTACGTGAACGGCTGGCGCCGCAGCAGTCCCGGCTGCGTGAGCTGGGCGTACCGGCGTTGTCGCTGGTTCCGACGCCGCCGGAGGTGACCGAGGCGGCCCGGTCGATGGCGGGTGGGCCGTCGGCGGTGCTGGCGGCGTTGCGCGCGGCCGGGGACTGGGCGGATGCGGCGGACGACACGCTCGCCGCGCGGGGCCTGCCCCGGCTGGCGCGCTGGCCGTCCCGGCCGCGCAACCTGCTGGTGTACGGGCCGCTGGCGCTCGTGGTGCCGCTGCTCCAGCTGGCGCTGTACGCGGTCGCCGGGCCGGGGGCGGTGACGGTGCTGGCGCTGCTGGTGGGGCTGCCGCTGCCGGCTGTCGCGTTCATGCTGGGCTGGCTGGCGGTGGGGCGGATCTTCCGCCCGCGTCCGACCGACCGGGTGGACCGCACGCCCCGGTTCGGCGCCCTGGTCTGCCTGATCCCGGCGGTGCTCACCGCCGCCGGCCTGCTGCTGGCCATGCTGCCGAACTGACGACGGCCGCGCCTCCCGGGCGGGAGTACGCGGCCGTCGGTGGATTGCCGGGTCAGCGGGCCATGATCAGTGCCATTGCCTCGGCCCGGGACTTGGCGTCGTTCTGGAGGCCGCCGCGCACCGCCGACGTGATCGTCTTCGCGCCGGACTTCTGGATGCCGCGCATCGCCATGCACATGTGCTCGCACTCCAGCACCACGATGACGCCGCGCGGGGCGAGGCTGGACATCAGCAGGTCGGCGATCTGCGAGGTGAGCCGCTCCTGCACCTGCGGCCGGCGGGCGAACACCTCGACCAGCCGGGCCAGCTTGGACAGGCCGGTGATGCGGCCGTCCGGGCCGGGGATGTAGCCGATGTGCGCGCTGCCCCGGAACGGCAGCAGGTGGTGCTCGCAGAGGCTCATCACGTCGATGTCCCGGACGAGCACCAGTTCCTCGTGGTTGGCCTCGAAGGTGGTACGCAGCACCTGCGCCGGGTCGACCCGCAGGCCGGCGAAGAGCTCGGCGTACGCGCGGGCGACCCGGGCGGGCGTCTGCTGGAGGCCGTCGCGGTCCGGGTCCTCGCCGACCGCGATGAGGATCTCGCGGACCGCCTTCTCGATCCGGGCGAGGTCGACGCTGTCCTCCACCGGACCACCTGTCAGCTTGCCGCTGATCAGGCGCGCGGCCACGTAGTCGAGCGCGTCGTCGCCGTCGGGCTCGGTCGCGGAGACGGCCGACTCCCTGTGCGGGGAGCCGGCCGTCGTCGGATCGCTGTTCAGTGCGTGCCGTCCGAGTTGTTGCTGGCCCCGCCGACGGAGGCGCCGTCAGCCTGGGCCTGCGCCTTCAGCGCCTCCTTCTCGGCCGGAGTGAGCACCGGCGGCTCGGTGGAGGGCAGACGCTTGCCGAAGCCGTGGTACGGCGCCATCGGCGGACGCTTCACGACGCGCGCGCAGATCCGGGCCATGTCGGCGGTGGAGAGCGTCTCCTTCTCCATCAGCTCCAGGACCATGTTGTCCAGGACGTCCCGGTATTCCACCAGGATCTCCCAGGCCTCGTCGTGGGCCAGCTCGATCAGCGCACGCATCTCGCCGTCGATCTCGGCGGCCACCACGTCGGAGTAGTCCCGCTCGTGGCCCATGTTGCGGCCGAGGAACGGCTCGTCGCCGCTGGTGCCGTACTTGATCGCACCGAGCTTGGAGCTCATGCCGTACTGCGTGATCATCGCGCGGGCCAACTGGGTGGCCTTCTCGATGTCGTTGCCGGCGCCGGTGGTCGGCTCGTGGAACACCAGTTCCTCGGCCGCCCGGCCACCCAGCGCGTACGCCAGGGTGTCGATCATCTCGGCCCGGGTCTGGGTGTACTTGTCCTCGGTCGGGAGGACGAGCGTGTGACCCAGCGAGCGACCCCGGGACAGGATGGTCACCTTGTGCACCGGCGCGGCGTGCGGCAGCGCCCAGGCGACCAGCGCGTGCCCACCCTCGTGGTACGCGGTGATCTTCTTCTCCTGGTCGCTCATCACCCGGGTCCGGCGCTGCGGACCGGCGATCACCCGGTCGATCGACTCCTCCAGGGAGTCGTTGGAGATCGCCCGCTGCTCCTTACGAGCGGTGAGCAGCGCGGCCTCGTTGATCACGTTGGCCAGGTCGGCGCCGCTGAAGCCCGGGGTACGCCGGGCGACCGCGTCGAGGTCGACGTCGGGCGTGAACGGCTTGCCCTTGGCGTGCACCCGCAGGATCGCCTTGCGGCCCTCCATGTCGGGGGCGTCGACCGGGATCTGCCTGTCGAACCGGCCCGGGCGCAGCAGCGCCGGGTCGAGGATGTCCGGCCGGTTGGTGGCGGCGATCAGGATCACGCCGCCCTTGGTGTCGAAGCCGTCCATCTCGACCAGGAGCTGGTTGAGCGTCTGCTCCCGCTCGTCGTGGCCGCCGCCCATGCCGGCGCCGCGGTGCCGGCCGACCGCGTCGATCTCGTCGACGAAGACGATCGCCGGAGCGTTCGACTTGGCCTGCTCGAACAGGTCGCGGACCCGGCTGGCGCCGACACCGACGAACATCTCCACGAAGTCGGAGCCGGAGATGGAGTAGAAGGGCACCCCGGCCTCGCCGGCCACCGCGCGGGCGAGCAGCGTCTTACCGGTTCCGGGCGGGCCGAACAGCAGCACGCCCTTCGGGATCTTGGCGCCGAGAGCCTGGTACTTCGCCGGGTTCTGCAGGAAGTCCTTGATCTCGTGCAGTTCCTCGACGGCCTCCTCGGCCCCGGCCACGTCGGCGAAGGTGGTCTTCGGCGTGTCCTTGGTGATCATCTTCGCCTTGGACTTGCCGAAGTTGAGCACCCGCGAGCCGCCACCCTGCATCTGCGACATGAAGAACAGCAGCAGGAGCACGAGAAGCGCGATGGGAAGCAGGTTGACCAGCAGGCTGACCCAGATGCTGTCCGACGACACCTTGGTGTCGACCGGGCCGGTGATCCGGTCCGCCGCCTCGGCCTCGCGGACCTGGTTCCAGACCTGGCCGCCGACCTCGTACGGGAACTGCGCCTCGATCTTGTCGGTGGTGGTGTCGTCGCCGAACTTGGCCTTGTCCTTCAGGTCGAGCTGGAGCGTCTGCTCCTTGTCCTGGAAGACGACCTTCTCGATGCCGCCCTTGTTGAGCTGGTCGAGCGCGACGGAAGTGTCCACCCGGTGGTAGCTGGGACCAGCGGTGAACAGTTGACTGAGCACGACGGCGCCGAGGATGACCAGGATGATCCAGACCACCGGTCGGCGGAAGAAACGCGTACGTTCCATGCTGTTGTCGGGTGCCGAGGCGCCCGCATCCTCCTGATCGACGTCCTGACCGTCTGAATGGTGTCGCCGCCTTGAGCGGCGGCCGGGGCCGCCGTGCGGGCCGGCCCGACCCCCGGGGCACGCAAACTGCCGCACCACGGTCATTCGACGGTACACCGTACGCGCGACGAGTGAGCTTGCGAGCCCGGCACTTACGCGTAGGGCGAACCCGGGTTTGGGGCCGGCGTGGCGGGGAGCTCCGCACCCGGCCCACCCACACCGCACGGTCAGCGGCTCGGGGGGTCGGGCGTGGAGGGTGCCTCCACGTCACCGGCCCCTACCGTAGACCGAAAGGCTGAGAGCCCGCTGAATGTCCGCTGACGAAGGGCTCGGCGGGCTTCACGCCCGGGCGTACACCTCGGGCTTGAGCACCCCGACGTAGGGCACCTCGCGGTAGCGCTCGCCGAAGTCGAGGCCGTAGCCCACGACGAACTCGGTCGGGATGTCGAATCCGACGTACTTGACCGGGACCTGCACCTTGACCGCGTCCGGCTTGCGGAACAGCGCGACCACCTCGACGCTCGCCGCGGAGCGCGACTCCAGGTAGCGCAGCAGCCAGGACAGCGTCAGGCCGGAGTCGACGATGTCCTCGACCACCACCACGTGCCGGCCGGCGATGTCCCGGTCCAGGTCCTTGAGGATGCGGACCACGCCGGACGAGGTGGTGCCCTGGCCGTAGGAGGAGACGGCCATGAACTCCAGCTCGGCGGGCGGACCCTGGCGACCCAGCGCGCGGGCGAAGTCGGCCATGAACATGACCGCGCCCTTCAGCACACAGACGAGCAGGAGGCCGTCCTCGACGTGCGCGTAGTCCGCTGACACCTGCTTGGCCAGCTCCGCGGTCTTGTCGCGGATCTGGGCCTCCGAAATGATCACGTGGTCGATGTCGGCGTCGTACCAGGAGCCGTCAGCCATGCTCCTAGCCTGCCGTACGCCCCACGGCCGCCGTCGGCGGGGCCGCCCCTTTTGGCGCGGTCCCGCCGGGGATTTTCGGCGCGATCTGAACAAATCACCTCAGCAGGTACGGGAGCGCCAGCGCTGCCCGTCGTCGCTCGGCTTCCAGTCGGCCGAGTCGCGGGTGTCGGCGGTGAGCCCGAAGGCGCTGGCACCGACGAGGAGAAGCAGGAAGAGCAGGAACAACAGAACGGTCATGGCGGCGCTCACTTTCGCATGGTTGAGACCTTTTTCGCCGCCGGTGCGCACCGGACACCATTGATTCTGCGAGCCATCGACCGATGGGGACAGTGGCAGGAATGTCATTGGGCATCGATTTCCTGCCACCTGTCGGGTTACCCTCGTCACATGCTCCGCTCGGTCGCCGTCATCGTCATGGACCAGGTCGCCGCGTTCGAGCTCGGCGTGCTCGCCGAGGTCTTCGGCACCGACCGCACCGCCGACGGCTTCCCCAGCTACCGGTTCGACGTCTGCACCGCCGACGGCAGCCCCGCCCGCAGCCGCTCCGGGTTCCTGCTCACCCCCACCGCCGACCTCACAGTGGTCGAGGACGCCGACCTGGTGGCGGTGCCCGCACACGCCGACGGCACCCCGATGCCCGAACCGGTCCTCGCCGCGCTGCGTCGCGCCGCCGACCGGGGCGCATGGCTGCTCAGCGTCTGCGCCGGCGCGTTCGTCCTCGGCGAGGCCGGCGTGCTCGACGGACGGGACTGCACCACCCACTGGCGGTACACCGACGAGCTCCAGCGGCGCTTCCCGGCCGCCAGGGTGCAGTGCGACTCGCTCTACGTGCAGGACGGCCGGCTGCTCACCAGCGCCGGCACCGCCGCCGGCATCGACGCCTGCCTGCACCTGGTACGCCAGGAGCACGGCTCGGCCGTGGCGACCCGGCTGGCCCGCCGGATGGTCGTCCCGCCGCACCGCGACGGCGGCCAGTCGCAGTACGTCGAGGCGCCGATCCCGGAGGCGCCCGAGGCGCCCACCCTGGAACCGGTGCTGGAGTGGCTGATGGGACACCTCCGCCGCCCGGTGACAGTCGACGAGCTGGCCGCACGCGCCGGAATGGCCCCGCGCACGTTCGCCCGCCGGTTCCGCGCCGAGACCGGCACCACCCCGCACGACTGGGTGACCAACCAGCGGGTGCTGCTGGCCCGGCACCTGCTGGAGGACACCACGCTGAGCGTGGAGGGCGTCGCCGAGCAGGCCGGCTTCGGCGACGCGGCGGCGCTGCGCCACCACTTCACCCGCCGGGTCGGCACCACCCCGCTCGCCTACCGCACCACCTTCCGCGAACGCACAACCGCCTGACCCCCGCTCCCCGCCCGCCCCTGACCCACCCGCCCTTGACCCGCCCGGCCCGGCGATCATGAGGTTGACCGTGCATTCCGTCCGTTTCCAGAGCGGGCCGCCAGGTCGCCGGAGTGGCGGCATCAGGGCGTGGTCGATACCGCCACCTCCCCGAAGTGGCGGCGCGAAACAGCCAGATCACCGGTCAGGGCAGGAGGTGACCGGCCTGGCGGCGTACCTGGTGGCCGCCGGGGAGGTACACCGGGCCCTGCCCCCGCCAGGCCGTGACCAGGGCGTCCAGCGCTGCCACGTGCGTGTGGGACAGCGCGGCCGGCGCCGCGCCCAGCTCGCGGGCCCAGGCGTGCAACACCCGGGTACGCACGGCGGCCGGCAACTCGGCGAGCCCGGCTACGGACAGCCCGCCACCCTCGGTCCGGACGTCGGCGAGCGCGGTGTCGGCGAGCGCGTCGAGCGCGGCGTTGTCGGCCGCGAGCAGTCCGGCAGTCCGGGCCAGGTTCGCCACCACCCCCGGCCCGAGCGCGTCGACGAGTGCCGGCAGCGCGTCGGCTCGGACCCGGGCCCGGGCGTACGCGGGATCGACGTTGTGCGGGTCCGCCCACGGGTCGAGCCCGAGCGCGGCGCAGGCGGCCCGGGTGTCGGCGCGCGCGAGGTCGAGCAGCGGACGCAACAGGGGTACCCCGTCGACGTCGCGCCGCTCCGGCATGCCGGACAGCCCTCGCGGTCCGGCGCCCCGGGCCAGCGCCAGCAGGACAGTCTCGGCCTGGTCGTCGCGCGTGTGCCCGAGCAGCACCCCGGCCGCGTGGTGCCGGCGGGCGGCCGCGACCAGCGCCTCGTACCGGGCCTCACGGGCGGCGGACTCGGGGCCGCCGGGCCGGCCGTCCACGCGTACCGGAAGCACCTCGACCGGGTCGAGCCCTGTGACACGGGCCCAGGCGGCGACCGCCTCGGCCTGCTCGGCGGACCCGGGTTGCAGGCCGTGATCGACGGTCACCAGGCCCGCCGGGCGGCCGAGGCGGGGAGCCACGAACGCGGTGGCGGCGGCGAGCGCGAGCGAGTCCGCGCCACCGGAGCAGGCCACCAGCACCGGCTCGGTGCCGGGCAGGCCGGTCAGCATCCGGCGCACGGCGAGCCGCACGGCGGCGACGGCGGGAGCGGGCGACGGGGAGCGGCGCGATCGAGCGCCGGAGTCAGCCCAGCCAGGGCGATCCACCGAGCAGACCGGATCAGCCGAGCCCAGCGGACCAGCCGGGCCGGGCGGGTCAGCCGACGGGCGGGGTGGCACCGGCGGGCCCGTGTACGCGGTTCACCCAGGCGTCCGGGTCGCCCAGTTCGTCCAGGCGGGGCAGCGTCAGCGGAGACGAGAAGATCTTGTTGAAGCCGGCCATGCCGACCCGGTCCACCACGCCGTGCACGAACTTGCGGCCCTCCGCGTACTGGCGCATCTTGACCTCGATGCCGAGCAGCCGCCGGATCGCCTTCTCCAGCGGGTTGCCGGACTCGCGGCGGCGGTTGAACGCCGCCCGGATCGACTCGACGCTGGGGATGACCTGCGGGCCCACGCCGTCCATCACGAACTCGGCGTGCCCCTCCAGCAGCGTCATCAGCGCGGTCAGCCGGTCCAGCACGGCGCGCTGCGCCGGGGTCTGCACGATGTCCAGCACGCTGGCCCGGCTCTCCGGGTCCTTGATCGCGTCGGAGAGCGTCGCCACGCCGCGGCGCAGTCGCTCCAGCAGGTGCTCGCCGCCCTGGGAGGCGTCCACGAACGCCTGCACCTCGCCGAGGAAGTACGCGCGCATCCACGGCACGGCGGTGAACTGGGTGCGGTGGGTGACCTCGTGCAGACACACCCAGAGCCGGAAGTCGCGCGAGTTCGCGCCGAGTTTCCGCTCGACCTCGAGGATGTTCGGGGCCACCAGCAGCAGCTGGCCGGGGTCACCGGCGAAGACCTCGTACTGGCCGAGCACGCGGCCGCTCAGGTACGCCAGCACGGTCCCGGCCTGCACACCCGTCACGCGGGAACCGATCGCCTCGGTGAGCGCGCCCGGCCGCTTGTCGCCGGAGAGGCGCTCGACGAGCGGGGACACCACCTCACGCAGCCCGGCGATGTTCGCCGCGGCCCAGTCCCGGCGGTCGACCACGCGTACCGGCGGGTGGGCGACCTGCGCGCGCAGGCCGGTGTAGTCGGCGACGTGCCCGGCCGCCTCGTCGGTCAGCCGACGCAGGTCGCCGACGACGTCGGTGGCCTCGGCGTACGACACCCGAGGGCCCGACTTGCTCAGCGCCCCCGCTGTCGCGGCGGCCAGATCCCAGTCCACGAACTGCGCCATGAACCCACCGTACCCGCGCCGGAACACCCCTACCCGGGCTCGCGCCCGCCGATCGACGCCCGTCGGTCAGCGGCAGCCGCACCCGGCCAGCGCGGAGGTGATCCGGTCCAGGGCCGCCCGGGTCTCGTCCAGCGAGCCCTGGGTCCGGTCGGTGAGCACGGCGAACGTGAGCAGCCGGCCGTCGGCGGTGGTGACCGTGCCGGCGATGGCGTTGACCCCGCTCAGCGTGCCGGTCTTGGCCCGCACCACGCCCGCGCCCGCACTTGTCGCCGCCGCCCGGTAGCGCTCGTCGAGCGTGCCGGACCAGCCGCCGACCGGCAGGCCGCCGAAGATCGCGGCGAGTTCGGGGTGACTGCCGTTGCCGGCGAGCGTGATCAGGTCGGTGAGCAGCGAAGGGCTGATCCGGTTGGTGCGGGACAGGCCGCTGCCGTCGGCCAGGCTGATCTCGCCGGCCGGCAGGCCCAGTTCGCCGAGCACCTGGCCGGTGGCCGCCGCGCCGCCGACGAACGAGCCAGGCTTGCCCTTGGCGAGCGCCACCTGGCGGGCCATCGCCTCGGCGATCACGTTGTCACTGTCGCTGATCATGATGTCGACCAGCCGGATCATCGGCAGCGACTCGACAGTGCCCAGTTCGGCGCCGGGGGCCGTACCCGTGGCGCCGGACGCGGCCGGCGCAGCGCCGCGGGTCACCTGCGCGGCGCCGCCGGTGAGCCCGAGCAGCTTGGCGAACTGCCGGCCGGCGGTCAGGTCGGGCTGGGGCACCCGTTCGGCGGCGTGGTTGGTCTGCTCGGCGGTGCGTCGCGCCTCCGCCGGGTTCTTCCGGGCACCGTCGGTCATCAGCGCGGTGATCGCCGCGCCGAACCCGCCGGTGGGGATGTCCGAGTCCCAGCCGGGCTCGAAGACCGGGCCGGTGAACAGCGACGAGTCGACGATCACCTTGGTCGGCGCGGTGCCGCCGAGCGCGTTCCGCACCTGGGCGGCGAGGTCGTCCAGCCGGGCCGCGCCCGGGTAGAAGCCGTCCTTGTCCACGGCGAGCGTGGGGTCACCGCCGCCGACCAGGACCACCTCGCCCGGGTTCGCGCCGGCCACCGCCTTCGTCGGAATCCGGTAGGCCGGGCCGCGCGCCGCGAGCACCGCCACGCCGGTCGCCAGCTTGGTCACCGAGGCGGGCACCGTGGGGGTGTCCTGGCCGCTGCCGTAGAGCGCCTGGCCGGTGCTCACGTCGGCCACCGACAGGTGGACCCGGTCGCCGAGCGCGGCGGCGCGTACCAGCGGGTCCAGGGCGGCGCGGATCCCGGCCTCGGTGGGCAGCGGGGCGTTGCCGTCCGGCCCGGCCAGCACGGCCGGCGGGGTGGGTTCGGGCGGTGCGGCGACCGCCGTACCCGAAGCGTCGTCGTCGCCCAGCCAGCCCGCGACCGGACCGGGCCGGAACACGGCCAGCCCGGCGACCGCCAGGGCCAGCACCAGCACGCACGCGAGCGCCGCGACCAGCCGGGAGCGACGGCGCGGTGAGGCCGGGGGTGGGGAGGGCGGAGGCGGCGCGGTGCCGGCCGGCGGGACGGGCGGGCTCACCGGGATCGGACCCGGCGCACCGGGCCAGCTCACCGGCGTCGCGGGATCGTGCGCCGGGCCGACGCGGGCCGACCCGGTCGCGGGATCGTGCGCTTGGCCGGCACGGGCCGACCCGGTCGCGCCGCCGGGGCCGTCGTGCGGCTGCCCGAAGCGGGCGCCGTGCTGCGGTGGACCGAAGCGAGCCTGGCCGGGCCCGTCGTGCGGGCGGCCGACGGGGGCGGAGCCGGTGGCCGGAGCCGGACGGTGGGGGACGTTCGCACCCGGGACGGACACCCGGCCGGTGGCGCCACCGGAACCGGGACCCCCGGAACCGGACCCGTCAACCCTCTCGGGGCGGTAGTGTGAATCTTCCCTCCCCACGGCCCCCTCCTCCCCGCTCGAAATCGCCTTGGGCGACACTACTTCGGTCCGAACACTATGCGGCGGCCGAGGCCGACGGGGGCGTTCCCCCCGCGCCGGGGGTGAGCCGCTGGTTTCCGTTAGCCAGCGTGGGCAAACGAGGGAGCGTGGAAGATGGATTTCGACGTCACGGTTGAGATCCCCAAGGGTCACCGCAACAAGTACGAGGTAGACCACGCGACCGGCCGCATCCGGCTGGACCGCACCCTCTTCACCTCCACGCAGTACCCGGCTGACTACGGCTTCATCGAGGGCACCCTCGGCGAGGACGGCGACCCGCTGGACGCGCTGGTGCTGGTGCCCGAGCCGACCTTCCCCGGCTGCCTGATCCGTTGCCGCACCATCGGCATGTTCCGGATGACGGACGAGAAGGGCGGCGACGACAAGGTCCTCTGCGTGCCCTACGAGGACCCGCGCCAGGAGCACCTGCGCGACATCCACCACCTGGGCGAGTTCGACCGGCTGGAGATCCAGCACTTCTTCGAGGTCTACAAGGACCTGGAGCCGGGCAAGTCGGTCGAGGGCGCGACCTGGGTCGGCCGCGTCGAGGCCGAGGCGGAGATCGTCGCCTCGTACCGGCGGGCCAAGGAGGCCGAGGAGCGCGGCGAGACGCTGCACTGACGCCCACGCTTTCGCCGGAGGCCCGGGTCGCGCGTCGCGACCCGGGCCTCCGCGTGTCTCAGGCGAGCAGGTCGCGGGCCCGGTCGTAGAGGCCCAGCACCGCGCAGGCCACCGGCACCACCGCGACCACCAGCGCGGTGTCGGTCAGGTCGGCCAGCCGGCCGAGGTACGGGGAGACCGGTCGCCGGGCGTACGTGGCGCCCGCGGTGACCGCCGCCAGGGCCAGCGCCAGCCCGCCCACGGCCAGCGCGAACCGGCCGGCCGGACCGGCGCGTTCGGCCAGCACCGCGCCGAGCAGGGCGTACCCGGCGAGCCCGGCGACGATCGCGGGCACCCGGTGGCGTACCGCCACGAAGAGCCGGGAGCGCAGCAGCAGCACCCCGGCGGCGACGGCGGCCAGCAGCAACCCGGCGGTCCGGCCGGCGGCGACGAGCACCGCGACGGCGGCGACCGCGAGCAGCGCGTGGCCGAGCAGCATCCCGGTCAGCACCTCCTCGGCGCGGGCCACCGCGGCGTGCACCTGCCCCCGGTCCGGCAGGTCCCGGGCACCGGCCGGGACGGGCAGCGTGAGCGGCGGCAGCGGCAGCTTGCCGACCCGGATGGCCAGCAACGGCAGCCCGCCGAGCGCGAACACCAGCACGGCGAGCAGGACGGCGGCGGCCCCGGCCGGGTCGAGCAGCAGTCCGCCGAGCGCGGACGCCACGCCGGTCACGCCCACTGTCACCCCGGCCACGAAGACACGGGACCGGCTGGCCACGCCGAGCAGGCCGAGCACCGCCACCAGCAGCAGCGCCACCGAGCCGACGAGCAGTTCCGGGGCGCCCACCCAGCGCAGGCCGGGGATCGGGCCGACCGGATCGCCGGAGGCGACGGCGAGCGCGCCGGCCGTCGCCGCCCAGGGCAGCGCGTATCCGCCGAGGGCGGCGCCGACAGGGCCGTCACCGTACGCCCGGGAGGCCGCGGTGGCGGTGAGCACCAGGATCAGGGCGACCGCGGCGGCGACCGGCCAGCCACGTTCGCCCGGACCGGCCGCGACCACGGCGACCAGCCCGACGGCCAGGGGTACGGCGGCGCCGCCCAGCGCGGCGGCCCGGGTGGCGCGGGCCGACCAGGCGGCGCCCCGGCGCCGGGCTCCGTCGACGATCGCCTCGACCACGTCGTCGTACTCCAGTTCGGGCCACTCGGCACGGGCCGGCACGAGGTGCAGCACCTCGCCGTCGCGGACGCCCTGCGGCAGCAGCGCCTGCGCGGTGGCGAGCACCCCGCCGTCGGTACGGCGCAGCACCCACCCGCCGTGCCGTTCACCGTCGTCTGCCAGCCCTTCCCCGGCGTGCCGGAGCACCTCGGGCAGCAGCTCGGCCAGGGGGACCTGCTCCGGCAGGGCCACGTCGACCCGCCGCCGGGGCGCGCTGATGGTGACCCGGGCGAGCCCGCTTGTCATCGAGGTATCTCCATATCGAGCGGGAACAGTGGGCTGACGGACGAGAGGACTTTACCTACGATGAGCCAGGCTCGGGTTACCCAGAGCCACTTCGGGGAGGGCGAGTGTCCACTGTCGTCATCAAGCGGCCGCCACGCCGCGCGGCACCGGAGATCCCGGTCGGCGAGCTGCCGGTCGAGGCGCCGCCGGAGATCCCCGCGGCGACCGGCGGGCGCTGGCAGCAGGCGCTGATGGTGCTGCCGATGCTCGGCGGGACGGTGGCCATGGCGATGATGTTCGGCCGGGGCGGCGGTGCCTACTCGTACGTGGTGGGCGGCATGTTCGGCCTCTCCTCGCTGGCGATGCTGGTGACCACCTGGGGCAGTGCCGGGCCGAAGAAGTCCGAGCTGATGGCCGCCCGCCGGGAGTACCTGCGGCACCTGGCCACGCTGCGCCGCCGGGCGCGGGAGACCGCCGGCGCGCAGCGGGCCGGGCTGTCCTACCGACACCCCGATCCGGGCCGGCTCTGGTCCACTGTCGACAGTCACCGGGTCTGGGAGCGGCGGCCCGGCGACGCGGACTTCGCCGTGGTCCGGGTCGGTGTCGGGCCGCAGGCGCTCGCCACCCCGCTGGTCCCGCCGGTCACCCGCCCGCTGGAGGAGCTGGAGCCGATGACGGCCGGGGCGCTGCGGCGCTTCCTGGACGCGTACTCGGTGGTGCCGGACCTGCCGGTGGCGCTGTCGCTGCGCAGTTTCGCCCGGGTCTTCGTGCGCGGCCCGGCGGGCCCGGTTCGCGGCGCCGGATCGCCCGCCGCGCAGGCGCTGGCCCGCGCGGTGCTCACCCAGCTCGCTGTCTTCCACGCCCCGGACGAGCTGCTGATCGCGGTCTGCTCCGGGCCGGAACGCCGGGCCGCCTGGGAGTGGGTCAAGTGGCTGCCGCACGTCCACCACCCGAGCCGTACCGACGCGCTCGGGCCGGTGCGACTGGTCACCAGCTCCGCCGCCGACCTGGAACGGCTGCTCCACGACGTACTCGGCGCCCGGTCGCGGTTCAGTCCGCACGGCGTGGCCACGGACGGGCCGCAGGTCGTGGTGGTGCTCGACGGCGGCGACCTGACCGGGGCCACCGACCTGGCCGGCGACGGCGGCATCGACGCGGTCACCGTGCTCGACCTGGACACCCCGCCGCCCCGGCTGCTCGACCGGTACGCACTCCTGCTCGACCTGGTCGACGGCCGGCTGCACTCGCATTCCGCCGAGGGGCACGCCGAGGTGGGCGCCGCCGACGCGCTGGCGACCGCCGACGCCGAGGCGGTCGCCCGGCGGCTCGCGCCGCTGCGGCTCGCCGGCCCGGTACGCGGGCCGGACGCGCCGCCCGGCGCCGAGCCCGGGCTGCCCGAGCTGCTCGGGCTCGGGGACCCGGACAGCTTCACCGCCGAGCAGGGCTGGGCGCCCCGGGCCGCCCGGGACCGGCTGCGGATGCCGATCGGGGTGGGCGCCGACGGCGGGGCGATCGACCTCGATCTGAAGGAGTCGGCGCAGGACGGCATGGGCCCGCACGGCCTGCTGATCGGCGCGACCGGCTCGGGCAAGTCGGAGCTGCTGCGCACGCTCGTGCTCGGCCTGGCCGCCACGCACAGCTCGGAGCAGCTCAACTTCGTGCTCGTCGACTTCAAGGGCGGCGCCACGTTCGCGCCGTTCGAGCGGCTGCCGCACACCGCCGCGGTGATCACCAACCTGGCCGACGCGCTGCCGCTGGTGGACCGGATGGTGGACGCGATAAACGGCGAGCTGATGCGCCGGCAGGAGCTGCTGCGCCGGGCGGGCAACTTCGCGAGCGTGCGCGACTACGAGCGCGCCCGGGCGGCCGGCTCCCCGCTGGCCCCGCTGCCGTCACTGCTGCTGATCTGCGACGAGTTCTCCGAGCTGCTGTCGGCCAAGCCCGACTTCATCGACCTGTTCGTGCAGATCGGCCGCCTGGGCCGGTCGCTCGGGGTGCACCTGCTGCTGGCCAGCCAGCGGCTGGAGGAGGGGCGGTTGCGCGGGCTGGACACGCACCTGTCGTACCGGATCGGGTTGCGCACGTTCTCGGCGCTGGAGTCCCGGACGGTGCTCGGCGTGCCGGACGCGCACGAGCTGCCGCGCAGTCCGGGGCACGGCTACCTGCGTTCCGGCACCGACCCCCTGGTGCGGTTCAAGGCCGCGTACGTCTCCGGCGCGGTCCGCCGCCGCGGCGGGCCGGCGGGCGCGCCCGGCGCCGGTGAGGCACGCGTGCTCGCCTTCTCCACCCATCTGGTGCCGGTGCCCGAGCCGGCCACGCCCGCCGCGCTCCCCGCCGAGGACGACAGCGGCGAGACGCTGCTCGACCTGCTTGTGGACCGGCTGGCCGGGCAGGGCCCGCCGGCGCACCAGGTGTGGCTGCCCCCGCTGGACTCCTCGCCCGCCCTGGACGAGCTGCTCGGTCCGGTCGGCGTCGACCCGGTACGCGGGCTCGCCGTCGCCAACCCGGAGCTGCACGGGGCGCTCCAGGTGCCGGTGGCGGTGGTGGACAAGCCGTTCGAGCAGCGGCGCGACCTGCTCTGGCTGGCCCTGGACGGCGCGGCCGGGCACGTCGCGGTGGTCGGCACCACCCGCAGCGGCCGGTCCGGCCTGCTGCGCACCCTGGTCTGCGCGCTCGCGCTCACCCACACTCCGGCCGAGGTGCAGGTCTACTGCCTCGACTTCGGCAGCGGGACGCTCGGCGCGCTGCGCGACCTGCCCCACGTGGGCGGCGTCAGCGGACGCTCCGACGGCACCTCCGTGCGCCGTACCGTCGGCGAGGTCGCCGGCCTGCTCGCCGAGCGGGAGCGGCGCTTCGCCGAGGCGGGCGTGGAGTCGATGGCCGCGTGGCGACGGCGCCGGGCGGCGGGCGCGACCGACGCCTTCGGCGACGTGTTCCTGGTAGTGGACGGCTGGAACACGTTGCGAGGTGAGTACGAGGACCTGGAACCGCTCGTCACCGAACTCGCCACCCGGGGCCTGGCGTACGGGGTGCACGTGGTGGCGAGCGCGCTGCGCTGGTCGGACTTCCGCCCGGCGATCCGCGACCTGTTCGGCTCCCGGCTGGAGTTGCGCCTGGGCGACCCGGCCGACTCGGTGGTGGTCAAGCGCGCGCTGGCGGCGACGGTGCCGGAGGAGCGGCCGGGGCGGGGCATCACCGCCGGCGGGTTGCACTTCCTCACCGCCGTACCCCGGGTGGACGCGCTCGGCGGTGAGACCGCCGATCTGGTGAAGGCGGTCGCCGGGGCGTGGACCGGTCCGGTGGCGCCCCGGGTACGGCTGCTGCCACCGGTGCTGCCGTACGCCGAGCTGGACCAGAGCGCGACGACCGGGCTGGCGTTCCCGATCGGCATTGCGGAGGCGGACCTCGCCCCGGTGGTGCTGGACTTCGCCACCGAGCCGAACTTCGTGGTCTTCGGCGACGCCGAGTGCGGCAAGTCGACGTTCCTGCGCGCGCTCGCCACGTCGATCGTCAGCCGGTTCAGCCCGGAGCAGGCCCGGGTGATCCTGGTGGACTACCGGCGCAGCCTGATGGGCACGATCGAGTCTGCGCACCTGATCGGGTACGGCACGGCGGCGCCGCACACCGCCGAGCTGATCGAGTCGGCCGCCAGCTACCTCGCAGGGCGGCAGCCCGGGCCGGAGGTGACCCCGGCCCAACTGCGCAGCCGGTCCTGGTGGAAGGGACCGGAACTGTTCGTGCTGGTGGACGACTACGACCTGGTGGCCGGTGGGCCGACCAACCCGCTGCGCGCGCTGGAGGAGCACCTGCCGCACGCCCGGGACGTCGGGCTGCATCTGGTGCTGGCACGGCGGACCGGCGGGGCGGGACGGACCGCGTACGAGCCGATCGTGCAGCGGTTGCGGGAGTTGTCCACGGCCGGGCTGGTGATGTCGGGCGGCCCGGAGGAGGGCGCGCTCGTCGGTCAGGTCAAGGCCGGTCCGCTGCCGCCGGGCCGGGCCCGTCTGGTCACCCGTCGTGAGGGGGTGCGCCTGGTGCAGTTGGCGCATCTCCCGCCCGGGTGATCCGAGGCGCGGAGTTGACCCGTGACGGCCGGGGCAACCGGTAATCTCCGAGCAGCATGTGTCTGACGCGACGGAACGGCTGGGGAATGTGACAGGGGATCGGCAGGGCCTGCCCGGTGCGCCGCCCCGGTGTCTCGCCCGACGCGCGTTGCTCGCGGTCGCGTCGGCGCTGGTCGTCGTCGCCGGTCCGCTGACGCTGCCGGCCCAGGCCGCGCCGTCCGTCCGGGTCGCCGCGCAGCAGCAGTGGGCGGCTCCCGACCATGCGCTCCGTGGCGACCACGTCCGCGACGAGCAGTGGCAGTTGGAGAAGCTGCGGGCGAAGACCGCCTGGCGCACCTCGACCGGGCGTGGCGTCGTGGTCGCGGTGATCGATTCCGGTGTGGACGCATCGCATCCCGACCTGGCCGGTCAGGTCCTGCCCGGTCTCGACCTGGTGACGCCCGACGGTTCGGACGGGCCCGATCCGGTGGGGCACGGCACCACTGTGGCCGGACTGATCGCCGGGCGGGCCGACGACGACCGGGGCGTGGTGGGGCTCGCGCCGGACGCCAAGATCCTCCCGGTCCGGGTGCTCGACGCCGAGAACCGCTACGACGACGCGCTCATCATCGCCAAGGCGGTGCGCTGGGCGGTGGACAACGGCGCCCAGGTGGTCAACCTGTCGCTCGGTGGCAGCAGCGACAGCGCGGCTCTTGCCGCGGCGCTCGACTACGCCTTCGCCCGGGACGTGGTGGTGGTCGCCTGCACCGGCAACCTGGCCACCTCGACGACCACCAAGGTCTGGTACCCGGCCCGGGAGCCCGGCGTGCTGGCGGTCGCCGGGCTGGAACGCTCCGGCGAGAACCTCTGGTCCGGCTCGATCACCGGCCACGAGACGGTCCTCAGCGCACCTGCCACCGCGCTCTACGGCGCGCGGCCGGAGGGCTACTGGCGGGTGCAGGGGACGAGCTTCGCCGCGCCGCTCGTGGCCGCGACTGCCGCCCTGGTCCGGTCGAGGTACCCGAAGATGTCCGCCGGGGACGTCGTCAACCGGCTGATCAGCACGGCCCGGGACCTCGGCCCGACCGGGCGCGACGACCGGTTCGGCTACGGCCTGGTGGACCCGGTGGCGGCACTCACCGCCGACGTGCCGTCGGTGGGTCACAACCCGCTGGACGACAACGATTCCCCCGGCGTAGTGGGCTTCGGGCCGGCCCCGGGCGACGGGCGGGACACCCGGGCCGCGGCGGCGGGCCGCGGCGGCGACCCGCTGGGGCGTGCGCCGGAGGACTGGTCGGCGCTGCCGGCGGGGCAGACCGTCGTCGGCGCCCCGGAGCGGCTCTGGAGCGGCCTGGCCCTGTTCGTCGCGCTGATCACCGGCAGCGCGCTGATGGTGCGCCGGTTCCGCCAGGTCCGTCGCTGACGAACGCGGCGGTCTGACCGAGCCCTTCCCTGGGTAGGGAAGCCCCATGGACGACACCACCGGGGCGACTGTCACGCGGCGCCGGTCGTGGCGGGGCCGCCGCCTCGACCCGGAGCACTCACTGGGTCTGCGGCTCTCCGTGGCCACCGCCGCCGCGTTCCTGGTGCTGATCCCGTTCGCACTGCTCGCGCTGCTGGTGCTCGGCGCCTGGCCGCCCCTGCTCCGGCTGGACGCCTCGGTCACCGAGGCGTTCCACGGGTACGCGCAGGACCATCCCGCCTGGGTCGGCGTGATGACGGTCTGGACGCACCTCTTCGGGCCCGGGCCGCTGCGGGTGGCCGCCGCGGTGGTGGCGGTGTGGCTGTTCCGGCGCGGCGCGTCCCGGCTCGCGGCCTGGGTGGTGGTCACCATGATCGCCGGTGGGCTGATCGGCGCGCTGCTCAAGCTGCTGGTCGGGCGGGACCGGCCGGACCTGCTCGAACCGGTGGCCCGGGCGGCCGGTTACTCCTTCCCGTCCGGTCACGCGCTCAACGCGGCGCTGGCGGCCGGGGTGCTGTTGCTGGTGTTCCTGCCGTTCGCCCGGGACAGCCGTCCCGGCCGGATCACGCTGTGGACCGCCGCGCTGCTGGTCACGGTGGTGACCGGGCTCAGCCGGATCGCGCTGGGCGTGCACTGGACCAGCGACGTCGTGGGTGGCTGGGTGCTCGGGGCGGCCGTGGTGGCCGCCACCTCGGCCGGGTTCGTCACCTGGCGTACCGGGACCGGGCGGCCGTCCACCCGCCCGCTACGGGAGGGGGCCGAGCCGGAACTGGCCGAGCCGGGCGCACAGGACGGCCGGGCGTAACCGGACCGTCGCCGGGGTACAGGCGAGCCCATGTCCGACGTCGTGATCCGAGTCACCCGGCGCGTCCTGCTGCCGCTGGTCCTGCTCTTCGCGCTGATGGTGGGTCTGGGCCTGCTGGTGACCCGGGTGCTGGCCCGCACCTGGCCGTTCACCGTGGAGGACACGGTCAACCGCGAGCTGGCCGGCGATCGCACGCCGGGCTGGAACGACGTCTCGCTCGTCTTCAGCACGCTCGCCAGCACCCAGATGATCGTCGTGGTCACCGTGCTGGCGGCGCTGGTGCTGCGACTGGTGCTGCACCGCTGGCGGGAGCCGCTCTTCCTGTGCGCGGCGGTGACCGCGCAGGCACTGATCTTCCTGTTCACCACTATGGTGATCGACCGGAACCGCCCGGCCGTCGAGCACATGGACGCCTCCCCGCCGACGTCCAGCTTCCCGTCCGGGCACACCTCGGCGGCCACCGCTCTCTACGTCGGTCTCGCGGTGCTGCTGGCGCTGCGGGCCCGCAGCACTCCCGCGAAGGTGGGCTGGTGGGCGCTGCTGGTGCTGGTGCCGGTGGGCGTGGCGCTCACCCGGATGTACCGGGGCATGCACCACCCCAGCGACGTGGTCGCCTCGTTCCTCAACGGCGGCGCCTGCGTGGCGATCATGGCGCGGACGGTGCTCGACCGCACGCTCACCTGGGGTCGCATCCGGCTGCCGCTGTCCCGCTCCGGCGACGACGTGACACCGGCGAGAGCACCGGCGGGCGGCTGAGCGCCGCCGGCCGGCTCAGGTGCACTCGCCGGTGGCCACTCCCCGGGTACGCTCCGCGCCCGCCAACGCCACCGGCCGTGCCTCGGCTGCGGTCACCGCGAAGCCGGTGTTTGGGTCGTCGGCCGCCGCCGCGAAGATCACGCCGAGCACCAGCCCGTTCGAGGAGACGAGCGGGCCACCGGAGTTGCCGCTGCGGACCAGCGCCCGGATCGTGTAGATCTCCCGGGTGACGTCCCCGGCCGAGTAGATGTCCGGACCGGTGATCCGGTCGACGTCCCGGATCCGGGCCGGCCGTGCGTCGTACGGGCCGTCGAGCGGGAAGCCGAGCACGATCGCGTCCGCGCCGGTGGCGGCCTGGCCGGCGGCGAAGCGCAGCGACGGCCCGGGCAGCCCGGGTACGTAGAGCACGGCGAGGTCCCGGTCCGGGTCGTAGACCACCACCTCGCCGTCGTAGCGCTCGCCGCGCATCTCCACAGCCACCGAACGGGTGCCTGCGACCACGTGCGCGTTCGTCATCACCCGGTCGTCGGCGTACACGAAGCCGGAGCCCTCGATGCGGCGCGAGCAGCTCGGCGCGGAGCCCAGCACCTTCACCACCGACCGCCTGCTGTTCTGCACCACCTGCGAGTTGGCCAGCGCCGGGTCGGGCGGGGCGACCTGCCGGGCCCGGGTCGGCGCGAGGTCGCCGAACACGTCCGGGAAGCCGTTGGTGTCGACGGTGTCGCGCAGCGCGGTGGACAGGTCCTGCGCCTTGTCCGGCAGCACCTGGTCGACGACGGTGAGCAGCGCGCTGTTGCGGACCGAGGAGGCCAGCCACGGCACCGAGGAGGAGCCGAGCGGCACGGCGACCAGCCAGGCCACCAGCATGACCGCGATGACCGAGATGAACGCGCCGCCGACGTCGTCGACCTTCCGCCCGGCCGGCCCGGTGATGGCCGCCCGCAGGTTGGAGCCGAGCCAGCCGGCCAGCGCCTGCCCGAGCACCGCGAGCCCGAAGATCGCCACCAGGGAGACCAGCACGCGTGTGCCGCTCGCCGTGAACTGCTGGGCGATCAGCGGCCCGACCTGGAGGCCGAGCAGCGCGCCCAGGAAGAAGCCGGAGAACGACAGGGCCCCGATGACGAAACCCTGACGGTATCCGCTGATCGCGAACACGAGCATGAGCAGGAGAAGGACGAGATCCACGGCGGACACGCCCCAAGGGTACGGGCACCGGGCACGTGCTCGGCTCAGCGCTCGCGGAACGTGACCTGAGGATGCGTACCGGTGATCAACGCACGGGGGTCTCGTCGGCAGGTTCGGTGCCCGCCGACGGCGCGGGTGTGGCGTCGACCGGCGGCAGCTCCACCACGCGCGAGCGCGGCCACGGCCGGGACCAGCCGCCCATCTCCAGCAACCGGTCGATCACGCCGGCGGTGAAGCCCCAGACCAGCATGCCGCGCACGGAGAACGCCGGGCCGATCCAGCCGCTCGGATGGCGGACCCGCATCCGGTTGTCCGGGTCGATCAGCTCGGTGACCGGGAGCCGGGCCACGTGCGCGACCTCGGCCGGCTCGCGCGGGTGCACCGGGTGCGGGTCGTGCCACCAGGCGAGCACCGGGGTGACCACGAAGTCGCTGACCGGGATCCAGAGCCGGGGCAGCTCGGCCAGCACCGTGACGCTGCCGGGGTCGAGGCCGACCTCCTCGTTCGCCTCGCGCAACGCGGTGGCGCGGGCGTCGGCGTCCTCCGGGTCGGCGGCGCCGCCGGGAAACGCCGGCTGACCGGCGTGGTTGCGCAGCGTCGCGGCGCGCTGGAGGACCAGCACGTCCGGCCCGGCGTCCGGCTCCTCGCCGAGCAGCACCAGCACGGCGCTCTCCCGACCGCCGCTGGACGGCGTGACGATCCGGGTGAAGTCCTCCGCCCGTGCGGTGCCGAGCCGGCCCAGCAGCGGGTCGAACCACCCCGGCGGCCGTCGGGTCATACCCGCACCCCGAGGTGGCGCTGGAGCAGCGCGGCGAGGCGGGCGTCGTCGAGCGCGCCGGTGGCGTCGGTGTGCCGGATCCGCCCGTCGGCGTCGACGAGCACTGTGAGCGGGAACGCGTTGCGTTCCAGGGCGCGCTGGAACGCGTCGCCCTGGTCGAGCAGCATCGGGAAGTCGACGCCGTAGTCCTCGCCGATCGACTGCGCGCCGCCGCGGCTGTCCCGGCTGTTCACGCCGATCACCTGGAACCGGCCGTCGGCCCGCTCACTGAGCCGCTGGAACGCGGGCAGCTCCTTGCGGCACGGCGGACACCAGGACGCCCACACGTTGATCACCGCCGGGCCCTTGACGTCGCGCAGCTTCACCGGCGCGCCGCCGGTGAAGCAGTTGAGCGTCAGGTCGGGCAGTTGATCCCCGGCCTTCCCTGCGGGCGCCGGGGACGCCGAGGTGGGCGCGACAGTCAGCGGGGCGCAGTCGGCGAACGGCGAGGGACGCTCGGCCCGGGCCGGCGGCGCGGGCCGCTCCGGTTCCTCGGCCGTGGCGGTGCAGCCTGCCGCCGCGAGCAGCAGCGGGACGAGCAGGTACGCGAGCCGGCGCATCATGGCACGTCCGCCGCGGCGGCCTGCTGCGGCACGAGGTCGGGGTCGAGGCCGACGGCCACCGCCAGGTCACGGGCCCGGGGGCCCTTGAGCAGCTTGGCCGCGGCGGCCGGCTCGGTCGGCCCGGTGCCGTACGCGGGGCAGAGCTTCGCCAGCGTGCACGCGCCGCAGGCGGGCTTGCGGGCGTGACAGACCCGGCGGCCGTGGAAGATGACCCGGTGCGACAGCATCGTCCAGTCGCGCTTCGGGTAGAGCGCGCCGATCGCGTGCTCGATCTTCACTGGGTCGGTCTCGGTGGTGAGCGCCCACCGCTGCACCAGCCGCTGGAAGTGCGTGTCGACGGTGATGCCGGGGACGCCGAAGGCGTTGCCGAGGATGACGTTCGCGGTCTTGCGGCCGATCCCGGGCAGCGTCACCAGGTCGTCGAGCCGGCCGGGCACCTCGCCGTCGTACCGCTCGCAGAGCGCCCGGCCGAGGTTGATCAGGGAGCTGGTCTTGTTGCGGTAGAACCCGGTGGGCCGGATCAGCTCCTCCAGCTCGGCGCGGTCCGCCCCCGCGTAGTCGGCGGCGCTGCGGTAGCGGGCGAACAGCTTCGGCGTGACCTCGTTGACCTTCTTGTCGGTGCACTGGGCGGACAGGATCGTCGCGACCGCGAGCTCCAGCGCGTCGGAGTGGTCGAGTTCACAGTGCGCGTCGGGGTGCGTCTCGGTCAGCACTCGGCCGATGCGCCGGGCGCGGCGCGTACGACCGAGATCGGTCTCGGGGGAGCGCGTGGTCACGTGGGCCAGCCTACGTCGCGGGGCCGACGCTCCGGCCGTGCGGCGCGGTGGTCGTGCGCTCAGCCACCCGCCGGTGCGGTGATCCTGCCGGTCGCGTCGAGCTTCGCGCCGGTGTCCGGGAAGTCGGCCCGGTTCAGCTCGCGGACCAGCCCGAGGCCGCGGTTCTGCCGGTCGACCGACGGGCGTCCCACGCCGTTCATCACCGTGGAGGTGAACGTGCCGCCGACGAACTTCCCCTCGGCGGTGAGCGAGACCTTGAGCACGCCGCCCCAGCCGAGCCGCCCGGAGCTGTTCAGCGACTTCCCGCCACCGGCGAAGTTGCCCAGGCTGTACGCGATCAGCCGCCCCTTGTAGAACTCCATCCCGCGCAGCACGTGCGGGCCGTGGCCGATGACCAGGTCGGCCCCGGCGTCGATGACGGTGCGGGAGAAGCGGATCGGGTCGCCCCGGTTCTCGCCGAAAAACATCTCGGTGCCCGGCTTCACCCGGGTCTTGTCCGACCCCTCGGCGCCCATGTGCACCTGCACCACGACGAGCTGGGCCGCCTCCTTGGCCATCTCGATCACCTGCTTGGCGGCGCCGAGGTCGACCAGGCTGTTCGACCAGGGGTACGACGAGAAGCCCACCACGGCGACCTTGATGCCCTTGACGTCCACCACGGTGATCTCGCCGGGCGCGCCGGTGTGCTTGAGGCCGTGCGCCTCCAGCGCCGACTGGGTGTTCTCGTAGCCCTGCCGCCCGTAGTCGTAGCCGTGGTTGTTGGCCTGGTTGAGCAGCTGGAACCCGGCCGAGCGCAGGTGCGCGGCGTAGCCGGGCGGCGCCCGGAACTGGTAGCAGTTCTTCGGCTGCGGGCCGCACTTGCCGGCGCCGGTGTCGTCGGTGAGCGGCTCCTCCAGGTTGCCCATCACCAGGTCGCCCTTGAGCGCCGACTTCACGTCGTCGAAGAAGCCCTTGCCGCCGTTGGGCGGCAGCCGGTCCGGGGCGTTGCCCATGATCACGTCGCCGGTCGCGGTCAGCGAGATCGACGGCTCGTCGGCGTCGTCCGGCGCCGCGGGCTGGTCACCGGTGGCGGGTCCGGCCGCGCCGGTCGACCCGCCGCCCTGCCCGGCCTGCCACCTCGCGTCGGCGCCGGTCCCACCGGCGTCACCGGCGCAACCGGTGACGAACAGGACGGCGGCGAGCGCGGCGAGCGCGACCAGGCGCCGCCCGAGGGCGCCGCGACGTGGTCCGGGGAAGGCGGGGCGCGGCGCGGGGGCGGTGTGCGGCGCGGCGACGGCGGCGCGGCGGGCACTGGGCACAGAACGGGCGGGAGCGTACATCGTCGGCGACGCTACCGTCCCCGGGACGCGGCGACGAGGGCCGATCGGTCGGAAAACCGGGGCCGCCGGAAATGCCACAGCACGTCAGCCCGCAACCCGGTCGGACCAGGGCACGACGGTTCCGGCGCCACCGGAGCGGACGGCGGCGTGCACGGCCCGGGCCAGCGGCGCGCCCCAGGCCGACCGGGGGCCGCCGTACGGGGCCGGGTCGCCGTCGGCCGGGCAGAGCACCGTCACCGCGTCGGTGGGGGTGCCGGTGGCCGGCAGTCCCAGCTCCCAGATCGCCTGCGCCTTCGCCTCGGTGGCGGTGGCCACGGCGTTGACCAGGGCGGCGTCGCCGAGCCGCTCCGGCACGTACGCGACGATGTTGACTGTGCCGACGCGCTGCGCGGGCGGCGCGGGCTCGGGCGCGGCGGGCGGGGCCGGCTCGGGGGCGGCGGCCCACACCGGCGTGCCCAGGCCGACAGTCGCCCAGACCCGGACGCCGCCGTCGGTGCGGCGCACCACCTCGGTCACGTCCACGCCGGTCAGCAGCCCGACGCCGGGTCCGCCGAGGTCGAGGCCGTCCGCCAGCTCGGCCAGGTGCGCGGCGGGGTCGTCCCGGTGGTACGACATGGGCACTGTCGCGTTCAGCACCCACCCGCGGACGCCGATGCCGCCGCCCAGCGGGGCGGAGCCGACCGCCAGCAGGGGTCTCTCGGCCCGCCAGACCAGCAGGGGGATGTCCCACCCGGCTTCGGACCGGGTGGTCAGGAACGGCTCACACAGCACGCCGGTCACCCTACGATCACAGGTGGGAACGGGTGGCGCCGGCCCGGACCGGAAGCGGGATCTTAGCTGCTCACCGGGTCGGGCGGGTTACGCCCAACGATCAAGATTCCAGGGGTGCACCTCTGATTCCTACTCATGTGCGCCTAGACTGGCGGCGCGCGAGGGGATCAGCGGACGGCGGACCCGGCCGACGGACGGCACGCGCAGGCGGAGGTGCGCGATGGACGAGGTACTGGCCCGCAGCGGGATCTTCCAGGGTGTCGACCCGGAGGCTGCCGAGGCGCTCGCCAAGGAGATGGAGACGATCGAGGTCCGCAAGGGCGAAATCGTCTTCAACGAGGGCGAACCCGGCGACAGTCTCTACATCCTCCTGTCCGGCAAGATCAAGGTGGGTCGCCGCGCGGCGGACGGCCGGCAGAACCTGATCGCCGTGATGGGCCCGTCGGACATGGTCGGTGAGCTGTCGCTCTTCGACCCCGGTCCGCGTACGGCGACCGCCACCGCGGTCACCGACACCCGGCTCGTACGCCTACGCAAGCAGGCGCTGCGGCCGTGGCTGAACAACCGGCCCGAGATCGCCGAGCAGCTGCTGCGGGTGCTGGCCCGCCGGCTGCGCCGGACCAACGACTCGCTCGCCGACCTGATCTTCACGGACGTGCCGGGCCGGGTCGCCAAGAACCTGCTCCAGATGGCCGGTCGCTTCGGCACCCGCGACGGCGGCGTGCTGCGCGTGACGCACGACCTCACCCAGGAGGAGATCGCCCAGCTCGTCGGCGCTTCCCGGGAGACCGTCAACAAGGCGCTCGCCGACTTCGCCTCGCGCGGCTGGCTGCGACTGGACGGCAAGAGCATCATAATCCTCGACCCGGAGCGCCTGGCCCGCCGCGCGCGGGTCTGACCTCCGTACCGGCTTCCCGGCCCGGCCCGCCACCGCGCGGAGCCGGGCCGATGCCGTCTTCTGCGCAGGCCAGGCCGATGCCGTCTTCTGCGCGGGCCAGGGCGGTGCCGCCTTCTGCGCGGGCCAGGCCGGTGCCGTCGCTGACCGGGCCGACCGCCGCCGTCTCTGCCCGCCGCAGAATCGTTTGATCCTCCGGGCCGGTGCCGCCAGGCTGGGGCGATGCCCGATCTTGTCGCCGTCCTATCCGACATCCATGGTGTGCTGCCCGCGCTGGAAGCAGTGCTGGCCGAGCCGGACGTGGCCGCCGCCGATCTGATCGTCCTCACCGGTGACCTGGCGGCCGGCCCGCAGCCGGTCGAGACGCTGGACCGGCTGGCCGCGCTCGGTGACCGGGCCTGCTGGGTCGGCGGGAACGCCGACCGGGAGCTGGTGCAGGCGCGCGCCGGCAAACCCACCCCGATCGCCGTCTCGAGCTGGGGCGCCGGGCAGCTCCGCGACGACCAGGTGGCCCGGCTGGCCGCGTTGCCACCGCACGTCACGCTGCCGGTCACCGGGCTGGGTCAGGTGCTGTTCTGCCACGCGACCCCGCGCGACGACGAGGAGGTCGTGCTCGTCGACTCGCGGCTCGACCGCTGGGCCGAGGTCTTCGCCGACCTCCCGCCCGAGGTCGGCACGGTGGTCTGCGGGCACACACACATGCCGTTCACCCGGCTGGTCGACCGTCGCCTGGTGGTGAACCCGGGCAGCGTCGGCATGCCGTACGGGGGCACGGGCGCCTGGTGGGCGCTGCTCGGACCGGGCGTGCAACTGCGCCGCACGCGCTTCGACGTGGACGCCGCGTGCGCCCGGATCGCCGCCGAGTCCGCGTTCCCGGACGCCGCGGCCTGGGCCGACGAGTACGTCCGCTCCCGCCACTCGGACGCCGACGCGCTCACGGTCTTCGCCCCGCGCGACGGCCGCTGAGGCGTTAACAGGGGGCCCTTCCTCTACCGGAGGCGTTAAGAAGGGGCCCCTCCTTTCAAAAAAGTCAGGCTTGACTGTTTGTTTTGTGGGCGGCAGGCTATTGGCGTGTCCACCGCACCGAGCCGCGTCCCGCAGCAGGAGCGCAGCCGCGCCACCCAGGCCCGGCTGCTGGAGGCGACCGTCGACTGCCTGGTGGAGCACGGCTGGTCCGGCACCACCACGACAGTCGTAGCGGCCCGTGCCGGCGTCTCCCGGGGCGCCCAGCTGCACCACTACCCCACCAAGACCGCCCTGGTCACCGCCGCCGTCACCCACCTGACCGAGCGCCGGGCGGCCGAGCTGCGCGCCGAGGCGGCGGCCCTGCCCTCCGGCCCGCAGCGGCTCGACGGGGTGGTCGACCTGCTCGCCGCCTCCTTCACCGGCCCGCTCTTCGTCGCCGCGCTGGAGCTGTGGGTGGCCGCCCGTACCGACGCCGAGCTGCGGGCCGCGCTGGTGCCGCTGGAGGCGCGGATCGGCCGCGAGATGCACCGGCTCACCGTCGAGCTGCTCGGCGTGGACGAACGCAAGCCGGGCGTACGCGAGTCGGTGCAGGCCACGCTCGACCTGCTCCGCGGCCTCGGCGTGGCCAACCTGCTCAGCGACGACTCGCCCCGCCGCGCCGCCCTGCTGCAGACCTGGAAACGCCAGCTCGCCGCGTTGCTCACCCCCGAGAGCGAGCGGCACTGATCCCCTGACCCACCCCGCCCGGAGGCACAATGGTCGACCTGACAGCCCTGCTCGCGGATCTGGCCGCCGAGTCCGAACAGCTCGACGCGCTCGTCGCGGACCTGCCGCCGGACGGATGGGAGCGGCCGACGCCGGCCCCGGGCTGGACCGTCGCACACCAGATCGCGCACCTGGCCTGGACCGACCACGTCGCCTACCTGGCGGCCACGGACGAGGCCGCGTTCTTCGCCTCGGTGATGGCCGCGCCGGACCCGTCGCGCCTGGTCGAGGACGGCGCCGAGTCCTTCCTCGCGCCCCCGGCCGCGCTGCTGGCCCGCTGGCGCGCGGGCCGGTCCGCGCTCGCCGGGGCGGTCGCCGCCGTTCCGGCCGGGCAGAAGATCCCCTGGTACGGCACCAGCATGTCGCCCACCTCGATGGTGACCGCCCGGCTGATGGAGACGTGGGCGCACGGCGAGGACGTGGCCGACGCGCTCGGCGTCAGCCGTACCCCGACCGAGCGCCTGCGGCACATCGCGCACCTCGGCTTCCGTACCCTCGGGCACGGCTTCGCGGCCCACGGCCGTGCGGTGCCCACGGCGCCGGTGCGGGTCGAGCTGACGGCACCCGCGGGCGGCGACGTGTGGGAGTTCGGGCCGGCCGACGCGGCCGACCGGGTGACCGGCCCGGCGCTCGACTTCTGCCTGCTCGTCACCCAGCGCCGGCACCGCGCAGACCTGGCCCTGACGGCCACCGGGCCGGTGGCCGACGAGTGGCTGGACGTGGCCCAGGCGTTCGCCGGCCCGGCCGGCGACAAGCGGGAGCCCGCGAGTCGGGGAGAGCCGGCATGAGCGAACGCACCGAGCGAAGCGAGGGCCGTGAGCGCATGCCCGATCAGCACAGCATGAGCGTGCTGCGGATCGGGAACGCGTCGGGCTTCTACGGCGACCGCTTCGCCGCCTGGCGGGAGATGCTCGACGGCGGCGATCTGGACGTGCTGACCGGTGACTACCTGGCCGAGCTGACCATGCTCATCCTCGGCCGCGACCGGATGCGCGACCCGTCGCTGGGCTACGCGAAGACGTTCCTGCGCCAGTTGGAGGGCGTGCTCGGCACCGCGCTGGAGCGCGGCGTCACGCTCGTCACCAACGCGGGCGGCCTCAACCCGGCCGGGCTGGCCGACGCGATCCGGTCGCTCGCCGAACGGCTCGGCGTCCAGGTGCGGGTCGGGTACGTCGAAGGCGACGCGATCCAGCGGCCGGACGCGCTGACCGCCAACGCGTACCTGGGCGCGTTCGGGATCGCGGCCTGCCTCGACGCGGGTGCGGACGTGGTGGTCACCGGGCGGGTCACCGACGCCTCGCTGGCTGTCGGCCCGGCAATCGCCCGCTTCGGCTGGACCCGCGAGGACCTGGACGCGCTGGCCGGGGCCACGGTGGCGGGGCACCTGATCGAGTGCGGCGCGCAGGTCACCGGCGGCAACTTCAGCTTCTTCACCGAGCTGCCGGACGGCGGGCGCCGCCCCGGTTTCCCGATCGCCGAGCTGCACGCGGACGGCTCGTCGGTGCTCACCAAGCACCCCGGCACCGGCGGCGCGGTAACAGTCGAGACGGTCACCGCCCAGCTGCTGTACGAGGTGGGCGGGCCGGACTACCTCGGGCCGGACGTGGTGACCCGGCTGGACACGGTACGGCTGGAGCAGGAGGGCCCGGACCGGGTACGCGTGTCCGGGGTACGCGGCACGCCGCCACCGGACACGCTCAAGGTGGGCGTCAACAACCTGGGCGGCTTCCGCAACTCGATGACGTTCGTGCTGTGCGGGCTGGACATCCCGGCCAAGGCGGCACTGGTCCGCGCCCAGATCGAGGAGTCGGTCGGCACGGAAGGGCTGGAGTTCACGCTGGCCCGTACCGACCACCCGGACACCGACGACACCGAGGCGGCGAGCGCGCTGCTGCACGTACACATGCGTGACGGCGACAAGTCGCGGGCCGGGCGGGCGTTCTCGGCGGCGGCGGTGGAGCTGGCGCTGGCCTCCTACCCGGGCTGCACGCTGACCACGCTGCCCGGCGACGCGACGCCGTACGGGGTGTTCACCGCCGACGCGATTGCGCAGGACGAGGTCGAGCACGTGGCGGTGCTGCCCTCCGGCGAGCGGGTGCCGATCCCGCCGCCGACGGTGACGAGCGGTTTGCAGGGGGCCCCTGTACAACACGAGGCGTTAACAGGGGGCCCTTCCTTACCCGCAACCCGGCGGGGGCCGCTCGGCGAGCTGGTCGGCGCACGGTCCGGCGACAAGGGCGGCGACGCCAACCTCGGCGTCTGGGCCCGCACCGACGCCACCTGGCCCTGGCTGCGCGACTGGCTCACAGTGGACCGGCTGGCGGAGCTGCTGCCGGAGACGGCGGCGCTCACCGTCGAGCGGTACGAGCTGCCGAACCTGCGCGCGGTCAACTTCGTGATCCGAGGGCTGCTCGGGCAGGGTGTGGCCGCCTCCACCCGGTTCGACCCCCAGGCCAAGGCGCTCGGCGAGCTGCTGCGCTCGCGAGTGGTCGATCTTCCGGCGGAGGTTCCGGCATGACCATCGTGGACACGCCGGAACGCCGGCAACTACGCGAGCTGACCCGCTCGTTCGTCACCCGGGAGGTGCTGCCGCACCTGTCCGACTGGGAGCGGGCCGGCGAGCTGCCCCGGTGGTTGCACGAGACCGCCGCGAAGGTCGGCCTGCTGGGCATCGGCTTCCCGGAGTCGGTCGGCGGCAGCGGCGGTGACCTGCTCGACTCGATGGTGGTCACCGAGGAGATCATCCGCTCGGGCGGTTCGTCGGGGCTGATCGCCGCGCTGTTCACGCACGGGATCGCGCTGCCGCACATGGTTCAGGCACAGGACGAGACGCTCATCGAGCGGTACGTCCGGCCGGCGCTCGCCGGGACGATGATCGGCGCGCTGGCGATCACCGAGCCGGACGGCGGCTCGGACGTGGCGGGCATCCGCACCTGCGCGGTACGCGACGGCGACCACTACGTGGTGAACGGCGCCAAGACGTACATCACCAGTGGGGTCCGGGCCGACTTCGTCACCACGGCGGTCTGCACTGATTTCCCCGGTTCGGGCTCGCTCAGCCTGCTCGTGATCGACAAGGGCACACCGGGGTTCACCGTGGGCCGGCGGCTGGAGAAGCTGGGCTGGCACTGCTCGGACACCGCCGAACTGTCCTTCGTCGACGTCCGGGTGCCGGTGAGCAACCGGGTCGGCCCGGAGGACACCGGCTTCCTCGCCATCATGCAGCAGTTCGCCGCCGAGCGGCTCTCGCTCGCCACGCAGGCGTACGCCACGGCGCAGCGCTGCGTGGACCTGGCCGTGCGGTGGTGCCGGGACCGCCAGACGTTCGGCCGGCCGCTCGTCGCGCGGCAGGTCGTCCGGCACCGGCTGGCCGAGATGCACTCCCGCACCGAGGCGGCCCGGGCGTACGTGCACGAGGTCGCCGAGCGGGTCGCCGCCGGGCAGCCGGTGGTGACCGAGGTGGCGATCGCGAAGAACGTGGCGGTGTCCGCGTGCGACTTCGTCGTCGACGCCGCGCTGCAACTGCACGGCGGTTTCGGCTACATGCGGGACGCCGAGGTGGAGCGGCACTACCGCGACGCCCGGCTGCTCGGCATCGGCGGCGGCGCCACCGAGATCATGAACGAGATCATCGCGAAGGGCATGGGCCTGTGAGCACGACAGTTCTGCAGAGCACGATCGACCCGTCCGCGCCCGCCTTCACCGCCAACCGGGAGGCGCTGCTGGAACGCCTCGCCGAACTGGAGGAGGCGCTCGACCAGGCCAGGGGCGGTGGCGGCGAGAAGTACGTGACCCGCCACCACGGTCGCGGCAAGCTGCTCCCCCGCGAGCGGATCGAGCTGCTGCTCGACCCGGACAGCCCGTTCCTGGAGCTGTCGTCGGTGGCCGCGTTCGGCACCGACTTCCCGGTCGGCGCCAGCACCGTGACCGGCATCGGCGTGGTCGAGGGCGTGGAGTGCCTGATCGTGGCGAACGACCCGACGGTACGCGGCGGCGCGATCAACCCGTGGTCGCTGGCGAAGACCCGGCGGGCGGGTGAGATCGCGGCTGCCAACCGGCTGCCGATGGTGAACCTGGTCGAGTCGGCCGGCGCGGACCTGCCCACCCAGGCGGAGATCTTCATTCCCGGCGGCCGGGTGTTCCGGGACCTGACACGGCTCTCCGCGCAGCGGATCCCGACAGTGAGCGTGGTCTTCGGCAACGCCACCGCCGGCGGCGCGTACGTACCAGGCATGTCGGACTTCACCATCATGATCCGGGACCGTTCGCAGGTCTACCTGGCCGGGCCGCCGCTGGTGAAGATGGCCACCGGCGAGGTCACCGACGACGAGTCGCTCGGTGGCGCGGCGATGCACGCCACCACGTCCGGCCTGGCCGACTTCCTCGCCGAGGACGAGCGTGACGGTATCCGGCTGGCCCGGCAGTGCGTCCGCCGGCTCAACTGGCGCAAGCACGGCCCGCCGCCGCGCAACCCTCACCCGTTGCCACCCCGGTACGACCCGGAGGAGCTGCTCGGCATCGCCAGCGCGGACCTGAAGGTGCCGTTCGACCCGCGCGAGGTGCTGGCCCGGGTGCTCGACGACAGCGCGTTCGACGAGTTCAAGCCCGGCTACGGCACCGCCCTGGTCACCGGCTGGGGTGAGCTGCACGGCTACCCGGTCGGTGTGCTGGCGAACGCCCGGGGCGTGCTGTTCAGCGAGGAGGCGCAGAAGGCGGCGCAGTTCATCCAGCTCGCCAACGCGGCGGACACACCGCTGGTCTTCCTGCAGAACACCACCGGCTACATGGTCGGCACCGAGTACGAGCAGCGCGGCATCATCAAGCACGGCGCTCTGATGATCAACGCGGTGTCGAACTCGAAGGTGCCGCACCTGACCGTCAACCTGGGCGCCTCCTACGGCGCCGGCAACTACGGCATGTGCGGCCGGGCGTACGAGCCGCGGTTCCTGTTCACCTGGCCGAACTCGAAGTCGGCGGTGATGGGCCCGGCGCAGCTCGCCGGGGTGCTGTCCATCGTGGCCCGGCAGGCCGCCGCCGCCCGGGGACACGAGTACGACGAGGACACCGACGCCGCCATGCGGATGATGGTCGAGCAGCAGATCGAGTCGCAGTCCGGCGCGCTGTTCCTGTCCGGGCGGCTCTACGACGACGGGGTGATCGACCCGCGGGACACCCGTACCGTCCTCGGGCTGTGCCTGTCGGCTATCCACAACGGACCGGTGAAGGGCGCCGACGGTTTCGGCGTCTTCCGGATGTGACCTGTGAGCGCGAGGAACGCAGCGAAGCGGAGTCCCGCAGTCGCGAACGAAAGGCAGGCTCAGCGCCTATGATCACGAAGCTCTTGGTTGCGAACCGCGGCGAGATCGCCCGCCGGGTCTTCGCCACCTGCCGCGCCCTCGGCGTGGCCACCGTCGCCGTGCACTCCGACGCGGACGCCGACGCGCCGTTCGTGGCCGACGCCGACCAGGCGGTACGGCTGCCGGGTAACACGCCGGCCGAGACGTACCTGCGCATCGACGCCGTCCTGGACGCGGCCCGCCGGTCCGGCGCTGACGCCGTCCACCCCGGTTACGGCTTCCTGGCCGAGAACGCCGAGTTCGCGGCGGCGGTGACCGACGCGGGCCTGACCTGGGTCGGTCCGTCCGCGAAGGCGATCGCGGCGATGGGCGACAAGATGGCCGCCAAGGCGCTGCTCGCCGACGCGGGCGTCCCGATGCTGCCGACCTGGACCGACCCGGCCGAGGTGACCGCCTTCCCGGTGCTGGTCAAGGCCGCGGCGGGCGGCGGCGGCCGGGGCATGCGGATCGTCCGCGACGCGGCCGGGCTGGCCGAGGCCGTCGCTGGCGCGCGCCGCGAGGCGGCGGCGGCGTTCGGCGACGGCACCGTCTTCATCGAGCGGTACGTGGAACGCGGCCGGCACGTCGAGGTGCAGATCTTCGGCGACACCCACGGCACCGTCGTGGCGCTCGGGGTACGTGACTGCTCCATCCAGCGCCGCCACCAGAAGATCGTCGAGGAGGCGCCCGGCGTGCTGCCCGACGACGTGCGCGCGGAGCTGCACGAGGCGGCGGTGGCGGCCGGGCGGGCTGTCGACTACGTCGGCGCGGGAACTGTGGAGTTCCTGCTCGCGCCGGACGGGCAGGTGCACTTCCTGGAGATGAACACCCGCCTCCAGGTGGAGCACCCGGTCACCGAGCTGACCACCGGGCTGGACCTGGTCCGGCTGCAACTGCTCGCCGCCGAGGGCGAGCCGCTGCCGGTCGCCACCACACCGCCGGCCGACGGCCACGCCATCGAGGTACGGCTGTGCGCCGAGGAGCCGGCCCAGGGCTTCCGCCCGGCCACCGGCACGCTGCACCGGTTCGCGATCCCCGGGGTGGCCGCCGAGTTCGGTCCGGCCCGTGGCCTGCGTCTGGACTCCGGGGTGGTGGACGGCTCGACGGTGAGCGTGCACTACGACTCGATGCTCGCGAAGCTCGTCGCCTGGGCGCCCACCCGCGCCGAGGCGGCCCGCGCGCTCGCCGGCGCGCTGGCCCGCGCCGAACTGCACGGCGTGGCCACCAACCGGGATCTGCTGGTGCGCGTGCTGCGCAGCCCGGAGTTCGCCGCCATGGACGTGGACACCGGCTTCCTGGACCGGCACCCGGAGGTGTTCGAGCCGCTGCTGCCGGCCGAGCAACTTCCGGTGGCGGCACTGGCGGCGGCGCTGGCCGGCGCCGCCGCGCGCCGGGCCGCCGCCCCGGTGCTGGCCGGGCTGCCGTCGGGCTGGCGCAACGTGCCGTCCTTCCCGCAGGTCACCAGCTTCTCCGTCGGCGACGGCGCGGAGATCGAAATCCACTACCGGCTCGACCGCACCGGCGGCCTCGCCGAGTGGGGAAGGAAGGGCCCCTTCTTAACGGATCCGGTAGTGGAAGGGTCCCCTGTTAACAGCGAGCTCCCGCAGGTCGAGCTGGTGACAGCCGCCCCGGGCCGGGTGGTGCTCGACGTCGACGGGGTGCGGCGGGCGTTCCGCGTACACCGGGTGGGGTCGTCGGTCTTCGTGGATGGCCCGGACGGGGCGGCGAGCCTCACCGAGCTGCCCCGCCTGCCCCTGCCCACCGCGGAGCTGGCGGCCGGGTCGCTGCTCGCGCCGCTGCCCGGAGCGGTGACCCGGGTGCACGTCGAGGTCGGTCAGCGGGTCGCCGCCGGTGACCTGCTGCTGACGCTGGAAGCGATGAAGCTCGAACATCCCGTGCTCGCCCCCGCCGACGGCGTGGTGACGGAACTGCCGGTGCCCGCCGGCGGTCAGGTCGAGACGGGTGCCGTACTGGCCGTGGTGGACCCCGAGGAGGACCCGCAGTGAATTTCGACCTCACCCCCGAACAGGATCAGCTCCGCGACGCGGTACGGGAGCTGGGACGCAAGTACGGCCATTCCTACTTCGTGTCGAAAGCCAAGTCCGGCGAGCACACCACCGAGCTGTGGCACGAGGCCGGCCGGCTGGGCTACCTGGGCGTCAACATCCCCACCGAGTACGGCGGCGGGGGCGGCGGCATCACCGACCTGACGCTGGTGTGCGAGGAGTTGGCCGCGACCGGCTGCCCGCTGCTGCTCCTGGTGGTCTCCCCCGCCATCGCCGCCACGATCATCGGCAAGCACGGTACGGAGGAGCAGCGCAAGAAGCACCTCCCCGGCCTCGCCGACGGCTCCGAGAAGATCGTCTTCGCGATCACCGAGCCGGACGCCGGTTCGAACTTCCACCGTCTCTCCACAGTGGCCCGCCGTGACGGCGACGACTGGCTGCTCACCGGCCGGAAGATCTACATCTCCGGCGTCGACGAGGCCGGGCACGTGCTCGTGGTCGCGCGCACCGAGGACGCGTCCACCGGCAAGCTCAAGCCCGCGCTGTTCATCGTGCCGACCGACGCGCCCGGTCTGGAAAAGTCCAAGCTGGACATGGAGATCCTGTCGCCGGAGAACCAGTTCCTGCTCTTCCTGGACGACGTCCGGCTCCCCGCCGACGCGCTCGTCGGCGAGTCACTCGACGCCGGGCTGCCGGCGCTGTTCGCCGGACTCAACCCGGAGCGCATCACGGTGGCCGCGATGGGCGTGGGCACCGGCCGGTACGCGATCGACAGGGCGAGCGACTACACCGCCACCCGCAAGGTGTGGGGCGGGAACTCGATCGGCTCGCACCAGGGCGTGGCGCACCCGCTCGCGCACGCGGCCGTGCAGGTCGAGCTGGCCCGACTGATGATCTACAAGGCGGCGGCGCTCTACGACGCGGGTCGCGACCTGGAAGCGGGCATCTCCGGCAACATGGCCAAGTACGCGGCCGGTGAGGCCGCCGCGCTCGCCGTCGACACCGCCGTCCAGGCGCTCGGCGGTGCCGGCATGACCACCGAGTACGGCGTGTCGACGCTGCTCGGCGCGGTACGCGCCGGCCGGATCGCCCCGGTCAGCCGCGAGATGATCCTCAACTTCGTCGCCCAGCACGTCCTGGGCCAGGACAAGTCCTACTGACCCGCAGCGTTCGCGCGTGCCCGCCGTGCGGGGACCACGCGGCGAGCGGGCGGCCCGGGGTACGGCGGGTGCCCGATCACCCGCCGTACCCCGGGGGTCCGTCAGTGGGCGGTGTGGTCGAGGAGACCTCGGCCCTCGCCACTCCCAGGATCGACGCTCACGGTAGCGGCTCCCCGACGCGCAGCGATACGGCAGACAGCCAAAGGATGTAACGATTTTTATTCGATCAGCGCTTCTGGCACTCCGAAGTGGAAGGTCACTGACGGGAAACCGTCTCAGCCCGCAGGTTGACAGGTCGCCGCGCTGGGCCATGCTTGTCGGGTGAGATCGTTCCCGAAGCCCGATGCGCGGGCGAAGGCCGTCGTCGCGTCCATGGCGACGGTGGCGGCTGTGGTGGCTCTCGCGGTGTGGCGCCCGCCCGGCATCCTGTCGGTCGTGCTGGCCCTGGTCTGCGTCGTGCTGGGCATGATCGCCGGGGTAACGATCACCGCGGCCCGCCAGCCCGACGGCGGTGGTGAACACCCCCCGTCGTCCGAGAACTGGCTCCCCGAGGCCGGGTACGGAGTGGACGCCGACACGCTCGAGGCGATCGACCCCCGGGCCGTGCGGAACCTGCGCGCCCCGGGCGGCCATCCGGTCGACGCGGACACACTCCAGGCGCTGGACCCGCGGGCGGTACGCGGCCTGCGGACGCAGACCGCGGTGGACGCGGACACGCTGGAGACGCTCGACCCGCGGGCGGTGCGGCAGGGCCGAGGGGTCAGCGACCGGTGAGGGTGGGCCCGGCGAGCGCGTTCACGCCCCGGCCGGCCAGGCACCGGTAGGTGCGGTCGGCGTCGGTCTCCGGCGGCAGCACCTCGAGATTCCAGCCGTTCGCCGGATCGGCGCCACTGACCACCCGGAACGTGTCCGGGTTGCACACCTTGCCGACGACCGGATCGGCGGCGACCGCGTCGTGCTCGGCGCCGGCGAGACCGGCCGGCAGGTCACCCGCGGCGTAGGTCTCCCACGTGTGCTGGCCGTCGCAGGGCACCCGGCTCGCCTCGGCCCGGTCGCGGCGCAGCCGTACCGGACCGAAGCACTCCAGCTCGGAGGCGCACCGCGCGCCGGCCGGGAGCCGCACGTCGGCGGACGCGCAGCCGGGCACCGGCCCCCCGGCCACGCCACTTGCCACCGGGATCGGCGGAGCGGCCGGCGCGTGACCGGCGGCCAGCCAGCCGCCACCTGCCGAGGCCGCCAGCGCGAGCACCCCGGCGCCGCCGAGGAACCAGCGCTTGGGCCAGCGCCGGGCCCGCGACGCCACGGTCGGGTGGTCGTCGTCGGCGGGCGGGCGCGGGTTCGGGCCCCCGCTGCGGCGGTAGCGCTCGCCGCCGTCGTAGAGCACGCCGCCGGCCGGGGCGCCGTCCAGCGGCAGCCCGGCGAGCAGGCCGCGCAGCTCGACCGCGGAGGGACGCTCGCCCGGGTCGTTGGACATCCCCAACCGGAGTACGTCGATCAGCTCGCCGGGGACCCCGGGCAGCCCGGGGATGGGCTGCTGGAACATCTCCAGCACGGTGACCAGACTCGGGTTGCGTTCCGAGTGCCAGCGCGGCGGCCGGCCGTACATCACCGCGTAGAGGGTGGCGCACAGCGAGTAGACGTCGACGGCCGGAGTGGGCGGGCTGTGGTTGAACGTCTCCGGCGGCGCGTACGCCGGCGTGAGCGCCTCCAGCATGACCGAGGAGTCACGGAACTCGGCGAGCACCGCCAGGCCGAAATCGGCGAGCACCGCCGAGTTGAACTCGGAGTGCAGGATGTTGGCCGGCTTGACGTCCCGGTGCAGCACGCCCGCCGCGTGCGAGTGGACCAGCGCGTCGGCGATCTTCACGCCGAGGTCGCGGGTCTCCTCCGGGCCCAGCGGCGAGGTGCGCATCCGCTCCGCGTACGAGCCGTCGCACAGCTCCATGATGAGGTAGGGGTGCTGGTCGACGGTGACCCCGACGTCGAAAAGGTCCACCACGTGGGGGTGCGACGACATCCGTCCGGCCGCGCGGGCCTCGCGCAGGAAGCGGGCCTGGTCGCGTTCGCTGTCCAGCGTCCGGTTCTCAATCTTGACCGCCACCTCGCGTCCCACCGAGATCTGGGTGGCCCGGTAGATGGTGGCGTAGCCGCCCCGGGCGAACACCCGCAGATCGGTCAGACCGGGCACGATTGGCAGCCGCACGGCGCCGGGCGGGGTCTCGGTCACGGTTCGAAAATACCCAACTGGTCCGGCCGGTCAGCGGGCCGCGTCAGTGGCCGGCACCGGATCCGGCGCGGAGTCGCCGGGCCCGGCCGTACCGGGAGCCGCTCGGCGCGCGTCCCACCACAGGCCGACAGCTGTCGCGACCGCGCCCAACCCTTCCCACGCGGCGACCGCGAAGAAACGGTCCGGCGCGACGTCGGACAGCACCGCGATGGTGAATACGGTGAACGTGACCAGGCGGAACCAGACCGTGAACCGGTAGAACGGCCGCCACTCGGTCGCGACGGCGAGCAGGTAGTAGACCCCCATGTTGAACGAGGCCATCGACGACGCGGTGAGGAACGTGCCGGTGTAGTCGCCCGGGGCGCGTTCGGCCGGCACCTCGAAGCCGAGCAGGCGAAGCTGTGTCTCCGGCCAGATCAACCCGAGCGCGCCGAGCAGCAGCGCGAGGAGCCCGAAGACCGCGATCGTCCAGCCGGCGCCCGAGCGCGGCAGCCTCATCGTCCCTCCCCAGCATGGTCCGCCGGTTACGCGCGCGCGTAACCGGTGTGCGACAGTCGATCCACGACGGACGCCGCCCCACGCTAACCGGCCCCACCGACGAGCACATCCCCGGAACCGGTAGAACAACAGCCGATCAGCCGCCGGAGAGACGGACCCGCAACGCGTCGGCCACCATCCGCTCACTGCGCTGTTCGGTGGCGTACGCGAGTCGTACCGCCTCCTCCGCGCTGGCGAGCGCCTCGGCCCGGCGGCCACAGGCGTCGAGCGCCTCGGCCAGCACCAGCCGCGCCACCACCTGGCTGCGCACGTCCTCGGCCGGCGCGGTGATCGACCGCTGCGCCCAGTCGAGGGCCTGTTCGCGCTGGCCGTGGGCGAGCAGCGCGGCGGCGTACCGGGCCATCGTCTGCCGCCGGGAGAACAGCAGCGAGGGCGCGTTCGCCGGGCCGGTGGCGACCGGAGCGAGCAGCCCGACGGCGGTGCCCGCGTCACCGGCCGCGAGCCGGGCCATGGCGAGCAGCACCCGCGGCGCGACCTGGGCCGGCGCCTGCGGGTTGTGCGGCTCCACCCGGGTCAGCACCGACCGCGCCTCCCGCTCGGCGGTCTCGTGGTCGCCCATGTCCAGCGCGACGAAGCCGCGCAGCGTGCCGGCCATGCCGGTGAGCAACGGGTGGTTGGTCCGGTCGGCGTACTCGAGCGCGTCGGTGAACAGGTCGGCCGCGTGTTCCGGCTCGCCCAGCCCGCGCGCCACCACCCCGCGCACCACGAGCGCGAAGCCCTGCCCCCAGTCGTCGCCCACCTCGGCGAAGTCCCGGTACGCGCGCCGCGCCGCCCGGTCCGCCTCGGCCAGGTCGCCCAGCTCGGCGGTGGCGTACGCCTCGACCGCGCGCAGCGTACCGACCGCCCACGCCTCGCCGACCCGCTCCCCGAACGGCAGGAACACCCGCGCCATCCGGCACGCCTCCCGCAGCCGTCCGGCGAGCAGCCGGGCGAACGCGGTGGTGCCGCGCAGCCAGGCCCTCCCGTACGGGTCCTTCAGCTCGGCGAAGAGCCGGGCGGCCCGGCCGAGCACCGCGTCGGTGCCGGCGAAGTCACCCCGGGTGGTGGTCACCCAGGCCAGGTTCTGCAACGACCAGGCCTGCCCGCGCGGATCCCGCGCGGCCAGGCTGACCTGATAGGACGCGGCCAGCCGGCTGCTCGCCTGCCCGAGCCGGCCGGCGATGAAGTCGGCCATGCCGAGCCGCCGCATCGCCGACGCCCGCATGGTGGGCAGGTCGGCGTCGGTGGCCACCTGCAACGCCTCCCGCCAGCTGCGCTCGGCCCGCTCGGCGTCACCCAGCGTCTGCTGGGCCTGTCCGGCCAGCAGCAACGCGGCGGTCCGGGTGACCGGGTCACCGGTGTTCGCGGCGATCTTCTCGGCGAACGCGAGCGCGTCGGCCGGGCGGCCGATCTGGAGCAGCGCCCGGGCGTGCGTCACCCGGTCGGCCGGCGGTACGCCGTCGCGGGCCAGCTCGGCCGCACGCTCGGCGTACTCGACCGCGAGAGCCGGCTCCCCCGAGCGCAGTGACCGGCGGGCGGCCCGGCCCAGCGCGGCCACGCCCAGCGGGGTGACGGCCCGGGCCGGCGCGTCCGGGCGCAGCTTGACCGCGTCGGCGAGCGCTGTCGCCCGCTCGACGTGCTCGGCGACGAAGTCGTCCCGGGCGGCCTCGGTGAAGGCGCCCGCCGGGGCGCTGCCCGTCTCGGCCACGCTCTCCGGCGCGGCCCAGCGGGCCAGCGCCGCGTGCCGTTCGGCCAGCTCGGCCTTGCTCACCCCGGCGTACGCGGCCTCCCGCATGAGCGGAGTGGCGAAGGCGAACCCGGTACGGGTGCGGTGCAGCATGCGGCGTTGCAGCAGCTCCTCCACGGCCCGGTCCAGCTCGACGGCGGCGACCGCGGCGGGCCGGCCGTCCTGCCCGAGCCGCTGCTCCCGCAGCGCCTCCAGCGCGCCGGCGGGCACGGTGTCGCCCACCACCGCGGCGTCACGCAGCGCCGAGCGGGCATCCGGCGGCAGCGCGTCGATACGCGCGGCGAGCACCGCGGCGAGGTCCCGGGAGAGCAGCCGGCTGCCGAGCGAGCCGGGGGCGAGCCGCCAGCCGACGTCCGCGCCCCGGCCCGGTCCGGCGGTCAACGCGCCGCGCTCCATCAGCAGCGTCACGAGTTCGGCCAGGTAGAACGGGTTGCCCTGAGCGGTGGCGAGCAGCCGGTCCGCGTCGGCCTGGGGCATGCGGCCACCGACGAGATAGCTGGTGAGCAGCCGGGAGGCGTCCGCGCCGCGCAGCGGCGGCAGCGCGTGCACCTCGGCGTCCGCGACCCGGGTCAGCGCGCCGGCGGTCCGCACCAGTTCGGGGCGGCCGAGCAGCAGCACGAGCACCGGCCCGCTGAGCCGGTTGAGGGTCAGCGCCAGCGCCTTGAGCGTCTCGGCCGTGGCGTCGTGCAGGTCGTCCACCACGATCACCAGCGGCGCCTCCACGGCGAGCGCGGTGAGCAGGTCGGCGACAGCGGTGGGCACGGCTTCGTCGTCCGGCGGCGGTCCGGCCGCGTTCCACTCGCCGTTCTCCGTGGCGGGCGGCAGTTCGGCGTACCCGAGCAGGGCCAGAAGCTGGTCCACGGCGATCGGCGGCGGGTCGCCGGGGAGCCGGGACAGGCGCTGGCCGAGCCGGCGCAGCCGCTCCTCGACGGCCGGGCGGGTGACTGCGGTGGCCGCGTCGCCGGGCAGGCCGACGGCGGCGCGGACCAGGTCGGCGAGCGGGGCCAGGCGGCGGCGCTCACCGAACGCGGCGCACCGCACCGAGAGCACCCGGGCGCCGGTGTGGGCCGCGTACCGGCCGGCCCCGACGTCGTATCCGGCGGCCAGGCGTTCCACCTCGGCTGCGAACCGGGACTTGCCGATCCCCGCCTCGGCGGTCATCAGCAGCACCCGGGGCTCGCCCCGGTCGATCACCTCGGCGAGCCGGCCGGCGACCCGGCCGATCTCCGTCTCCCGGCCCACGAACGGCGCCTCGTCGCCGAGACCGGACCGGGTGCCGGGCGCGTCCAGCAGGCCCAGCAGCTCGTACGCCTCGACCGGCTCCCGCTTGCCCTTGAGCCGCAGCGGGCGCAGCGCCCGCCAGGAGGCGACGTGCCGGGTGGCCGCCGACGTCCGGGCCCCGGCGTAGACCGCGCCGACCGCGGCGGCGTCGGCCAGGCGCGCGGCGGTGTTCACCGTGTCGCCGATGACCGTGTACTCGATCGCGGCCTGGATGCCGGCGATCACGTCGCCGGTGTTGAGGCCGACGCGCAGGCCCAGCGGCGCGCCGCCGCCCCGCTCGTCGTCGAGCACCCGCCGGACGGCCCGCTGCATGGACAACGCCGCGCGCACCGCGCGCTCGGCGTCGTCCTCGTGCGCGACCGGCGCGCCGAAGACCGCCATGATCCCGTCGCCGGTGAGCTTGTCGACGTGCCCGCCGAACGTCTTGACCGCACCGGCCAGCGCGGCGAGCACCCGGTCGGTGACCGCGCCGACCCGTTCCGGGTCCAGGTCCTCCGACCAGGAGGTGAAGTCGGACAGGTCGCCGAAGAGCACTGTCACCACGCGGCGCTCCGCGGCGGGCAGCGTGGCGGCGGCCGGCAGCGCCGCGCCGCAGTTGTGACAGAACCGCGCCCCGGGTACCGCTACCGTCCCGCACACCGGGCAGGTCACGGCTGCTTCACCCCGAGGTGTTCGAGCTGGGCGCGGACGGACCACTCGGCGGCCCACCACAGCGACCTGTCGACGTCGGCGTAGACCACGGCGACCACCTCGGGCGCGGTGGTGGCGCCCGCGGCCACGGCGGCGCGCACCTGGTCCAGCCGGGCCCGCCGGTGGGCCAGGTAGAAGTCGGCCGCGACGCCGCAGTCGGCGAGCGCCGGGCCGTGGCCCGGCAGCACCGGGATCTCCCGGTACGTGGAGAGCAGTTCCAGGCTCGACAGGTAGTCCCCGAGGTGCCCGTCGGGGTGGGCGACCACCGTGGTGCCCCGGCCGAGGATCGTGTCGCCGGTCAGCACCACCCGATCGCCGTCGTGCTCCGCCAGGAGGCAGACCGAGTCGGCGGTGTGCCCGGGGGTGGGCAGCAGCCGCAGGCCGAGCCCCAGGTCGAGGCGCGTGTCGGCGGTGAGCGGCTCACCCCCGGCGGTGTGTGCCGGGTCGGCGGCCAGCACCGGCACGTCGCCGAGCAGCTCACGCAGCCGGGGCGCGCCGTCGGTGTGGTCGGGGTGCCCGTGCGTGATCAGCACGCACCCGATGCCCCCCTGCGCCGCGATCGCGGCCAGGTGCCCCTCGTCGGCCGGTCCCGGGTCGACCACCAGGGCCGGCGCGTCCGGCCCGGCCCGCAGCACCCACGTGTTGGTGCCGTCGAGCGTCATCGGCCCCGGGTTCGGCGCGCGCAACAGCGTCACCCACCCCGGCAGTTCCTCCGCAAGCGCCCCCGCGGCCCCGGACATACGCCCACCCATGGCAGCGATCGTACGACTCCCCCGGCCACTCCCCGCGATCTTGCAGCTCCCGCCGCTGGTTTGTCCCCGTCTGGGGCTTCTTTCAGGGCGGCAACCGCAAGATCGCGGGCTGGCGTGGGGTCAGGCGACCTCGACGATCAGCTCTACCTCGACCGGGGCGTCGAGGGGGAGTTCGGCCACGCCCACCGCGCTGCGGGCGTGGCGGCCGGCCTCGCCGAACACGGCGCCGAACAGGTCCGAGGCCCCGTTGATCACGCCGGGCTGGCCGGTGAAGCCGGACGCGCTGGCCACGAATCCGGTCAGCTTCACGACCTTCACCACGTTCTCCAGCCCGACCAGCGCGTCGATCGCGGCGAGCGCGTTCAGCGCGCACCGCTGCGCCAGGTCCTTCGCCTGCTCGGCGGAGACGCCGTTGCCGACCTTGCCGGTGGCGAGCAGCTTGCCCTCGGCCATCGGAAGCTGGCCGGAGACGTAGACGTGCTGCCCGGACTGGACGGCCGGCACGTAGCTGGCCACCGGCGGCACCACCTCGGGCAGTTCGAGGCCGAGCTCGGCGAGCTTCGCGTGGGGTCCGTTGCTCATGCGGCTCAGCCCTTCGGGCGCTTCAGGTACGCGACGAGCTGCTCCGGGTTCGGGCCGGGCACCACCGAGACCAGTTCCCAGCCGTCCTCGCCCCAGTTGTCGAGGATCTGCTTGGTCGCGTGGACCAGCAGCGGCACCGTGGCGTATTCCCACTTCTGCATCGGAGGAGGGCTCCCTTGCCTGACTTGGACTTCGGTCAGGCACAGCCTACGGTCCGCCGTCGTCACCGGGACGCGGGACGCGGCTCCGGCGCGGACGGCGGCTCGCCGCACGGGCCCTCGTGCTCGAAGCGCTGCGGACACCGGCTGCGGTCGGGCAGCAGCAGGTCGCAGAAGACCCGGTGCCTGTTGTTCTGGTCGTCGGTGGTGGAGACGGTGGTCTCGCCCGCGTCCAGCTCCACCAGGAAGCCCAGCGAGGTGGCCACGGTGCCGGCGAGCGCGGTGGCCGCGGCGAGGTCGGGCACCCGGACCGGCAGGTGGATGACGTAGCCGGGCTCGTCCTCCTCCCGCCCCTTAGCGCCGGGGCGGGACAGCGTCCGGACCACCTCGACCGGAAGGCGGTACGACCGCTCGTTGAACGAGGCGCCCTCGCCGGGCGCATCGGCGTCGCCGGGCCGTCCGGACCGGTCACCGGGGAACTGGGCTCGGGGGGTGTTCTCCGCGTCGCGCATGCGTCGCCTCCGGGCGTCGTACCTGTTCACTGACACCGCCATCCGCCTCGGCGTCGTCCGGCGGGTCCGGCTCTCCGTGTCGGGACGAACGTAGGACCTCCAACCAGTCCCGGCAACGGGACGCGCACGCTTCGTCACGCCCAGTCACATATGCGACACAAGCCTGGTCCGGAACGCGACGGCGAACTCACCTCCGGCGGGTGTGTACGCGGGGCTGGCAAGCGCCCCGCCGACCGCTACCCTTCCGGACTGGGCACGCGCGGACGCGCGCCCGACCACCTCGACCCGTGCCCGTCGCCTGGGGCGGCGACGGGAGCCGCAACCCGGGGGAGACAGATGACCCAACCGCCCGCCGGTGGCGACACCGGCATACCCGGCGACCCGCATTCACAGTCACCGCCCGACGGCGGCACACCGTCGGGCTCCCTTCCCGCCGCCGGGCCACCGGGCCATCCGCCCGGTCCGCCGGGCGGCCAGCCACGCAAGCGATCGGCCCTGCTGATCGCCTCCCTGGTGCTGGCCGCCGCGGTCCTGCTCTGCGGCGGTGGGGGCACTGCCGCGTTCCTCGTCCTGCGCGACACCGAGGACGGCCAGGGAGCGAAGGAGCCGCAGGTCGCGGTGGACGGTTTCCTCAAGGCCGTCTATCAGGAGCGGGACGCCGAGAAGGCGGCCACGTTCGTCTGCTCGGCCGCACGCGACGACGAGAAGATCATCGCCAAGGTCGCCGAGGTCCAGAAGTACGCCGGGCAGTACCAGAACCCCCGGTTCCGCTGGAGCAACCCGACCGTCGACAACCAGACCGGGGACCGGGCCACGGTCTCCGCCCGGGTGACCATGACCACCGCCGACGAGAAGGTCGCCGAGCAGTCCCTGCGCTTCACGGTGGTGCGGAAGACGGGATGGTGGGTCTGCGAGGTCGGCTGATCCGGCCGGCTGGTTAGGCTCGACGGGTGGCAGCGAGTGAGCAGCCGGCCGAGTCCGCCGGCAGATGGCCGGCCCGCCTGCATGTGGTGACCGGCAAGGGCGGCACAGGCAAGACCAGCGTGGCCGCCGCGCTGGCCCTCGGCTTGGCCACCGAGGGCCGGCGCACCCTGCTGGTCGAGGTGGAGGGCCGGCAGGGCATCGCCCAGCTCTTCGGCACCGACCCGCTGCCGTACGAGGAACGGCACCTCGCCGACGCGCCCGGCGGCGGTGAGGTGCGGGCGCTGGCGGTCGACGCCGAGGCGGCGCTCCTCGAATACCTGGACATGTTCTACAAGCTCGGCGCGGCCGGCCGGGCGCTGCGCAAGCTCGGCGCGATCGACTTCGCCACCACGATCGCGCCGGGCCTGCGCGACGTGCTGCTCACCGGCAAGGTCAAGGAGGCGACCACCCGCACGAGCGGCTCGCGCCGGACGTACGACGCGGTCGTGCTGGACGCGCCGCCGACCGGACGCATCGGCCGCTTCCTGAACGTGACAGCGGAGACCGCCCGGCTGGCCAAGGTCGGCCCGATCAAGACCCAGAGCGAGGGCGTCTCCGCGCTGCTCCGGTCGCCGATGACAGCTGTGCACGTGGTCACGCTGCTGGAGGAGATGCCCGTCCAGGAGACGCTCGACGCGGTCGCTGAGCTGACCCAGCTCGGCTTTCCGGTCGGCCGGGTGATCGTGAACGGCGTCCGCCCGCCGGTGCCGGCCGGCCGGGCCGTGACCGCGGCCGAGCTGAAGCGCGGGCTGGCCGCCGCCGGCCTGCCGACCGACGGCCCGACCGTGGCCGGGCTCGTCGAGGAGGCCAACGACCAGCGGGTACGCCGGGAGCTGGAGGACTCGCTCCGGGGCGACCTGGTGGAGCTGGGCCTGCCCATGATCGAACTGCCGCTGCTGCCCGGAGGAGTCGACCGGGCCGGGTTGGAGACGTTCGCCGAGACCCTCGTCCGGGCGGATTGACTCACACCTGCGACCGGCACGGAGCAGAGTGCCCCTCGGGACCGATACGCTCGATTGGTGCCTTCCGAAGACGCGGCGCCTCCGCTTGACGTCGACCAGATCCTCGCCGACGACGGCGTACGGATCGTGGTCTGCTGCGGGGCGGGCGGCGTAGGCAAGACGACCACCGCGGCGGCGCTGGCGCTGCGCGCGGCCGAGCGGCACGGCCGCCGGACCGTGGTGCTCACCATCGACCCGGCCCGCCGGCTGGCGCAGTCGCTCGGCCTGACCGAGCTGGACAACACACCCCGCCAGGTCAAGGGCATCGACGTCGAGGCCAGCGGCGGTGAACTGCACGCCATGATGCTCGACATGAAGCGCACGTTCGACGACGTGGTGCTCCAGCACACCGACCCGGCGAAGGCGGCGGAGATCTTCGCCAACCCGTTCTACCAGGCCATGAGTTCCACCTTCGCCGGCACGCAGGAGTACATGGCGATGGAGAAGCTGGGCCAGTTGCACGCCCGGGGCGAGTGGGACCTGATCGTCGTGGACACGCCCCCGTCGCGGTCCGCGCTCGACTTCCTGGACGCTCCGGCCCGCCTGTCCCGGTTCCTGGACGGCCGCATGCTGCGGCTGCTGCTGGCCCCGGCGCGCAGCGGCGGGCGCAGCATGTTCAACCTGGTGACGGCGAGCTTCGGGATGTTCTCCAAGGTGGTGCAGAAGGTGCTCGGCGCCCAACTGCTCACCGACCTGTCCGGCTTCGTCGCGGCCCTCGACTCGATGTTCGGCGGGTTCCGGCAGCGGGCCGAGCAGACGTACCGGATCCTGCAGGCCCGGGAGACGGCGTTCCTGCTGGTCGCGGCACCGGAGCCGGACGCGGTCCGGGAGGCCGCGTACTTCGCTGGTCGCCTGCGGGAAGAGCAGATGCCGCTGGCCGGGCTGGTGCTCAACCGGGTGCACCGGCCGACGGCGGACCTGTCCGCGGCGGAGAGCCTGGCCGCCGCGGAGCGGCTGGCCGCGGAGGGCGGGCACGAGGGCACCGTCGAGGTGCTGCGCGCGCACGCCGCGCTGGCCCAGCAGGCGGTACGCGAGGAGCAGGTGGCGGCCCGGTTCACCGAGGCGTTCCCGGCGGTGCCGGCGGTGTCGGTGGCCGCGCAGCCCGCCGACGTGCACGACGTCGACGGGCTGCGGACGATCGGCGAGGCGATCAGCCGGCGCTGACCGGGCGGTCAGGTGGCAGTGGTCACCAGGACCTTGTCCTTACCGGCCTTCTCCTTGGCGTTCTTCTTCATGGCCGCCTCGAACATCTTGCGCCAGCTGGTCACCTGCGGGTGACGGCGCAGCAACGCACGGCGCTCGCGTTCGGTCATGCCACCCCACACACCGAACTCGATCCGGTTGTCGAGCGCGTCGGCCAGGCACTCGTACCGAACTGGGCAGCTCCGGCAGATCCTCTTCGCCACGTTCTGTTCGGCGCCCTGTACGAACAACGCGTCCGGGTCTCCGTTCTGACATGCCGCCAGTGACGGCCAGTCAGTGATCATGCCCATCTGTACACGTCCCCCCTTGCAGTACCTACCGACTTCGTGCGAGCAGCCCTCGAACTCCCCCCGGTCGTTCGCGCCGGCCTCCCCAGGGCGGCACAAACGACGCATGGCTGCCTTCGCCGCCACCATCATGCTGTGTAGTCGCCCGATTACGCAACGTTGTCGGCGAAATCCATCATTCCGGACACTCCCGGCTTCCCGGGCTTTCGCCCGCGTCTACCCCGCCCGGGTACGTGAAAACGCTGCGCCCCTCCCAGACTTCGGACAGACTTCCGCCGGATCTCACGCAACCTCGGACCAGGGCTCGTGCGTTTAGCACAACGAGGCCGGCGCATGCAGGAAATGGGGAAAGTTCCCCGCGCGCCCGCCGATCCCTGCTCGCGTACCCTGTCGAGGTGACCTGGATGCGGAAACGTGACCACAACGTGCTGACCAACGCCGCATCGCTGCTGATCTGCGGCCTGTTGGCCGGAGTGGTGGTCGCTGCGGCGGCCTTCCCCGCGGTGGCGATGACCGGACTGGCCGCGAAGGCCGGCTCGGAGACATTCGGCGCGCTGCCCAAGGAGCTGACCGTCGCCCGGTCCCCGCAGATCACCAGGCTGCTCGCGGCCGACGGCAGGACCGTGCTGGCCACGATGTACGACGAGAACCGCAAGGACGTCAAGCTCAAGGACATCTCGCCGCACATGCAGAAGGCCATCATCGCGGCCGAGGACCACGACTTCTACAAGCACAACGGCGTGGACCTCAACGGTGTGGCACGGGCGTTCGTCAACAACCAGGCCGCCGGCTCCTCGCGGCAGGGTGCGTCGACGCTGACCATGCAGTACGTCCGGCTGGCCATCTCCTACTCGGCCACCCACCCGGCCGACGTGGTCGCCGCCACCGAGGACACCAGCGCCCGCAAGCTGCGTGAGATGAGCCTGGCGCTGCAGATCGACAAGGAGCTCTCCAAGGACGAGATCCTGGAGCGCTACCTGAACATCGCCGCGTTCGGCAACGGCGCGTACGGCATCTGGGCGGCCAGCCAGGTCTACTTCAACAAGCCGCCGAGCAAGCTGGACATCCAGGAGTCGGCGATGCTCGCCGGCATGGTGAAGGCGCCCACCGCGTTCGACCCGACCACCCCCGCGGGCTACCCCGAGGCGGTCGGCCGGCGCGACTACGTCATCGGCAACATGGTGCAGATCGGCGCGATCACCCAGCAGGAGGCGGACGCCGCCAAGAAGATCAAGCTCGTCGTCAAGGGCAAGCGCACCCCGAACGGCTGCACCCAGACCACCACCCGCTCCTGGGGCTTCTTCTGCGACTACCTCTACCGCTGGTGGCTGCAGCAGGAGACGTTCGGCGCCACCTCGTACGACCGGGAGCGGCGGCTCAAGAGCGGCGGCTACACCATCGTCTCCACGCTCGACGTGCAGGCGCAGAAGGCCGCCGACAAGGCCGTCCGCAAGAACCTGGGCGAGAGCAGCAAGGCGGCCCGGATGGTGGCCGCTGTCGAGCCCGGCACCGGCCGGGTGCGCGCCGTCGCGGTGAACCGCAACTTCAAGCTCGACGACCCGGACGACCCGCAGAACAAGATCTCCAGCGACCCGAAGAAGGCCAAGAAGAAGATCCGGGGCAACTACCCCAACACGGTGAACCCGCTGATCACCGGTGGCCCCGGCATCGCCGGTTACCAGGCGGGCTCGACCTTCAAGATCTTCACGCTGGTGGCCGCGCTGGAGAAGGGCTACCCGCTCAGCTACCCGATCAACGCGCAGCCGGTGTTCAAGTCGAACTACCCGGTCGAGTTCAACTCGCCGGCCGCCTGCCCGGGCACCAACAAGTACTGCCCGAAGAACGCCAACGCCTCGATGGCCGGCATGCACAACATGTGGAGCGGCTTCGGCTTCTCGGTGAACACGTTCTTCATCGACCTGCAGCAGCGGGTCGGCGCGGAGAACGTGGTGAAGGCGGCGCAGAAGCTCGGCATCTCGTTCCGCTCGTCCGGCGACGCGCTGCTCGCCGCCAACCCGCACCAGTGGGGCGCGTTCAGCCTCGGCGTCTCGCAGACCACGCCGCTGGAGCTGGCGAACGCGTACGCGACGCTCGGCGCCGACGGCAAGTACTGCGAGCCGATCCCGGTGCAGGAGATCCGCGGCCCGGAGGGCGAGAAGCTCGACGTCGCGAACCCGCGCTGCGAGCAGCGGGTCAGCACCGAGGTGGCCCGGGCCGCCGTGGACGCCGCCCGCTGCCCGGTGGGTGACCGCTCCTCGACCACCAAGTGCGGCACCGCCACCGCCGGCAACGTCCGCAACATCGTCAAGGCGCCGGTGGCCGGCAAGTCCGGCACCACCGACTCGGAGAAGACCTCCTCGCTGGTAGCGATGACCAAGCAGTACGCGGTGGCCGGCATCATGGCCGACCCGGACTGGCCGCAGACCAATCAGAAGATGGGTCACGACGTGCCCACCGGCATCAACCCGGCGGTCTACGAGACGCTGCGGGACGCCATGGCGGGCAAGGACCGGAAGAACTTCACCCCGCCCAGCGGCAAGATCGTCCTGGGTGACCAGCGGTCCATCCCGGATGTGAAGTGCGCGTCCATCGAGAGCGCGAAGTCCCGGCTGAAGGGTGCCGGCTTCGAGCCGGTGGTCTCCAGCAACAAGGTGGCGTCGGAGTGCCCGGCGGGCACCGCGGCCGGCACCAGCCCGGACGGGCGCACCATCAAGGGCGGCGTCGTCATGATCGAGGTCAGCTCCGGCAAGGGCGACTCGGACCAGGGCGGCACCGCGACGCCGGACCGACCAGGTGGCCCGGGCGGACCGGGTAACGGCCGACCAGGACGACCAGGCAACTGATCCCAGACAGAGCGACGGCCACCTCCGTGAAGGAGGTGGCCGTCGCTTGTCAGGTCTACGGGACGCTCAGAGACCGAGCTGGCGGCGTACCTCGGCAGCCACCCGGCCCCCCTCGGCGCGGCCGGCCACCGCGGCCTGAGCGGCCTTCATGGCCGGGCCCATCTGCGCCTTGCCGGTGAAGCCGCCCGCGGCGAGCGCCCCCGAGACCAGCTCGGCCAGTTCCTCGTCGGGGAGCTGCTTGGGCAGGTAGCGCTCCAGCACCTCACCCTCGGCGGTCTCCTTGCCGGCCTGCTCGGCGCGCCCGGCGTCGGCGAACGCCACGGCCGCCTCGCGGCGCTTCTTCGCCTCCTTGGTCAGCACCGCGAGCACCTCGTCGTCGCTGAGCTCGCGCTTTTCCCGACCGGCGACCTCGGCGTTGCCCACGGCTGCGAGGGCCATGCGAAGCGTGGAGGTGGTCAGTTCGTCGCGCGCCTTGAGGGCGGCGCGCATGTCGGCGGTGAGGCGGTCCTTCAGCGTGCTCATGGACGGTGAAACTACCCTGAACGCCATGCGAAAGCGCACACTATTCCGTCTCGCGGCCGGAACCGTCGCCGCCGGGGCGGCCACCCTCGCGTACGCGTCGCTCATCGAGCGCAACATGTTCACCCTGCGCCGGTACGACGTGCCGGTGCTCCCGACCGACGCCGAACCGTTGCGGGTGCTGCACCTTTCGGACCTGCACATGATGCCTGGCCAGCAACGTAAGCAGGACTGGGTGGCCTCGCTGGCCGCGCTCGACCCGGACCTGGTGGTGGTCACCGGCGACAACATGGCCCACCCGGAGTCGGTGGCCGGCGTGCTGCGCGCGCTGCAACCGCTGCTCGACCTGCCCGGCGCGTTCGTCTTCGGCTCCAACGACTACACCGGCCCTGTCCTCAAGAACCCCTTCACCTACTTCCTGCCCGACCGGGAGTACACCGAGGGCGTGCCGCTGCCGTACGAGGAGCTGCGCGACATCCTCACCGGCGCCGGCTGGGTGGACATGAACAACGCGCGCACCTCGCTCAAGGCCGGCGGGCGGGAGATCGAGTTGATCGGCGTGGACGACCCGCACATCGAACGCGACGACTACGACGCCGTGGCCGGACCGGTCAGCGGCGACGCGGCGCTGTCCATCGCGCTGTCCCACTCCCCCGAGCCCGCGGTGCTGGACCGGATGGCGGCCGACGGCTTCGGCCTGCTGCTCGCCGGGCACACCCACGGCGGCCAGGTGTGCGTGCCCGGGTACGGCGCGCTGGTCACCAACTGCGGGCTGCCCCGCTCGATGGCGCGCGGGTTGCACCGCTGGCCCGGCTCGGACTCCTGGCTGCACGTCTCCGCCGGCCTCGGCACCCACCCCACCGCCCCGATCCGCTTCGCCTGCCCGCCCGAGGCCAGCATCCTCACGCTGATCTCCCGCTGACCGCTCCTCGCCGCAGATCTTGGTACGCGCCCGCCCCTCGGAGGGCTGTTCAGTCCCTCGGAGGGCCGGTTCGTACCAAGATCTGCCGCCCGCACGGGGCGGGGGGTACCGAGTTTGACCGTGCGGGCGGGTGGGCTACTATTTGTCGGCACGCCTCGGGGTGTGGCGCAGCTTGGTAGCGCGCTTCGTTCGGGACGAAGAGGTCGTCGGTTCGAATCCGGCCACCCCGACCAGAGGTAAGAGGGCACATCCGATCGATGGATGTGCCCTCTAGTGCTTCCAGAGGTCCTCCGTGCGGAAGTATTTGGCGGTGAACTCCTCTTCCAGGGAGCCGGTGTCCGTCTCGTCTGTCCACCAACCTGGCCAGACATCGACACCGGAGGGCGCACTGATGGCCGTCAGGACGGCGGAGCACCGATGGCAGCGCCGAGGAGCCGAGTCCCGGAACCGCCCGCCACAGTCGCACCGTCGTAGTCGCGCTTCAAGTGCGTCCATCAGCGTGGAACGGGTGCCGTCTCGGGCAGGAAGCGCATCCACGATGGCGATACAGGTGCTGTCGTAGCAACTGATATCCACCCGCATCGGGCAGCCGTCGCAATAGAAGAAGTAGCAGTGCAGCAGCGGTGAGTGATCGAGACGGTAAAGGCGTTCGTGGCACGCCGAACAGGTGATCTCCTCGCCGTTGAGCCAGTTGTCGTCGAGTTCGTCCGCGTGACCCACATCATGATGATCCCACTGTCGAGGCACTGCGCCGGTCGAGCGTCCTCAGGTCGTGGCCTGGCCGGCCTCAGTTCCGCTTCAACGATTTCCCAGCCCTGGTCACCGTCGCAGTAGGATCCCGGCATGCCACGGCCGGTGGTCTTCGACCTCTTCCACACCCTGGTTCACGGTGCCGACGACGAGCGGGACCGGGTGGTCGGCGAGATGGCGCTCCTGGTCGGGGTGGCTCCGGCGGCGCTCGTCGCCGCGTACCACGCGACCTGGCGGGACCGCCTCGTCCGCTGGAGCGCGGAGGAGACCGTCCGCACCCTCGCCGGACGCCTCGGCGGCGCGCCGACGGACGAGCAGGTGACACTGGCCGCCGCGCACCGGCGTGACCTTGCCCGCCGCGTGCTGAACCGCGTCCCGACCGGCACCCTGGAGGTGCTCGACGCGCTGCGTCAGCGCGGGCACCGGCTGGCTCTGATCAGCAATGCCACCTCCGAGACCGCCGAGGCGTGGGCGGCCGGCCCACTCGCCCGGCGCTTCGACGTCGCGGTCTTCTCCTGTGCCGTCGGGCTGGCCAAGCCGGATCCGGCGATCTACCGCACCGCAGCCGAGCGGCTGGGCGTCGCGCCGGCGGAATGCGTCTACGTGGGGGACGGCGCGGACGGCGAGCTGGCCGGCGCGGCGGTGGTGGGCATGACGGTGCTACGGACCACGGAGCACCAGGACACCGATCCGGGCTGGGCCGGTCCGGTCATCACCGCCCTCCGCGACCTGCCGGCCCGCCTGGCGGAACCGACCTATTTCCCCGGCACGGCCGAATAGATCGACAGGACTGCCCGAAGCCACCCCGCCACGCGGCGTTGACGCTGCCTCCTGGCAAAGTTATGCGCATGCCGCCGATGATCCGATCCCGCCTGACCGATTGGACCACCGTCGCGCCCCTGGTCGCCGTGCTCGTGCTCGTGATGACCTGGGGACGGGAGCTGCCCGGCTCGCTCATCTTCGTGGTGGCGGCCCTGCTCGCGGCGGCTGTGCTGGCGGCCGTGCACCACGCCGAGGTGGTCGCGCACAAGGTCGGTGAGCCGTACGGGTCACTCGTGCTGGCGGTGGCTGTCACGGTGATCGAAGTCGGTCTGATCGTGACGCTGATGATCAGCGGTGGGGAGAAGACGCAGGCGCTGGCGCGGGACACCGTCTTCGCCGCCGTCATGATCACCTGTAACGGCATCCTCGGTCTGTCGCTGCTGCTCGGCGCGCTGCGCCGGCAGGTGGCGGTGTTCAATCCGGAGGGCACCGGCGGGGCGCTGGCGACAGTGGCGACGCTCGCCACGCTCAGCATGGTGGTGCCGACGTTCACCACGAGCCGGCCGGGCCCGGAGTTCTCCCCCGCCCAGCTCGCCTTCGCGGCGGTCGCCTCGCTGGCCCTCTACCTGCTGTTCGTCATGGTGCAGACCGGTCGGCACCGCGACTACTTCCTCCCGGTCACCCAGGAGGGCAGCATCCTCGCTGAGGACAAGACCGGCGACGGGCACGCCGAGCCGCCGTCCACGCGTACCGCCCTGGCCAGCCTGGCCCTGCTGGTGGTGGCGCTCGTCGCGGTGGTCGGTGACGCGAAGACGATCTCCCCGGCGATCGAGACCGCGGTCAGCGCCGCCAATCTGCCGCAGGCGTTCGTCGGCGTGGTCATCGCGCTGCTGGTGCTGCTGCCGGAGACGCTCGCCGCCGCCCGGGCGGCACGGCGGGACCGCGTGCAGATCAGCCTCAATCTCGCGCTCGGCTCGGCCATGGCCAGCATCGGCCTGACCATCCCGGCCATCGCGATCGCCTCGATCTGGCTGGAAGGGCCGCTGATGCTGGGCCTGGGCGGCACCCAGATGACGCTGCTGGCGCTGACCGCCGTGACAGCGGTGCTCACCGTGGTGCCGGGTCGGGCCACAGTGCTCCAGGGCGGCGTGCACCTGGTGCTGCTCGCCGCGTTCGTGTTCCTGGCCGCGAGCCCGTAGGCAAGGCCACCGCCGCCAGCCCGTAAGCAGGCCATCGCCGCCGGCCGAACCGTCAGTCGTGCGTCTCCGTGCGCGCCACCTCGGCGAACGCGGCGGTCAGGTACTCGGCGAACGGTCGTCCGGTGACCGCCAGCAGGTCGGTCACGAGCAGCGGCGCGTGCCGGGCGATCGCCGCCTGGTCGGGCGGGTTGTCGTCGTCACCGGGGTCGTAGACGCCGAGCGCGCCGGCCAGCAGCACCAGCAGCACGTGCGGGTCGACGTGGGGCCACCAGGACGCGGCCGACCGTACGCACTGTTCCAGCACCTGGCGTACGTCGTCGCCGTCCAGCCCGTCCGGATGCCCCTCCTCCAGCAGCAGCCGGACCACGCCGCCGAGCACCAGCCCGGACCGGTCGGCGGCGGCCAGCCGCTCGACGGCCGGGGCGTACGCCTCGGCGTCGCGGACGCGGGCGGCAGCGACCGCGTCAGTGGCCGTCTCGGCGATCTCGCGGGCCGGTGCGGGCAGGTGCCGCCAGGTCGTCGTCACCGGGTCAGCATGGCAGAGCGCGTGCGCTCGCTCACCTTCCGGCCCGGCGCCCGCGCCGGTAAGGGGTAAACGGGTCGCGGTAGTCGTACCCACCGCACAGAATCCCTGCCATGCTGCGCCGCGCCCTGCCCGCCCGTCCCGAAGCCCGCCGGATCCTCCTCGGCACCCTGTTCTCCGCTGTCGGGCGCGGCCTCACGCTGCCGTTCCTGTTCATCTATCTCACCGACGTACGCGGCCTGACCGACACCCGGGCCGGGCTGGTGATCGGCTGGTTCGGCGCGGTCACGCTGGCCCTCTCGCCGCTGGCCGGCACGTTCATCGACCGGTTCGGCGCGCGCCGGGTCGTGTTGCCGTGCCTGGTGATCGAGGCGATCGGCACCGGCTCGCTGGCGCTCGTCGACTCGACCGCCTCGGCGTTCGGCGTGATGACGCTGGTCGCTGTGGGCAGCTCGGCGATCTGGGCGGGGCAGAACACGATCCTCGCCTCGCTCACCGGTGACGGCGAGCGGCAGCGCGTCTTCGGCCTCAACTTCGCGCTGCTCAACCTCGGCATCGGCACGGGCGGCCTGATCTCCGGCGCGGTGGTCGACGTGGCCCGTCCGATCACGTTCGAGGCGATCTACCTGCTGGACGCGGTGAGCTACCTGACGCCGGCCCTGATCCTGCTGACGCTGCCGCACGTGGGGCGCCGGCCGGTCGCGGCCGCGGGGGCGACGGCCGCCGACCGGAGGACCGGCGGCTATCTCACGGTGCTGCGGGACCGGCCGTTCCGCCGCCTTGTCATCTTCGGCCTGGTGCTCACCACCTGCGGGTACGCGCAGATCGAGGTGGGCTTCGCGGCGTACTCGGTGCGGGTGGTCGAGGTGACGCCCCGGGTGGTGGCGTGGGCGCTCGCGGCGAACACCGTGATGATCGTGCTCTCCCAGCTGCTGGTGATCCGGCGGCTGGAAGGGCGCAGCCGGACCGGCGCGCTGGCCGCTGTGGGCGCGGTCTTCGCCGGTGCCTGGCTGGTGCTCGGCGCGGCGGGCGTGGTGGGCAGCGGCAACGCGCTGCTCGCGGCGCTCGGCGTGGTGGCCTGCTCGGCGATCTTCGGGTTCGGCGAGACGATGCTGTCGCCGGTCATGCCCGCCCTGACGAACGCGCTCGCCACCGACGAGCTGCGCGGCCGGTACAACGCGATGAGTTCGATGATCTTCGGGATCAGCGGCGTCGTCGGCCCGGTCACCGCCGGTCCGCTGATCGGGGCGGCGCACGGCCGGGTGTGGGTGGCCGTGGTGGTGGGCGGCTGCCTGGCCGCCTCGGTGCTCGCGCTGTCGCTGCGTCCGCTGCTCACCGCCGCGCAGGACGGCCGCCTGACGGCCGTCGCGACGCCGGAGCCCGAGCCCGCCCGGACGACCTGAGACGAAGAGCAGGCGGCCCGAGAACGAAGCAGGCTGCCTGAGAACGAACAGGCCCCGGAGCGTCGCTCCGGGGCCCGTCGGCGGTGCGGTCGGCCGTCAGCCGGCGGCGACCTCGGTGGTGGTGCGGATCCGGTCCAGCGCCGGCGGGGACACCGGCGACTTCTCGGTCAGGTACGCGGTGAAGGCGTCCAGGTCGATCTGGCCGGTCACCGCGTTGGTGCCGCCGGTCAGGACGCTGAAGCCGTCGCCGCCACCGGCGAGGAAGTTGTTCACGGTGACCCGGTAGGTGGCGGTGTCAGTCACCGGAGTGCCGTTGATGGTGAGGCTGCCCCGGACCACCCGGGTGCCCGCGCACGGCGTGCCGGCCGGCGCGGTGGTGCCGTTGACGTCCACGACGTAGTTGACGGTCGAGGACGCATAGAGCACGCGCGCCACTGTGAACTGCTGCTCCAGCATGCAGTAGAGCTGCGCGCCGGTCAGGTTGAGCGTCACCAGGTTGTTGGCGAACGGCTGCACGGTGAACGCCTCGGCGTAGGTGACCGGGCCGGCGTCGAGGTCGGCGCGGACACCACCGGGGTTCATGAACGCGGCGACCGCGTTCTGCTCGGTGTCGGTGGCGGCGAGCTGGGCGTCGGCGATCAGGTTGCCCAGCGGCGACTCACCGGTCTGGTACGTCGGATTGCCGTTGGCATCGACCCCGGTCTGGTACAGGTTCTCCTGGGTCTTGGTGATCGCGGCGGTGGTCTCGCCGACCACCCGGTCGGCCACCGGGCCGAGCGCGGTCTTGTACCGGTTGATCAGCGCGGTCGAGGCCGGGTCCTTCTCGACGTCCCGGGTGACCACCACGTTGTTCGCGGACGCGGTGACCACGTCCCGGGTACGCGGGTCGATCTTCAGGTCGATCTGGGTGACCAGGCGGCCGAACGAGCTGGCGCTGGTGACCAGCTTGCCGTTGATGTTGCAGTTGTACGCGGCGTGGGTGTGCCCGCTGACGATCACGTCGATGGACGGGTCCATCCGGTTGGCGATGTCGACGATCGGGCCGCTGAACCCGGTGCAGTCGTTGATGCCGCCGCCGTTCTGCACGCCACCCTCGTGCAGCAGCACGACGATGCTCTTCACCCCGAGCAGGCGCAGGATCTTGGCGTACTTGTTGGCGGTGTCGGCCTCGTCGGTGAACCGCAGCCCGGCGACGCCCTGCTGGCTGACGATGTTCGGGGTGCCCTCGAGGGTCATCCCGATGAAGCCGATCGGCACGCCCTTGACGATCTTGATGCCGAACGGCTGCATCAGCGGCAGGCCGGTGGAGGTCTTGAACGCGTTCGCCGAGAGGTACTTGAACTTGGCGCCACCGAACGGCGTGCCGTCGGCGCAGCCGTCCACCGGGTGGCAGCCGCCGCGCTGCATGCGCAGCAGCTCGGCCGCGCCCTCGTCGAACTCGTGGTTGCCGACGCTCGCGAACTCCAGCCCGGCGAGGTTCATCTCCTCGATGGTCGGCTCGTCGTGGAACGCGGCGGAGAGCAGCGGGGACGCGCCGATCAGGTCACCCGCGGCCACGGTGACGGTGCCCTTGCCCTGATTCTTGGCGGCGGCGCGCATCGCCTTCAGGTGGCTGGCCAGGTATTCCGCGCCACCGGCCGGCTGGCCGTCGATGGTGCCGCTGGACCCGCTCGGCGGCTCCAGGTTGCCGTGGAAGTCGTTGATCGCGAGCAACTGGACGTCGACCGGCTTCGGGCGCGCCTCGGCCTGGTCGGGGGTGACGGCGACAGCGGTGAACGCGGTCGCGGCGAGTGCGGCCAGGCCGACTACGGCCCGGCGTCGCATCCCGGTGACGGACATGGAACTCCTCGTGAGATACCGATGCTGGTGTCCGGGCGATGGTTCGCCCGGTGGCCCTGGTCCGTGCCATGACAGGGGTCGATCGTGGGAGGCGGCAATCGGGGGGCGCCACCCCGCTCCGGGGTAGCTTCTCATCCACCGGCCCTCAGGTCGACCGGGGCCGCATTCGGAATCGTCGACGTCGTGAGCGAGCCGCACCGGTCCGCCGGACGAGTCGGACATGCCGGTCTGGTGAATTTCCGCGCGGCGCACGCTGTCGATGCCTGGCGTCGTGAAGGGCGCCGGCTCCCAGGGACAGGGAGCCGGCGCCGACGCTCATGTCACGCGGAATTCCTTGCGCTGGCAACCGTCCTCACCGGAATCCGCACCTGGCGGACACCCATCGTGAGCCGAACGGTCGTTCACGTCCGACGGATCGACATCCGCAGCGGACTGTCCGAATTCGACCGGAGCCCCGGAGGGCCGGTTCGACGGCCCGGTGTGCGTGGCGCCGACGAGCCCGCGCAGCGCCCGCCGGGTCCACCGCCCGGCGACTCCCGGACGGCCCGCCAGATAGCCGACGATCCGCGCGGAGTCCCAGCCGTGCGCCTCCCGCAGACCGCGCGCCAGCATCCCGAGATAGAGCGGGGCGGGCCGGGTCCACGGCACCTCCACCGCGCGGTGCGGCGCGGTGAACGTGAGCATCGGCAGCCCGTCCCGGACGCCGACCCGCAGCAACGTCTCGTAGCGGCCCGGCCCGAGCTTCGCCCGCCCGGTCTCGGCCGCCACGCGGATCCCGGCCAGGTCGGCGCCGGGCGGCCGGTACATCTCCTGCGCGGCGATGTCGGCGAACTGCTCGACGGTCACCAGGTAGCCGCGCGCCGCCGCCCGGCCGGGCAGTTGCGGGTCGTAGAACGCCATGCCGCCGGTCCAGGCCCGCGACTCGCCCGCGAAGTAGACCCCGCCGGGGATCAGCGCCGGAACCGTCCGGCGCGGTGGCCGGCAGTCCCGGCAGCCGGGGTACGTGCGCAGCCCGCCCGGTGGGCGCCCGCCACGCAGGTACCAGTCGAGCCGGGCGGCGTGCAGGTTCGAGCCGTACGCGACGTACCAGAGCATCGGCGTCGCCGTCAGAACCAGCAGGTGCGCCCGGCGGCGTGGCTGACCTGGACGGTGTGTGTCACGCAGCCGCCGTCGGCGATCACGTGCAGCAGGAAGGCGGTCGGCTCGGCGACGAACCCGGGCTCCTCCTCGTCGGTCATGGTCAGGCTCACCTGGATCCAGGTGCTCGGCGCGGTGGTCAGCACCGTACCGGCGAACGCGCTCGTCACCGGGCGGTGCAGGTGCCCCGCGGCGACGCGTACGACATGGGGGTGACGGCTGACCACGGCGGCGAGCGCGTCGGCGTCGGCGAGACCCATCGCGTCCATGCCCGGTACGCCCACCGCGACCGGCGGATGGTGCAGGCACACGACGGCGGGCGCGTCGGTACGCCCGGCGAGCACGCCGTCGAGCCAGGCGAGCTGCTCGTCGCCGAGCCGTCCGCCGGGGCTGCCCGGGGTGAGCGAGTCGAGCACCACGAGCGTCGCGTCCGGCAGGTCGACGTGGTAGTGCGCCGAGAAGCCGCCGGCCAGGTAGGGGGTGCCGCCGAACGTGTCGAGCAGCGACTCGCGGTCGTCGTGGTTGCCGGTGGCCAGGTGCACCGGCAGCGGGAAGGCGCCGACGATCTCGCGCAGCGCGAGGTATTCGTCCGGCCGGCCGTTGGCGGTCAGATCGCCGGTGATCACCACGCAGTCGGGCCGGGGACGCAGCGCGAGCACCGCGCCGAGCGCCCGGTGCAACCCCGACGCCGGAGCGGCCGCGAGCGGGCCGGTGGTCACGTGCGGGTCGCTGAGCTGGGCGATGAGCATCGCGCGCCTCCTCGGGTTCCCGGGCCCTCACGCTATCGCCGCGCGCCCTCCTCGCGCAGGTCCGATCCCGCCCACAGGCTTCGTCCACAGCCTGTGGATAGCACATGTGTACGAAGGTCGGTGGCGGTCGCGCTGAGTACGCTTGATCGCGACCTACCCCCTCCGAGCAGGAACGACGTGGATCACGAGCGAGTCCTCCGCGACATCACGGTGCGCCTGCCCACGGCGTCCACCGTCCCGGAGGCGTGCCAGTGGACCGTCGCCGCGCTCGCCCGGCACACCCCGGCGACCGCTGCCGTCCTGCTCCGGGTCCACGACCGTCTGCGCTGCGTCGCCGCCACCGGCGCGTGGCAGGTCTTCTCGCACGTCCCGGCGACCGTTGACGCGCCCGCCCGCCACCGCCCCGAACCCTCGGTGGTGCGGCGGGTCTACGCCTCCGGCGTGACAGCCGTCGTGCCCGACGTGAGCGCCGACCCCGACTACCTGCCGGTCCGGCCGGACGTCACAGCGGAACTCTGCGTGCCGGTACGCGACCCGGCCGGCCGGCCCATCGGCGTGCTCGACCTGCAGTGGAGCGAGCCCGTCCCGCTCGCGGCGTGGCGGGAGACCGCCGAGCTGGTGGCCGACCGCCTCGGCGGGCGGATCGCCGCGCTCGGCGGGTCACCGGCCGAGAGCCGCAGCGAGAAGCTGCTCCGGCACGCCGCCGCGTTCACCGCCGCCCCGACCGACTGGGACCTGATGACCGCCGCGCTCGCCGCAGCCCGGGACGTGTCCGAACTCTCCGCCGCCGTGCTGGTCCTCACCGGCCGGAGCGGCCCACGCCTCGGCGCGCCCACCGACACCCCCGGCGAGCTGGAGACACGCATCCGCGCCGAGCTGGCCGAGGCCGGCCCGGCCGCGCTGGACCGCGTGATCGACCGGGCCCACCGGTACGGCTCGGCGTACACGCTGGGCGAGGCGGGGCACCCGCCGACCGAGGAGTACCTGCCGCTGACCCGGGCGGGCGCGCGCACCCTGGTGGCGGTGCCGGTCGGCACGGTGGCCGCCGGTGGCGTGCTGCTCGTCGCCGACGAGCGGCTGCTGCGCCCCGACCCGACCACTGTCAACCTGATCGAACTGCTCGCCGGGCAGGCATGGACCTGCCTGGACCGGCTGCGTACGCTCGCCCGGCTGCGCGAGCAGGCCAGCTCCGACCCGCTCACCGGGCTGCGGCACACCGGCCCGTTCGGGCAGCGGATCGCCACCGCCACGCCGGGGCGTACCGCGCTGCTGGCGATCGACGTGGACGGGTTCAAGGACGTCAACGACACGTACGGCCACCAGGCCGGCGACCGGCTGCTGGTGGGGCTGGCCCGGGCCCTCGAAGGCGCGCTGCGCCAGGGCGACGAGCTGTACCGGACCGGCGGGGACGAGTTCGTGGCGGTGATCGAGGTGAGCCGCCCGGAGGAGGCGGTCCGGATCGCCGAACGGCTCACCGAGGCGGCCCGCCGGACCGGCCGGACGATCAGCGTCGGCATCGCGCTGCCGAGGCCCGGCGAGTCCCCCGAGCGCACCCTGCACCGAGCCGACCAGGCGCTGTACGCGGTCAAGCGCCACGGCCGAGACGGCGTCCACCTCTCCGCCGCCTGACAAAATATAGACACGTGTAAATCAGTCGGATATCGTCCGTCGGACATGCATCAGCCTCTCGACCCCCCCTGGGAGAGGACATGATCGATACGCGACGCCGACTCGGCACCGCCACCGCGATCCTGCTCGTTGCCGCAGTGATCGGCACCGTGCCGGACGGCGCCCAGGCCGCACCGGCCGACGACGTCACCACCGTCGTACGACACAAGCTGATCGAGGAAGCCGTGGTCGCGGCCGACCAGGAGATGCGCGCTGCCGGGTTGGCGGACACCCGGGTGACAGTCACCCGCCGCGACGGCCGGGCCTGGGCCTTCGGCACCGCCGTGCTCGTCGCCCCGCAGAAGGAAGGGCTGCACCCGTCCGGCTGGATCTTCATCGCCCGCCAGCAACGCGGCGACTGGCAGGTCGCTCTGGAGGGCGAGGCCACCTTCGCCGACCTGGCCGCGGCAGCCCCCGCGTCCGTCCTCGCCCGTGGAGAGCGGGACGCGTTCACCACCCGTGGCACGCTGTCCGCCAACGGGGACTACCGCACCGGCATGCGCCTGCCGTTCGCCCTCGGCCAGTCGTGGACCCTCAGGGGTGGCCCACACGGCTGGTCCGGCTCCCCGCGACCGTTCAGCTCGATCGACCTGTTCGGCGGTGACCAGCGAGTGCTGGCCGTGCGTGCCGGCACCGCGTACACGATGTGCAAGGGCTGGATCCGGGTGGTCCACGACAGGGGCTACACCACCGACTACTACCACCTGTGGAACAACATCAACGTCGACGGGGCGTCGGTCAGCGCGGGCTCCTACCTCGGCGACACCGGCACCGACATCACCTGCGGCGGCTCCGCCAGCAGCCGGCACGTGCACCTGGGATTCCGGCAGAACGGCGCGTACGTGGCGATCGCCACCCACAATCTGGGCAAGTGGGTGCCGAGAGAGGGCAGCACGGCCTACGAGGGCTACGCGCTGCACGGCTCGAAACGGGTCAACGTCGGCGGATCGCTGTACAACTACGGGGCGCTCGGATTCACCGAGGGCATCGTCGACAGCTACGGGGGCACGTCGGTCAGCCGGCGGTCCGGGCCGGGCACCGGGTACGGGGTCGTCGGCTCGATCGCGGACGGCGCCACGGCGGCCATCGCCTGCTCGTCGAGCGGCACCTCCGTGACCGGCCGATGGGGCGCCAGCACGCTGTGGAACAAGCTCACCGACGGCACCTGGATCCCCGACGCGTACCTGTACACCGGATCGGCCAACCCGGTCAACGGTTCGTGCTGACGCATCGCGCCGGTCGCCGCGAACGGACACCGCTCAGGGGCGCGTCAGATCCTTGGCCAGCAGTTCGGCGATCTGGGCGGTGTTGAGGGCGGCGCCCTTGCGGAGGTTGTCGCCGGTCACGAAGAGGTCCAGGGCGCGGGGGTCGTCCACCGAGCGTCGGATGCGGCCCACCCAGGAGGGGTCGGTGCCGACCGCGTCGATCGGCATCGGGAACTCCCCGGACGCCGGGTCGTCGACCAGGATCACGCCCGGCGCGTTGCGCACCACCTCCCGGGCGCTCTCGGCGTCCACCTCGGTGGCGAAGACGGCGTGCACGGCGACCGAGTGGCCGGTCACCACCGGCACCCGTACGCAGGTGGCGGAGACCTTGAGGTCGGGCAGCCCGAGGATCTTGCGGGACTCGTTGCGGAGCTTCATCTCCTCGGTGGACCAGCCGTCGTCGGCCAGCGAGCCCGCCCACGGTACGACGTTGAGCGCCAACGGCGCCGGGAACGGACCCAGCTCGTCACCGACGGCCTGGCGCACGTCACCGGCGCGGGAGCCGAGCACCCGATCCCCGGCGATCTTGCCGAGCTGCAGGTGCAGCGCGTCCACGCCGGCCTGCCCCGCCCCGGACACCGCCTGGTACGACGCGAGCACCAGCTCGCGCAGGCCGTACTCGCGATGCAGCGGGGCGATCGCCACGATCATCGCCAGCGTCGTGCAGTTGGCGTTGGCGATGATGCCCCGGGGCCGGTTGCGTACCTGGTCGGGGTTGATCTCGGGGACGACGAGCGGCACGTCGCGGTCCATCCGGAACGCGCCGGAGTTGTCGACGACCACCGCGCCGCGCGAGACCGCGACCGGGGCCCACTGCGCCGATACGTCGTCCGGCACATCGAACATGGCCACGTCGACGCCGTCGAGGGCGTCGGCGGTGAGGGCCTGGACGGTCAGCTCCTCGCCCCGGCACTGCACGCGCCGGCCGGCCGAGCGCTCGGAGGCGAGCAGCCGGATCTCGCCCCAGACGTTGCGCCGGGAGGAGAGGATCTGGCACATCACCGTGCCGACGGCACCTGTCGCCCCGACCACGGCGAGGGTGGGCAGCGACGCCACGGCGCGTTACCGCCCGGTGCCGGCGTAGACGACGGCTTCGGTGTCACCACCCAGCTCGAAGGCGTCGTGGATGGCGCGGACCGCCTTGTCCAGATCGGTGTCCCGGCAGACCACGGAGACCCGGATCTCCGAGGTGGAGATCATCTCGATGTTGACGCCGGCCGCGCCGAGGGCGGCGAAGAAGCCGGCGGCCACGCCCGGGTGCGAGCGCATGCCGGCGCCGATCAGGCTGACCTTGCCGACGTGGTCGTCGTAGAGCAGGCCCTTGAACTTGACCGTCTCCTGGATCTTGCTGAGCGCGGTCATCGCGGTCGGGCCGTCCGCCTTGGGCAGCGTGAACGAGATGTCGGTGCGGCCGGTGCCCTCGGTGGACACGTTCTGCACGATCATGTCGATGTTGATCTCCGCGCCGGCGACCGTGTCGAAGATGCGCGCGGCGGCGCCCGGCTCGTCGGGCACGCCGACGATCGTGATCTTCGCTTCGCTGCGGTCGTGGGCGACGCCGGTGATCAGTGCCTGTTCCACAGGAAGGTCCTCCATCGATCCGGTGACCATCGTGCCGGTGTTGGTCGAGTATGACGAACGGACGTGGATCGGCAAGCCCGCGCGCCGTGCGTACTCGACGCTGCGCAGATGCAGCACCTTCGCGCCGCAGGCGGCCAGTTCCAGCATCTCCTCGTAGGTGATCCGGGTGATGTGCCGGGCGTTCGGCACGATCCGCGGGTCGGCGGTGAAGATGCCGTCCACGTCGGTGTAGATCTCGCAGACGTCCGCCTCCAGCGCGGCGGCGAGCGCCACGGCGGTGGTGTCCGAGCCGCCCCGCCCGAGCGTGGTGACGTCCTTGGTGTCCTGCGAGACGCCCTGGAAGCCGGCGACGATGACCACCGCGCCCTCGTCCAGCGCGCCCTTGAGCCGCCCCGGGGTCACGTCGATGATCCGGGCCCGGCCGTGCACCGAGGTGGTGATCACGCCCGCCTGGGAACCGGTGAACGAGCGGGCCTCGTACCCCAGGTTGTGGATGGCCATGGCGAGCAGCGCCATGGAGATCCGCTCCCCGGCGGTGAGCAGCATGTCCAGCTCGCGGCCGGGCGGCAGCGGGCTGACCTGGTTGGCGAGGTCGAGCAGCTCGTCGGTGGTGTCGCCCATGGCGGACACCACCACGACCACGTCGTCGCCGGCCTTGCGCGCGGCCACGATGCGCTCGGCCACCCGCTTGATCCGCTCGGCGTTGGCGACGGAGGACCCGCCGTACTTCTGCACCACGAGTGCCACGACGGTGCACTCCCTCCCAGCGACGACCCTGAGCGTGCCGACGCCGCCGGGTTTCTCGGTCCGGCGGCGCGTGTCAGACCGCCTCAGCCTATCGGGCGGGCCACGACGCCGGGTCGGGTGATCCCACCATCCGGCCCCGGCGTGGGGCGGCTCACCAGCCCGGGAGTACGCGACACGCCAAGCGGTACAGCCGTACGGTGGGCTGTCCGCAACCGTCCGCACGACGGAGAATGAGTCGGTGCACGCTCATCGTCGCGCGGCCCGCCGGGTGACCGGCGCGCTCGCGCTCATCCTGCCGACGCTGCTGGCCGCCTGTGTGAACGACAGTCCCGAGGCGGCGCCCACCGGCGCCGCCGACCCGGTGCCGGTGCAGGTGGACGCCGCCCGCGACGAGCTCGCCGGGCTGGCCGCCGCCGCGCAGGACCGGCACCACACCGCCGCGTACTCCTTCACCCCGGCCGAAGGCGCTCCCCGCACGGTGGCGGTGACCAGCGCCAACGACGGCAGCTGGCGGGTCGACGTGCCCGGCTGGGGACGGGACGGCACGGTGGACGTCTCGCTCGCCGCCACCTCCGACGGGCTGTTCCAGTGCGCGCTGCCCTCGGCCGGCTGGACGCAGGCGGCGAGCTGTGTCCGGCTCGGCGACGCCGACGACGCGGTACCCCGACGGCTCGACCCCCGCGTGCAGCACCCGTTCACCGACTGGCTGGAGGTGCTGACCGACAGGCGCGCGCCGCTCGCGGTCTCCCCCGCCGCGCCGCTGCCCGGCGTCACCGGCCGGTGCTACTCCGTCGACACGACCTCCGCCTCGCTGAACGCCCCGCTGGACGTGGGCATCTACTGCTTCCGGGAGGACGGCACACCGGCGGCGGTCCGGGCCGGCTTCGGCACGCTGACGCTGACCGGCGAGCCCGGCGCCGCGCCCGGCACCGTCGAACTCGCGGGCGCGGTGACCGAGGGCGACCCGGTGGGGCAGGACGCGCCGCCGACCTCGTGACGCCGCGCGCTCAGCCGCCCCGTGCCGCGCGGAGCAGCGCGGCGCCGACCTCGGTGTTGCGGTAGAGCACGTGCCGCCCCACCCGGGAGCGGGTGACGAGACCGGCGGCATGCAGCGCGGAGAGGTGCTGGGACACGGCCCCGGCGGACAGCCCGGTGAGCCGGGCGAGGTCCGTGGTGGTGCACGCCGCGTCCAGCAGGCGCAGCAACGCGGCCCGGCCGCCGCCGACCACCCGGGCCAGCGCGTCGCCGGCCGGTTCGGCTCCGCGCTCCCACAGCGTCCCGACCGCCCGCACCGGGTACGCCCCGACGGGTGGCGAATCCTCCAGCAGGTTCCACAGCACCCGCCGGTCGCTGAACACGCTCGGGCTCAGCGCCAGTCCCCGCCCCCGCAGGTCGAAGTCCCGCTCGAACGGGTCGTCGCTGACCACCCGGTCACCGAGCCACCGCAGGCTGGGGTGGAGCCGCTCGAACAGCTGCCCCGCGCCGCCCTCGGCGAGCTGGGCCGCCCGGTACGCCACGTCGGCGTCGAGCAGCGCCCGCATGCGCGGCCAGTCGGGAGCGATCGCCTCGTCGTACCAGACCCGCACCGCCTCGACGAGCTGCGGCAGCAGCCCGGCCGGGTCGGCGAGCAACGCCTGCCCGTACCGGCCCAGCGGCCGGCGCGGGACGGTCGCCAGCAGGTCCTCGACCACCACGTCCGGCGGCGTCGCCGCGATCCGGTCGAGCTGGCCGTCCATCTCCACCCCGGGCCGGGCGGCGGGGGTGAGGAAGTCCGGCAGCCAGCGGCGCGGCCAGGCCAGCTCCACGAGCGGGCGGACCCGCTCGGCCACCTCCGGGCGGCGCAGCGTCGTCCGGGCCCGGTCGATCCACCCCAGGTGCACCGGGTAGCGGGCCGGGTCGGCGAGCGCCCACATGCTCATCACCGTCTCGTTTGCAGGCGAGACACCGAACCGCACGCCCGCGACGTCGGCCGGCGTGAACCGCAACTCGGACATCGCACCCCCCCGGGATTCGGCTCAGACTAAAAGGTTCGACCGGCGCGTGGGGAACACGATGTGCTCACCGGTCATGGGGGCCAGAGAGAGCATCCGCACCGCCGTCCGTCACGTCGTACCGCCGGCCGGCCTGACCCGCGCCCTGGCCGTGCAGGCCATGGTGTTCGCCGTCGGTCACGGCGTCTTCCTGGCCGGCAGCACCGTCTTCTTCACCCGCGCGCTCGGGCTGAGTCCGGCCCAGGTGGGGCTCGGCCTGTCACTCGCCGCCGGGGCGTCCCTGCTCGGCACCGTGCCGCTGGGCGGGCTCACCGACCGGTACGGGCCGCAGCGGGTGTGGGTCGTCTGCCTGCTGCTCGACGCCGGGCTGTTCGCGGCGTACCCGTTCGCCGGCGGCTTCGCCGGGTTCCTCGCCGTGGTGATGGCGCTGGCCGTGACGGGCGCGGCGACCGGCGTGGCCCGCCAGGTCTACTCGATCAACGTGCTGCGGCCGGAGGAACGGGTCACCGCGATGGCCTACCAGCGCTCCTCGAAGAACGTCGGCTTCGGGATGGGCGCGCTGATCAGCGGCCTGGTGCTGGCCGTCGACACGATCTGGGCGTACCGCGGGATGGTCTGGTTCATCGCCGTGGTCCTGCTGGTGACCGCCGTCTTCGTGCGCCGGCTGCCGCGGCTGCCGGAGGTGACCCGCCCGACCGAGCCGACGAGCCGGCTCGCGGTGCTGCGGGACCGGCCGTTCATGACTGTCGCGCTGCTGTCCGGGCTGCTCAGCGCGCACCAGACGCTCTACGTGACGGTGCTGCCGCTGTGGATCCTCACCCGTACCGACGCGCCGAAGGCGATCATCGCCGCGCTGGTGCTGCTCAACACCGTACTGATCGTGCTGTTCCAGGTGCGGGCCAGCCGGGGCGCGGACACCGCGCCGGGCGCGGCCCGGGCCTCCCGCCGGGGCGCGGTGCTGATCGCCGCGTTCTGCGTGGTCCTGCCGGTCTCCGGCGCGACCCGGGGAGCGCTCACCGTGGTGGCGCTGGTGGCCGCCGCGACGGTGCTCATCCTGGCCGAGATGATCGAGTCGGCGGGCACCTGGGGACTCACCGCCACGCTGCCGCCCGCCGCCCACCGCGGCGCGTACGTCGGCGCGTTCGGGCTCGGCTCCCAGGTGCAGCTCCTGATCGCGCCGGCCGGGCTGACCGCGCTCGGCGTGAGCACCGGCGGCTGGGGCTGGTACCCGGCCGCGGCGATCTTCACCCTGGTCGGACTGGTGATCGTGCCCGCGGTGGCCCGGGTGGAACGGACCCCCCGGCTACCGGCAGTGGCGACGTCCACCGGATCAGTGACACTGGTCCCATAGTCCGGACCATCCTTCCCGCCGCCCGTCCCACCACGTAGGGTGACCTTGTCATGTGGCGCGCGTACCTTCTCCTTGGCTGCCGCGACGAGGCCTGACCGGCCGGCACCTCGTCGCGGAGTCGCTACGCGCCGTCCAGCACATCCGATCTTCTTCTCGGCACCGCCGCGCACCGTCGCCCGGCATCTGGCCGACACCTTTCCGATCTGCTGACGCCACATGTTCCAGGGAGCACTCCGAGATGGCTCAACCTGTCACTGAGACCGATCCGTTCGCCCGCCAGCGCCCCAGCCGGATGCCGGTCCACCGCTACGTCCCGTACGACAGGCAGTTCGACATCGACCTGCCGGACCGCTCCTGGCCGACCCGCCGCGTCGAGGCCGCGCCCCGCTGGTGCGCCGTCGACCTCCGCGACGGCAACCAGGCGCTGATCGACCCGATGTCGCCCGAGCGCAAGCGGCGGATGTTCCAGCTCCTGGTGCAGATGGGCTACAAGGAGATCGAGGTCGGCTTCCCGTCGGCGAGCCAGACCGACTACGACTTCGTACGGCAGCTGATCGAGCAGGACCTGATTCCCGAGGACGTCACCATCCAGGTGCTGACCCAGTGCCGGGAGCACCTGATCGAGCGGACCTTCGAGTCGCTGCGCGGCGCCCGCCGGGCCATCGTGCACTTCTACAACTCCACCTCGACGCTGCAGCGCCGGGTGGTCTTCGGCCTGGACCGCGACGGCATCACCGACATCGCCACCCAGGGCGCGCGGCTGTGCCAGAAGTACGCGGAGATCCACACGCCGGACACCGACATCCACTACGAGTACTCGCCGGAGTCCTACACGGGCACCGAGCTGGAGTACGCGCTGGAGGTCTGCTCGGCGGTGATCGACGTGATCGACCCGACGCCGGACCGCAAGCTGATCATCAACCTGCCCGCCACCGTCGAGATGGCGATGCCGAACGTCTACGCCGACTCCATCGAGTGGATGCACCGGCGCCTGCCCCGGCGGGACAGCCTGGTGCTGAGCCTGCACCCGCACAACGACCGGGGCACCGGCGTGGCCGCCGCCGAGCTGGGCCTGCTGGCCGGCGCCGACCGGATCGAGGGCTGCCTGTTCGGCAACGGTGAGCGCACCGGCAACGTCGACCTGGTCACGCTGGGCCTGAACATGTTCTCCCAGGGCATCGACCCGATGATCGACTTCTCGAACATCGACGAGATCAAGCGCGCCGTCGAATACTGCAACCAGCTGCCGGTGCACGAGCGCCACCCGTACGCGGGCGACCTGGTCTACACCGCGTTCTCCGGCTCCCACCAGGACGCGATCAACAAGGGCTTCGCCGCGCTGAACGCCGACGCGACGGCGGCCGGCGTACCGGTCGACGACTTCACCTGGGCGGTGCCCTACCTGCCGATCGACCCGAAGGACCTGGGCCGCACCTACGAGGCGGTCATCCGGGTCAACTCGCAGTCCGGCAAGGGCGGCGTCGCGTACATCATGAAGACCGAGCACCAGTTCGACCTGCCGCGCCGCCTCCAGATCGAGTTCTCCGGCGTGGTGCAGCAGGTCACCGACCACGACGGCGGCGAGGTCGAGCCCGGCGCGATGTGGGAGATCTTCGCCCGCAACTACCTGGTCGACCACCAGGTGGACCCGGCCGTGAAGCTGGCCGAGTACACGATCGGCACCGTCGACGGCAAGGTCGAGATCGACGCCCGCGTCGGCTTCGGCGGCGAGACCCGCGCGCTCACCGCCGTCGGCAACGGCCCGATCGACGCGTACGTCAACGCGTTGCAGTCCCTGGGCGTGGCGGTACGGGTGCTCGACTACCACGAGCACGCGCTGTCCTCCGGTGGGGACGCGCAGGCCGCCGCGTACGTGGAGTGCGAGGTGGACGGTCGTACGGTGTGGGGCGTCGGGGTGGACGCGAACATCGTCACCGCCTCGATCAAGGCGGTAACGAGCGCGGTGAACCGCACCCGCGCCTGAGGTGTAAGGAAGGGCCCCTTCTTAACGCATTCTGCATAGGAGGGGGCCCTTCTTAACGCCCGCGCCGGGGGCGGTGGATGAGCACGGCGGCGAGCACCGCGCCTGCCAGCAGCAGCCCCGCGCACCACGCCAACGCCCCCCGGTACGCGTCGGCCAGCGCGCCCTTCTGCTCGTACCCGGTGCCCGACAGCCCGACCAGCAGCGGCAGCGCGGCCACCGCGAGCAGGCCGCCGGCCCGGGACGCGGCGTTGTTGAAGCCGCTCGCCACCCCGGCGAACCGGTCGGAGACCGCGCCGAGCACCGACGTGGTCAGCGGCGCCACCACGAGCGTGAGCCCGGCGCCGAACAGCGCCACGCCCGGCAGCACGTCCACCCAGTACGACGCGCCCGGCCCGACCCGGCGCAGCAACAGCAGACCCACGGCGGCGAGCACCGGACCGACGGTGAGCGGCAGCCGGGGGCCGATGCGGGCCGACAGCGCGCCCGCGTGCGGCGAGCCGACCAGCAGCAGCACCGTCATCGGCACCGTGGCCAGGCCGGTGAGCAGCGCCGACCAGCCGACCACGTTCTGCAGGTAGACGGCGAGGAAGAAGGTGAACCCGCCGAGCGCGGCGTACACGACCACCGTGAAGATGTTCAGCACGGAGAACAGCCGGCTGGAGAACAGCCCGGTGGGCAGCATCGCGGTGTCGCCGCGCCGCCGCTCGACCAGCACGAAGGCCACCACGGCGACCACCCCGAGCACCGCCGCGACCAGCACCGCCGGGGAGGCGCCCTGCGCCGGGGCGTCGATCAGCGCATACGTGACTCCGCCGAGCGCGAGCGCGCCGAGCAGCGCCCCGGTCACGTCGAACCGCCGACCGCCTCCGGTACGCGAGATCTCCTCGTCGCGGCTCTCCGGCACCCAGCGCAGCGCGGCGAGCACCACGCCGACCGCCAGCGGCAGGTTGACGAAGAAGATCCACCGCCAGGAGAGCGTGTCGATGAGCCAGCCGCCGAGCAGCGGACCGAGCGCTGTGGACACCCCGGACAGTCCGGACCAGGTGCCGATGGCCCGGCCCCGGTCGTCCGGGTGGAAGCTGGCCTGGAGCACCGACAGCGACCCGGGGGTGAGCAGCGCGCCGCCCGCGCCCTGGAGGAACCGGGCGGCGACGAGCCAGCCGGTGTCCTGGGCCAGCCCGCAGAGTACCGACGCCACCGCGAACCAGACCACGCCGAGCAGGAAGATCCGCCGCCGGCCGAACCGGTCCCCGAGCGCGCCGCCGAGCAGCACGAACGCGGCCAGCATGAGCAGGTAGCCGTTCACGGTCCACTGGAGACCGGCGACTGTGGCGTCCAGCTCGGCGCCGAGGCGTGGCAGCGCGACGTTGACGACCGTGCTGTCCAGGAACACCATGCCGGAGGCGAGGATCGCGGCGAGCAGCGTGCCGCGTCCGGCGGCGGAGCCGGTGCGCAGCGCGGGAGCGGGTGCGGTCACGTCTCACCACTCTGCCCGCCGCCCATCCTCGACGCCACGAATCGCAGAAACCGCCGCCGGGTACTGTGCGGACTCGCCCGGAGCACGCAAGCTGGAGAGGTGTCGTCTGTGCGTACGAGATCAGGAGCCCGAGCCGGGCTGGCCGCCGCGCTGAGCGCGGTGCTCGCCCTCGGCGTGGCCGGCTGCGAGGTGTCGGTCACCGAGCCGGAGGCGACGCCGAGCGCCTCCGGGAACATCAACAAGCAGCTCGGTGAGCTGACCGTGGCATCCGCCGGGTCGATGAAGGGCTACAGCCGCTCACGCTTCCCGCACTGGCGGGGCACCGGCAAGAACTGCGACGTACGCGACAGCGTGCTGCAGCGCGACGGCGAGGGCATCAAGCTGTCCGGCTGCAACGTGGTGGGCGGCCGATGGGAGAGCGTCTACGACGGGGTGGTGCTGACCGACCCGTCGGGCGTGGACATCGACCACACTGTGCCGCTGGCCGCCGCGTGGCGTTCCGGGGCGGAGGAGTGGGACGACTCGAAGCGCGGCGACTTCGCCAACGACCTGACCCGGCCGCAGCTCATCGCGGTTTCGGCGCGGTCCAACCGGGCAAAGGGTGACCAGGATCCGTCCCAGTGGAAGCCACCGAACCGGTCGTCCTGGTGCCAGTACGCGGCGGACTGGGTGACGGTCAAGCACTACTGGCGGCTGACTGTGACAAGTGCCGAGAAGGCCGCTCTCACCGACATGCTGGAGGGCTGCACATGGGCGAGCAAACCGTGACCGGGCCGGACGCGACACCGGCGCCGGAGGCGGCCGCGGCACCGGCCCCGGAGCCGGGCGCCACGCCGGCCCCGGAGGCGGCGGCCGGCCCGGCCTCGGCCGGGATGACGGCGGACGGCCGGCAGCCGGAGCCCGCCGACGTCGCCGGGGCGGGCATGACCGCCGACGCGGTGCCGGGAGCACCGGCCGGGGGCGCGCCGGCCGGACCGGCGGACCGGACCACCGACATCGTCCCCGGTCCGGGTGGGGTCATGACCGACGAGGTGGGCGTGGTGACCGGCGAGCTGACGCTGCGCACCGAGCACGCCGACGGCCGGGTGACGCTGCGGGTGCAGTACAAGGACGCCGACGAGTGGTACGCGGTCACCGGCGGTTCCGCGCCGCTGGCCGACCCGGCCGCGCTGGACGCGGTGCACACGATCGCGGTGGGCCTGCTCAACCGCCCCGAGGGCTGACCGACGTACAAGCGCGTCCCCACCCGGTCCGGTGGGGACGCGCTTGTCGTGTCAGACGTACGAGCCGGGCTCGCTGGGCGCGGAGACCACGCCGGGCTCCTCGCCCTCGCCCTCCGGCCGGGTGATCTTCGCGGTGACCTCGTGCGGGCGCAGCTCACCGGCGGCGATCTGCTCGGCCCAGTGGCAGGCCACCCGGCTGGCGCCGATCTGGCGCAGTTCCGGCCGCTCGTCGGCGCAGCGGGTCGGCTGCGCCCAGGGGCAGCGGGTGTGGAACCGGCAGCCCGACGGCGGGTTGGCCGGCGACGGCAGGTCCCCGGCGAGCAGGATCCGCTCGCGCCGGTCCTCCACGTCCGGGTCCGGCACCGGGACCGCCGACATCAGCGCCCGGGTGTACGGGTGCAGCGGCTCGGTGTAGAGCCGGTCGCTCGGGGCCTCCTCGACCAGCGCGCCCAGGTACATCACGCCGACGATGTCGGAGATGTGCCGCACCACCGCCAGGTCGTGCGCGATGACCAGGTAGGTCAGGCCGAGGCTCTCCTGGAGTTCGTCCAGCAGGTTCACCACCTGCGCCTGGATCGACACGTCGAGCGCGGAGACCGGTTCGTCGGCGACGATCAGCTCCGGGCCGAGGACCACCGCGCGGGCGATGCCGATGCGCTGGCGCTGGCCGCCGGAGAACTCGTGCGGGTAGCGGGACAGCGCCCACTTCGGCAGGCCCACCGCGTCCAGCGTCTCGCCGATGATCCGTCGCCGGTCGTCGCGGTTGGCGCCGATGCCGTGCGTCTGGAGGCCCTCGGTGAGGATCGACTCGACGTTCTGCCGGGGGTCCAGGCTGGACATCGGGTCCTGGAAGATCATCTGCATCCGGCGGCGCATCGTCCGCAGCTTGCCGGCCGGCAGCGTGGTCAGCTCGACGCCGTCGAACTTCACCTCACCGGCGGTCGGCGGGGTGAGCTGGAGCAGCGCCCGGCCGAGCGTGGACTTGCCGCAGCCCGACTCGCCCACCAGCCCGTACGTCTTGCCGCGCGGGATGCTCAGGTCGACCCCGTCGACGGCCTTGACGTGCCCGACGGTCCGGTCGAAGAACACGCCCCGCCGGATCGGGAAGTGCACCTTCAGGTCGCGGACCTCGACGAGGATGTCGTTGTCGCTCATGGGGTCTCCTCCTCGCGCGGAGCCGGTCCGAAGCCGGGCACCGCGGGCGGGTCGGCCGGCTCGGCCTGGGCCGGCACCGTACCCGGCTCGGCCGTCGTCGGCTCTGTGGCGCGGACGTCCGCCTCCGGGGTCAGGCCGGGGATCGGCACCGGGTTGACGCAGCGGTAGCTGCGCGCGTCGTGGGTGAGCACCAGCTCCGGCGGCTCGCCCACGCACTCGTCGACGCGGCGGGCGCAGCGCGGGGCGAACGCGCAGCCGTCCGGCCAGGGCAGCACGTCGCGTACCGAGCCGGGGATGGGGTTGAGCCGTTCGCCGCGGCCGGCGTCCAGGCGGGGCACCGAACCGAGCAGACCTTCGGTGTACGGGTGCCGGGGCTGGCGGAACAGCGGACGGCGGGTGGCCGTCTCCACCACCCGGCCGGCGTAGAGCACGTTGATGGTGTCGCACATGCCGGCCACCACGCCGAGGTCGTGGGTGATCATCACCAGCGCGGTGCCGGAGTCGCGGACCAGGTCCTTCAGCAGTTCCAGGATCTGCGCCTGGATGGTGACGTCGAGCGCGGTGGTCGGCTCGTCGGCGATCAGCAGCCGGGGCTGGCAGGCGACCGCCATGGCGATCAGCGCCCGCTGCCGCATGCCGCCGGAGAGCTGGTGCGGGTACTCCTTGAGCCGGCGGCGCGGGTCCGGGATGCCCACCCGGTCGAGCAGCGCGGCGGCTTCCTTGGTGGCCGCCTCGCCCTTCATTCCCCGGTGGCGGGTCAGCACCTCGGTCACCTGGAGCCCGATCGGGATGACCGGGTTCAGCGAGGAGAGCGGATCCTGGAAGATCATCGCCACGTCCCGGCCGCGGATGTCGCGGCGGGACCGGTCGTCGAGCTGGAGCAGGTCGGTGCCGTCGAAGACCGCCTTGCCGCCGACCCGCAGGCCCGGCTGCTTGGGCAGCAGCCCCATGATCGCCAGCGACGTGACGCTCTTGCCGCAGCCGGACTCGCCGACCAGGCCGACCACCTCGCCGGCGTCGACCGAGAAGGACACCCCGTCCACCGCGTGCACGGTGCGCTGCCCACGCCGGGCGAACGTGACGGAGAGGTCGTCCACTTCGAGCAGTGCCATGACTGACTGACCTACTTCCGCAGCTTCGGGTCGAGGGCCTCGCGCATCGCCTCGCCGAGCAGGGTGAAGCCGAGCGCGGTGATGATGATGCCGAGCGCCGGGTAGATGGCCAGGCCGGGCCGGATGCCCAGGTACGGCTGCGCGTCGGCGAGCATGACGCCCCACTCCGGGATGGCCGAGTCGGGGTTGCCGAGGCCGAGGAAGGAGAGCGCGGCGGCCTCGATGATCGCGGTCGCCAGCGTCAGCGTGGCCTGGACGATGACCGGGGCGATCGAGTTCGGCACCACGTGGGTGAGGGCGATCTTCGACCGCTTCACGCCGAGCGCCGTCGCCGCCAGCACGTAGTCGCTGTTGGACTGCGCGATCATCGAGCCGCGCAGCAGCCGGGCGAAGATCGGCACGGACACCACACCGACAGCGATCATCACGGTGGTGAGGCTGGCGCCGAGCAGCGCCGCGATGCTCACCGCGAGCAGCAGGCTCGGCATGGCCAGCAGCATGTCGATGAAGCGCATCAGGGTGGTGTCGATCCAGCGGCCCCAGCGTCCGCCCAGCCCGGCCGCCGCGCCGGCGACGCCACCGATCAGCGCGCCGACCGCGAGACCGATCAGGGTGGAGACCACGCCGACGAGCAGCGTCTGCCGGGCCCCGACGATCAGCCGGCTGAACTCGTCCCGGCCCTGGTGGTCGAAGCCCAGCCAGTGGTCGGCGGAGACGCCCGGGATGATGCCCTGGCCGGACTTGACCAGCCCTTCGCGGATGCCGATCGAGTCCGTCGGGCTGTACGGGACGAAGAACGGCCCGACCACCGCGACCAGGACGAAGATCGCCAGGATGACCACGCCGATGATGGCCGCCGGGTTGCGCCGCAGGCGGCGGAACGCCTCCTTCCAGAGGCTCACGCCCTGCTCGTCCTCGCGGGCGGACAGCTCGGCGAGCCGGTCGATCTTCTCGCGCTTCTTGCCACCGGTGATGGTCATCGCACCCTCACCCTCGGGTCGATCACGCTGTAGGAGAGGTCGACCAGGAGATTCACCAGCACGTACACCACCGCAATGATCATGATGAAGCCCATCAGCACCGGGTAGTCGCGCTGACTGATCGACTCGGCGACGAACGCGCCGATGCCGCTGAAGGCGAACACGGTCTCGGTGAGCACCGCGCCGGAGAGCAGGAGACCGGCCTGCAGACCGATCGAGGTGGCCACCGGCAGCATGGCGTTACGCAGCACGTGCCGGCGACGGACGGTCCGCTCGGTCAGGCCCTTGGCCTCGGCGGTCCGGACGAAGTCCTCGTTGAGCACCTCCAGGACGCTGGCCCGGGTGATCCGGACGATGATCGCGAGCGGGATGCTCGCCAGCGCGATGCCCGGCAGCACGAGGTGCCAGAGCGCGTCGGCGGCGGCGTCCCACTCGCGGGTCATGATCCCGTCGAGGACGAAGAAGTTGGTGACCCGGGTCGCCCCGATGGTCGGGTCCTGCCGGCCGCTGGAGGGGAACCAGCCCAGGTTCTCGGCGAAGATCGCCTTGAGCACGTACGCCAGGAAGAAGACCGGGATGCAGATGCCGATGAGCGATCCGCCGACGGAGGCGTGGTCGAGGAACTGGCCGCGGCGGCGTGCGGCGAGGTAGCCGAGCGGGATCCCGATGCCGACCGCCAGCACCAGGGCCATGACGGTCAGCTCGACGGTGCCGGGGAACCGCTCCACGAACTCTGTGGTGACAGCCCGCTTCGTGCCGGTCGAGGTGCCCAGGTCGAGCCGGATCATCCGCCGCAGGAAGCGGGCGTACTGGACCAGGATCGGCTCGTCGAGGCCGAGGTTGCGCCGGATCGCGGCGCGCGTCTCGGGCGTGCCCCGTTCACCGAGGATCGCGGTCTCGGGTCCGCCGGGAAGCCGGCGGAGCCAGATGAACAGCAGGACGGAGAGCCCCAACAGCGTTGGTATCAGCTGTAGCAGGCGTCTGACGATGAACCGGAACACGGGCGCCTCGGAGGGTGTGCGGAGGGGTGCGGGCGGGCGCTGTGGTCACAGCGCCCGCCCGCGTACGGTGCCTTCAGATCACTTGAACTCTGCGCTCGAGTACCGCTCGTCGGTGAGCGGGCTCGCCTTGACCCCGGTCACGTCCTTGCCGAACACGATCGCCGGCGGGGAGTGCGAGATCGGCACACCTGGCAGGAAGTCCATGATCGTCTTGTTCAGCGCCTTGTACTTCTCCGTCCGGGCCGCCACGTCGGCGGTGGTGTCGGCGTCCTTGAACTGCGTGAAGAGCGCGGGGTTGTTGAAGCCCCACTCGTCCTTCTGGCGGTCGAAGAAGGTCCCGATGAAGTTGTACGCGTCGCCGTAGTCACCGGTCCAGCCGAGGAAGTGCAGGTCGTGCTTGTTGCCGGAGGTGGTGGCGTTCAGGTAGTCCGGGCTCCACTTCAGCGGGATGGCCTGGACGTTGATGCCGACCGCCTTGAGGTCCGCCGAGAGCAGCTCGAAGATGTCCTTCGGGTTCGGCATGTACGGCCGGGTGACCTCGGTCGGGTAGTGGAACCGCAGCGTCAGGTTCGACGCGCCCGCCTCGGCCAGCAGAGCCTTGGCCTTGGCCGGGTCGTAGTCGTACTTGGTGACGTCGCCGTTCCAGCCCTCGACGGTGTCCGGGAAGAAGTTCATCGCGACCTTGGCGCCCGGGGGCAGCTTCGAGTCGACGAGCGCCTGCCGGTTCAGCGCGTGCGCGATGGCCTGCCGGACCTTCAGGTCGGCCAGCTTCGGGTTCCCCTTCTGGTTGATCGCCAGGTAGAGGATGTTGAAGGCGGGCCGGGTGAGGACGTTGAAGCCCTCCTTCTTCAGCGGCTCCACGTCCGCCGGGCCGACCAGGTCGTAGCCCTGGATGTCACCCGAGCGGAGCGCCTGCTTGCGGGCGTTCTCGTCCGAGATCGTCTTGAAGATGATGGTCTTCAGCTTGGCCTTGTCGCCGTGGTAGTCGTCGTTGCGCTCGATGGTGAGCGTCTTGTTCGCGATGTCCCACGCCTTGAACTTGAACGGACCGGTGCCGGTCGGGTGCTCCATCGCGTACGCCGGGTACTTGATGTCCTCGGCGGTGCCGGTCACGTTGCTGGCGTCGTACTGCTCCATCGCCTTGGGGCTCTGGATCGAGAACGACGGCAGCATCAGCGCGGCCGGGATCTTGCTGGAGACCCGGGTGAACGCGAGGTCCACAGTGGTGGCGTCCTTGGCGGTGCAGGACTTGAAGAGGCTCGGCCCCAGCTCCGGGTCCTCGTTCTTGGCGAACCCGCCCATGACGTCCTGCCAGTACGCGGTCACGTCCGGGCTCTGCATGAGGCCCTTGGCGTTGTACCAGCGGTCGAAGTTGGCGCAGACGGCCTCGGCGTTGAAGTCGGTGCCGTCGTGGAACTTCACGCCCGAGCGGAGCTTGAAGGTCCAGGTGGTGCCCGCCGCGTCCGGGGTCCAGGACTCCGCGAGACCCGGCGTCACCTTGGTGCCGCCCTCCTCCGGACGGACCAGCGTCTCGAAGACCTGGCGCGCCACGCGCAGCGACTCACCGTCGCTGGCGAAGCTGGGGTCGAGCACCTTCGGGTCTCCGGCGACGCCGAAGACGAGGGTGTCCTTCTTGCTATCTCCGGAGCCACTCTCACGGTCGCTCTCGGCGCAGCCTGCAACCGCGAGGGCCGCGACCGCGATGGCCGCGATTGCGACCTTCGGCCTGGATGCACGCATGGTGCTTCACCTCGTCCTTGGGGGTACGAACAACGTGGTGACAGGGTCACCGATGTGCGCAGACCTTAGCCCTCGGTTGGACGGCGCGGAAACGGGCGGGGGGCGGGTTGGTATCGAATCGTGTCTGTTCTGGAGCGAGGCAATCGATTCGAAGGAGAACACTGTCCCGTACCGAACTTTCGTCGGTTTGAAGGCCGAATTTGTTACGTCGATCCGGTCCCGGACGCACGTTCGTGTCAGATCGGCGGGCGCCCGGGTCCGGCGTGGAAACGCGTCCGGCGGGCACCCCGCAGGGCACCCGCCGGAAGCGACGCGGCACAACTCAGACGGCTCGGCGCCCCTCGAAGGCCCGGCCCAGCGTGATCTCGTCGGCGTACTCCAGATCGCCGCCGACCGGCAACCCACTCGCCAGCCGGGTCACCGCGATCCCCATCGGCTTGACCATCAGCGCCAGATAGGTGGCGGTCGCCTCGCCCTCGGTGTTCGGGTCGGTGGCGAGGATCAGCTCACGCACCGAACCACTGCCGAGGCGGGTCATCAGCTCACGGATCCGCAGGTTGTCCGGGCCGATGCCCTCCAGCGGATTGATCGCGCCACCGAGCACGTGGTAGCGCCCGCGGAACTCGCCGGTCCGCTCGATCGCCACCACGTCCTTGGGCTCCTCGACCACGCAGAGCACCTCGTCGGTACGCCGGGCGTCGCGGCAGATCCGGCACTGCTCCGACTCGGCCACGTTGTAGCAGGTCGTGCAGAACCGGACCAGGTCCTTGACCTTGCGCAGCGCACCGGCCAGCCGGTTCACGTCGGCCGGATCCGCCGACAGGACGTGGAACGCGATCCGCTGGGCGCTCTTCGGGCCCACGCCCGGCAGCCGGCCCAGTTCGTCGATCAGATCCTGGATGGCACCCTCGTACATCTGCCGGCTCAGAACCCGGGCAGGCCGAGGCCGCCCATGCCGCCCGCGAGCGGGCCCATCTTCTTCTCGGTCAGCTCGCGGGCCGCCTCGGCCGCGTTGTGCATGGCGGCGACGACCAGGTCCTCAAGCGTCTCCACGTCCTCCGGGTCGACCGCCTTCGGGTCGATCTTGATCGCCTTCAGCTCACCGGTGCCGGCGACTGTCGCGGTGACCAGGCCACCGCCGGCGGTGCCGGTCAGCTCCGCCTCGGCCAGCTCGGCCTGGGCCTTGGCGATCTGCTGCTGCATCTTCTGCGCCTGCTTCAGCATCTGCTGCATGTTCGGCTGTCCACCTGGGCGCACGGACCGCTCCTTCTTCCACTCGTCTGCTCGGCCGCGCCCAGCCTAGTCGGGCCGCGGCGCCGCTTCCTCACGGTCGGCGCGCGCTCAGCGCGCGTCCACCTCGTCGATCTTCTCGGCCCCGAACGTCTCACGCAGCAGCTGAACCGCCTGCTCCTCGCTCGACTGCCGGGCCGTCCGCTCGTCGATCACGTCGTCAAGCGGCTCGTCGCCCGGGTCGAACCCCTCGTAGGCCGGCGCCGCGGCGGGCGCCCGCCCGCCCCGCACCGGGCCGTCGAAGTCCGGGTCGTAGGGCGGCTCGCCCGCCCACTCGGCATCGGCCGTCTTCCGCGCCGGCTGCGCCGCGCGCGACCCCTTGCCGGGGCCGCCGCCCGCAGCAGCCGCCGCCGCAGCCGCACGCGCCGCCGCGATCGCGCTGTTCTTCGGCCCGCCGCCCGCCGGCCTCGCCCCACCGGCCGGCGCCGTCGCGGGTGCAGCAGGCTTGGGTACGACGACAGGGGCGGTTGCGGTGGCTGTGCCCCCGCCCGGACGCGCCGCCGCCGGCCAGTCCTCCCCGTCCACGGCCGTCGCCGCCGAAGCGGCACTGGTGGCCGCGCCACCGGGGCGGACCGGCTCCGGCCAGTCGTCCTCGTCGGCCTGCCCGCTCGCGACCTGGCTCCCGGTGGTTCGGTTGCCCGTGGCACCGGCCGAGCCGGTCCCGGCCCGGCCCGCCGGTCCCCCGCCCTGGCTCCCGGTGGCCTGGCTTCCCGCGCCCTGACTCCCGCTGGTCCGGTCGGCCGTGGCATCCGCCGAGCCGGACAGCGGCTGCCCCGGGGCGTCACCGAGACCGGCGGATGCCGGACGACCGGCAGCACCGGAGTCGGGACGGCCCGGTCCGGCGTCCGCCGAGCCGGGACGGCTCGCGTCGGGTGCGGTCGAGTGGGAGAAGTCGGCCGCGCTGCCGGAATCGGAGCGCGCCTGAGCGGTGCCGGCCGCGCCGGAGTCCGGTCGGCCGGACGCCGAACCCGTCGGATCGGACGCCGGGCGGGCCGGGGCCCGGTCGGGCGCGGAATCGCTTGGCCGCGCCGTGCCGGACGGGCGGGACGGGCCACCGAGCGAGGCTGCGCCACGCTCGCCCGCCACCTCGCAGCGGATCTGCCAGCGACCGCCGAACTCCTCGTAGAGCGCGTCGGTCAGCACGGCGGCGTGGTCGGCCATCATCTTCGCCAGCACCGTCGACTTCACGGTCAGCACGAGCGTGTCGCCGTCCAGGTCACGCACCACCGCGTCACGCATCAGCGCGGCGATCCGCTTGTTGCTCCGGTTCACCTTGCCGACCACCTCGGGCCAGACCCGGCGCACCGCCACCGCGTCGAGCGCCCCCGGATTCGCCGCGCCGGGGCGGGGCGGCTCGGGCGTGGCCGGATCCGGCATCACCGCGGACGGCGGCACCGGGCGGCGGGCGGGGGCGTCCGAGGCGACGGCCGGGTCGTCGACGGTAGCCCGATCGGGCACGGCCGGTGCCGGGGAACCTGCTGGTTCCGCCACTGCGGGGGCCGGACGGGAACCGGGTGCGGCGCTGCGGGAACCGGCGGCAGCGGCGCGGGCGGCAGCGGCACCAGTCGGGGCACCGGGAGCCGCCGGCATGCCGGCGGTGTCCGCGTGGATCGCGGCGGCAGCCGCGCCCGGGGCGGGAGGCGCCGGGCGTACCTCAGAGGTCGGGGTGGGGTGTGCGGAGTCGGCGGCGGCCGGCGGCAGCTCGGCGCCGCCCAGCGTCAGCCGGCGTTCCATCCGCTCCAGGCGCTGGAGCAGGCCGCCGGACGAGTCGTCCGCGCCGGGCAGGAGCATGCGGGCGCAGATCAGCTCCAGCAGCAGCCGGGGCGCTGTGGTGCCGCGCATCTCGACCAGGCCGTTGTGCACGATGTCCGCGCAGCGGGACAGCGTGGCCGGGCCGAGGCGCTGCGCCTGCGCGGCCATCCGCTCGATCTGGTCGGCCGGGCCGTCGATGAGGCCCTTGGCGGCGGCATCCGGCACCTGCTGGAGCACGATCAGGTCGCGCAGGCGTTCCAGCAGGTCGGAGGCGAAGCGGCGCGGGTCGTGGCCGGCCTCGGCGACCCGGTCGACTGTGGCGTACGCGGCGGCGCCGTCACCGGCGGCGAGCGCGTCGCACATCTCGTCGATCAGCGCGGAGTCGGTGACGCCGAGCAGCGCGGCGGCCCGCGCGTAGCCGACACCCTCCGGGCCGGCGCCGGCGATGAGCTGGTCGAGTACGGAGAGGCTGTCCCGGGCGCTGCCGCCACCGGCACGGACCACCAGCGGGAAGACGGCCGGGTCGACAGTGACGCCCTCGGCCTCGCACAGCTGCTCAAGATAGGGGCGGAGCACCTTCGGCGGGATCAGCCGGAACGGGTAGTGGTGGGTCCGCGACTTGATCGTGCCGAGGACCTTCTCCGGCTCGGTGGTGGCGAAGATGAACTTGACGTACTCCGGGGGCTCCTCGACCAGCTTGAGCAGCGCGTTGAAGCCGGCCGACGAGACCATGTGCGCCTCGTCGATGACGTAGATCTTGAAGCGGCTGCGGGCCGGCGCGAAGAACGCCTTCTCCCGCAGCTCACGGGCGTCGTCCACACCACCGTGGCTGGCCGCGTCGATCTCGATCACGTCGATCGAGCCGGCGCCGTCGGTGGCCAGCTCGCGGCAGGAATCGCACTGCCCGCACGGCTCGGGGGTGGGGCCCTGCTCACAGTTGAGCGAGCGGGCCAGGATCCGGGCGCTGGAGGTCTTGCCGCAGCCCCGAGGGCCGGAGAAGAGGTACGCGTGATTCAGCCGGCCGCTGCGCAGCGCCTGCGACAACGGCTCGGTGACGTGGTCCTGGCCGATGATCTCGGCGAACGTCCGCGGCCGGTACTTGCGGTAAAGGGCCAGTGCCACCCGTCCCGCCTCCTCTCGACCGAGCCATTCTGCGCCGGTCGGCCCCGGGTGACCACCCACCACCCCGTGACCCGACCCGCAGCGACGTTACCCGGCCCGGGAGACAGAAAGGCCTCCCGTGCACCCGGCAGAGCTCGCTTATCCTTGCTGCCTTCCGGCCCTGGGGAGGTTCACGAGGTACCGCCGCACGGGAGGTGACGCCAAGCCTACCCGAAGCCTTGTGGATCTTCCGGGAGGGTGGGGTGGCCCGCCGTCGGGAGACCTGTATCCTGGCTCGCGGAGGATTCGCCTAGAGGCCTAGGGCGCACGCTTGGAAAGCGTGTTGGGTTTACACCCTCACGAGTTCGAATCTCGTATCCTCCGCTCGCTTGAGCAGCACGTACGCGAGGGCCGGCCCCGTCAGGGACCGGCCCTTCGTCATCTCTGCGGTCGTTCCGGCTCGCCGCCCTGTCCTCAGCGCTGCCCAGAAGCCAGGCTGATACGTTCCGTCGATGGGGCAGAGCCTGGATGGGATTGTCCGGTCAACCTTCCGCCGCACCATCGAGTTCATGCCCGGCGAACTCCGACGGGCGCCGCTGGCCAGCTGGAACGAGTCGGTCTTTCGCTATTTCTTCTGCCGGCATGTGCCTGGCGTCGACGAGGGCGTGGAGCCGTTCGTGGAGTGCGAACGAATCGACCTCGTCTTGCATAGCGGCGACGAGAAGGCGTTCGTCGAGTTCAAGTTCTACGTGCACCCGCAGCGGTTTGACCCCTATACGGGCGTCTCGTCCGGCTTCAAGGGTGGTCCCAGCCTCCAGAACCTGCACGAGTTCCAGAGGTGCGTTCAGCAACTCCACGATCGAAAGTCGGTCCCAGGGCTGTCCAAGTACGTCGTCCTCGCCTACGCCGACCCTGTCGTTGCGGGCGCCCCAGGGAAGCGTTACTCGGATTACTACGACGACTACCGGCACTCGGACGAGAAAATCGCTCTCGACGTCCAAGAATCCGTCGGACCCTTCGACATTCTCAAGGATCGAATTCAAGCCAAGCTCTTCACCGTCCGGACACCAGGCGAGGGTTGAGCGAGATCGGCGGTCATGAGGTCGCACAGACAGCCTTGCGGCCCCGGCTCACCACTCACCTGGTCGGTTCATACGAACACAAGGCATGGAAAGAGGAGCTGCGGGAACTGCTGGCGGCGCGTGTCGTTCCGGCCGACCCCGGCCCGGTATGGATGCAGCTAAGTCTCACCACCGGCCCTGGTCGCACCTGGACCAACCTCTGGAAGCCGTTGCTCGACTCCTTCGGTCCAGTGTTGGGGGCAGACCTCGCCAATCCGTTCAGCCCACACGACGATCGCATCGTCGACCTTGGCCTGCACCACACCGTGGATGCCGGCCTGGGGCACGGTGTCAGCATCGAGGCATGGTGGGGCGTGCACGGCTTACCGCATGCCAAGGAACTCGGCTAGAAGCCGTTCGCGCAGGGCGCTCACCAGCCGCCCAACTGGTCCCGCCGCCGCCTCAAATACGCCGTCTCCGCGCTGTTTCCCGCCAACTCGATCGCCCGGTCGTACGCCTCCCGCGCCTCCCCGCCCCGCCCCATCCTCCGCAGCAGCTCGGCCCGCGTGGCGTGGTACGCGTGATAGCCGTCCAGCGGCAACCCCTCCACCTCGGCGAGCGCGACCTGCGGCCCGTCCAGTTCGGCGACCGCCACCGCCCGGTTGAGTCGCACGATCGGCGACGGGTCGACGCGTACCAGATGGTCGTAGAGCGCGGCGACCTGCGACCAGTCGGTGTCCCGCGCGTCGCGGGCGTCGGTGTGTACGGCGTTTATCGCGGCCAGGATCTGGTAGCGGCCCGGCGGCCGGCCGGTGGCGATGCACGCGCGGACCAGGGCGTGCCCCTCGGCGATGAGGTCGCGGTCCCAGGCGCTGCGGTCCTGCTCGGCGAGGACGACGAGTTCGCCGGTCGCGGAGACCCGGGCGGGCCGGCGGGCCTCGGTCAGCAGCATCAGCGCCAGGAGCCCGGTGACCTCGTGGTCGTCGGGCAGCAGCGTGCGGACCAGCCGGGTGAGCCGGATCGCCTCGCCGGTCAGGTCGGCACGCACCGCCTCCTTGGCGGGGTCGGAGGTGAGGTAGCCCTCGTTGAAGATCAGGTAGAGGACGGCGAGCACGCCGGTGATCCGGGCCGGCAGGTCGTCGCGGGACGGCACCCGGTACGGGATGCCGGCCGCCTTGATCTTCGTCTTGGCCCTGGTGATCCGCCTGCTCATGGCGGCTTCCTGGACCAGGTACGCCCGGGCGATCTCCGGCACGGTGAGTCCGCCGACCAGGCGCAGCGTCAGCGCCACCCGCGCTTCCACGGCCAGCGCCGGGTGGCAGCAGGTGAAGATCAGGCGGAGCCGGTCGTCGTCGATGACACCGAGCGGTTCCGGGGTGTCGGCCAGCATCAGCGCCTCCCGGTGCTTCTCCTCCCGCCGGCTCTCGCGCCGGATCCGGTCGACGGCCCGGCGGTACGCGGTGGTGGTGAGCCACGCTCCGGGGTTCGGCGGTACGCCGTCGGCCGTCCAGCGTTCGACCGCGGCGGCGAACGCCTCGGCGGTCATCTCCTCGGCGACGTCGAGGTCGCCGATGCGCCGGGCGAGCGTGGCGACCACCCGGGCCCACTCCTCGCGGTGGACCCGGGTGAGCACCTCGCGGACGTCGGTCACGCGCTCAGGAACGGCCGCAGCTCGACCCGCCTGTTGCACCGCTGCGACGCCAGCGCGGCGAGTGGGAGCGCCACGTCGAAGTCCGGCGCCTCGATGATCCAGAACCCGCCGACGTACTCCTTCGTCTCCAGGTAGGGGCCGTCGGTGAACACCGGGTTCCCGTCCCGCGCGTCCACGACTGTGGCCGTCTCGGGTGCCGCGAGGCCACCCGCGAAGACCCAGTGGCCGCCGGCGCGCAACCGCTCGTTGAACTCACCGATCGCGGCCATCTCCGCCTCGGTGGCCGAGCCGGTCGTGTCGTCGAGTACGGAGATCAGATACTGCGCCATCGATTCCTCTTTCGCCTTCCGGGCCGCCGCTCGGGCCACTGTCACTCCTGCTACGAACGCCGCCGCCCCGATACGACAGCCTCCGACGAGGTCGATCACGCGATTCTCGTACGTGGGACGTCAGAGCTCTCGTCGTAGTCATGACCGGTTATGCGTTGTACGTATAACCGACAGTCACGGAACGGGTTGAATAAGCGAGTGACCGCCGCGTCGAAGCGAACCAGTTGTACTCGCTGCGGAGCCAGCCTGGCCGCCGACAACGACTCGGGACGGTGCGCTCCCTGTCAACGAGCGGAGCGGGACCGCATCGTCGCCGCCCCTGACGTTCCACGCAGCTTCTGGTCCCACGAACCGCTTCACCAGGCGCTTGCGGATCGTCACCTCGGTCGCGTTGTCCGCGCCTACCGTCACCACCCTTACCACGGGCGACAGCCGCTGCCGCAGGCCACGGTCGCCGGCTGGTTCGGGATGACACAGGCGCAACTGAGCCGTATCGAGAACGGACCAGCGGTGGTGCACCTCGACCGACTGGCACATTGGGCCCGCGTGCTGCGGATACCCGTGCACACCTTGTGGTTCCGACTACCGGCCACGCCGGGCGACGCCTCGGCGCCGGCCGATGTCGTGGAGGTGGGTCCTCACCTGATCCGCGCACTCCGGTCCGCAGATCGTCAGGTTGGCGGCAAGAACCTCTACAGCACCGTACTGGCGCACCTCGCCCTCTTCTCCGTGCCGGCGGGTCGCCCTCCTGCCGTCTCCCCGCAGGTGCTCATGGCGACCGCTGCCCTCCACGAGATGGCCGGTTGGATGGCTCACGATTCCGGGGACAGCACGACGAGTAGACGGCACTTCCTCGACGCCTTGGCGCTCGCCGTCGACAGCAGAGACGCGCTGTTGGTGGCGCAGGTGCACGGAAGCCTGAGCCACCTCGCCTGCCACGGCGGAAACGCGGAGGCCGCGATCTCACACGCCAGGGACGGGCTCGGGGCCATCGCTCAAGAGGACGCCGGTGCTCTGATACGCGCCCGTCTTCTCGCCTTGCAGGCGCGCGGCCTCGCCGCAGCAGGTCTCACCGCCGACTGCCACGCTTCCCTTCACCGGGCTGAGGCCGCCTTCGCGGAGGCGGCACCTCCACCCACCGAATGGCTGAGTCCGTTCGACCGCACCTCATTCGAGATCGAGTCGGCGCGGTGTCTGCTTCGCCTCGGTGACGTCACGGCCGCTCTCGGAATCCTCAACGGCAGCGCCGCCGACCGGCCGGCCCACCGCGTGCGGAGTCAGGCGCTCGCCCGGATGCTCCTGGCCACCGCGCTTGTCGGACAGGCACGGATCGAGGAAGCGTGCGACCTGACACACCAGACCGTCGAACTCACCCATGGTCTGGGCTCGGCAGTCGTCCTCGACCAGCTCAGACATCTCGCACTGCTGCTGCGGTCGCATGCCGTCGGGTGCCCGGACGTGCCACGGCTTCTGGACCGGCTTCGCGACACCATCCGGGAGCGGCGATGGGTGGCGCTGCCGCTGCCGACGGCGTGAGGACGGCCGACAATCGTCGGTATGGCCGACGAGCGTCCCCTGTACGAGCGAGATCCAGCAGCCTGGCAGGTCCACCTCGCCGAGGGCAACGCGCGGCAGCCCCGGAAGCGGGTGGGAGCCGACGTACTGCTGCGCAACGGTGACGGCGACGTCCTGTTGGTAGATCCGCGCTACAAGCCGGACTGGGACCTGCCGGGCGGCATGGCGGAGGCGAACGAGCCGCCGCACCTGGCCGCCGAGCGGGAGGTGCGCGAGGAGTTGGGTCTCGAACTGCGCGTCGGACCGTTGCTGGTGGTGGACTGGGTCTCACCGCACGGCCCGTGGGACGACAGCCTGATGTTCATCTTCGACGGCGGTGCACCGCCTCCCGCCGAGCCGTTGAAACCGGCTGACGGCGAACTGGCCGACGCACGATTCGTTGCGCTCGATGATGCGCAGGCGCTGCTTCGCCCGTACGTTTGGCATCGGCTGCGTCACGCGGTGGCCGCGCTGAGCGACGGACGCCCGAGGTATCTGACCAACGGAACCACCTGAGACCGTCGTACACATGTTCCATCCACAGCCTGTGGACGCCGAGAGGACCGGATGAGTTACCAGCTCAGCGCCGTGGTCGCCGACGTCGAGCTGCTTCGCGAGCAGACCGCCGACCTGGACCACGCGGTGCTCGCCGCACTCCGCCAGGACTTCGCGCTGCTGCCTGTGACCCCGCAACTGGTGCAGGAGCTGACCGGCGGGCTGCCGGACTTCGCCACCGACGAGCCGCGCGCCGAGCGTCCGTTCCGGCTGGTGCTCTCGCCGCCGCTGGCGGAGGTGCTGGCCCGCTGGTCGACCAGCGGCCCGGTGGCGTACCTGGAGGCGGAGTTCGCGGGCGGGCTGGGCCACCAGTCGGCGGTGGTGTGGCTGGGCGGCGAGGTGAGCTGGGGGCCACGGTACGACGCCGCGCTGGACCGGCCGCGTGCCGAGTGGCCGATCAACACGGCGCTGGCCAGGCTGGGCGCGGAGCCGGGCGCGTGGATCGACCCGTTCGCCGAGCTGGGCCTGCACCTGGAGCGCGACACCGACGGCTGGCTGACGCACGGCCGGCGCGGGCTGTCTGCCGACTACTGGGACGAGCTGGCCGAAGAGTGGGAACTTCGCCAATCCGGCCAGCACCAGCAACCTCATCGCCCCGGTCCCGTTGGTGACTGGGGGATTGCATGAAATTACGACAATTCGGCTTTATCGCCGCACTGCTTGCTGCCGCGTCCGTGGCGGGCAGCGGCGTTCATCCACAGTGGCCGGCCCGGCCCGTCGGCGCCACCCAGGTGGTCAGCCTGGAGGGCCTGCGCGACGCGGAGTTCGGCGCCACCGAGGCGGACCTGACCCGCCGCGGCGTGCTGCGCGCCGACGAGGAAGCATGCGGCCACGCGCTCGTCGGGCACGGGGCGGTCAGCCCGATCTTCGTCGACGACCGGCTCGTCCTGCTCTGGCTGGACGACCCGATGAGCACACCCGAGGGCATCAGCGCCGGCACACCGATCGGCGAGGTCCGCGCCGCGTACCCCGGCGCCACCGACCTGCCGGCGCCGCCCGGCAGTCACCGCTTCGCCGGGCTGCTCGCCCGCGACGGCGACCGCGCGTACCTCTTCCTGCACGACGGCGTCACCGTCCGCGAGATCATCGCCGGGTACGCGGACTGGGCCCGCCGCCTCTTCGACGAGGGCTACGGCCCCTGCTGACATTCGGCTCGACCACCTGGCTGTAACCGGTGGCCCCCTGGCGGTGTGTGTATGTGTGACGGCCAGGGAGAGGGACGGTGCGAATGGGCACGAGCGACGACTTCGACGCCTTCTACGCGGCGACCTCGGCCCGGGTCCTGCACCAGGTCTACGCGGTCTGCGGCGATCTCGGCGAGGCACAGGACGTCGTGCAGGAGGCGTATGCACGCGCCTGGACCCGCTGGTCGTCGCTGTCGAGTTACGACTCGCCCGAAGCCTGGGTACGGACGGTTGCGTGGCGGCTGGCCGCCAACCGGTGGCGCAGCGTCCGGCGCTGGCTCACCGCCCGGGCGAGACTCGGCCCGCCGCCCGAAGCTCCGGAGCCGTCGCCGGACCGGGTCGCGGTGCTGGCGGCGCTGCGGCGGCTGCCGGAGTCGCAGCGGCGGGTGGTGGTCCTGCACTACCTCTCCGACCTGCCGATCAGCGAGATCGCCGAGACCACCGGAATGCCCGCCGGCACCGTCAAGGTCTACCTGTCCCGCGCGCGAACGGCGCTCGCCCCGCTGCTCGCCGCCGACGACGAGCGGAAGGATTCCGATGTCAGCACGCATCCGTGAGGCCATCGCGGCGCTGGAGGACGACACCGCCGCCCTGAACCTGGCACCGCCCGAGCGGGTCCGCGCCCGCGGCGAGCGCCTGCGCCGACGACGGACGGCAGGTGGCGTGGCGCTCGTCGCGGTCCTGACAGTGGCGACAGTGTCAGCCGGCGTGGCCGCGACGAACAACGGCGGTACGGACGCCCCGTCCCCCGTCGGCGCGGGAGCCACAGCGAACTGCGGCGATCACATGCTCGGGCTCATGGACCGCATACCGGAAGCCGCGATCACCTGCTTCCTCGACGCCGTCGAGGCGCACCGCCCCGCCCGCCTCGCCGTGACCTCGCCGACGACCGAAGGCGACCCGATCCCGACCCTCTACGTCGTCGGCGGAGACGGCACGGTGGAGGTGACCACCGACTCCCGCCAGGACAGGTTCGGCGGCGGGCAGGGTCTCCTGCTGAAGAGGTGCACCGGCCCCGAGGTCACCAACGGGAGAATCATGTTCCGGCAGTGCTCGTCGCCGGTACCCGCGCTGACCGCGTCCCGGTAACAGAAACGCCCGGCCGAACTGACAGCGGTCAGTACTTTCGCAACGGCTCGGCCGGCCCGGCGCCCGGCACGCTCGCGGGCAGTGCCGGTTGCAGGGCCTCCAGCGCCCGGCTGACGCCCAGGCCGACGAGGATCGCCAGCGCGAAGACGACCGTCGACAGCCACCGGGGGCCGTCCGCGACGAGGATGGTCATCTGCACCAGGCACAGCAGGGTGACCCCCAGCACGGTGCCCGCGAAGCCGCCCCGCCCGCCGGCCACGCTCACGCCGCCGAGCAGGACGGCGCCGGCCACCAACGTCAGCAGGCCGATGTCGGCCGATGGGGTTGCGCCGCCGATCCGGCCGGCCAGCAGGACTCCGGCCGCGCCCGCGATCAGGCTGGAACCGCCCAGGCCGATGACCGCGCCCAGCAGCCGTGCACCGAACGGCGACGGCGGCTCCCCGGCGACGACCCGGTTGCCGCTCAGCGCCCGCCGCACCGCCGGGATCGACCACACCACCGCGCCGCCGATCGACAGCATGAGAAACAGCACCAGCCACCCGGCCCCGGCACCGTCGGACCGGATCCAACCTTCGCTCGCGAGCCGCCGCGGACCGCCGCTGCCGGTGGTGGCGAGCAGAATGCCCTGCGTCAGGGCCAGCCCGCCCAGCGACACCGCCCACCCGGGCGCCCGCAGCAGCCCGGCGATCAGGCCCATCCCCAGACCGAAGAACGCCGCGGCGGCGATCGCGGCGACCGCCGCGACGAGGACCGGGGCGCCGGCGTCGAGCACCTCCGCGTACGTCAGGCCGGCGAGTGCCGCGACGGCAACTACTGCGAGGTTGGGCGTGGCGGTGCGCAGCGACAACGCGAAGGCGGTCGCCAGCAGGCCGGCGGAGGCGATGTTGAACACCAGCGGCGACAGCCGCGACCCGTCCTGGGAGGACCACACCACCGCGGCGACGACGGTCAGCGCCAGCAGCACCGCCTCCCAGATCAGGTGCGGACGAAAGGAGCCACCGGAACGGGACATGACCGGTCCGGCGGGTGCCAACGGTTGTTCAGGCGTGAAAACCACAGCGATTCCTCCCTTGTGCGGACGCTGACACTAACCCGCAGGACACCGCAGATACACGAGCCCGGATACCTAGGGGCCGAGTACTCAGCTCCGCCCGGACGCCCGCCGCAGCAGCCAGGCGCTCACCAACCCGCCGGCCACGATCGCCGGGTACGCGGACTGGGCCCGCCGCCTCTTCGACGAGGGCTACGGCACCTGCTGACCCGGCCGCCGGAGCTCCGGTGTGACCGATGCGGCGACTCGACCGGTCCCTAAGAGAGGACGCCGTCGGACACCAGGAGCGAGTTGTGGACCAGAAACTGCATGTGCTCTTCGAGCGGGCACTCGGGGTGGAACCCACACCCCCGGCCGGAGACCTGGCCCAGGAGGCCATGGCCGGGGGCGCCGCGCTGCGACGCAGACGCCGGCTGGTCACCGGAAGCGCGGGGGCCTGTCTCGTCACGATCGCCGCCGTCCTGGTCGCCCTGAACCTGACGCCGGCATCGAGGGAACCGGTGCCGCCGGTGGTGGCGGCCGGCGCGCTGATGCCCTCCGCCGACCCAACCTGTGAGCGGCAGTGGGGTGACGAGCCGGTCGACATTCGCGTCTTCCTGCAACATGACATCACTGATCAGCAGCGACTCGACCTGCGCGACGCGCTCCGGTCGGCTCCGCTCGTGCGGAGCGTGACGTTCCAGAGCCGGGACGAGGCGTACGCCAGATTCAAGGAGATGTACCGGAACAACCCGGATCTGGTCGACGCGGTCAAACCGGAGCAGATGCCTGAGTCCTTCCAGGTCGCACTGACGAAGGCGAAGGACTACTCAGAACTCGTGGCGAACTTCCACGACCGGGACGGCGTCGATCAGATCCTGGGCGGTCCGTGCCCGGCGCACTCGGGCTCCGGGGAGGGTGAGTGACCAGCGGGCAGATCGACGTACGCGCAACGCCGTCCGCCGAACGCCCGGCCGGACCGCTGGCCCGGTGGAGCGCCGCCCGTCGCCGTGAGCGCAGCACCCGGGACGAGGACTTCAGCGCGTTCGTCGCGGCGACTGCGCCCCGGCTGAGACGCACCGCCTACCTCATGTGCCGGGACTGGCACCTCGCCCAGGACCTGACCCAGATCACGTTCACCCGGATGTACGCCTCATGGGCCCGCATCCGGCACGCCGCGAACCTCGACGCGTACAGCCGCCGGGTGCTCATGAACGCCGTCTTCGACCAGCGGAGCCGGCGCAGCGGCACCGAGGTGGTCTGCGCCGACCTCCCCGAGCGGCCGGAACCGGCGGCGACGACGGACCTGCACGTCGCGTTGATGACCGCGCTGGCGACGCTGCCGATTCGGGACCAAGCGATCGTGGTGCTGCGGCACTGGGAGGACCAGAGCGTCGCCACCGTCGCCAAGATCCTGCGCATCTCCGTGTCGGCGGTGAAGATGCGGGATGCCCGGGCGTTGAGCCGGATCCGCGCGCTGCTCGGCGAGGACTTCGCCGGGAGTTGACCCGGAACGCGGAACGCCCGGTGCGATCCTCGCGGATCGACCGGGCGTTCTCGCTGTTCACGAGCGGTGGCGGAGGGATTTGAACCCTCGGAGGGCGTAAACCCTCACACGCTTTCGAGGCGTGCTCCTTAGGCCGCTCGGACACGCCACCGCCGACGAGGGTACAGGACCGCCGGCTTGGACGCCGAACCGGTATCCCTCGGCCCGGCCTGGCAGGATCTTTGCCATGAGTACGCACATCGGCGCTGAGCCGGGAGAGATCGCCGAGCGGGTCCTGATGCCGGGCGACCCGCTGCGGGCCAAGTGGATTGCGGAGACCTACCTGGAGGGGGCCCGCTGCTACACGACGGTGCGCGGCATGCTGGGCTTCACCGGCCGGTGGAACGGCGTCGACGTGTCGGTCCAGGGTTCCGGCATGGGCATGCCGTCCGCCTCCATCTACGCCCACGAGCTGGTGAACGAGTACGGCGTGAAGTCGCTGATCCGGGTCGGCTCCTGCGGCGCGCTGACCGAGGATCTGCAGCTGCGCGACGTGGTGGCGGCGATCGGCTCGTCCACCGACTCGAACATGAACCGGATGCGCTTCGACGGGCTGATCGACTACGCCCCGGTGGCCGACTTCGGGCTGCTGCGTACCTCGGTCGAGGTGGCCGAGCGGCGCGGCATCAGCATGCGGGTGGGGCCGATCCTGGCGGCGGACGCCTTCTACACGGACCGGCCGGACCTGTACGACAGGCTCGCCGACTACGGCGTGCTGGCGGTGGAGATGGAGTCGGCGGCGCTCTACACGATCGCGGCGCGCTTCAAGGCCCGCGCGTTGACCATCCTGACCGTCAGCGACCACATCAAGACCGGTGAGAAGACCACGTCGCAGGAGCGTGAGCAGACGTTCGGCCAGATGGTCGAGATCGCGCTGGACACCATCATCGCCTGACCCTGATCGATTCTCGACCGCCCCGTCACCGCAAGGTGGCGGGGCGGTCGGCGTTACCCGGGTCACAAAAATAAATACGACCGGTCGTACTTGTTTCCCGCTACGCTGCCCGCATGACCTCTGACGGCCGCATCGCCCGCGGCGACCGCACCCGCACCGCGGTGCTGGACACCGCCGTCGCGCTGGCCACCGAGGTCGGCCTGCACGGCCTCTCCCTGGCGCAGCTCGCCGACCGGCTGGAGGTGAGCAAGTCCGGCCTCTTCGCGCACTGGCGCTCCAAGGAGGCGCTGCAACTCGCCACCGTGGACCGGGCCGTGGCGCAGTGGCAGGAGCGCATCCTCGCGCCCGCCCTGGAGGCGCCCCGGGGCGTACGCCGGCTGCGCGCGCTGCACGAGGCCCGGATCGACTTCTATGCCGCGCGGGTGCTGCCCGGCGGCTGTTTCTTCGCCAACACCGAGTTCGAGTACAACGCCCGCCCTGGCCCGGTCCGGGACCGGCTGGCCGAGGCGTTCGGCAGGTGGACGGCGCTCCTCGAACGCCTCGTCCAGGAGGCCGTAGACCTCGGCGAACTCCCCGCCGACCTGGACGTGCCACTGCTCGCGTACGAGATCGACGCGCTGGGGATCAGCGCGGTGATGCGGTCCCGGCTGCTCGACCCGGACGCCACCTACCGGCACGCCCGCCAGGGCCTGCTGAACCGGCTGCGGGCGCTCTGCCCGGATCCGACCCTGCTACCGGAAGGCCAGTCATGAGCCACACCACAGTCGAGCGGCAGGCCGCCGAGTTCGGGCACGTCGCGCACGTGCCGGTGCACTTCGACGACCTCGACGCCATGGGTCTGCTGCACAACGCCCGGTACGCGGTGCTGCTGGAGCGCGCCCTGACGCCCTACTGGGCCGAGCGCGGCGTCGTCTTCCGCGGGGACGTGCACGCCGCCCCCGACGTGTTCCACGCGGTCCGCGAGTTCACCATCACCTACCAGGCACCGGTCACCGGCGTCGGCACGGTGGCCGTGCATTTCTGGCTGGAGCACTTCGGCACCAGCAGCGCCCAGTACGCCTTCGAGTTCCGCTCGGTGGACGGCGCCACCGTGCACGCCCGGGGCACCCGGTCGATCGTCCGGCTGGACCCGGCCACGCTGCGCCCGACCGCCTGGACCGAGGTCGGCCGCGCGATCGCCGCGACGCTGCTGCGCCCGGCTCCGACGAGCGCCTGAGGGCCGGGGACGGTCAGCGGAAGAACGCGCGCAGCAGCGCCGCGCTCTCGCGTTCCAGCACACCGCCGTACACCTCGGGGCGGTGCGTGACGCGGCGGTCGCGCAGCACGTCCCAGAGCGACCCGACCGCGCCGGTCTTCGGTTCCCAGGCGCCGAACACCACTGTCGAGACGCGAGCCAGCGCGATCGCCCCGGCGCACATGGTGCACGGCTCCAGCGTGACCACGAGCGTGCAGTCGTCCAGCCGCCACCGGCCCAGCCGGTGCGCGGCGCGGCGCAGCGCCAGCACCTCGGCGTGCGCGGTCGGGTCCCCGGTCAGCTCCCGCTCGTTGCGCCCGATCGCCAGTTCGGCGCCGTCGGGGCCGTAGAGCACCGCGCCGACCGGCACGTCGTCGGCGTCCCGGTCCGGGGTCGGGCTGTCCGGGCCGGTCACCGCTACCTCCAGGGCACGGCGCATCCAGAGTTCGTGCCGCTGTCGGCGGCCCACCGCGCCCGGGTCGGCGAGCGCCTCGTCGGCGCCGGGGCCGACGCGCGCGGCCCGGCCGGGAGTGGGCTGCCCCGGGCGTACGGTCTCCAGCGCCGGATCGGTCGCGTCGGCGGGTTCGGCGGCGCCGGGCGTCCGGGACTCCCCGGGCTCAGACCTCACGCAGCTCCTCGACCTCGTCCACGCAGCCGAGTACCTGGCAGACCTCGGCGGTGACGTCGGCCGGCATGGAACCCTCGTGCGCGCAGAGCGCGAGCAGCTTCTGCGCCGGGATGCCCAGGTCGGCCAGCAGGTCCGCGTCACCCACCGGGTCGGCCTCCGGGTCCACTGCGGGCTGCTCGGTCTCCTCGTCCCCGCCGGACTCGCGCGGCTCGTCGACGTCCTCCAGCCCGGTCACCGACGTCTTCAGGTCGCCGACCAGCAGCGCGCCCAGGCGGGACTCCTCCGCGTACGCCGAGTCGGAGCCGAAGACCCGCAGGTCCTCCCCCTCGTCCAGGCGGAGGACGACCAGGTACGTGTCGTCCGCCTCGACGAACAGCAGCGACAGGTCGGCGTCCGGCTCGACGTCGCGCAGCCGGTCCGCCACCTCCTCGATGTCGGTGACGCCCCGCAGGCTCACCTCGCCTGCGGTCCAGTCGCCGTCGACGCGCGCCACGGCAGCAGCGAAGTACGACACGGTCCCCCCAAATTGGCCTCGGCAGCACGCCGACAGGTCACGCGATGCACGTTAACCGGTCGGGTCGGCGGGCGACCGGTCAACGCCCCGTAAGGGCCGGCCGTTCTGGAAGAGAAAGCCGGTCAGCCGACGACGCGCCGACGGGTGGCGATCAGCTGGCGCAGCCGTTCGGTACGCGCGCGCTGTGGTCGCTGGCGCTGCTGCACCGCGCGGGCACCGGCCAACTCGGCGAGGAGTTGCAGGCGACGGCGGCTCCGCTCCGGGTCGAGCCGCGGCGGTGTGGTCGAGGCCATACCGCCGAGCGTGGACCGTCACCGCGCGTACGTCAAGGTGACCTTCGCTACGCAGCGAAACCGGCACCCATGGTCACCAGAGCGGCCAGTCGCCGGTCTGCGCCCACCGCGTCGCGACGATCGCGGCGGCGATGCTCCAGCCACCGGCGGTGACGATCGCGACGCCGGTGGCGATCCCCCGGTCCCCGTGGCGGACCAGCACCGCTGCGGCCACCCAGGCCAGCCCGCCGGCCAGCAGCGTCCACCAGGCGTAACCTGCGACGTTGCGGCCGAGCAGCCCGAACAGCAGCAGCCAGGCGAACGCGACGAGCGCGCCGACCGCGACCCCGGCGCCGGTGACCGGGTACGGCTCGCGGTAGCTGGGCCGGATCGGCGCGTTGGACGGGAAGAGTCCCGAGGGGGTACGCGGCGGAGGCGGGAACGCCCCCGGACCGGCCCTCTCGGATCCGCCGTGCCAGCCGTACGTCACCGCCGCCCCCTTCCCCCGAACCATCCACGTCGACGTCACGCACCGTGACCGGCGGGTGTGACGCGGTCGCGGCGTTCGTCCCTACGGTAGTGGTCTGTCAGGATGACCGGATGCGCTCGCCATCGATCGGACGCCGAACGCGGCAGGCGTACCCGGTCCTGCTGCTCGTCGGGGCGCTCGCGGCAGGGTGCGGCGCCCCGGCCGGGCGGGCCGACAGGTGGCAGGAGCCCAGCCCGGTGGCGACCGCCGCGCAGCCCGCCGACCCGGCTCCGCCGGCCGCCTCCTCGTCCGCCGCGCCGTCGCCGGCCGGCACGGACGTGAAGCGCGTCTTCCCGGTACGGGCCGGCAACGTCGACTACCACCCGACGCACGGCGGCTACCCGGGCACCGACGTGTTCGCCGACTGCGGGGAACCGGTGGTGGCGGTCACCGACGGGGTGGTGCTGGAGGTGAGCCGGGTCGACCGGTTCGACAAGCGCGGGCCGCTGGGCCCGAACAACGGCGGGCTGTCCGTCTCGCTGCTCGGCGACGACGGGGTGCGTTACTACGGCTCGCACCTGAGCGCGATCGCGGCCGGCATCGACCCGGGGGTACGGGTCCGGGCCGGGCAGCAGCTCGGCAAGGTCGGCCGTACCGGCAACGCCAACAATGTCTGTCACCTGCACTTCGGACTCTCCCCGAAGTGCACCGGCGCCGACGACTGGTGGATCCGCCGGGGCGTGGTCTGGCCGGCGCCCTACCTGAACTCGTGGCGCAAGGGCGGCAACCGCTCGCCGGTCGCCGAGGTCACCGCCTGGCAGCGCAAGCACGGCTGCCCGGCGTCGCCCGGCCGGTCCACCCGCAGCGGCTGACCGACTCGCGGTTGCGGGGTCACGCGGCGGACGGCGCGAGCGCGTAGGTTCCAGGACATGAGTGCCCGGGATCCCATCGCCGACCTGCGCCGGATCGCGTTCCTTCTGGAACGGGCGAACGAGGCCACCTACCGGGTCCGGGCGTTCCGGTCGGCGGCCAAGACGCTCGGCGCGCTGTCCGCCGCCGAGGTGGCCGAACGGGCCCGCACCGGCAAGCTGACCGAGCTGTCCGGCGTCGGTGACGTCACCGCCCGCTGCGTGGCCGAGTCGCTGGCCGGCGAGGAGCCGGTCTACCTGCGCCGGCTCCTGGCCACCGAGGGCACCGACCTGGACGAGGCGGCGGCGAAGCTGCGGGACGCGCTGCGCGGCGACTGCCACACCCACTCGGACTGGTCCGACGGCGGCTCACCGATCGAGGAGATGGCGCTGGCGGCGGTCGAGCTGGGCCACGAGTACCTCGTGCTCACCGACCACTCGCCCCGGCTGACTGTGGCCCGGGGCCTGACCGCGGAGCGGCTGCGCAAGCAGCTCGACCACGTCGCCGCCGTGAACGAGGCGCTGCCGAAGGGCTTCCGCATCCTCACCGGCATCGAGGTGGACATCCTCGCCGACGGCTCGCTGGACCAGGACGAGGACCTGCTCGCCCGCCTCGACGTGGTGGTCGGCTCGGTGCACAGCGGGCTGAACGACGACCGCGCGAAGATGACCCGCCGGATGCTGGCGGCGATCGCCAACCCGCACCTGGACATCCTCGGTCACTGCACCGGCCGGATGGTGTCCTCCCGGCCGGCCGGCGTGACCGGGCCCGGTGACCGGGGGCATCGCGCGCGTACCCGCAAGGAGAGCGAGTTCGACGCGGACGCCGTGTTCGCCGCGTGCGCCGAGCACGACGTGGCCGTCGAGATCAACTCCCGGCCGGAACGGCAGGACCCGCCGAAGCGGCTGATCCGGCTCGCGCTGGAGGCCGGGTGCCGGTTCGCCATCGACACCGACGCGCACGCCCCCGGCCAGCTGGACTGGCAGCGCTTCGGCTGCGAGCGCGCCGCGCTGTGCGGGGTGCCGGCGAAGCGGGTGGTGAACACCTGGACGGCCGACCGCCTGGTGAAGTGGACGGCCGGCCGGAGCTGAGGGTCAGCCCTGGGTGGCCGGTTCGGCGGTGCGGGCGGCCGGTGCGACCGCCTCCGGGCGCGGGCGCCGCCGGCCGAACAGGTTCTGCGCGACCGCCACGCCGGCCAGCACCACGAGCGCGCCCACCGGCTGGTGCCAGTTCATCCGCTCGCCGAGCACCACCGCGCCGACGAGCACCGCGAACACCGGGACCAGGTACGTCACGGTGGACGCCGTGCTCGCCCCGGCCAGCCGGATGTTGCGCATGTTGATGACAAAGGCGAGCCCGGTGCCGAGCGCGCCGAGCGCCAGCACGCTCGCGATCACGCGCGGGGAGAGGCCGGCCGGGGACGGCGGCGTCCCGACGAACGGCGCGACCAGCGCGAGCTGCGCGGTCGCCACCAGCAGCTGGGCCGCCGACAGCGACAGCCCGGAGTACGCGCTGCCCGCGACGAACTTCTTCTGGTACGGAATGGCGAGCCCGTAGCAGGCCGCCGCGCCGAAGCACATGAGCTGGCCGACGAAGTGGGCGCCGCCGACGCCCTCCCAGACGCCGAGCACCACGAGCACACCGGCGAAGCCCAGCCCCAGCCCGACCGCCCGCCGCGCGGTCAGCCGCTCGGTGCGGAACACCAGCACCGCCAGCGGCAGCACGATCAGCGGCGTGGTGGCGTTCCAGATGCCGGCGAGCATCGACTCGACCCGCTGCTCGCCGTAGCCGAACAGCGTGAACGGCACCGCGACGCCGAACGCGGCCACCACGAGCATGTGCCCCCAGACCCGGGGGTCGCGGGGCAGCCGGTCGCGCAGCACTGCGAGCACCACGAGCAGGGTGACCGCGCCGGTGGCCACCCGGTAGAGAGTGAGGTGCACGGGGTGCAGCTCGGCCACGCCGACCTTGATGAACAGGAAGCTCGAACCCCAGATGGCGGCAAGCGCGACAAACCCCGGCAGCCAGCTCCGCAGCGGCGCACGGTCAGGAGTGAAATCGACTGTCACCCCTGACACTCTGCCCCAGGGGCACGACGATGTCGTGCGGAATTCGGCTGCGGGGTCACGTAGGGTCCCCTCGTGGGACGAATCGATGACCTCGCCAACCGGTACGTGGCCGAGTGGGCTCCGCTGAGCCCGACCGGGGCCACCTACGTCGGCATCGCCGGCTACGACGACCAGCTCGACGACCTGTCGCCCGACGGCTACGCGGCCCGTGCCGACCTGGCCCGGCGCACGCTCGGCGAACTCGACGTGACCGAGCCGGCGACCGAGGCGGAGCGGACCGCCAAGGAGGCCATGCAGGAGCGCCTCGGCCTGGAGCTGGCCCGGTACGAGGCCGGCGAGACCGGCAGCGAGGTCAACGTCATCGCCAGCGGGCTGCACGAGATCCGGATGGTCTTCGACCTCATGCCGACCGACGGCGAGGAGGCGAAGGCCAACATGGCCGCCCGGCTCAACCGCTTCGCGTCGGCGCTCGACGGCTACAAGCGCACGCTGCGCGAGGCCGCCGCCGCGGGACGGGTCAGCTCGCAGGTGCAGCTCGTCGAGGTCGCCAAGCAGTGCGACGTCTGGGTCGACCCGGAGGGCGACAACTTCTTCCACGGCATGGTCGAGCGGCTCGACGCCGACGGCGCGCTCGGCGCGGAGCTGCGCAAGGGCGCGGCCGCCGCGACCGCCGCCACCGCCGAGTTCGGGCAGTTCCTGCGCACCGAACTGGCGCCGGCCGGGCGGGAGAAGCAGGCCGCCGGGCGGGAGCGCTACGAACTGGCCTCGCAGTACTTCCTCGGCGCGAAGGTCGATCTGGACGAGACGTACGCCTGGGGTTTCGCCGAGCTGGCCCGGCTGGAGGCCGACATGCGGACGGTGTCCGCGCGCATCGCCGGTCCCGGCGCCTCGATCGACGACGCGGTACGCGCGCTCGACGCCGACCCGGCGCGGACGGTACGCGGCAAGGAGGCGTTCCGGGACTGGATGCAGGCGCTCGCCGACCAGGCGGTCAGCGACCTGGACGGCACCCACTTCGACATTCCCGAGCAGGCACGCCGGATCGAGTGCTGCCTCGCGCCGACGAGCGACGGCGCCATCTACTACACCGGCCCGAGCGAGGACTTCTCCCGGCCGGGACGGATGTGGTGGGCGGTGCCGCAGGGCATCACCGACTTCTCCACCTGGCGCGAGGTGACCACCGTCTACCACGAGGGCGTGCCGGGTCACCACCTCCAGGTCGCCCAGACCGCCGTCCGGGCCGACCTGCTCAACCGCTGGCAGCGGCTGCTGTGCTGGGTCTCCGGGCACGGCGAGGGCTGGGCGCTCTACTCCGAGCGGCTGATGGACGAGCTGGGCTACCTCGCCGACCCCGGTGACCGGCTCGGCATGCTCGACGGGCAGGCGCTGCGCGCGGCGCGGGTCGTCGTGGACATCGGCATGCACCTGGAGCTGGAGATCCCGAAGGACAACCCGTTCGGCTTCCACCCGGGCGAGCGGTGGACGCCGGAGCTGGGCTGGGAGTTCATGCGGGCGCACTGCCGGGTGCCGGACGAGAACCTGCGCTTCGAGCTGAACCGCTACCTGGGCTGGCCCGGGCAGGCCCCGTCGTACAAGGTGGGCGAGCGGATCTGGTTGCAGGCCCGGGAGGAGGCGAAGGTGCGCAAGGGCGCCGACTTCGACCTCAAGGAGTTCCACCGCCAGGCGCTCGACCTGGGCTCGCTGGGGCTCGACCCGCTGCGCAAGGCGCTGGCCCGGCTCTGAGCCGGTTTCCGGGTGCCGGCGGTGGCTCCGCCGGCACCCGTCGCGTCAGGCGCCGAGCGTCAGCCGCAGCGTCGGCCGGCCGGTGAGCGTGTTGCTGGTGACGTACGCCAGGTCGATGACCGGGTCGGTGAACGTCACCGGGATGGGCAGCGTGACCGGCAGGCCGTCCGGGAAGGGCAGGTCCGGGGTCAGCGTCAGCTTGATGCCGGCGAGCTTGCCGACGAACCGGGTGCAGTAGAACGCGACGTCGTCGCGGACGGTGAGACGGTCGGTCGCGTACCGCTGGGTGCGGCCGCGCGGGCCGTCGGCGACCAGCAGGAAGTCGTCGGTCACGGCTTCCTTCATGCTGAACTTCAGCACCTTGAGCACGCCCTGCTCGGTCCGCAGGTCGGTGATCCCCTCGAACCGCAGCCCGGTCATGGTCACCTTGGAGCCGGTGAGCTTCGACGGCTGCTGGGCCACCTTCGGCAGGCTCGGGTCGGCGGCGATACGCGGCAGTGGCTTGCCCGGTTCCACCTTTCCGGGCTTCGCCGGTTCCTCCTTGCCCGGCTTGCCCGGCGCCGGGCAGTCGGTCGATCCGGGGCGGGTCGTCGGCTTGCTCGTCGGGGCGGCCGACTCGTCTGCGGTCGGTGTGGGCGAGGGCGTAGCGCTCTTGCCGCTGCCGCCTCGGAACAGGTCGCCGATCCCGTCGAAGAAGTCGGTGATGATGTTCCCCTCCCGCGTCGGGCTCGCGCTCGGCGTCGGGGTGGGCTTCGCCGTGGGTGCGCCGGGCGGCGGCGTGGCGGGCTTCGTCGGGCAGGCGCTCGTGGCGGGCCGGCTCGGGGCGGCCTGCACCGCTCTCGGCTGTACGGCCAGGCCGGCGGCGGCGAGACCGAGCACCACCAGGACGATGCCGAAGGCGCGCGGGTCCGCCGAACGGCCCGCCCACTCCGGCGGGCCGCCGTCGGATCCGGCCGGCTGCCCGTTCACCGACTGCCGAGGGACCGGCCGCTCCCCGCCCGGTCGCTCGGCAGTCGGCTGCTCGACGGCCGGCCGTACGGCGGCCGGCACCTCGACGGTCGGCCGTTCCCCGGCCGGCTGCTCGTCGGCGGGTTCCGTGCCGGCCGGCCGGCGGGTGAGCAACTGGTCGACGCCGACCTGCTCACCGCCGACCGGGCCGTCGCCGTCGGGCTGGCCGGTGTCCCGCGGGTCCACCGTGGTGTCGCGCTCGTCGTCCGCCTCGGTGTCGCGCTCGTCAGCGGCGGGACCGGCCGGACGGGTCGGCACCCAGGCGAAGGCGAGCGCGCTGCCGACGATGCCCAGCAGCAGGCCGAGGAAGAAGCCGCCGAGGTTGAGCCCGATCAGCGAGTAGATGGTCGTGACCGCCGCGACGATCGAGTAGAACAGCCGCTGCGCCGGACTGAGCCAGAGCAGCACGCCGCAGGTCACGAGGATGGCCGGGATCAGCAGCGAGAGCAGGCCGGTGGCGCCGCTGCTGAAGCTCAGGCCGTTGAGGGTCAGCCGGGTGGAGGCGAGCATCTCCACCCCGGCCAGGATGATGAACAGGCCACCCCAGAACGGCCGGCGCCGCTGCCAGCGGCGGAAGGTCCGCCACGTCCGGGCCGCGGTGCCGAGCCGGGCGTGGGACGGTTCGACGGTTGTCACGTACTCCTCCTGGCGGAGCGGGGGCGGGGACGGTGGGGCGGGCCCGCGGTGGTCGACCACCGCGGGCCGTGCTCAGCTCAGAAGCACTCCTTGCCCTTGGCGTCGTCGCCCACGTTGACCTTGAGCCGCAGCCCGACCAGGTTGAACGTCGAGGACGTGGTGTAGCGGGACACCTGCTTCAGGTCGCGGATGGTGACCCGGTCGGAGTTCTGGCCGAACGAGCCCTGCTGGGCCGTCGGGTTCAGGTCGCTGGCGTCACGGCCGATCTTGATGTTGGTGAACGTCGCGTTGCCTTCGAGCGAGTCCATCGCGATCACCAGGTCCTTGGCGCGGGCCGGGTCCTTGCCCTCGCCGGCGTTGATGGTGAGCACCACCGGCAGGCCGGGCAGGTCGGCGCGGACGGACTGGCAGAGGTTGTACAGCTCGGCGCTGCTGATCTCGGCCATCGCGACCGGGCGGGTCGCGCCGGCCTTGCCGTCCTCGCCCTTCTCGCGGACGATGCCGCCGTACTGCTTGAAGCCCTCGCCCTCCAGGCGGTCCGCGCCGATCTTGAAGGTCTGCCCGGACACGGTGATGTCGGAGGCGATGGCGCCGGTCGACATGCCGAACAGGATGGCACCGGCGGCGGCCGTGGTGGGCACGATCATGGCGGCGAACCGCCGCCACCGGGTACCACCCTGGTTGTCGAGCCGATTCTGCACGGGTTCCTCCTCGAGCGAATGTGCGCGGCGGCCGGTTGTCGAACCGGCGGCCCGCGCCGGGCCCCGCCCTCTGTTACCGACGGGTAACGATCGAGCCTGATCGTGCACCCGATGCGGCGCAGCTCACAACCCCCTCGTGTACCCGGTGGTAACACGAGTGGGCTGCGAAGGCGGCTCGCCATCACCAGGCGTCGACCATCCGGAGCAAGGAAAGGCCGCCAAAATGGGCAAAAGCACCGTCATCGAGCACCCGATCAACCCACAGTGATGAAATATCGAGGGATTACAATCGAGTAACAAATGTACAGTGCGTCGAGCGCGATGGCCGTTCGGGGCAGTGTCGTCGGCCGAACATCCGAGCCCGAGACTGACCGGGTCGATCCAGCCGGACCCCCGGATGTCCTAGGGTTTCGGCGTGAATCTCGACGACGTACGGCGCGACTGGACCAAGCTGGGCGCCGAAGATCCGCTGTGGGCCGTCCTCGTCCAGCCGGGTAAGCGCGGCGGACAGTGGGACGTCGAGGAGTTCCTGGCCACCGGCCGCGCCGACGTCGAGGAGACGACCGGATGGCTGAGCCGGCTCGGCCTGCCCACGCGATGGGAACGCGCGCTGGACTTCGGATGCGGGGCCGGTCGGCTGTCGCAGGCGCTCGCGCCGCACGCCGACGAGGTCGTCGCCGTCGACATCGCCCCGTCGATGCTGGAGACCGCCCGGCGCCTGGACCGCAGCGCCGGGAACATCCGCTTCGTCCTCAACGACGCGCCGGATCTGAGCCAGTTCCCCGACGGCCACTTCGACCTGGTCTACAGCGCGCTCGTGTTGCAGCACCTGCCGCGCCCGGCGATCGACAGCTACCTCGCCGAGTTCCTGCGCGTCCTGCGGCCCGGCGGGGTCGCCGTCGTGGGCCTGCCGACCGAGCCGGCTCGTACGGCCAAGGGCGTCATCTGGAAGCTCGCGCCGTTCCGCCTGATCAGCTGGGCGCAGCGCCGGCTGCTCAAGTACCCGGCGCCGATGAAGATGACAGCGGTGCCGGACGCCGACATGGCGCGGCTGGTGGCCGCGAACGGCGGGGAGATCGTCGGGCAGCGGCCCGACCTGCCGTACACCGAGGACTGGGTCTGCACCCGGTACGCGGTGCGGCGCCTCTGACCCACCACCTGCCGCAGACACGAGCAGGCCGGCCGTCCCTGGTGGGTCGGCCGGCCTGCTCGTGTGGTGGTGCGACGGTCGGCGGTCAGGACTCCGCGCGCTCCGCGGCATGGCGTCCGCCGGCCGGCACGGTCGGGTCGTCGACCGGCTCCCCCGACCGCTGCGACGGCACGTCGTCCACCGGTCCGTCGCCGGCGTCCACCGGCGTCGCGTCGGGCCGGCGGCGAGCAGCGCGGACGATGATGAACAGGCCGAGCAGGAGCAGGAGCAGACCCACGAGGCCGAGGACGATCGGCAGCACCGTGGTCAGCAGGTTGATCTGCTGACGCGCATCCTTGGCAGCCTTGGCCTGCTGCTCCTGGGTGTCCTCGGTGAAGACGAGCGTGGCGTCGATGATCTTGATCTTGTCCGCGCCGGTCTCGTCACGCAGGGTCTGGAGCTGCTTCTCCTGCCCCTTGACGATGACGCCGCTGTCCGGCTCCACCCAGAGGGTGCGGGTGTTGGCGTAGAAGCGGCCGGCGGTCACGGTGGGCTGGGCCGATCCGACCAGGTTGCCCGGCACGTCGATCTCGCTGATCTTGATCGGTTCGGCCGTCATCTCGAACTTGTAGACGGTCAGCCCCTGCAGCTTCTCGGTGCCCACGTACTCGGCGGGGTACGCCTTCCGAGCGGTGTTGTCGAAGTACTGGTACGTCTTCTTCTCCGTACCGAACGGGAAGGTGTAGGTGAGCCCCTCGTGCTTGAAGGGCGCGCCGTTGACCGCCTCGGCACAGCAGGCGACCGACTCCGCGGTACGCCGGTCGAGGGCGACCCGGTCCGTACTGACCGTGATCTCCTTGCCGGCTTCGTCGATCACCCGGACACCGACGTTGAAGACCGTCCGGTCGGCGTTGCCGGCGTTGACATCGCCCCGCACAGCGCGGTGGGCGGTGAGGTTGACGCCGCTGCGCTCGGCCAGCGTGCTGAAGTCAAGAACGGTCGCGTTCTTCGCCTCTGAAACCGTTACCGAACTCTGGTCAAGGGGCACCTTGACCAGAGCGGGCGCGACGGCCAGCGGCGTCGCCACGGCCCCGACGATCAGGAACGCGCCTGCCGCCACCAAGATGGCACCCGACGTGGGTCGCATGAAACTCCTCCCCTTGTAAAGACTCGACTAGTCGGCTGACAGTACATGACGAGGCCGATTTCGGATATGGTCCGATGCGACCTCCCGAGACGTACTGACTCCGGGGGTACGCAGCCCACCGGGCTGCGAGATCAAATGGATGTTGAGGGAACTGTGAGCCGACCCGACAGACCGGACTCGAGCAACGGACAGGTTGGCCTGTCCGCACCTAATACTGGCCGTTCGGATGGCTGGCTTCCCGCTTTGGAAGGACTGCGGGCCGTGGCGGTGATCGGCGTGGTCGTCCACCATGTCGCCTTTCTCAGCGGACTGACCAACTCCTTCGCTCGCCTCGCAAGTTTGCTGGCCAGGCTGGATGTGGGGGTGGCGATCTTCTTTGCGCTGTCCGGTTTCCTCCTCTATCGGCCATTCGCAGTCGCTGCCATTAACGGACGATCAGGTCCGTCCGTTCGGCGATACCTCTGGCACCGCGCGCTGCGCATTCTGCCCGGGTACTGGGCAATGGCGATCGTCGCACTGACATGGCTCAACATCGACTACCTGAAGTCCGTCTGGGACTGGGCGATCCCCCTTCTTCTGGTACAGATTTATGAGCCATTGCGACTTCCGGTCGGCATGGAGCAGACCTGGAGCCTGGCTACGGAGGCGACTTTCTACCTTGCGCTGCCGCTGATAGCGGTGCTCGGCCGCCGAATGGGCGGTCGTACCCCGCTCGGGCGAGCCCGGCGCCAACTTGCGCTCGGAGCCGTACTCGTCCTTGCCGGCCTCTTCTGGAATGCGTACGCACACGGTCCCGACGCGCCTCTACCGGGACTCGCGGTGCTCTGGCTGCCCGCCTTTCTCGACTGGTTCGGCATCGGCATCATGCTGGCCGTGCTCGCCTCGTGGCCCGCCGGCACGACCTCGACCCCGCTCCTCACCGGACTGACCGGTGACGGGTCTGGGCGGGGCGACGAGGACCTGTGGTCCGCCACGCCGCGCGGCCTGCGCGTGTTCACCTTCGCCCCGGGAACGTCCTGGCTCATCGCCGGCGCGCTGCTCTGGATCGCGAGCACGCCCATCGCCGGCCCGCGCGGGGTCGAGCCCGCCAAGCCGGTCGAGTCGGTCACCGAGCACGTGCTGTTCCTGCTCGTCGCCTGGTGCCTGATCGCCCCCCTCGTCGGGCCGGGGCCGGGCGGGGTGCCCCGCGCTCTCCTCGGCCACCGGGCGGTCATGTTCCTCGGCCGGATCTCCTACGGCATCTTCCTCTGGCACCTCCTCGCGCTCGAGGCCTGCTTCCGCCTGCTCGGATTCACCCGGATGAACAGCTCGTTCTGGGTGCTCCTCGCGGTCACCCTGGCCCTCACCGTCCCGGTCGCGACGGCCAGCTACTACCTCATCGAACGGCCCGCTCGACGGCTGCGGCGGCTCGGTGGCCGCCGCCGGCCCGTGGCTGTCGAGCCCGATCTCCCGCTCCGGGTCGCGACGCCGGAGCCGGCGCTGCAGGGCGCCGGCCCGGTCGGCCTCGGAAGGGGCCTCGTACCGGCCGCGGACCCGGCGGAAGCGAAGCACGAGAGCGGCGACCGCGACGAGGAGCAGCCCGCTCGGCAGCAGGACCAGTAGCTCCGCCACCCGTTCCGCGCCGACCCGGGGCAGCCACAGACGCTCGGTGCCGTAGACCATGAGACCCAGCGCGGCCGGTACCCAGATCCATGCCGGGCCGGGCGTGCGGCGCCGGTGCAGCGCCACGACCACGGCGGCGCAGCCGAGCCCGAGCGGACCCCCGAGCAGCGCCGGCACCGCCACCGCGAGCAGCGGCGCGGTCGGCATCGACGTCGGCACCACGGGGTACGCGGGTCGATGGCGACGCGCGGGAATCAGCGCCCCGACCATCAGCAGCACCAACAGGCCCCCGGCGACGAACAGGACGATCCTGTAGTGCTCGCCGGGCGTGAAGACGAGCTCGACGCGGGCGGCGGGACCGGCCGGCACGAACCATCCCTGCTTCCAGCCGTCCAGGCGGGCCGCGATCAACTCCTGCCCGTCGAGCGTCGCCCGCCAACCGGAGTTGGCGTTCTCCGGAACCATCAGGTAGCTGCCGCCACCCGCGCCGAGATCGAGCGACCGGCGCTGGTCGTCCCAGTCGACCACTGTCACCGCCCGGCGCGGTGACGCGGCGACGGCAGGACGTTCCGCCGGCTCACCGCTGAGGATCACGCTGTCCACGACGAACCGGTCCGCCGGGGCGGAGACCTCGTTGCCGCCGGCCCGCAGCGTGACCTGGTCCGCGCCCGCCTTCGGGGCGGCCCGGCCGGACGACGTGCCGGGAGGACACGCGCGGTAGCGCATCGGCCGCAGGTCGCGCAGGTCGCGCAGGGTGCCGGTGGCCGTCGTCGGCACCTTCACCCCGTTGACGACGATGGTGGGCCCCGCACCGCACGGGAGCGTCACCTGACGGCCGGGGTCGCGCGGCTGGTTCAGTTCCGGCACGCCCTGCACGTCCACGCCGCTGAGACCGACCGGCAGCGACTGCGGCTCGAACAGCGCCGTCGACCGGCTGACCCTCGGCACCGTCGAGGTCACGGCCACGGTGAGCCCACGGGTACGCAGAGCCGGGAAGCGGGCGACACCGTCCAGGTCGACAGCCACCTCCCGGATGCCGTCGTCACCGGTGATCCGGACCGTCCGGGGCGGCGCCGCGACGAGGCTCTCGGGGAACCGCAGCCGCACCCAGCTCACCTTGCGCACCGTGCCCCAGCGCGTCTTCACAGTGGGTTGCGGATCGCTCGGGTCCGCCCACCACGCCGTGCCGTCGTCCCCGTCCCCCAGCGACCGCGACGAGGCGACCGGGTCGGTGAACCACGAACTCGACGTCGTGAACGTCTCGCCGCCCGTCATCTCGTCGTACGTCGCGAGCGCGGTGGCGGGCGTGGCCCGGGCCAGGCCGGTGAGCTGGGTGGTGATCGCGGCCGGCAGGTCGAAGCGCCGGGGCACCAGCCCGGTCTCCTCGCCCTGCTGGATCAGATCGGGAGCGCACAGGTAGTGGTCACCGGAGACCACGCAGGCGGACCGATCGGTGGCCTTGCGGGCCAGCGCGACGACCTCGGGCGCGACCGCGTCGGCGGGCACCTTCGGCAGTCGTAGGTAACGCTCGGGCTTCACCCCGGCGACACGCAGTTCCCGGATGCCCGCGCGGCGGCCCGGAACGTCGGCGTCCGCGACACTCTCGACGGTCACGCGCAGCCAACTGCTCCGGCCGGCGGGCAGCGGCAGCCGCGTCGTCGACCGGCTCGCGTCGGTCACCGGGTGCACCTGGGAACCGCCCTCGGTGCTGACCCGCACGGAGGTGACCGGCGCGCCGATCACCTCGTCGCCCACCACCTGCAACTCCACCGAGCCGGCTTCGATCTCCTCGGCGAACCGGAGCTCGACCCACTGGCCCACCGGTTTGCGCGCGCCGTCGGACAGCCATGAGGTGCCCGGGTCGCCGTCCACTGCGGCGAAGGGCGTGGCCGACGGGTCGCGCAGCCCGGCCGGGCCGGTGACGTCCGCCGCGCTGGAGGACGCCCGGACGTCGGCCACCCCGGCGTACGCCGACGAGGTGATCGACGACCGCCACGCCGGGTCGAGGATGTCGTGTTCCAGGCGCTCCAACTGGGTCGGGTCCTGCTCGGTCAGGGTCCGCGAGGTGTTGCCCCGGACGAGACCGAAATCGACCTCCCGGTCCCGGAGGCTGTCGGCGAGCACCGTGCCCCCGTCACTGACCAGCGGGGGATCGCCGTCGAGGATCACCGGCCGGTTGCCCAGCACCCCGGCGTCGCTGAGGTCCAGCAACGTCTCCGGCGCGCCGACCAGGTTGAGTGGCAGGGCGGCGTCGGTCAGCGTGGCCCGGGGCGTCGGCCGGTCCACCTCGTAGATCTCCACCGCCGGGTACGGCTCGTGCAGTCCGTAGTCCCACGCCCCGGCCAGGTCGGGCTTCACCCCGACGGCCGGACCGAACGCGGCGACCCGGAACAGGCCCGGAGCGCTGTCCAGCGTGCGGTGCACGAGGACCGGCCGGGCGATGCCGCCGACCGGCTGGCGGAGATCGTTGCGGACGAGCAGGTACCGCACGCCGAGCCGGCTGAGCACGTCGGCCAGGCCGGGCGAGGCGGTGCCCGAGGCGAGCCGCTCGTCGATCGCGGAGAGCAACCGGGAGTTGCCCGCGGATCCGCCCGGCACCAGCGCCCGCACCGCCCACGGCGAGTCCAGCAGGGGCTGCACCGGCTCGTCCAGCGGACGTCCCCAGTTGTACTCGGCGAAGTTGGAGCCGGGGACCAGCAGGGTCGTGCCCGTGCCGGCGTGCCGGTCGAGCCACCCGGTCGCCTGCCGCCAGTGCTCGGGCAGCGCGTGGAAGCCGCCGCCCGGCGCGAGTCCCGCCATCCCCGCGCCGCTGGTCACCGCCACGAGGGCGGCGGCGGTCGCGCCCAGCGCCACCCGCCGGGGCGCCATGTTCGTGGGCCGCGTGAAGCGGCGGATGAGGGCGATCCGGCCGACGGTGTCCAGCATGTGCGCGGCGGCCAGCGCCAGCGGCAGGCGGAGCACGACGTCGAACTTGTGCAGGTTGCGGAGGGCGGCGAGCGGACCGTCGAGGACCTCACGCACCGGCGACGCGAACGCGGCGCCCCCGGTCGACAGGTTTCCCGCGGTCAGCGCCAGCAGGCCGACCAGGGAGCCGACGAGCAGGAACCGCCGTTCCGGCAGGTCCCGGCGGGCCAGCCCGGCCAGGCCGACGCAGGCGATCAAGCCGGTGAGCACGACCATCCACGGCGTCGTCACCAGCGCCCATCCCGAGCGCCACCACGGCACGCCGTCGACGGCCAGGTAACCCACCCAGTGGGTGCTGCCGCGTACCGCCGACGGGAGCGACGTCACGCTGGTGGTGACCGCCGCGCTCTCGGTGTACGGGAGGAACGGGAAACCGTAGCGTTGCAGCAGCAGCAGCGGCACCAGCCACCAGAAGGTGGCCGCGACCATCGCCGCCGTCCACCAGGCCAGCAGGCGGATCCGCCGCCGGCCGGCCGCACGGGTCACCACGTAGAGGAACGCCGGCAGCACGGCGCACGCGACCGCGGCGCCGTTCGCGCCGCCCATGCAGACCACCGCGAGCCCACTGAGCGCCGCGGCCCGCCGCAACGAGCCGCCGGCGGCCCCCTTGACCAGGGGCAGCAGGACCCACGGGGCGACGCAGTACGGCAGCAGTTCCAGCGAGACCGTGCCGACCAGGGACAGTGCCCGGGGGGAGAGCGCGAAGATCGCGCCGGCCACCAGACGCGATCCCGGACCACCCAGGTCGAGGGCGCGAGCCAGCCGCACCACGCCGGTGAGCGCGACGCAGAGCAGCGTCGCCATCCAGAGCCGCTGCACCAGCCAGGCCGGCAGGCCCACCGCCTCACCGAGCAGGAAGAACGGGCCCATCGGGAAGAAGTAGCCGACCGCCTGGTTCTGGAGCGTGCCGAACTGCCAGTCCCCGGTCCACAGGTGGGCCGCGCGGGCGAGGAAGCCGCCCGGGTCCAGGGCCATGTCCAGCTTCGTCTCGGGCACGATGAGCCCGGGCTCCTGGGTGACGCAGAGACCGATCAGCGCGAGACAGACCAGCAGCTCGCGCAGGCGCCACACCGCCAGGGACACCGTGGCGCTCGGAATTCCGGGGGTACGGCGAGCGGTCGACCAGGCGGTCAGCACTGCCGTACCGGAACGCCGGTGAGCAGTTCGTCCGCTCCGGCGTTCCGCTCGTTGATGTCGTCGGCTCCGGCCCCCGCTCGGAGCAGCGCCTGCCGGACCGCGGCCGGCTCGGCGGCCGGCACCACAATCAGCAGATCCGGTCCGTCGATCGCGACGTGCCGGGTGCGCGGCAGAAGCGGCGCCACCCGCGCCAGGAGGCTCTCCGGCTGGTCGGTCCGGACCACCACCGACGTGTTACCGGCGGCCCAGGGCACCGGGCGCGGCGTCAGCAGATCCCCGAGGACCGCACGCACCCGCCGGCCGGTGTCGGTCCAGCGGAACGAGCCGCTCCACCGCCGGCACTCCGCGGCCGTCCGGTCCCGCTCGCCGGGCGTCGCCAGACAGTCCAGCGCGCGGTCGAGGCCGGCGGCCAGGTTCTGTGCCGGATCCTCGCCCTCGTCGACCAGCCATCCGGTGCGGCCCGGCCGGACCGCGTCGCGCAGCCCGTCCACGTCGAAGGCGACAGTGGGCAGCCCGGCGGCGGCCGCCTCCACCACCACGAGACCCCAGCCCTCACCCCACGAGGCGGAGACGTGCAGCCAGGCCGCGGCCAGCAGCGCGTCCCGCTCGGCGGCGGGCAGGTGCCCGTGGACGGTGACCATGTCGTTCAGTCCACGCTCGTCGACCAGCCGGCGGACGCTCTCCACGTCCGGCCCACCACCGACGATGTCCAGACGCAGGTCGGGCCGTTCCGCCCGGAGCCGGGCCACGGCGTCGATCACCAGGTCCACCCGCTTGTGCCGGGTCACCCGGCCTACGCAGACGACACGTGGCCGGTCGGCACGGGCCACGTCCGCGACGGCCGGCGGGGACGCGTCCGCGCCGTTGGGCACCACCACCACCGGGCCGGTCCAGCGCAGCCGCTCCCGGATCGCCACGGCCGTCGAGGGGGAGACCGCGAGCGTCACCGCCCGGCGGTAGACCCGCCGCGCGACCGGTCCCTCCAGCCACGCGCCGAAGCGACCGACGACCGGGCCGAAGTACAGCCGGAACTGCCGGTCGTGCACGTGGTGGATCACGCAGATCACCGGCACTGCTGCCGGCAGGACCGCGGGACTGAAGAACGGGATGCCGTTCTGGCAGTCCACCACCGCGTCGAACTGCCGGCGGTGGCGCGCCAGCCAGCCCAGCACCCGGGGGTAGATGGTCCACCGGCCGCCGACCCGGACGATCCGGATGCCCTCGCGGACCTCGTCACCGGGCTGCCCCTTCGGGCGCGCGGTGACGAAGGTGACCTCCGCGCCGGCGGTCACCAGATCGCGGGCGACCTGCCAGGCGTACACCTCGGCGCCCCCGGCATCGGGATGCCAGGGGTCCTTCCAGTTGAGCACCACGACCCGGCGGCCCACCACCGTGGCGTCGGTGGTGGGTGCCGCGTCGGTGGAGGGTGTTCCGACACTCACGGCCGCATTCCAACGGCGGCCGTGCCGCCGGTGACGTCCGGCGTGACCGGAAGGGTGACGAGCGGCATCACCGGGGTGACGTCGGCACTGCGGAGCCGCCAGTTGATCTTCGCGACGTCCACGAAGCTCTGCCAGCCGTGCCGGACCGGTGAGAAACGCGAGCCGGGCACGTCCACCCAGCTGACCGGAATCTCCACCAGGCGGGCACCGGCCCGCTCGGCGCGGCCCAGCACCTCGACGTCGAACGCGAACCCACCGCACCGCAGCGGCGCGAAGACCCGTCGGGCGACGTCGTTGCGGAAGAACTTGAACCCGCACTGCGTCTCGCTGACGCCCCGCACCACCTGCCGGACGGCGCCTCGGAACGCCACCGCGCCCCAGCGTCGCAGCACGCTGTGCCGCTCCTCGACGACCGACTCGGGGTGGGCCCGCGACCCGACCACCGCGTCCGCGCCGTCGTACAGGAGCTGAAGCACCTGGGCGAGGGCGGCCGGCGCGGTGGCCAGGTCGGCGTCACAGAACCCGACGTAACGGGCGTCGCTGGCAAGCACACCCCGACGCACCGCGAAACCCTTGCCCGGCTCGCCGCACCACAGCAGGCGGACCGGAACCGGGCCGGGCGGCGCGTTCACCACCACGGCACTGGTCCCGTCGTCGCTGGCGTTGTCCACCACGGTGACCCGGCAGGGCACATCGAGTTCGGCCAACGCAGCCCGGAGCAGGACCAGTGTGTCGGGCAGCCGGAGTGCCTCGTTGTACGCGGGCACCACGACGTCGAGTACGACCAGATCTGACGAGACGTCAGGAGGGGGGACCTCCATGCCGCACCGTCAGCGCTCGCCGTACACGATGATGGGCTGCTCCACGCTCGCTGGCTTGCTGTTGCTGCTGCCGAGGGTGGACGCCCCGATAGAGACGGCCAGAATTCCCAGCACGGCACCCACCGCCGCGGCGACTACCGCGGTCAGGAGGGGATTGAAGGATGCCTTCATCGATGATCCCTTCGGAGAAAGGTACCGAAGAGTAACATGCGTCACTGGCGCTTGACCCGGTGCGAAAGGGCGATCACCAGGGTGGCCCCCAGTACCGAATACCCCATCAGGGGAATTATGCCGATGCGGCTGGACGAGCCGGAGAAATCGGAATCCGGCAGACGCAACAGCGTCAATGCCCCGTCCCGCCGGACCAGCTCGGCGCTCACGAAACGGCCCTCCACCTGCGCGGCGTCCGGCTGGTCCGTCTGCACGAGCACATACCGCACCCCGAGCCCGCGCAGGGCCGGGCCCGGATCGCCCGGCACCGCCAACGCCGCCGCCACCCGGTCCGCCTCCCGGCTCTCCCCACGGATCCGCTCCCGGCCGACCAGCACGTCCTGGTCCCCGACGACCGGCCGCCGGAACGCCCGCGAGGCCGGATCGAGCACGGGCACGTTCCCCGCCCACCGATAGGCCCGGAACGACGACCAGGGCAGCGACACCAGGCTGCCCCCGGCCGGATCCCGGTTCACCTCGGCGCGCACCGCCGACCACTCCGCGGGGTACCGCACCGTGTCGAGCTGACCACCGAGCCCCCACGCCAGACCGGGCATGAGCAGCACCGGCGCGACCACCAGCAGCGGGGCCAGCGCCCGGGCCCCGGCCGTCATGAGCGACTCCACAAGCATCCCGAGCCCCACCGCCTGCACCAGCGCCAGCGGGGCGAGCAGCCGGGTGCCGTCCCGGACCGCGCCGGCCAGCGGAACGTGCTCGACCAGCGCGACCATCCACTGCGCGCCCAGCGACCACGCCGGCGCCACGGCGACCACGGTGCCCAGGACCGCGCCCGCGAGCAGACCCCACCATGCCGCCGACGGCCAGCGACGACGGGTCAGCACGTACCCCCACAGCGCCGCGCCGGCCAGCGCCAGCGCGAGCAGGGCGACCGCCCACTGGTCCCGGCCGACCGGCACGGCGTGCCGGCTCCAGACGCCGCCGAGAGTGGCGACGCTGCCGAGCACGCCGAGCGGCGTGTCCGCGCGAACCGCGAAGGCGGCAACCCCCCGCTCGTCGAGGTCGACAGCGCCCCCACGGCTCACCAGCGCGAGCCACCACGGCGCGGTCAGGCCGGCCAACGTGGCCGCCCCCGCCACCAGCGCGCGCCACCGGCGCGCCAGAGCCAACGCCGGGGCACAGGCGGACACCGCCGCCAGCACCATCGCCGGGCCGCCCAGCACCACCGCGAGCCCTCCGGCCACTGCGGCACGCCGTCCCGGACCGGTGCCCTCGGGCGGCGGCCGGAGCACCCCCAGCACCCAGGCGAACGCCCACGGCAATGCCGCGTACCCCGCCAGCACCGCCCACTGCCCGAGGTGCAGCCGCCCGTACACCCAGGGGTTCCAGACGTACGCGAGCCCGGCGGCGACCCTCGCCAGCGGGTGACCGACGGGCGCCAGCCGCGCGGCGCCCACCGCGGCCAGGGCGAGACAGCCGGCCAGGAGCGCCTTCTGGGCCACGTCGGCGGGGACGATCTGCGACAGCCCGACCGCGAGCAGCTCGCTGGGCACCGCACGCGGCAGCTCGGAGCCGCTGCCCCAGACCACCGCGCCGAACGGCGGATCCGGCACGAACACCAGGTCGTACCGGAGGACGAAGCCACGGCGCAGCACCGGGCCGAGGATCGCGACGACCACGCCGACACCGAGCGCCGTCTCCGGCCACCAGCGGCGAAGCGCGGCGGCGGCCCACGACAGCGCCGAACCGAACCTCGGTGACGCTCGACGCACACGGACCCCCATGAACCTGGACGGAAGCAGGCCCGACGTCGCACCCGGGGCTCCGGACAGCACTCTAGGCACAGGGGAAGTGCGGACGGTAGCTTGCCTCACGACGTCGACGAACGAGTCGCGACGACGACACGAGGTCCGGGCGAACGTTCCCACAGGCGACACCGACATGAGGCGCGATGACAGAGACCACGGCGGGGCCCGGCGCGAGCCGCATGGGGACAGCCGGCGCGGCCGTCGCGGGCGCCGCGATGGTGGCGAACGGGCTCGCCTACCTGCTGCCCATGCTCGGCGCCCGCTACCTGCCGGTCGAAGAGCTGAGCGTCCTGGCCACGACGCTGGCCCTCGTCGCGATCGCCGGCGTCGCCGGCGTGGGACTGCAGATGGCGGTCGCTGTGCACCGGGCGCGCCACCCCGGCGCGCCGACGCACCGGGTCAGCCTCGTCACCACGGCGGTCGCCGGTGGCGCCGTCGTCGTGGCCGCGCCGCTGGTGATGACCGCCCTGCGGCTGTCGTCGACGGTCGTGGCGCTGGTCGCCGGCACCACTGTGGCGGTCGTCCTGGCCGCCCGATGGCTCGGCGAGCTGCAGGGTGAGCAGCGCTTCGTCCGCCTCGCCTGGGCGATGGGGATGGTGGCGCTCGGGCGGTACGGCGGCATGATCGTCGCGCTGGTCCTCGGCGCCGACGTCGTGGTCACCCTGCTCGCCGGCATGCTGACCGCCTGGCTGGTGCTGCCCGTGCTGGCCTGGATCGCCCGGCCCGACCGGCCCGCCGGGGACGACGCCGTCGCCACCATGCGGATCCGGCAGGTGGCAAGCGCCGGCACCGCCGCGCTGGCGATGCTCGCGGTGTCGTACGCCGACCTGATCTTCGCCCGCCAACTGCTCTCGCCCGCCGACTCCGGGGCGTACGCGGTCGGAACCGTGCTCACCAAGGGCGCGCTCTGGGCGCCCCAGGTGATCGTGGTGCTGGCGCTGCCCCGGCTCGCCGTGGGCGACAACCGGGTCCGTACCGTCGTGCTCGCCATCGTCGCCGCCTGCGGCGTCGTGCTCGTCGCCGCCTCGGCCCTGGCCGGCGGGTTCGCGTTCCGGCTGGTGGGCGGCGAGGACTACACGTCCCTGGGGAGGTACGCCCCGTTCTTCGCCGCGACCGGCGCGCTCTACGCGCTGATCTTCGCGGCCGTCAACGCGAAGATCGCGGCGGGCTCCCGCTGGCCCTCCGCGCCGCTCTGGGTCGCCGCGGCCGTCCTGGCCGTGCTGACCACTACCGTCGCGCCACGGACGTTCCAGGGCATCATGTGGTGCGCGCTCGCCACCGCCGCGGGAACCGCGCTGGTGATGGTGTTCAGGCCTCCGCGAGCCAGTCGCCCAGCAACTGGTGATCGATCGAGTCCACCCGGCCCAGCGACCGCCCTGCCGCGACCCGCGCCCGCAGCTCCGCCCGGCTGAACCAACGCGCCTCCAGCAGCTCCACCCCGTCGACCCGGACCTCCTCGGACACGGCGACGGCCCGGAAACCCGCCATCAGCCCGGCGGGAAACGGCCACGCCTGCGACCCCTGGTAGACCACGTCGGTGACGGTGACGCCCGCCTCCTCGGCCAACTCCCGCCGGACCGCGTCCTCCAGGCTCTCGCCGACCTCGACGAAGCCGGCCAGCGTCGACCAGGCCCCCTCGGCCGCGCCCGCGTGCCGGGCCAGCAGGCAGCGCCCAGCCCGGCCGGGCGCCTCGACCAGCACGATCACGGCCGGCTCGATCCGGGGGAACCACAGCCGCCCGCACTCACCGCCGCCGCAGGTCCGCAGGTGCCCGCCGCCGCCGGCCACGGCCCGGGCGCCGCACGCGCCGCAGTACCGCTGCTGCCGGTGCCAGAGCAGCAACCCCCGGGCGTACGCCTGCACCGCCGCACCGGCCGGGTCGAGCCGGCCCACGAGCGTCCGGACATCGACAGCCCGCGTCGCGGCGGCCAACTCGACTGCGGCCCGCTCGCCGAGCGCGGAGAGGTCGGCCGCGAACACCGCGACGTCGCCGTCGACCCCCAGGAAGACGGTCTCCTCGGCGGCCGACCGGACGCGGGAAGCGTGGTCGCCGGTGAGCCGGACCGGACCGGCCGCGTCGACCAGGCAGCGGTCCCGCCACAGCGGCAGCACCACGCTCACCGGATCGGCCAGCCGCCCGGCCAGCCACTCCGCGTCACCGCGCAGCGCCGCCGCCCGGTCGAGCCATCCACCGCCGTACGCCAGCACCCGCTCACCGTGCCACGATCCACACCCGGGCGCGGCCCCGAATCGGGTGATCGGCACGACACCGCCGAACGCCCGACACGACCGCCGGGCCGGAGACTCCCGGCGCGCCCGGGCGTTGGCTACCGTAGGTGTCTCCCGCGGGGGAAGCGGTCCCCGCGTGTACTTCCGATCGAGGTTGCAGTGACGATGTACGGCGAGAAGGTGCCGGCTGCCGACGACCGGCCCACCATCAAGGTGGCGGCGGTGAGCTGGCCCGGCGTCGAGATGGAGCCGGTCGCCACACCGCCCGGAGGCGAGTCGGGCAGGCCGGGGCGGTCGCGACGGGTCCGGCTGCTGCTGGCCGGGGGGATCGTCGCGGCCGTGCTCGCCGGCGGCGTCGGCCTGGGCGCCTACGCGTACGCCGGTGACGTGCCCCGCGGCACCACTGTGCTCGGCACCGAGCTGGGCGGGCGGAGCCGCACGGAGGCGGCCCAGGCGCTCCGCGCCGAGCTGGAGCGCCGCGCCGACACGTTGAACGCACCGCTGGCGGTCACCGTCGGTGAGAAGAAGGCCGAGCTGAAGCCCTCCGACGTGGGGCTCGCCATCGACGTGGACGCCACGGTGGCGGCGGCCGCCGAGGCCGACGCGCACGCGGTGAGCCGGCTCGTCGGCTCCCGTACGGTCGAGCCGGTGGTCACCGTCGACCAGCACAAGCTGGAGGCCGCCCTGCGCAAGGTGATGGGCTCGCAGGGACGCGAGATGACCATGCCGGCGATCATCTGGACCGGCACCACCCCGAAGCCGGTCTACCCGAAGCCGGCGCTGACTGTCGACACCGACGGCGCCACCGCTGTGGTGAAGGCCGGCTGGCTGGCCGCCGAGCCGGTCACCGTGCCGCTCGTCGAGAAGTGGCCCGCCACCACCCAGGAGGAGGTGGACCGCCTGGTCGCCGAGCTGGCCCGGCCCGCGGTCGCCGCGCCGGTGACACTCACCACCGACGGCGGTTCCGTCACCATCCCGCCCACCGCCATCGCCCGGTCGCTGCGCTTCTCCGCCGACGACGCCGGCACACTCACCCCGAAGGTCGACGTCAAGCGGCTCCGCGCCGCGCTCGGCGACCGGCTGACGAAGCTGGAGGTCGAGCCGCAGGACGCCGGGCTGACCATCAGCGGCGGCAAGCCGAAAGTGGTGCCCAGCAAGGCCGGCCGCCAGGTCGACGCCGCCGCGCTCGGCCCGGCCCTGCTTGCGGTACTGCCCAAGTCCGAGGGCCGCACGGTGACCGCCGAACTCAAGCCGGCCGCGCCCGAGCTGACCGAGGCGGAGCTGGCGAAGCTGGGCATCAAGGAGCGGGTGTCGAGCTTCACCACCCACTTCACCGGCGGCCTCTCCTCCCCGCGCAGCCAGAACATCGTCCGCGCGGCAAAGGACGTGGACGGCGCGCTCGTGAAGCCGGGCGAGACGTTCTCACTCAACGGGCACACCGGCGAACGCGGCTACGACCAGGGATACAAGGACGCGCCGACGATCGTGAACGGCAAGCTGGTGCCGGGTGTCGGTGGCGGCGTCTCACAGTTCACCACCACGCTGTTCAACGCCACCTACTACGCCGGGCTGGAGGACGTGGAGCACAAGCCGCACTCGTTCTACTTCAGCCGCTACCCGGCCGTGATCGAGTCGACCATCTACTGGCCGCAGCTCGACTTCAAGTTCCGCAACAACACGCCCCACGGCGTGCTCATCGACACCTCGTACACGTCCAGCTCGATCACCGTCTCGATCTGGAGCACCAAGATCTACGACAGCGTCAAGACGGAGTACGGCCCCCGCCGCAACATCACCCAGCCGAAGACGGTGTACCTGACGCCGGGACCGTCCTGCATCCCCGCCGCCGGCGCCATCGGGTTCGCCCAGGACGCGTACCGGGTCATCAAGAAGGACGGCAAGGTCCTCAGGCGGGAGAAGTTCAGCTGGCGCTACGACGCCGAGCCGCGCTTCATCTGCGCCCCGAAACCGGGCGGCAACTGATCCACGAAACGCGGAAAGGCCCCGCCGGACGCATCCGGCGGGGCCTTTTCCATGCTTCTCACGGCCGCGCCGTGGCCAACCCTTCGCGTACGCCGTCCGCGTCCAGGTCGGTGCCGTAGACGGGCGTGTCGGGCTGCTGACGCCAGCTCTCGTCCAGGGTGCCCGCGTCGACCGGGTCGAAGCCCAGGTCGTCCACGAGGCCCATCACGATCCGCTTGGCGTCCGCGTCGTCCCCGGCCACCGGCAGCGCGATCCGGCCCGCCGTACCCGCCGGCTTGCCCTCGTCCATCAGGTGCGTCGCCTGGATGTTGTTGAAGACCTTCACCACCCGGGCGCCCTTGAGGTGGTCAGCGGTCCAGCGGCTGGAGCTGAGGCTCCGGTCCAGCAGCTCGGCGATGTCGCCGTCCCGCTGGGGGTAGTAGTTGTTGGCGTCGACCACCAGCTTGCCGTCGAAGAGGCTCGCCGGAAGCTCCGGCACCGCCTTCAGCGGGATCGCGATGACCACCAGCTCGGCGCCCTGCACGGCGTCCTCCACCGACACCGCCCGGGCGCCGGTCTCGGCGGCCAGGTCGGCAAGGCTCTGCGGCCCGCGGGAGTTGGCCACCGCGACGTCGTGGCCGAGTGAACGCAGACGACGGGTGAGGGTGCCCCCGATGTGCCCCGACCCGATGATTCCAATCTCCATGCCCACTCCTGTACCCCGTGCGCACCGCCCCGACCACGGCCCGGGCGTACGCCATGTCACGTTTCGGGCCGCTGAGTCGGCGTGCGTCGGCGGTCCCGGCTCGACGGTACGAGACTGACGCGGCCGTCGTGGTGATTCCCGTCGGCCAGCCCTGAATCCGGGGCGGTGTGGGTGGGCGGCGGCCCGTGCCCGCCACTTCGGCGTGGTGGTGGCCGCCCGGTTCGCCCAGTTCGGCGAAGTGCCGGGGACGGGGGCACTTCGTTGCCGCAACTTCGGGGAAGTGGCGAACGCCTCGCCAGTTCGGGGAGGTGGCTGGGTCCAGGGCACTTCATTGCCGCCACCTCGGGGGAACTGGTGAACGGCTTGCCAGTTCGGGGAATGGCGGGATCCGCAGCACTCCGTTGCCGCCCACTTCGGCGAAGTGGGCGCCGGTGTGGTGGCGGGCGGTTGAGGTTCGTGTTTCGGTGTCGGCGGGGTGGCCGGCTGTGGGGGAATGCGTTTCAGGGCCACCCCGTGTGGGGTGGCCCTGAAATCAAATGTTTGTCCGGCGGTGTCCTACTCTCCCACACCCTCCCGAGTGCAGTACCATCGGCGCTGGAGGGCTTAGCTTCCGGGTTCGGAATGTTGCCGGGCGTTTCCCCTCCGCCATGACCGCCGTAACTCTATGAACATATCAAACAACCAACCTGCGGGTTGTTGTGTGTTCAGAGTTGCACAGTGGACGCGTAGCAGCTTAGTAGTCAAGTCCTCGGCCTATTAGTACCGGTCAACTGAACCCGTTACCGGGCTTACATTTCCGGCCTATCAACCCAGTCGTCTAGCTGGGGGCCTTACCCCACCAAGGTGGGTGGGATACCTCATCTTGAAGCGAGCTTCCCGCTTAGATGCTTTCAGCGGTTATCCCTTCCGAACGTAGCTAACCAGCCGTGCCCCTGGCGGGACAACTGGCACACCAGAGGTTCGTCCGTCCCGGTCCTCTCGTACTAGGGACAGCCCTTCTCAAGTATCCTACGCGCACGGCGGATAGGGACCGAACTGTCTCACGACGTTCTAAACCCAGCTCGCGTACCGCTTTAATGGGCGAACAGCCCAACCCTTGGGACCTGCTACAGCCCCAGGATGCGACGAGCCGACATCGAGGTGCCAAACCATCCCGTCGATATGGACTCTTGGGGAAGATCAGCCTGTTATCCCCGGGGTACCTTTTATCCGTTGAGCGACACCGCTTCCACATGCCAGTGCCGGATCACTAGTCCCGACTTTCGTCCCTGCTCGACCTGTCAGTCTCACAGTCAAGCTCCCTTGTGCACTTGCACTCAACACCTGATTGCCAACCAGGCTGAGGGAACCTTTGGGCGCCTCCGTTACCCTTTAGGAGGCAACCGCCCCAGTTAAACTACCCACCAGACACTGTCCCTGAACCGGATAACGGTCCGAAGTTAGATACCCAAATCAACCAGAGTGGTATTTCAAGATTGCCTCCACCCATACTGGCGTATGGACTTCACCGGCTCCCACCTATCCTACACAAGCTAATTCAGATACCAATGTCAAGCTATAGTAAAGGTCCCGGGGTCTTTCCGTCCTGCCGCGCGTAACGAGCATCTTTACTCGTAATGCAATTTCGCCGGGCCTGTGGTTGAGACAGTGGGGAAGTCGTTACGCCATTCGTGCAGGTCGGAACTTACCCGACAAGGAATTTCGCTACCTTAGGATGGTTATAGTTACCACCGCCGTTTACTGGCGCTTAAGTTCTCCGCTTCGCCCCGAAGAGCTAACAGGTCCCCTTAACGTTCCAGCACCGGGCAGGCGTCAGTCCATATACATCGAATTACTTCTTCGCATGGACCTGTGTTTTTAGTAAACAGTCGCTTCCCCCTGCTCTCTGCGGCCATACAACGCTCCACCCGCATGGGGCTTCACGTCTCCGGCCCCCCTTCTCCCTAAGTTACGGGGGCAATTTGCCGAGTTCCTTAACCACAGTTCGCCCGATCGCCTCGGTATTCTCTACCTGACCACCTGTGTCGGTTTGGGGTACGGGCCGCTAAGAACTCGCTAGAGGCTTTTCTCGGCAGCATAGGATCACTGACTTCACCTGAATCGGCTCGGCATCACGTCTCAGCCTATATGCGCCGCGGATTTGCCTACGGCACGGCCTACACGCTTACCCCGGCACAACCACCGGCCGGGATCAGCTACCTTCCTGCGTCACCCCATCGCTTGACTACTACCCGCCAGGTTCCCACGCTCCCCAACCTCAACCCGAAGGTCTTGGCTGGTTTGGGTGGTTAGCACAACGAGGTTCGTCAGGGTCGCTCTTTCGCGGGTACGGGAATATCAACCCGTTGTCCATCGACTACGCCTCTCGGCCTCGCCTTAGGTCCCGACTCACCCAGGGCGGATTAGCCTGGCCCTGGAACCCTTGGTCATCCGGCGGAAGGGTTTCTCACCCTTCTTTCGCTACTCATGCCTGCATTCTCACTCGTGCCGCGTCCACAACTGGGTCACCCCGCTGCTTCACCCCCGGCACGACGCTCCCCTACCCATCCACACACCTGCATACCCCATCAAGGAGGCACGAAGTTAAAATGTGAATGCCACAGCTTCGGCGGTGTGCTTGAGCCCCGCTACATTGTCGGCGCGGAACCACTTGACCAGTGAGCTATTACGCACTCTTTAAAGGGTGGCTGCTTCTAAGCCAACCTCCTGGTTGTCTATGCGACCCCACATCCTTTTCCACTTAGCACACGCTTAGGGGCCTTAGCTGGTGATCTGGGCTGTTTCCCTCTCGACTACGAAGCTTATCCCCCGCAGTCTCACTGCCGCGCTCTCACTTACCGGCATTCGGAGTTTGGCTGATTTCGGTAAGCTTGTGGGCCCCCTAGACCATCCAGTGCTCTACCTCCGGCAAGAAACACGCGACGCTGCACCTAAATGCATTTCGGGGAGAACCAGCTATCACGGAGTTTGATTGGCCTTTCACCCCTAACCACAGGTCATCCCCCAACTTTTCAACGTTGGTGGGTTCGGCCCTCCACGCGGTCTTACCCGCGCTTCAGCCTGCCCATGGCTAGATCACTCCGCTTCGGGTCTAGAGCATGCGACTGAAAACGCCCTATTCAGACTCGCTTTCGCTACGGCTCCCCCACACGGGTTAACCTCGCCACATGCCACTAACTCGCAGGCTCATTCTTCAAAAGGCACGCCGTCACCCCGCAAGGCTCCGACGGATTGTAGGCGAACGGTTTCAGGTACTATTTCACTCCCCTCCCGGGGTACTTTTCACCATTCCCTCACGGTACTTGTCCGCTATCGGTCACCAGGAAGTATTTAGGCTTACCAGGTGGTCCTGGCAGATTCACGGCAGATTTCAGGAGTCCGCCGCTACTCGGGAACACCCACAGAAGACCAGCAGCTTTCACCTACCGGACTATCACCGTCTACGGTCAGCCATTCCAGACTGTTCGACTAGCCACTGACTTTGTAACTCCTTGAACAAGTGTCAGCTCATTCAGCAGGGTCCCACAACCCCGACCACGCAACCCCTGACAGGTATCACACGCAGCCGGTTTAGCCTCAATCCGCTTTCGCTCGCCACTACTCACGGAATCACTATTTGTTTTCTCTTCCTACGGGTACTGAGATGTTTCACTTCCCCGCGTTCCCCCCACACACCCTATGTGTTCAGGTGCGGGTGACATCACATGACTGATGCCGGGTTTCCCCATTCGGACACCCTGGGATCACAGCTTGGTTGACAGCTCCCCCAGGCCTATCGCGGCCTCCCACGTCCTTCATCGGCTCCTGGTGCCAAGGCATCCACCGTTCGCCCTTGACAACTTGACCACAAAGATGCTCGCGTCCACTGTGCAATTCTCAACAAACAACCAACCCACAACCCACAAGCCCCACACCAAACCCGACAACCGCCGGCGGTATGCGAGACCAGGCCGCGCCTGGCGCCTTCCGCCCCCCGGAACACAGTCCACACAGGGGCATCTCAAGGCTCTGAAAGACAACCACACGGGTTGTTCCTTCAGGACCCAACAGGGTGCTATACGCCATCCACCAGCCGCACCAGAACCCCGTTCCCACCACCCCGAAGAGCAGCTGTACTAAGAAAATTCCTGGCCGTTGCCGGCGCCTGACTTGCCAGTGTCTCCGCCATCTGAGCACCCCGACCCGACATTCGCAGGCCGCGGGCTCCATACCACCTTTCGGTGGATGGTGCTCCTTAGAAAGGAGGTGATCCAGCCGCACCTTCCGGTACGGCTACCTTGTTACGACTTCGTCCCAATCGCCAGCCCCACCTTCGACGGCTCCCTCCACAAGGGTTGGGCCACCGGCTTCGGGTGTTGCCGACTTTCGTGACGTGACGGGCGGTGTGTACAAGGCCCGGGAACGTATTCACCGCAGCGTTGCTGATCTGCGATTACTAGCGACTCCGACTTCACGGGGTCGAGTTGCAGACCCCGATCCGAACTGAGACCGGCTTTTTGGGATTCGCTCCACCTCACGGTATCGCAGCCCATTGTACCGGCCATTGTAGCATGCGTGAAGCCCTGGACATAAGGGGCATGATGACTTGACGTCATCCCCACCTTCCTCCGAGTTGACCCCGGCAGTCTTCGATGAGTCCCCGCCATAACGCGCTGGCAACATCGAACGAGGGTTGCGCTCGTTGCGGGACTTAACCCAACATCTCACGACACGAGCTGACGACAGCCATGCACCACCTGTGACCGCCCCCGAAGGACCTGCCATCTCTGACAGTTTTGCGGCCATGTCAAACCCAGGTAAGGTTCTTCGCGTTGCATCGAATTAATCCGCATGCTCCGCCGCTTGTGCGGGCCCCCGTCAATTCCTTTGAGTTTTAGCCTTGCGGCCGTACTCCCCAGGCGGGGCGCTTAATGCGTTAGCTGCGGCACAGGGAACCGGAGAGGCCCCCCACACCTAGCGCCCAACGTTTACAGCGTGGACTACCAGGGTATCTAATCCTGTTCGCTCCCCACGCTTTCGCTCCTCAGCGTCAGTATCGGCCCAGAGACCCGCCTTCGCCACCGGTGTTCCTCCTGATATCTGCGCATTTCACCGCTACACCAGGAATTCCAGTCTCCCCTACCGAACTCTAGCCTGCCCGTATCGACTGCAGGCCCGCAGTTGAGCTGCGGGTTTTCACAGTCGACGCGACAAGCCGCCTACGAGCTCTTTACGCCCAATAAATCCGGACAACGCTCGCGCCCTACGTCTTACCGCGGCTGCTGGCACGTAGTTGGCCGGCGCTTCTTCTGCAGGTACCGTCACTTACGCTTCGTCCCTGCTGAAAGAGGTTTACAACCCGAAGGCCGTCATCCCTCACGCGGCGTCGCTGCATCAGGCTTCCGCCCATTGTGCAATATTCCCCACTGCTGCCTCCCGTAGGAGTCTGGGCCGTGTCTCAGTCCCAGTGTGGCCGGTCGCCCTCTCAGGCCGGCTACCCGTCGTCGCCTTGGTAGGCCATCACCCCACCAACAAGCTGATAGGCCGCGAGCCCATCCCAAGCCGAAAAACTTTCCACCAAACACCATGCGGTGCAAGGTCATATTCGGTATTAGCCCCGGTTTCCCGGGGTTATCCCAAAGCCTGGGGCAGGTTGCTCACGTGTTACTCACCCGTTCGCCGCTCGAGTACCCCGAAGGGCCTTTCCGCTCGACTTGCATGTGTTAAGCACGCCGCCAGCGTTCGTCCTGAGCCAGGATCAAACTCTCCAACAAAAACTTGTCGAACAGCAATCAACCTGACAACAAAAAGTGTTGCCAAAGGAATCCCAACCAGCCAGACAACAGCCTGACCAGTCCGGGGTATAAAACAATTGGCACTGGCTTTACAAGCACCCTGTTGAGTTCTCAAAGAACAACCACACACCAACCAGAAAGCCCCACACAGTGGAACCCCGACCGGGGTATTTCGTTCAACTGCCCGCCGCTCTCGCGCCGGGCACTTTTACTACGTTACCTCACCGTCTCTGCCGTGTCAAACCGTGTGTCCCGGTCTGTCACGCTTCGTACGGGTCGGCGCCGCTGAGCCCACGCAGCGGTCACCCGCTGCGTCTGATCATCGGATTTGGCAGGCCGGCCGCTGCGGTTTCCCGCTAGCTCGCCCGGTTCCCTGCCGGTCGACAACCTTACCCGGTCGGTTTCGCTCCGCCAAATCCGCCCTGCGGCGTCTCGGCGAGCCTCGCCCGGACCAGGTCCTGCGGAGGCGAAAACCTCGTTCGGACCCGGCACCAGTCCCGGTTCGGCGCTTCAGGACTTTCGTCCTGTTTGCCCCGTTCCGCGCTGGCAGAGAGAAAGTTACGCGTCCACAGGTTTGATCGTCAAATCGGTGGGCAGCGGCGCGCGTCACACCCGTCTGCGGCGCAGACGATAGGCGCGGATGCCCAGGACTCCCACAGTCGTGCCGATCGCCAGGGAGGCGCCGATCAGCAGGGCGTGCACCCAGAGGAAGCCCGTCGGACTGCCCTCGCCGACGACGCCGGCAGACCAGGCGCGCTCGTCGTTCCAGATGGCGACCGCGAACCTCGGCCAGATCGCCCAGGTCCACACCCCGACGGCGACCAGGAACAGCGACCAACCACGCGAGAGGACCATGGTCGGCCAGTATGCCAGCGCACCCGTCCGCGCAGGTCAGGGCCCCGGGGACGGCGCAACGTGTTTCCGTCGTGGCCGCCGGGGCACTGTGCACGGTGTCGAGCCGATGCGCGGGAGGTGCCACCTATGCAGCCGTTCAACCCCTGGGCCTGGCGGGACCCGTCCGCCCTGGCGGGTGGGTACGACCAGACCCGGCCCGGAGACGTACCGCGGCAGCGCGCCTCGGACACCGACGACCAGCTGGACGCCCCCGGCCCCGGTACGCCGCTCGACCTCACCGGCTACCACGTGGAGGCGACTGACGGCCGGATCGGGTCGATCGACGAGGCGAACGAGGATGCCGACGCGCGCTACCTGGTGGTGGACACCGGACCGTGGATCTTCGGGAAGAAGGTGCTGCTGCCGGCCGGCACGGTGGCCCGGGTCGACCACCTGGACCGCGTGGTGCACGTGGACCGCACCCGCGACCAGGTGAAGGAGTCGCCCGCGTTCGACAGCGACCACTTCGCGCACCCGGAGTACCGGGAGCAGGTCGGCAGCTACTACTCCGAGAGCTATCGACAGCGGTGAGCGCGGCAGGAGGCAGCGGCGCAGGCCGGTGAGCAGTTACCGTGTCAGGCATGGTCCGGCCGCGCAGCTGCCTCCCGGAGACCCGTGCCGGTCTTCCGGGCCATGCTGCCGACGGCCGGGAGCAGATCCTCGACGTACTCCGTGCCGGCGGACTTCGGTTCCGCGCCGGCGGGCGATGGCGGCGCTCGTTCTGACGAGCCCGCTCCACCGACCCGGGTGACACCCGGGTCGCGTCTCCCCGCCAGCGAACGGCACGAAAGGCGTACGACCATGCCCTCTGCACGCATGCTCACCGGCGACCGCCCGACCGGGCGGCTGCACCTCGGCCATTACGTGGGCAGCATCGCCAACCGGGTGCGGCTGCACCAGCGGTACGAGAGCTTCTTCATCATCGCCGACCTGCACATGCTCACCACGCGCAACAGCCGCGCGGACATCGAGCAGGTGGCGCACAACGCCCGCGAGATGGTCACCGACATCCTGGCCGCCGGGGTGGAGCCGGAGCGGGCCACGTTCTACCTCCAGTCGGCGATCCCCGAGGTCGGCGACCTGAACACGCTGTTCCAGAACCTCATCACGGTGCCCCGGCTGGAACGGGTGCCGTCGCTCAAGGAGATGACCCGGGACGCCGGCAAGGACGAGATGCCGTACGGCCTGCTCGGCTACCCGGTCCTCCAGGCCGCCGACATCCTCTGCGTCAAGGGGCAGGTCGTGCCGGTCGGGAAGGACAACGCCGCGCACGTCGAGGTGACCCGGGAGATCGCCCGGCGGTTCAACCACCTCTACGGCGAGGTCTTCCCGGTGCCCGACATGCTCATGTCGGCCACGCCCACGCTGGTCGGCACCGACGGCGCCGGGAAGATGAGCAAGAGCAAGGGGAACGCCATCGCGCTCTCCGACGACGCGGCGACGGTGCGCCGCAAGGTGATGGGGATATACACCGATCCGAACCGGGTCCGCGCCGACGTGCCCGGCACCGTCGAGGGGAACCCGGTCTTCGAGTTCCACGACGTCTTCAATCCGGACCGGGCGCAGGTGGCGGAGTTCAAGGACCGCTACCGGGCCGGCCGGGTCGGTGACGTCGAGGTCAAGGAGGCGCTGGTGACGGCGCTCAACCGGTTCCTCGATCCGATCCGGGAGCGCCGGGCCCGCTTCGAGGCGCAGCCCGGCCTGGTCGACGAGCTGATCGTCACCGGCACCGAACGGACCCGCGTCGAGGTGCGCCGCACGCTCGTCGAGGTGCGCCGGGCGATGGGCCTGAGCAGCGCGTACACCCAGGTGCGGCGCCGGGCCGAGCGCTACCGCAAGGCCGTCGCCACCTCGGCCTGACCACAGACCGGCCCGGGGTACGCGCTTGCGCCGACCCCGGGCCGGCCGGTTACGCTGCCGACATGGCCAGTTCGCACGCGTACCCGATGACGTCCCCCGACGTCCGGCTCGGCGCGCTGCGACGCCGGCGGTCCCGCGACCGCCTGCGCTGAGCCTTCCTCTCCTGCGACCGGCGGATCGAGCCGCCGGTCGTCATCGATCGTCCTCGCTCCGCCGTCGCGTTCCCGTCAGGTGATCCGCGCGACGGATCCACAGCGAGATCGGCGTACCCATGGATCTTGAAAAGCTGCTTGCCGACCGGCTGGCGCCCGCGTTCGCGGCGGTGGCCGGCGTGCCGGTGGACCCGGCCGTGCGGCGCTCGCAGCACGCGGACTTCCAGTCCGACGCGGCGTTGGCGCTGGCCCGGCGGCTCGGCCGTCCGCCGCGGGACATCGCCGCGGAGGTACGGGAGCGCGCGGCGCTCGCCGACCTCTGCGCGGCGGTCGAGGTGTCCGGTCCGGGCTTTCTGAACCTCACCGTGTCCGGGCACGCGCTCGGCCGCCTGGTCTCCGCGATGGCCGCCGACCCGCGGCTCGGCGTGCCGGTGGTCGCCGAGCCGGAGACCGTGGTGGTCGACTATTCGGGGCCGAACGTGGCGAAGGAGATGCACGTCGGGCACCTGCGGTCGACCGTGATCGGGGACGCGGCAGCCCGGACGCTGGAGTGGCTCGGGCACCGGGTGCTGCGCGCCAACCACCTCGGCGACTGGGGCACGCCGTTCGGCATGCTGATCGAGCACCTGCTCGACCTGGGCGAGGCCGGGGCGGCGCAGGAGCTGTCCATGGGTGACCTGGACGGGTTCTACAAGGCGGCGCGGGCGAAGTTCGACGACGACGAGGCGTTCCGGGAGCGGTCGCGGCTGCGGGTGGTGGCGTTGCAGGGCGGCGACCCGGCGACGCTGCGGCTGTGGCGGCTGCTGGTGACGCAGTCCGAGAGCTACTTCCTGACCGTGTACGACCTGCTCGACGTGACACTGACCGGCGACGACTTCCGGGGCGAGAGCAGCTACCACGACCAGCTCGCGCCCACTGTCGAGGAGCTGGACCGGCTCGGACTGCTGCGGCGCAGCGACGGCGCGGACTGCGTGTTCCCGCCCGGTTCGGTGGGGCGTGACGGCGAGCCGTTGCCGCTGATCGTGCGCAAGTCCGACGGCGGGTACGGCTACCCGGCCACCGACCTGGCCGCGCTGCGGCACCGGACCGGCGCGCTCGACGCGACCCGGCTGCTCTACGTCGTCGGGCTGCCGCAGCGGCGGCACTTCGAGATGGTGTTCGCGGTCGCCGCGCAGGCCGGCTGGCTGACCGAACCGGTGCGGGCCGAGCACGTCGGGTTCGGCTCGATCCTCGGCCCGGACGGGCGGATGCTGCGCAGCCGGGCCGGCGGGTCGGTGAAGCTGGTCGGGCTGCTCACCGAGGCGGTCCAGCGGGCCACCGCGCTGGCCCGGGAACGCAACCCCGAACTGAGCGAGGCGGAGGCCGCCGAGGTGGGGCGCGCGGTCGGCATCGGCGCGATCAAGTACGCCGACCTGTCCGGGGACCGGCACAAGGACTACGTGCTGGACTGGGAGCGGATGCTGTCGCTGGACGGCAACACCGCGCCCTACCTCCAGTACGCGTACTCCCGGGTCCGGTCGATCTTCCGGCGGGCCGGCGCGGCGGCGCGGCCGGACGCGGAGGTCACGCTCGCCGAGCCGGCCGAGCGGGCGCTCGCGATGGAACTGGTCGGCTTCGGCGCGGTGGTCGAGGAGGTGGCGGACGGCCTGGAGTTCCACCGGCTGACCGCGTACCTGCACCGGCTGGCTGTCGCGTTCAGCGCGTTCTACGAGCGCTGCCCGGTGCTGCGGGCCGACGGGCCGGTACGGGAGAGCCGGCTCGTGTTGTGCGACCTGACCGGTCGGGTGCTGCGGCAGGGCCTGGACCTGCTCGGCATCCGTACCCCGGAAAGGTTGTGAGGCGGCCCGCCCCTCCTGGCGGCTCCGACACCTCCCTGGGCATAGCACTTTGGGCAGCTTGTGGGCCTGATTCGCGCGTATCTATGGTCGGTGCGTCTCCGCGAGCCCGACATGGGGGTGGGTCATGCCCGAACGTCCGACTACCGGCGCGGCGACGGTGGTGCCGTCGTGAGCACCACCGAAGCACCGACCACTGTCGCCTGGGACGGCGCGGCCCGGATCCGCCGCCTCGCCGCCACGATCGCGCTCGGCGAGACGGCCGGCGTCCTGGTGCCGGTGGTGGTGATCGCGCTGATGGCCCGGATCAGCGTCGAGGCGATGTACGTGCGCTCCCTCTACGTACCGTTGGCGCTGCTCTTCGCCGCGCTCCAGGTGGGTTTCGACGTGAGCAACCAGGTCGCCGCGTCGGTGAGCCGCGGCGCCGGCCGGGCACGGGACGTCCTCCCGGTCGCCGCCAGCATGGCCCGCGTCGGCATGGCCGTCTGGGGCACCGTCAGCCTCGTACTGATCCTGGCGGCGCCCTGGCTGGCGGCGCTGCTGAACGTCCCGGACGCGTCCGTGGGGGAATTCGTCGCCTTCACCCGCTGGGCCTGCCTGGCCAACCTGATCTTCTTCCCGACCGTGCTGCTCTCGTCGAGCCTGCGCGGCTACGGCCGGCCGGGCTCCGCGGCGGCCGTGGTGCTGACCGGCGCGACCCTGGAGGTGGGCGGCGTCGCGGTCCTGGGCTTCGGCACCGACCTCGGCGTGTACGCGCTTCCGGTCGCTATCGCGGGCGGCGGCGTGGCCGCACTGACCGTCGGCATGGTGCAGGTGTACCGCTGCGGACTCTGGACGGCGAGCGGCCCGCTGACCTGGCGGCCGGAGGCGATCGGGCGTCTGACCGGCACCGGGCTGCCGGTCACCGCGTCGTTCGTGGTGATGGCCGTGGCGAACGCGGGCCTGCTGTGGGCGCTCAGCCCGTTCGGGCCGGACGTGGTGTCCGGGTACTCGGCAGCCGGCGCGCTGCAGAATCTGCTCATCGTGCCCGCCTCGGCGCTCGGTTCGGCGACCGCGATCGTGCTGAACCAGATGCGGGGCGCGGGGCGGCCCGGGGAATGGCTGACGGCATTCGGTTCCGGACTTCGCCTGACCGCCGCGGTGTACGCGGTGCTGGCCGCCGCGATCTGGTTGTGCCGGGAGCCCCTGGCCGCGCTGCTGGCCGGTGACCCGACCGTCGCGTCGGAGACCGGACGCTTCCTGGCGATCGTCGGCCTGACCTACATCGGTCTGGGCTTGAACGTGATGACGCTGCTCCTTCTCGAACAGGTCGGCGGGGGCCTGATCGCGCTGTTGCTGAACGTGCCCTACTTCGGGGGCATGGTGGTGGTCGGCAGCGCGCTGGCCCGGACCCAGCAGGATCCGTCGGCCCTGTACTGGACGATCGCGGTGCTCAACGTCGGCGGCATGCTGCTCGTCCCGCTGCTGACGTGGCGGCACGTCCGCCGGACCAGCCGGGCGGAGGCCCGGTGAGCCGCCCCGAGTGGCGGGCGCGGGACGTCCGTCTCAGCGTCACGATCATGCATCATCCGGCTCGCGACGTCGCCCTGGACCCGCTCGTCGAGGCGTGCCGCCCGCTGTCCGCGCGCATCGTGCACGACCCGGACCCCGACGCCGCCCGCAGCCCGTTGCGGACCGCGAAGGTCGCCTGGGCCTCGATCGCCGAGGGCGCCACGCATCACCTGGTGCTGCAGGACGACGCCCGGGTCTGCGACGACTTCGCCACCCACGTGGTCGCCGCGATCGCGCGTCGCCCGGCCCACGGCATCGCCCTGTACACCGACTGGAGCAGCCCGCAGAACAGCTTCCTGTGCCGGCTGGCCGCGGTCGCCGGATCGCCGTGGGCGGCGCTGTCCCCGATGGAGTGGATCCCGGCGCTGGCGTTCCTGCTGCCGGCCGACGTGGCCGCGGACCTGGCCGCCTATCTGGCGCCGATCCCGGACGAGGTCACCGACGACGACCAGATGATCGCCCGGTACTGCCGGGAACGTGGAGTGCCGCTGCTGGCGACGGTGCCGCACCTGGTCGACAACCGCGGGCTGCCGACCCTGATCGCCGGGCACGGCGGCCGGCACCACGCCACCGTGTGGGCGCCGCCGGCGCCGTCCGACACGCACTGGGAGCTCGACCCCCGGATCGACACGACCCTGGCGTCGCGGTCCCGCTACCAGTCCCATGACGAGTACGTCGTGCGGGTCAAGGACTCGCGCTGCCTGATCCGGCTGCTCCGGCCGCACACCGGTGAGCCCGGAGGCAACGAGTTCTGCTGGTACTGGGCGGACTGGTGCGACCTGATCGGGGTCGACGCGGAGGAGGTGACGACCGCGCTGGCCGCGTACCTGGACAACCGTCCGGGGCCGCGGCCCCCGGCGCGGGCCGCCCTGGAGATCTGGGCCGCCGGATACCTGCTCGGGCGGGAGGCCGCGGCGGTCCGCCGTGAACTGCCCGTCCCACTCGTCCCCGCCCACCCCGCCCGGATCCGTGCGGCCGTGTCGACCTGGGTGGACTCCGGCCTGACCGCCCTGGACGGTGCGGCCCTCGGCGCCGCCGGCCGGAGCGCGCTCATCGACCTCGGCGTGGCCGCGGTCGCCCTCGGCCTGCACCGCCGGAGCCCTGGCACCTTCGTCACGGCCGGCGTTCCGGCCGACGCCCGTGGAGAGGACACCCGACATGACCACGCTTGCCACGACTCCTGACCCGGCCCTGGGCACCGTGGTCGAACGGATGGCGCGCCGCGAGGCGGCGGCCCACTTCCTCGTTCCGGCCGATCAACCGCCGGGGGTGATCCGCCCGCCCGCACCCCCGATGGCGGTCCGGATCATGTCCTGCCCGGACTGCGGCGCCGACGCGGTCACCTTCCGGGCCGCGGGCGTCGCGTTGCCCTTCGCGGAGTGGCGGATCGTCGCCGCGGACGACGTCGACACCGGCGGGCTGCCCACGCTGACCGTGCTCGGCTGCGAGTGGTTCGCGCCGCGCGCGATGCTGCCGGTGGCGATCGCGATCGAGCGGTTCGGCCCGGTGTCGGCGACCGGCTTCCGCAGCCGCGCGGTGGCGGTCGCCGAGTTGCGTGGTCTGCCGTTCGACGCCGTACTGGCCACCCTCGACGAGCAGGAGAGCTGGGCCGACGCCGTGTGCGCCGGCAGCAGCCTGCCGCCGCGGCCGGCGCGGACCGTACCGGCCGCCAGCCGGCTGGTCAGCCCGGCTGCCACCTGGGCCGACTACCGCGCGTCGGTCGCCGCCCGGTTCCTCGGCCCGCACGCGTCCGACGCCGGGCTGGGCCGGTGGAACGAGCTCTACCTGGAGAACCGCCGGGACGCGGCGGTCCGCACGCTGGACGGCTACGCATCGTGCCCGGCCTGACCGCGGACGTGCGCTGGCAGCCGGCCTGCTTCACCGGTTCCCGGGCGATCGTCGAGCAGCTGACGTGGGGGCAGGTGCTTGTGGAACGCGACATCCGGCGGATGCCGTCGGGCGCCGCCTACAACGTCACGGTCCCCCTGCTGATCCCCGAGGGAGTGGACCTGGCCATGGTGTGCGCCGCGGTGGGCGCGCTGGCCGGCCGTTTCGAGGCACTGCGCACACGGTTCCCGCGACGGGACGGCCGGCTGGTCCAGGAGGTGCTCGACAGCGGCAGCATCCCGGTCGGGGTCTTCTCCGGCGCCGGTCCGGCCGAGCAGTTCGCGGCGGCCGCCCGGGAACTGGACGAGCAGCTTCAGGCGACACCGTTCGACCACGATCGGGACCTGCCGATGCGCGTCCTGGTCTACGTGCACCGGCAGGTGCCCCGGGCACTGGTGCTCTGCATCGCTCACCTGGCGGCCGACCTGCAGAGCAGCCGCCTGGCGGCGCGGGTGCTGGCCGAAATGCTGGCCTGCCGGGCGGCGGGGCGCCCGGATCCGGCGACTCCGGAACTGGTTCATCCCGCCGACCTCGCCGCCTTCGAGCGTTCCCCCCGGGGTCGTACGGTCAGCGCCGCCGCTGTGGCCCACCTGCGCCGGCAACTGAACGCGGTTCCGCTCGACAACTTCGCCGCGGTCCGGCCGGTGGCGCCGGCCGAACCCCGATTCTGGCGCGGTGTCCTGGACTCGCCGATCTCGGCGCCGGTGCTTGGGCTGCTCGCCGACCGGTACCGCACCAGCACCGCCACGGTCGCGCTCGCGGTGACCGCGGCCCTGCTGGGCGTGGTCGCCGAGACCGACCGGTGCGGGTTGCTCCTGGTCACCGGCAACCGCACCACGGCGCCACAGCGGGCCTCGATCGGCACGCTGACCCAGCACATGCCGACCGTCGTCGACCTGACCGGGCCAGCCTTCTCCGACCTGGTCCGGCACTGTTGGGGCACGGCCGTGCGGGCCTTCCGGCACGGCCGCTTCGATCCGGTGGACGGGTGGGCGGCGCTGGCCGAGGTGAGCCGGGAACGCGGCGCCGAGCCGGAGATCCGATGCTTCTTCAACGACATGCGCGGCGCGCCGGAGACGCCGCCCGTCACCGCACCGCTCGACCGTGACGTGGTGCAGCGGGTCCTGACCGAGCCGAGCTTCCGGTGGACCGAACGCCGGCCGGCCGGCCCCTCGTTCTTCATGGAGGTCGGCGACGTGCTCGACACCCCCGGGCAGCTGCGCTGGACGCTGCTCGGGGACACCACCCTGCTGCCCCCTGACCTCATCCGTGCGGTCCTGATCGGAGTGGACCGCCTGCTGGTGCGACTGCTCGACACGGATCTGCTCCTCTCCGAGGTGGGCGAGGCCGCCGGTCTGCGCGGCGTGGTGGCCCCGCACTGAACGACCCGATCGACCGGGGCGGGGCGGCGTGTGCCTGCCCCGCCCCGGTCTCTCAGCCCTGGACGGTGGCCGTCAGCTCCGGCTGCGCGTCACCGGCCTCCGGAGCGGAGGGGACCTGCGGCCGGCCGCCCAGGAAGCGAGGCGCCCACCACGCGGCGCGCCCGAGAATCGCCATCGTCGCCGGGACCAGCAGCATCCGGACGATCACCGCGTCGATCAGGACGGCCAGCACCAGACCCAGACCGACCTCCTTGATCGGGGCGAAGCCCCCGGTCATGAAGCCGGCGAAGGTGACCGCGAGGAGCAGGGCGGCCGCGGTCACGATGCCGCCGCTTCGCTGCAGACCCTCCCGTACCGCCTGGTCCGGGGCCGCGCCGGCGAAGCGGCGCTCACGGATCCGGGAGAGGACGAAGACCTCGTAGTCGGTGGAGAGACCGAACGCGATCGCCGCGACGACCACCGGCACGGTCAGGTCGATGCCGTCGAGCCGCTCACCGCCGAGCAGGCCGACCAGGTGCCCCTCCTGAAACACCCAGACCACCACACCGAGCGCGGCGAACAGGCTCAGCAGGTTGGTGAGCACGGCCTTCAGCGGGATCAGCACCGACCGGGTGAATGCCAGCAGCAGGACGAAGGTGGCCAGCAACACGATGCCGCCGGCGATCGGAAGGCGGTCGCGCAACTCCTGCTGGTAGTCGACCAGGCGGGCCGCGTCCCCGGTGACCTGCACCGTGAAGGGGGCGTCCAGGTCGCGGATGTCGCGTACCGCCTGGGCGGTGTCCGGGTCGCTCGTCGGGTTCTTCGGGGTGGCCTGGAGAACGGCCAGCCCGCCGCCGCTGCGCCCCGGGTTCACCACGGAGACGCCGGGCACCGCGGCGACCCGCTGCCGGAAGTCGGCCAGGTCGGGGTCGTCGGCCGAGGTCCGGGCGACGATCGTGATCGCGCTCGGGCCGGCAAGTGCCGGGAAGTGCTCGCGCAGCTCTTCGGTGAGCTGGCGGGTGGCACTGTCGGCCGGCAGCGACCTGGGGTTGCTGGTGTCCAGCCGCAGGTTGGTCGCCGACAACCCGGCCACGATCAGGCCGACGAGCACCACCAGCAGGGTGAGCACCGGCATCTTCTGCACGCCACGGGCGACCGCGGCGAAGGACCGGCCACGTTCCTTCCGCGCCCGGACCGGCTTGATCCTGTTACGCAGCAGCTGGAGCAGCGCGGGAAGCAGTGTGATCGCGGCAAGCATGTCGATCAGCACCACGGCGGCGCCGGCCACGCCGATCGACCGCAGGAACGGATCGGCGAAGACCACCAGGCTGGCCAGGCTGACCGCGATGGTCAGGCCGGAGAAGACGATGGTCCGGCCGGCACGCTCGGAGGCCCGCACGAGCGCCTCCTCCGCGTCCTCGGTCAGCGCCCGTTCCTCCCGGAACCGGCTGACCATGAGCAGCGCGTAGTCGACGCCGAGGCCGATGGCGAGCATCGTGGTGACCTGGATCGAATAGATCGACACATCGGTGAAGAAGCTCATCACCAGCAGCGTGGAGAAGGTGCCGCCGACACCGACCAGCGCGATCAGCAGCGGTAGCCCGGCGGCGATCAACGACATGAAGACCAGCAGCAACAGGAGCAGCAGCAGCGGCGCGGACACGATCTCGGCCCGCCGGGTGTCCGAGGTGGCCTGGTCGTTGAACTCGCGGTCGGTGAGCGGGCCGCCGGAGACCACCGCTGTCGTGCCGTCGATCCCGGTCAACTGCGTCAGTACCTTGTCGGCCAGCACGTCGCCCTGGTGCGCCAGTTCCACGTTCACCAGGACCGCCGCGCCGTCGGTGGCGACCGGGGCCTGGGGACCGAACGGGTCGGCCACCGCCAGCACGCCGTCGATGGCGCGCAGCTCGGTGAGCGCGGCGGAGACCTTGGTACGAAAGGCGGGGTCGGTGGCCGGGCCGCCGGAGATGACCGCGTTGATCACGGGTGGCGCCAGCTTGGCGTCACCGAGCGCCTGTGCGCCCTGCTGCGACTCGCTGCCGGCGATGGCGCCGACGCTTGTCGTCATCCGGGCGAAGACGCCGTTTCCGACAGTGAAGCCGGCCGCCGCGATCACCAGCCAGATGACGAGCACGACGGCAGGGCGCCGGCGAGCGAAACGCGTAACGACACGGATCATCACACAGCTCCTCAGGACGGAAAGATCGATGTGATCTCATCCTGATGAAGCGGGCCCTCCGGCGGATCGCCGACGAGAGCGAAATCCGGTCTCACCCGAGCGAGGGAGAGCGCTCAGTCGAGATCCTCACCGGGACTGATCAGCCCGGCCTCGTAGGAGAAGACCACCGCCTGCACCCGGTCCCGCAGGCCCAGCTTGGCCAGCACATTGCTGACATGGGTCTTGACGGTGTGATCGCTCACCGTCAGCCGGGCGGCGATCTCGGCGTTGGAGAGCCCACGGGCGACCAGGCAGAGGATCTCCCGTTCCCGGCCGGTCAGCTCGTCCAGCAGAGCCGGCGGGCGGATCGCGCCCTGGGGCCGCCGCAGCAGGTCGGCGATCACCCGCCGGGTCACCGTCGGCGCGAGCAGCGCCTCGCCCTTGGCGATCACCCGTACCGCCTCGACGAGCTCGGCCCGGCGCATGGTCTTGAGCAGGAAGCCGTTCGCGCCGGCCCGCAACGCGTCGTGCACGTGCTCGTCGACGTCGAACGTGGTGAGGATGAGCACCCGCGCGTCCGTGGTCGCGCAGATCCGGCGGGTGGCCTCGATGCCGTCGATCGGGCCCTCCATCCGGATGTCCATGACCACCACGTCCGGCTTCTTCTCAGCCACCACCCGCAGGGCCTCCAGGCCGTCCGCCGCCTCGCCCACCACCGTCAGGTCCGGCTCCGCGTCGAGGATCATGGCGAAGCCACCCCGAACCAGATCCTGGTCGTCGACGACCACGATGCGCACCATCGGGCGCCACCCCTCGATTCGTAGCAGCTCACTCGGCGGGCAGGACGGCGCTCACAGTGAAGCCGCCGCCATCGGGACCCGCTCCGATGTACAGCTCACCACCACAGGCGGTGACCCGCTCCCGCATGCCCATCATCCCGTATCCGCCACCGACATCCACCGCACCGATGCCGTCGTCGGTCACCGTGACCCGGATTTCCCGCGGGCTGAACTCGATCAGCACGTCCACCATCGACGCCCGCGCGTGCCGGATGGTGTTTGTCAGCGCCTCCTGCACCACGCGGAAGACCGTGGCGTCCACGTCGGCGGGCAGTGGCCGCTGCTGCCCGCGCCAGCGCAACGCCGCCTCCAGGCCGCCCCGACGCGCCTCGCCGAGCAGTTGCGGTACGTCACCCACCCCGGGCGCCGGGGCCGGCCGCTCCTCGCCCTCCGCCGAACGCAGCGCGGCCAACGACCGCCGGAGCTGGGCGATGGCGGACCGGCCGCTCTCGGCTATCACCTCGAATGTCTTCTCGACCCGAGCCGGGTCGGTGCGGGCCACCACCGGCCCGGCCTCCGCCTGGACCACCATGATCGCGACCGTGTGCGCCACGATGTCGTGCACCTCGCGGGCGATCCGGTTGCGGTCGCGCGCGGCGGCGGCGGCTCGTTCCTCCTCCTGGCGGGCGGCCCGTTCCTCGAGCACCGCGATCCGGTCGCCGCGCCCTCGGGAGGCGATCCCCATGCTGTACGCCGCCACGTACGCCATCCCGACGTACCCGAAGGTGGCGGCACTCTCGCCCGGGACCACAAGTGAGACGACCACCCCCACGGCCTGCACGCCGATCGCGACCTGTCGCCACGGAGACGGGCTCAGCGACGCGAACGTGTACGTCGCGACGAGCGGCCCGAAGGGCAGCGGCGGCATCTGGTGCGAGAGCCCGAGGACGCTGATCGCCAGGCCCACTGTCACCGTGGTCAGCAGCGGAGCCCGCCGGCGCCAGATCAGCGGTAGCGACGCGCCGGCGGCCACCAGGATGTGCCAGACCTTCCCGTCCTCGGAGAACGCCACCGGCAGGGCGGTGCCGACGAACACGGCCACCGCGATCAGCCCGTCCAGCCAGAGCGTGGCGTTGCGGGGCAGCCGCGCGGGTCGCGCCTGCGCCCGGACGGTGGCCGGAAGAGGCATGGACAACGGCACGATCGGCTCCTCAACGCGCGGCGGTCCCCAGTATGCGGCTCCGGAGAGCCGTCCGGCCGGTACGCACGCCCTCGGACCGCCGTCGATGTCCTGTTCAGGACATCGAGGTGGAGACCGGGACGAGCGGATCGGTTGAATCGACTTCTGTCGCAGAGAGAAGGAGGCACCACGTGGGCGCAGTCCGCGTCGCCATAGCCGGGGTCGGCAACTGTGCCGCGTCGCTGGTGCAAGGCGTCGAGTACTACCGGGACGCGAGGACGACCGACACCGTTCCCGGCCTCATGCACGTCGCCTTCGGCGACTACCACGTCGGCGACATCGAGTTCGTCGCGGCTTTCGACGTGGACGCGAAGAAGGTGGGCCGGGACCTGTCCGAGGCCATCGTCGCGAGTGGCAACAACACCATCAAGATCTGCGACGTTCCCCCGTCCGGGGTCGTCGTGCGGCGTGGCCCGACGCTCGACGGTCTCGGCGAGTACTACCGGGAGATGATCGAGGAGTCCGACGAGCGGGACGTCGACGTGGTTCGCGTACTGCGCGAGTCCGGGGCCGACGTTCTCGTGTCGTACCTGCCGGTGGGATCGGAGGAGGCCGACCGGTTCTACGCCCGGTGCGCGCTGGAGGCGGGGGTGGGGTTCGTCAACGCGCTACCGGTGTTCATCGCCTCGGACCCGGTGTGGGCGGCCCGGTTCACCGAGGCCGGCGTGCCGATCATCGGCGACGACATCAAGTCGCAGGTGGGCGCCACCATCACCCACCGGGTGCTGGCGAAGCTCTTCGAGGACCGCGGGGTCCGGCTGGAGCGCACCTACCAGCTCAACTTCGGCGGCAACATGGACTTCATGAACATGCTGGAGCGTCGGCGGCTGGCGTCGAAGAAGCTGTCCAAGACCCGGGCCGTCACCTCGCAGATCCCCCACGAGATGGCCGCCGGCGACGTGCACATCGGTCCCAGCGACTACGTGCCGTTCCTGGAGGACCGCAAGTACGCGCTGGTGCGCCTGGAGGGGCGGGCGTTCGGCGACGTGCCTCTGCAGCTGGAGTACAAGCTGGAGCTCTGGGACTCCCCCAACTCGGCCGGCGTGATCATCGACGCGGTCCGGGCGACCAGGATCGCCATGGATCGGGGAGTCGGCGGGCCCATCCTCTCCGCCTCCTCGTACTTCATGAAGTCGCCGCCCGAGCAGTACGACGACGCCGCCGCCCGGGACGCCGTCGAGCGCTTCATCCGCGGCGAGGTCGAACGCTGACCGGCAGGTGACGGGGGAGCCGGAGTCCGGCTCCCCCGTCGTCGTCCGTCACGGTTTCCGCCTCAGATCGCGACGGAACTCGTGGTGGTGACAGGCCGCGGGATGCGCTCCGGCCAGCGCCACGGCACCACGGAAGACGTCGTGGTCGGGCAGGTCCCGCAGGAAGTAGTCGCCGGGCAGCCGGCCGGACGGATCACGGACCACCGCCCCGGTCGCCACGCCGGGTACCGGTAGCCGCAGCCCGAGCGCCAGGCGCGCGCCGGCGGCCTTGACACACGCCTCCTTGCGGGTCCACAACCGCAGGTACACGGCATAGGCCCCGGTGCCCGCGGCCGCCACCCGGGCGGCCTCCGCGGGGGTGAAGAAGCGCGCGGCCATCCGCCGCGGATCCAGCCCGGGCCGGGGACGGTCCAGGTCCACGCCGACCTCCCGGCCGGCGACCGCGATCACCGCCCGCTCCCCGGCGTGCGCCAGGCTGAAGTGCAGTGAACTGCCCGGCAGGTACGGCCGCCCGCACGGCTCGCGGCGCAGCGGCAGCGCGGTGGGCCGCAGGTCCAGCAACCCGGCGAGGATCCCGTTCAGAGCGGCGTGCGCCGCGACGAAGCGCCGGCGCCCGTCCGGGTCGCCGACGGCGGCAGCGCGCCGCAGTTCGGCCTCGCCGAGCCAGCGGGCGGCGTCGACGTCGCGGTCCAGGTGGACGGTCCAGACGTCGACGCCGTCCGGCTCAGTCACGGTCGAGTTTGCCCTGGACGAGGCCCTGGAAGGTGTTGAGTCGCTGGATGTTGCCGGTGCCTTCCATGAATTCGACGCCCCGGGCGTCGCGGATCAGCTTGTCCAGCATCGGCTGCGTCAGCCGTGCGCCCGGGCCGAAGTACTCCAGCGCCTCCAGCGTCACCTCCTCGGCCAGCCGGGCCGCCCGGGCCTTCGCCGCCGAGGCCAGGTGGCCGTTGGCGGGCTGGGCGTCCACGATCGCGGCGGCCCGCCAGATGAGCTGTCGCACGCCGTCGATCCGCCGGCCGGTCCGTTCCCAGCGCAGCCGGTCGGCCTTGGACAGCGAACCGCGTTGCTCGGTGACGTAGTCGTGCGCGGACCGGGCGATGCCCAGTGCGATCGCCGCCACACCGGGTCGGAGGCGGTTGAACATCTGCACGCCGCTCCACACCCCGCGCCGGGTGGGGCTGAGGTGGCGGCCGAGCACCCGGCCCTCCGGTACCGGCACGCCGTCCAGGTTGATCGCGCTGAGCTGGGCGCCGCGCAGGCCGATCGTCGGGATCGGCTCGGCCTTGAAACCGGGCGCGCCGGTCTCGACCAGCACCGCGGTGGCGCCGAGGGGACCGGGCCGGTCCCGGGCGAAGACGACGCCGACCTGGGCGCGGGCGCCGTTGCCGATGTAGCGCTTGGCGCCGCGCAGGAGCAGACCTCCCTCGCCGTCGGGGTCCAACCTCGTACCCATCGCAGCCGCGTCCGATCCGTGGTCGGGCTCGGTCAGCGCGAAGAAGGTCCACGTCGGCGCGGCCAGCAGCCGGCCGTAGAACCACTCCTTCTGCTCCTGGTCGGCGAGCAGGTCGACGAGGACCCCGGACAGCGAGGCGCCGGGGGACGCGAGCATCATGCCGGCGTCCCCGGCGGCGATCTCCTCGGCGAACACCACGCGTTCCATTGCCGTCATGCCGTCGAACCGGTACCCGCCGATGAGCGTCCGCTCCGGCAACCACGGCGCCGGGATGAGCATGGTGGACAGGTGCCGTACGGCGGGGTTGTCCAGGCACCGGTACACCGTGTCCGGGTCACGGTCCAGCTCCAGCGCCGTCGAGCGCAGGTCGCGCGCCCAGTCCCGGGCGTGCGCCCGGGCGGCGCCGAGCCGGTCGTCCAGTTCGATCACGGCGCCCACTCCTCTCCACCGATCCAGGCGTCGGCGAGCAACTCCGACGCGTTGACCACCGCGCCCGGTCCGTCCGCGGTGAACCCGCTGGCCCCGAGCAGGCGCAGCAGCATCCGGTCAGCAGTGGTGATCTGCCGATGCAGCCAGGCCAGGGAGCCGGCCGGTGGCGGCGTACCGGTCAGCCGGACCTTGATCTCGATCTGCTCGGTGACGGCGTCCGCCAGAGCGCCCTTGATCATCTGTTGCAGCACCAGCGGGGTGTCGCCGACGCGGCGGTCACCGAGGTGGGCGACAGTGGCGTCGAGCAGGGCCTCGGAGAGCCCGAGCCGGAGCCCGGCCAGCGCGGCCAGCCAGTCCGGCCAGGGCGCTGGCGTACCGGCCGGCCCGGGAACGCCCCGGTAGCGGACGGCCGCCAGCGGGCCGTCCGGTGTCTCGACCGTGCCGAGCCGCTCCACGGCGACCGGGTCCAGGGCGGCGATCGTGTCCCCGGTCCAGACCCGGCCGGCGTCGTGCAGCGCCGGCTCGGGCAGCACGCAACACCCGGTCGGGCCGCACGGCAGGATCCGGTCCGCCAGCGTGGCGTGCATCGCGGTGAGCGTGGCGGTGAGCCCGCCGGTCCGGGCGCTGCGGCGGGCCTCGTCGGCGATCACGACCGCGCCTCCGGGTCCGAGCCGGCGAAGACCGCCACACAGAGAGTGCCCGAGACCGGGTCGTGGTCCGCCACCGCGATCGGCCCGGCGGTGCCCGCCCGTTGCCGGGCGAACTCGGCCCAGACACCGGCCGCACCCAGCCCCGGCGCCGGAACCGCCGGGCGGCCGGCGGTCAGGCCGGGACCGGCGATCAGGACGGCGTCCGCCGGCACCAGCTCGTCGAGCAGCGTCCCGGCCGCCGCCGGCGAGACGTCCGGGCGCTGGTGCACGCTGGTCCCGTCCGAGGCGGCCGGCTCCAGCAGCACAGCCACCCCGACGTCGTGGCCGGGTACCGGATAGCGGGGCCCCACCAGCTCGTACGACATCGTCGTCTGTTCCAGGATCAGCAGCAACGCCCGGCAGCCCGGGAAGTCGCCGGAGTAGGTCCCGAGCAACCGCAGAGCTGTGAACGCCGCCGCCGGCCCCTGATCGGACACCGCGAAGGCGAGGGGATCGCCCGGCACCAGCTCGTTGAGGTAGCAGGCGGTGACCCGGCGTGGGTCGCCGTCCGGAGTGGAGTGCGCGATGGCGATCAGGTCCACCGGCGCCGCGAGGTCGAGATCGCGCACCAGGCGGTCCGCCATCCCGGTGAACGAGTTACGGGCGGCCGCCGCGTGCCGATCCCGGTCGAAGCGACGACCGTACAGCTCGGTCATGTCCGACAGGTATTCCTCGAGCAACGGATCGTCCCGGTACGGCTCCGGATCGGGGTCGAACCGGCGGGCGATCACCTGAGTCGGCCTGAGCCGGCCCGTACGGACCGATGGGGCCGGGGCGATGGACAGGAACATCGGCGTCAGGCCAGGCCCTGGTCGATGACGTAGTCGGCGAGGGTGCCGACCGACTCGAAGTGGTGCTGCTCCAGCGTGTCCGAGTCGATCACGACGTTCAGCCGGTCCTCGATGTGCATGAGCAGTTCGAGGACGTTCGTGGAGTCCAGCCCGAGCTCGTCCATCAGCCGGGTCTGCTCGGTCACCTGGACGGATTCGCGGTTCAGCACCGCGACAACGGCGTCGATCATGTGGTCGACGACCGCGGCGCGGTCGACTGTGGCTTCCGAAGCCATGGTCATGGCGGGCCTCCTGTGTGCCGGTCGGGGTTGGGTTGTCAGTCGAGGATCTGCGGGCCGAGCAGGTCCTCGACGGTGTCGCGGCGGCGGACCAGGCGGGCCCGTCCGCCGTCCACCAGAACCTCGGCCGGGTGGCCGTGGCTGAGGAAGAGCACCGGCGAGGCGCTCGGGCCGTACGCGCCGGAGCGCAGCACGCCGACCAGGTCGCCCGGCCGCAGCTCGGGCAGATCCACGTTGCGGCCGACGGTGTCGTTCGGCGTGCACAGCGGGCCGGTGACGTTCCACGGGCCGGCGTCCGTGCCGGCCCGGTTGAGCAGCCGCATCGGGAAGTTGCGTTTGACGTAGGAGCCGATGCCGACGGCCGCCATGTGGTGGTTCGTGCCGCCGTCGGTGACCGCGAAACGCTCCCGCATCGAACTCTTCACGTACCGCACGCGGGTGACGTAGGTGCCGCACGGCGCGGTCAGGTACCGGCCGAGCTCCAACAGCAGCCGGGCCCCGGGGTGCGCGGCGTGGAACGCCTCGACCACCGGGTTGAGCAGGTGGGCGACCGCGGCCGGGTCGAGGTCCGGCTCGCCGGGGAAGTAGGCCACGCCGAGGCCACCGCCCACGTCGACCGCTTCCAGGACGAAGTCCAGCCGCTCGGCGAGTCGCTCGGCCAGGTCGATGATCCGGCGGGCGTTCTCGGCGATCACCTCGGGATCGAGGATTCGGGTGCCCAGGTAGGCGTGTACGCCCAGGACGCGTACCCCGGGATGGTTCTTGACCAGATCGGCCTCGTCGAAGAGCTGCTGCTCGTCGATCCCGAACTGGCGCGGTTTGCCGCCCATGGTGAGGCCGGAGCCCTTGACCGCGAAGCTCGGGTTGACCCGCAGCATCACCGGGGCGATGACGCCTCGCTCCCGGGCCAGCTCGTCGATCACCGCCAGTTCCCCGAACGACTCGCAGACCAGCGCGAAGACGCCCTCGGACAGGCACGCCTCAAGTTCGGCGCGGCTCTTGCCTGGGCCGAGGAAGATGATGTCGAGCGGGGCCACCCCGGCGGCGAGCGCGGTACGCAGCTCCACCATCGACGACACCTCCGCCCGGGCGCCCTGCGAACCGAGCAGGGCGCAGACGGCCACGTTCGGGTTGGCCTTCAGCGAGTAGAAGATCTCCATCGCCGGGTGCAGCCGCTCGCGCAGCCCCAGGTACTGCCCGCGCAGGCTGTCCCCGTCGTACACGTAGAGGGGCGTGCCGAACCGCTCGGCCAGTTCGGACATCGCCACACCCTGGATCGTCATCTCTCCGGTCACTGTCGTGTTCCTTCCGCCACGGCCGCCAGGCGGCCCGCGATCTCCCCGTCCATCGCCGCCAGCTCGTCGGCCGTCGGCGCGGTCAGCAGGCCGTACAGCCGGCCGTCCGCAGCTCCCGTGCCTTCTCGCACCAGGGCGTTCACCGTCGAGAAGTTCTGCACCACCATCCCGGCCGCACCGGCGGCGCTCAGCAGCCACGGCCCGAGCCCGTCCCGGACCTCACCGAAGCGCAGCGGCCGCGCCAGGCGCAGCGGGTACTGCCGGGCCAGCGCGTACCAGCCCGCCGGCACCAGGTGTTCCTGGAGACCCACCTGGTAGGTCGACATGTTGTGCCGCGCGTTGATCTCCACGACCGGATAGACGCCGCCCTCCGGGTCGAGCATCGCGTCCACCCCGACCACGCCGTGGTAGCCGTCTCGGGCGAGCCGGGCGCCGAGCACCGCGGCGCTGTGCGTCACGATCGCGAGCTGGCCCTCGGTCAGCCCGGCCGGCATCCGGTGCCCCTTGTGTACGCCGTTGGCGGTGACCGCCTCCTTGACGAAGTCGAAGTGCACCCCGCCGTCGCGGAACACGGTGAACTGGTAGTTGAGGTCGACGGTCTTGGCGACCCACTCCTCGACCAGCAGCGCCAGCCGCTGATCGCCGGAACGGTCGGCCCGGCGACGCAGCGTCCGGTGGATCTGGTCCAGGCGCGCCGCGTCCCTGATCAGCAGCAGGCCCTTGCCGGACACCCCGTACGAGTCCTTGAGCACCACCGGCCGCCCGGCCGCGAGCAGGACCCGGGCGTGTTCCACCGCCTCGTCCAGGTCCTCGACGGTCTCGCAGATCCAGCCCGCGGACTGGCGCAGCCCCAGCTCGGTGGCGATCCGCCGGCTGTAGATCTTGCCGTTGACGGACTTGCAGACGGCCGCCGGCGACCCGGCCAGCGCGACCCCGGTCAGCGCGGCGAGCGCCTCCTCGTCCCCGGAGACCCCGTGCGGGACGATCGCGGCCGCCCCGGACAGGGCGGACAACCGGGCCAGCAGGGCCGGGCTGTCCAGCGCGTCCTGGGTCACAGTGCGGTGCGGGTCCTGGCGGTCGGTGATCAGCAGATGCGGCAGTGCCGTCCCGAGCGTCTCCAGATGGGCCAGGTGCTCCGGGTGCGGCCGGTCCTTGAGCACCACGTAGTCGTCCGGACCGGCCAGCAGCAGGGCGAACTCGTCCATCCGGTTGACCATCGCGTCACCCGCGGTCAGCGCGACGCGGGGCAGGCCCGGCTCGTCACCGCCCCACCGCTGCTCGACCTCGAAGTTGCCGAGGAACACCAGCGGGATCCGGTCGGTGCCCAGCAACGCCGTCCGCAGCCGTCTGACGAAAGGTTCCTGTGTCGTCGTCATAGCGTCCTGTCAGTGCTCGAAGACCGCGGCGGCGAATGTCGAACCCAGTCCGACCGCGGCCATCAGGTAGCGGTCGCCGGGCCGTAACCGGCCCAGCTCGCGGGCCGCGACGTAGTTGAGGAAGGAATCGGCGCAGAAGCAGTGGCCGGTGACCGGCATGTTGTCCAGGAACAGGCGCTCCACCGGGATCCCGACATTGCGCGCCACCCGAACCCAGGACACCCGGTTCACGTTGTGCGGCAACACCACGTCCAGGTCGGCGACGGTGATCCCGGCGCGCGCCACCGCCGCGAGGATCACCTCGGCGAGCGCGTCCGGATAGCGTTGCTGGAACTCCAGGGACATCTGCGCGGTCAGGGACAGCCCGGCGTTGAACTCGCCGTGGGTGGCCGAGGCGTACGACAGCAGCCGGTCGCGCCGGCCCGTGCCGACCAGGACGGCCGCGCAGCCCTCCCCCATCAGCGCGGTGCCGGGGATCATCCGGGCCGACGGGGTGAACGCCTTCTCACCGACGAAGACCAGGGCCAGCGCGCCGGGCTCGCCGTCCTCGGCGAGCAGCCGGCCGGCCATCTCGACGGCGAGCAGCCCTGAGGCGCAGGCGTGCTGGGTGACCGCGAAGGCCCGCGCGTGCCGCAGGCCGAGGGCCCGCACCACGTCGTGCAGCGGATCCTCGGGGTACGGTGCGATCGCCTGCAGGGTCCGGGCCTGCACCACGTACCGGACCTGGGATTCGCGGCCGCGCAGCTCGGACAGTTTCGCCGCGGCGTTGAGCATCAGGTCGGTGATCGTGCCGGTCGGTTCCCGCAGCACCTCGGCCAGTCCGTAGTACCGGCGGAACATCCGGACCTGCGTGTCGGTCAGTCCCAGCTCCCCGGCCAGCGAGTCGATCGGCACCCGTTCCGGCGGCAGGTAGGCGGAGACCGCTTCGAGGGCGGTCACGTCCCGGCGTCCAGCGGCAGGCCGGACAGGTACTCGGTGAGTGCGTCGATGCTCGGGTGGTCCCACACGATCGTCGGTTCCAGGGGCACCCCGAGGTGGTCCTCGATCTCACCGCAGAGCGCGAGCGCGTACACCGAGTCGAGGCCCAGATCGGCCAGGGGCGTGGCGGTGTCGATGGTGGCCGGGTCCCGGTTGGTGAAATCGGCGACGCGGTCCCGCAGCCACGGACGGAGCTGTCCGGCGGCCCGGTGGTTCGGCAAGATGGTCAATTCCGGCTCCTAGGAAGGTCGGGCAGCACGCTGTCGGACAGGTCGAAGGCCCGGCCGGCGGCATACCGGCGGGCGAGCTCCGCGTGAATCGGGCCGGCCAGCGCGGCCGGCAGCGACCGGGACGTGCCGTCCAGCTCGTCGGCCAGCCGCAGCAGGGCCGCCGTCACCCAGGCCGGGTCGGCCAGGAAGGTTCCGGGGCGGCGCTGCTCGGCCAGCCAGAGGTTCAGGCAGGTGGCGGCGGTCAGCACCGTGGTGTAGCGGGCGGTCAGGTCGAGCGCCGCCGGGTCGCCGCCGATCGCCAGATCAGCCGGACGGAGGCCCAGCGCCGCCGAACGCAGCCGGGCCAGCTCGGCGGTGAAGCGCCGGACCAATCCGCGCAGCCGGTCGTCGCCGGCCGGCATCGCCTCGGCGGCGGCGAGCAGCTGCGCAGTGAGCGGGTCGCCCGTCGAGGCGATCCGGAGCCGGTCGAACGGCAGGGCCGGAAGATCGGCGTCCAGGTCGTACAGGGCGGGCGGTGGCTCCTGGCCGGTCGCCCAGGAGCGCCGGGCCAGCCGGGGGAGCTGCGGGAGGACGGTGGCCAGGCAGGCGACCCGGGCGGCGTGCCCGAACCCCGCCGGCGCCAGGTCGCGTTGCAACTTCTGGAAGATGCCGTACTCGCCGGTGCGCAGGTAGCTCTGCGCGCCGAGCAGCTCACCGAGCCGGGCCATGGCGCGGATGGACCGGCCGGACACGACGTACTTGACGGCCGAGGCGTACGCGTTGGTGTCCTCGGGCAGCAGGTGCACGGCGCGGGCGACGGTGGTGGACAGGCAGTCGGCGATCAGCAGGTCCGTGAACGCCTCGGCCAGTGCGGTACGGACCACCGGCATGGCGCCCACCGGCCGGCCGCGCAGCCGCCGGTCCGCACCGAACCGCAGCACCGCGCGCAGGCCGGTGTCCAGCACACCCAGCGTCATCGCCGGCAGCCCGGTCCGGGTGAGCTGGAACGAACGCAGCGCGACCTCCATGGCCGAGCCGAGCGGCCCGAGCGCCACGCCCGCGTCGACCGGGCACCGGTCCAGCTCGATCCCGCCGAGCTGCACCCCGCGCATCCCGCTGCTGGGGAACCGCGGCAGATACCGCAGCGCGCCCGGCGGCAGCGTGTCCTTCTCCACGAACAACTGGGTGTGGCTGCGGCCACCGGCCGCGTCCGAGGTGCGACTGAAGATCACCATCGCGCTGCACCGCTGCGCGTTGGTGACCACCTCCTTGCGGCCGCTGAGCAGCAGCTCGCCCGGCCGCCCCGGGTCGGCCCGGAAGTCCACCCGGGCGAAGTCGTTGCCGTGTGCCAGCTCGTGGTAGACGGACGCCACCCGCCGGCCGGAGAGCAGCAGCTCCGCCAGCCGTCGCTGCTGGGCATCGTCGCCGCCGGCCCACACGTTGACCGAGGCGATGAACGAGCTGGCGCCGTAACCGAGGCCCAGGCAGGGGTCCCGCCGGAACACCGAGCGCATCATCCGGATCAGCCGGTCCAGGCCGGCCATCCGGCCGCCCCGAGCGACCGGCACGAACTCGGCGTTGAGTCCGAAGTCGTCGAGCATCCGCTCACCGTCGGCGAACATCTCCTGCCGCTCGTCGGCCGCCAGCACGGCCCGGTTCCCGAGAGGGTTCGCCGGGTCCCACGGATCACCGAAGCGGCTCTCCAGCTCCCGCACGGTGCTCATCACGCCTCCTCGGCGCCGTCGAGGTCGAGCACCGAGGGGCGACGGCCCGGGACGAGGACCGCGTACACCCGGTCGTAGCTCTCGGGATGGTCCGGCGCGACGCCGAGGCGGTGCAGCACCCAGGTCAGCGCCGCGTCGAGCCACAGCCCGTCCGCCCACAGCGGGTCGGCGCCGGCGTGCTCGTGGTTGTGCAGCCACAGGTGCACCGCGCTCGCGCCGGCCACACACAGCTCGTACCGGTGGGCCAGGTCGTAGGCGGCGGGTTCCACGTCGTGCGGCCGTGGGCGGTACCCGGCGAGCTCGGTGTGCAGCAGTTCGGTAGCGGCCAGGAGCGCCTCGGCCCGGGCCGCCGGGCCGCCGGCCGCGCGGACGGCCGGCACCGCAGCGGCCAGCCCGCGCAACGGCAGGCATCCGCGACCGGCGGCCAGCGAGATCCGGTCCGGGTCCAGTTCGGGCACCGGCACCCGCAGGTCGGCCAGCGACCGTAGCCGGGCCGCGTCCACCGGGTCACCGGGCCAGCCCCGCGCCAGTTGCGGGAACTGGTTGATCAGCGCGTTGCGGTTGACCGGGGTGCTGCCGTCGAAGATCCCGACGATCCGGTGGTCCCGCTCCACCTTCTGGAAGCGTCCGTAATCGGGGATGCCGGTCAGGAAGGCACGGGCGCCGAGTTGCTCGCCGCACCCTGCGATCAGTTCGTCGGTGAGTGCCGGCACGAAGGCCTTGAGCACCGGGGCGAGCACGCCCAGTTCCTCGGTCTCCGCCGTCGCCGCCCGCGTGACCAGGGCGGTCACCGCTTCGGCCAGGAACAGCATGGCGTGCAGCCGGCCCACCCCGCGCCGCAGGTACGGCACGTCGGCCAGCCGCCGGCCGTACAGCCGACGGTCGGTCAGGTACCGCCGGACCAGCGCCAGGGCGTGGTCGGCCGCACCGAGCGACAACGCGGCGCAGGTGGTACGCGTCAACTGCAGGGCGCGCAGCACCGTCTCCAGGCCGGTGCCATGCGCACCGACCAGGGCCGCCTCCGGCACCCACGCGTCCTCGAGGACGATCCCGCTGATGTCGGCGCCCCGGATGCCGTGGGTCGACTCCCTGGGCAGGCACCGGTACGAGTGCGCGGGAAGTTCCCGCTTGTCGGCGAGCAGCACCGTGAAGCCACGTGGCCCGCCGTCCGGGTCGGTCCGCGCCAGCAGGCACACCACACCGGCCCGGGTGGCGTTGTTGATCAGCCATTTCGTCCCGGTCACCCGGTATCCGTCGTCGCGCGGGACCGCCGCGACCTCACCGCCGAGCAGGTCGCTGCCGTGGCCCGGTTCGGTGAGCGCCCAGCAGACGGGCACTCCGGCCAGGATCGTGCCGGCGAGCGCGCGGGCCTGCGCCCGGTCCGCCTCGTCGCGCGGCGGCCGGGCCCAGACCGAGGCCGCGCCGAGGAACGTCTTGCCGTGTCCGATGGCAGTCGTCAGGTCCCGGCGCGCGATCACCCGCAGGACCTGGACCAGGGTGTCGAAGCCGCGCAGTTCACCGCCGTACGCCGCCGGGACGTAGTGCGCCGGCAGGCCGAGCCGGTCCAGGTGCGCGCAGATCTCCGCCGGGAACGCCTCGCTCTCGTCGGCGGCGGCGACCCGGGCGTGGTTGAAGACGACGTCGGCGTCGTCCGGATCGCCCAGCCGCTCGTCGAGGTGCCGGGCCACGGTCGCGGCCAGGGGCAGGGTGGGCGCGGTCATCTCAGGCCCGCACCCGGTCGTCGGCCCGGCGCGCGGCCCGCACGCCGTCGGTGAGTTCTTCGTGCTCGGCGCCGAGGGCACCGGTCAGGAAGAGCATCCGGGCCAGGCCGCGCTGGATCTTGCCACTGGTCGTGCGGGGCACCGTGCCGGGACGGACCAGCACCACGCTGACCGCGCCGGTCCCGAACTCCCGCGACAGCACCTGGCGGACGGCGGTGACGACGGCGGCGCGGCCCGCCGGGTCGAGGGACCGGGACCGGCACTCCTGCACCACCACCAGTTCCTCGTACGGCACCTCGACGGTGAAGGCGGCACCGACACCTCGGGACAGGCTCTCGTCCACCGCGCGCACCGTCACCTCGATGTCGTGCGGGTACAGGTTGCGGCCGTTGACGATCAGCAGTTCCTTGATCCGGCCGGTCACGTAGAGCTGGCCGTCGCGCAGCAGGCCCAGGTCCCCGGTACGCAGGAAGCCGCCCTCGCCGTCGGCCAGCTCGTTGTCGAACACCTCCCGGGTGGCCTCCGGGTCGGCCCAGTAACCGCGCGCCACGCTGGCGCCACGCAGCCAGATCTCGCCGATCCGGTCGGGCGGTTGCGGCAGCCGGGTGGCCGGATCGACGATCCTGATGTCGAACTCCGGAGTGGACTCGCCGCTGCTCACGAGTTCGCGCACCGGCTCCGGGTGGCCGGCTCCGACCGGTGTCACGACGTTCCGTTCCAGCTCTTCGGCGTCGACAGTGAGCACCACCGGCGGGCGGCCGATGGTGGCGCCGCTGACGCTGAGCGTGATCTCGGCCAGACCGTACCCGGGGCAGATGGCCTCCGGCCGCAGCCCGGCGGCGGCGAATCGACTGCCGAACGCGGCCAGGGTGGCCGCCTGCACCGGTTCCGAGCCGTTGACCGCGCGCTTCCACCGGGACAGGTCGACGCCGGCGATCTGCTCGTCGGTGATCCGCCGGGTGCACAGGTCGTACGCGAAGTTCGGCGCCGGAGAGATCTCGATGTCGTGCCGGTCGATCAGCCGGAGCCAGGTGGCGGGGCGTTTGAGGAACGTGGTGGCCGACATCCCGACGCTGCACCCGCCCCGCGAGAGGGGGGCCAGCAACTGCCCGATCAGGCCGAAGTCGTGGTACATGGGCAGCCATCCGCCGACGCGTACACCTTCGCCGCCGCCGAGGATCTCGTTGAACGCCCGCAGGTTGGGCAGCAGGTTCGCGTGGTCCACGACGACCCCCTTGGGGTCGCTGGTGGAGCCGGAGGTGTACTGCAGAAAGGCGATGGTGGACCCGTCGACGGCCGGCCGCCGCCATGCCGCCGCCCGATCCGGGGGGATGTCGTCGAAGGCCAGGCACGGTACGTCGGACAGCCCGGACTCGCCCGCCCAGTCGCGAACCGCGTCGAGGGCCGCGGCGTCGGTGACCACCGCGGCCACCTGGGCGTTGTGCGCGATGCCGGCCAGCCGCTCCCGTTGCCGGCGATATCCGTCCGGCAGCGGGGCCGGGACCGGGATCGCACCGGCGTGCTGGACGCCGAGGAAGTTCTCGGCGAAGGCGGTGCCGGGCTCGTTCAGCACGAGCACCCGGTCACCGGCGCGGACGGTGTCGGCGAGCAGCACGGCGATCTGCCGGGCCCGGGCGGCCAGGTCGGCCCACGACACCGTACGCACCCCGGCGTCGCCCGGTCCGGGATCGGTGTCGAAGATCAACGCCGGTCGCTCCGGGTGGACGGCGGCACGCTCCTGCAGCAGGTCGACGAACGTTTCGTGGTCGGGCATCAGGCGCTCCCCGCGGGTCGGTGACGTGCCGGACCCAGCGTCGCGCCGGATCCGGCATGTGCAGAAGGCTCGATCGAGCGGGCGGTTGGGGTAGCCGAACAGGTATGCCAGGCGGTCACGACGCCTCCTGCCAGCCGCCGAGCCAGCCCTGCGACACCCCGGCCAGGCCGATGGCGACCAGCGCCGCACGTCGTTCGACGGTCAGACCGGCGGCGTCCGGCTCCGCCAGGCCGGAGGTGATCCAACTGGTCATCGCGGCCTGGGCGAGCCCGGCCCCGACGGCTGCCGGGGGCCCGACCCCGTCCGCCTCGCCGCGGCGGACCGTCACCGCGTCCGCGCCGAGCAGGTAGCCGGCCGCCCACACCTCCAGGGCGAGTCGCCAGGGCAGGCCCGAGGGTAGGCCGGTGACCCCGAGCAGGCGGTCGAACCCGTCCACCACCTGACTCACGGTCAGCCCGACCAGGCCGCAGTGATCAGCCCAGTACCAGCCGAAACCGTGTTCGACCGGTTCCCCGCTGCCGGGTCGCAGCGGCCGCAACAGGCACCGGCTGCGATGCAGCTGCACGGTGTAGGGCAGCTTCTCGTCGGAGCGGCACCGCCGTGCCAGGGCCTCCTCGGCGCTCGTGCTGAACTGCCAGTACGTCGGCGACAGGACCGGAGCCGGCAGGAAGACGGTGGCGTGGAACCGGCCCGGATGCCCGACGATCGTCGGATCGAACCGGTGATCGACCAGGTGCGGCACGGTCCCGACGACCGGGATGCCGGCCTCCCGGCAGAACATCACCACCATCTCGTCGTCGTCCTTGACGTCGTCCGGAATCCCGGCCAGGTAGTCGGCCAGCTCCCGGGCCACCCGCACCGGCAGGACGAACCCCTGGGTGGGGGTCCACTCGAACAGCGACAGCGGCGCGAACGGCCAACCGGCGATCACCGCGCGGCGGACCAGGTACGAGTTCTGCGGGCTGTCCCAGTGCGAGTAGAGCGAGATGCCGTGTTCCGGACGGGCCGCGATCGCGTGGTGGACCTGGGTGGCGAAGCTCCGGATCAGCCGGATGTCGTCCTGCAGCACCAGGTGGTGGGTGGCGCCGTCGGCGACGGCGCGCCAGGCCACCTTGGCGGTACGCAACGGGCTGGGCACCCCGTCCGGGTCCGGATCGGTGACCACCCGGGCGGTCAGCGGGGCGCAGTCGCGCACGAGCGGTGGGATGCGCTCCCGCCGGCGCGGGTGGTGCATGATCGCCACGCTGAGCCGGATCTCGGCGGCCGTCACCGCGCTTCCGCGGCCGAGAGGCCGGCCGGCACGACCGGCTCCCCACCACGGGTCGCCGACCGGTAGGCCGCCTCGATCAGCGCCGTCGTGGTGACGACCTCCCGCATCGGCCGGTCCCAGCCGGTACCCGCGGCTACCAGGCCGGCGAAGTCGGCGAACATACCGGGGAACCACTCCTGGTGGGTCTGGTCCCGGTTCGGCGGGGCCAGGTCGGTGCGCTCCAGCCCGTCCGCCGTACGCACCTCGGCCATCCCGTCGTGCACGTCGGCGGCGCCGTCCGGGCCGCTGACCAGATAGCGGTTCGACCGGGTGTCACTGACCCAGCTCAGGTCGATCTCGCAGGTCCCGGCGTCGCCGAACTCCAGGTCCAGCCGGGCGGCCACGTCCATCCCGGCGGTGGCGTCGCCGTCCGCCCACTGCGCGACGCAGGAGACCGTCCGGGGCGCCTCGCCGAAGAGCTGGGTGGCCATGTACGCGCAGTGCGTCCCGTGGTCGAGCATGATCCCGCCCCGCGCCACCGAGATGTCCCGACGCCAGTCCGGTTGCCATCCCGGCACTCCGCGGGCGTGCGAGTCACGGGCGATCCGGAACCGGGCCCGCAACGGGCCGCCGAGCCGCCCGCCGGCGACCGCGCCGGTGAGCACCCGCATCATCGGCGAGAAGCCGTAGTTGTGCGCGGGGTAGAGCAGCAGGCCCCGGTCCCGGGCCAGGTCGATCAGGTCGAGCGCCTCGTCGGTGCGCACCGCGACCGGCTTCTCGCAGATCACGTGCAGGCCGGCGGCGAGCGCCTCGCGTTCCAGCTCGACGTGATGGTTCGGTGGGGTGCAGATGTCGACAGCGTCCACCGGCTGGGCGGCGAGCAGCTCGGCCAGTGTCGGGTAGGTGGCCAGGCCGGGGTCGAGCTGCCGGGCCCGGGCCCGCCGCTCCGGCGACGGGTCGAGCACCGCGACGACCCGGCCGGCGGTGACCGTACGGTATGCGTGCAGTCGCCCTTCCCCAGCGGTGCCGAAACCGATGACGGCGATCCTCATGCCGGTACCTCCTCGAGGTGCTGGGGCGCCGCGCCGTCGATCAGGACGCGGCGGATGATCTCGACGGCCTGCTCGGCCAGCTCCGCGTCCACGTTCAGCGGTGGGTAGAGGCGCAGCGTGGTGCCTCCGGTCATCACCAGCACCCCGGCGTCGACCAGTGCCAGGAACGTCTCCCGGAAGGTGCCCTTGTCCAGTGGCCGGCGGGACCGCTTGTCGGCGACCAGCTCGATGCCGATCGCGAAACCGGCGCCGCGGACGTCGCCGACCAGCGGGGACTCGTCGACCAGCGGCTCGAGTGCGGCCAGCATCTCGGCGCCGAGCTTGCTCACGTGGCTGGGCAGGTCCTCGTCGACCAGCACGTCGGTGGTGGTGGCGACCGCCCGGCAGGCCAGCGGGAACGCGCCGAAGCTGGACGAGCTCGCGCTCGGGTCGGCGAACGGACTGGCGGCCATCAGCTCCGCGGTGGAGATCACCCCGGTGACCGGGTATCCGGCGCCCATCCCCTTGCCGACCGTGACGATGTCCGGCGCCACCTCGTCACGCATGAAGGCGAACGACTCACCGGTACGGCCGAAACCGGTCATCATCTCGTCGACGATCAGCAACGCGTCGAACTCGTCGGCGACCGAGGCCAGCGCGGCCAGGTAGCCCGGTGGCGGCACCACGTTGCCCGACCGGCCCTGCACCGGCTCGACGACGAGGGCGGCCAGTGAGCCGGTGGAGTTCTCCTTGATGGTCTCCCGCACGGTCTCCACGCAGGCGTAGCCACAACTCGGGAAGGTCATCTTCAGCGGGCAGTGGTAGCAGTTGGCGTACGGTGCGCTGAAATAGCCGGAGGGCAGCGGGCCGAGACCGGCCCGTGCCCCCGCGGTGAGCGCCAGGCTGCCCAGCGTCTTGCCGTGAAAGCCACCCCAGAACGACAGGAACTCGTGCTTGCCGGTGACCGACTTGGCCAGCCGCAGCGCCGCTTCCACCGCCTCGGTGCCGCCGCTGTAGAGCTGGATCCGGTCCAGCGGCGGCGGCAGGAACCCGCGCAGCGACTCGGCCATCGCCCGGCGGCCGGCCGACCCGAACGCACCGGCCGGCGCGGTGGCGAGCTCGGCGGTGAGGGCGGCGATCAGACGCGGGTTGGCGTGGCCGATCGAGTTGACCCCGCCGGCTCCCTGGAAGTCGATGATCTCGTTGCCGTCCACGTCGACCAGGACCGCGCCGACGGCGTACTCGACGCACAACTGCGCCCAGAGCATGACGGCCTGCAGGCCGGGTCCGATCACTTCCTGCTCAGCGGCCCAGTGCTGAGCACCACGTGGCCGGTCGGGCGTACGCCCAAAACGCCGGCCGTCGCCTGAACTCTCTGCCATCGCTCCGCCTCTCGGGTGCGGCCGATCCGCCGGTCACGCCGACAGCGGACCGCTTTCCGCCCATGCTCGGGATCCGGCGGCGGGCCCGGGAGCCTCCATCGGCCACGACGAATGGGCATGCCCGGACGGCTGACACGTCCGGGCAGCGCGGCACCGGGGCGGACGCGGTTAGCGTGGCGCCGTGACCAGCACGGTGCAGGACCTCATCGACGTGGCGGCGCAGTCCGCCGTGGACGCCGGCCGGCTGGTCCGGCAGCGGTTCGGCGAGCCGACGGACGCTTCCCGGAAGCAGGCGGCCCACGACGTCGTGACCGGGACCGACCTGGCCGCCGAGGCGTTGATCCGCGCCGCGCTGGGTGACGCCGTCGCGCGCTCGACGGTGGTGGGCGAGGAAGGCGGCCGGCAGGACGGCGCCCCGACCGGACCGGACGATCCGGTGTGGCTCGTCGATCCGATCGACGGCACCTACAACTTCGTCCGGGGCATCCCGTTCTTCTGCGTGTCGATCGGACTGCGGATCGGCGGTCGTACCGTGGGCGGCTGCGTCTACGACCCGCTGCGCGAGGAGTTGTTCACCGCGGCGGACGGCCGCGCCTGGTTGAACGGCGCTGCGCTGCCCACGCGTACCTCCGCGTCGTCGGCGCCGCCGCTCGTGCTGTGCGACATCCCGAACGCCGGAGGGCCGCCGTCCACCACCGAGACCGACCTGCTGGCCGCGCTGCTCACCGCCGCCGCGGACGTGCGACGGCTCGGTTCGTCCGCGCTGGCGCTGGCGTACGTCGCGGCGGGCCGCGCCGACGTGGCCGCCAACGCGGACGTCTACGACTGGGACACCGCTGCCGGGCGGGCTCTGGTCACCGCCACGGGCGGCGGTTACCTGAGCCATCCCGATCCGCTGCCGACCCGGCGGCGGGGCAGCTTCGTCGCATGGGCCCCCGCGTACGGGACCCTCGGCCGCGCGGTCGGCGAGGCCCTGCACCCCGACAGCTTCGCGGAGGTCGTGTGACACGCCGGCGCTTTCTGATCATGGGCGGCATGCACCGCAGCGGCACCACCCTGCTGGCCGCGCTGGTCGGCACGAATCCGCAGGTGGCCGGGTTCCGGCAGACCGGCGCGCCGATGGACGAGGGTCAGTACCTGCAGACCGTCTGCCCCTACGACGAGCAGCACGGCGGTCCGGGGCGGTTCGCGTACGCGCCCGGGGCGCACATGACCGAGCATCACGAGCTGGCCAGCCCGGCCACCGCCCGGCTGCTGCGCGAGCAGTGGGACCGCTACCTGGATCCCGGCCGCCCGGTCGTGCTGGAGAAGTCGCCACCCAACCTGTTGCGCTTCCGGTTCTTCCAGCGGCTCTTCCCGGGCTCCCGGTTCGTGCTGGTCAAGCGGCACCCGGTGGCAGTGGCGATGAGCACCCGGAAGTGGACGCCGGCGCTGACCGTGCGGCAGCTCGTCGAACACTGGCTGCACGCCCACGAGCTGGCCCGGGCCGACGCCACACACCTCGACGCGATGTTGACCGTCCGCTACGAGGACCTGATGGACGACCCGGACCGGACGTTGGGGGCCGTCGCGGCCTTCGGCGGCCTTCCACCCGTCTTCGACGTCGGCGACCTGGACCGGGACACGAACACCCGCTACCTGCGGGCATGGCGGCAGGGCCCGGGGGCCGACGACGACCTCGCCGATCTCGCCGACCGGGTCGCACGGTACGGCTACCGGCTGCCCGCGCGCGCCTGAACCGGCTTCGACCGAGAGGGAGAACGGATGTCCCGGTTGCTCATCGTGCACGGCACCGGCGGACCGCGGCGCTCCGACGACTCGGTCCGCCGGGAGTGGATCGGCTCAGTCGAGGACGGTCTGGCGCTGGCCGGCTATCCCGCGGTGGCGCCGGATGCCGCCCTGGTCAACCTCGACGCCCCGGACCGCGTGCCGGCCGTCGGCGACAGCGATCCGGCCGCCGAGGCCGCACTGTTGCGGCGCTGCTGGCGGGCCGCCACCTTCGACACCGAGGCCGGTGCGGAGCCGGTCGACGGGGACGCGTTGGCCGGCCGGCTGGCCTGGTCCCGATACTTCTGCGGGCTGACCGCCGAGGAGCTGACCGGGACCCTGCGTCAGGTGCTGGCGTTCGCCGCCGGCGCGACGGCCGGGCACGCCGCGATCGACGCCGTGCGCGCCGCGCTCACCCCGGACACCGAGATCGTGATCGGCCACTGCCTGGGCGGGGTGGCCGCCGCGCTGGCCCTCGCCGACGCCGGTCCCGCCGCCCCCGCGTTGATCACAGTGGGTGCACCGCATCCTCCGGCCGTGGGACCGCCCGCCTCCGGACCGGCTGTCTGGGTGGATGTCACCGACGTGCAGGACACGCTGCTCCTGGCGGCCGGGGCCGGTCCGGCCGGCGTCACCGAAAGGGTGTCAATCGACTGCGACCCTCGACTGCGCGGCGCTCGCAACTATCTGGCCTCGCCGGAGTTCGGCAAGGTGCTCGGCAGCCTGCTGGAGACGTCTGACCGCGGCTGACTCCGGAGCATGTCCGGAACGAGACATGGTCCTGGATGGGGCGTGCCGCCGTCCGTTTCGATGATTCGTGTGACTCCGAGTGAGAGGAGCGCGGTCATGACCGCGACGATCGTCGAACACCATCCGCACCGCGAGTCGGCAAGCCTGCGCATCGCACTCGTAATGATCAACGACATCCTGCGGGACGGCCTCAGCATGGCACTTCGCGGCCTGGCTCTGACCACTTCCGTCCGTTCCTACCGCTCGATGCCGGAACTGCTGACCGAGGCCGTCGACAAGCGACCGGAAGTGCTCGTCGTCAACGCGGCCGACGGCGTCGCGGGCATCGCGGCCGCCGCGCTGATCGCCCCGGAGAGCAAGATCGTCATGCTGATCCACGACGCCCATGCCGCCGAGGCGGTACTGGCGGACGGCGTCGTGGTGGACGGCTTCCTGCTTCAGCAGGACCTGTCCGGTCGCACCTTGGAGAACGCGCTCCGGGCGATCATGACCGGTGAGGTGCCGATGCCCGCGGTCCTGGCGCAGCAACTGCTGGCCCGGGCGGGCATTCGCCGTACGCCCACCTCGATGGCGCCCATCAAGCTGACGCCGCGCGAGCACGAGACGTTGTTGCTGCTTGTCGAAGGGTTGAGCAACAAGCAGATCGCGCGACGCCTCAAGATCTCCGACCACGGCGCGAAGCGGCTGGTGGCAGGGGTACTGCTCAAGCTCGGCTGCACCAATCGGACGTCGGCGGTGGTCACCGCCATCCGTTCCGGCCTGGTGGAGTGCGCGTAGGGCGGGCGGCGCCGGGCGACCGTACACAGAGGTGGCGGCACCGCAGCGGTGCCGCCACCCGCACGGTCCCTCAGACCGCCTGTCGCAGCGGGGGCCGCTCGTAGAGGCCGTGCACGGCCAGTTTGATGCCGAGTTCGAGCCGACTCCGGGCACCCACCATCTGCATGATCTGCGTGACCTGCCGCTGGACGGTACGGGTGGACACGGCCAGCGCCCGCGCGACCACGTCGTCGGTGGCCCCGCCGGCCAACCGCCGCAGCACGTCGCGCTGCAACGGGTTGAGCCTGCCGTGAAGGTCAATGAAGTCCGCCCGCGCCTCGGACCAGTGGTGGTGAAAGATCGTCGTCAGTGCCTGCACAGCGGTCGGCGAGCGAACGGCCAGCGGCGACGTGGCCCCGCCCCGCGACACGATCGCCAGGTTGCGGTCCAGCACGACCATCAGCGTCGGCGAGTGCTTTCCGCTCCGCACGTCGGCCCGGACGCCCAGCAGGGCCCGCAGCCGGGCGCCCCGGTCCAGGAGGGTTTCCCCGGCCACCACCACGCGCACCCGGGCGGCTCCGGACCATCCGGCCAGAGGCGGCCAGGTCCGGCCCGGCTCCTGATCGGACAGCAGCGCACAGTTGGCCGGAATCAGCGCGAGCACCTCGTCGCGCGCGGCTCTGATCACCCGCGCCGCCAGACGCCAGCCGGCGGCCTCGGCCTCGATGACCTTCGGCTCGGGATCCACGGCTTCGTTCTGCATCAACTCTCCCCCGAGTTGACGTCGCTGACACGTGGTCATGCGACAAGCGGACAGTGATTGAAAGGTAGCGATGGGCGAACGTCGCGGGTACCGGGAAATCCCTGCCTCGCCGAGCCGGATTTCACCGGCTCACCCCGGGCCGGCGTTCGTATGGAGCCTCAAGGCCCCCAACCGGCGGAGCTGTTCGACCGGAGGTACATCAGCACCGCCCGTACCCGCCGGTGCACACCCTCCGCCGCGTCGATCTGCAGCCGCTCCAGAATGCTCGTCACATATGACTCGATGGTCTTGCTGCTCAGCCGCAGACGGTCGGCTATCGCCCGGTTGGTCAACCCCTGCGCCATCAGTGCCAGCACCTCCTGCTCCCGGACGGTCAGGCGGTCGATCCGGCCACCCGTCCGGCGGCGGGCCATCAGCTCCTCGACCAGTGCCGGATCGATGACCGCTCCACCGCTCGCCAGTTCACGCAACGCGGTGACCACCTGCTCGACGTCGAGGATGCGCTCCTTGAGCAGATATCCGACGCCACCCTCGCCCGAGTTGACGATCGCCAGCGCGTACTCCGTCTCGATGTGCATGGAGAGGACCAGCACCGCGATGCCGGAATAGTCCCGCCGGATCCGCTCGGCGACGGCCAGCCCTTCGGTGGTGTAGGTCGGCGGCATCCGGATGTCGACGATCACCGCGTCCGGGCGGTGCCCGGCCACCGCGTCCAGCAGTTCGTGCGCGTCCTTGACCGCCGCGAGCACGGTCATCCCGGCCTGCCGCAGGAGGGCCGACAAGCCCTCCCGGATCAGCACCGCGTCGTCTGCGATGACGATGCGCACGGGATCACCGTCCGCAGCGTCGTGCCGACGCCGGGTCGGCTCTCCAACTCCAGCCGGCCGCCGAGTGCTTCGGCGCGGCGGCAGAGGTTACTCAGACAGTCTTCGTCGTCAAGGGTCCGAGTCGAGCCGGAGCCGTCGTCGCACACCTCCAGGTACAGGCAGTTCTGCTCCATCCGCATCCGGATCACCACCGTCGAGGCGCCCCCGTGCCGGACCGCGTTGGTCAACGCCTCCGCCACGACGAAGTAGGCGGCTTCCGCCACCTCACGCGGAACCAGGCGAGGCCGGCCCTCGATCCGCACCGTCACCGGCGTGTTGGTGGTCAGGGCGGCCAGCGCCTCGTGCAGCTCGCGCCGATCCAGCGCGGGCGGACGCATCCCTCGGCTCAGCAGCCGCAACTCGGTGAGTGCCATGCCCAACTCGGTGACCGCCGCATCCAGGTGAGCGTCCGCCTCGGCGGTGTCCCGCTTCGTCCGGCGCGCCATCTGCACCAGCAGGGTCGCGGTGACCAGCCGCAGCTGCGCGCCGTCGTGCAGGTCCCGTTCGATCTCGCTGCGCGCCCGGTGCCGGCCGTTCCGCGCCTCCTGCTCGTAGCGACGTTCCCAGAGCGCGGCATCGGCCCGCCAGCCGCGTGCGTTGGCGAGCAGCACCGACGGCGGTATCAGAATCTGCAGGACCACACCTGCCGCATTACTCACCAGCCAGGCCAGATGAGGCGGAGTGGTCAACACAGGCACCATCGCCGCGGCGCTCACCTGCACGCAGAGGAGGATGCCCGGAAGCGCGGCGACCCGCTGCGCGCGCTGCCATCGCCTGATCAGGTGGACGGCGAGCCAGATCGCCACCACCGAGACCACCAGCCGCGCGGCCACCGGCCCGTACGGCTCGGCGGCCCAGCCCGGCTCGGGAAGGCAGGCCAGGCACGGGTCGATCGGGCTGGCCGGAGCGGCATAGCTGTCGATGACCAGCAGCGGCAGCCCGGCGAGCGCGGCGGCCAGGAGGACGCGATCCGCCCGGGTACGCGTACGGCCGTGCGGCTGGGTGACCAGGACGGCCACCAGGAGAGTCCAGATCAGCGGGTGCGCGACGGCGGCCACTCCGGTGCCCGTCTCACCGTGCAGCGGCCCGGTGCTCCGGGCCAGCCACACCATCGCGACGGTGAAGAACAGTGTGCCGGTCACCGGGTTGGCGGTCGACCCGATCAGGATCATCCCGGCGGTGCCGTAGGAACAGACCAGAGCCAGAGCCGTCGCGACGAAGAGCGTGGTCTCCGCGTCACCGGACTGGATCACCCGAACCGCGGCGACCACGCTCCCGCCCAACATCACACAGACCAGCATCGCGACAGCCGCGCCCCGCAACGCTGGCCCCGCGTCGACTCGGCTGACTCTGCCGGGCATCGGAAGCCGGACCAATCATCCCTCCGCGGTCGGTAGCCGATGGAGCCGACCGGTGGACGGTGGTGAACCGATGAACGGTCGCTCGACGATCGCGACGCGATCCCTGAAGATGATCAGACCGCCCGAATCGATCTCCTCGATCGGCGTCAATACTATCGCATCGCCGATTAATTGGGGGCAGGTAAATTGCATAAGAGTTTCCGCAAAAGCGGTCATTACTCACCCACAGCCGCCGTAGCGACCCCAAGCGCTCGAACCGGACAGCCCGATGAGTCGCAGCCCGATATCACCCATGATTCTGAGGGTATTTGGCTTCCATTCGTAGCAGCAGGTCGACGCCCTCCCTATCCGTCCCGCCCCGGCCGCACGGCAGCGAATTCCACCCTGCGGGCAGGCTCCGACGACGGGGCAGTTCGGCAGCCAGATCGACGCGCCACGCGACAGCCCGGCCGGCCGGGAAGCCGGCACGCATCCCAGCAATCAGGATAATTGTCGTCCACTCCCAGGAAACAAACCCGCGCATACCGTCGGCAGCCAGATGTCGGGGCGCCGACACAATAGAGGTAGTCCGGGCGATCCCGGCAAGGCGTGATCGGCATCCATCTGAAACCCGCCCGACCGCAATTTGCCTGGCCATGCGCCGCACAGGACCGAACTGCGCGCCCGAAAGGTGACCTCGTCCCGAGCGCAACTCGCCACTGCGGCTGTCCCGGAACGGCGGACAACATCGTTCCGGACGAAGCAGTAGCGTGACGCATCGATCGAACGAGAGGCAGGCGACCATGGCGGATCGGCGCGCGGTACTCGCTCCGGGACGGGGCTACGACACCCGGGGACCGCTCTTCGTCTACCTCGGGGAGGCGTTGCGCCGGCTCGGCTTCGACGTGCACGAGGTGACCTGGCGGTCGCTGGGCGATCTGCGCCTCGACGGCGCGCCGGAGTGGGTCGCCGAGCAGTTGGACCCGGTCCTCGACGCCGGTGTGGATCTGCTCGTGGGCAAGTCGCTCGGCAGTTTCGCCGCGCCGCTCGCCGCCGACCGGGGCATTCCGGCGGTCTGGCTGACGCCGCTGCTGACCGACCCCGCGGTACGGGAGCCGCTGGGCCGGGCCACCGCGCCGTTCCTGCTGGCCGGCGGCACCGCCGACCGGGTCTGGGACGGTGCGGTGGCGCGCCGGCTCACCCCGTACGTGGTGGAGGTCGCCGACGCCGACCACTCGATGATGGTGCCTGGGCCGTTGGCGGCCTCGGCCGAGGCGCTCGGGCGGGTCTGCACCGCGGTGGAGGAGTTCGTCCGGTCCGGCGCTGTCGACAGCTGACGATCAGCGGCGCTCACGTGACCGGCGCCGCGCCCACACCCCCGCCGCCACCGCCGCGACGAGCGGCACGAGGCAGCAGATCGCCAGGACGGACAGGTGCCACGGCTTGATCGCTCCCATGGGCTGAACGATAGGCGTCGCTGTCCACACCCGCTAGGCGGAGGCTCGGGCGGCCTTGCCGTCCAGCCACAGCGTGTCGCTGTCGTCGCGGTGCGAGCCGGTGGAGCCGATGTGCTTGGCGCTGATCTTCGTCCCATTCTTGATCACGTGGACCAGAGCCATCGCGTGTCCCCGTCCGAGGCCGTACTCGTCCTTGAGCCAGCCGACGATCACGCCGGAGGCGAGACGCCGGAGAGCCCGGCCCGCTTGGTTCGCGGGCCGGGCTCTCCACACCTCGGGGTACGCGCTCAGCGCTGGAGGGTGAGCAGTCCGGGGCGGTAGGGCAGGAGGCCGTAGTCGCCGCCGGAGTTGGGGGAGCGGCCTTGGTAGAGCAGTTGGAGGTTGCAGGGGTCGACGGTGAAGGTCTGGTCGGCGGTGGTGCGGATCAACTCGCCGTGGCTGATGTCGTTGGTCCAGGTGGCGCCGCTGTTGGCCTTGCCGGCGAACGGGTTGGACTCGGTGGCGGCCTGCGGGGTCCAGGAGCCGCCCAGGCTGGTGGCGGTGAAGGACCGGAAGTAGCGGCCCTGGGAGCCGATGGCCTCGACGATCATGAGGTAGCGGGTCTGGCCTTGCAGCTTGTAGACCTGCACGGCTTCGAACAGGTTGTTCGTGGTGTCGCTCATGATGGTGGTGTAGTTGGAGCCGAAGCTGCCGGGGAAGTTGCCCAGGGGCATGCTGGAGCGGTAGATCTTGCCGTTGTCACCGGCGAAGAACAGGTACATGTTCTGGTCGTCGGCGATCAGGGTCTGGTCGATCGGGCCGGTGCCGGAGCCGGAGATGCTGCCGGTGAACAGCGGCTGCGCCGAGGACCATCCGTTGGGGTTGGTGGGGTCGTTGGAGGTGCGGTAGGAGAACGCGGTCGGTCCCCACTGGTAGGCCAGGACCCAGATGTTGCGCGGCGCGAAGTAGAACAGCGTCGGCGCCACGGTGCCCGAGGACATCGCGTTCTGGCTGGCGGAGGCCATCTGCGACCAGTTGGAGAACAGGCCGAAGTTCATCGACCCCCACGACGACCCGGTGTCGTGCGTGGTGGCGTAGACCAGGTGCTGCCCGTTGTAGGGCACCACTGTGAAGTCCTTCAACGACACCCAGCCCGAGCGCGGCTGCGCCAACACGCCGGAAGACGACCACCGGTACGACGACGGCAGGTTGCAGGTACCACCCGGCGGAGGCGTCGTGGGCGGCGCCGTGGTGGGGTTACCACCGCCGCCGTCGACGCGGACGAGCTGCCACTGCTGGTTGGCGCCGTTCCAGTCGTCGTACTGGACGATGTTTCCGCCGTCTGCGGTCGAGGCGCCCTGCACCTCCACCACCTTGTTGCTGTTGCGGTTGATCAGGCGGATGTAGCCGCTGTCGGAGTCGGCCAGCCGGAACTGCTGGTTGGTCCCGTTGGTGTCGGACCACTGCACGATGCTGCCGCCGTTGGCGGTCGACCAGTTGTAGACGTCGAGCACCTTGCCGGACAGCCGGGACTTCAGCCGGTAGTAGCCGCCGCCGGAGTCGACGAACTGCCACTGCTGCTGGTTGCCGTTGTTGCGCGACCACTGCACGATTCGCGCGCCGTCGTTCGTGGCCAGGTTGTAGACGTCGAGCGCCTTGCCGCTGTTGCGGTTGACCAGGACGTACCAGGCATTCGTGTCGACGCTCGCGGCGGCGGCGGGCGCGGACACGACCGCCACGGCGCCGGCGCCGACGAGGAGCGCCGCGGCACCTGTCGCGACGACTCGCGGCAGCCATCCGCGCCGTCGTGGCGGCGAAACCGTCGATGGGGATCTACCAAAAGCAAACATGTTCCTCCCTCAGATCACATTTGTGAGCGCTAACAATTAGCGCTGGCGCACTGACCCCACACCCGGCCTGCCACCCGGCCGCCCGCGCCCGCTCGGCGACCCGTCGCTCCCGCCGCGCTGTGCCATCGACTGTGAGCGATAACACGTCGTTCGTCAAGTCGTAACAGTCGATGGATGCCGGACCCGAGGGCCACGGAGGCCATGTCGGCTTGTCGACCCAGCACTGGCGACGCCCGCATCGCGGCCCGACAGTGCACACGGCTGGAGGGTGGTGGGGAAGTTGGGGCAGCCGGCGGACGAATCCGTCATGATCCGGGACTGGTTCAGCGTGCCGCGGGTGTCCGCCGAGGACCGGGCCGCGGTCTTCGGCGTACGCACCCAGGACCCGCGCGTGGAGTTCGTCGCGCTGACCGTCAAGTACTGGATGGACGCCCACGCCACCCGGTCGATGACCCGCGACCGGGTCCTGACCGCGATGATCGGCCGCATCACCACCGACAACGTCTGGGACCTGACCGCGATGCTCGCGAAACTGCGGCTGGCCGAGGCGTTCTTCGACCTGGCCGCCTCCGACGTCGACACCGACGGCGCGTTCCGCCGCTACCTGCTCGGCCTCGACCCCGCGCTGCTCGACGCGATGCGGCACTACGCGGCCTGGAACGGGATCAACCCGAAGCTGTTCCTCGACGGGTTCGCGGTGGGTGTCGGGGAGTCCGTCGCGACGGTGGTGGTCGACCTCGGCAAGCTCGTGCAGTTGATCGGCCGGCTCCAGCAGGAACAGTTCACCACGCTCATCGTGCTGACAGTCGATCCCCGCGCCGGTGTGCAGCGCATCGCCGACCAGGCCACCGTCGTACGCCAGGCGCTGGCCGGGATCGTGGCCGCGCTGGACCCGACAACCGTCCCGGAACGGCTGCTGGCGCTGTGGCGCGGCTGGGCGGCCGAGTTCGCCCGGCACCTGGAGAACCTCGACCCGTTCGCCGCCGGCCGGCTGCTCGGGCGCGTCGCCGGCGACCTGTACCAGGTGCTCACCGGACTGGTACATCTCGCCCGGCTGCTCGGCGGCGTCGCGGTGCGCGCCGCCGTCCGGTACGTGCCGCTGCTGCTCGCGGGCGCCCGCGAGGCGCGCCTGCTGACCGCCCAGATGGCCGCGCTGCTGGTGGCGATCGGCCGGGCCGCGATCGCCGCCACGCCCCGGGTGGGGCTGGCCGTCCTGCGCACGCTCTTCCCGCCGAAGGTGCTCGACGCGCTGTTCCGGCAGGGCCGGGTGCTGCTGGCCGACGCCGAACTGACGCTGAGCGTGTTCAACCAGGCGGCGCACGCCGAGGCGTTCGCGGGCGCCGGGGCGGGCACCCGGCTCGGCGCGCTGGTCAGCCTCGACGGCCGGCCCGTGCTGATGGCGAGCATGTCCGAGACGGTGTCCTCGGCCGGCCGGGCGGCGACCCGCGCCGAACTGAACGAGGCGCTGGACGAGATCATCAAGCGGGTCGAGGACCTGCGCGAGCTGAAGCCGCCGAAGACACCCCGGGACATCCAGGCCGCCGTCGTGCGCGCGGCCATCGCCCGGCAACTGGAGCAGCGGCTGACCACCGCGTTCAACCGGGCGCTCCAGACCGCCGCGTACGAGGAGTTCCGCGCGCTGCGCAAGGCCGGGCAGGCGCAGCCCTGGCGGCTCGGGCAGCAGGTGCACCGGCGGATGGCCGCCGAGGTCGCCCAGCTCGTCGGCCGGTCACCGGGCCTCGAGGCGTTCGCGGAGAAGTCGCTGGCGACAGTGGTCGAGGCGGTCCGCGCGGCCCATCCGGAACTGGCGCCCGCGCTGCGCGGCTCCGAGGCGGTGCTGCGCCAGACGGTCGCCCAGATGCTGCTCGGCCACCCGGACCGGGACCTGCTGCTGCGCCTCGTCGGGTTCACCGGCAACCCGGCCGCGACCGGGGCGGAGAAGGCCCTCGCCGGCCACCTCGCCGAGCGGTTCCGGTGGAAGGCGTCCACCACTGTCGGGGACCTCCGTTCCGACCTGCTGCTCGTCGACCCCGATGCGGCCCGCGTCACGAACGTCGACTGGACCTCCTCGACCAAGCTGGAGCGCTTCGAGAAGACCTGGGGCACCGTCGCCGACGACCTCGGGGAGACGTTCGACGGTCGCTGGGAGGCGATCGCGGAGGCGTACCAGCGGGCCGCCAAGGGCGGTGTGCCGGCAGAGGTCGTCGCCGGTCTCGAAGAGCTGACCGCGCACGCCGTACGCGAGACGGTCGTCCGGCAGGCCGCCCTCAGTCAGTTGTTCCCCGGGTTCTTCGTCACCTCGCACGAGATGACGTACCAGGGGCTGCACTCCCTGTTCACCCTGCCGCTGTAGAGGAGCACCGATGGGCAGAGTCGTCGTCGCCGACGCCGATCCGGCGACGCTTGGTTTCAGCACCGCGCATTCCGACCGGTACGTCTACTCCAACTACTTCGTACCGGTCCGGCTCACGTTCGGCGGTGGCGAGACGCCCATCCTGCCGTTCTACGTCAAGCAGGCGCTGATCGAGGCGATCCGCTACGGCGGGCTCGACGGCGACCGGCTGCCCCACCTGCTCAAGCAACTCGGCCTCTACGACCTGTGGAAGGCGAACGACATGGACGCCGCCACCGAGGCTCTGCCCGGCACCGACTCGGGCATGTCGTACCGGGAGCCGCCGGCGCGACGCCAGACGCTTCTCGGCGACCAGCAGGCGGAGTTCCTCGCCGGGCTGCTCCAGTCCGACGTGGGCATCGCGTTCCTCGACCGCACCCGGATCCGGCCGGTGGGCTTCGCGCTCGGCGAGCACGTCTACGCGCTGGCGCTCGCCCCTGGCGAGGAGGCGGTGCTGGAGCAGCGCACCTACACCAAGCGCGAGCTGACCCTGGAGGAGCAGAACGAGTCGGAGCAGCAGACCGACGTCGAGCTGACCAGCGCGCTCACCACGGAACTCCAGGAGGGCTTCGAGCGGCAGAAGTCGCTCACCGACACCTGGGGGCTCAACGCGAGCCACACCGGCCAGTACACCAGCCCGACCGGCATCTGGGGCACCTTCAACGCCAGCCACACGATCGGCTTCGCCAGCAGCGTCACCGCGGCGAGCCAGGAGACGAGCCGCCGCGCGGTCAAGGACAGCCGGACCGCCACGTCGAAGGTCGCCGCGCGCTACCGCACCCAGCACAAGACCGACTTCAAACTCGTCACCGAGACGGGTACGGAGTCGGCCTCGAAGCGCACCGTCCGCAACCCGAACCGGGCCACGCCGATCACACTGCACTACTTCAAGGTGCTGCAACGGCTGGAACTGGCCCACGAGCGGTACGGCGCACGGGTCTGCTGGGCCCCCACGATCAAGGATCCGGCGTTCGCCTTCGCCCGGAAGATCGTCAACGGGCGGCAGCGGATCCGCGACAACGCGGTCGCCGCACTGCCCCCGATACCGGTGAAGCCGGAGCGCCCGCCGCGTGGCGCGCCCGCAGCGGTGGAGACGCGCGTCGTGTACTCCCCCGTGGTCACGCTCGACAAGTGGGGATTCACGGGTGACATGAGCGCGGACTACGACGTCGACGTCGCCCTCGACGCCGGATGGGAGTGGGACGGCAACGTCGACACGATCCGGCAGAACCTCAACCTGATCACCCGCCGCCCGCCGACCGCCATCGCGGCCCAGGTCGTCGGTGTGCCGGTGGTGACGGAGGCGGACGGCCGACCGGTCCTGCGCGTCCGCATCCACGTGGGCGCGGCCAGCTGGCTGGGCGGTCCCGGCGCGCAGGCGCAGATCGCGGCCGGGTTCCGGCGTACCCCGACGGTGGTGGACCAGACCGCCGACGACGCGGCGTACAACGCGCTCGTCGCGGGCTACCTGACCGATCTCCAGGAGTGGCAGGACCGGCGTGACGCGGCGCTGGCGGCGGCCCAGACGGCGGGGGACGAGTTCGAGGCGCGGCTGCGGGCCGGCTTCTCGCCGGTCAACGAGATGGTCTCGCAGATCGTGGAGGCGCACTTCCCGGCCAGCGTGCGGGACGAGGCGTGGGAGATCGACTTCTGGCACCGGGTCTTCGACTGGGAGCGCGCGTCGTTCGTGTCGTACCCCGGGTGGTGGTCCGGCGGTGACGCCCGTGCCCCGGAGCGCGACCCCGGCGACTTCGTCAACGCCAGCTGGGCGAAGCTCTACCTGCCGGTGCGGCCCGGCATGGAGCTGACCGCCCTGCGGTGGATCTTCGGCAAGGTGGTGGCGACCGGCCTCGCGCCGCAGGTGGAGCACGAGCTGAAGGCGTTCGTGGACGAGCTGACGGCGTACCGGACCGGCCACCTCGGCACCGGCGACGAGATGCCCGAGCTGACCACCGAGTGCCAGGACGTGCCGGAGCGGGTGTACTGCCTGGCGAAGTGGACCGAGCTGATGCCCACCGACGGCACTCACCTGGAGGTGGTGCAGGGCGCCACCACGGCGGCCGACGCGGTGACCGCCAAGGAGATCAGCGACGCGGAGGCGCTGCGGGCGGCGCTGCTCGACGGCGAGGTGCAGACCAACCGGCTCCGGACCAAGGCGTACGACCAGATGACCGAGCCGGCCGAGGTAGGCATCCGCCTCGGCACGCCGTCCGGGAGCGGCCCGGCCGTCTGAGAGAGCGCTCGTCCACCCCGATCCCGCAGCTGACCAGGGGATCGGGGTGGACGATTTCTGCAAGAATTCGGACTTTCGATTCATCCCGGATGGGCAAAAAGGGGCATAAGATTGGGCCCCCACGGTCGCTCCCCGACGACGACGATGCCGGTGGTCGGCGAACCGTCCAAAAAGCACTGTCTGCCCACCGGAGGGTTGATGGCGCTGGATCTCCAAAGCCACTAAGTTGGCGTCGCTGCTGTGCTCGGCCGGCGCATTCACGAACCTAAGGAAAACTCATGACTACCGCACCCTTGCGCCAGGAAGAGCCCCCGGTGTCGCTGGGCAAGGTCCGCGCGGAGCCGCTCGACCGGCTCTCCGCCGCGGACATATCCCCCATCGTGCGCCGGGTGATGGCGGCTCACCTCGATCAGACCAGGATCCCGGCGGCGAAATTCGGCTCGTTCATCTGACCTGCGATGTCCCCGGGGCCGGCCCGCGCGGCGCTCACCGAGTTCATCCTCAAGGTGCACGCCAGGTGTGACCTGGCGTGCGACCACTGCTACGTCTACGAACACGCCGACCAGAGCTGGCGCCGCCGCCCGGTACGGATGACGCCGGAGGTGCTCCGCGCCGCGGCCGGGCGGATCGCCGAACACGCCGCGGCCCACGACCTGCCGGACGTCACTGTCATCCTGCACGGCGGGGAACCGCTGCTGCTCGGCCCCGAACGGCTGGGCCAGGTGCTCGCCGAACTGAGGCGCGTCATCGGCCCGGTCACCCGGCTCCGGATCGGCATGCAGACGAACGGCGTGCTGCTCTCCGAGCGGTTCTGCGACCTGCTCGCCGAACACGACGTCGCGGTGGGCGTATCGCTCGACGGCGACCGGGCCGCCAACGACAGGCACCGGCGCTTCCGGTCCGGGGCCGGCAGCTACGACCAGGTGCTGCGCGCGCTCGCCCTGCTGCGCCGCCCGGCGTACCGGCGGATCTACTCCGGCCTGCTGTGCACGGTGGATGTGCGCAACGACCCGATCGCGGTGTACGAGGCGCTGCTCGCCCAGGAGCCACCGCGGATCGACTTCCTGCTCCCGCACGCCACCTGGGACGACCCGCCGTGGCGGCCGGCCGTCGGGGACACCGCGTACGCCCGCTGGCTGCGCGCCGTCCACGACCGCTGGCGCGCGGACGGCCGCCCGGTCCCGGTGCGCCTGTTCGACTCGCTCCTGTCCACGGCCCGCGGCGGACCCAGCGGCACGGAGTGGCTCGGTCTCGACCCGATCGACCTGGCCGTGATCGAGACGGACGGCGAATGGGAGCAGGCCGACTCGCTCAAGACCGCGTACGACGGTGCGCCGGCCACCGGCATGACCGTCTTCTCGCACGCGGCCGACGACGTGGCGGCCAGCCCGCTCCTGGCCCGTCGCCGCTCCGGCCGAGCCGGTCTCAGCGACGAGTGCCGGCGGTGTCCGGTGGTCGACCAGTGCGGCGGCGGACTCTTCGCCCACCGGTACGGCGCCGGGCACTTCGACAATCCGAGTGTCTACTGCGCCGATCTGAAAGAGCTGATCGTGCATGTGAACGAGAACTCACCAGCACCCGTCCGGCTCGACGCCGGCCTGCCCGACGACTTCATCGACCGCCTCGCGGCACCGACCGGCGACCGGGTCGCCATCGGCCGGCTCGTGGAGGCACAGATCGCCATCGTCCGCGCGCTGCTCGCCGAGGTGGCCGACCGCCTGCCGACCGGCGGGGCCGGAGCCGACGGCTGGGCCGCGCTGACCGCCCTGGACCGCGGCGCGCCGGAATCCGTGGCCCGGATCGCGGCGCATCCGTACGTGCGGGCGTGGGCTGTCGACTGCCTCGCCGGCACCGGCACCGGCGCCCGCCAGGGGCCGGACTACCTGAGCGCGATCGCCGCCGCCGCCGCGCTCGACGTCGGCACGCCGGTACGCCTGGCCGTGCCGGTGCGAGGCGGCCGCCTGCACCTGCCGACGGTGGGCACCGCCCTGCTGCCAGAGGTGGGCGACGGCACCGCACGGGTCGAGACCGGCCCGGGCTCGCTGCGGGTGACCGCCGGGGACGTGACAGTGGCGATCCGCCCCGGGACGCCGGAGGACACGCCCCGGTGGTGGCCCAGCCGCGTGCTCGCCACGCCGGACTTGAGCGTCCTGCTGGAGGACGGCGACCCGCACCGCGACTGCCACCGGCTGCCCGCCGGTGACCGGCTCGACGACGCGGGCGCCGCGCGCTGGGCCGCCACGTTCGCGTCGGCGTGGCAGGTGATCCGGGACGAGGTGCCGGGCCACGCCGAGGAGCTGCGCGCCGGGTTGCGGGCCGTGGTCCCGTTGCGGCGCAGCGGCGCCGGTGTCAGCGAGGCGTCGACAGCGCGGCAGGCGTTCGGCGGTGTCGCGGCCACGGAGACCGATGCCGGGTCGCTGGCGGTGCTGCTCGTGCACGAGTTCCAGCACAGCAAGATGAACGCGCTGCTGGACGTCTGCGACCTGGTCGACGGCACCCGGCCGATCGACATCACGGTGGGCTGGCGGCCCGATCCCCGGCCCGCGGAGGCCGTCCTGCACGGCATCTACGCGCACGCGGCAGTGGCCGACATCTGGCGGATCCGGGCCGACCGCCAGGTCGACGGCGCGCAGGCGGTCTACCGGCGGTACCGCGACTGGACTGCCGACGCGATCGGCGCGCTGCAACGGACGGACGCGCTCACCCCGGCGGGCTCGCGGCTGGTCCGGCAGGTCTCCCGTTCGATGTCCGGGTGGCCGTCGTGACCGTCGCCCGGACCTTGTACCGGACCGGCACGCTCGCCGCCGACCTGCGCGCACTCGGGCTCGGCCCCGGCGACGTGGTGCTCGTGCACTGCTCCCTGCGCGCCCTCGGACCGGTAGCCGGTGGGCCGGCCACCCTCGCTGCGGCGCTGCGGGCCGCCGTCGGGCCGTCCGGCACCGTCGTGGTCCCGGCGCAGACCCCCGACAACTCGGTGAGCAGCCCCGCGTACCACGCGGCGACCGCCGGGCTGACCGACGGGGAACGCCTGGCGTACGAGGAACGGATGCCCGGCTTCGACCCGGCCGTCACGCCGTCGTTCGGGGTCGGCGCGTTCGCCGAGCACGTACGCCGCCTGCCCGGCGCGGTCCGCAGCCGGCACCCGCAGACGTCGTTCAGCGCGTGGGGGCCGCTGGCGGAGGAGCTGATGCGCGTCCACGACCTCGACTCCCACCTCGGGGAGCGGTCCCCGCTCGCCGCCCTGGAGGCGGCCGGTGCCCGGACGCTGCTGCTCGGTGTCGGTTATGCGACATGCACCGCGCTGCACCTCGCCGAGTACCGGTTGCGCCGCCCGGCACCGTGTCGTCCGTACCGCTGCTACGTGCTGCGCGACGGCCGCCGGGAACGGCTGGACTTCGACGCGCCGCACCTGGATGCGGCCCCTTTTCCCGCAATCGGCGCGGAGCTCGACCGGGCGGCGTTCACCCGGCACGGGACGGTCGGCGACGCCCCGGCCCGGCTGCTGCCGATATCCGACGCGGTACGCACCGCCGTCGCCTGGATGGACGCCCACATCGGACGGTGAGGGCCTGGTAACCCGAGCGCAACCTCTCTACCCTGATCGATAGACGCCGTATCGTGTCGACTGGGGAGCAGCACGTGATCATTGACGGTTGGGGGTCAGGCGCTCTTCCCGTGGAACGGTCGGGTCGTCGTGACCTCTGAGCGGCCCGCGCTGCCGGGCCCGCCCTATTTCTTCCTCAGCTACGTCCCCCCGCCGGCACACAACGACCGCACCCCCGGCGACCACTGGGTCCGCCGCTTCTACCACGATCTCAACCTGGCGATCGACGGCCGGCCCGGCGACCGGTTACGCCGGCAGGGCTTCGCCGACTTCATGGTGCGGCCACCGGAGGCCCGGACGGAACGAAAACGCATCGCGCTGGCCGAGGCCGAGGTGTTCGTCCCGCTGTACTCACCGGCCTACCTCAACCGGAACGACTCGCGCCGGGAGCGGGAGTGGTTCCGGCAACGGCTCATCCGGGCCGGCCGGCCGCCCGACGGCGACAACATCCTCCCGGTCCTGTGGATCCCGTCGCCGGCCGCCGTCCACGCGCCGGACCAGACGCGCGCGGTGGCGATGGCCGCCGACGTGGAGGCGTACGCCGCGAACGGCATGAGCGCGCTCTGCCGGCTCCAGAAGTTCCAGCATGCCTACAAGGAGGTGCTGGGCCGGCTCGCCCAGCACATCGTCGACACCGCCGAGCAGACGCCGCTGCAACCGGCCGAGCCGCCGACCGGCCCGACCGACCTGCCGTCGTCCCCGACCAGCGAGGTGCCGTTCCGGGCGGTGGTGATCGCCCCCGAGCAGCCGGGGGACCCGGGCCGGCTCAACGGACGCTCCGACACGCACGCCGGGCGGTGGCGCCCGTTCCGCGGCCGGCCGCCGGTGGTCGACGACGTGGCCGACGCGGTGCAGCGGCTGCGGATGCCCATGGACGTGCGCGACTTCGTACCGGACGCCGGGCTGTTCCGGGCCTGTCCGGGCGTACTCATGATCGATCCTCGGGTGGTCGAGACGCCGGACGGCGCGGAGGCCGTCCAGGCCGCCGTCGACTGCCTGCACAGCTGGGTGGGCGTCGTGCTGATCAGCGAGGACGCCCGCTCTGGCCACCGCTCGCACGCGGTGGGACTGCTCGACCGGGCGGCGAGCCTCCTCTCCGCCACGACACGTCCGCTGATGATCACCACGTGGGACGACTGGCGGACCGAGATCCACGATCTGGTCCGCCGGATGCGACGCCGATACCTGGAGGCGGGACCGAACTACCCACCGCCGGGACCGCCCATCAACAAGCCCCGGCTCTGGGAGAACCCGCCGCCCGACGAGGGAGTGGACACATGACCCGACGTGAGGGACAGGTCGTCACCTTCTACTCCTACAAGGGCGGCACCGGCCGGACGATGGCGCTGGCCAACGTCGCCTGGATCCTCGCCGCGAACGGCAAGCGGGTGCTCGCCGTCGACTGGGATCTGGAGTCCCCCGGCCTGTCGCGCTTCTTCGCGCCGTTCATCGACCGGGACGCGCTGGAGAGCACCGGCGGGGTGATCGACCTGATCCGCGAGTACGAGTGGGCGACCACCACCAAGCAGGACAAGGGCGACGACCGCTGGCACGAGCAGTACGCCCGGGTGCACAAGTACTCGTTCTCGCTGAACTGGTCCAACTTCCCCGGTGACGGGACGCTGGACTTCCTCGGCGCCGGCCAGCAGAACAACGACTACGCGGGCGCGCTCGCCGGGATGAACTGGGACGAGTTCTACGAGCGGCAGGGCGGTGGCTACTTCTTCGACGCCCTGCGCGCCGACATGAAGCGCAACTACGACTACGTGCTGATCGACAGCCGCACCGGATTCTCCGACGTCGCCGACATCTGCACCATCCAGCTGCCGGACGTGCTCGTCACCTGTTTCACCCTCAGCGAGCAGGGCATCACCGGCGCCGCGAAGGTGGCGCGGCTGGTCGAGCACCGGTACGGGGCGCGGCGGATCCGGGTGCTGCCGGTGCCGATGCGCATCGACCCGGCGGAGAAGGTCAAGGCGGACACCGGGCGGGCGGTGGCGCGGCAGCGTTTCAGCGGTCTGCCCAGCGGCATGAGCGAGGCCGAACGGGACCGGTACTGGGCCCGGATGCAGGTGCCGTACCAGGCGTTCTACGCGTACGAGGAACTCCTCGCCACGTTCGCCGACCAACCAGGCGTCAACGGGTCGCTGCTGTCCGCGTACGAGGCGCTGACGCGCGAGATCACCCGGGGCGAGGTGGAGTCGCTGCCGTCGATGAGCAGCGCGGTACGCGAACGGGTCAACGCCCGGTTCACCCGCACCTCCAACTCGGTGGAGAACGAGATCATGCTCCGGCACGCCCCGTACGACAGGGTGTGGGCGGAGTGGATCGGCCACCTCCTGGTCTCGGCCGACGTGCGGGTGACCGACCCGTGGTTCACCGACGACGAGACGCCCCGGACGGCCCGGGAGCTGATCATCGTCTCCGAGGGGAACGCCAACGAGGAGGCGGTGCTCGCCGCGCCGGACCGCTCGCCCGACCAGGTGCCGCTCGTCGTCTACGTGGCGGACGTGCGGCGCCTGGCGAACGTGCCGGCCGCGCACACCGTCTCGGTGGCCGGGCTGGAGGCGCAGACCGCCGCCGCGCGGATCCTGCGCCTGGTCGGCCGGGAGGGGGTGCCGGCCGACCTGGAACTGCCCACCGGTCCCCGCTTCCCCGGCCGGGACAACACGGTGTTCGAGGTGCCGGGCCGCAACAAGCGCTTCACCGGCCGGGAGGCGGACCTGCGCGAGCTGCGGACGCTGCTGCGCAGCAGCCCGAAAGTGGTGCTCTCCGGCACCGGGCCGGTGGCGTTGCAGGGCATGGGCGGCATCGGCAAGAGCCAGCTCGCGCTGGAGTACGCCCACCGCTACCGCGCCGCGTACGACATGGTGTGGTGGATCGACGCCGACCAGGTGCCGTTCATCGAGTCGGCCATCGGTGACCTCGCGCCCTACCTGGGCGTGCCCGCCTCGGAGTCGAACCGGGAGAACGCCCGGCTGGTGCTCCAGGCGCTGCGCCGCACCGACCTCCGATGGCTGCTGATCATGGACAACGCCGACGAGGTCGAGGGCGTCCTGCCGTACGTGCCGGACGGCAGGGGCCACGTCCTGATCACGTCCCGGAACCTGCAGTGGGTCGAGCGGGCCACCACGGTCCAGGTCGACGTGTTCAAGCGCGCGGAGAGCATCCAGCACCTCACCGAGCGGGTGCCGACGATGCGCGTCGACCAGGCCGACCGGATCGCCGCCCTGCTCGGCGACCTGCCGATCGCTGTCACCGCCGCCGCGGCCTGGCTGGCCGACACCGGCCACTCGGTCGACAGCTACCTCACCGAGATCGCCAACTTCGGTCCGGGCGCGGTGATGGAGCCGAACAGCAACGTCTCGGTGGAGGCGACCTGGGAGCTGTCCCTGAACCACCTGCGTACCCGGAACCCGGCGGCCTACCGGGTGCTGCAACTCTGCTCGGTGTTCGCGCCGGAGATCTCCGCCGACCTGGTCTACAGCGACGAGTTCGCCGAGGCGCTCGTGCCGTTCCACCCGCAGGCCAAGGAACGGCTGGTCCGTCAGCAGTTGGTGCAGCAGGCGAACCGGCTCGCGCTGGTCCGCGTCGACCTGCGGGCCGAGAGCCCGTCCGGTGGCGAGCGGGGCCGGGGCGGCCTGGTGCTCATGCACCGGCTGCTCCAGCACGCCGTCCGGTCCCGGATGACCGAGGAGGAACTCGACGAGGCGCGCCGCCAGGTCCACCTGGTGCTCGCCGCCGCCCGGCCCGAGGGCGAGGTGGACGACCCCGACGGCTGGCCCCGGTTCCGGGTCATCTGGCCGCACCTGGAGGCGTCGAAGGCGCCGCTGAGCCACCGGGTGGAGGTGCGGGCCCTGATGATCGACCGGGTCCGCTACCTCCAGTTGCGCGGCGACCTGGAGACCGGCCGGCGGCTCGGCGAGGAGGTCGCGCAGACCTGGGAGCAGATGCTGGCCGAGGAGACCGACGCACGGGCACGCGACGACCTGCGCCGGCAGTTGCTGCACCTCCAGTTCAACCTCGCCAACATCCTCGCCTTCCTCGGGCAGTTCCAGCAGTCCCGGGCGCTGGACGAGGAGGTCCTCGCGGCCCAGCGGGAACTGCTCGGCGAAGACCACCCACACACGCTGATGACCGCGGGCGGGCTGGCCCGCGACCTGCGCGGCATGGGGAAGTACAACGAGGCGCTGCGCCTGGACGAGATCACGTTCAACGCGTGGAAACGGAACTTCACCGAGGAGCACCCACGTACCCTCGTCGCGCTGAACAACCTCGCCACCACCCAGCGCCTGATGGGCGACTTCCGGGAGGCCCGCAAGAACGACGAGATGGTGCTGGCCGGACGCCGCGCGATCCTCGGGGAGGACCACCCGGACACGCTCGCCTCGTCCGCGTACGTGGGCATCGACATGCGCGACGCCGGCGACTACGAGCAGTCCATCGCCCGGCTCCGCGGCGTCCACCGGGACCTGCTGCGCACGGCCGGGGCGGAACACCTGATGACCCTGCGCGCGCAGACCAACCTGGCGGTGTCGCTGCGCTCGGCCGGGCACGCGGTCGAGGCGGGCAAGCTCCTCGAAGCCGCGTACGAGCTGCTGAACGAGCGGTTCGGGCCGGACAACCCGGAGACGCTCACCTGCCGGCTGAGCCTGTCCGTCAACCTGCTCAGCGTCGACCTGTTCCAGCGCGCCAGCCGCGAACTGACCGAGGTGCACCGCGTCTACCAGCAGAACCTCGGCCCGGAGCACCCGCTGACGCTGGTCTGCATGGTCAACCTCGCCATGGTCGCCCGCCGCGCCGGGGACTTCGACGAGGCCCGGCAACTCGCCGCCCGGTCCGCCGACGCGCTCGCCGACGTGCTGGGCAGCGATCACCCGTATCCCCTCTCCGGGTGGATGAACCAGGGCATCTGCATCGCCGAGCATCCGGACCCGCCGGAGGGCCGGGAGGCGGCGGACCTGGAGGCGCTGGGGCTGTTGCGGCGCGCCGACGACGGCCTGACCCGGATGCTCGGCCGCGACCACCCGAACACGCTGCGCTCCCGGGCGAACCTGGTGGTGATGCAGGAGCGGATGGAGAGCGGACGGCGGGCGGAGCTGGAGGCGGTCACCCGCGAACTGGCCTACCGGCTGGGTGAGAACCACCCGGCGGTCGAGGCCGTCCGGGAGAACCAGTTGCAGCGGCGCATCATCGACCCGCATCCGATCTGACAGCGGTCCGCTCCACCGGGTCGGCCAGCCAGGCGAGGATCTCCGGCAGCACCTCGACCGCGCCGAAGTGCGCGCTGCGCGGCTGCACGTGCAGCTGCGCGCCGGGGATCTGCTCGGCCAGCCACCGGGTGTGGCTGGCCGGGGCGAAGTTGTCGTCCGCGCCGTGCCACAGCCGCACCGGCATCCGGATGTCCGCCAGCGTGACGCCCCAGTCGGCGCGCAGCGCGAGGACGTCGTCGATCCAGCCGTGCGGCCCCTGGCGCAGCGCCTCGGCATAGGCGTCGGTCAGCTGCCGGCGGATCGGCACCCCGGCCACCACCCGGCGGTCGGCCGCGGTCATCTGCTCGACCAGCAGCGCGAGCAGCGAGCCCGGGTCGTCCATGGTGCGCTCGGCCCGCAGCCGCAACTGCTCGGCGAGCACCGGCGCGGCGCGCTCGGCGGCGCCGTAGTCCCGCACGTTGGCGTCGGTCATGCCGCCGAACCAGTCCAGCCCGGCCGCCCCCGCCGGGGCGAGGCCGACCAGGACGGCGGTGCGCCGTACCCGCTCCGGCAGCAGCGCGGCGCAGGCCAGGGCGTGCGGGCCGCCGCCGGATCGGCCGACCACCGAGAACCCGTCCAGACCGAGGTCGTCGGCGACGGCCGCGACGTCGGCGGCGGCGTCGGCGATCCGGCGGCCGGGCAGGCGGCTGGAGCCGCCGTAGCCCGGCCGGTCGTAGGAGATCAGGCGTACGCCGAGGCGGTGCAGCACGATCGAGCGTGGTCGCGGACCGTTGCGGCTGCCCGGTGTGCCGTGCATCAGGAACACCGGCCAGCCGCGTTCCGCCCCGGCGATGTCGACCGCCAGGCTTCTCCTTCCCGTTCGGACGATGTGCTCACGATGCGGGGGCGAGTGTGCCAATCGGGGCCTCCGAACGGGTGGTGGCGGTGCGGGTGGCGCGGTCAGACCGCCTCGGCGGCCGGGATCTGGTCGGTCTGCTCGGGCTGGTCGGTCCGGTCGGTCGCTGCGAGGACGCGCAGCGTGTCGAGGGCGGACGCCAGCGAGACCTCGGCCGGCGCCCGGTCGTGCGCCCGCAGGTAGTCCACGAGTAGCCGGCACAGGCGCGCCTCGTCGAGGAACTCGTCCGGCAGCCGGTGCGCGAGCAACTCGGCCATCGTCCGGGGCGGGATCTTCCGCCAGGCCAGGTCGCCGTACTCGGTCAACGCCATGAGCAGCCACAGCGCGGTGCGGTTGTCGACCCGCGCGGCCGCGAACTGCTCGGCCATCTCGGCCGACACCACGCCGTCCTCAAGCGGCAGCTCCGCGAGCCGCCCCTCGATGTCGGCGAGCACCGCCCGCACCCGGGGCACGTACCGCCGGGGCAGCCGGTCGAGCCCGTGCCGCAGGATGAGCGCGTGCAGCACCGCGTGATCGTCGGTCGTGCCGAGCGAGTCGACCAGCTCCGGGAACTCGTCGATCAGGTACGGGCACGAGATGATCAGCTCCGGTGGCGCTGTCGGTGAGCTGGGCAACCGGCTCAGCGCCACCCGGGTCAGCCCGCACACCACCTCGCGGGGCAACTGCGCGCCGTCCTCGGCGAGGCATTCCAGCAGGACCGTGGCGCTGGTGCTGGACACCGCCTCCGGGAACTCGACGGCGCGCGCCCACAGCCGCCGGTAGCTGCGCTCGTCGTACAGGATCAGCTGGTGCAGTGACGGCACCGGCCAGCGGCGGGTGGCCAACTCCACCAGGTCGGCGTGGAACCGGCCCGCCTCGAAGCTGTTCGGCGCCTGGCCGCGCCACGTCCGCGCGCCGGCCTGCAACTGGCTGTAGGTGGTGACGTCGCCGAGCAGCCGGGCCTCCTCGGCCGCCACGTTCACCTTCTCCCCCCGGCTTTCACGCCGCCGCTCGGCGACGATCCGGCCGTCGGCGTCGCGGCGCAGCCAGCTGATCATCGCGAGTTGGCCCTTCTCGTCCAGCCCTGCCCGCCACAGCCGCACCGTGGACATCCAGGTCTCGTCGTCCATCAGGTCGCTGTGCCGCACCCCGTCCGGTGACACGAGCGCGGCCAGCGCCACCAGGTTCGCGGTGTATGCGGCGAGCAGCCGCACCGGGTCGTACGGCGCGGGCCGGTAGCCGTCCACCCCGGCCAGGTTGGTCCGCTGCCGGGCCTCGGCCAGCAGGCCGGCGATCGTCTCCACGATCGCGTCCCGCTCCCGCGGATGGCGGGAGGCGAGTTCCCCTGCGAAGCCGACCACCGCCTCCCGCTTGACCAGCGGCTGGTGCGAGAGCAGCGCCCGGAACTGGCCGGTGTCCAGCTGATAGCCGAACCCGGCCGGGCTGCGGGTGTGCCGCCGCAGCTCGGCCAGGCTCCGCAGCGCCCCGATGACGTACTCGGCGATCAGGAAGTCGCCGATGGTGGCGTGCAGGAACTCGTACGTGCGCCGGGCGTCCTCGCCCTGCACGTCGTCCGGGCCGTACACCACGAAGAAGGCGGCGGTGACCAGTTGCTCCGGGCCGAGCACGTCGCCGAGTTCGAACCGGGAGCCGTCGCCGGCCCCGGGCCCGAAACAGCCGAGGTCGGCGCGGAGCGCGGCCCGGTTCACGAGTTCCCGGTTGCGGTTGAACATGGCGAACGCGGTGATCGCCAGGTCGCGCCGCAGTTGGTGTTCGCGGGCCTCCCGTTCGTGGTGCGGGAGAGCGGTCGGCGCCTTCTCGCTCACCTGCCGTCTGATGAACGCGGTGAGCAGGCCGGTGAACAGGTCGGACGGGGAGATGGCGGCGCCCGGACGGCGATCGGCCCAGTGCTCGTTGTAGTAGATGGCGAGCAGCGTGAGCAGCAGCGGCTGGCGGGCCAGCTCGCCGTGCGACAGCAGCTCGCGGGCGGCGAGCCGGCGGTAGCCGGGCCGGTCCTCGTTTGCCGCGTTGACGGCGGCCAGCCACGCCGTCACCTGCGCGTCGGTCAGGTCCTCCAGCCGCACCAGCACGGTGCCCTGCGGCACGCTGGCGCGGTCCATCACCAGGATCCGGGACGTGATGATCGGGATGACGGAGTAGCCCAGGTCCCACTGGGCCTCCTGGAACTCGGCCACCCGGTCGATGTACTGGGAGTGGGCGGTGCCGGTGACCTGGACGAGTTCGTCGAACCCGTCGAAGATCACCACGACTGTGGTGTTCTCGGTGGCCCGGCGCAGATCCGCCCAGCGGATGCGCTCGTCCATCACCTGCTCGATCGCGGCCTCGATCTGTTCGGTCGGCGACGTGTCCCCGGACATCCGGCGCAGCGGCACCACTATCGCGGTGAACCGGCTCGCCGGCAGCCGGGCCGCGATGACCCGGGTCAGCAACGTCTTGCCGGCGCCCGGCTGGCCGAGGAGCAGCAGCGGACGGTGCAGGCTCGCCGGATCGGTCAGGTACTCGGAGAGGAAACCGACCAGGTCGCCCCGGCGCGGCTGGTCGTCCCACCAGCGCTCCCGCTCCGGCGACGTGTGCTTGCCGTACTCGGCGGCCCGGAAGTCCGGGCTGATGAACCCCTCCTCCACGGTGGGCAGGCGCAGGTGGAAGTCGACGTCCTTGATCCGTAGCAGCGGCTGCCGGAACACCGCGGCCAGCGAGCCGGTGAGCCGGTCGAGGGACTCGCGGAGCAGGTCGGGACGGTCGGCCGGGGCCGGGCCGGACAGCTCGGCGAGATTGCGGTACAGCTGCGCCAGCGCGTCCAGCCGGGCCGAGACCTCGGTGGTCAGATTGCGGTTGTCGATCAGGTTGTGCTCGATCGCCTGCCGGAGCATCCGGAACCCGAACTCGGGGAGGTCCGCGGCGAGGCGGTCGAAGCGGTCCTCGTAGTGCCACATGGCCCGGCCCACCACCCGGGACCGCAGCGACGTGAGGTCGAGCCCGCGCCGCACCGACGGCCAGGCGGCGAGGCCCTCGCAGAACGCGATGGTGGCGTCGTAGAGCTTGACGTAGGCGGCCTCGACGTCCCGGCGGGTGTCGTCCATGCCGTGGACCGAGGAGGGCAGCGGGAAGTACCCGCCGTCGATCTCCTTCGGCAGCGTGTGCTGGCGACGGTCGGCCGCCACCATGCCCACCTTTTCCGCGTCGGTCAGCTCCAGCCGGTCGAAACCCGGCCCCACCTCGTCCCGGAAACCGTCGAAGAACGCGGAGAGCGCCAGCACTGTGTGGCTGGCCTCCAGCAGCTTGTAATACGATTTCCCGCCGGTTGTGCGGATGCGGCCGGCCTGGTTTCCGGTGGCGTCGCGGACGAGTTGCATGAGCGCGTTCTTCGGGCCGAGCAGAGCGAGCGCCGTGCCCTGGGTGAGCGCCCCGGCGCCCAGAATCCCCGCGCTGACGACCTTGTCGGTCTCGGTGATGCGCGTGCTGCCCGGGGCCAGCAGCTTTAACGCATCTCGATAGCTGAGGCTCGAACGGCGCGGCATGCCGCCCCTTCCGCTGCTGGCGATCGGGATTCTTCAAGGATAGAAACTTCAGTGACGGAAAGCTATCGATTCCTCACCGGGCGGCTGCTTTACGACGACTTTTCCATTCATTCATCTCATTCATCTGCTAAATGCGGCCAACGCGTCGGACCCCTATAGTCGAGCGGTGGACGACACACGGGTACGGCAGGCGTACGGGGCGGTCGCGGAGCTCTACATCGAACTGATCGGCAGCACCGCCGCGGTGCACCCGGACGACCTCTCCCTCATCGGGCGGCACCTGGGCGGCCGGACCGGCCCGGTGCTCGACCTCGGCTGCGGACCGGGTCACCTCACCGACCACCTCCGGTCGCTGGGCGTCGACGCCACCGGGATCGACATGGTTCCCGAGTTCGTCGCGCACGCGCAGGCGACCCATCCGGGCGGCCGGTACCGGCTCGGGTCGCTGGCCGACCTCGCCGTCCCCGACCACTCCGTCGACGGCATCCTCGCCTGGTACTCGCTGATCCACCTCCCGCCGCCGGATCTCGACGCGGTGCTGGCCGGGTTCCGCCGCGCGATCGTGCCGGGTGGACCGCTCGTGGCCGGCATCTTCGTCGGCGACGAGGTGAGCGCCTTCGACCACAAGGTCGCGACCGCGTACCGCTGGCCGGTGGACGAGTTCTCCGCGCGGCTGCGGCAGGCCGGGTTCACCGAGGTCGAGCGCCTGACACGCCTGGACGACGACGCCCACCGTCCGCACGCCGCCGTCGTCGCCGTCGCAACCGGGCCCTGAGCGTCCGCTTCTCCTGCGCGAAAATTGGCGGAGCGAACGGCGGCGACTGTGCCAAGATCGACGCTTGGAGCCCGACCGACCGGAAGGACACCATGCCCGCGTACGTAATCGCCCACCTCCAGGACGCCGCCCCGCACCCGGACATCGCCGAGTACGTCGAGCGCCTTCCGGCCACCCTCGCCCCGTACGGCGGACGGTTCCTCGTGCACGCCACGCCGCACGAGGTGAAGGAGGGCGCCTGGCCCGGCGCGGTCGTGATGCTCGGCTTCCCGGGGATCGCCGAGGCGCGGGCCTGGTGGGACTCGCCCGCCTACCAGGAGATCGCGCCGCTGCGCTCGCGGCACATCGAGGGCGACATCATCCTGGTCGAGGGCGTCCCCGACGACTACTCCCCGACCGGCCTCGTGCAGGCGATCCGGACGGCGCTGCCCTGAGCCGGACCGGCCGGCGCGCCCGGGACCTCGGGATCGTCGTCGGGTCGCTGCCCACCGGACGCCACAACGCGATCACCGACGTCCCCGGCGTCCTGGTCGGTCACACCACAGTCGACGACGGTGGCGAGCTGCACACCGGCGTCACAGCCGTCGTACCGGGCTGCCTCGGCCCTGGGCGGTGGACGCTGCCGGCGGCCGTGTTCTCCGGTAACGGGCACGGGAAACTCGTCGGCTCGACCCAGGTGGACGAACTCGGCGTACTGGAATCCCCCGTGGTCCTGACCGCGACGCTGTCGGTGTTCCGGGCGGCGGACGCGCTGCTCAGCTGGTTGATGGAGCGCCGGCCGGACGGGGTGTCGTTCAACCCCCTGGTCGGCGAGACGAACGACGGGCACCTGTCGGACATCCGCCGCCGCCCGATCACCGAGGACCACGTCCTGGCCGCCGTCGCCCAGGCGTCCGACGGGCCGCCCGCCGAAGGCTGCGTCGGCGCCGGCGCCGGCACCACCGCCCTGGGCTTCAAGGCCGGCATCGGCACCTCGTCCCGGACCGTGCGGACCGCCGGCCGTACGGGGACGGTCGGCGCCCTGGTCCAGTCGAACTTCGGCGGCGTCCTCACCGTGCTCGGCGTGCCGATGCCGGCCGACGAACTGGTCCCCGCCGCCGACCGGACCGAGCCGCCCGGCAACTCGTGCATGATCGTGGTGGCCACCGACCTACCAGTGGACGCGCGACAGCTCGGGCGGCTCGCCCGCCGGGCGGTCTTCGCCATGGCCCGGGTCGGCGCGTCCTTCAGCAGCACCAGCGGCGACTACGCGATCGCGTTCACCACGTCGGATCAGCCGCCGATCCCGGACGGGGAGATCGACCCGGTGTTCGCGGCCGTGCTGGACGCCGTGGAGGAGGCGCTGCTGAACTCCCTGTTCACCGCGGTCACCACCACGGGCGTGGGCGGTCGTACCAGTCACGCGGTTCCGCACCGCGCCGTGATCGAACGGCTGACGGCGGCCGGACGGCTCCCCGCCCCTCCGCTGATTCCGGAATCACCGTCGGAAACGCGCCTGCGGACTACGCCGGCGCGCGACGAGCCGGGCTCCTGAGCCCGGCCGGCGCGGCCCTCGCGCGTCCCGCCGCGCCGGCCGTACTCGTCAGCCGAGCTCGGCGTCGAACGTCCTACGGGCCTGTTCGATCTGGGGCAGGTGCGCGTCGGCCCAGTCGAGCAGGACGTCGATCGGGGCACGCAGGGTCTTGCCCAGCCGGGTGATCCGGTACTCGACCGCGACCGGACGGGTCGCCACCACGTGGCGTTCGACGATGCCGTTGCGTTCGAGCCGTCGCAGTGTCGCCGTGAGCGATTTCTGTGTCACCGCCGGGATCGCGCGGCGCAGTTCGTTGAATCGGCACGGCCGCTCGCACAGCTCGTTGAGGACGCTCAGCGACCACTTGTCCAGCACCTGATCGAGCAGCTCACGGTGCGGCGCGTCGATGCGCAGCTCGGCGGCGCGAACGCCTGCGGTATCGCCCATGAAACCAGGTCTCCTTGAAGTGTCCTTCGTCAACTAGGTATCAATGGTAAACCTAGTTTGGTTCGTGAAGGAGAAACGATGTCTGTCACCCGCTTCAGCCCTGCCGGTCTTCAGCCGCACACGCCGTACCACCACGTGGCGGTGGCCACCGGATCGCGCCACATCCACGTCAGCGGCCAGATCGCACGACTGGGCGACGGGACTCCGGTCGCCCCCGGAGACCTGGCCGGGCAGGTCGCTCAGGTGCTGCGCAACACGGGCCGCGCCCTTGCCGGAGCCGACGCCTCGTTCCAGGACGTGGTCCGGCTGACCTTCTACGTCACCGACTGGACGCCCGACAAGATCGGGCCGTTCATGGCCGGCATCGAGTCGGTCGTCGAGGAACTCGGCCTGCCGTGGCCGCTTCCGCCGGCATCCCTGATCGGGGTCGACCACCTGTTCGAGCCCGACGTGCTCGTTGAACTGGAGGCAACTGCCGTCTCGCAGAACGGGTGACTTCCTGGGCCAAGTCGACCGAGCTGGTGTTCGCCGCCGCGCTGGGCGCGGTCGAGGAGAGTCACTGGTGAGCTCGAACGTCCTGTTGGTCGTCGACGCGGCCGGGCATCCGCAAGCCCGGCTGCGCCGACACCGATCCGCTGCCGACCGCCCGTTCGGTTCGCACAGCCGGAGGGCGCGCCGATCAGGCCCACTGTCGTCACTTTGAGTGACCACGCCGATAAGGATATCGCGGTGGCTGCCGTTACCGTTACGAGACCGGGACAACGTTGCCGGTCGAATGTGGACTCCCTAACCTCGACCACGACGAGGGAAATTAAACGTCATCTTTATGAGGCGATGACCGCCGATGCCGGTCGGCAGCCGCTTCGGCGTAATGCCACCCGGGGCTGACCGCAGTCCATGCTCACCCAAAGTGAGGGAGGTTGTGGTGAAACCAGTTCCCGAGGCCTCTCCCCAGATCATCGGCGCGGCCGAGGCACGGACCGGAACCGAGTGTCCGGAACCGAGGGCGGAGGGCGGCCGGTACCTGGTGACCGGCGGGCTCGGGTTCGTCGGCAGTCACCTCGTACGGCACCTGCTCGCACTCGGCGTCCAGGTCACCGTGTTGGACAGCGACCGCACCTCGACGCGCGCCGACCGATTGCGTGCCGGCGTGCCTGCCGGCTCGGTGGCACGGCTGAGGATCGTGGCCGGTGACGTCCGGCGTCCGGAGGACCTGCACGATGCGCTCGCCGACGGCCCCTTCCGCGCGGTGTTCCACCTGGCGGCGTACTCGGTGATCGAACGGGCCGCGCAGGATCCGACCGGTGCCATCGCGACGAACGCGATCGGCACGGTCAACTTGCTCGACGCGCTGCGGCGCGCGCCGTCCGCACTGCCCGACGCAGTGGTCATCGCCAGCACCGACAAGGTGTACGGGGAGATGGAGGGGAGCCGGTACACCGAGCAGAGCGCACTGCGGGGGATCGGCATCTACGACGCCGCGAAGCTCGCGGGTGACGTCATGGGGCAGGCGTTCCATCAGTCCTTCGGCGTCCCCACCGTCGTCCTCCGCCTGTGCAACGTGTTCGGCCCGGACGACCGGAACAGCCGCTATCGGCTTGTCCCCCGCTCGCTGTCCCTGATCTTCGACCCCGCCGGCCCACTCCCGCCGGAGTTGTACTTCGAATCGATCGGGCATTGGCGGGACTACATCTACGTCGACGACGTGGTGACCGCGTTGCTGCTCGCCGCGGGTCACCCCGCCTGCCGGGGTGAAGTGTTCAACGTGGCCGGCTGCGTCAACCTCAGCACCCCGGAGGTGCTGCGCCGGGTCGTCGAGGCCGCTGCCGAGTACGAACGCCGCCTCGACCCGGAGCGCGCCGAGCGGATCATGGCCAACGGGTTCCGGGTGGTGGTCCGTGGCCAGACGCCCGGGGTGACCACGATCAGCCGCCAGCACCTCGACGGCACGAAGTTCGCTCAGACCACCTCCTTCCGGGCCCGGACCGACTTCGACCACGGGCTGCGGGTGACCGTCCGGGCGGCCCGGGCGGGGTACCTCGACCCGACCGCCGGCCCGGTGCTCGCCGGCACGACCCGATGACCGCACCACTCCCCTCCGTGGCAGGGCACCCGCCCGCGAGCGTCGACCCGGCGAGATTCTGGGCCGGCCGGCGGGTCATGGTCACTGGTGGCTGCGGTTTCGGCGGTGGTCATCTGGTGCTCCGGCTGGTCGCGCTCGGCGCCGAGGTGGGCGTCTTCGACCGGCAACCGGAGCAGCCCGGCGTACTTTGCGGGGATCCGGCGCGAGCCGAGGTCGACGTGATGCGTGGAGACGTCCGCGACCAGGCGGCGGTGGTCGCGGCACTGCGTCGGTGGCGTCCCGAGGCGGTCTTCCACCTGGCCGCCCAGCCCCTGGTGCCGGAGAGCATCCGTACGCCGGCCGACACCCTCGCGGTGAACGCCGGCGGAACCTACACGCTGCTGGAGGCGGTCCGCCGGATCGACCAAGGAACCGCCTTCGTCCTCGCCTCCACCGGCGGCTACTACGGCGAGAACCACGACGATCGGCCGTTGCAGGAGGAGGACCCGGCCCGCGCGGCGGCGAATCTCTACGGCGCCTCGAAAATTGCTGCCGACGTGGCTGTACAGGCGTACGCCCGCACCTTCGGCCTACCCGCCTCGGTGTGCCGGTTCATGAACACCTACGGGCCGGGCGATCGACAGACCTCCCGCCTGGTGCCACACGCACTCCGGCGGCTGCGCGAGGGTGGTCCGTACGACTTCGGCGACCGCGATGACGGCACGACGCGGTTGGACTTCCTGTTCGTCGGTGACATGGTCGAGGGCTACCTGCGGGTGGCCGAGCGTCTCGCCGGGAACCCCGGGAGCTGCTACAACTTCGGCTCCGGCCGTCCCACTGCCATACGGGCCGTCGCCCGGATGGTGAGCGAGGCGTACGACGGTGTGGCGCGGGAGCCGCTGTTCCGGGGCCCGCGCCGGGACCGGCCGATTGTCAAGAGCCTGGACGTCACCCGGGCACGGACCGAATTGGGGTGGGTGCCCACCGTCTCGCTCGCCGACGGGCTGGCCCGCACCGTGCGGTACGCGACGGCGGGACCAGCGGGATGAGTGGCCCGCTGGAGCGGATCCTGCGGGACGCGCACTTCCGAATGGATCTGTTCCCGGTGAGCCGGGATCGGACCTTCCTCGCCCATGCCGCAGTCGCTCCGCTGCCCAGGCCCGTGGTGGAGGCGGTCACCGCCTACCTGGAGCGGGCCGGCCGAGAAGGACAGTTCGACCTGCTCTGCCCGGGCCTGGCAGAAGACGTGCGGTGTCTCGCAGCCGAACTGCTGGGGGTCGACACCGAGGAGATCGCTCTGAGCCCGTCCACCTCGGCCTCGCTGGGCACGGTGGCCGGGGCTCTGCGCTGGCAAGCCGGCGACCGGATCCTGGTGGCCGCCGACGACTTCCCCAGCCTGCTACTTCCCTGGACCAGTCTCCGGGAGCAAGGCGTCGAGGTGGCCACGCTGCCGTACCGGGACACGCCGGTCGGCACCGATGAGGTGCTCGACGCCGTCGACCACCGGACCCGGTTGGTGGTCGTCTCCACCGCCCACTTCGTCACCGGTCGGCCCGTGGCAGACCTGTCCGGCCTGGGCCGCGCCCTGCGCAGACGGTCGGTGCTGCTGGCGGTGGACGCGATCCAGACCCTGGGGGCCGTCCCGGTGGACGCTCGTGACGTCGACTTCCTCGCCGCCGACGGGCACAAGTGGCTGCTGGCCCCGGCCGGAATGGGGGTGCTCTACGTCCGCCGGGCACTGCTCGAGCAACTCCGGGTCCCGGTCGTCGGCTGGCACAGCATGGACGACCCGAAGCGGTACACCGCCGACGGCGTGCTCGCCGCCGGCGCACGGCGGTTCGAGCCCGGTTCGCTCAACGTGCTCGGGCTGCTCGGTTTGCGGGCCGCGCTGCGCCTGCTCCACGAAGTAGGGGTTCCGGCCGTCGCCGACCGGCTCGGGTCGCTGCGCCGGACGCTTGTCGCCGGCCTCACCGGGCGTGGCTACCAGGTGCCCGGAGCCACCGAGGAGCGCTGGAGCGGCATCACGGCGTTCCGCCGGGACGGTGTCGACGCCGAGGACCTGGCCCGGCGGCTGCTGGCCGGCCGGGTGGTCACCTCGGTGCGTCGGATGCCGGGTCCGGGAACCGCCCACATCCGGCTGGCCCCGCACTACTACACCACCGACGAGGATTTGGAGCGGCTGTGGACGAGGCTGTGAAGCCGGGAGCGCCGTACGCTTTCGACGGGCTCGCCGCGCAGTACACGACGCTGGTGGAGACATCGTGGCAACGACTGCGGCACCGGCTGATCGTCGCCAACCTCCGGCGACACCTGACCGACGGGCCACGCCGGTGGCTCGACGCGGGTGCAGGGGACGGTCTGCTCGCCGTGGATCTCGCCGGGGACGGCCATGGGGTCACCCTGGTCGAGCCGGCCGCCGACCTGCGGGACGCGGCCGGTCGCCGACTGTCCCGGGCGGGACTGCTCGCACGGTGCGACATCGTCCCCGGCACCCTCGACGACGTGCCCGCATTGATCGGGCGGTCCGGACCGCGAGGACTGAGCCTGCACAACGTGCTGGAGTACGTACCCGATTGGGGTGCGGCCCTGGACGGCTGCCTGCGTGCGGTGCCCGTCGGTTGCCTGGTCTCCGTGGTGGTGAGCAATCCGTACGGCCAGTTGCTGGCCGCCGCCGCGCGGGGCGCGGACCCCGGTGATCTGCTCGACCGGCTGCGATCCGGCACTCTCACAGTGGGCCTCGACGGGCACCGGTTCAGCCGAGCGGCGCTACCGGTCGGGCAGGTCGCGGAGCGGATGGAGGCGGCCGGGCTGCGCCTGGTGGGCCGGTACGGCGTCCGGGTCTTCCACGACGTCCTCGCCGCCGGACACGGCGACCGGATTCTTGACCCGGAGACGGTGTTCGCGTTGGACGACGCCGCCGGCCGGAACCCGGAGCTGGCCATGCTGGGTCGACACGCGCACCTGGTGGGAGAGAAGGCGTGAACAGCTCCCCGGTGGCCGAGGTGCCGGCCTTCCACACCCTCTGGACCGCGCCGAGCCGAGCCCGAGGTGTGGCGTACGAGTTCACGCCGTGGGAAGTCGTCACCGCCGTCCTGTCGGTTCGTTCGTGGCAACGATTCCACGGGCCGGTCCGCCTTTACACCGACGACGCAGGCGCCCACCAGCTGGACCGGCTGGGACTGCTCGACCTCTATGCCGACGTGTCCACCGACCTCGACGACGTCACCCCGTACGACGTCGACCCGGTGGTCTACTACACCGGCGGGAAGCTGGTGGCGCTGGCCGCCGAGCGCGCCCCGGTGGCCATGCTCGACCTCGACCTGTTCCTGCTCTCCTCCGTCGACACCACCTGCGCCGACTTCGTCTTCGCGCACGTCGAGCGTGCCACCGGCGACATCTACCCGCCGCTGGAGCGACTCCCCGGCACCGACCGGGTCGCCGGCACCCCGCCGGACCTGGCAGCGAACACCGCGTTGGCGGTGTTCAACAACGAACGGCACCGGGCCGCCTTCACGACCGCTGCCCGCACGTTCATGCGGGGCAACGCCGATCCGGCCGGCTGCGCCCCGGTCGCCCTGCCGGCCTTCTGCGAACAACGACTGGTGCTGTGCGAGGCGGAGCGGCTCGGACTGAGCTACGCGCCGGTGACGCCGGCGGTCTGGGATCCCGGGGAGCGAGCCTGGTCGGGCGACACGAGGAGGGCTCCGTTCCACCACACCTGGATCCGCAAGCGTCTGCTCGCCCGCGACCCGTTGCGGCAGGCCCGCTACGTCCGCCGACTGGTCACCGAGGTCGCCCGCAACTGGCCGGCGGACCTGGACCGGCTCACCGCGCTCGCTTCTCTCGCCCCGGCGGTCGCCGAGGTGCGGAGCCGGGGACCGGTGTCGGGGCCATGACCCTGCGGTTCACTGTGCTCGGTCCGGTCGGCGTCACCGTGGGAGCGCGCCCGGCCGAGATCCATCGGCCCCGCCGGCTGGGAATCCTGGCATATCTCCTGCTCCACGCGAACCAGGTGGTCACGGTGGATCGGTTGATCGCCGCGACCTGGGGCGACGCGCCACCGACGACCGCCCGCGCGCAGGTCCAGTCGGACATCCACGGGTTGCGGCGGGCCATCCACGCGGCCGGGTCGTCCGACAATCCGATCTCCACCCAACCCGGCGGGTATCGGCTCGAACTACGCCCGGAGCAGCTGGACCTGGCCCTCTTCACCGACCAGGCCGCCCTGGCCCGCGCCGAAGCGGCCCGGGGCGAGGCGGAAACCGCAGCCGGCCTGATGCGGTCCGCCCTGTCACTGTGGCGGGGCCCGGCCCTCTCCGGGGCCAGCGGCGACTTCCTTGAACCGGCACAGGCCCGCCTGGAGGAGGCCCGCCTGGATCAGTACGAGTGGCTGGTCGACCTGGAACTGGCGCTCGGCCGGCACCACCGGCTGGTCACCGAGCTGACCGAGTACCTCACCGAGCATCCGCTCCGGGAGCGGCTGCGCATCCAGCTCATGCTCGCGCTGTACCGCAGCGGACGGCAGCCGGACGCGCTGCGGGTCGGGCGGCAGGGCCGGGAGATCCTGGTCGACGAGTACGGTCTCGATCCCGGTCCGGCGCTGACCGAACTGGAGACGGCGATCCTGCGTCAGGATGCCGCGCTGAACGCCCCGGGAGGATCACCGGCCGAGCCCGCCGCCACCACGGTCGGCGACCGTCCGGCCGTCTCGACGTCCTGCCGCCCGGCGCAGTTGCCGCCGTTTCCGGTGCCGTTCGCCGGGCGGGCCGACGACGTCGTCCACCTCGGCGCCCACCTGCACGCGGAGGAAGGCCCCGAGAGCCGGCCGGCCCCACCGGTGCTGCTGCTGCACGGGATGGCCGGTGTCGGGAAGACCGCCCTGGCGGTCCGGATCGCGCACACCGTCCGGGCCGACTACCCGGACGGTCACCTGTACCTCGACCTGCGCAGTGGCGGATCCGAGGCGCGGGCGCCCCGGCACGTCGTCGCCGAGGCGCTACGGGGCCTCGGGGTGGACCACCGGGAGCTTCCCTACTCGCTTGACGAACGCGCCGCCCTCTACCGCAGCCGGCTGGCCGACCGGCGGCTGCTGGTCGTGGTGGACGACGCCGGCTCGGTCGACCAGGTCCAGCCGCTCGTTCCGGCCGCCCCGGGCTGCGCGGTGCTGGTGACCAGCCGATTCCTGCTGGACCTCCCCAGTGCGCGGCGGCACCGGGTGGACCCGCTGCCCGAGTGCGCCGGGCTGGACGTGCTGACGGCGCACCTCGACGACCGGCGGAGTGAGGTGGCGCCGGCCGCCGCGCGGGCGGTGGTCCGGGCCTGCGGCGGGCAGCCGCTCGCGCTAAGGATCGCGGCGGCCCGGGTCCGATCCGGAACGCGGCTGACCGATCTGGCGGAACTGCTCGCCGATCCACGGCACCTGCTCGACGAACTCGCAGTCGACGGGCTCTCGGTGCGGGAGGGCCTGGCCGCCGTTCACCGGTCGCTCAGCCCGTCGGCGACCCGGGTGCTGGCGGCGGCGGCCCAGCTGCCGACTCCGTCCGTGCCGGACTGGGTACCGGTCGCCTGCGCCGGTCTCGGTGCCCGCGAGGCGGTTCGCGTCCTGGACGAACTGGTCCGCTGTCACCTGCTGACCCTCGCCCCGGGTTCGGCCCCGGGGCCGAACCGGTACCTGGTCCATCGACTGGTCGCCGCGTTCGTGGCCGCCGGGGAGGGCGGCGACCCGCCGGGCGACGATCCGGTGGCCCGTGCCGCGCACACCTGGGGTGTGCTGGCCGGCGAGGCGGTCCGGCGGATCACGGCTTCGCCGCACCCCGCCGAACCCACGCCGCCGCCGGACGTGGACCTGCACAACCGCACCCTCGCCGATCCGGCCGGGTGGCTGCGAAAGGAGCGGGCGAACCTGATCGCGGTGCAGGCCCTCGCCCAGGACCGGGACTGGCCGGAACTGGCGGATCGCATCGCCGCCGCCCTGGCCGACCGGCACAGTCACGTACGCGCCTGCCCGCCGGTGCCGACCGCCGTCGGCCAGTCGAGAAGTTCCTGGTAGGCAGCCACCGTCGCGGCGGCGGCGCGGGCGCGTAGGCCCGGTGCCACCTGGGGGGCGTCGCCCCGTACGGCAGCGACCATTGCCTCCAACCAACGCCGGATCTCCGCAGCGCTCATCGTCACCGCGTAGTCGGCGTCACTGGCCGGCGGGTCGAGGCAGACACCACCGGCGCCGACGGCCTCGGGCAGGCCACCGACCCGGGTCGCCACGACCGGTAGTCCGTGCAGCATCGCCTCCCGCGCGACCATGCCGAAGCTCTCCCGCCAGAGGCTCGGCGCGAGCAGGAGATCGGTCTCGGCGTACAGCGCGCAGACGTCCTCCCGGAACGGCGTCACCTCCACGTTCGGGCAGCGGTCCGGGTCGACGCCGACCCGGCGCAGGTCAACAGCGGTCCACCGCCCCTCCACGAGCCGGAACCGGAACGGCAGCCGGCGCGCGGCAGCGACCCCCGCCAGGGTGAGCACGACGCCGAGGCCCTTGGCTGGTTCGGGGTTGACGAAGGTGACCCGGACCGGTCCGCGCCGGCCGACCGGCGGGCGCACCGCCGGGCAGTCGCAGGGGCGCGACATCGGCGCGACGACGTGTGCCCACGGGCCACCGCCGGCCGCGAGCTGCTCCCGGGCGTACGCCGACGGAACGACGACCTCGTCGGCGCGTTCGAGGGTTCTGGCGGCGGGCGGCAGGTCGGCGGCTGGGTGCTCGACGACCAGCCGGACCCCGGCGGCGACCAACCGATCGACGAGAGGCGTCTCCTCACCGTCGGCTCCCGGCCAGAGCAGGGCCGCGTCCGGCCGGTCGGCGCGGAGCAGCCGGTCCAGTTCGGCGCGGAGCGGACCGAGCTCGGTCTGCGGGTCGCTCACCGGCCGGCCCGGGTGCAGTGGTCCGTCCAGCACGGTCGTCCGGTGCCCGGCGGCGGTCAGTGCGCGGGTGAGCTCGCGCAGGTGAACGGCCTCACCGGAGCGGCCCTCCGCCAGCCGGTACCCGCTGAGCACCAGCAGGTGCCTCAACGAGGCGTCCACAGGCCGCCACGGCGGTACGCGGTCAGGCCGAACGCGGTTCGTATCCGTTCGAACGCGTCCACGCGGCGACGCAGATCGGACCGGCTGGCCGGGTCGCTCTTGCGGTACGTGAACGGGGCCAGCCAGACCAGCGCGCGGGAGTCCAGCGGGCGTAGGGTCCACGGACCGTCGGCCAACGCCGGATCGTCCTGGTTGGCCCGCCAGTACGCGACCACGAGCGCCGGGTCGAACGGCAGGCAGGCGGTGTGCCACTCCAATCCGACCGGGCGGCCGGCGACCGCCTCCGGCTGGTCCGCGCTTCCTCCGACGACGCGCAGGTCGTCAGCGTGGCCGACTGCGTCGAGAGCCACCCGCAGGCCGTGCTGCCCGGCGATCCGCCGAACCTCGGCGACGATCGTACCGAGCATGGGCCGGGAGACGGCGCCGACGGTCAGGTACAGCACCAGACCGTCATGAGCGGTGGTGACGCCCTGCATCTGCCGCCGCGCCACGGGCTGGAGCAGTGAGCCGGTGACCAGCCGATGGTGCAGCAGTTCCCGCCAGCATCGCAGCAGTGCTTCGGTCGGTTCGGGGCCTGCGAGCAGCACCAGTGGCGCGGTGTACGGCACCGCGGGCGGCAGGACGTGCGTCAACTCGACCACCACCGGACCGTGCCCTCCGGTCTGGAAGACCGTCCCGCGCGAGTGCGGACCGGGCGGGTAGGGCAACGCGCGCCGGACCCGGTCGTCCTCGTCGCCGGTCCAGTCGAGCCGGAACAGCGTGCCCTCCCGGCTGAGCACGAGGAAGTCCCGGCAATGCTGTTCGCGTTCGCCGAGCCCGGCCAGTAGCCCTCGGTCGAGAGCGTTGCCCAGCACCGAGGTGTGCGGACCGGAGCCGGGTGGGGGCAACCGGTACGGTGCACCGGCCTCGTCGAGCGCACGCTGCAGTTGCGCGAAGGTGACCCCGGGCTCGACGGTGGCCAGGCCCAGTTCCGCGTCGAGGTCGAGCCGGTCCAGCCGGGCGAGCCGGACGATCGCACCCGGCTCGGGCACCCGGGCGTCGTCATAGCCCCAGTTGCGGCCGAGTGCGTCTACCCGCCAACGGACCCCGGCGGCGTTGAGCACACCGACGACGGCCATCAGTCCGGCCAGCGATTCGGGCTCGACCAGCCAGTCGGGTCGGTGTCCACGCGGGACGGTGGAGTCGGGGGCCGCGCGGACCACCGCACCGGCGTTGGCCAGCAGATCTGGCAGGGCTGTGGCAGTCATGCCTGCTCCAGGGCGACGCGCAGTTGCCCGGGCGCCACGCCGTAGTCACTGACGAGGATCCGGCGGATCATGGTGAACACCTCGACGATCTGTTCGGCACCGCCGCCTCGTTTCAGGTTCCACAGGTGGCCGAAGGCCGGGGGTGGGCTCAGCCAGCGCAGCGAGCGGGTGGACCAGCGGGCGGCGAAGATGCTGGTGACCGGCCGGCCGGCGCGCATCGTCAGGTCGGTGGCGAGCACCTGCTCGGCAACGGTCATGTGCAGGTGAGGGTCCCGCCCGGGAGTGGCCGGGTTACCGTCCAGGAAGGCCAGACCGGTGGCGCTGATCCGATCCGCGAGTGCCCGGTCGGCGGCGCGGAACAGGGCGGTGTTGCCGACCAGTCCGGGAGCGTCGGGCAGATCCACCCCGGCCGGGTTGCACAGGCCGCGCAGGCCGGCGTAGAAATCACCGTCCCCCACCTCGAGGTGCGCGAAGTGCGATCCGGGGCCGGTGAGCCGCAGCGGCGCGAGCAGGTAGGCGTCGGTGTCGACCAGGACCGCGTCCGGGAACCGGGCCAGGGCGAGCAGCTTCGGCAACGCGAAGCAGGCGCTCCTGTCGTACCGGTGGTCGAGCCCGGTGTCGTCGAGCGGTGTGGTCCGGTCGTAGAGGTCGAGCCAGCCCAGCCCGGCCAGCCAGTCCGTGGTCGGGGCGTCGGCGTACAACTCGACCGGGCCGGCGTGACGCCGCCAGGACAGCACGCTGAGCAGCCAGGTGGCTGCGGCCAGCTGCCGGTACGCCCGGGGCCGCCAGCCCGGCACCCGCCAGTACGCGTGCACACCGCGCAGCCCTTCAGCCATGGTCGGGCACCAGCCGGGAGATGCCGTCGGCGGACCGTTCCACCACGAGGTGCCGACTGCCGAGGTGTGCCGCTACCGGCCGGTGGCTGACCACCACGAGGGTCTCCACCCGCTGCTGCACCGCGCGCAGCAGTCGCAGTTCCATCGCCCGGTCCAGGGAGTTCGTGGCCTCGTCCAGGATGAGCAGGGACGGCCGGCGCAGCAGCGCCCGGGCCAGCGCGAACCGCTGCACCTCCCCGGCACTGAAGGTGGCGTTGTCGATCTGGAGGGTGGTGCGCAGTCCCAGCCGCAGCGGTCGCAGCACCTCGTCCAGCTCGAACAGGCGAAGCACCTCGTGCAGGTCCGCCTCCCCGATGTCGTCGGCACCGCTGCACAGACTGTCCCGCAGGCTGGTCCGGGCGAAGTCCGATCGGGGTGGCACGTAGCAGACCATCGGGCGGAGCCGGTCGGGGTCCCAGTCGGCGACGGGGACGCCGTACACCTCGGCGTGGCCGGACGGGACCGGATCGAGCCCGCACACGATCCGTGCCATCGTCGACTTGCCGGCACCGCTCGCCCCGCCGACGGTGACCGTCTCACCTCTCGCCACATGCAGGTCCAGCCGTAGGTCGAACCCGTCGCGCGGGCGATGCACCCGGACCTCGCGCAGCGCCACCGCCGGAGCGCCCGGCACCGGCTCGGTGCGGGTGCCGGCCGGTACCACCGGCAGGTCCATCAGGGTCGCGACGTAGCGGAGCTGTCGTTCCAGTTGGGCGGCGGCCGGCAGGCTCTCCGCGACGTTGACCACGGCGAACATCACCGTGCCACCCATGGTGAGGAAGCCGAAGAGTTCTCCGGTGCTGACCGCGCCGGCGGAGACGAGCACCGAACCGACCAGCAGAATCGCGTAGAGACCGACGAACCTCAGCGCCTCGGTCGGGCCGGTGACCCAGGAAAGCCGGAAGTTCAGTGCGCGGATCGCCTCGTTGAGCTGGTCCAGGCGGCGCGCGTGGGTGTCTCGCAGGTGTCCGGTCGCACCCAGTCCCCGGAATGTGGACAGCCCGCGGGTGAGGGTGATCAGAACCTCGTGGACCTCACCCTCGAGCCGGAGCCGCTCGTCGTAGTGCCGCACGATCGGCCGCCGGGCCAGCATGGTCAGCCCGACGTGCCCGACGGCGAGCGCGGCGACCACCGCGGACAGCGGCAGCGACATCGACACCATGAAGCTCATCAGGACCAGCACCGCGCAGACGTCGGTGAACACCGCCAGGGCCAGCCCGGTGCTTCCCTCACGGACCTCGCGGACGGTGGTCACCCGGTGCAGCAGGGAACCGGAGGATGTCTCGACGTTCGTGGCGGTCCGGGAGAGCCGGTCCACCAGGTGGTTGAGCAGGGCCCTGTCGAACGCCAGCCCCAGCGTGGTGAGGTGGCGGTGCCGGAACCAGAACATCGCGCTGAGCGCGAGGAAGAACAGAATCAGGCCGGCGACGAGGCCGGGAGCGCTGTCCCCGCCCTGCCCGCTCGCCCGGTTGAGGTACGGCATCAGCACCAGGTTGAGCAGCGTCAGCCCGGTGTAGAGCAACAGGCTGACGGCGAGTACCGGCACGACGTGACGGAAACGGAGACCTCCTGCCCGTACCAACGGGCGCAGCCACCCGAGCCGGGCCACGCGGGGCCGGACGCTCGGTGCGGGGCTTTCCCGCGGCACCAGCACCCAGCCGGAGCAACGTTCCCGGTACCGGCGCTCGTCCAGCCACTCCGGGCCGGTGGCCGGGTCGAAGATCCTGACGCGGCGGAACCGCCGGCCGATCACTGTCACGAAGTGGTCGGCGCGCAGGTGCACCACCGCTCCGGTGGTCAGCGCGTCGAACGGGCAGTCGCGCGTACCCCGGTAGCCGACACCGCAGACCTCGGCGGCGGTGTCCCTCAACTCCCGCATCGATCGGGCGCCCCGGGCATCGAGTGTTTCCCGCAGCCGCGCCTCGGGCGGGTCGTGTCCCAGGAGCCGCAGGCTGACGACCAGGGCTTCCACGCCGCAGTCGTTGTCCTGGCGTTGCAGGGTGAAGGTCATCCCCGCGCCCCGACCACGGTCGCCGTCCCGTCACCCAGGCTCAGAACCGCGCCCCACCACGGCGGTGTCGGTTCGGTCGCCTCCACCAGCGCCAACGCGACGCCCAGCGGACCACTGAGCAGGGCGTGCGCCAGTGGCATGCCGAACACGGCGTTCAGCCCGCCGTCGTCGGTCCGGTCGAGATAGGCGACGAGCCGCGCGGTGAGCCGGACACGCAGGTCATCGGGTACGAGGCCGGCCCAGAGTGGGGCGAGCCTGGCCGCCAGGGCCACTCCGGCCAGGCCGTGACAGAGCGTCTCGTCGCTGGCGGGATCGGCGACCAGGGTGGCCAGCCGGGCAAGCGTCGGGGTGGTGACCGGCGCCTGCGTCACCGAGACGGCCAGCGCGGCGTCCACGTCGGGGCCGAGCGCGACCGCCGTCCCCGGCAGCCCTGAGCACAGGGTGACGCCACCGACACCGAGTTCCCCGGTGTCCAGCGCGGCGGGGGTCAGTCGGAGCAGGTCGCCAACAACCGTCGTGGCCGCGGCCTGCTCGTCCGCGACGTCCGCCAGCATCCGCCGGAGCAGGAGGTTGCCCGGGCGGCCGTGGTACAGGCCGTTACTACGCTGTGCGGCGATCCGCCGGGCCACGTCCGCGAGCGAGGCGGCCATGCTGCCCCGCAACTCGTCGTCGGCGACGTCCCACAGTCGCATGCCCACCCCGCCGGCCCCGTTGATCAGGTCGACGTTTCCGGCTTCCAGGTCGGACCGGTACTGGGCCCGAAGCGCGGCGACGGCGTTCCGGTGGGCAGCCGCAACCAGGCGCGGGTCATCCGGCTCGTCGCCGAGGCACTCCCGGGCCAACCGGTGGAGCAGCCAGGCGGTGCGGTCGTCGGCAGCCGGCCCGGCGCCGAGTGCGACCCGGGTGAGTCCGGCCGCGAGTGGTCGCCGGTGCAGGCGCTGTGCGAGCAGTGCGATGCCGGCCAGGGTCGCCGCAGGAGCCCCGCCGCGCTCCCGCAACTCGACGACGAGCTTGGCGAGCAGACGCCCGGCGGCCTGCGGGTCAGACATCCGCGCCGTCCCGGTCGGGTGTGCGGGTCGGGCACGCCGTCGCCGGTGTGGCGACGCGCTCCGCCGCCGACGACCGGCCGGCCCGACCGGCATCCACGGAGCGAGCCGTACGGGCCCGTAGCAGGCGGGCGGCGGCCATCACGATCTCCGGCTCCCGGGACACCGCCTGGTTGAGCGGGAGGCCCCGGTTCACAGTCATGTGGATCAGGCTGTTGAGCGCCAGTAGGCGCGCGTCCGGCTCCAGCCCGGTCAGGTACGCGAGGGTGGGTTCGGGAACGCGGCTCTCGGTCGCGAACCGGTCTTCCAGCTGGGGCCGGGCGATGCGGTAGCTCGCCATCCACTCCCGTTGGTCACGGCTACTCGGCAGGCGAGGGTCCAGGCCGCGCAACCGGGCCAGGAAGGCCACCGCGTCGGGCCCCGCGAGTTGGTGACACCAGGTGGCGATCCGGGTCACCGCGAGGACGTACCGCGCGGTGACCTCCGGGGTTCTGGCCAGGCGGCGGATCCACCACGCCGAGTCGGCGCAGAAATGCGCAACGGTCGCGACGCGGGCGTCCCGGCCGCCGTACCGGTGGTCCTCAGGCACCCATGGGTGCGTCTCCACCGGGCAGGGGTGGTGCGGTGACCAGGCGGCGAGGTGGGCGCGCAGGTCGGCTAGCAGCTCCGGGGTGGCTGCCGGCAGCCGCAGCCGCAGCCGCAGGTGCGGGCGGTCGTCCCGGTAACGGATGTGGAACAGTTCACCGCGGTCCATCAGGGCGAGCACCTCTGCACGGGCCAGCCAGGTCTCCACTATCCGGTCCGGCGCGTAGACGTACCAACTGGTCCATTCGGGGTCCGCGGCCGGCGGTCGTCTGACGATCCGGGTGCTCGCCAGCCTCGCGGTAGCCGGGAGGTCGGCGCGCACCCACGGCACCCAGACGTCGTGTGCGTGGTCGCCGAGCCGTGAGGTCACCGGCGTGGCGACGGGCAGTGCCTCCTGCAGGACCAGCCGGTCGGAGCGGCGCAGCCGGCGAACCAGCCACCGGCGGTGGTCGACGTCGGTGACGTCCACCCGCAGCGTCAGGTCCGCGGAGCGCTCGGTCACCTCCACCACCGGGCCGAGACCCACCTCGCCGAGCACCCCGGCCAGCGCGCCCGGGTCTTCGGCGAGAGCGAGCAGGTCGGCACGGTGACCGGCGTCCAGGACCACCCCGCGCCGGGCGAAGAGACAGCGGCCACCGGTGATCCGGGGCACAACCGACCCCGGGGGCAGCTGGAACGCGGGGTCGATCATCCGGCCGGTGGCGTTGCCCTCGACGGCCACCATCCCCAGCAGCCGCACCACCCACGGGTTGGTCGGCTGATCCAGGTTGAGTGGGCTGTCGAACCGCAGTTCAACCAGTCGCCCGTCCGGCAGGTGCACCAGGTGCAGGCGACCGTCGAGCACGGTCACCGCCAGGTCGGCCAACCCGATGTCGCCGGGCCGGGCCGGCAGGTTGAGGTTCAACCGGGGCAGCGGCCCGGCCGGCCGGCGGGTCAGCGGAGCACGACCGTCGACGGGCGTCCAGCCGAGCTCGACGGTCAGCCGACCGGGGTCCACCCGCTCCGGCGGCGCCGGCAACGCCACCACGTCCGCCAGCCGCGCACCCGGACCGTGCCAGAGTCCCGACAGGGCCATCTTGAGCCACACGTCCGTCCCGGAGACCGGGTTGGCCAGCACTGCGCCGCAGACCATGCCGTTCGGCGGTTCGACGGCCGCGACCGGACCGGCCGGTCCGCCCGCCCGGGAGGTACGCCGCGGGCGCCAGCGGTCCACGTCCTGAGCGGTCCGCCACCAGTCGACCAACACGCCGTCCCGGTCCTCGGCGGGCACGAACAGCCGACGGGCCGGACCGGGCGGCGGCTCGGCCCCGACCGGCGGCGCTGGTTCCCGGCGCCAGCTACCGAGCGGATGGTCCACCGGTGCGCTCAGCAACCAGGACAGCGGCACCGCCCCACCGCTCACCATGGACTCCAGGTGGTTGCGCAGGGATGCCAGCCGGTCCCAGGGCCAGGTCATTCCGAGCAGCCGGGCCGCGCCGGCGACCAGGGCGGTGGCGGCCGTCCGGTCAACTGCGGGACGCACCGCGCTGAACGCGTCGACGAACTGGTCCGGGCGGAACGGCCGCTCGGTGGCCATCAGAGCGCCCACCGTCACCGCATGCGGCTGCGGATCGGCCGCGGAAAGCCGCGGGCGGTCGAGACGTGGCGTGTCGACGAACGGTCCCGGCGTGTGGATCGGCAGGAGCACCTGCTGCTCGACGCACCTGTCGAACTCCTCGCGGCCTAGTTCACCGATCCAGTCGGCGGCGCCACGAGGGCCGGTTGCCCGGCGCTGCGCGATCAGACGCAGCGCGGGCGTGTCCGGGGCCGACGAGGCGGCGCCCCGGTCCGGACGCAGGTACATCCACCGGCCGGCGTCGGCGGCGAGGGTGGGGTTGGCGAACCACTCGTCGATGCGCCGGGGCACGTCAACCGGATGTACCACGACGTCGGTCTCCAGGTCGACCCGCGTGGGTCCGGGGTCGTCGACCAGGTCGGCCCGGGCGGAGAAGGCGAACAGACCGAACGGGGTGGGACGGTGCCTTGCCCGCGCCGCGTACACGGCCCGTAGGGTCCGATCGGTCCGCCATTCGCCGTCCGGCCCGGAGGACCGGCCGTACGTCGAGGCGTACCCGACCGCCAGGTCGAGCAGCCGCCCGGCCGCCTCGCGCGCGTGTACGTCGGCGGGGTCGACCCGCGGCACTGCAGGCAGCATCGGCACCCGGATCAGGCACCAGTCGCCGACGCTCAGCCGGGGCGCCGTACCGCCACTCACCCCGACCGTCCGTGCAGGTAGGAACGCATGGCACCGTGCGGGCGCATGGTCTCACCGTCCCGCCGCGCCGTGACCAGCCGGGCCCGCAACGCGGGGTCGGCGGTGTCGCAGGCGGCCACCAGCGCCAGGACCGCGTCCAGCGCTACGTGGTACGCCCCGGACAGCAGCGCCCGGAACTCGGCACGCAACGGCGGGGCGAACGGCTTGAGACGCCCGTTACGGGCCAGGGTGTCGAGGTCCCGCAGCATGTCGGTGACGCCGTGCCGAGCCAGGACGCACCTGCTGTAGGCATCGCTGTAGGTGGTCGCCCACGCCGAGGTGCCCGTGACGGTGGGCCCGAGCAGCGCCAGCAGACCTTCGGCCAGGCCCAGTGGCACGCCGGGCATGTTGGCCAGGAAGAGTTCCCCGTCGCCGTAGATGCCGGTGGGCCGGTCCGACGGGACGTCGGTCAGGTCGACGACGTCTGTCTCATCGACGTGGACGTCATCGGCTCGCAGTGTGTGGCTGGTGGTGGCGAGCAGGCCCGGCCCGGCCCAGGGCTCGTCGACGCGGAGCAGGTCCCGGCGCAGCAGCGCACTCCGCCGCCGGCCCTCCACCGGCACGCAGCCCATGGCGAGGTAGGTCGCCCGATCCGCGCCGGAGGCGAAACGCCACCGTCCGTCGATCCGCGCGGTCCCGTCTCCATCGGGACGGAGCACGCCCACCGGTGCGACGACGCCGAACACCTGGTTGTCCCGGGCGTACGTCCGGTCCAGCAGTTCGTCGGACGCGAAGGTCGAGAGGTAGTGCGCCGTGCCGTTCGCGATCATGCACAGCCAGCCCTCGGCGACGTCCCCGGCCGCCACGTGACGGACCAGTTCCAGCCCTTGGACGAGGCTGCGCGACTCCTCCGGGCCGCGTCGAAGCCACACCAGCGGGTACGGCGACTCCGCCCCGGCTCTCGGATCAGCGGTGCCCGGCGAGACAACCTGCTCCACGCGGCCCACGCGGCCTCCCGTGTCGGTGCAAAGGTCAGACATGGTGGATGCTTCCCGCGCCGGAGCGGGCTCCTCGTCTGCGGAACGAGTCTGGTCCGACCCGCTATCCGGCTTCTCCTCGTCCGCTATCCGGCGTCGACCCGGCCACGCGCACACGTTGGGCGGTACGGGGCCGACAATTCGGCAGTGCCCCGTACCGCCCTCAGCCGGGTGTCGGACGGATCAGTACTGCTGACCGTTGCAGCCGGCGGTGGCGCACCTTCCGGTGATCGTGCACAGGTCGGTCGGCCGGAACCCGCCCGCGACATCCTCGGTCGCCTCGACCTCAAGAGCGGCGAAGTCCAGGTCGTCGAGGTCGATGAAGTTCTCGCTGGCGGACGTTCCCGGCACGGCGGCCGAGTTCGTGTCGTACGACATGCGTTCTCCTCGTGGTCGGACCCTGTTGGACGGCCGGCGTACCGGCCTGTGTCAAGTCTCGGGCCCGGCGCTATCCCCGCCCTATCCCGCGGCGATGCGTCGGGTGACGCCCTCGGGCAGGCTGGCGGACCGACGCGCCAGCTCAACCACCCGCATGACGCGACCCTGAATCCGCACCCTCGGGTACGGGTCAAGCTCCGCACCGCGGACCACAGTAACGGCCAGAGCACGCAGTGGGCCCAGCCGGCGATCGAGATCAGCTTCTGCCGGGGGTGCCCCTACGCTCCAGGGTCAGCTGGAGCGTAGGGGCACCTGGTCGAGCACACCCACCCGAGCCGTTGCGGTGGCCTGGGCGGGCCACCGGGATCAGCCCGTGGTGCAGGAACGGATCTGAGGTCTGGCGCTGCTGTTGCCGTTCATCATCGTGGTGAAGCCGAAGGTGTTGCCGCTGCCGTTGGACCGCATCGTCATCACGTAACCGGTGCTGTCCCAACTGGGGGAGCCGTTCCAGGTGGTGGAGACCCGCTGCGGCGGGGTCAGAGCCACGACCACGGTCCAGTTGCTGGCCCCCTGAACCGTCACCGAGGTGTTGTACCGGTCACCCCAGACGTTGGGGGTGGTCGCCGTCGCCGTGCACCCGCCGCTGGGAGGCGGAGTGGTCGGCGGCGGAGTGGTCGGCGTGCCGGTCGGCGGCGGAGTCGTCGGCGGCGGGGTGCCGTCCGGGGCCACCGCCCGGCCGGTGCTCGGTGAAATCATGCCCGGACAGAGGTTACGGCTGCTCAGGTTGGCCATGATCTGCGGAATCGCGTCGCGGGTGTTCTGAATGCCGTCGTGCATCAGGATCACCTGGCCGTCCTGAAGGCGGCTGGCGTTGGAGACGATCTGGCTGACGCTGGCGCCGTTCCAGTCCTGGGAGTCGACGTCCCAGATCACCTGGCGCAGGCCGAGCGACGAGGCGACCGACTGGAGGGTCGAGTTTGTCTCCCCGTAGGGCGGGCGGAACAACTGCGGCCGGACGCCGGTCGCCGCCTGGATCGCCGAGTTGGTCTGGGAGAGGTCCGACTGCATCTGGCTCTGGTTCATCGAGGTCATGTGCGCGTGGTTCCAACTGTGGTTGGCCACCCACATGCCCGCGTCGACCTGGGCCCGCGCGGCGGACTGGTTGTTCTGCACGTTCTGGCCGACGTTGAACATGGTCGCCCGTGCGTTGTTCGCGCGCAGCACGGACAACAGGGCGCTGGTGCTGCCGGTCGGCCCGTCGTCGAAGGTGAGGCCGACGTACCCGTTGCAGGTGGCGGCGCTGGACGGAGTGGCGGCGACCGCGAGACCGGCGGCGGTCAGCGCCACAGTGGAGGCGAGCACTGCCAACCGGACGGTGAGACGCGATGTTCGGGGGGCGGATGGGCGGCGGGAGCGGCGGATGCTGGCGTACATGCGCAGGTCCTCCTTGGGACGGGTTACACCCGACGACGCGTGGCTTCAATCGACACACACTGATGTCGCAGTGCTCGGAGTATTGCAGCGGCGTTTCGAACCGGTCAATGATTTTCCGGAAGTTTTCCGGAAGGATCGGCTCCCAGCCAGTCGCTGCGCATCCAGCGCCGTTGCTGTCAGGTTGGCCCTACGGCCGCTGGCCGACCTTGCCCACGATCGCCTGGACGGTGGTGTCGGTTACCGTTCCGAGGTAGGCGTACGAGACCGGGTCGAAGATCCACATCGCAGTGCTGTTCCCGAAGCGGCATGACTGGCGCTGGCGCACGATGAGGGGCCGCCCCGGTTTCCCGGAACGGCCCCTCATCTTCTGTGCGCCCGAAGGGACTCGAACCCCTAACCTTCTGATCCGTAGGAGGAAGGGTAACCACCTTCCCCACCAAATACAAAGTCTCATAGCTCGTACTGTTTTGCAAGCCCTTCGTCCACGCGGAGGGCTTTTTGTTTCGGCTGGTCCAGGCGCTGCAGGCGACGGGCAGGGTGATGGGCTCGCCGCGGCTGGGCTCACCGTGCTGATTTCGACCTGCCCGTGCTCGACCGGTGCCGAACATCCGAGCACCATCGGAGCACCATGCGGGCCATCCCTTGGATCTGAGCGCCGGGGGTTCCTGCGATGTCGATGATTAGGTAGCACGCACGCTCCCCAATGACCGCCTTCATCTCTCGCTTCACTCGGACCGAGGCGGGACCGCTGGCGCTACCCCCAGACCTTGGCGCGGTGATTCGCGCTTCGATGACAGCGGGAGCGGGCGGCCGAGTGCGGCGATGTTAGTCGTCCTCAAGGTCGGCGAACCGTAGCTCGGCCGCCGACTCCGCCATGGCGGAGTCGTCGAAGTCCGGTAGCGCCCGTTCCGGCATGTGCAGGTCGGCGTCCGGGTCGATGCCCTCTGAGCTGCCGATCAGGTCCAGGAGGAATTCCTCGGCACCGCGCAGCAGTACGGGGTCCTCCGTCCAGAACCCGAACTCGAGGCTGCGTCGCGACGACGCCGTGAAGTTCGCCGACCCGATCCAGAGTCGCTTCGGGGTAAAGGCGGTGACGTCGGCCGGCCCGAAGTCGTCCTCGTCGTGTTCCCACAGGCGGCCGAGAAGCGCCAGCTTGGCGTGCAGGATCGGCGGCATGGACCCGTTGGCGCCCACGCCCTTGCGCAAACCGATCGTCCGCACAGTCGGGATCATCTCGTCGCCCGGCGGCAGCGACCACCCGGGTCCGATCACCGGGTGCTCACCGTCGACCAGGGAGGTCAATTGCTCCAGCGGTGTCGGCGTACGGGCTCGGGTGCACAGGTAGGTACGCGTGAACGTGCCCAGGTCGTGATCGTCCGATGGCCTTCGGGCCGTTACTGTCCGCGTTGGCGCGGCCCCCACCACGGCAGCAGCGGCGGAAGCTCGGCAAGCGGCCAGCGCGGCGGTTTCGGCGGCTGCGACTCGCCGTCGTCGCCGTCCCAGCGTCGTCCGTACTGGTCGGGCAGGTCGCCCCAGCCGAAGTACGGGATCGGCTCGCTGGGCAGCACGCTGAGCGTCTCCACCGGGTCGATGCGGGACTCGGCGACCGTGCACAGATGCGCCCAGTCATCACCGAAGTCGAACACGTACGCTAACTGCTCGCCGCCACCCAGCCGGCTCAGCTTGGTTCGGCCACTGTCGATGCTGCCCTCGGGCTCCTCGCCATCCCACAGCTCAAGCGGCGTGACCTGGGTCTGGTCGGCCAGCGTGAACATGTGCATGTGGGCCAGGTCCCAGCGGGCAAACGCCAGATCGATCGCGTCAGCCAATTGGGCGAAGGTGTGTGACCGGCTCGCGGCGAAGACCCTGCCCGGTCGAGGCCATAGGTCGATGCCACGACCGGAGACCAGCTCAACCCGTATGGACAGCCAGGTACGCGCCACCGATCACCCTTCCATCGAGAACCGCTGTCTCCCGTTGAAGGCTACGCAACGTCACCGACAGCGGCCCCAGGCGGGGCCAGCGGTTGGGTACGTTCAGTCGTACTTACCTGTGCACCCGAAGTCGTACGCCGACAAGCGGGGGGAAATAGCACACCGGGAGACCGGGTGTACGGGCGTTGAGGTCGGCCAGGCGGCGAAGCTTGTAGGGCAGATCCGGCGGCTGCACCTTCTTGTCCCGGGCCTGCTTGCTGACCACCACGCAGGCAGCCTGCAGCCTGGCGAGTTCGTCGAGCAGTTCCGGGTCGTCCATCCACATCGCGCAGCCCAGCAACGTCGCCCCAGGCCCATGGTATTGGTCCCACCGCTGCTGCCGGCGCTCTCGGAAGTCCCGGATTCCCTGTACCATGCCAGCCAGCACGTCCCGACCGAAGAAGGCCAGATTTCCGGCCGGGCCGACGTCGAGCGCACGGTCGTACCACTGCCTGAATTCCGGCTGCGCTTCCTCGTCCCCCATGACGGCAGGTTAGAACCTTCGCGCCTGCGGCCCGAGCGCCGCCAGGTCAGGAGGCGTTGGCGGCGGTCTTCGGGGGCGCCGGTCAGCGGGCCTTCTTCATCGCTCGCTTACGAGGCGGAGTCAGCAGGTCGGCGATCGTAGCGATGGCGGACGGCACGAGCCGGTAGTAGGCCCAGACGCCGCGCTTGTCACGCTCGAGCAGGCCGGCCTCGGTGAGGATCCGCAGGTGGTGACTGACGGTCGGCTGGGATAGTCCGAGGGGCGCGGTGAGGTCACTGACGGACGCCTCTCCCTGAGGGGCCATCAGGCTTCGACTGCGGTGTTGTTGTGGGCAGCGCGGGATGCGGCGATCAGTGAGGCGCCGAGGTTCGCCGCTTTCTGAGGGGTGAGCCGGATCGTCGTGCGGTCCCAGAAGCCCGACAGCAGCGACGCGGCCAGGTTCCGGACCGCGTTGTGGTTCATCCCGTCGAGCTTGGTCATGTCGGTGGGACGCTGTTCCGGGTTGTCGATGGCCAGCGTCACTGATGGCGGCTCGTCGTACCCGTCGGGGGAGTTGAACGCCTGAAGGTCGACCGTCGCCACCTTGATGTCGTTGGCACATTCGTGGTGCTGGCCGTACACGGCGGCCACGTGCCGGTCGTGCAGGCGGACGCCGTCTTCGGTAAGGCACTCCCCACCGCACCACACCGGGCACTGCGGCTCGGCCGGCTTGGCGGGTGGAAGCAGGTAGCCGGCGTGCGACCACATCGCGAAGTCCACCATCGCGTCCAGCACCTGCTCCTCGGTGCAGTTCAACCGCACAGCCTGCTCACTGACGCTCAGGCCCTGCTGGGTAAGTCGCTCGGCGACCACGCCGCGGAACACGCTAATTTTCTGCTCGGCCGTGAGGCCCTCGTCGTGGACCACCAGATCGGCCACGGTCTGGTCGAGGCTCGGCCGGTGTGGCCTCGGCGCTGGACCGGCCAATCCGGCCTCGACCAGCTGGTTGTCCGTATCGCGCGCCATGGCCACAACTCGTCCGACCGCCGTCCTCACCTGCTCAGCCTCGTCCAGCGTGAGCCGCAACGCCGCCGTCGCGCCCTCGATCACGAACTTCACCACCGGCTCGACCGCGTCGGCGTGCTGCTCCAGGTCGACCTCCAGCCCCGGCGGCCGGTACGTCCCATCGCTGCACGACTCGCCGGCAGTACTCACCGAGCTGTGCAGCGACAACAGCATAGGCGGCGAGTCGTCTGGCCAGTGGATGCGATCCTCGAGGTGGTCGCCGTCCTGGTGCGTCGCGACACACCAGGACGGACACGCCCGCCTCAGCCAGTACGGCCGGTGCGTTCGGCGGGCTTCCATGACCGCCTTCCTAATGGAGGTGGCGAGGTAGCCGGCGTCGGCCAGACTGAGCGGATCCGGAGCAGACACGACCAACTCCGCTGAGGTGTTCTCCTCGGGCTGGTCAAGGTGCTCCAGTGAGAAGATCTCCACCGCCATCCCGCCGACCTCACCCTTGTGGGTCTCCATCACCATCCGGGAGTGCCCCCGGGCCCGGTCGCCCGGACTACCCAACTCCTCCTCGGCATGGACCTTGACACACCATGGCGGGCGACCAGGATGGCGGTCTTGGCGCTGTCGAAGGCGATGGTGAGCGCGCCGTCGAGGAAGTGCTCTCTGCGGTTGTGAGGCTGTTCTCGGGGAGTTTGAGTACTTCGGTGAGTGCTTGGGCGGACCGGTGGCTCTGTAGGTCGTCCTGGTAGACGACGCTGATGTGGATCGGCCGTGTTGCCGTGTTGACGGCCGAGGCGAGTTTCGCGTGCCGGTGCCGGTCGGGGTCGCCGGGGGCGTCGATGTTGCGTATGGGTGTGGTTTCCAGGATGAGCGACTGCGTGTTGAGCCTGGCGGTGGCGTGCTCGAGCACGCAATCGAGGAATCGGCGGCCCGGTCCGGAGCCGATGGGGTGCCTGTCGGGTGTGGTGGCGTGCCGGGCGCGGATGCGGGGGTGGGTGGCGAGGAGGTCATCTGCGGTGAAGTCGGCGGGCACGCCGCGGATGCTGAAGGAGTCGACGAGTTGGGGAAGGAGCCCGGTGATCACGTTTCGGCCGGTGGGGCGGTCGTAGCGGTGTCTGGCGGTGAGCAGCATGCCGGTGTCGTCGGTGGCGATCCAGAGGCTCTTGGCGTTGCCGGGGAAGCCGGTGGTGGCGCTGATGTGGGCGTCGAGGTTGAGCAGGATGCCGGGGGTAGCCGGGGGCGGTGATGGGTTCGAGACTGACGTAGTGGATGCCCTGTTCGGCCCTGGGGTGCGTCTCGGGAAGCGTCAGCGCTCATTTGCCGGCACCCGCCCTCGACATCTGCCGGACCAGATCGAGCATCTCGGCGACAGAGCCGGCTGGATCGCGGATCGGGAACTGCACCGAGCGGACGACGGCGTTCGCGTCGACGAGCAGGCTCAACCGCTTGAACCGATCGACTCCCCCGGCGCGGAAGGTAGGGAGGAGCAGGCCTGCGGCGAGTCTTCCTTGCTTGTCTGACAGGACGGGGAAGGGCAGCCGGGTATGCGCCACGAACGCGGTCAACTGTTCCGGGGCCTGAGTGCTGACGCCGTATACCCGGGCGCCGGCCGCCGCGAAGTCGGCATGGCTGGCGGCGTAGGTCGTCGATTCCACCGTGCAACCGCGCGCGCCCGGGATGTCCTCCCAGTCCGGCGGAGGTTCCGCATCGCCCGGGGTGAACGCTCCCGGGAAGAAGAAGAGCACCAGCCATGAGTCGGGTGTGTGCAGCCGTTCCGGTCGGCCGTCGTGGCGGGTGAGCAAAACATCGGGCAGACGGCGTCCGACGAGGTGGCGGACGCGCCGCGCCTCCGCGCTGGCCGGCTCGGCCGTGGCGGTAAGGCTGCCGTCACCCATTACGTGGCGGGTGCCCCAGTCCTGCAGGGCGATGAGAATCGGCAGAAGCGCCTCGCCCTTGGGAGTGAGCAGATAGTCCGCTCGCGGCGGGTGCCGTGAGTAGAACCGGCGGTGCAGCACGTCGTGCTCCACCAGGGTGGCGAGGCGCTCGCTGAGCATCCGGCGGCTCACTCCGAGACCATGTTGCAGCGCGTCGAAGCGGGTCGCGCCGCCGGCGATGTCGCGCAGGATGAGGAACGTCCACCAGTCATGGAGGACTCCGAGTGCCTGGGCGATACCACACTCCGCGTTCGCCAGTTCAGACTTCCGCATCCTGCCACCGCCTCCTGTTCACCGGCTTCGATCCCGACTATAGTCCGTTCCAAATCGGAACGGACGTGGATGCGAGGTCAGGGCGGATGAGCGTCGGACACAGCGCCGGGGTCTTCTGGAGGTGGTGGACGGCCGGCACGCTCAGCGCGGTTGGCTCGGCAGTCACGGCGATCGCGCTACCGCTGACCGCGCTCATCGCGCTCGATGCCAACGCGTTCGAGATGGGGCTCATCGCCGCGGCCGGCTACGTCGCCTGGCTGGTGATCGGTCTGCCGGCCGGCGTCATCGTGCAGCGCATGCCGCTGCGCGGCATGCAGGTGGGCACCGACCTGGCCCGGGCCGTGGCGCTGCTGTCCATCCCGCTGGCCTGGTGGTCAGGACACCTGACCGTCGCCCAACTCATCGTCGTCGCACTGGTGATCAGCTTCAGCACCGTGCTGTTCGACGTAGCGAACGCCACCTTCCTTCCCAGCATCGTCGAGCGTTCGGAGCTGGAGTCTCGCAACAGTCTGACCTCCGGCACCCATGCGGTGACGCAGGTGGGCGGCCCGCCGTTGGGCGGCGTGGCCGTGCAGTTGCTCGGTGCGGTGCCGACGCTGCTGATCGACGCGGTGAGCTACCTGGTGTCGGCGCTTCTGCTGCGGTCGCTGCCGGAGCGACCGCAGGAGAAGCCGGACCGCTGGCCGCCGGTACGTAGCATGATCCGCGAAGGGTGGCACTTCGTCTCCCGGCATCCGGTGATGGCACCGTGCACCTGGGCGGCCACGGCGCTCTGCGTGGCCTGTGGCGCGCAGATCGCGCTGTACCCGCTCCACCTGGTCCGCACCCTTGCCGCCCCGGCCGGTCTGGTCGGTCTGCTGCTCGCCGTCGAAGGGGTTGGTTCGCTGATCGGCGCCGCCCTGACTCCCCGGCTCACCGGGTGGCTCGGCTCCGCCCGCGCGCTGCTGCTGTCCGGTGTGGTCTCCGTGGCCGGTGCGATCCTGGTGCCGCTGGGCAGCGGCGTGGTGGGTTACCTCTGTTTCGCGCTCGGCAGCGCCATCTTCGCGGCCGGCGTGGTGCTGCTGAGCGTGATCACCCGCACCTACCGCCAGGTCGCCAGCCCACCCGACCTGCTGTCCCGGGTGATGGCCAGCGTCCGCTTCGTCACCTGGGGCGCCATTCCGGTCGGTGGCCTGGCCGCTGGCGCCCTCGCCAGCATCTACGACAGCCGGGTCGCTCTGCTGGTCTCGGTCATCGCGGTCGTGTGCGCTCCGCTCGTGTTGGTCTTCTCTCCCGTCCGTCACCTACACGACCTCACCGACCACCCGTCCTCGGCCGTGACGCCGGACGAGGAGGCCATGGTGAAGGCCGGCCACTGAGGACCGGGCGACCGAGGGTTCCCCGGCTGGGGACGATCAAAAAGACCTCCGATCTCCGGAAACGTCAAGTCGTCGGTTCGCCGTCATGCGATGAACTGGAATATCTTGCCGTTCTTCAGCGGCTGTGGGGTGCCGGTGAAGCGGTGGACGCCGACGGAGAACGGCACGGCGTCGGGAGCGGTGAACGCCTGTTCGGAGAACCCTGCGTCGGCCAGCCATCTTCGGACAGCCGGTGTCAGGTCGGGTGCTCGTCGTGTTCTGGTCCAGATGACCGTGGCTCCGGCGGCGCAGAGCTGCGGCAGTGCGTGAATGGTGGTGTGGGCGTCGGCGTCGCTGATGTTGCCCAGTACGCCCGCCATGATGACCAGGTCGGCGGGCACCGCCTGCCGGTATGAGGCGAGGTCACCGGCGTCGGCCTGCGTGACGGTCACCGTGTCGAGGCCATCTGCGATTGCTCGGGTCCGGGCCGCAGCGACGTTGCGCGGTTCGTACTCGATCAGCGTGGCGCTGACTCGCCTGGCGTCCGGGCGCGACGCCAGCACGGCCAGAATGTCGTGACCTTGGCCGGCGCACATGCTGAGCACGGACATCGGTTCGCCAGGTCGCTCATCGAGCCACGCGGCGATGTGCTGCTGGACCAGCCTCAGTCGGCGTGCCAGGGGCGAGCCGGGATCGGTGTAAGGGCTGTGCCAGGCGTACCAGTCCTTGCCGTCGTTCATGGGCGCCGAGTCTGCCAGTGTCACTGCCCAGCGGCGGGCGCGGGCATGCCGAGCATGGGGAAGGCCTTGCCAGGGTGGTAGAGCTGTCCTGTTGCGAGGCAGTGGTGCAGGCAGCCGAGGAGCCGGTTGAACAGGTGGCGTAGTGCGGCGGGATGGCGGTCGCCGTGGTCGCGGCGGCGCTGGTAGTGCTGCTTGGCGGGTTCGGCGTGCGTGGCGGCGACGAAGGCCCACAGATAACCGACAGCGGCAAGCCGATCGTTCTTCACCTTGCGGTGGGTGATGGAGATGCTGCGCCCGGACGCGCGGGTGACCGGGGCCGCGCCGGCGTAAGCCTTCAGAGCGCGAGGATCGGCGAACCGGGCCCGGTCGTCGCCGATCTCGGCCAGAACGCGGGCACCGGTCACGTCGGCCAGACCGGGGAAGCTTGTCACGATCGCGTGGTCCGGGTGCTGGCGGAACGCTTCGCTGGCGGCCCCGGCGAGCGAGTCAACGCTGGCGCACTCGACGTTCAGCGTCGCCAGCAGTGCCAGCGCCTGGATGCCCATGGCTTCCTCCACGACGGCCGGCTGACGTAGTTGCGGACGACGCAGCGCCTGCTGCAGCTCGGCCGCCAGGCCCTCGACGCCGCGCCGTCGGCCGCCGCGGCGTAGGGCGGCGGCGATCCGAGTGGTGGACAGTTTCGCAGCAACTGCGGGTGTGGATGCGACGGCGAGCACCGCGCGGGCGTCCGCGCTGGTCAGGTAGCCCTTCCTGCCGTTGAACGCGGCGAGGAACGTGGGGAAGTACTCCCGCAGCAGCGACCGCAGCTCGTTCGAGGCCCGGGTTCGCCGCCAGGTGGCGTCCTGGTGGGCCCGGGCCAGCACCGCGACCGCCTGAACCAGTTCGCTGTCGTGCGGCAGCGGCCGGTGAGCGTGGGCGTCGGTGCGCAGGATGTTGGCCAGCACCACCGCGTCGGCGTGGTCGGACTTCTTGCGTGACACCGAGTGCCGTTCCCGATAGCGGGCCACCGCCATCGGGTTGATCGAGTACACCCGCCGCCCGCTTGCGCGTAGCGCCGCAACCAGCAGTCCACGCGGGGTCTCGATCGCCACCGGGATCGGCTGCTCGGCGTTGTCACCGGCGGCGGCCAGCATTTCGACCAGCGTGGTGAATCCGTCCAAGTCGTCGCCGATACGACCCTTGGCGGCCAGGCGACCGTGCTCGTCGACCAGGGCAACATCGTGATGCCGTTCCGACCAGTCGATGCCGCAGTACACCGCCAACTCCTACTCCTCCCTCGCCTGCCCATCGGCATGCAACCCTGGCGGAAACGCGCGGCACCCTAATGACGAGGCTCTGTGGCCTACCCTCCGATGAGCCGTTCGCGATTCCAGCGACCCGCACGGTCCCGGTCTTCGCAGTCAGAGCTCGTCGGCTCCCGGTATGCGAGGTGTTCGCCGTGCGGGCGGGCTGCCACCACGATCAACATCCTGCCCAAGGTCACGAGGTGGTCCGGCCCCGCCCGAGGTCCGCCGGTCTTGCACGAGACCTGGCTCGGTCTAGAGGTGTGCAGGCGTGCACTCAGCGAGCCGGACCACCACACGAACGGCTCGCCGAGCCCACGCTGCCGATCTTTTTGGAGACCTCCAGGGTCAGGTAACGGGCAGGCATCCCGCAGACCTCGGCGGGCCGTTCGGGATTCATTAGGTAACGGGACATCTGACCATGGACGCATAACCTTCCCGGTTGCCGACACCGGCCGGCGCAAATCCGGCACCGCCACACGTCAGCCTGGTCACGTGGAACATGCGGCGTGCCGCGCGGCCCGTTCCGGAGCCAGTGGGCGTCGGCCGCTGACTCCGCCGAGCCGTCCCGGTCACGCCGTGCGGCGTGGGTGCCCCCGACGGCACTACAATCGGGCTCGAGCGCCGTCGACGACCGCAGGGATCCCTACATTCATGGTTCCGTTCCCCCGACAACCGCCGCCCTCGGTCGGCGAACCATCGGAGCCGCGCGTGGGCGTGGTTACCTGGAACGTCCAGCGAGCAGCGTCGGCCCGCGCCCGGTCCCAGATGTCGTGGCTGGCCAGCCAGCCGGACGCGGACGTCGTGGTGCTCACCGAGATCCCTCGGAGCGGCGCCGCCCACGCCGACGCGCTGCACGCACACGGCTACACGGTGCTCTGCCCGGAACCCGACGGTGACTATCGCGTCCTGGTCGCGGCCCGCGTCGGCGCCGTGACCCCCGTGGCCGGGCTCTACGCCGGCGAGCTGTCCGGCCGCTTCGTCGCGGCGCGGATCGCCCTGACGGGCCCGACCACGCTCGGCATCGTGGGGCTCTACGTTCCGTCGCGTGGATCCCGGGAACACCGCAACGTTGCGAAGCGGCTGTTCCAGACCGAGGTCGCGGCGATGCTTCCCCGGCTCGGCCGGGCCTACCCGGACGCCAGTCCGCTGATCGTCGCGGGAGACCTGAACGTGGTCGAGCCGGGGCACCTGCCCGCACACCGCGTCTTCGGCCAGTGGGAGTACGACTTCTACCGGGCCTTCGCCGGGGCGGGCCTCATCGACGCGTACCGGCACGTGCACCCTCGGACGGTGGAGCACTCCTGGTACGGCCGGTCCGGAGCGGGATACCGCTTCGACCACGTCTTCTGCGACGATCCGGGCCTGGTGCTCCGCTGCGCCTACCTGCACGCGCCCCGACGGGCGAAGCTGTCGGACCACTCGGCGATGACGGCCACCTTCGGGCTCACGTCCCCGGTCACCGGCCTCCCGCCGGTCAAGGCCGGTCAGGTGGGGGTGTAGTCCGCCGTCCGGGCCAGCCAGGCGTCGAGCTTGGCGACGAAGCGGTGCATCTGCGGGTCGTAGACATCGCTGTTCCAATTGACCTCGGTGAGGCCGTACCAGCGCACCGAGCGGAACTCCCGCGGGTCGGGCCGCACCGGGTCCGTGCGCCGTGCTTCGAGGATGAACCACAGGGTCATGTCCACATGGCTGTGGTGACCCCGCGTCCAGGTCCTGCTCAGGAAGAACGGATCGTCGCCGAACCGGCTGTGGAAGTCGGCGAGGACCCCGAGTTCCTCCGCGGCCTCGCGGACGACCGTGTGCCGGGGATCCTCGTCCTCGTCGACGTGACCGCCGGGCAGCAGCCAGCAGTTCGCCTTGAGGTGGTCCACGAGCATGACCGAACGCTCGCGCTCGTCCAGCAATGCGAAGTAGACCGCGAGGTGACGTGGCGGGTCCGCCGGCGCGTGTCGGCGGAACAACGGCTCGCCGGAGCGCACCCATCCGGTCATCGCCTGCTGGTCGAGCGCTTCCTGCCGGTCGTACGGCACCACCCGCCTGACGAGGTCAGCGACGATGGCACGGGGCTCCTGACGGGTGAGCACGACAAATCTCCCACGCGTTGCTCGATGGACCTGGCCGAATGAACCGGAACCTTACCGTGGGTGGCACGGGGTCGACGGGAGGCGTGGCCGGTATCGGCATGTGGCGCGGGACAGCGGAGCCGGACGGGTCTGTGACCCGACCGGCTCCGCCAACTCGAGGAGATTCCGGGTCAGCCGGGAGTCGCTCCACCGTGTTCCGGGGCGAAGCGCAGAACGGTGCGCACTGCGGCGTGGTCGCTCAGGTTCTGCCGCCGCGGCGCGTGGTCATAGTCGCTTCCCACCAGCGAGCCCGCTGCGGCGTCGGCGAACGCGTAGTCCAGGCGCTGCGCCCCCAGCCGGTCGCTGACCCAACTGAATTGGGTGGCTTCGGGATGCAGTGTCCGGTGCGTGTCGCGCACCCCCAGCGCCAGCAGCCCTGCGTAGAACTCGAAGTCGTGCCGCTCGAACACCGACGCGCAGGGTTGGTCCGTGGAGTCCAGGACGTTGAGGTCGCCGACCACGCAGAAGCCGGGTGTCCGGATCGACGCCAGGTAGTCCAGACACCGGCGTTGGAAGGCTGCCCGCGCGGTGCTGCTGTCGGGTGTCATCCCGTTGGTCGGTGCGTAGATTGTCACCAGGCGGACCGACCGGCCGGCGGCGGACAGGTCGACGGCGAGGATGCGCGCGCTGTCCGGCTCGGGCACGACCCGGGCCACGTCGAAGCCCCGGGTCGTCACCGCGGTGACGTACTGCTCGTCGGGACGGGCGACGGTGCAGACGACGTCGTACCCCTCCTCCCGGAGGGCGTCGAGCAGCGGTCTCGCGCCCTCGCCCGCCCGCAGCTCGGTCAGGGCGAGGACGTTGCACTGGGTCTCCACCAGCCAGCTGGCGAGAGGCCGGGCCCGGCTAGCGCCGGCGCTCTGCACGTTGAGTGCGCAGACGCGCAGCTCCTCACCAGCGACGCTCTCGTCGACCGCCGCCGTGGGGGCGAATCCGAACAGGGCGCCCTGCATGGCGTCACCCATCACGACCGCAAGACCGCCGAGGCCGCTCCGGTGATCGTCGCGACGCGGCCGATCGTCTCGTCCACGCAGGACTCCGACATGCGCTTGCTCGCTCTCTGCTCCGGGCTCTCCTGGGCAGCACCGTACACCCAGAAGGATCCACCGGCCGCGCGATCGAGGATGAGGAACCGGTTCTTGGCGGCCGGCCCCCGCAGCAGGAGGGAGATGGTGTCGGCCTCGGCCTGGACGGTGTGCACGCTGGTGTGGTGCAGGGCGTAACTGTCGCCCGGACCCTCGATCCGCTCGTGCACCGCCACCAGGCTGTCCGGGTCGGTGTCCTCGCCGAACTGCTGGTCGTTGCCGAAGATGCGGTGGGTGTACCGGCCACTGAGGATGTACGAGGCGAACGACCAGCGGTGGTTGTGCGGGCGGTCGAAGTAGCCCGACCGGTAGAGGTGGAGCCGGATGCGCACCTGCGCCGCGCGGTCGTCGTGGAGCACGAGCTTGTCGAGGAAGTCGTAGCGCTCGCACAACTCGCGCAGGCTGCGGTCGACCCGCAGGTTGTCGAGGAGCCCGGGCAGCAGTTCGGGGTCGTTGACCAGAGCGTCGAAGACGGTCTCACCGCCCCGGACGATCGAGCCGGTGTCCTCCCAGTCGATCTGTCCGAGAGCGGCGAGGGCGGGATGACGGATGTCGGCCATCGGGTCGTTCCTCCTGTTCGAAGCGGTTCAAGCGGCGTACGGCGAGGCGTCCAGCAGCCGCTTGAGATGGGGGTGCAGGCGGTAATACCGGGTGCCGCCAGCGGCCGGCTGCGGCGTTGTGTCGGGCAGCTCGCCGTGGCGTGCCACGTGCGCGGCGGCGGCCAGCAGTAGCGCCACCTGTGCGGCCTTGACCCTGGCCCGCAGGGTCGGTGCGGGCCCCGGCGCGACCGGCACGCTGGCGATGATCTCGCCGGTGTCCGCACTGGCCCGGACCCGGTGCACGGTGCACACCACCGGGTCGTTGTTCAGCAGGGCCCAGCCCACCGCGTCCATCCCGCGGTAGTCGGGCAGCGCGCCGTTGTGTGCGTTGATCGCGCCGAGCCGAACGCCGGCCAGCACCCGCATCGGGACGACCGGCATGCCCAGCAGGACCACCAGGTCCGCGCGGTGGCGGCGCAGCACGTCGGCGAGCTCGTCAAAGTCGACGGCGGCGCACTCGGTCACCGCCGGGGGCGCGGTCGCCGGCGCTGGGTCGTCCGGCGGCTCCGGCGGGTACCAGGCCTGTGCGTAGCCGGAGTCGAGGGCCGTTCCGGGGTTCGTGGCCTCGTACCAGCACACCGCCGCGACTGGGAGCCCGGCGCTGGCTGCGGCCCCGAGGAACCGGCGGGCGCCGCCGGACCCCCGGCCGGCGACGACCACGATCCGCGCCGACGCCGACGTGGGCACCGTCGGCACGCCGAGGTCAGGCGCACCGGCTGCAGCGGCGGAAACCGAGCGCCGGTCCAGGCGCGCCGCCAGCTGCGCGCTGCCGTCGCGGACGAGCCGGGCGGCGAGCCGGAGCAGCCCGGCCAGGCGGGGTACGTCCCAGCTCTCGCGCTCCGGTCCCGATGCCTCGGTGCGGCGCAGCCACACCGCGCCGAGCAGCTTGCACGCGGCGTTGAGATACCGGGGATCCCCGTGCCGGAGGTGCTGGCGCGCCCAGTGTGCCGCCAGGACCAGCCATCCCTCGGCCAGCGCGGGCGTGAGCCCGGCGAGCCTCGCCGCCACCGGTGGCACCCACAGGCCGGCGGTCTCGACGTGGTGCAGCAGCGTCACGTCCGGTCCCGTCACGGCCCGGGCCTTCGACTCCGGCGAGCTGATCCGGTGCCCGGCCACCGCCCGGTGGAAGGCAGCCAGGTCCGCCGTTCCGTCCAGTCGCCACAGCCTGGCCGCCAGGGCGGCCGCCGCGACACCGTCGGTCGGGGGTTCGGCGGCCTCCGCGCCCGGGACGGCCCGGAGAATCTGCTCGGGCGCGACGTCGCCGTCGACCGCGGGTCGCAGCGGATAACGGGTGGGCCGCACGCTTTCCGCCCGGGCGGCACCAGTCATCGCGCGACCGCGCCGGAAACCTTGTTCAGGGCGGCGAGATAGCCCTCGACCAGTTCCTCGTCCCCCTCGTAGCCCCAGATCGGGATCTTCAGGAAGACGTCCTGGAAGCTCCGCACCCCCGGCAGCGACGCCGCCGCCACTTGCTCGGGTTTCCACGGGGCGAACGAATCGCGCCGCGCGAAGAGCGGTTCGCCGCTGATGTCCCGGGTGGAGCCGGGTGCGTCGACCTCAGTCGCCCCCTCCGCCACGGCCAGCGCGACGAAATCGTCCCGCGTCACCGTGGCCGCCTCCGGGCAGAATCGCAGGCCGGTGACGTATAGGCCGTGCCGGCCCCGGTCCTCGGGCACCAGCACCGGCGTGACCACGGGATTGTCGGCAAGTTCCTGACGGACCCGGGACAGCACGCCCCGCCGGCGGGCCTCGATCTTGTCGGCCTGTGCCAGTTGGTGCAGGCCGATGGCCGCGCCGAGGGTCGTCATCCGATGCTTCAGTCCCATCCCGGTGAACGCGAAGGGGTAGTACTCGGCGCTTGAGTCGATCTCGCTGAGGCACCGCTTGTTGTAGTGGCCATACAGCAGGGCCAACTCGCGGTAACGGTCGTTCGAGGTGACCAGCACTCCCCCCTCGCCGGTCGTGATGGCCTTCTGGTTGGTGGAGAAGACCGCCATGTCGCCGAAGGTGCCGACCCGGGAGCCGCCCCAGGACGCGAAGTGGGCGTGCGAGCAGTCCTCGAACAGCAGCAGGTCATGGCTGCGGCAGAAGGCGACGATCTCGTCCATCGGGCAGGGGTTGCCCCACATGTGAGTGACTATCACGGCCCGGACGTTCGGGGCAAGCTTCGCGGCGAGGCTGTCGGCCGTCACGTTGCCGTGGTCGTCCGCGTCGGCGAAGATCACCTCGACGCCGTCGTAGGCGAACGGCGAGGCGGTGGCCAGGAAGGTATACGCCGGGGCGAGCACTGCGTCACCGGGCCGGAGCCCGGCGATCCGGGACATGGCGTGGATGGCCGCCGTCCCGGAGCTGAACGAGATGGCGTAGGGCGTCCCCACGAAGTGGGCGAACGCCGCCTCGTACTCGCCGATGACGCCCCGCGCGTCGCGGTCGGAGAGCGACCGGTGCATCTGGTCCGACACCGCCCGCTCTAGGCTCGGGTCAATGATCGGCCACCGGTAGTGCGGGCCGGGGATGTCCATGGTCTTCGGTCCGCCGTGCGCGGCGAGTGCCGTCATGCCGTTGCCTCCTTGGAGTAAGCCGATCTGTCCTGCCCGGTCGTCTCTCCCACCGTGGCCAGGGCCGCCGTGACCAGGGCGGACACCCGACCCCGGGTCTCATCCACCGGCTCTCCGGCGCCAATCGTGAGCACCGGCCACCGGTATTCGCGGGCCAACTGCTCCAGCAGCTGCATTCCCTGCTCCTGGTACGTCACGAAGGAGGCCCGGTTGAGCTCGGTGTAGCCGGCGTGCATGCCCAGCTCGCTGGCACGGAACCCGCGGCCCTGCCGGTCGTAGAGCATGCCGGCGTCGGCGCTGAGCAGGACGACCACGTCCGGTTTCCGCACCTCGGCGAAGATCGTCTCCAGGTCGTGACGCTGGTAGCCCTGCAGGAGCAGCTTCGACCAGAACTTATAGAGCCAGCCGTCAACGACCACGTCGTGTCCCGCGCGCAGCAGCGGCTCCAACACGTTCGTCGCGTGCGCCGTGAACCAGGCCGCCTGCACGGACACCCAGAACGAGTCGGGCAGATCCGTGCTGTCACCGCTGTGCCACAGCACCGTCGACAGGTGTTCCATGAGCTTCGCCGCGTAGCCGGAGGTGCCGGAAATCTGCCGTCGGGACACGAAAACCAGGGGCCGCCCCGGCTCGGGGGCCGGCCGTGCCACCAGGGCAGCGACGGCCTCGTCGTACGTCAGGGCACCCAGTGCACCGGCGAGGGTGGTCTTGCCGATACCGTCCGGGCCCTCCAGGGCGATGAACCGTCCGGGCAGTGTTTGCGAGTGATCCGACCGTCGGCGGCCGGGCCGGCCAGAGGACTCGTCCACGGTCATACGGGTTCCTTTCTCAGGGGTGCGGCGAGGCGGTGGTCGCAGCCTGGTCAGCACGAGTCGGAGGCGTTGATTAGCCGCCAGCCCGACCGCAGACGCCAGCGGTCGTGCTCCCGGTCGAGCAATTCGGCCGCGGCCGGGGTGAGCGCGCCACGGATCGCCGTGACCGCCGACGCGAGGGCGTCCGTCATCACCAGCAGCTCGGCGTCCATCATGGTGGTCAGCTCGCGGTCGAAGGCGTCCTGGTCGTGCTCGTCGATCGACTGCTTGTCAATCAGCCGTACCATGTTGCTGAGCACCGTGAACGCACCCGCCTTGATAACGCGCCGCACCTCGCGCACCGCGTGGTACGCCTCACCCTCCAGGATCTTCTCCAGGCTCTTGAGGGTGTAGTCCAGCGCGAAGTTCCGGTCGACCCACATCTGGGCGTGGTGCGAGGCGCGCCCGATGCGCCAGTCGGCGAAGGAGGCGTCCACCCGGCCCATCGACGGGCGCGGCTTGCCGGCCAGGCCGGCTGCCTCGACCCGTCGGGTGTACGCGGCGCCCAGCAGGCACTCCATCGACACCAGCAGGTACGAGACCGCCGAGTAGAACGGCGCTCCGAGGGCGTGCTCGCTGACGAACCTGGGATCGGTGACGCCGTCAACGATCTCCTCGACGCTGAGGTGGTGTAGAGGTCGCAGCAGCAGGTCGGTGCGGGCCTGGAAATCGTGCGTCGCGCGCAGCTCCTCCAGCGTCATCAGGTGGTCGAAGGTGATGTAGGTGAACCGGGTCGGCACTCCCAGCGCGGACAAGGTCCGGATCGCCAGGGCGTTCTGCTCGCCGGTTGTCTCCTTGTTGAACCGTTCGAGGATGGAGGTCACGCCCGACTCCACGCCGAACAGCATCCGGCGCAGGCCGGTCGCCACGAGCTCCCGCCACATGTGCCCGCGTTCCAGGTGCCAGGCGCGATCACGCTGCGGGTCCACCACCTGGTCGATTCGGCACGACGACTCCCACCGGAAGCCGGCGTCGTGCATGGTCCGCGAGATCACCAGAGCCCGCTGCGCCGCGTCGTCGCCCCGGCCGATGAACTCCTCGTCGACCAGGTAGAGCGTCCGGGACAGGTGCGGGTGGCGTTCGAACACCTCGCTCATGGCGGCGAGCATCCAGGGCAGGCCCTCCGGGGCGGCGCCGGACCAAATGCCCTTGTGCCCGCGTGGGCAGAAGGAGCAGTAGTTCGTGCAGCCGCGACTGGTCTCGAGTTGGGCGACGCCGCGGTGCCGGAAGGTCCGGTCGAGCAGGTCCAGCTCCGGGAGGATGTCGGTCTGCGCACGGTTGGCCACCGTCGCGGTCCGCCGGGGCGCGCGGCGGATCGTCATCCCCCCGCCGCGGGCCGCGCCGTTGTAGCCGATCCCACGAACATCCGCCAGGTCGAGGTCGCCGTGGAAATGCGCGATAACGTCGACCACGGTCGGCTCGCCCGCGCCCCGGGCCACCAGCAGCCCTGGGTACTGGGCGAGGAGGAGCTGTTCGTTGCGGACGGTGAGGCTGCCGCCGGTCAGCACCAGGGGCGGAGACGGCCGTCGGTAGATCTCGTCAAGCAGTTCCACCATGAGATCGTGCTGACCGAACGTCGCGGAGATCCCCACGATGTCGGGTGCCTGCCTGGTCGCGGCGATGACATCGTCCATCGATACGCCCAGTTGCATGTCCATCATGCGGACCCGGCCGGAGAGCGTCGACCGCGCTGCCCGCGCCACGTCGGAGATCGCCAACGGAAAGCGCGGCAGCGGAAAGTTCTCCGGGTGGTAAAGCGCCACGAGAAGGATCTCGGGCTTGAAGAGACGCCGAACGCCCGAGTCCGTCAGTTCCGCCGACGAGTGCCAGCTCTCCGGGTCACGCAGCGTCAACCGGTGCCGGGTCCACTCGGGCCAGTCGCGCTCGCCGAGCGGACGTCCATCGAGGCTGGCGACGTACCACCCGCCCTCGGCCGGGTGTTCGGCCACCAGCAGACGCGCCTCGTAGGTGCCGGTGATCGTCGACCGTCCCGGCAGGTAATCGCGGACGGCGTCGAGAACCGCGAGCGGCTCCGCCGGAGACAGGTTGTGCAGCGCCGCGGCCGGGATGGTTCCCGGCCCCGCCACCTCGTTGACGGCGTGCACCAACCTCGTAGGCCAGTTGTTATCCATTCCGCCTCCTGATGACAGCAGCTTCAATGGACCGCCCGGGCGCGGTGGTGTGCGCTGGGCATCGCTTCCCAGCGGTCGGGCCGGTAGTCGCCAGACCGCGTAGCTCGGCTCGTGTGGGGACCGGTCAGGTCATGGGTTCGGAGCGGTCGCGCCGACTGGCGGTGCGACGGCGGACATCGGCGGGCGCTCGTCGAGGAACACCTCGCCGGTGTTATCGAGACGCCGCTGCACGTCCGCCATCACCGCGCGCGCCGCGTCGATGACGTCGATGGGCGGCGGCTCACCGAGGCAGGTCAGGTTCATCTCGACCTGGGCGGCCCGGGTGAAGCCCACCAGGACAGCGGCGTTCTCGCTGCGGAGCAGGCCGCTCCAGAGCGCGACCCTGACCAGATCCGCCCGGTCGGGTCCGACGATGGCTCGCAGCCGGGCCAACCCTTCCCCGATGACGACGCCGGCCGCCGGAGTGAACCATCGCTTCCGGGAGCGGTGATCGCCCGGGCCGAGGACCCGGGGATGCGCGGGATCATTAACTCCCACCAGCAGTCCCTGGCCGAGTGTCTTGTTCAGCAGGATCCCGCAGCCGTGCTGCTCGGCGAAGGAGATGATCGGCGCCGATCGGGCGGACGGGGTCAGCAGGTTGTCCCGGACCGCCAGGATCTGCGGCTCGACCACGTCGAAGACCCGCCGGAACGTGGCCGACTTGTCCTCCCGCGCGGCGGTGCCGCCAGCCCGCCGCTGCGCCGCGAAGCGGTGCGGACCGCGCATGCCGATTGCCCGGATCAGGCCCTCGTCACGCAGCGCGCGCATGGTGTCGGCGGCGCCGCGCAGCCACCGGTCGTCTGGGCCAAAGTCGGAATGGTGCAGGAAGTATATGTCGAGGTGGTCGGTGCGCAGGTTCTCCAGGCTCTGTTCGAGCTGACGCCGCATGTGCCCCGGATCGAAGCCGTGCGGCGCGGTGCCCCGGAAATATCCCACTTTGGAGGCGAGCACCAAGTCGGCCCGTGGCACCTGCGCGACGAGCTGCCCGATCAGGCGCTCGGAGTGGCCATGACCGTAGACGTCGGCGGTGTGGCCCTTCGGTCGGCGGATCGCGTGATGTGCGCGGTCGCCGCCCGACTCGCGTCAGGGCCCTCGGAAATGCTGGTGTCCGGACGACGGACGACGACCAGCAGTGATCGACGCCCATCTCTCAATGAAGGTCAAGTCGTATGGGGCGGGCAGGACCTTGCCCGCCCCATACGACGGCGAGGGTCCGTGGTTCAGGTGGCCTGTTCGGGGTCGAGGCGTACGCGGGTGGGGTCGACGGTGGTGAGCAGGTGGCGGGAGACGCCGCGCCAGTAGCGGCCGTTGTTGCCGCCGAGCGGGACGAGGGAGACGCGGCCGGTGCCGGTGTCGCGCAGCACCACGTACAGCTCGCCGGGAGGCTGCTTCCAGCCCGCTCCGGCGACGGTGACGAGGGTGCCCGGGTGCAGCGGCGCCTCGTGGATCATGGTCCACTCGCCGCCGGTACTAGCGCTGGTGGTGCTACCGCTGGTGGTGATGTCCGCTGCGGGGGCGGGCCGCAGGTAGATGGGGTTGACCTTCACGGGTCGGCCGCCGTCGACGGGTTCGACGACGACGTTGACCGGCAGTAGCCGGGTGACGCGGTAGGTGACGCCCCGGGTGCTGGCGCGGGCCACCGCCGGGTCGATGATCACCCGGTCGCCGACGGTGTAGGTGTGAGGGCTGCTCATGGTGGGTGCGCTCCTTATACGGGTTCTCGGCGACCGTCGCCGAGGACGGGGACAGCAGTCGGGGGCGGGGTGGAGATGGGGCACGGTGAGGACCTCGCGCCCGTCGACGGGCGCGAGGTCCTCCTGGTGCGACCGTGAGCGGTCAAGGGCGCCGCAGGTCCCGCAGGCGGGTGCCCGGTGGCAGACCGGTGTGGCCGGTGGTGGCGCTCGCGCCGTGAACCCCGGATCCGGTCTCCTTGGCCTGGTACATGGCGATGTCGGCCTGACGCAGCAGGGTGCGGGGGTCGACACCGAGGGCAGCGGTGGTGTGCCCGACGCTGGCGCGTACGGCCACGATGTGTGCGCCGAGGTCGACGGGGTGACGGCCGACCGTCCGCCAGGCGGCGCGGGCTGCTGCGGCGACGTCGTCGGCGCCGCCGTCGATCAGCAGGGCGTACTCGTCGCCGGACAGGCGCGCGGCGAGCCGCACCGGCCCTCGCAGGGCGGCCAACCGTCGGCCGACCTCGGTGAGGACGTCGTTGCCGGCCTCGTGGCCGAAGGTGTCGTTGATGGCCTTGAAATGGTCGAGGTCGAGTAGGACGAGCCCGAACGGGCCATCGGTGCGGGTGGCGCGGGTGAGGGCGGCGAGCAGGGCCCGCCGGTTGGGCAGTCCGGTGGTGTCGTCGTGGTCGGCGGCGTAGCGGGCGCGGGTCAGCGCCTGCTGCTGGCGCCACAGCAGCGCTGCGGCGAGGGCGAGGCCGGCGAGGATTCCCCCGGCGGCGGTGACGATCGAGGTCAGGATGGGAGACACTTCGGAAGCTCCTTGTCAGGTAAGGAGCACCGGGGGCGGGCGTGGTTCCGGGAAGTTCGACGCCCGCCTCCGGGCTAACGGCAGGGTGGGGTCGGTCAGGCGGCGGGGTCGGTGAGGGCGAACGTGACGGGTTTCTCGGCGGCCAGGACCGCCCGTCCGGCCTCGACGAGTTTGACGGCGGCGTTGTGGACCGCGCCGGCGCTGGCCTTCTTCGCGCCTGTTCCCTCGTTGGCCCGGTCGACCAGCTTGCACAGCTCGCTGACCTTGTACCGCTGGCCGGGGTGGGCCTCGAGGATGTCGAGGATCGCGCCGCGTAGGCTGCCCGACGCCCGCCGGGTGCGGGCCTGCGCCTCCTCGCCCGCCGCCTCAGCGGCCGGCGGCCCGGCTGGTGATCCTTCCCCTGCGGGGTCGCCGGTGGTGCTGTCGGTGGCCGTCCCGGCGGGAGGCGCATCCGGTGTGGCAGGTCGGGCGCCCGCTTCGTGCGCTGGGGGCACTGCGGTGGCAGGCTCGGTGTCGTCGACCGGCACCTCGGGTTCGGTGGTCGAGCGGCCGCTGCCACGGCCCTCGGCGGTCTCGTCGTCGTCGGTTCCGGTGGCTTCGTCGACTGCCACCTCGACGTCGTCCGGAGCGGGCGATGCCGGCTCCTGGGCGGCATCGGGCTGCTCGGCGGCGAGGGCCTCGGTTGCTGGTCGCTCGTCGTGGTCCTGCCCGGTAGCCTCTCCGGGTCCCTGCGGGTCGTCGCCGCGCGGCCCGGATTCTGCGGCGGCGTCGCGGAGGGCGGGTTCCGGCTCGGGCTGGCCGTGCTCGTCGCCCTGTTCGGCGTGGGCGCGACCGGTGTCGGTCAGCCGCCACAGGCTGCGTCCGCGCTCGTCGCGAGTGGGTTCGGCCAGTCCGGCCGTTTCCAGGGTGCGCAGTTTCGGGGTGGTGGTCGAGTAGCCGAGGCCGGCTTCGGTGGCGATGGCGGCGGCGGTGGCCTCACCGAGCCGGTGCAGCGCGGTGAGAACCTTCGCCACGCTAGGCGCCGGCGGTGGTGTGACGGCCGTACCGGTGGTCGTGTCGGTCGGTGTGCTGGTCATGGGCGCGTGGCCCCCTTTCTCCTGCCATCGGGCAGGGGTTGGTGAGTGAGGCGCGTGCACTGATCCACGCTTCGAGTCGGGCATTGATCAAGTCATCTGCCCGTACTGCGGGACTCCGGCGGCGCGCACAGGTGTGCCGCCCGGCGAGATCACCGGGCGGCACATTGAGGACCGGGGGTCAGTGCGCGGCGTGGTAGGCGTCACGGACCGTGGCGGGGATGACGCCGCCGGTTCGCGGTCGGGGCAGGCTCAGCTCCTGCCAGTTCGTGGTCCACCACCAGGTGCGGATCTCCTGGGTGCGGCTGGTGGTGGTGCCGCGCTGCCGCCGAGGCGCCTTGGCCTGTTTCGGCAGGCGGCGTCCCGCGGTGATGAAGGGGGCGAAGGCCGCGGCCATACGGTCGAAGTTGCCGGCGGACAGGTCGATCTCGTAGGTGACGCCGTTGAAGGTGAACTGGTAGGTGGCGACGTCGTCGGTGGTGCCGTCGAGGTCGTCGACGACGATCGCGGTGGTGTGGGTGGCCACGAGGGCCACCTCCTTTCTTCGAGGGGCGGGTTACTGGGCGGTCTGGGTGCCGAGGCCGAGCTGGTGGCCGATGGCGGGCCCGCGGTGCACGGCGGCGACGGCGGCGGGCAGGTGTCGGCGTTGCCAGCCGTGCAGGGCGGCGGTGAGGTCGGCGGCGTACTTGCGGTGCTGGGTGAGGGCGGCGGCGAGGCCGGCGGCCTGTTCGATGCCGTTGTTGGCGCCGCGGGCGGTGTGCGGGCGGACGGGGGCGAGGGCGTCGCCGAGCAGTACGGCTTGGCCGGCGCCGACGGGCCAGACCATGCGCTGCGGTGGGGTGATGTCGAGGACCGGTACCGCCATGCGGGTGGTGGTGGCGTGGACGACGGCGGCGTGGTCTGCCGGCAGTAGCAGGTCGGCGTGGGTGTCGACGTGGGTGCGGGCGGCGGGGCCGACGTGTCGGGGTAGGGCGAAGACCCGGCGGGTGGGGTCGGCGCCGAACCGCTGCGCGTATTCGCTGCTGGTGCAGTTGAGGTAGAAGGTCCAGTCGCAGCCGCCGGGTACCGGGGCGAGGTTGAACTGCGCGCCGGGGCAGGGCTGCAGCCTCAGGAAGTCCCGCAGCCCAGGCTCAGGGGTGGTGTCGGCGATGCCGCGGTGGGCGACGTAGCCGGCGTACCGCAGGTTCCGGTCGGGGTCGAGCAGCCGGCGGCCGGTGGAGGATCGGCCGTCGGCGAACACGACCAGGTCGGCGGCCTCGGTGTGGCCGTCGCGGAACCACAGCTCCGGCTGGCCGGTCTGTTCGGCCAGGGCGGTGACCTTCATGCCGGTGTGCAGGACCCCGGCGGGGAGGCGGCGAGTCAGCGCCTGGTGCAGCAGCGTCCAGGTGGTGTTGCGGCCCGGGTAGGTGCGTCGGATGGTCTCGGCGGGGTGGCGGTCGCGGATGGTCATCTGAACGATGGCCTCGGAGTCGTGGGCGACGAACTCGTGTTGCGGGATGTCGAGGCGGTCGAGCACGTCCAGGGCGGGATGTTCCAGGCCGATGAGGCCGCCGCCCAAGGGCGCGGACGCCGGCGCCGCCTCGTAGACGGTGACGTCGTCGAATCCGGCGTGCAGCAACAGCAGCGCGGTGACGGGGCCGGTGATGCTGCCGCCGACGACCGCGATGCGGGGCCTGCTGGTGGATGTCATGAGGGTTCCCTTCGGCAGGGGTGGGAACCCGGGCACAGCCGTGCCCGGGTCTGCGCGAGTGCGCGGGTGGCCGGGCATCGGCCAGGTCGTGCCAGTGAGAAAGCGCGTCACCGGCGGCGGGCCGTGGACGCGCGGGTCAGCCGCCGTGGTGCGGCGAGTGGATGGACGTGTGCGAGGAGCGGGGCCGGGCTGCGCCGGCTGGTGCGCGAGGTGCGACCGAACGGCGGCAGCGCGGCAGGGTGCGGCCTTGGTGGGGTTACCGGCCGGGCGCGGTGAACGGCGGCGGCACGGGAAGGATCCGCCGCGCCCGCTGCAGCACCTCGTCGGCGACCGGGATCAGCGTCCCTGCGTTCGGCGCGGTGGTCGGGGTGGTGCGGTGCCAGCTGTGACCGGGGCTGCTGGCGATGATGGTCCAGGTGAACAGTGGGGTGAGGACCTCGGCGACCGCCGTGCTCTGCTTGGCGTAGCTGTCCCGGTACACCTGCACCCGCAGGACGTACCCGTCGGTGTGGTGCACCCGGGTCAGCTCGTAGCTGCCAGGGCCGCCCTGGTGGAACACCTCGTCGACGATCACAGCGACCGGTCCTTCGGGTCGGCGGCGCGGAAGGTCGTCTCGGACGCGACGAGGGTCCACGGCCACTGGTAGGCGCCGATGGCGTAGCAGCGGTTGGCGTCCGGGGCGACCCGGTCGTCCTCGATCCAGCGGCCGTCCAAGCCGTCGTCGTGCTCCCACTCGACGGCGACCTCGTCGCCGTCGAACCGCAGCCGGGGGTGCTCGCCCGGCATGTCACCGGGGTAGAGGCCGTCGAGGTGGGTGGCCATACGCTGCACCGCGAACAGAGGGAAGCGGCACAGCAGTCCGCTGCGGGTGAGGGTGGTGTAGCCGGGGGCGACCATGGCGCGGTAGGCACCGCCGCCGACCACGTCGCAGGTCACGGTCGCCGGGGTCCAGGTGGACAGCGGCGGGGGGATGTCGCCGCGGTGGCGGGAGATGCGGTAGCGGTCTCCTGCGGCCTCGCTCGCCGGGTCGGGGTGCAGTCCGAACCAGTGCGCACCGTGGTGGCGGGCGTAGCGGAGCAGGTCCAGCAGGTCCCGCCGGCCGTCCCGGTGGTCGGTGTGCAAGGGCAGGAATCCGTGTCCGTCGTCGGCGGGGACCGGGTTGCCGGTGGCGCCGGTGGCGGTGTGGGTCCACGTTTCGGCGAGGACCCGGTGGTCGGCGCCGTCGGCGTCGTACCAGCGGGGGATCCCGTTGGAGGACAACCAGTCACCGTCGGTGTCGTGGGACCAGATGAGCGCGGCCTGGTCCGGGACGCCGGCCCGGTACTGCTGCCGGGTGCGCAGGTGCGCGGTGGTTGCTGCGGCGTGTTCGGCGAGGGGCAGGACGTCGTCGACGCGGAACCACAGTCGGCCGGACATGGCGAAGGAACCTCCTGGTAGGGGAAGAGGGAAAGGTCGGCCGTTCACCGGCCGGGCTTGCGGGGAGCCCCAGCCCGGGGCGCCGGGCGGTGCCGCACGGGGCCGGCAGTGGGTCCACGCCACGCCGCTTTGGCCCCCCGTGGGTACGGCAGATCGCCCGCAGGAGCGGGTCGGATGTAGTGCAGGCGGGCGCGGTTCAGGTGGTGGTCAATGTCGTGTGGGGGGTGTGGCCGCACTCGTCGCGGCGGGTGTGTGCGTCGGAGGGCCGGGACGCTCAGGGACGCGGCTGCAGAGCTCGCGTCTGCAGAGCTCGCGTCTGCTGCTGCTGCTGGTGGCCGGGGCGGCGGGGAAGGGGGTGGAGCCGGCCGGGCCGCCGCCGATCCCCAGGGAAGAAGGGATGGGTGGCGATGCCCGACCGGTTCCGGATCCGGATCCGGTGGTGCTACAGGGCGACGGCGAGCAGCCGCTGGTCGGCCTCGATGGTGTCGAGGTACCGGGTCGCCTGCTCGAGGTAGGTCACCCGGTGGGTGAGGACATCGCTCGCGGGTGCGAACTTGTGCCCGTCCGGGGTGAGCAGGGCGTCGCCGCACACGGCGGTGGTGGCGCTGTAGTGCTGGTAGGCCATCGGGCCTGCCTGGAACATCTCCAGCTCCCCAGGGCTGAGGTGGGCGGCGCCGTAGCTGGCCGCGTTGTGCATCCGCATCGCGTTGACGCGGGGCTGGTTGTTGAAGTCCGCCTCGGCCCGCTCGCGCGGGTATTTGGCGGGTTCCGCCAGGTGGCGGGCCAGCAGGGTCGGCCACGGGGTGGCCGGCCGGGTGCCGTGCACGACCTGCTGCCACAGTTGGTGGCGGATGCCGGCGCCGACGCCGGCGGCGTGACGCATGGCGTCCAGGTCGAGCAGCTTGACCGGTCCGCCGGCGCAGTACACCGGACGTCCCTTGCGCGGTGCGACCAGGTCGCGCCGCTGCCACAGCCACATGTCAGGGATGGCCCAGAAACGGGACTGCAGGGTGCCGGACACGCCGAAGTGCCGGTCGAGCTGGGTGGCGGTCAGGGCCTGCGACGGCAGGCCGTCGGGCAGGCAGACGATCATGGTGTTGATCGTCGCGGTCGGCGTGACCACCGGGCTGGTGGGCGCCGTGGTGCTGGCGGTGGTGGTTGCCGCGGGGGCGGGCTTGCGGCCCGGGCGGGGCGTCACCGTCGGCACGCGGGTGCCGTAGCGGCTCAGCGGAGTCGCGGCACCGTTGGTTGCGGTCATGAGGGGTTCCTCCTTCGGTCGGGGCGCGTTGTTGGGCGCGCGGAAGTGGTCGGCCCACCGGGTACATGGGTCGACTCACGGGACGAACAGGGAATGGGTGCAGCAGAGTCGCTGCTGGTGGAGCGGGCTGGTGCTGGCGGTGCGGGTTGGTGCTGGCGGTGCGGGTTGGTGCTGGCGGTGCGGGTGGGTGCTGGTGGTGCTGGTGGTGCGGGTTGGTGCTGGTGGTGCGGTGCGACCTGGGGGTCGCCGCGCGGCGCGGGCGCCGACCGGCCGTGAAGGCGGGTGGGCGGAGCGCACCGTTGGGGTGCGGCGGTGGTTCCCGAGATGGGACCGGACCGGGTGGAGCGATATATGGGTGAAGGTGGTGCCGATGACGGTAGCGGCCGGATCTGTCAGCGCCGGCCGCCGTCACGATCGTCAGAAGTGCGGTTGACCTGCCCTGTCAGACGACCGCTCGATTAAGCGGGTGAGGAACGGTGAGGCTGTGAGATCCGGTCAGTCTCACAGTCGCCCACGACGGTGGACGACCCCCTCCGCGTGCGGTGAAGGTGGGCGTCAGGGCTCCGGGTCGGCGGGGCCGCTCAGGTCGGTGTCGGTGAAGCGGTGCGGGTTGGTGGCCGGGTTGTCCGGGCCGTGATCTGAGGGCAGTTCATGCAGCCAGCGGCGCAGGCCCGGATCGGTGGTGAGGGTCCAGGCAGGCCCGGCGGGGTGCTCGCCGTGCAGGCCGGTGGCGACGGGCATCGCGGTGGGCACTCCGGCGAGGGCGTCGAGGAGGTGCTGCTCGCGGCGGCGGCCGGGGACGCGCAGCAGCACCGGGTACCGCGGCCCGTAGCGGGCGAGCTGCTCGTAGCCGCGCAGCTTGCGCAGCACGGTGCCGAGGGGTTCGGTGCCGTTGTCGTGTTCGAGGAAGAACCCGACGGTGTGCCCACCGGCGTGCCAGATGCCGTGTCCGTCGGGCTGGACACCGGTTCCGCTGCCGGCGGCGTAGGAGGCGGCGGCGAACGTGGCAGTGGTGTGTTGTTCGGACCACCACCGGGCCAGCCGGGCGTGCTCGTCGGTGCGGGCGTAGCCGAGCAGGTCGATGAAGAGCTGGTTGGTGCCGAGCAGGTGGGGCAGGCGGCGGCTGCCGATGATGCGTTCGGTCCGTTCGATGCTGGTCCGCGGCGCTCGGGCACCAGCGCTGTTCGGGTCGTTGAACTGGGTCGGGTGGACCACGGCACCGAGTGGGCCGAGGGTGTAGAGATGCTGGCCGCTGCCGGTGGTGACGTCCACGAAACGACTGACCGCCTCCATCTGGTGCAGCTGGGCGAGGCGGAGCCGGGCAGAGCGACGGGACGGGAACAGCGCCGACGTGATCTGGTCGGTGGAGAGCACGTAGTGCTCGGCGAGCAACCGCAAGAGTTGATGATCACGGGTGGTGAGTCGACGAAGCCGGTCCAGACGAGCGAGACGGGAGGACGAACGGGAACCGGACGAGGAGCCGGAGGACGAGGCGGACGACGACCGGGAGACGGAGTTGTTGGTAGGCACGGTGGATGCTCCAGGCGGAAGAGGAGTTCCCTCCGAGGGGAGGGTGTCTGAGTTCGGTGAGGTGGTCACCGGAGGCTGGTGACCGCCGGTGAGCGGCACTGACAGACCCGGAGAGCCGGATCTGTCAGTGCGGTGTGGTGATCGGTGGTGAAGGGCTGGTGAAGCCCTCACGGAAGGGGTGACCGGGACGCAGTAGACCCGGCCGACCTGGCCGGCCTGGTCTGTCGATCTATCGCCAACCGCCCTGCGGCGTTCAGGCGTTCGCCTTCGGACCGCTCTTGCCCCGGGCCCGGCGGTTGTCGTCGGGTCGGGCCGAGAACCGGTCGACGAGGTCGTCGATAGCGCTGGTGTCCTGCGCCGGCACCGCCTCCGCCGCGGCCTGCCGGATCACCGTCGCCTCCCCCACGACCGGCTTCGGCGGCCGGGTCCTGAGGGTGAACGCCGGCGTCTGCCGCCCGTCGACGACGAGGCGTCCGGCGGCGGTGTAGGCGTCCAGGTGGGTCAGGTCGTGCTCGTCGAGTTCGGGCAAGGTATGCCTCGCGAGGACGCGGGCGTCCTCGGGGGCGACGGAGAAGTACAGCTTGTTGCGGGCGTTCGCCGACGCCGCCGCGAGGAGGTCCTTCGGGAACTGGGCCAGGTCCTGGTGGGCGAGGACCATCGACAGCCGGTACTTCCGCGCCTCCGCCAGCATCGAGTCGAGGGAGTTGGCGAGGGTCAGGAAGTTCTGACACTCGTCGATGATCAACGTGGCGTCCCGGCGTTTGTCCGCCGGCACGGCCGCCCGGGCGGTCGCGGCCTGCCACACCTGCGCCAGAACCAGGGAGCCGAGCAGCTTGCTGGTGTCCTCACCCAACTGCCCCTTTGGGATGCGTACCAGCAGCGCCCCACCGTCGAGGACTTTGCCCATGTCGAAGCTCGATTGGGGGTAGCGCATGGTGCGTTTAACGAAGTCCCGCAGCAGGAACGCCCGCAGGCGGGCCAGGACCGGGCCGATGACCTGGGAGCGCAGGGCCGGGTTGAGGTCGTCGTACCACTGCCAGAACCCGGACAGGCCGGCCGGATCGTCCAAGCCGACGGTCATCGCCGACCGGAACTGCGCCGAGTTGAGCAGGGGCGGGATGTGTTGGAGGGTTACGTTGGCGTGCCGCAGCAGGGTCAGGCAGGCCACCCGCATCACGTCGTCCATCCGCGGCCCCCACGCCTTCGCGAAGATGTTCCCGAAGATCGACACCAGGTTGTCCACGACCAGGTCCGGGTCGCTGCCGGACAGCGGGTTGAGGGTCGGCGGGTTGGGCTGGTCGGGATCGAACAGCACCACCCGCCCGGCGACGCTGGCGGGAAGCCGGTCGAGGATGTCCAGGACCATGTCGCCGTGCGGGTCGATGACCACGGTGCCCCGGCCGGCTTTGATGTCCTCGACGGCCATGTTGACCAGCAGGGTCGTCTTCCCGGAGCCCGTCGATCCGACCACATGCATGTGATACCTCGCATCGGCGACGGACAGGGCCACCGCGTGGCCACCGACTTCGGCGTCGCCGAGGACTTTCATCCCGCGGCCGCCGGTGGGCACCGCCACGGGGGCGGGCATGGACTTCGCTCGCGCCCGGTCCAGCCCCGGAACGGCCAGATCCCGTGGCAGGGCGGCGAGGACGGCCAGCTCGGGGGTGGAGGCCAGGAACCCCGCTCCGAGCCGCCGTGTGGCCAGCACGGCCACCGGTTGCGTCATCCGCGCCCGGTGGGCGAGCCGGTTGCGGCCGGCGTAGACGGCGAACGACGAGGCGACCGCGTCCGCGACACCTCGCAGCCTGCCCTCCGGCCGGGACCCTCCGCGGTGGTTGTTCTTCGCGATGGCGTAGCGGATGCCGATCGTCCACAGCGGGTGGGCGGTCTTGTCGAGGATCGCCCGCACGTCCCGCTCCACGCCGGGGTCCCGGCGGCCGGCCGGCTGGCCGCCGCCGCTGCGGGTGGTGGCGGTACGGCCGGGCAGGAACGCCTCGACGAGCCACAGCAGCGGCGCGGCGGGATTGATGGCCGGTACGGCCGTCTTACCGTCGCGCATTCGGCCGGCGGCGCGACGGGCGCGTGCGGCCCGGCGGGGGGTGGCGGGGCGGGCGAGGACCTGCACACAGACGTACTCATCCGGTTTCAGCTGCGACCCGGCCGACATCAGCGCCCGCAGCGGGTCGTTGTCGTGGTCGGTTTCGAACGGCAACCACTCCGCGGCGGTCGGCAGCAGGTGCCCGCCGACGGCGGCCGGCACATCGAGGGGGATCGGCGGTGGGGCCTGGTTGTCGGTGGTGCAGGCGGCGCCGGGCCACGCGGCCCGCACGGCGGCCTCGACCGCCCCGGCCGGCACCGTTCCGGGTACCCAGAGCGAGATGAGGAGCTGCCGGCCGGTCCAGGTGTACTGCCACGCGACGTGCGGGGCGCCGTACAGCAGCCTGCGTCGGCGGGACGGGGTGAGCGTGCCGTGCAGATTCGCCCACAGCGCGGCGGCGCTGTGCGGGTCGACCTCCGGCGGTGGGGCGACCGTGACGAGGCGGGCGCCCTCGAGGTGGCGGCGGTGCCGCCACCCGTCGAGCAGGTTCCGCCCGGCGACGTAGACGACGAGCAGGGCGGCGGCGACTGCCAGGAGCCACGGCCGGTCGGCCGCCCACTGCGCGGCGTGCAGAATCCAGCGGGTGGGCGCGACTGGCGGAGAGATGAGACCGGCGCCCGGCCCGGACGGGCTGGGCGCCGGCATCGGCGAGAGGGCACGCAGGGGTGTCACAGCTCATCCTCCCCATCGTCGGAGTCGAGGTCGGCGAGGTCGGACGGCTTCGTGGTCGCGAGAAGGTGTTCGGCCTGGGAGGAGATCGACTCGAACGCGGTCCGGTTCGTGCCGGAGATCAGCAGGCCGTGCCCGACCCGGGCGGACAGCAGCATCCGCCGCTCGCCCGCGGTGAGACCGAACGCGTCGGCGACCTGATCGATGGCCTGCGGGGCCTGCTTGAGCAACACCTGCGTGGCCGCGTTCGACACGACGGCCTGGCCGAGGTCGGTGCCGAGCACGTCGGCGACGTCCTGGGTGATGACCGACAGGCCAGCGTTGCGTTTCCGGCCGGCCTTGGACATCTTGAACAGGAACCGGGCGCCTTCCCCGTCGCGCATCAGCAGCCATGCCTCGTCCACCACGACCAGCCGCCGCGCCTCCGGCGAGGAGCTGGTGCGGTACTGCCGCGGCAGGTCGACCTGCCGCCAGATCTCGTCCAGGGCGAGCAAAGTGCCGACGGTCCGCAGCTCGTCCGGCAGGTGCCGCAGGCTCCACACGACGAGGTGCCCGTCCGGGCGGGTCGTGGTCGGGGAGTCGAACAGGTCGGAGTACGAACCAGCCACCCACGGGGCGAGCCGGGCGGCGAGTTCGTGCGCGGCGGCGGCGTCGTCGGCTCGCAGGGTCGCGGCCAGATCCTTCAGCAGGGGCGCCGGCCGGTGGTGGGTGGCCGGGTCGGCCGTGATGCCCGCCTGCCGGTAGACGGCGAGGATCGCCCGGTCCAGGGCGGCGCGTTCGGCGGGCGGCGGCAGCTGCCCCACCAACACGCTGATCAACGTGTGGAGGAACAGGCCGCGGCGGGTGAGCACGTCCGGGCGGATGTCCCCGGCCGGCAGGTCCAGAGGGTTGATCTTCACGCCGGGTGCGCCGAGTCGCACGATGGTGCCGCCGACCGCGTCGGCCAACCGGAGGTATTCGTCCTCGGGGTCAACGACGGCGACCTGCACCCCCTGGTACAGGTTGCGCAGCACGTCGAGCTTGACGAAGTAGGACTTCCCGGCGCCGGAGCGGGCCAGGACGACGCTGTTGTGGTTCTCCTGCGCCCACCGGTCCCACCAGACGATGCCCTGCGAGTCCGGGTTCACCCCGTACAGGACACCGCCGGTGGTGGCCGGGTCGCCGGGCAGCGGCGCCGGCAGATCCGCGCTGGCGAGCGGGAACGCCGCCGCCAAGGCCTGGGTGTCCATGGTGCGGCGCATCTGCAGGCTGTCCGTCGCCAAGGGCAGGGTGGTGGTCCAGCCGGGCAGATGCCGCCACGTCGCGGGCTGCACTTCGATCAGGGTGGACGCGGCGGCGGCCTTCACCTGCGCGCACGCGTCGAGGAGTTCGGGTTCGGTGCGGGCGTGCACGGTCAGGTACAGGCCGACGCGGAACAGCTTCGCTGCCCCGCGGGCGAGGCGTTCGGCGAGGTCGGCGGCGTCGTCGGCGGCGGCCTCCACGTACGGGTCGGTGAGTTTGCCCTTCTGCTCGTCGGCCCGACGGGACGATTCGAACCTGGCCCGCTGGTTCCGCAGCCGCGACGCCGCGACTGGCGCGGGGATCGGGTCGATGTGCAGGGCGAGGTCGAGGCGGCCCGGCCAGGACAGCAGCGGCTCCAGCCACGCCGGCCCGACCTCGGCCGGGTAGCCGGTGACCACGAGGGTGGCGGCGTAGCCGTCTCCGACCCGCAGGAACCGCGGCGTCACCTCCACCGAGGCCGGTGCCACCGTCGCCGCGACGCCTCCGGCGGGGGGCAGCGCCGTGGCGTCCGGGCGGGTGCGGGTCGTCGGGCGACGTATGCGGATCGTCATGATGATGTCCTTCGGGGTGTCGGACTCCGGGCCGGAGGTCCGGTGATGGTGGTGTCGGGGGCGGCGAGTCCGCCGGGTCGGGGCGGCCGGTAGGGGTCGGCCGCGGCGGCCAGGGCGGCGGTGGTGGCGTGGCCATCCAGGGCGCGGGTGGTGACGCCCAGCCCGGACAGGGACCGGACGGTCTGGTCGGCGCGGCGCCGGGCGGCGTGCTCGCCCCGCTCACCCGCATTGGTGCGGGTGACGATGAGGACCTGCCGGCGCAGCGGATCCCGCCGCTGCGCGAGGTCGTCGAGGAACCGGGCGTGGTCGCCCGCCGCGTCGGCGAGAGCTGGGTGCGGCATCACCTCGGCGGCGTGGGCGAGGGTGCGGGCGGCGGAGTGCAGGTCGACCGGCTGCGCCGACACCACGATCTGCGTCGGCGTCGACAGCGAGTTCAACCAGCGGCCGAAGGTGTCGACCAGGGCGGCCTGCTCGTCGGCGGTGCGCAGCGCCAGGTTGACACTGGTCGCCGCGACCATCGCCGCCTTCACACCGTCGAGGCTGATCTCCCCGTGGTCATCGATGGCGTCGGCGGGAAGCTTCAACGGCGCCGGCAGCATCACCTTCGACGCCGGGGCCTGCACCCAGTCGGGTGTCTTCGCGGTGGTGTCGGTGGTGGACAACGCGCGTGGCGCCCGAGAGTGGCGGACCGCGGAGGTCAGCCACACGTCCATGGGCAGTCCATCGCGGCGGCCGACCGCGAGGCCGAACACCAGGCCGCCGAGGACGACAGCGGCGCCGAGTAGCACCGGTGCGGGCACGATCGCGTGGAGGGCGCGCCAGGCGCCGTAGAAGATGACGGCGGCGACGGCGAGGATCGCGAGTTGCCGGAACGTCAGCCCGTAGAGCACCTTGTCCGGCGCGTCCACGTCGGCGGGCATGCGGGCGGTGACCGGTTGTTCGTCGCGGGGGTCGCGGCTCATCGCCCCACCGCCCGAAGGCCGGGGATGCGCAGGCCGCGGGTGAGTTGCTGCACCACGACGACCCGCACGATCGCGCCGAGTGGGTTGCCGCCGCGTCCGCCGCCGCTGGTGGCATAGCGGCGCAGTAGCCCCGGCACCTTGAGCGTGGTCCAGAGCAGGACCATCACCACGAACAGGTTGAGCACGCCGCCCGGTTCGACCGGTAGGCCGAGCAGCGGCAGCATGTTGCTGGTGTCCAGCAGCATCCACTGTCCGGCGAATAGGACGAACGCCTGCGCCACGGGGATGGCCAGCATGGCGACGTAGGAGCGCCACCACATGCGGGCCACCCCGTCGGTCTGCGGCAGGGCGTGACAGGCGAGGGCGATCGGGGCGACCGCGGTGAGGATCAGGGCGACCGCGAACCGGACGATCACACTGCAGGCCGTGGCGGCGAGCAGGAACACGATGATCGCCAGGCAGACGAGGAATAGCAGCCCGGCGGTCTGGTCCCGGGCGGCGAGCAGGTGGGTCTTGATCGCGTCGAGGGCGCTGTCGCCGTGGAAGTTCTGCGCGGTCAGGGCGGTGGTGAACGCGTTGGCCAGCGCGATGAGTTGGCCGGCGATCAGTTGGGAGAAGTGGGCGGTGACGAACCCGACGACACACCGCGGCATGAGGTCCTTGGCGGTGTAGCGGGCCCGTTCGTCGCCGCCGGCGACCATGGTCAGGACGCCGGCGGCGACGAACACCAGGACGAAGACGGTGTCGACGACCCAGATCGACCGTCCGGTCAGGGCCTGCACCTGCGGCAGCGCGGTGACGTCCGGGGTGATCAGCAGCGCGTGGGTGATCGCGGTGATCAACCCGTTGAGGCAGTCCAGGAGCAGACCGGCGAACCAGTCGAGGATCTGGTTGAGCGCCCAGGTCATCGTCAGCCTCCGACGATTCCCTTGACGACCTGCAGCAGGATCGGCGCGAGGACGGCTAGGCCGTAGCCGATCAGGGCGTTCTTCAACGCGCCCTTGGCCTTGTCGACCTGGGCCGGGTCGCCACCGGCGGTGGCCCAGTACACGCCCGCGAGGACCAGGAACAGGGTGGCGACGGCTGCGAGGATGCCCATCAACCAGGTCTGCAGGTTGGCGATGACGGTGGGTAGGTCGTTGGCGGCCAGGATGACCGGGCCGCCGGGGTCGGCGTAGGCGGCGGCCGGCACCGCCAGCAGCGTCACGGCCGCTGCGGCGGGCGTGGCGACGCGGGCGATGCGGCGAAGCGCGCGAGTGGTCATCGGCGCGTGGGACAGGGCGGTCAGGGCACGGAAACGTACCCACAGCGGGCGGAACATGATGGCGGCACCTCCCGCCCCGGCTCGCGCCGGGGCGATTCGACGTGGGTAGGAGGCCGCCGCTGGGCTCGGGAGACGCCCGTCGGAGGGGACCGTGGTGAACCTCGGGAGGAGCTCATCCTCCCGTTCGGGTAAGCGGTGATCGATGAGGTGTCAGCGCATCAACGTGGCGCGGCACCCGAGGCACCCGGTCCCGTACCGACAAGGCCTCCCGGCCCGGCGGCGGGCGGAACCAGCCCCCTGCGTGACGCCGCAGTGGCGTCGGAGGAGTTCCGCACCCTCAAACCGGCGTTTGTGAGCCGTGGCGAACACCTGCCGATCCCACAGCGCTCCGACGCGACCTCACGAACCTCTGACAGCCCTGGTCAGCGGCATTTCCGACGATCATGCCGCTGGTGGCGGACCTCGCCGTCGGCTCGGCCCCGAATCTCACAGCCGCCGAATCAACACCCCGTCAGCGCCGCTGTCAGATCCGCGAAAGATCCGTCAGGCCCGCTCGGCAGCGGCCACGGCGGTTCTCCCCCGTACCGGGTGGGGCCGGTCGCAGCGGTGGAAAGGGCTGGGTTCGCCGGACGTGGTCGCGGGCCCGACCAGATGGTCGGGCCCGCGACCGGAGAGCCTGCGGAATGGTCGGCGGTCAGGCGGCTGCCAGCCTCACCCGCGCCGCGGCCGGCCGGGCGCCACCGCGGGCGGCCCGGATGTGCTGCCGTCGCTCGGCCGCAGCGGCGAGGTCTTCCCGCGCCCGGGGCGAGGTCGCCTCGGTGAGCATCCCGGCGGCGAGCGCGTCGGCAATGCGGACGTCGATGCGCTCGACGCGCCGCCGCAGCGTGTCGACCTCCAGGCCGAGGCGGGCGGCGATCGGTTCGATAGCCCGCCGGCCCAGCCGCACATCAATGTAGGGCTGCTCGTCGCAGGCGTCGACGATGCCCAACTCGACCGCCCGGCGTACGAGGAGGTCCGGATGGCCGTAGGGACGCTTCGGGGTGCGCGGGCCGGTGACATGCTCGAGGTCGTCCACCGGCACGGCCTCGGCGCCGTCCCGCTGCCGCAGCTCGTGGCCGGCCCGCCACGCCGCCATGCACAACGCCGCGTACGGCGCCGGCTTGGCCAGGTCGACCCGGTCACGTAGGGCGCTCAGGAAGCCGGTGAGGATCTCGGCGTCCAGGTCGTGGGCGTCACCGGCCCAGCCGGTGTGCAGCCGGCCGGCGTAGCGGCGCAGCGCCGGCATCGCCAGAGCGACCGCGGCGATGACCCAGGCGGGCCCGTCGAGACGGGCGCGGCGGACCAACTCCCGCCACACGACATCACGGGCCGTGTAGGCGCGGGGATGCTCCAGCAGCCACTGCCGCAACGCCGGCAGCGCGATGACACCACCGGGCAGACCGCTGTCATCGCCGAGTTCGTCGGCCAGCGGGTCGAGGTCCAGGGACAGCGGGTCGGGGTCGCAGGTCAGGGCGGCGAACGCGGTGTCCACGGCGTCCAGCGGTGAGTCGGGCCAGTCCTTGGCGGACGCGGTCATGTCACAAACTCCCATGTCAGAGACGAACGTCGATGACGGGCCGGAGTGGTGTGGCCGGCGCGTCTGACCGCCATTGCGCCACCGCGGTCTCACCGGCCCCTGACAGCGCAGGCCGACAGGCATGGAACATCGGCTCGACGGCGTCAGCCGCCACCGGCCCCCGCTGGCTGAAGACCGGTGTCAGCGCGCGTCGCCGTTCTGACAAACCCGTGTTGACCTGCGCCTTGACACGACAGGAGGCGGCGGACACAGGACCAAGGCCGCGAGGGACATGACACCGCCGAGGGGTCTGACAACGGGGTCTGCCGGTCTCACAGCGTCTGGCAGCGCCCCGCGGACGGCGTGGTGTCAGCTCGCGACCGGCTGACACCGCGGCCGAGTGTCATCGTCACCGCGCCGTCTGACAGCGTTCGTCCGGCGTAGGGACGGTCTGACACGCCCGCCGCCTCCGATGACAGTCCGGCACCGGTGTCCTCGGTGACATCGCCACCTTCGGGACAGACGCCGCTGCCGTCCAGGACACCGGACGGCGATCTGACACTACCGGCCAGCACCCGCGTGTCATCGATCCAAGTCGCTGTCATGGTTGAGGTGGTCGTGACCGTGCGCGTCTGACAGCCGGAGGTGGCGGAGGGCTGTGACGATCTCACGACGCCCGCCTGGCCCAGTCGAGCCAGCGACCGCCAAATCATCCCGCGTTCCCGAGGTCAGCCGAGCGGACAGGAATCGGCTGTCAGACAGTCGTGAGATCACCGTGAGATCGGCAGGTGTTCGCCACAGCTGACAAACACCGGTTTGAGGGTGTCAGCGCACCACGGCGCGGCGCGGAGCCGACACCACATGAGCGAGCACACGCCGCAGCACCACAACCCGCAGCACGATCCCACCGTCGACACCGGCACCCTGGCCGAGGTCGACCCCACCCCGACCGACCTGGTCGCCGGCGACCCGCCGGTACCGCTTACCGTCTGGCGCACCGCCCGCACCCCGGGCGACGCCGGCCGAAGCATCGGCACCCGCCTCGCCGCCCGGCTCGTCGCCGCCTACAGCCGCCCCGGTGAGGTCGTCGTCGACCTCACCGGCGACCACGCCCTCACCTCCGCCTGCGCGGCCGGGGGCCGTCGGCACCACCCAGCGTGGTTCACCGACGCCTCCAGCCTGATCGTCGGCCCGGCCACTCCCCGTCCGCCCGCCGGCACCGCCGGCGGCACCGACGAGGACGAGGACCTGCCGGAGATGGGGGCCTGGTTCGGAGACGACCTCACCGACCCGGACCTGCACCCACCGGCCGACACGGTCGCCGGCCCGCCGCCCGGCGGTTCCCTGCAGCAGGCGACCAGTCTCGTGGTCGCCTGCTGGCCCCTCGACCCCCACGCCGCGACCAACCGGGTGCGGCTGGCGTGGCTGCTGACCGGCTGCGCCGCGCTGCTGCAGCCGGGTGGCTGCCTGATCCTCGTCGTCACCGTTCCGGCCGGCACCACCGCCGGGCCGGAGGACTTCTCCGGCGTGGTCCAGGCCGCCGCCAGTGTCGGGCTGGGCTACCTGCAGCACCTCGTCGCCGTCACCGCCGACACCGACGGGGACGCGTTCGTCTACCACGTCACCGACGAGGAACTGCTCACCCTCACCACCGCCATGGGCGACAGGTGGCGGGTGGCGCACCTGCGGGTCCACGCGGACCTGATGGTGTTCAGCCAGCCCCAGCGTCAGGCTCCGCGCCGGGGCGGGCGCGAGGGCGGTGGTCGCCGTGGCTAAGCACCGCGCACACACCACCGCCAACGAGCCCGACAAGTCCAGCGGGCAGAACCCGACGGCCGCCGCGAGCACTGACCCGGTCGGACGTCATCGGGCTGCTCCCGGCCCGGAGGGCCTGTCGGTGTGGGCGACCGCCCAGTCCACCGGACCGGTCCAGCGCCGCGGCCGTTACGTCCGCGAGTCGGTGCAGCATCCGGCCCGGATGCTGCCCGCGATCGCCGCGCACGCCGTCAACGCCTACACCCAGCCGGGAGACCTGGTACTTGACCCGATGTGTGGGATCGGCACGACCCTGGTCGAGGCGATCCACGCCGACCGGGACGCGATCGGGGTGGAGTACGAGTCCCGGTGGTCCGACATCGCCGACGCCAACATCAAGCACGCCCATGCCCAGGGTGCGACCGGAAGGGCCGGGGTGATCCGCGGCGACGCCACCGGCATCCTGTCGCTCGTACCCGGGGCCCTGGCCGGGCAGGTGGCGCTGGTGGTGACGTCGCCGCCGTACGGGCCGACCGTGCACGGCTTGGTCCGGCCCGGCGCCGACGGGGTGGCGAAGTTCGACAACGCCTACAACGACGGCACCGACCGCGGGAACCTCGCCTACCGCGACCTCACCGGACTCGCCGACGGGTTCGCCCAGATCCTCGCCGGCTGCCACACCCTCCTGCGCCCCGGCGGAGTCGTCGTCGTGACCGCCAGGCCGTGGCGCAAGCACGGCGAACTCGTCGACCTGCCCAGCGCGGTGATCGGCGCCGGCATCCGGGCTGGCCTCACCCCGGTGGACCGGTGTGTGGCGCTGCTCGCGGCTGTCCGCGATGGCGGGCTCGTGGCGCGGCCGTCGTTCTTTCAACTCCAGGCCGTCCGTAAGGCCCGAGCTGGTGGCACTCCCATGCACCTGATCGCGCACGAGGACGTCCTCGTGTTCGTCAAGAGCCCGGCGCCGGAATCCGGGGTGGTGGCGTGACCGCACCCACCCACCGCTACCTGTCCCTGGGCGCCGGTGTGCAGAGCTCCACGCTCCTGCTGCTGGCCGCCCAGGGCAGGATCCCACCGTTTGACGCCGCAGTCTTCGCCGACACCTCGTGGGAACCGGCCGCCGTCTACCGGCACCTGGGCCGGCTGACCGGGATCGCCGAGCGGGCCGGGATCGAGGTCGTACGCGTCAGCGCCGGGAACATCCGCGCTGACGCGCTCGACCCGGCCCACCGCTTCGCCAGCATGCCCCTGTTCACCCTCGGGCCGGCCGGCGAGCGGGGCATGGCCCGCCGGCAGTGCACCAGCGAATACAAGATCAAACCGATCAAGGCGGAGGTGCGGCGCCGGCTCGGCTACCCGCACCCGAGGCGGGTACCGGCCGGCGTGATCGCGGAGATGGCGATCGGGATCAGCCTGGACGAGATCGGCCGGGCCCGCGACGCCGACGTCGCCTACATGCGCAACGTCTTCCCCCTGCTGGACCTCGGTTGGCGGCGCGACGACTGCTTGCGTTACCTGCGCCGGCACGGCCTCGGAAACACCCCGAAGTCGTCGTGCGGATTCTTCCCTATTAGATCTTCGTGTGACGACTCTCAGTGTTGCAAAGTTGATCTCCCGGTGGCGTGTGCACTGGGTGCCGAGGAACGGCGCCGTGGTAGCAAGTGACCACCCCATACTCCAGCGATGGACCGATCTTGGTGAGCGTGAGGCAGCGTGCCGGATCGATCCCGGAGATGCCTTCCTGGTCGATCCTGACCAGCGGGTGGACGCCCGGCTGACGTTGTACCTGACGCGCTCCTCCTTCGCCCGGCTCGCCCGAGAGACCAGGCGAAACTATGCCGGGGACAGCTGCCTGTTCTTCAACTTCCTGTGGTCGCGCGGTAAGGGCTGGGACCGCGCGACCGCGGAGGACCTGCTCGACTTCGAGGACTGGCGGCGCTGGTCGACGCGCAATCCACGGCGGATCAGCGGGGCGAAGTGGAATCGCGAGCTGGCGGCCCTTCGCCGACTTTACGGCTGGGCCGCCCGGCAGGGCTTCCTGCCCGCGAGCCCGGTGACGGAGCGTGAAGTACGCGGGCGGCACGGCGAGTTGGTCCGGGTGCCGGCGGCGCGGGCGAAGGCCGCTCGGTCGAGCAACGTGAAGTGGTTGACACCGCGGGCGTATCGGTTGTGGCGTGACGTCGGGCTGCGCGGTTACGACGCGGACGGCCGGCGTGATCCGCGGTGGCGGGGGCGCAACGACGACCGCAATGCCGCGTACTCCGACGTGCTGTTCTCCTCGGGCATGCGCCGTTCGGAGGGCGGCTCGCTGCTGACCATCGAGATGCCAGAGATGGCCGCCTCGGACCGGTTGTACTTCGACGCCCGGCTGGGCAGGGAGGCCACGAAGAGCCGCCGCGAACGCACGTTCTACGTGTCCGCAGACGCGCTGCGCGCGGTGTGGGCGTACGTGAACACCACGCGCCGGGCCGCGGTGCGGCGAGCGCAGGCGCACGGCCGGTACGAGCTCGGCGCCGAGCAGATGGTGGTGGTGGACCGGTCCGGCCATGCCGGTCGGGTGCTGCACTGCCGTCTGGGCGATGGCCAGGTGGTGCGGCGTCACGTGACCACTCTGGACGTTGAGGAGCGGCGCTGGCTGTTCGTGCAGGGTGAGCAGGGTTTGGAGCCGCTGTGGTTGTGGCTGGCCGAGAACGGTTTGCCGTTCCTGCCGCACTCTTGGGAGGCGGTCTACCGGGCGGCGTCGCAGAGGTGTGAGGTGCAGCTGGCCGGCCGGGTCGGGCAGCCGCCGTTCTTCACACCGCATATGGCCAGGCATTCCTTCGCGCTCTACATGCTGGTGGCGTTGCAGCACGCGCTCGACAACCGGTTCGGGTTGAGCGTGCAGGAACGGCACGACTTCCGGCTGCTCTACGGCGACGCTTGGAGCCTGGTGAAGAACCTCCTCGATCACGCGAGCGAGGAGACCACCCGCTCGATCTACCTGGCCCCGGTCTCCGATCTGCAGGTCAGATCGCTGCTGCAGGAGCAGGTCGACGGCGGGGCGACCGAACTGCTGGCCCAGATCGCCCGGCAGTCCGAGCGGGTCATGGACACCGAGGGCGGCTGGTGAGCCCCCGGGGCAGAGCCGCCGCGATGCCGGTCGGTGATCACCAGCGTGAGCAGCCGTTGGCGGCCGGTGAGCTGGTGGTTCGACACGTGGCCGAGGACGGCGAACGAACCGCGGTCTACGACTTCGGGACGCTGCCGGTGGCCGACCAGTTGCGTCGGGAGTTCGCCGAGACCTTCGCCCGACGCGTCGGCCCGGACGGGACATGGCGCAGCATCGCCTCCAGCCGGGAAATGTGGCTGATCGCTCTGTACTTCGCCCGGTTCGTGGCCACACTGCAACCGCCGCCGAGCGCGGTCAAAGACCTGACGCCGAGCGTGTGGGCGGCGTTCAAGTTGAGCCGACCGGACACCACGGTCGGGCCGGTGCAGCTGCGCAAGATGGCGACGTTCCTACGAGATCATCCGCAGCTGCCGCACGAGACCCGGCTGCTGCTACTCACCCAGCGCATCCCCAACGCGGTGGTCCGCGAGACCGCATACTCCGACGCCGAGTTCGACGAACTCAAGAAGGCGGCGGCACGCCGGTTCCGGGCCGCGTTGCAACGGATCCGGCAAGGTCGCGAGCACCTGGAACGGTGGAGAGGGGGCCAGTTCGCGCCGGCCACCCGTGAGCACCTGGTCGGCGAGGCACTGGACCACCTTGTCCGATGCGGCGAAGCGCCCAGCTACATCGGCACGGACGGCAGAAAACGCATCGTGTCCGCCTACGCGACGGCGCTGGGCGGCAAGGGGCCTGAGCGCACCTGGATGCGGCTGTTCCTCAGCGGGGAGGAGGCGTGCTCGCTGGTCGTGCTGTTCGTGGCCGCCTACGGCTGGAACGTCACCCCGGTGATGGAGCTGAGGACTCCTGACTCGAGCCCGGACGCCGGCAATCCGGACCAGATCATTCACCGGATCGAGCTGGAGAAACGGCGCCGCGGTGCCGCGTCCCAGTTCGAGACCCGCAACCTCGCCGACTGGGGTGCGAACTCACCCGGACGGTTGGTAACCCAGGCGCTGGAGGCGACGTGGGCCGCCCGGGAGACACTCGCCCGCCTGGGCACGCCATCCGATCGGCTCATCATCTGGCGCCGTGGATGGAGTCCCCGCAACGTCGCGGGCGATCCCAGCCGGTTGTTCGAGACCGGCTGGCAGGACAACGTCTGGCACAATCGGCGCGCCAGCTTCGGCGAAGGGGTCAGCCTCAATCTGCGCCGGCTGCGCAGAACCGTAGTGATCGCGCATCGCCGCACGCCGACGCAGCACACCCGCGAAACCCACGACACGCGCTACGTGCTGCCGGACCCGCGCACCCATGCCGAAGCCGCACCGAAGATCAGCGCCGGCGTCGCCGACGCGATCGCTGCCGCCTACACGACCTTCCGCGCCCGGGCCAGCCGCACCGACAGCGACCCGCGCCGCGACACCGCCACCACGGGCTGCACCGGCTACCACCTCAGCCCGTTCAGCGAAACCGGACAGCCATGCCGGGCGTCGTTCCTGGCCTGCACCGCCTGCCCGAACGCGGTGGTCACACCCCGCCACCTGCCCCGGCTGGCCTATCTACACCAGGCACTCGGCGAGCTGCGCACCGTTCTGGAACCGGAGATCTGGCAGCAGGACTGGGCGGCACCGTTCGAGCGGCTGCACGACCTCATATCCGGCCCGCACTTCACCAGCACCGAATGGGACGACGCGCTGCGCCAGATCACCGCCATCGACCGCGACCGCGTCAACCAGCTGCTGCGACGGAGCTTCGATTCATGACCCACGCCCTGAACCTGCCGTCCGACACACGCGCCGTCCCCGCAGCCCACGATTGGGTCTTCGACCCCGACCAAGTCCAGCCGCACCGGCGAGCAACCGTCCCCCGCTACGGCGACGACCGATGGTCGCTGCTGGCCCTGAGCCAGAACCCCTCCACGCGCGAGGGCATCGTCTACTGGAAGAAACGGTTCCCTGACGCCTACCGCGAGGCGTTCCGGCACGCGGCCTGGGCGCTCATCACCCTGCCGCTTCCCCGCACGGTCCCCCTGTCCCACGGCGGAGCACCGATGCGAGCCCAGCTCAGCGCCGATCGGACCTTCAAGACCATCCAGCAGTGGGCCGTATTCGCGCACTGGCTCGTCGCACGCGGCATCCCCACCCTCTCCGCCGTGACCGCAGACGACCTGACCGCGTTCGCCGAGCACCTCCACAAACAGCGCGGCATGGCCCGCAACACCGCCTGCAGCCATCTGATCACTCTGACTCGTCTGCACTTCTACGGCACCGCCTTTCTGCCGGCCGCCAACAGGCTCACCGAGCCGCCCTGGCTGCGCGACGGCCACGACGACTACCTGCCCGCCGCGTCGTCACGAGGCGAGAACCTGACCGAGCCCATCACCCCGCAGACGATGGGACCGCTGCTGGTGTGGTCCCTGCGGTTCGTCGAGCAGTTCGCCGACGACATCCTCAACGCGCACCAAGAACGCGCACAGATCATGGCGGCCGCCGCCGCGGCGGACTCCGGCCCGACGGCCACGGGCAGCGACCAGCTGCTGCGCTACCTGCACGCGACCAAGCAGGCCGGCGACCCGATCCCGGTGATCTTCGCCGGAGGGCTGCCAGCCCGAGCGGCGATCATCTACCTCGCTGCGAAGACCGGCACACCGACACGCACGGTCGCAGCGACCCTCCAGCGGCCGATCTGGCGGGAATACCTTCGAGATCACCACACGTCAGCCCCGCTGGACACCCCGGTCACCGGCCAGCTCGACGGGCAGCCCTGGCACGAGCCGTTCCTCTACCACGAGCGGCAAAACCTGATCAGGATGCTCTCCACCGCCTGCTTCGTCGTCATCGCCTACCTCACCGGAATGCGTCCCGGTGAAGTCCTGGCGTTGGAAGCAGGCTGCTGCCCACAGCCGCCCGCGACCGGCTCTGGACGACAACTGATCTACGCGACGGCCCTTGAGGACGCCGCCCCGGACGAGGACCCACCCGCCCACTCGTTGATCCACGGGCGGCAGTTCAAACACGCCCTCGACGAGAACGGCGTCCACCAATCCGCCGGAGCCGTTCGAGTCCCGTGGGTCGCGGTCCCGCCCGTGGTCGCCGCCGTCCGGGTGATGGAACGGCTCAGCCAAGGAGGCCGGCTGCTGTTCGACACGATGGCCGAAGACCGTCGCTCCAGCGAGATTCGCACCGGGCGCTCGCTCTCACCGGTCACGGTCCACAACCGGGTCAAGGCGTTCATCGAGTGGGTCAACCAACATGCCCGGTCACGCGGACGCGAAGCCGAGGCCATCCCGGCGGACGCTCACGGCGCCATCAGCCTCGGCCGGTTCCGGCGCACTCTCGCCTGGCACATCGCCCGGCGACCCGGCGGGCTCGTCGCCTTGGCAGTGCAATACGGTCACCTGCGCACTCTGATCAGCGAGGGCTACGCGGCGCGATCCCGCAACGGCATCCACGAACTCCTCGACTTCGAGACCGCCCGGGCTGTCGCCCAGGACCTGACCGACGTCCACGAAGCCCTCGACAACGGCGGCGGCATCTCCGGACCAGCCGCGCGTCGCCTGATCAACGCCGCCGGCACGCAACACCGCCGGTTCGGCGGCCTGGTCACCACCACGCGCCAAGCCCGCAGCCTGCTGGCCGACCCCGCGCTCAACGTCTTCCATAACAGCGACGCGTTCCTGTTCTGCAACTACGACCGCGCCAAGGCACTCTGCCATCCCAGCCGCGGCGGCCAGACCACACCAAGCCTCGACCGCTGCCGCAGTAACTGCGCCAACATCGCGCGCACCGACGAGCACGCCAGCCAGATCGAGAACGCCGCAACCGAGCTCCGCGCCCAAGCGAGCTCACCGCTGCTGCCCGAGCCGCTCGCCGACCGGCTGCGGCAGAAGGCCGATCACCTCGCTCAACTCGCCTCAGACCACCGCACTTCCCGCATCACCACCGATCAGGAGGACTCATGAACGCTCGATCCGCCACCGCCGACCGCGACGCCATCCGCGCAGCAATCGACCGGCTCCTCGCCGGAACACCGCTTCGCTCCAACGGATCACTCACCATCGTCGCACTCGCCGACGAAGCCAACGTCAAACGACACCTGCTCACTCACCGTCACACCGACCTCAAGGACGACTTCTACGCCCGCGTCCGCGCACGCGGCCACGTCCCCGACAACGAACGCAAGCTCCGCGACGACCTCAACAAGGCAACCGACCGAATCAAAGAGCTCATCACCGAGATCAACAAGCTCCAAGGAGAGAACGACGCGTTCGCCCGCATCATCAACGTCCTCGAACTCGAAAACCACCAGCTCCGGACCGGCACGGGCAGAACTGGCCATCTGGTCGCCCTGCCCGCCGCACACGAACGCTGATCCGTCCCCATAGGAGGCGCCTCCGGCGGCCGGGGGTAGATTCGCCGCCACATCGGTCTCGACGGGAAGGTCAACGAGGAATGGACGCCAGAACCGAAGAACTGCGAAACGCTCATGACGTGCTCTCGGAGTGGTACGCCAAGAACCTGGGCGGAGTGCTCGAGAGCATGCCGATCGAGCGGGCGATGCTCGACCTGTTCGCCGAGATGACCTTGGCCGTGGGCACGCAGATCGCCGACGTGGGCTGCGGCACCGGACGCCTTCTTCCCTACCTTACGAGCCGGGGTCTGTCGCCTCGCGGCGTGGATCTCTCGCCCAAGATGATCGAGGTGGCACAACGGGAGAACCCCGGTTTCACATACGAAGTTGCCGATCTGCGCGATCTGCCGTTCGAGGGCGCCTCGCTGGCTGGAGTGGTCTGCTGGTTCTCGCTGATCTACCTGGCACCAGACGCCAGGATTCCGGCCTTCGCCGAACTCGCCCGGGTAGTAAAGCCGGGCGGATACCTGGTGACCGCCTTCAAGCACGGCGACGGCACCGGGCACCGTAACCCTCCCGGCAGCCGCGTCGAGAGCTTCGGCATCGACTTCGACCGCTACTGGCTCTCCGCTCGAGAAATGGAGGAACGCTTCGCCGCCGCCGGGTTCGCCTTGATCTTCCAGGGCAACACGCCACCCGAAAAACCGGAGCCCTCATACGGGTACATGCTTGTCCGCAAGACTGACTTCGGAGGTGCGTAGCCTCAGCCCGGCATAGCCAGGGTTGGCTGTGTCTGTAGCTATGGACCGCACTTCAACGGCGATTTCGATACCGCGTGACCGTCTGCGTTTCTCGTGTCCGCGAGTTCCGACACCACCGCGGGCGAGGTGGCCAGGTCCGCGGCGCTCGGGCCGGTTCCTACGCCAGGGCGGCGGTGAATACGCGTTGGAACCGCGCCACGAAAGCCTTCTCCGTCGACGTCCACGCCAACACCTCGGCCGGCGAGGGCCCGGAGATCACGGGCGGCCCGGTGAAGGCGCGTGCGGTCCAGAAGCGCTCGTTGCGTATGAGACGTTCGTAGACGGCGTCCACTAGACGGGTACGCTGAGCTGTGGAAAGTCCGTAGGCGTCGGCCAGGACACGGACCTGGTGCGCTTGGCTGGCCGCGTCTCCTCGTGCCGGCTTTGACGAGATACACCATGACCAGGCCATATAGGCGACGTCTTCGAGGGGGTCACCGACGGCGGCAAAGTCGAAGTCGATGAAAGCGATCGGTCGACCGTGACGGAAGACAGTGTTGTTCGGCCCTGCGTCGTTATGGCAGATCACTGGCCCATCGCCGAGATGATCGGCGAGAGCTCGGCTCGCCTCGTGGAAGCGGCGCAACAGCGCTCCAGCAGCCGCGACCTGGTCATCTGTTAGAGCGCGCCACTTCGCAGGGACATCGCCCGGCAGGAAGGCCAGGATGTCCCGGTCGAGCTCGTCGCAGCCGAGATACTTCGGGACGCCGTCGAAGCCGGCCTGAGCAAGGTGCAACAACAGCGTCCTCGTGAAAACCGACTTTGGTCGTCTCACCGTCTCACCGATCTTGACGACCCCGGGGGTCAACCGCCCGCCGCCCAGAATCACTTCGGACGGGTCGGCTTCCTCATCGGCGAACACTCGCTCAGCCTATGCGCACTGGCCGACGCCATAACTCGTCGATCAACGATCTTCGGACACAACACCCTGGAACTTGACAGGGAAGTCGGGTGCCCGTTCCACGACGACGGCTTCTGGGCCGCCCTGCGGGAGAACAGCCCGACCGAGTGGGCCGACGCGGTCGCCTTCGACACGGCGGTCCGCCACGGCTCCGCCCGGGCCAACGCCGCCGGGCAGCCACTGCGCGGCCAGTTCTTCCTGCATCGGCAGCGGGTGCCACTCGACGAGGTGGTACTGCATCCACGCCCGCGGCCGGCGGACTCGCCGAGCTGCGGGCCGTGGACCTGCCCCCACGACACTCCCGTGCCCGGCGGCGCTGACCGTGGGGAGGTGGCGTGACCATTGCCCACCCAACCTCGCCACGGATCGGATCGCTCTGCACCGGCTACGGCGGCCTCGACATGGCCGTCGAGCTGGTGCTCGGTGGCCACCTCGCCTGGTACGCCGAAACCGACCGGCACGCCACCACCGTCCTGGCCCACCATTGGCCCCACGTGCCCAACCTCGGCGACATCCGCACCCTCGACTGGAGCAGCGTCGAACCCGTCGACATCCTCACCGCCGGATTCCCCTGCCTCAATGACACGCTGGGTGGGCCGTCTTCGGACGGCGCCGACGCGGTAGCGGGCTGACTCATTCCCGTGTTGTCGCCCCGTGTGGCGCTGGGCGGGTCGGTCTGCCGCCGTGGTAGATACGCCACGGTGGCGGACTGACTCGTTTCCATGCTGTCGCCCTGCGGGGTTGACGAGGTCTTGTCATGTCGTCCGCCGCCGTGTCGACCTGCCGGCGTGACTTGATTGGAGCTTGGTCCCGATCCCCGATTGAGGCATGTCCGCCGGCTGGTTCCCCTCTCGCCGTTTCGACCTGGGAGTTCAGCAGAAGTGATAGTTCTTGGTGTCGACCCCCACAAGGACCTGCTGGTCGTTGTCGCGGTGGACAGCAACGGCCGTCAGGTCGACGTGACGTCCGCGCCGGCCCGGCCGCGCGGGGTGAAGTCTTTGCTGCGGTGGGCGCGGCAGTACGGCGAACGGCTGTGGGCCGTCGAGGACGTCCGGCATGTCGCCGGCGGTCTGATGCGGGGTCTGCTCGCGGCCGGTGAGTCGGCAGTGTGGGTGCCGACGCAGTTGACTGCCCGCTACCGGCGCCTCGGTCGGGGCCAGGGTAAGAGCGATCCGATCGACGCTCTCGCCGTCGCCCGCGCCGCGCTGCGGGAGGACCTGCCGCCGGCCCGGCCGGAGGACGAGTCACGCGTGGTGAAGATGCTGCTCGACCACCGTGAGGACCTGGTGGGTGAGATGGTGCGCATGTGCTCGCGGCTGCGGTGGCTGCTGCACGACCTGGACCCGGACTTCGCCGAGACGATTCCGGCCCGGAAGCTGCACAAGCGCCGCTGGGTGACGCATGTGCGTGACTACCTCGCCGCGCAGGCGGGGAGTGTGGGTCTCTCGATCGCTGCGGAATTGCTCGACCGGGTCGAGGGGTTGGCCCGGCGAGCTGATCAGCTTGAGCGTGAGATCCACGAGTTGATGAAGGTCCAGGCGCCGCAGTTGTTGGCGCTGCCCGGGTGCGGGCCGCTGTCCGCGGCCAGGATCGTGGCGGAGACCGGCGACGTGCGCCGGTTCCACTCCAGTGCCGCGTTCGCCATGCACACCGGCACCGCACCGATTCCGGCATCGTCCGGGGCGACACACCGGCATCGCCTTAACCGGGGCGGCAACCGGCGTCTCAACGCCGCCGTGCACCGCATCGCGATCACCCAGGCCCGCGTCGACGACAGGGCCCGCCGCTACCTGGACAACCGCAGGGCGATGGGCAACAGCCGCACCGAGGCGATCCGCGCCCTCAAACGCCACCTTGCCCGACACGTCTACGGACTCCTGCACACCGCCAAGCGACTGTCCGGCGAAGTCGCTATCCCGGGGCGGGACGGCCTGCCAGCAGCGGCCTGAACGGTGCTATCCGCGGCGCCGCGGGCCCCACCAGGGCAGGATCGGAGGAAGATCCCGCAGCGGATTTTTGGGTGGGTTCGGCATCGGCGACTCGCCGTCGTCGCCGTCCCACCGTCGACCGTACTGATCGGGCAGGTTCCCCCAACCCCAGTACGGCGTCGGCTTCGTCGGGACGAACCCGAGCTGTTCCAGCGGATCGATCCGCTGCTCATCGACCATGCACAGGTGCGCCCAGTCATCCCCCATGTCGAAGACGTAAGCCAGCTGTTCACCCGGTGTGAGCCGGCTCAGCTTGGTCTTGTCGCTGTCGACCGCACCGTCTGGGACCTCTTCCCATATCCGGAAGGAGCAGGCCGGGGTCTCGTCGGCAAGGGTGAACATGCGCAGGTGTGCCAGGTCCCATCGGCCGAAAGCGTCGTCGATCGCTGCGCCGAGCTGCTCGAACGTATGCGTCCGCGCTGCGGCGAAGATCCGCCCTGGGCGAGGCCAGAAGTCCTCGCCACGGCCGGACACCAACTCAACCCGGATCGACAACCACGTCCGCGCCACCGCACCGCCTCCGTCACCAACTGCGCAAAGGACGCTACCGGCAGCACCGCCCTCGGAAGCCGCCAGGGTCCCAAAGTCCAACCTTGACATTGGAGCGACAGGACATCAGCAACGCCGGTAAACGCGCCGGCATCACCGGAGAACACTCCAGCCTGTGGACCCACATCGCCACAGCCGTTCGCATACTTCGACCCCGGCTGCTCTTCGTGGAGAACGTCGCCGCGCTCCTGCGACGCGGATTCGACGTCGTCCACGCCGACCTGGCCCAGATCGGGTACGACACGAGCTGGACATGCCTACGCGCATCCGACATCGGCGCAGCCCACCGCCGGGACAGGCTATTCCTGCTGGCCACACCCACCGTTCGGCTGGGAGGGGGTGCGGACGCTACCGACACCGTGCGCCCGTGATGGGAAAGGGCCCGGTCACCAGTACGGGCTGCCTGACCTGATCGAGGCGTCCGGCTCCACCCGTGGCCTGCTGCCCACCCCGAGGGCCAGCGACACTGGTACTCCAGGACGGCGAGCGGGGGCCGGGTTCCGGCCCCCGCTGTCGCAGGTCCTGTTGCCCACCCCACGGGCCACCGACGGAACGAAGGGCTGCCCCGGGCAGCGCGGCTCACACGGCGACCTGACACTGCCGTCGGCGGCCGTGCGGGTACCGGCCCGGTCCCTGCCCACCCCGCGCGCGTCCGACGCGCGCGGGCCTGGCCAGCACGGCGACGGCGGTGCGGATCTACGCACCACCGTTGCCGGGCTCGGCCAGCCCGACGCAGGCCAGTGGGGCGTCTACGCCGCCGCTGTGGCCCGCTGGGAGTCGCTGCTCGGCCGGCCCGCGCCGGAACCCACCCAGCTGGGCCAGCACGGCAAGCCCGTCCTGGCGCCGCCGTTCGTGGAATGGCTCATGGGACTCGACGAGCACTGGGTCACCGACCCAACTCTCCGGCTGCCGCGCACCGCCGCACTACGGGTTCTCGGCAACGGCGTCGTCCCCCAGCAGGCTGCCGCGGCGTTGCGGCTTCTGCTGTGCCCTCGTCGGTGGGAGGGGTCCGCGTGACCAGCGGTCGCCGCGGGTGGAACAAGCTACGAAGGGTTCTCCGTCCGGTCTACCTGCTCGGGATTGTTGTCCGGTGTTGCGCCCAGCCAGGTGTGGACCGTCGTGATCTCCTCGTCGGAGAACGTGATCTCCGCTGCGTCGGCGCGGCTGAGGACGTTGCCGACGAACGCCGCTGCGATGTCGTCGGCTGTCGGTGGGGGTTGACGGTGCAGCGGGCAACCGCCGAACGACGTGCCCCGCACGACGAACGCGACGGCGTTGCGGCTGACCGGCAGCCCCTGGTCGCGTAGCTGGTCTCGGGCCCAGCTGGTGCAGTGGGTCAGGTTGAACCGCTGGGACTGGGCGTACTCCGCGAGTGTCCGGTAGATCGCCGGCCACCAGTGTTGCGGCATTCGCGGCAGGTCGAGCTGATCGCCCAAGCGCTCAACGACGTCCGGCAGGGCGACGCGTGGCGTCGCGGTGGCCGCCTCCGGAGCCGGGTGGCGGCTGGTGTCCCAGATCAGGTACTGCGACGTCTGCAGGTTCGGCAACGTCAAGCTCGCCACCGCACGGGCGAAGCTACCGAAGCCGAACCAGTTGCTGTCCGTGACCGACGGACCGAGCTGCATCCGCAGCCGGGAAGCGAGCGAAGCCATATTCAACGGCTCAGTCGCCGTGGCGTACTCCTGGGTCACGATAGACCGGAAGGCCTCGTACGCCTCGCTTTGACCAGAGGCAGGGGCGTCACCCGCGACCGCGGCCACATGTTCGTCCAACCCGTCCTCCACCTCACTGTCGGGCTCGTCGTCGAGATCGACCGACTCGCCCTGCACCAGTGCCAGCAGGTGCTGGCTGTCGAGAACCTGGTCGGCGATCGCGGTGAAGGCCTCAGCCGCGTCGGCCGGTGACACGATCATGGTTCGCCGGTCGGAACGGCGTAGGCGTTGCAGCAGAGGTGTCATGTCGGAGTCGCCGGAGGCGATGACGAACTCGTCATACCGGGTGTCGACGGACAGTGCGTCGACGGCGTCAACGACGATCCTGATGTCGGCCGCGTTCTTCGTGCTGCTATAGCGAGGGCAGTCGATCACATCGAAGCCGGCGCGGACGAACGACGGCCGGAACTTCGAGAAGTACAACCGCGTTTGCTCCCCATCTGGGTCTGCGCGGTACACCCAGCCCGCGGGGTTGAGGTAGCAGCGCAGGACCAGCCAGCGCCGTACGCCATCCGTCGTGGCCGTCGTCGCCAGCCGGCGCAGCCATCCCCCCGGATCCTCGGCGAAGTGAACTGCCACGTCCGGGTCCAACTTGTAGAGGCCGCTGAACACGTTGTCGAAGTCGAGGTAGAGCGCCGCCCGAACGTGATCCACGAGCGCAACCTACCAACGTTGAGCAAGGACGCCATCACCCCGTCTTCACGGCAGTACGTGTGAGGGCGGGGTGATGGTCCGCTACAAGCGAGGGCCGCACCTGTCCGACTTGACCTCACTTTCCTTCCCCTTTCGAGACTCGGGAGTAATCACCGTGACCAGCCACGACATCAATCCCAGAACCCCCGCCAGCGGTGGCGAGGTGTGGACCGAAGAGCGCATCCGCGCGCTCGGCGCGATCACCGACCTGCCCACCGCCGGACGTGTCTTCGGCCTGGGACGCGCCCTGTCCTACGACCTCGCCCGCACCGGCGACTTCCCGGTGCCGGTCCTGCGGGTCGGCGCCCGATACAAGGTGCCCGTCGCCGGGATCCTCACCGCCCTGGGTCTGTCGCCGACGTCCGGCGACTTGACCCTGGGCGGGATGCGAAGCGTCGATCACCAGGACGAAATCAGCAGCATCGACCCGCCGTACACCGGCGGCGACAGGAAGAAGGAACCGTGACCCGCACCCGCAGCCCCGAAGGGGCCCTCACCAAACGCTGCACCTGCACCGACCCCGACACCGGCAAGAGGCTGGGCAGCCGGTGCCCGAGACTGCGCCGGCCGGGCGGCGGCTGGCACCCCACCCACGGGGTATGGGGCTACCAAATCGAACTGCCCGCCCGACCCTCGCGGCCCCGCCGGCAGCTACGCCGGTCCGGCTTCGACAGCCGCGACACCGCCGCCGCCGAGTTGCGGCACGCCCGCGCGCTGCTCGATGTCGCCGACGGCGACACCCACGTCGCGGCGCAGATCGGGGACCTGCTGCACTCCTGCCAGCCCGGCACCCCGCTGCCCGACCGCGACGCGGTTGCCGCCCGTGTCCGCGCCGGCGTGCCCGCCTCCGTGCCGACCACCACCGGCGAGTACCTGAACGCGTGGCTGGACGGACGGCGGGGACTCGCGGAGAAGACAGTGCGCGGCTACTCCGACCACATCCGCCTCTACCTGATCCCCCACCTCGGTGCCATCCCGATCCAGAGCCTACGGACGGCCCACATCGAGGGCATGTTCACCGCCATCGCGGTCAAGCAGGACGAGATCCGCGCCGCCCGTGCGAGCAGCGACCCCGAGATCCGGGCGAACGTGAAGGGCGTCCGGCCGATGGGCGCATCGAGCACACACCGGCTGTACGCCACGGTGCGCAAGGCACTCAACGACGCCGTCGTCCGCGCAAAGCTGATCCCCACCAACCCCGCCCTTGGCGTCGAGTTGCCCACCGCGAAACGACCCAAGGCGCGGGTATGGACCGCGAAGGCGGTCGAGCACTGGCAGTCCACCGGCAGGCGTCCCAGCCCGGTCATGGTGTGGATGCCGCAACAAGCCGGACAGTTCCTCGACCACGCGCAACGCCACGACATCGTCCTCTACGCGATGTTCCTGCTCATCCTGCACCGAGGCCTACGCCGCGGCGAGGCCTGCGGTCTCCGCGACCACGACGTCGACCTCGACGCCGGCTACCTCACCGTCGTGGAACAGATCACCACCGTCGGCTACACCCCCATCGTCCGGCCGGTGAAAAGCGACGCCGGCGACCGGGTCATCCCTCTTGGCCCGAAAACCATCGCCGCCCTGCGCTCCTACCTCGACATGCGCCGCCGCTGGCAACAGGTCAACGACACCGGATGGCCCGACAGCGGCCGATTCTTCGTCCGTCCCGACGGCAAGGCCTGGCACCCCCAGACAATCAGCGACCGCTTCGACCACCTCGTCGCCACCGCAGGCCTGCCACCCGTACGGCTGCACGACCTCCGGCACTGCGCCGCCACCTACCTGCGCCATGGCGGCGCCGACATGAAAGAGGTCCAGGAAACCCTCGGCCACTCCACCATCGGCCTGACCTCCGACACCTACACCACCGTCATCCTCGAACTCGAACGCAGTGGCGCGGATGCCGTCGCCGACCTCATCCCGCGCAGCGACAGGGCCGCATAGCGTGCGAGACGCACCGTGCAGCACGCCGACGCACCACGAAATCGCCCGGCCGAGGGGCCTATGCCGCTTCCTTGCCCGCCATTCCCCGGCGTGACAGCATCTGCGCATGGGCATCTTCGACTCCGTCGCACGCGGCATGGGTAGCCTCCGCCCGCTGTCCGACGAGGAACTCGAAGACGAACGCGAAGCGCTACGACAGCGCTACGTATCCAGCGACAACGTCGGTGAGGCGTCGAACCTCTACGACGAGCTGCACCGCTACGACAAAGAGATGACGCGCCGCGCCAACGAGGCCTACGGGCGCGACAATCCGGACGCAACCACCAGGCACCGTGAACACGGCTGGTACCTGCCGAATGACGACTAGCGAGCGCCCTGCCGGGCCTCGGCCCCCCGTCGACCTCGGCCGCCCGCCTGTCAGGTTCAGCGGGGCTTGCGGCCCGTAGTGGAGGCGAACTGGTAGCCGCGCACCAGCACCGCCGGGTCGGCCATCAGCTCGGCGAACCGGTCGAGCTCGTCGTGGGACAGGTCCTCGGCGAGGAGCCGGTCGCGTAGCTGGGTGGCGTTGTCGGCGTACAGGCGGCAGCCAGCGCTGCCCCCGGCCCAGGTCTCGGCGACCCAGCGGGTGTGGACCTGCTCGAAGCCGTTGCCGAGCAGGACCGACGGAACCTTGTCGCCCCAGTGCAGGTCGACCCCGCGCCCGGCGAGGACGTCGAGGATGGTGTGCACGACGCGGGTGATGAGGTCGTTGTCGCTGTCGGCCGGGGCGTGCGCGGACACGGGTGCGTAGACGATCTCTCCAAGGACAAGGTGCCCGCCGGGGCGCAGCGCGTTGATCATCTGGTGGAGCATCAGGTGCCGGTTCGGCAGGTGTTCCAGGACGCAGCGGGCGGTAGCGACGTCGATGGTGCCGGGTTCGACCGGCAGCGGCTGGGTGCGCAGGTCGCGTTGATAGACGTCGAGCACGCCGGTGGGGTTGAGCATGCTGGTGTCGATGTCGACGGCGATGACCTTTCCGGTGCGGCCGACGAGTTCGCACAGGTGCCGGGCGATCGAGCCGGCGCCGGCTCCGACGTCGAGGGCGGTGTGCCCGGGGTTGACGCCCAGGCGGGTCAGGTCGTCGAGGGTGACCGGGTCGAGCATCTCCTGCAGGGGGTGGAGCTGGTGGGGGCTGTTGCGAAACTGGTAGCGCTGCGTGGGTGCGGTGGCCCTCATGGAGTGACTCCTTGGTTCGTCGTGGTCTGGCAGGGCGGGGGCGTTGTCAGCAGCCAGTGCTGTTGCGGCCGCGGGTACAGCGGTAAGGACGGCGTGGCTGGCCGGGGACGGGCGGTGGGTTCCCACCAGCGGCGGGTGGCATGGCTGTGGGCGAGGTAGACGAGGTAGGTCTGCGCTCGCCAGCCGAAGGGACCCAGGTGGGCGGATTCGTAGGCGAGGACTTCCCCGGTGCCTGGGTGCAGGACGAGCAGGGCGCGTCGGTCGCCGCTGGTGGCGGCGACCGCGATGCCTGGGCGGCCGGAACGGTCGACCACGCGCGGGTAGTAGGTGAGCGGGCTCAGGCCGGCCAGCAGATCGAGGGTGGCGGCGCGGCCGTCCCGGCGAGGGCTGTACCAGGTCGACAGGTGTGCCAGGTTCGCCAGCACCTCGGTGGGGTCGGCTGGTGAGGGCTCGTTGATGCCGAGGTCTTCCCGCAGCACGTCCGTGCGGGTGAAGGGGTCGACCAGCCCGACGCTGTAGAGGTCGCCGGGTTGCCACCAGTCGTGGGTGACCGGGACGACGCCGGTGGGGTGCTGGGTGGCGAGTTGGCCGCCGGAGCGGTCGTCGCCGCGCCAGCGGACCACCTCCCGTACCGCCGCCCCGAAGCGGGCGGGGTTGTTCCACTGCCGGTAGTGCACGAGGTCATACCGGCCCGCGACGGTGTCGCACGCGCTGGCCCGCAGGCGTGCCGCCAGCGCTAGCAGCGGGGCGCGCGCCGGCTGCGGGTACGCCACCCGAGTGCCCCTGTGGCCGGGGGTGTGATCTGCCGCTGCAAGCCGGGGCTGCGGGGCCGCTGAGGTGGGACAGTGCGCGGCCCTGGCCTGAACCGGGATCGGTGCTGGCATCGTCGCGGCGGGTACGGAGGTGGCGGCGAGCACCACCAGGGACGCCACTGCCGCGGTAGTGGGGGTCATCGGTGTGCCTGTCCAGGGTTGGGCAGGGCGGGTGAGACCAGGGTGAGGTGGTCGCGTAGCGCCTGCTCGGCCTGTCCGCCGCTGGTGGCGATGGGTCCGGTGAGGCGTCCGTCGGCGAGGACGTAGACGGTGTCACTGAGGGTGGCAGCGGCGCGGGCGTGCGGCACAGCGGCGAGGACGGTGACGCCGTGGCAGGGCAGATCCCGCAGCGCGTGAGTGACGTGCGCGGCCATGGTGGGGGCGAGTCCTTCGGTGGGCTCGTCGCACAGCAGCAGCCGGGGCGCGGTGCGCAGGGCGCGGGCGATGGTGAGCATCTGCTGCTCCCCGCCGGAGAGTTGGTGGCCGCGGTGGCGCAGCCGGGCCGCGAGGGCCGGGAACATCTCCAGCAGTTCGTCCACTGCCCAGGTGCGGCTGTCCGGGCGGCGGACGGGCGGCCGGGTGACGGTGAGGTGTTCGGCGACGGTCAGCGACGGCCACAGCCGCCGCCCCTGCGGGGCGAGGGCAACCCCGGTGCGGGCGGCGCGGACGGGCGTCCAGCCGGTCACGTCGCGGCCGTCGAGCAGGACCCGCCCGGTGGTAGGTCGCAGGTGTCCGGCGAGGGTGTGCAGCAGGGTGGTCTTCCCGGCGCCGTTGGGCCCGGCCACGGTGTGCACGGCGACGGCCGCCAGATCGACGGTGATGTGGTGCAGGACGGGGGTGTCGGGGCGGTAGCCGGCGGCGAGGTCACCGATGCGCAGCATCGTCACCCCCGGTGCCGAGGTAGAGGGCGGTGACGGCGGGGTCGGCGCGCACGGTGTCGGTGGGGCCGTCGGTGTGGCGGTGGCCATGGTGCAGGACGGTGGTCCAGTCGGCGAGGGCGGCGACGACGTCCATGTGGTGCTCGACGAGCACGACCGCCATCCAGCCGGGTAGACGCCCGAGGATGTCGAGCAGGCGGGTGGTAAGGGTGTCGGTGAGGCCGGCGGCGGGCTCGTCGAGCAGCAGCACGCGGGGTTGCCCGGCCAGGGCGACGGCGAGGTCGAGCATGCGGCGGTGCCCGTGCGACAGCGCGGCGGCCGGGTAGTCGGCGTACCCGAGCAGGCCGACGAGGTCGAGGGCTTCCAGAGGCGTGCGTTCGGGTTGGTGGCGGTGGTGCCAGCCGCCCATGCGCACGCAGTCCAGCAGGGTCAGGTTCGGGTAGACGCGGGGGTGTTGGAAGGTACGGCCGATGCCGGCGCGGGCCCGCCAGGCCGGGCCACGCCGGGTGACGACTTGTCCGTTGTAGGTGATGGTGCCGGTCTGCGTGCGGGTGGTGCCGGCGAGGATGTTCAGCAGGGTGGACTTGCCGGCGCCGTTGGGGCCGATGACGGCGTGGCGGTCGCCGGGGGCGACGGTGAACGTGTCCAGGTCGAGGACGGTCAGCTGTCCGTAGGCGTGGCGCAGGCCGGTCGCGACGAGGCCGTTGCCGTGGGCGCGGTCGATGTCACCCGGTTCGCGCTGCGACGGCACGCCGTCGGGGTCTATGCGGTGGACGGTCCTCACGGAATGCTCCTGGTGACGGGTCGGGCCGGGCCCTCGGGGGTGTGCAAAGTGGGACGGCGCCGGTGGATGGGCAAGCTAGCCAGTCGCGCAGAAAGAGCGGTCAGGCCGCCGGGCAGCAGGTACACCGCGGTGACGAACAGGGCGCCGAGGAGCAGGGGCGCGTGACCGGGCAGCGACGCCCCCACGACGTCGCGCACGGCGAGGACGGCGACCGTGGCGGCGGCGGCGCCGGGCAGCGAGGTTGCGCCGCCGATGACCACGGCGAGTAGCGCGAGGGCGGCGGTGGTGAAGCCGACATCGGCCGGAGTGATCCACCGGTGGGTGTGGATGAGTAGGGCCCCGCCGATCCCGGCGAGCGCGCCCGCACCGGTGTGCGCCGTCCACAGGTAGGCGGTGACTTGGTGGCCGCTGGCGCTCGCGCGGGCCTCGTTGGCGCGTACGGCCGCCAGCAGCGTGCGCCGGTCGCCGTCGAGCAGCGTTATGGCGGCGGCGGTCGCGGCGATCGCCACGGCGGCGGTGTAGAGGAGCACCGTGCGGTCGGCCAGCAGCGGCGGCAGGCCGGGCAGTAGGCGGGGGGCGGGGATCCCGGCGAGCCCGTCGGTGCCGCCGCTGACCGTGCGCCACTGGGCGGCGGTGATCGCGGTCAGTTCCGCGACGGCGAGGCTGAGCATGAGGAACACCGTGGCGCGGTAGCGGACCAGCAACGCGCCGAGAGCCCCGGCGGTCACGGCTCCCGCCCCGGCCGCCGCCAACAGGTGCAGCAGCGCGAGGTCGGTGCCGGCGAGGGCGAGCCGGGCGGTGGCGTAGGCACCGGCCGCGTACGGGGCGACCTGGCCGAGCGTCGGCAGTCCCGCGTGGCCGGTGACCACCGCGACGCTGACCGCCAGCACCGCCAGCGGCAGCATCCGCGCGGCGGTGGCGTGCAGGTACGGATCCGGTGAGACGGCCACAGCGCCCACCACCGCCGCTGCCAGCCCGAGTGCCGACCACGGTTGCGCGCGTCGTGCCAGCGCGCGCACCACCGTCGCCGAGATGTGATGCCGTGAACCGCTCATGCCGACGCCCCTGTGGGGAGGCTGGTCCGACGGGCCAGGAGCACCACGGCCATGGCCCCGATCAGCAGGTACGGGGCGAGCGCCGGGAAGGACGTCACGCCGACGGTCTGCACGACGCCCACGGCGAGGGCGGCGGTGAGCGCGCCGGGCACGGAGCCGAGGCCACCGCAGACCACGATGATCAGCGACAGCAGCAGCGCGGTGTCGGCGGTGTGCGGGCCGACGCCGAGGATCGGCGTGGTCAACGCGCCGGCCAGGCCGGCGAGTGCCCCGGCGGCGACCAGGACTGCCGCGTCCACCAGTCGGGGGTTCACACCGATGCCGGCAACCATGGCCCGGTCGTCGACCGTGGCGCGGATCAGCCGCCCGGCGCGGGTGCGGTGCAGCACCACGTAGCCGGCGGCGACGACCGCGACAGCGACGCCCAGCACGGCGAGCCGGTCGACTGGATACCGGTGCCCGGCAATCCGGACGGTCGCCTCCAACACCTCAGGCAGGCGAGGTCGCAGGGTGTCGGAGCCGTAGGCGGCGGTGAGCAGGTCGGCGCCGACGAGCGCGACACCGAAGGTGAGCAGCGCCTGGTCGAGGTGCCCCCGACCTTGCAGTGCGGCGGTCGCGGCGGCGAGCACCCCACCGCCGGCGGCACCCACACCAGCCGCCAGTGCGACCGCGGCGGCGAGGCTTGGCCATGTCCCCGAGCTGGTGGCGGCGGCGACGTATCCGCCGGCGGCGATCAGGGTGCCGTGCGCGAGGTTGAGCACACCCCCGGCGCCGAACGCGACGGTCAACCCCGCGGCGGCGATGGCCAGGAGCAGCCCGTAGGCGACGCCGTCGACGGCGGGTATCAGGTAGGCGTCCACGCGCACCGCACCCCCTTCTCGTGTGCTTGGTGTGGTCAGCTGGCAGGCAGGGTGGTGAGGTCCTGCACCAGGACGTTGGACAGCACCGGGCCGTCGTTGCGGACCTCGCGCAGGTACCACCGCTGCACCGGGCGGTGCTCTGTGGGGTCGAACTGCCAGTCCCCACGCGGGGAGACGACCCGCCCGACCTGCCCGATCGCGGCGTTGAGCTTCTCCCCGCTCACCTCGCCGTTTACGGCGGTCAGCGCCCGGTCGAGGACGGCGGCGGCGTCGTAGGAGGCCATCGCGAAGGTCGTCGGCTGGCCCGAGTGGCCGGCGGCGGACCAGGCGGCGACGAAGTCCTGGTTGGCCTGGTTGGCGAGGGTGGGGCTGTAGTTGAGGACGTTGCGGATGCCGGTTGCCGCTGATCCTTGCGCGGTGAGCACGGATCCTTCGGTCAGGAAGCCGGCGGCGTAGAGCGGGACGTCGGCAAGGTCGGACTGTGCGTACTGCTTGACGAACGCCACCGCCGCGGCCCCGGCGTAGAAGGTGTAGACGGCCTTCGGTTTGGTCTCGGCGGCCTTGTTCAGGTACGGCAGGAAGTTCTCCGTCGCCGGGAACGGCGTGAACAGCGTCCTCCCGTCGGGGTTGGCGAGTTTCCCGCCGAGGCGGGTGAAGGTGTCGGTGAAGCCCCGTAGTTCGTCGTATCCGCCCTGGTAGTCCGGGCCGATCGCGTACACCTGACCGTCGCCGACCTGCGCCCTGACGTACTCGGCGATGGCGATGCCCGGCTCGTCGGAGTTGTAGGAGGTGTGCCAGGTGTAGGCCAGGTCGCGAGGCTTGCCGCCGACCGGCGCGAACGCCGGCCGCGCATTCGCGCCGAGCAGGGGGACCTTCCGCTGCGTGGTGAGGGTCTGCACCTTGTCGACCGTCGCGCCGCCAACCAGCCCGGTCAGGGCGACCACCTGGTCGCGTTCGAGGAGCTTCTGCGCGGCGGGGACGGCCGTGGCGGGGCCGTCGCCCTCGTCGGCCACGACCAGGTCGACCTTCCGGCCTCCGAGTTTGCCGTCGTGTGTGTCGAGGTAGAGGCGGAAGCCGCGCTGCATGTCCACGCCGACGGTGGCGTAGGTGCCCGACAGTGAGACCAGCAGCCCCACCCGGACCGAGCCGGAGTCGGTGGCGGTGCTGGTACACGCGACGCCGGTCAGCAAAAGACCGGCAGCGGTCAGGGCGGCGAGCCGACGTCGCAGGTGTGGCCGAGGATCAGACATCGAAGATGCTCCTTCGTCAGGGGTGAGGGGCGGGTTCCGCGGGTGCTCAGGGCCGAGCGACCGCCGAGCGGGGCCTGGTCTGGGTGATGACGTGCTCGATGAGGGCGATGAGCAGCCGGCGCACGCTGTCGCGGTCACGGGCGTCGATGTCGACGATCGGCACGTCCGCGGCCAGGGCGAGGGCTTCACGGATGGCCGACGCGGGGTAGGAGCGGGCACCGGGGAACTGGTTGACCGCGACGACGTAAGGCAGCCGCACGTGGTCGACGTAGTCGAGGTGCCGAAACGAGTCCTGCAGGCGGCGGGTGTCGACCAGGACCACGGAGCCGGCGGCACCCCGGACGATGGCGTCCCACATGAACCAGAAGCGGTGCTGGCCCGGGGTGCCGTAGACGTAGACGGTGACGCCGTCGACGTCGAGGCGGCCGAAGTCCATCGCCACCGTTGTGGTCGTCTTGGCCGGCATGAGGGTCGTGTCGTCGGCGGCGTTGCCGGCGGACATACGTGCCTCGGTGATGACCGGTGCGATGTCGGAAACCGCGCCGACGAGGGTGGTCTTCCCGACGCCGAACGGCCCGGTGAGCACGATCTTCAGGCTCGGCGGCCCACCGGCGGGTCCCCGGACGGTAAGGGCGGGTGCGGTCATCGCCGGCCGGCCGCCGCAGCGGTGAGCGTGCCGGCGAAGGCGGGGGTGAGCTGGTCGCCGACCTGCTCGGCGAAACGGCCGAGTTCCTCGGTGACGAACGCGAGGTCCGCGTCGCGGGTGGCCAGGGTCAGCAGCGACGCGCCGGTGCTCACCGCCACCAGAATCAGGAACCCGTGCGCCAGCTCGGTCAGGTTGCCCCGCACCCCGCCCGCGGACAGGTCGCGGGCGGCGCCGTTGAGCAGGCTGTTCATTCCGGCCGCCACCGCGGCGAGGCGCTCGGCGGCGTCCCGGTTGAGCCCGTCGGTCCAGGCCAACAGCAGCCCGTCAGCCGACACGGCCACGGCCCGGCTGATCCCGGGCACGCGGGCGACGAGGTTGGTGTTCAGCAGGTAACTCAGATCGCTCATGACTGGCCCTTCGACTGGGGAAAGCGGCGGTCGAGGCCGCGCTGGTAGGCCCCCGCCGTACGAGCCAGGCCACCGATCGAGCGGACCGGCGCGTCGGCAGCGGGCAGGGGCGGGGGTGTGAACGCGGACATGGGCTGCCGCTTCGGCAGGCCGTTGGCCGTGGTGGCGTCCTGCCCGGGCAGCCCGCGCGCAGGGGTGGCGGGCATGTGCACCGTGGCTCCCTCGACGAACCACGCCGGCGCCGGCAGGTGTCGGGCTGTCTCGTCGTAGGCCGGCGTCGACTCCGACTCAGGCGCCCGGCGGGGCACCGGAATCACTGGCAGCGCCTGAGTAGGGCCGTCCATCACGCTGAGGCTGGACGACCGGCGTCCGGTGGGCAGCGCGGCCGAGCCGCCGCGCCGGGCCGGCGCCGCCGCGGGCAGGGTGAGGGTGGACGCGGGCGTGCCGCCGGGAGCACGCCGGCCGGCGATCGGGCCGGCCGGCAGCGCGGCCGGCTCAGGAATGCTGATCAGGAGCTTGTCGGCGGGGATCTCGACTTCCGCGACCGTGCCGTGCAGCTGTCCCGGCAGCAGCCGCACGCGCAACCCGTGCGCCGCGGCCAGCAGCGCGACGGTGGCCAGGCCCTGGCGCCGGATGTGCTCCACCTCGATCATCGGCGCGGGCTCGGCCAGCTCGGCGTTGAGCCGAGCCAGCAGGTCCGCCTTGATGCCGGGCCCGGTGTCGGTGACCTGGATGATCACCCGGTTGCCCAGAAGATGCCCGGTGACCACCGCGTCGCCGGGGCTGTAGCGGGTCGCGTTGTCCAGCAGCGACGCCAACAGGTGCACCAGGTCGTCAATCATCGGTGGCGGCACCAGAACCCGCTCGTCGATCACCCCGAGCCGCACCCGCCGGTACTCCTGGATCCGGCCCTGCGCCGCCTGCGCCACCGTCACCAGCTCCGCCGGCTGCGGGTGCACCGCCCCCAACGAACGTCCCGACAGCACCAACAGGCTCTGCGTGGCGTGCAGCAACTGTGCGGCGAGACTGTCCACCGCGAAGAACGTCGCCAGGGTCGCGGCGTCCTTCTCGTCCCGCTCGGCCATGTCCAACTCGCGCAGCAGCCGATGCGTCATCCCCTGACACCGCCGCCCCACCGCCTCCACCGCACCGGCGGCCACCCGCCGCTGCCGCGCCAGATCCGTCGAGATCCGGTACGTGTTCAACGCCAGCGTGTCGAACGCGGCGGCCACCTCGTCCACCTCGTCCCGCGCCGGATCGAGTGCCAGCGCGGCAGGCGGCGGCGGAACCGACGCCGGGTCGGCAGGATCCGCCGCGTCAACGCGGCGGACCAGGTCCGGCAGGTCCCGCTCAGCGACACGGGTCACCGCGTCACGGACCCGCCGCAGCCGCCGCGCCAACGCCCGCCCCTGCCGCCACGCCAGCGCCGCGGCGGCCACGGTCAGCGCCACGGCGACCGCCGACAGCACACCCGTGGTCACCCACTGCTGTCGGCGTTGCCGCCCCACCTCGGCGGCGATATCCGCGTCGACGCGGGTCTGCACCTCGTGCAGACGGTCGCGCCGCTCACTACTGGCCGCAGCCCACCGGGACGCGTTCACCCGCAACCGCTGACCCACCTGAATGCGAGCGACCTCGTCGTCGAGACGCTGCGCCGCGAGGACCTGCGGGCCTGACAGCGCCTGGTCCAGCCACGACCGCCACCGCGCCGGCGACCGCTGCGACACCGCCAGCAACGCCTCCTCATACCCAGCACGGGTCGCGGCCAGCTCCCGCTGCACCGCCTGCGACACCACGGCGCCGTTGTTCGCCACTACAGCTGCCTGTTGGAGACCCGCGTACTGCCCGGCCTGCGACAACGCCGCCGCCACCCGCAACTGGTCAGCCACCGCACCGTCCGCACCGCCGACCTGACCCACGGCCTCCCGCACCGCCAGCCCCTGCGCGAGCACCGCCCGATACCGCACCAGCACCGCCGTCAGCGACGCCGACCGCGCCTTGACCTGCTCCCGAAACCCCGGAAGCAACCGCAGCTGCTCATCGAACGACCCCACCAGCCGACTGACCGAATCCGAAGCATCGAGCTCGCCACGGCGCCGCCGGTAGGCCTCCACCGCCCCGTCGGATGCCGCGACCTGCTCGAGATAACCGTTGAGGCCACCCGTCGGATCACCGACCAGCTCGCCGGCGACCTGCCGCTCCCGGTCGAGTTCGTGCAGCACCTCACCCACCGCGGCCGACACCGCCACCAGCGACTGCAGGCGGTCGGCACTGCGCGCCTGACGGCTCGTCGACGCCACACCCCACGAGGCGAAGACCAGAGTCGCCACCAACGGGATCAGCAGCAGAAGCGCAAGCCTCCGAGCAACAGGCACAACATTCCTTCCTGGTTCGAGAGCTTTAACGGGCGTAGCCAAGGCGCCGAGGCAGGTGGGGACCTTGCCACGTGAATCGGAAGTGGGAACCGCGTAGCGCCGGAACCGTTCTGGGGCGGTCCGTCGACGGGTTGGTCCCGGTTCAGGTCACACTGGTGGCTCTGCTCGGCAGCCTCTTGGCAGTTGGTCCCGATAGCTGACCGTTGATGCACATGTGAATGTCGATGATTGCGTCGTCACCGAGCCAGAACCAGAACCACCGTGGCGGGCCACCTTGAGCCCCCACCGTGACGAGGTTGGCCACAACTAGGCCGCCGGATTCCGGGTGCTTCCAGTCGAGGTGCATGAGGGCACGTACGCGAGCCCCATGAGACCTCGCGGAATTCCCAGCCTTCCGGCGATTCGTTCGAGCACGTCATAAGAGGTAACTCGTTGGCGCCCCTGGATCACCGCTCGGACCTGGTTCTCAGTCGTTCCGGTCACCGCAGCGATCGTCGCTTGGCTCCAGCCCCGCGATTTGAGGAAGCGGAATAGGGCGCCGATGTCACGCTGACGCAGCAGGTCGGCAAGCGAGTGGCTCCCGAAGTGCCCGTCGATCCACCAGTTCGGATCAACTTGGCTGTGCGCCGGCCACCCTGGGTGCCCTGCGGACTGCGACCCGAACACAGCGGTGGTGGCGGTAGGGGCGTTCATGGCCATCGTGGTCAAGGCGCTCTCTCCTGAGGTGAGGTGATGCCAGCGCGTTGGCTTCTGCGAGCGGGCCGTTGGCATGACCGGGTGGGCTTCCCAGCGATCACACTCGCCTCGACATCCGATCGCTGATCGTGGGGATGCGGCCACCGCCGGTCAGGGACTGTCGCGGACGTCTCGGTGGGGGTATAAAGGCCCCTATGCGTCCCTCGCCAGGTCTGGACCTCTGATGCCGAACGAGCGTCTGCGGGGAGCCGTATCGGCGAAGGGGCTGACTACCCAGCGGTGCGCGGAGCTGATCGGAGTCGATCCGAAGACGGTGGAGCGCTGGATCACCCGCGATCGCGTTCCGCACCGCGCTCACCGCGTCGCGGCTGCGGACTTGTTGGGCGTCGACGAGACCTACCTATGGCCTTCGCTTGTGGACGATCCCAGGGCGGTGTCCGCGGGGCGGGCTGAAATGGTCGAGTTCTACCCGTCCCGGTCAGCGGTGCCGCTGGAGCTGTGGAGGTCGCTGATCCAGCAGGCAAAGGAGTCGGTTGACATCCTGGTCTACGCCGGGCTGTTCCTGCCTGAGCTCCACGACATCACCCAGCTCGGTGACCGGGCACGCCAGGGCTGCCGGATACGAGTCCTGCTGGCCGATCCGAACGGTGCTGCAGTACGCCGCCGCGGAGAGGAGGAGGGATTCGGAATTGGGCTCGCCCACCGAGTGCTGCTGAGCCTGCGTTACTACGAGCCGATCTTGGCCATTTCTGGCGTGCAGGTCCGGCTGCACGATACGACGTTGTACGCGTCCATCTTCCGAGTGGACGAGGCCATGCTGGTTAACACCCACGTGTACGGATCCACTGCCGCCCACAACCCGGTGCTACATCTCCGGCGCGTACCTGGTGGCCGAGTCGTCGACCACTACCTCACCAGCTTCGACCGGGTCTGGACGCAGGCCAAGCCCACCTCGGACATCAACGCGGCGATAGCCGCGTTCGACGGGAGATGACGGATGCCACGCCGCGACTTCTTCAACGACCCTGACGCCCCCGAAGCCAACAGTGTGGTGCCGTCAGTGGTCGCGGCCGTTCGTAACGAACACGGAGAGTTGTTGATGATCCACCGCACCGACAACAACCTGTGGGCTCTTCCTGGCGGTGGCCACGATATCGGTGAGTCGATCGCCGACACGGTGGTGCGCGAGGTGCGCGAGGAGACGGGGATCGAGGTGGAGATCACGGGTCTGGTCGGCACCTACACCAACCCCCACCATGTGATGGCCTACGACGACGGTGAGGTGCGCCAGCAATTCTCGCTGTGCTTCAACGCCAGACCTGTCGGTGGGAATCTGACGACCTCCAGCGAGTCACGTCAGGTCCGTTGGGTGGATCCCGCCGAACTCGACCAGTTGGACATCCACCCCTCAATGCGACTGCGTATCGACCACGCCCTCGACGGCCGGACCGCACCGTACATCGGCTGACGCCGGAGGGGCGTTTCCCGGGCCGGGGACGTCCCAACCGTCTCGCCGAGCCGGTAGGGCGGCGGCCCGCCGTGCGGCTACGTTCGGAGGGTGTCTGACCTAACGGCCAACGCCAAGGACCTTGCTGCTGGCCTGCTCGACTCCCCACAAATGGCCCGGCGCTGGGCCCACGTCCAGGGTGTCGGCCAACGGGCCACGGAACTGACGAGGACGGTGGTGCCGGCCGATCGTGACCTGCTGGTGGCAGCCGCCTGGCTACACGACGTTGGTTATGCGCCTGACCTCGTGGACACCGGCCTACACTCCCTCGACGGCGCCCGATACCTGAGACGTAACGGCTACCCGCTGCGGCTAGTCGGGCTGGTCGCCCATCACACCTGCGCCCGCATCGAAGCGGCTGAGCGCGGCCTGGCGGACCAACTCGCGGTTTTTCCGCTCGAAGAGGGACCCCTGATGGACGCGCTCGTCACTGCAGACCTCACGGTCGGACCGCGGGGACAACGTCTCGAGCTCGCCGAGCGCATCGAGGAAATCCTCCACCGGTATCCTCCGCAGAGCCCCGTTCATCGGGCGATCCAGCGAGCAGAGCCACTTCTCAAGGCGCATGTCCGCCGAACACTGGGTCGGCTCGACGCCGACGAGCAACCCGCTCCGTGACATTCGACGTCAGGCTGGTTGGCCCGGCCCCATGGTCTGTATCGCCGACGACTGGAGGCGGAACGGCTGTCCCGGCGGAGGACCCTGACTGCCCGACCGTCAAGCCGGCCCGGGAGGTTAGAGGATGCGCCACGGGACGATGTCCTGGTCGCCCCGTCTGAGGGCGATGATGCGGCGGAGCACCTCGGCCTCGGCATCAGTGCCGGGACGGGACTTGCGGGCGTTGGTGGCGATCATCTGTAGTTCGCGGAGTTGGCACAACTCCTCGAAGCCGCGCCACGAGGTGACATCCCAGCCGTATGTAGCGGTGAAGTCAGAGAAGGCGGCAGGGCCCGGTGGGGTAAACCGGCGACAGTGCACAGCGACGGTGGCCAGGTCCCATTCCCGCGGACCGACGGCGGCGCCGTCCCAGTCGGCAAGTACTGGCGTGCCGTCGGAGCGGCGTAGTGCGTTGCGCGTCTGGGGATCGGACTGGATCAGGCTCGCGCCCCGAGGGAAGCTCATCTCACGCCAGCGGGCCGCGAGCGGTTCGAGACGCTTCAGCAGCAGGTCACGGTCCCTCGCGGTTAGGATGGTCGACCTTTGCACTGACCGCCGGATGCTGTCCATCGGCATTAAGGTCGGCAGGCTCACCGGAGGAGCCGGCAGGGCGTGCAACTGCCGGAGCAGAGTACCCAACTCGGCCATAGTGACCGGAGTGTCGATCGCCGCATCGAGCCGTTGCCAGACAGTCACGGCATGCTCGCCCACCAGCAGGGGCTGTGGCAGGCGCGAGCTAAGGCCAACAGTCGGGAACCCCTGACCAGCCAGCCACCGCACGACGGCTACCACGGCGCTCATGCGCTCCACGCCGAATTCCGCCGGAGCGATCTTGACCACCACATCGCCGACCGCGTATACCGCGTTCGTGTGATGCCGGATCAGGACAGCGTCGGCGTCGGACAACTCCAGGCGACGACACACCTCGGCGAGCGCCGGACGTGTTCGCGTTTCGACGAACATGGGGCCCCTAGGGATCGAGCGCGGCAGTTCCGGCAGCAAGCGTACGGGCGCGTTCCCGGCAGGCTCGCACATAGTCCGTCAACTCGGCGGTCTCGCTGCCGCGATGTCTCACCGGAATCGCCGAGACCACGTCGCTTGCCCTCGTCAGTACGATCTCCGTGCGCTGCGCCTCGGGCAGGGTGGCGACGGCGTCGAGGGCCGACGCTGCGGCCTCTGCCGCTCGGCGGTCACGCACCAGGCACATCGATCGGTCGAGCGCGAGGAGGGCGGGATCAATCGGCACTGAAGGCGACGGCCCGTAGAGGCACAGTGCCTCGTCCTGCACCCGGTAGGCCTCGCTCGTGTCGCCCAGCCAGGTACTCGCTCCGGAGAGGTAGAACAACATGCGCTTCACCGGAAAGCGGAAGGCCGTGTCACTGTCATCATCGCCGACCTGCTCGAACAACTGCCGGGCCTGGACGATCGCCTGCCGCGCCTGCTCGGCCGATCCGAGCCGGGCCAACGCCCGGGCGCGTCCCGCCGCAGCAAGCGCCGCCGAGGACGACGGCGTCGCGGTGACCGCCAGCGCTGCCTCCGCCAGGACGACCGTCTGCCAGGGGTCACCGAAGTAGTAGGGCAGCATCGCCGCTTGGGCGCGGACCAGCACTCGTAGCCGGCTGTCCGAGCTGTCGTCTGCCGCGTGGATCGCTGTCCGATACCACAGGCGTGCCTCGTCGACGTCCCCAAGCCGCATGAGCGCGTCGGCACACATGGTCGCCAACAGGGCCGCCGTGCCGGAGAGCCGCGCCTGAACCGCCGCCGGCTGTCTACGCCGGGACAGAATTTGCACCTCGACACACTCGGCGGCCAGCCGCGACAGCATCACCCCAGGCGGGGCTGCCGGATAAATCCGCATGTGCTCGCCGGCCGCTTCCTCGATCAGATCGAGTTGTCGCGGAGTGACGGTCGATGAGGCGAGCGCCTCGTCCAGCCCGGTACGAAGCCGGGCGAGCGCGTTGATCGCTTCATCGGGCCGGCCTCCTGCTGGTCGCCCGACTGGTGGGAAGTCCGCTGAACCTTCCACCTCCTGGTCAATCGAGGGCCTCGCACCCGTCCCGTCCTGGCCCAAGCCCATCCAGACTCGGGGAACACCTAGTCCGACCGCGATGCGTTCGAGGACGTCGTAGGCCGTTACCTGGCGCTTGCCCTTGGTGATCTCGGCGGCTCGATTCGGGGACACGCCGACCAACGCGGCGATGGCGCCGTAGGAGACCCCACGGGCATGCAGGAATCGGAACGTGGCGGCGACGTCACGGCGCTCCAGGAAGTCGCGGATCGGTCGACCCTCCCAGACACCCGACGTCCACCAAGACGGATCGACCTGGACGCCCACGACAACCTCCCGCCAAACGAACGACCTTGATCGATATGTGATCACTTCGCGTCGCTGGCGACAAGTCGGTTCGGCGCCTCACCGAAAACGCCGGTGCCTCAAATGATCCTCGCCGCAGCGGCGACCGCTACCCCCATCGTGGCCCCCCACCATGGGGGTCGACAGCGAGCCCCGTCTTCGAGAGACTTGAGCGGCTCCCGTCGATGGACAAGGAGCGGCATGGTGGGACGTGCTGCATCAGACTGACGCCGAGGCAATTCCCAGAAATGTCAGGCTTAATTCCGCGGGTCGCTCAGCTTAACTGCGCGAGGAACCCACCGGCGTAAAGCAACGGCTACCGCGACCGCGCAAGATCGCCGATCGCCTCCGGCACCCACGTCCGGGGTGTGAAACTGCCGATCCGTAGAGATCGACGCAAGCAAGGGGGTCTGGTTTTCAGGCTGGCCTCGTCGGAGGCCTGCGGAGTTCCGCCGACCACGATGCATGCGGACTTGGCCCACGATTCGAAGGCAGGCTCGGATGCCTATAGCGACGCCCAACACCAAGCTGGAGATGGATGAGTTAGCCAGGCTGGCCGCTCGGTATGAGGTACCAGTCGAGGATGCTGTGCTGATCGCGCTGAACCTATACGGAATCTCGTCGGATATCTGTCAGCACCGAGCTCGAGTGGGCGTAACAATTGCCTCGGTGCCGAGGGTTTCATGGAAGGTGATCGTGCCGCTGAATGCGGCAGGGTCGCCGTTCCGTCTTGTGGATCACGATCTGCATTTGGGACAGCAGCGTATTGGCACTGTCCAGCGGATCGATGCCGACGAGGCGGTTGGAGGCTACTTCCGCGATGGCGGCAGGGCCGCGACGTTGAACCCGAACGCCCGGAGCCGCTGTGTGGGCTGCGCGTTCTGCCCGAACACGCTGGAAGCTGCCGCCGACCCGCGTTTCTCCGAGGAGCGGGAGCTCACCGAACTGCTGGCGGCAATGGTTGAGCAGCACCCGCGCCGGAACTTGAACGAACTCCGCGAGGTGACTGTCTCGACTGGGTGCTTCGAGCGGGAAGACGCCGCCGTTGCTCATCTGGTAGGCCTGCGGGCCGCGCTCGGTTCACAGGGTATCGGCGCCCGGATCGGCTTCCTGACGTCGGTCATCCAGTCCGACGCCGCCTTCGCCGATCTTGCTGCTCGCGTCGCGCCGTTCGTGCTGCGGTTGACGGCCGAGTGCTTCACCCGGCGTGACCTGCTGTTGAAGGCGAGCAAGGCACGGCTCCAACGGGTCGACATGCCCGACCTGCTCCGTCGGGCCCGCCAAGCCGGACTCGGCACCTCGTTTACCTACATCGTGGGCCTCGATCCACTCACCGAAATGCGAGCCGGTGTGGCCGCACTCGGCGAACACGTGACCGAGTTTCCCAACTTCCAGGTGTACCAGGCCCACAACTCGATCATGGCGGGTTTGCGGACGCCGGGCGCCGAACAGTTGGAGTTCTATCTACAAGCCAGGGCATCGATCGAACAGATTCTGGGTGGGCGTGGGTTGCGGCCGCAGGCGTGGGAGTGCTACCGGCCGTTGTGGTACTTCACCTTTGCTGGCGAACGACTGGTGAGAGTCTGAAGTGTCGGTGGATCTCGCCCATCTTGCGGATGCCCTTTGGCGGGCGCTCACGTACCTGTCGGTTGCGCAGCTTCACCTTCGGTCGAACGTGCTCGCTGTCGACCGCCTTGACGAGTCCGACGTTAAGCCGCGCCCGGCAGGTCATTGGGGCACAGTGCCCGGCACGGCTTGGGTGCTAGCGCATGCCGGCCTCGCCGCAGGCTGCGGCATCGGTGTGCAGTTAGTTCCAATTCTGGGCGCCGGCCATGCTGGTGTCGTCCAGCGCGCATTGGCCTGGATGACTGGCGACATCGCCAAAATGGATTCACGGTATCGGCGCGACGCTGATGGGCTGGCGGCGCTGGCTGCGGCGTTCCCGGACGGAGACGCGCTCGGCTCGGAGACTCATCCCGAGTTGCCGGCCGGTGCGTATATGGGCGGGTGGCTCGGAGGCGCGTTCGCCTTCGCCCAGGGCCTGGCGCTGGACCACCCGAACCGTGTCGTCGTGCCGATCATCGGTGACGGCGAATGCGAGACGCCGACTACGGCGGCGTCCTGGCTGGCACACCGCGCGCTATCCGACAGCAGGGTGCTACCGGTCGTCCATCTCAACGGCCATCGAATGGGCGGCCCGTCGCTGCTGGGTGGCATGAGCGACGAGGAGGTGAGCGCTTACGCACGCGGTCTGGGCTGGGAGCCGGTCGTCGTAGAAGTTGGGACAGGCGCCGGTTTGGTCGAGCATGCCGAGTTCCACCGGGTCCTCGTGGCCGGCGTCAAGGCAACCGCCAATGGAGCACAGCGTGTGGTATTCCTACGCTGCGTGAAGGGCTGGTCCGGCCCCATTGGGGAGCACAAAACACCGCTCACAAACCTCACTGGCGATCCCTGTCAGTTGGCGGCCCTGCGTGCCTGGCTGTCGTCCTACCGGCCCAGCGAACTGTTCGACGCCGACGCGCATCCCCTTGGTGCGCTCGCGTCCGCGCTGGATCTCATTGACGTTGGCAGCGTGGTACCGGACACCCCGCCGTTGCCTCCGTCAGCACCGGCAGCGGGCAGGGGTTTCACAACGGAGGTAACCGCGGTTCTGCGGGCGCACGCCGCAACCGGCCACCTCAAGGTCTTCAGCCCAGACGAACTGCGGTCGAACCGGCTCGGCGACCTGCAGGGCGAAGCTTGGACGCATGAGGTGCTTGCTGAGGAAGTGCTCCTCGGCTGGGCTGCCGGGTGGACGGCGGCAGGCCATCGCGGCCTGATTGTCTCGTACGAGGCATTCGCTCCGCTGTTGCTGACCGGATTGGTCGGGCAGCTCAAGCAACGGCGGCTCATCAAGCATGCCTTGCCGAGCATCAACCTGCTGTTGACCTCGTATGGCTGGCACAACGTGTACAGCCACGGAGACCCTTCCCTGATCACGGCGCTGTTAGGGACGGGCGACCCGGCCGTACGCGTTTTCACACCCGCCGACTCAGGCCGGGTCGCTGTCGCGCTCGATGAGGCGTTGCGGTCAACAGGGCGCGTCAACGTCATCGTCGCTGGCAAGCACACCACCATGACCCACTCTCGGGAGACGATCGATGAAGAGCGTCACTGCGGCTTGGCGGTCTGGCGCCACCTGAGCGACCCGGGCGAGCCAGACCTGACGCTAGTGTGCGCCGGCGATCTGGCCACGGCGGTGGTCACCGACGCCGTGGTGGGGATCCGCAGCTGCTCTGGCTGTCAGATCCGGGTAGTCAACGTCCACGACCTGACGGCGCTTGCAGAGCCGGACCTGCACCACTACTTCGGAACTCACGCCGCCGTCCTCATCGTGACGCTCGGGCACCCGGCCGCGATCTGGGGGCTGCTCGGCGGAAGGCTGAAACGCGACGTCGACGTAATCGGCTGGGCCGAGCCACCGATCCCCATGCCACAGGAGAGGTTGGCGGCGCACGCCGGGTTCGATGTCGCCGGCGTTACCTCGGCGGCCGAGGCACTGCTAGCCAAGCGGAAGAGCTGATGGTAGCCAGGATTGCCGGTGTTCGCGTCGTCACCACCGAAGCCGGGCTGGGTGAGGACGCCACGTTCGTTGCCCTTCACGCGGCCGGGGCGATCGGCTGGTACGGGCCGGTGACGACGGAGATTGGGCGGTACGTGGAGGCTGTCCTGGCGCTCCCAGTCCTCGGCGAGCCGGTGAACGACCACCAGAGACTCCATGCGGCCCTGTGTAGGGCGATCCGGGCAGACACCAGCGTGGTGGCATCGTGGGCCGTCGGCGCGGTGGATTGCGCCGCTTGGGACCTACATAGCCAACTTGCCCAAGTCCCTGTCGCTGACCTGCTTGCAGCGGCGCCGCAGCAGCGGGTGTCGCTCTACGCCTCATGGCTGAGCCTCGACGTAACAAATGGCATACCCGTCGCGGCCGTCGAGCGCGTCAACCGCGACGGATGGCAATTCACAAAATGGGGCCTGCGCAAGAATCCAGCAGCCGACGACCGCAAGGCGGAGGCCGTCCGGCTTGCCGTGGCGGTACGGGCGATGGAGGCAGCGCTCAGGCAGGAGGCTGCATTCGACGCCGTCTTCACCTGGGATCCCGAATTCGCCTGCCTGTTCCTCGATGAGCTGGACCCGGCTTCGGTGCGCTGGCTGGAGGACCCACTACCACAATGTGATCTCGACATGTATGGGGCATTGGCGATGAATATCCCGTTGGCCCTCGGTGAACGGCTCCTCGTGCATGCCGACGCTGCGACGATTCTCCGACTCAAGCTACAGGCGTTCACACTTGACGTAGTGGCGTGCGGCGGACTCACACGCGCGGTCGAGCTGGTGACCGCGGCGCAAACACTCGGCGTGCCGGTCTACCCGCACGGCCGCTCTTTTGTTCCGGCCGTTCACCTCGCCGCCGCCTATCCGAATGCGATCGCCGCAGTCGAGTATCGGTTGCAGTGGGAACCGGTACGGCAGCGAAGGTATGCACAGCCTTGGCTGCCCTCACACGGAGTAATCACCGTTCCCAAGTCTCCGGGCTTGGGCGCCATGCCAAGGAGCTGCTGATGCCCGAAACCATTCAGCGCCTGCCCATCACCGGGACCGTCGCAGCAGACTCGAACGGTACGTTGCTCGTGCTGTCCGAACGACTCGACGGACACGACACCTTCCTGACAGGCCAGCTCCAACTCCCCGACGCTCGGCCGGTACAGGTGCAGATCTTGAGCTTCGACGACGTCACCGTCCTGCGCCTGCCCGACCCATCGCACGCACCTCCCGCCGGACCGTGGGCCGGCATCTTGCACCTACCGCACGGATGGCGCACCCGGTCGATACCCGACGACCTGGCGACCGCAGTCCGTGCCGCGCGGCGTGACCTAACCGTCCTAGACGAGGCCGAGCGCCGCTACGCGCTCACATTCCTCGCCGAGGCAAGCACTCCGGCGATCCGGCAGGCCAGAATCGACGCGATTGTCACTGCCCTGCCAGCAGTGGATAGTGCCTCGTGAAACGGATACTGCTAAGCATCGATGTCGGGGGCACCCTTTGCCAGCTCGAAGGACCCACGGTGGCCACGATCTTGGTGAAGGCTTCGCCGCTCAGGCCCGCCGACGCGCGCTCGGTCATCCGCCAGCAGTTGTACACCCGAGCCTCGATCGATCCCGCAGTCATTGCGGAGGTCTGCGATGCGCTGCAGATCCCCGTGAGCGCCTTCCCGACACCCGCCAAGTCGCCCCCGGTGCAGCTCCTGCCAGGGGCAGGAGCGGCGCTGCGGACCATGAGTCGACATGCCACCATCGTCACGTTGTCGAATGCGAGCTGCCTGGAGGCCGATACTGACCGTTTGCGGACCCTGCTGTCTCCGTGGGTGACCGACTACTTCCCCTCCTGTCGGACCGGCTACTCCAAACCCGATTCAGCCGCTTTCCATTGCGTGGCCACCGCGTGCCAAAGCAGCCCGGCGAATATGGTGCACATCGGCGACGACTGGGATTGCGACGTCATCGGTGCCCGAAGTGCCGGGATTACCGTCATCTGGGTGTCGAACGGACGACCAGTACCCCAGCCCGAACGGCTCGACGACGTTGACCTACTCGTGGCCGCTGATCTCACCGCCGCCAGCCAGCACCTCACAGAACTCGCTACACGGAGATGATCATGAGTCTGTTTCATGGAACCGTCGGCTTCTACCGGCAGTACCGGCCCGGCATCCCGGCGACCGTGGCCGACGTGTTGGATGCCGCGGTCCCTACCGGTGCGCCGCGGCGCCTACTCGACGTAGGCACCGGCACCGGCCTCGTGGTCGAGGCTCTGCTTGGCCGTTTCGATGACATCATCGCCATCGACAACGATCCAGACATGCTCGCCGCTGCCGAAGACGCGCTCCGCCCGCAGCTAGCCGCCGACGCTCAGCTGCGGCTGCAGGAGGTCACGGCGGAGAAGTTCACGCCACCGGCAGGATGGCAGGCCGAACTGGTGACGATCTGCCGAGCGTTCCACTGGCTCGACCAGGCCGCGATCCTGACCCGATTGGACGCGCAGGTCAGCCCGGACGGCGCGGTCGCGATCTTCGGCGACAACAGTTTCTGGACCGCTACCAGCGACTGGAAGGCCGCAATCCGCGCGGTCATCCAGGACTTCCTCGGCGAGCAGCGTCGCGCTGGCGAACGCACGTTCCAGCATCACAACCGCCCGTACAGCGAGATCATGCGTGAGTCGCCGTTCAGCCAGGTCGAAGAGCACACTGTGCCCGTCAACCGGACCTGGACCGCCGACAGCATCCTCGGGTACCTGCACTCCACCTCGTTCGCCGCGCCACAACTGTTTGGCGACCGACTCGGCGAGTTCGACAGCGCTGTGCGTGCCACCCTTGCCCGATACAGCGACACCGACACCTTCGCCGAGGACAACGAGTTCCTCATCCGCGTCGGCCGGCGAGATCGGGCATGAACCGTTGGTACGGATCGCTCCCGGCGCCGGAGATAGCCACGTACCTGACCGAGCGATCGGTCCTGTGCCTGCCCATCGGCTCATATGAACAGCACGGCCCGCACCTGCCCCTGCACACCGACACCGTCATCGCCGCCCAGTTCACCAACCGGCTCATCGACCACTACGGCGACACACACGACCTCTGGGCGCTGCCGGCGCTGCCGTATGGCCTGTCCCTGGAACACTCCTGGGCCCTGGGCACTGTCTCCCTAAGGGTCGGCGTACTTACCACCCTGCTCAATGCCATTGTCGGCGAGTTCGCGCGGGCCACCCCGGCCCGCCGGCTTCTCATCGTCAACGGGCATGGCGGCAATCGCGGCATCCTCGAGGCAGTTAGCTACGAACTGCAGGCCACGCATCAGGTGCAGGTCTGCATCATCCACCCCAGTTCACTCTCGACCGCACATGCGACATCGGAACTGCCGGAGATCCACGCGGGCGTGGAAGAAACCAGCGTAATGCTGACCTTCGCCCCCAGCGATGTACACCTGGACCGACTACCGGAGACGTTCGTCGACGACCCAGCCCACCGCCACGAGATCCAGCGACTCGTCCTCGACCGTGGCACCACGTGGCCGTGGAGTTCGGGCGATGACCGCATCTCCAACTTCGGCATCATTGGCGGTGACCCGCGGCTGGCCTCCGCCGAACTGGGGGAAGCCATCATCGCGAGCGCCCTGGACGCATCCGATCAGGTTCTACAACATCTGTAGTCCGTCAATGATGGGAAACGACCATGCCCCTCACCGCTGACGACCTGTCCACCTTCACCAACAAGGGAGCGGTCGTCAAACGCAACTTCGTTCCGACGCAATTGATCGACCGTGCGACGGCGCTGGTAACCGACTGGTACCGCGCCGGCCTAGATCAACGCCGGCTCGCCGAGTTCACGCAGCGGACCTTCGCCCCGCACCTTGGTGACCATCGGGACCTGCTCGCGCTGTTTGCTCAGTCCGGTGTAGCCGGGCTCGCAGCCGAACTCCTCGGCGACGTGGCACCGGTCACCACTACGCAGATCCAGATCCGCGTTCCGGAACGCGACCTCGGCCAGGCACAACCCGAAAAGGCCATGCACGTGGACGGCGTCGCTTGCCCACACCTTGACCCCGCCGAACTGCGCACCTTCTCGCTTCTCGTGGGTGTCGTGCTTTCCGACGTCAGCGACCCGGCCGGTGGCGCCCTGCGTTACGTCATCGGCGGACACCTGCGGATGGCGGAGTGGTTCCGGACTCAATGGTCGCTGGGCGTCACCGCCCAAGTGCCCCCGCAGATCGATGCCGAGCGAGGTACCCCGCTACTCGGCGAGCCGGGTGATGTACTGCTGATGCACCACTTAGTCCCCCACGCCGTTGGCCGGAACCTGACCGCTGTACCGCGGATCATGGCCTATTTCCGCGTGTCCCACGTCAACCATGCTAGCCACCGTCTCGCCGCGCTTCGCGACCCGTGGCTGGACTTCCCGCCACTCGCCGAACGAGTGCGATAGCCGATCCCGACACCCATGGAGCATCTATTGGCGCGCACCTCAGGGTGGCGCCGAACTCTGCTGGCGCGAGCGTGCATTCGCCTCCGGTCGCGGCTCGGCATGTCCGGGGCCAGTACGCCTTTGCCCCGACTGGCAGGCGCGACGCCGTCCGGCAGAGCATTGGTGCAGGACAAAACAACATGCCACACCGAGGCCTGAAGGGCTGATGTCGTGAAATTGATCCGACCCGACGAACTCACGCTGGCGATTGAAGCACTCGAAGCTGGCGAACTTGTCATTGTCCCAACTCGGCGTTGGTACATGATCTGCGCCAACGCGCGCGACCACGACGCCTGCGCGCGCATCTACGCTGGCAAGGGCCGACCACGAGCGAAGTCGTTGGCCTACATACTGCCATCGCCCGTCGCAGCCGACGAACTGTTCATCATGACGCCGGCCGCGAACCAACTTGCCACGGCCTTCTGGCCCGGAGACTTGGCCATGATCCTCCGTTGGCGAGACTCGGAATGCGCTGAGCAGCACCAGCCCGTCGGCGTGCCTAACGCTCTCGTGACCCTCGACCCTGGCGTGCTCGGTCAACTTGCCGGACGAAGCCGCGTTCCCATCGCCGCCACGACGGCCAACCTTTCCGACCCGACTAAGACGTTAGGCCCAGCGATCACCGCAGCGGAGGTTGAAGGGTTTGTAGCGGAGTCCGAGCTCAGCGTCGCGTATTGCATCGACGGCGGCATCAGCCCACTGGGCAATCACCTAACTATCGTCGACTGCACCGAACCGCAGGCGAAGATCACGAGATCGGGAGTTGTCCACGACCGCGCCGTCAATGCAGCCATCGCGGCTGTTACTTGAACCTCTCATGTCAAGAATTGAGCAGATTCGCGCGGCTTCTGAGGAGCCGCACGTTCGGGCGAGAGGAAACGTGTGGACGCCACCGACCAGAGCTCCGGCTGGCGGTCCTCACTGACGCCGACAACACGCAGCCCGCAGTCGTCGCACTGCTGGCCGAGGTCGCGAAATGCGGCCCACGCAGGTGCGTCCCCGGACTCATTAACGCCATTCGCCCGACCGCCTCGACCTCGGAGTCCCAGCATGCGGAGCCATGACCTCACGCCCGGACGGATGATCGGCGTCACCTTCGATCATGGCGAGGACTTCTTCACCGCTCTCGCCGACGTCTGCCGCGTCAACGGCATCCGGCACGGCTACATCCCCGTCTTCATCGCCGGGTTCAGCACGGTCGAGATCGTCGGCACCTGCCAGCGCCTGGACGACCCCCAAGCCCCGGTTTGGGACCGGGTGCAGCTGACCAACGTCGAAGCGCTCGGCGGCGGCACCATCGCGTACGACGACACCCACGACCGGATCGCGCCGCACATCCACGTCAGCGTCGGACTCAAGGAGCACAGCGCGACCGGCCACACCAGTCACCTGCTCGCCGCGACAGTCCAGTTCCTCACCGAGATGTTGATCATTGAGGTTGCTGCGCCCGTCATGCGTCGTATCCCCGAGGCGAGCCTCTACGACGTGCCGCTGTTGCGGATCGGGGACACCTGACAGCCCAGGGGCATCCACGCCCGCCACGCCGGGGAGTCGTTACCCTAGCCAGGGCGCCTCAGTAGCTACCGGCCTCGTTGCCCCTACCGCCAGCGGCGGTTCGCCGCCTGGATCCCGAATGGCAGTTCCGGCCACGGAGCCGCCGACCAACGCGACACCGATGCCGCAGCCATACGACCCATCGGCCCGGAGGACTCAGTCGGTGACTCCAACCACCTCGCGGGGCTGGGGGCCAGCGTAGGGACACGACGCCTCTGCCAACATCAACGTCGCTTTCGCAGCAGCAGTAGACCCTCGCGAGCTCCTACACCCAAGCTGGTGAACTTGAAGAACTCGCACCCTGCTGGGCAGCGCCTACGTCAGCTGAAAGCCATTGAAAACCATCGAGGCATCGCTCGAGCTCAACGAGCCCGACGGCGGTTGGTCCGGTGGCGCGAGGAGCTGGTTGTCCTCGAACTTGAGGAGCAGATGACCGCCTAACGGGCAGCCAGCGACCCGCCCGAGCTCAGCAGCGAACTGACGGCGGCCACCACCGTGGTCGGGTCGAGACTGTCGAGTACCAGGTCAGGTTCGTAGGATGCCAGCTCTTGACCCCCAATCCGGTGAGTGACGACAGCGACGCGAAAGTCGGCGTGACGTGCGCAAGCGATATCGTTGGGCGCATCCCCGATGACGATCACACGAGCGGAATCGAGCGGGTCACCGTAGATCGCGGAGTAGCGCTGAGCCACGACCGCCGCAAGATGGAAGCGATCTCGCGCGTCCGATCCGAACCCGCCGATTCGAAGATCAAGAAACTCATCCAAGCCCGCCACGTGCAGTTTCACCTCGGCGGCCGAACGCAGGTTGCCGGTCAGCACGGTCTGGATGAAGCCATGCTCGCGCAACTCCGCGATGCTCGCCGCGGCACCTGGATACGGCGGCTGGACCTCAGCCAACTCCTGCCGACCCTCCTGCATGACCGCAGCAATGGCCTGACGGAAGGCGTGTATGCCCGCCTCCGCAGCTGACGGGTCCACGCCTGAAGCGATCGCCGCGTCGACCGCAATCGACTCGTCCGTATACCCATGCACCTTCTTGTCAGGGAAGACAACCTCGGACTCCGCGATACCGTACGCACGAGCGATCGCGCGCGTCAGCCAGCGCAAGTCCGCAGGGATGAGCGTCCCGTCAACGTCCCAGATGACCAAGCCGGCGCTGCTGTGGTTCACAGCAGCATCGTCGCACGTCCAGCGCAGTGTCCTCGCGCCGAAGACGGTGCTGATTGCCCAATGTGCGATACGCCGGGTTCGCCCTCGCGGTGACGTCGGTAGATGGCTAACGCTACCTGATACAGGAGCGCCCGGCGTAGCCCCGGTATGAAAGTCAACGAGGCGACCATCGCCACCTTCACAACACCTCCTGCGATCCACCGCCCCGGTGTAGCGGCGCCACCGTGGCGTAACGACCGCGTGCTGAAGCGCCAGCATGATCGTCGACTCTCATCAGCGGTGGCAAGCGAAGGATCTGCGCGAGTCGGGAGGGCGCGTCCTGGTCGGCGAGCTTGAGCGAGTCATCGAGGGCCGCCTGCATGGCAAGGCTAGGGTGCACCGGCTGCTTAGGGTAACCATCCACATCGAAGACCGGCTTTGGCCGGCGCTCGGTCAGATCGCTGGGCCGGCCCAGGCGCGATGGCCCGGGGGAGGCGACGGTGGCAGACCCGCACGAGGTGAGCGAGGCGTGGCGCGCGCTGGGCCAGCAGTTGGCCGTGTACCGCAAAGCTGCCGGCCACACCCAGCAACCCAGGATCCTCACCGGCCGCAGCACGATCGCGAACACCGAAGTCGGGAGCCAGCACCCAGATCGAGCTTTCTGGATGCACCGTGACGAGGCACTCGAAAGCTACGGCGCCCTCACCACCGGGTATGACCAGGTCGTTGCCGTCCGGCAGAAGTATTGGCGGGCCGGCGGGAACGGCAGCATTCACCACCGCCCTGACCGCAGTGGGCACTGCCCTGGCGACCGGCACAGACGGCCAGGTCGCCGGGGAGATGGATATCGTGGCGACTGTGGCAGACCGGCGAGGACGGCAGGTTCAGGTCAGCCGCCAGGCGCTTCTACAGGCGGTCCCCGGCAGTGTGGTGGCGTCCCTGGCGAGTGCGAAACCGCTGCCCGTAGCGATACGGGCGGCGCAAGTTGATCCGGCCGTCGTGGAGCACTTCGCGGCGCCGCGGTCGGTGCTCGTGGAGGCCGACAACCGGGTCGGTGCCGCGGCGTTCCTCCCCACGGCCCGCCAGCAGCTCGGTCACATCGCCGACTACCGCCGAGCCGCACGAGGCAGCCTGCGCGACGCGCTGTTGAGTACCGAGGCCCGGTGGGCAGAATTCGCCGGCTGGCTCAGCGACGATATGGGCGACCGGGACGCCGGCGAATGGTGCTCGCCCAAGCGTTGACCATGGCCCAAGAAGCCGGCGACATGGAGTTCACCGCCTACGCTTTCGCTCGCATGGCGCAGCGGGCCAGAGACGCCGCCGACCAGGACCGCGTACTCGGGCTCGCCCGTGCCGCCGAGCGCGCTGGCAGCATCCGGGAGCAGGTGCGCGCGTTCGCGGCGGTGCAACGCGCCCACGGGCACACGGTCGAAGGTGACACTGGCTCGTTCCGGGCCGCCATCGACGAGGCCCGCCACCTCGCTGCCACCACCGGATCAGACGGCGGTGGGCTCGGCGCGTTCTGCACCACCGGATACATCAGCGCGCAGGAGGGCGAGGGCTGGCTTCGGCTGGGTCGCCCCGGCGCCGCCGTCCGGTGTTTCGGCGAGGCTCTCGACGCGTGGCCGGAAACGTACCGACGGGAACGGGGCCGCTATCTCGCGCGCACCGCCGTCGCCCACGCCACCGCCGATGAACCCGAGCTGGCCGCTGCCGCCGCCCTCGCCGCGCTCAACCTGGCCAACCTCACCCGCTCGGCACGCATCCAACGCGAGGTCGCAATCGCAGGCCGCCAGCTCGCGGCGTTTGCCACCGAGCCCGGAGTGCAGCAGTTGCATGCCGCCCTGGCCGCTTCCGCGGCGAGCTCGTGACCGACAGCAGCGGTGCCGGCAACAGGGTCGATGTCGTCTTCGTCGGCCGGGCCAACATCGACCTGACCGTCCATGTACCCCACCGCGCCCGACCCGGCCGCACCGCCGTCGGCTCGCCTCTGACCGCCAACGCCGGAGGCAAAAGCCTCAACCAGGCGATCGCCGCCGCCCGCCATGGCGGGCGCGCCGCCCTGATCGCCAACGTCGGCGCAGACACCTGGGGATACCAGATCACCACAGCACTGACCGACGCCGGTGTCGACACCCGCCATGTCCGGCTCGTCCCCGACGCCACCACCGGCGCGGCCATCATCGAGGTCACCCCAGACGGCGAAAGCTACATCACCCTCGCACTCTCACCCGCCACCGAACTCACCACCGACGACATCCACCGCGCCACCGCCAGCCTCGCCGCGGAAGCCGTGATCGTGCAGCTCGACTTACCACCCGAACCCGTGACCACGCTGCTGAGCCACCGCCGGGCGCCGATCCTCGTTGGCAATCTCGTCCCTAACCCCGGCCTCGACCCCCGGCTGCTCGCGGAACTCGACGTCCTCGTGGTCAACCAGCACGAAGCCGCCGCCATCCTGCGCACCACCGCCGGCAACCCGCTCGAATCCGCCGCCGCGCTGCAACGCCTCGGCCCACCTACCGTCGTCGTCACGGCAGGCCCCAATGGCGCCGCCTTCACGCACCCCCACGGATCCGGCACCGTGCCGGCACCTGCCGTCTCGGTCGTCGACACCACCGGAGCCGGCGACGCCTTCCTCGGCTCTCTTGCCTTGGACCTCGCCCGCCACGCCCCGCTACCCGACGCCATCACCACCGCCGTCCACGCCGGCTCCCACACCGTCGGGCACAGTGGTGCCCACACCCCCACAAACCAGATCCCTAAATAGAAACAAGGGCTCGACCCTCGGCAGTCGAGAATGGAAGTAGAGGACGACCGTAGATGGACCCGGTACCCGCTGCTGACGGGAGAGTCGACCGTGAACGGCTCGACGAGTTGCTCGCGCTGCAGACCGAGTTCGACGGACTCGACTTCAAGCAGGAGCGATCGCTGGCGAAGGGAACGAAGGCTCGACTGGAGTTCGTAAAGGACTGCGCCGCGATGCTGTCCCGCCCACATGGTGGATACCTGGTCATCGGTGTCGACGGCGTCGGCGCACCCAGCGGGGCCCTCATCGAGACCGCCGACTACGACGCGTCCCGTCTACACGACATGCTGACTAAACACCTCGAAGGTCAGGTGTCGGTTTCATCAGGTGTGCACACCGTCGACGGCAGCACGGTGGTGCTCGTCTGCCTGCGGCGGCGCGGCGACGGTTTGTTCCCGGTGGTCAAGGCGGACTTCGTGGCCAACGACGGCGGCACGCCGACGACAGTTCTGCGCGGTGGAGATGTGTACGTGCGCGAAGGCACAAAGACTCGCAAGTGGCGCTCCGCGGATCTGGTCGGGCTCATCGCGCCCCACGTGGCCATGGTGCGGCAGGAGGAACGTGCCAGGCTCGCAGACCTGATGGACGTCCTGCGGCGCGAGTACCAAGGGCTGGCTCTGGCGTCCGGGCCGGTGGCGGCGCTGACATGGCAGGTCGGGCAGGAGCAGTTCGATACCGCGGTCACCGAGGCTATCCGGCGCAACGACACCTCCGCACTGCGACTGCTCGTGCTTGGTCTGCAACGCGACGGCCTCGGCCTGCTGACCCAAGACGCCGCCGCAGCTGGCGAGGACCTGCTGCAGCTGCTCGACCGGGCCACCGCCGTCGCCGCTATCGCGGTCACGCTCAGCACCCAACAGCTCGTCGACGATGTCGTCACGATGCTGGCTCGCCTCTACCACCGGCTGTATGTCAATGGTGAAGCACTGACGAACACTGCTGCGGAGCGCGGACTCGCCATCGCCGCCCGGATCCTCGCGGTCATAGCGCTCGCCGTGCGGCTAGACCAATGGTGGGTCATCCGCAAGCTTGCGCTACGCCCCGCGGGAGACACCATCGTCTACGTGTCCTGGCTGCGTCACGCCCAAGTCCAAGCGGCCAGGCGCCACGTCGTTCTCACCAACACAGCCACAGAGCCTGTCGGGGGCGGACTGGTAGCAGCCGCCCGACAGTTGATTTCGATGTTGCCGGCGCTGCGCCCCGACCTCCCAGGCGACCTCGTTGACGACCTGCCCCTCGGAACGCCGCCTGCTCCCGGCGATCCGGTGATCGATTCGGTGTGTCAGGCGGACCTGCTGTGGTGCGTCGCCGCAGCGCTCGATACACCACAGGAGCGAACCAGATACGAGTTCTACCCCAGCTTCGCCTGGCTCTACGAGCACCGGATCGCACCCATGGTGAACCGGCTACGCACCGACGAGAACCTGACGAAAGACGTATACCCCGGCCGCGCTGTCGATGAGGTGCGCCATGCGCTTGACGAGGTTCTGCAGCTAGCCGCTCGGGAAGGAGGCCGGCTCGGCCACTTTCGATAATGCCCCAAGCTCAACCTCAGCCGATCTCACAGTAGAGGGTACGCCGGTGCTGGATAGCACCGCGGCACAGCGCAGATAAGGACCGCTGGTGTTCCTCCCAGGTTTCGATGTGGTCTCCACCAAACCCGGTGGCGGGACATCACCCCTCATCGACCCCGAACACGGCACGACCGGCACGACGACGTGGTCGGCCCTCATCCTCCACGATGCCGTGCTCCTGAGCTGACCGGCCACCGAAGCCCAGCCGCTCAACCAGCCCACAGGTCAACGAGCCGTACAGCCGACACAACACCCCTACGGGCGCGTCTCACGTCGTGTGTCCGGGCTTGCTCTACGTACACTCTGTCCTGCGAGGAGCCGGATCACCTAGCCCGCGCATTGCTGTGGAATCGGTGCTGTCTGTCAGATCGGGGGAGCTGCGTGGGCGACGAGGGCGAAGAGGAAGTCGAGGTGGCCATCCCCGGTCCCGGCGCGGACACGTACGAGGGGAACGAGCTGCTGCACATCGCGTCCACGATGCCTCACACGGACATCGACGTGGTGCGCCGACGCATCGGGAAGATGGACAATTTCCGGGAACTTGCCACTGACGCCCTCGACGTCCTAGAACGGCATCACCACGCCACGCTCGGCGCCAACAGCCAAAGTCAGGAGTGGTTCCACCGCGCCTGCCAGGACACCCGGGACATCTTCCGGGTCGTGCTCGCGCAAGACCTGGAATGGGAGCAGCAGCGGTACGTGCTCGACCTGCTGATGCGGCTTCTGCAGATGGAAGGTGCGAAGGACACCGAGAGCAGGAACCTGCTCAGCTCGCTCTCCGACAAGCTATCCAACAAGATGATGGTGATCGGCGGTGTCGCCATCACCGCGGCTGCTGTGGTCGTGACGGTCGGCGCTCCCAAGGCGGCACGGCAGATCGCACAGGCCCTACGCAGAGACTGACCTCGAACACGATCGGGTCAGCCAGCGGGCCGCGCCACATAACGAAACGTGCCCAGCCGTAGGTCCCCCTTTCCAACCCACGCTCGCCACGCGGACAACTCGGAAGGGTCGACCCCGCACCGCACGCCCGCATCACGGCCCCCAACCGAACAGCTCGCCCGGACCCGCCGCACACCAGCAGGCCGTTACTGACAGTTGTGGCATAGAACGGGAAACATCCCCGCCGAAACAGAGGAGCACCAGCGGAGCACCAGACGTCCACATCGCGGACGATCACGACACATGCTGGGAAGCGATCAAGGCCGCAACCGGCGTTTCCGCTGGTCACGGCCTTGATCGTGAAGTGCGCCCGAAGGGACTCGAACCCCTAACCTTCTGATCCGTAGACGACAAGTCAGACGGCCCAGCTCACAACCTTGATCAAATCTCTTGCTGACACCCGATTCCGGTGCAAATCTGCCGGTTCCGACGCTTGTCAAGGATTTTCTTGCCGTCGTCTCGCATGGCGGGATGACCATCGATGGCAGTTAGCTTGGAGGCCACCGAGCGAAGCGATAATCGATCTCGCTCCGGTGCGCTTCGCGGGCACAATGAACGCCGTGCTGATCGCCACCCGTAGCCTGCTGACGTCGCTCGATCCGCTGCCGTACCGCGCGCGGATGAACCGGCTCGCTCAATGGGCGCGTACCGCCCCTGATCGTGTTCAGGTCTGCGGGGATCTGCGCGGGCAGGGTCCCTATGAGCGGCATCTCGCCCTGGTCGCGGCAATGGTGGCCCGGGACGCCGAGGGCATCGCCGCTGCGGCGCGCGACCGCCAGCCGTCGATACGGGGTGCCGCGCTCACCGCGGCGCTGCGCGCCGGCATGCCGATCGGCTCCATCGCCGACCGGTCGGCGATGGAGCGACGTCGTGTCTATCGGAGCCTGCGCCGTCGGTATGCGCCAGCTGTCGCCGACTTGCTGATCAGCGAGGTCCGCGCCCAGTTCGGTGATGAGGAGGCCGCCGCGCTGCTGCCAGGCTGCGGCGCCGACACGGTACGGGCGTTGCTGCCTGATCTGGAGCACGCGCTGCGCCTGGAGCGGCTGGTCCGGTGGCACTCAGGCCCGCTCCTGGACCGGGTCCGTGAGCGGCTGGCCGCCGCCCCGCCCGAACTGCGGGAACGGATCTGGGGCGACGCCGCCGCTGCGGTGCTGCGATGCGACCCGGCGCAGGCGCTCGACCTGCTCGAACGGTACGCGCCCGAGGAGTCGCTGCCCGGCCCAGTCGACGCGTACGGACGACTCGCGGCGCACGATCCGGGTCGCGTGGCTCGTCTGCTCACCACGCCCGGCCGCGCGGCCTGGCTGCGGCGGACCGTGCTGCCGCCGGCCCTGCTGCGCCGACTCGCGGTGCTGCCCACCGACGAGGTGGCGCCGCTGGCCAGGCGGTTGCGCGACCACAGCCGGGCGCTGGCGGCGCTGCTCGACGCTGTCGCGCCAGCCCGGCGTAGGGAGCTGTACGACCGGGCTGTGGCCGAGGTCGACACGGCAATGCTGGTTCCGGCGGCCGAGATCATGGAGGTGCTGCCGGGCGCGGTCCGGATTCGCGAGGCGAGGCGGGTGCTGGGCCTGGTGAAAATCCAGGAGCGCGAGGCGGAGGTGCGCATCTGGAGTGCGTACCTGGCCTGGCCGGACGCGTCAGCGGCGCTGGAGGTCGCGTTGCGCTCGGGTGACGCCGACGAGCGGGCGTCCGGCTACGCACTGTTGGTGCAGGCCGCCCGCCGCTCCCGCGACCCGCAGGCGGTGGCTGAGGTGGTCGTGCGGCTCGGCCGGCTGCGCAACGAGCAGGACCCGGTACGCGCCGCCGCGCTCACCGCGCTGGCGAAGGTTGCACCGCTGCTCACCGCGGACACGGCGGCCGGGCTCACGCAGCTGACCACCGACGCGGTCGACGCCCGCGACGCCTCCGCCGCGACCACGACAGCGCTGAGTTCGCTCGCCGCCGACGTCCTGCAGCACCACGTGGCCGTGCCGCAGCTGCGGGAATGGGCGCTACTGACGATCGACCTGGTGAGCACCGGCGCCGCCGTGCCGGTACTGCGCCGCTTCGACACGGTGCTGCGCCAGGGGCAGGAGACACTGGTCTTCGAGCGGCTACGCGGCTGGGTCGAGGCGGGAATCACCCGCGGCCGGTACGGCCCGCTCTTCGCGCTCACCCACGCGCTCGGCAAGCGGGCCTGGCGGCTGCCACAGCTGCAGGACCTGCTGCGCCGGGCGATCGACCCGCACACGCTGACCTCGGTGGCCCGCACGGCGATCGGGCTGTGGCTGGATGACCCGCGTACCCGTTCGGAACGGGTCGCCGAGGTACTCACGGTTGATTCGACGGCGGTGACGATCCACGAGGTGTGGACGACGATCTGCACCTCCCGCACAGACCTGCTCGACCGCGTGCTGAAACGCCGGCCGCGCGGCCGGTTCGTGGAACCGGGGGCGCGATGGGTGCCCGCCTGGGCGTTTCACGCCGAGCGGTGGCTGCCCCGCCAACAGGCCCGCTTCGTAGACCAGCTGGAGCTACTCGTCGCCAACACCGAACAGGGAGTGTGGCAGCGCGCGGCGGCGATCAGAGCCGCTGCCGGCGTTCCCGGTGTGGGCCGTGAACTGGTGCTGCGCCACCTCGACGCCCCCGAAGTGGCGATCGCCGAGGCGGCACTGGGCGCGCTGGTCTGGACCGACCGACCGGACGAGGCACTGCCAGTGCTGCTCCGGTACGCCGACGGCGACCGGGCGCGGGTCGCGCTGTACGCGGCCGGCCGGGCCGCACGGCACGTCGCACCGTCCCGACTGGCCCATGTGCTCACCGAGGTGCTGACCGGCCCGGCGAAGATCACGAGCCGGAAGGAGGCGGCCCGGCTGCTGGCACGCTACGGACCGCCGCACGTGATGGCGACGCTGCTCGACGCGTACCACCACCCGGACGCGCACCGCGACGTGCGCGCGGCAATCGTCTCCGCCGCTCGGCAGCGGCTGCAGACCGAGGCGAGCTGGACCATCCTGCGCACCGCAGTCGACGGCAGCCGGGAGGAACGACGCGCGGTCCTGGACGCTGAGGCGTACACGATCCCGCAACGGCACCGTCCGCGCTACGGCACGCTCATCATCGAAGCCTGCCAGGCCACCGACCGGGAGGTCCGGCGCACCGCCTTCCGCCAGCTCGGGGACTGGTCGCCGTGGCTGGCCGGACACACCGGACTGGCCATTGACCGACTCACCGACCTCGACGAGACGATGGTGTCCACCGAGGTCGCCCACCTCCTTAAGGCTGGCGGCGACGCCATCCTCGGCACCGCGCTGACCCGGTTGGTGGACCGCGACGCCAATGACGACCATCCGGGCGACCTGGCCAGGGATCGCCCGGCCCGACGCCGCATCGAACTCCTCGCACGCGGCGCGGTCGTCCGATCCGGGCACCAGGCGACCAGTGCCGACCGGACCACACTGATCGAATCAGCACGGTGGCTCGCCAGCCGGCCCGCCTTCGCCAGCACGGCCGCAGGGTTGCTGGTCGACCTCGGTCGACTCGACAATCTGGACGAGATCGCCGGGCTGTGCGAAGGCCGGCCCGTCCTCGCTGCCCGCACCGCCGAACGCGTCGGCGCCCGCCTACGAAGCCTCCGCGAGTGGCCCGACCCGGCGGCCCTCACCGACACCATCGCGCGGCTGGCGGGACGCGGCGACCTCGCCGGCGGGCTGTTCGCGGTAGCACTGGTCCAGCACGGAGCCAGCTTCGGGTGGAAAACACCATGGCTAGACCAACTGATCCGGCTACGCCAACACCTGAACGCCGACGTGCGCGCGGAGGCGTACAACATCGACATGAGCTAACCAGCCCAACCAGCAAGCAATCCTGCAGTCCTGTGACCGCGAAGGCCGGGGGGCTCAGTTGATGGTGCCTTCGATCTTGTCGGTTAGGTCGAGGATGTCAGGGACGCCGTCCAACACGGTGACCTCGACCAAGGCGCCATCGCGGCCATACCGGCGGCGGTACTCGGCGTAGGGGTAGTCGGCGATCGGCAGCCAGGATCGATGCCCCCGCACGGGGTGGTTCTTCTGCGTCACGGCCCCGGAGTTGAACCGGCAGAGTTCGATTCGTGGGCCATGTCGCTCGACGAGGGCGCGGGTGTCGACGTGCAGGACCACCTGGTCCTTGGTGCGGTACTCCCTCGCTTGACGCAGCCGGTCCAGTCGCTCAGCACTGGCCCAGAAGAAGACCCGGGAGTTGATGGCAGCGAGGTACTCGGTCAGCGAGGAGTGTGGATCAATCTTCTCCGCGACGAATTTCATCGGTTTCTGATCGCGGATCACGGCCGGCGGCAGGCCGGGCGCGCGCAGAACGGTGGACTGCTTGCGAGGGGCGCTCAGCAGTCGGTCACGCTCGGCGGCGTCGAGGGCGAACAAATCGATCAGTTGCCACGTGGACACAAGGCCGTGTCGTTGCACCGATGGCCACGCTGTCGCCGGCATCGTGTGGAAGACCCGCGGATGGCGCGCGATCAGTTCCTCGGCGTCCATGCGGTCATCATGCCGGACATCCGCGACTACGGGCCACCAGAGATCCGGCCGACGTCCTTCCATCACCTGTTCGACGCGTGGCCTGCAGCGCTGGCGCTCCTCGCCGCTACGCCCACGCCTGCCAAGACAACCGCCACCCTGCGTAGTGGCCGAATCGCGGACGGGGATGCTGTAGGTCTCGCAGTGTGATTCCCCGGCGAGTTGCCCTTCGGCAAGGATTCGCCGGTGGCGATCGACATCACCGGCCAGTACTGGCACGGCGAGACCCGGGCGGACCTGGCCGAGTATTTGCGCGAGTTCCGAGCCGGCGGCTACGCCGGCGAAGAAGTCACCGAATCGGTCTGCGCCAGCTCCCACTCCAGCGCGCGCTGACCCGCGTAGTTCCGCTGCATCGACGTCACCGGCGCCCTGGTCCTGGCCGCCGACCGGCACAGCAGCAGACGGAACAAGAGGCCGCTAACAACCAGCCTGCTGCGCGCCGCCGAACAACAACCGACCTCGCCCGGCGGAGCCGGTTTGGCTCGGTTGCTGCAGGTTTGACTACTGGCGGTCGTCAGTCGGGCAATAATCTGTTTCGGCAGAGTATGAACACGCTGACAGAGGAGGCTCTGACCAGCAACTTTGCCGGGCAGACGGCAGAAACCGTCGTACCCCTGTGCGATCGTAGAGATGTTGGAGGAGGGAGGTAGCGACGTGACGGCCATCGAGCACCGCGTACGCCACCCTGAGACGCCGGAACCCAACTCTTGCCGCTGGTGCGGCATCCCCGAACGTGAGCACGGGCAGCGTTGGACACCGTCAAAGAGATGGCACCGATGGGAAGCTCCGACACTTGCGCAGCGGCGGGCCCGGATGCTGAGTCGCCGTGCCTCACGTATCCAGAGTGGCTAGCTTCTCCAGTTGAAGGAACGCATCGCACAGCTCTGCGGGAACTTCGGCAGCGGCCTTGAGGCTCCGCGCCATCTCATACATCATCTCCGCTTTGGAGGATGGCCCGCTGTCACTTCCCTCCCGGAACAGCTTCAGCAAGGCGGAGCTGAACTTGCCGGATCGCAGCGCGTCCACGTCCTTGGCTTCCCAGCTCCGGGTGTCGTTGCGAGGCCACACCAAGTTCGCCACCGCGCACCACTGCTCGTTTGTGAAAACGAACTCCAGTTCCTTGTCCGGGGTGCCAATGAAGCGAGTCTGACCCAGGATATCGATGCCCTCTTTCGCCAGATTTGCGTCGCTGAACATCTTGTTCGTCTTTCGGCTGTCAGCGTCGACGATGAGCATTACCTGCCGCTGTGAGCGGGCGAGGTATCCGATGAACTTCAGAGCGCCTTCGTTGTTGTGGCAGCCGACTATCACGACTCCCGCCGCATGTACCGGCCGCCCAGTGCACAGACGGAAGAAGAGCGGGAAGGATTGCTGCTCGGTAGCACCTTCAACGCCGACGAAGCACCGTTCATGCAGCAGGACGGTGTTGCGGAGTCCCAGGGCCGTGGCGATGTCCGAGAGGAACTGGCCGTTCGCGTTGTCGTCGAGGTCGGACAGCAGCAGACTCGCCCGGGTGCGTTCCCCGTCGAGTCGTAGGTGAACGATGTCTTCGATGGCAGCTCCGTCGATAAGGTTCATCGAGTGGGTTGCGATGACCATCGACACCCCGGGGATCGCGCACTGTTCTCGGATCAGCGCCATCACCCGACGTTGTTGGATGTAGTCGAGATGTGTGTCGGGCTCGTCGTAGGCGAGCACGATCTGCTGCTCGTCTGAGGCAGCGTGGCTGCCGGCGTCCCTCTGCAGTAGTTCGCTTGTCCACTCCCAGATAGCGAGACTGATGCGACGGGAACGGCCAGCTCCGACGGCGCTAAGGCTGACGGTCTCACCATCAGTGCGGGCCAGCAAGATTCTGGTGGATCGGAGGCCGGAGGTGAAGGACACGTCCGGCTGGACCTCCACCGACACCAGGTCCGGGCATCGCTGCTTGATGTGGTCAACTAGCCCTTGGGCGTCCTCGCGTACTCGCCGGCCGAGCTCGTCTTCGAGACTGTGGACCTGCTGCTTGAGATCCTCGTCCTCGAGATGAGACCTGTAACGGCTGTTCAAGGCAACCCGGACTGCGGCCTCCGCCGATTCGGCGTCACCGAAACGCAGGAACTTCGGCAGAGCCGCCGTTATCTCTTTGCGCGCCGGGATCCACGCTCGGGTGAATGGCTGGGTCCGAGCGAACTGCTCGAGTGCCGCAACCCAGCTGCTCTTGGCTCTCGCGTCGGACGTGACCGTGACCCCGAGGGCGGCCGCTGTGGCTCGCAAGTCGGACAGAGGCTTCGCGTCGAGGTCCCGGAGGTTCTCGTCCAGTGGCGCGTCTACCAGCAGCTCCAAGCGCGGCCCTAGTTCATGACTGCTGAGGCGACGCATCAGGATGGTGCCGGGCAGGGTTAGATCTCCCTGCTCCTGGTCCGAAAGGCGAAACTCGCCCTCGACCCACGTGGCTTCGACCCGTCGCACGGATTCCGGGGCATCGCTGGAGGGCGCGGCTTCGCCATCTCCGATCCGGGTCACCTCGAAAGTTCGGTCCTCTTCGGCCAGAGAAGAGGCGCCCAGCAGGAAGGCGAGCGCGTCGATGGTGGCCGACTTCCCGCTGTCGTTGTGCCCTGTCAGGAGTGTTGGGCGCCGGATCGGGATCGGGCCGACGTCCTGCAGACTGCGAAAGCCGTGGACCGAAATCGACACGAGTTGCATGGAGATCCTTCCCGTCACCGACCTGTCCAGGCCGCACAGGCGCAACGTCCGCCTCGCGCGGACAGGCATCGGTGCATCCCGCGGCAGACAGGTTACTACTCGCCCACGACATGCCGCCTCACCTCCTCGGGGAGCGGCAACTACTTGCCTTCCCTGTATGGTCAGAACAAGCGGTGAAGCCGAAGGCCACGCCCAAGCATCCCGTCAATCGGAGTGCTGGTCACGTCGCCACACAGGGCGCCGACTCGAGGATCGCTGGCGGCGGTGCCGGTCTTGGTCGCGCCAGCTCGCACGGTCGCGGGCGACCCCCCCCGCCGGCCTCGAGCGACCTTCGAACCGGTCGAAGCGTTTGCTGCCGGGGCGGCGATGCTTGCGAGCGTTATGGGTAGCGGCCCATAGGACGCAGGCCCCTGGCTGGATACGAGCCAGCCTGCTTGACGCGACACTTCCAGCGCTCGATCGAGTATCCGCACATCGGCCATGACAGTGCACTGCCATCCGCGCCGAACGCGGCGAGATGCCCCGTCACCAGGCGAGCTAGCGTTGCCCGCCGCGCAGGGCCGGCCGCACGTGCGGCAATCAGATGCGTGGACCTCCCGGCCGTCACCGCCGATGCTCGCCCCGGGTCGACGTCCCGACCCCCGCTCGTCACCTACGCCAGCCCAGGTCAACGGCGACCGACCGTCCGGGCGCCCACCTCGGCCCAAGAGATCCACCACCCCGGCCACAGTGGACAGCGGCCGCACCCTGACGCACCGGCATCCCGACCATGATCCAGACTAGGCGACACGCAAACGCCCTGGTCAGCACCAACCGGCACAGACCACCGCCGGAACAGCACACCGACAACGGAGCACCATCGGAGCACCAGATTCCAAATCCTGGGAAGACTGGTCCCAGTTTGCAGAAGCGATCAAGGCCGTGACTGGCGTTTCCGCTGGTCACGGCCTTGATCGTTTGTGCGCCCGAAGGGACTCGAACCCCTAACCTTCTGATCCGTAGCTCCGAGCGATGCGATCTACTGCGGCTGGCAGCGGTCTCAGCTAGCTCCGGGTGGTCCCTTCCTAGCTGTTGCAGCTCGGTCGGTTGCTGTACTTCGCTGCTGTACTGGACAGCCACGAGGACGAGACAACCGGTCGCAGCTGAGCTTTCAGCGGCCCAACCCGCGCCGCTACACGGCTGGGAGCGGCTGGGGTACAGAAGTCCGGTGCTCAGCCCAGTGCTCCTGAAGCCATCGGCGGTGGCCGGCAGTGAGAGGTACCGCCAGGCCCTTGCCGTGAAGCGAGGCGTAGTCCGGGAAGGCGAACAGGGCAGGGGCGACATCAAGCGTCGCCTCCGTGGGATGGACAGCGATATGCCCGAGGTCGAACAGTCGGTGCAGGTCTCGACGCAGGAGGAAGCCTCCTCGGCTGTCATGTCTCCCGGTGGTCGCGTAGCTGTAGAGGTGCGCTGCCTCAAGCGCATCCACGGGAGCCTTCCCTGTGAAAGCACAGACGGATCCGAACTGATCCAGCAGCGCCCGCCGGAATGCGCCTTGCCCTCTACGCGCCCTGACTACAGCTCGCGCATGTCCACCTGCAATCTGCTCGCCGGCGGCGTCGAGGACCCGCAATGACACGTCGAGGCCGGATGCGTGGACTGCGCCTACGAAGTTCCCCCACCTCAACTGACGGAAGCTGTTCTGAGAGTCCGGCAGGTACGCGAGCGGACGTAGCTGGCCAGCGGAGAGACAGCCAGCCAGGTCGACCCACCCACGATCGTGCTTCGACCGATACGCCGTCACCCTCTTCTGCTCACTGCGCGGCTCGTCGAACTCGGCCTTGCACTTGTAGCACCTGTAGCGTCGCGGCTGCTTGCGCCGCCTCTTAATGCCGGCCTTGCCGCAGTCAGGGCACCGATGCACCCACTTGTCGACCTCGGCTGTCTCGATGCTCTCGATGACCGACGCCCCGATCAGCCCGCGCTCTTCCCACAAGACGATGGCATCACCCACCTTGACTCGGGCGTGGTTCGGGACCGAGCTGTCCCAGCTGTAGTGCTCGGCGGGCTCGTCGTCGTAGCCGTCGTTGCCGCCATGCTCGCGGTTCTCACCAGCGACGAGCGCGAGCCATGCCACGCGGTCGATCTGTTTGGGCGTCGTCACTATGTGAAGGTAGCGGCAGAGGACCAGCCCTACCGATCTCCCAAAGCGCGCGGTTGGAGCTCCTTCGCTGGCGAGGCAGCGATAGGGCGCTCACGCCTCAGGGCTTGAGCCCCCTAGCGACGCCCTGCACTGCAAAGATCAAGCCTGCTGTCGACCCGTGACGGTACTACTGCTGAACTGCTCGTTGTGTCGAGTTCCGTCGCTCTCGGGTGGCGTTCGTCGATCGGTTTGGCTGTACGGATGGCTGTACAGCCCAGACGGACTCAGCTTCCGAGAGTCGGACGCCACGACGGCGCCGGGCGAGCGCTAAGTAAGGTTTACGCCAGATGCCTTGACGGCGCGGCTGAAGTCACTGCCACTAGCCTCGTGACGAGCAGAGCCGGCGACCACGACCGAGAAATTCCGATCGACCCCACTGACGAAGACGCTAACGAAGTCGGCGAGGAGATTGAGGACGAGCCTGCCTGGGAGCGAAACGCCGCCCGCTTCCTCAACTGGTTCAGCGAAGATGGAAACCAGGGGCTTCGTCACGGCCTAGCTTTCTGGCTCGTAGCCATCTTCGTTATCTGTTGCGCCTACGACAATTGGAAATCAGCCACCAGCACCGCAGAAAAGTGGTATGCGAGCGGCAAAGCCTCAGCCGATGCCGTCCTTACCGAACCTCAGCAGATCGCAGCGGTCGCCGCAATAGGCGCGCTAGTCGTATATCGAATTTGGCGGTTCATCCAGATCCGTCGAGGCATCAAGCCGGTACCGTGGCTACTGATCGCGTTAACCGTTTTCATTGCCCTCGGATTTACACTTGCCGCGACGTGGCTCATGTTCAGGGAGGCATCTAAAGCACCGGAGGGCGCGGCAGCACAATTGCGGTTCGATGCGGTGAAGACTGGCATTACCTTATTCGCCGGGACGGCAGGCGCGGGTGCTCTGATCCTATCCTTCAGGAGCCACTTCAACTCAGAGACTGACCGCCTGAACTCCCAGTTCGACACCGCCGCGGACAAGATGTCGAACAGCTCCCAAGTGGTGCAAGTAGCCGGCATCCTAGCCGTCGAACGAATTGCCCTTAAGCACAAATCATATCGTCGCAGCGCCGTAGCACTTCTTTCGACTTTCACCCTAACTGCGAGCGGATACCCCAGGCGGCAGGCGATTCGCGTCCTCCGCCGATTCGGGGAGCGGAATTTTGATTACCCACACCCCGATGATTCCTACATCAGCGAGTAGCAGGCGGACTGCGGCTACTCAGTAAGCTCCCTGACGCAAGCGGCCTGATGCCGGGCGCTCGGCGGCGCATGGACACTGACGAGCTGGCCATTTCTCGCGCGGACCTGTTCGACCAGATCCTCCCCGTCGTCCCGGATCGGTATCGCGCCCTGGTCGCCGCCGGCGCCGGCCTCCGCTGGGGCGAGTGCGTCGGGCTGCGCTGGGACGCCGTCGACCTGGCCGCGAATGTCCTCCGGGTAGTGCGGGTCGCGGAGGAGGCGTCCAGTCATGTGACGCTCAAGCCATATCCGAAGTCACAAGCTGGCCGGCGGATTGTGCCGCTGCCCCGTTCGTCGTCCAGGCGTGACCTACTATCGGCAGTCCTTCGAGACGGGCACCGACGGGTCAATCTTCGTCGCCCGGACTGGCGAGCCACTGAAGCGGGGAACGTTTCGGGCTCGGATTTGGAAGCGTCCCCGCAATGCGCCAGGCCCTGCCGCCCGGGCTCCGGTTCCATGACCTGCGGCACTCCTACGCGACGTTGGCTCCAGGATCAGGCAGGGGCCAGCTTGTGCGTTGAGCCATGTCAGACGTTGCGGCGGGTACACGCGGGCCGGCAGCCGCCCCTCGCGGGCCCGTCCTGCTGCCGCCACGGCAACCCCTCCTATGCACCGCCAGAAGCCGGATCGTTACGGCCGCGACGCAACGCCCAACGGGGGTGCGACTCTTGACCTCCAGGAGGTTGTACCTCACCCTTAGGCGCGCACCATGGGCGAAATCCGACAAGAAACCACGGAGGCACACAGTGGGCGCTACGCTACCCTCGGGGTATGTGGCGGCTTGTGTCCGGAACAACTCGGGAGGGATGCATGGTGGACCAGACGCTGTCCTACACCCGCACTGCTGACCTGCCCCTGTTCGAACGCCCGCCAGTGCGTGAAGTAAGCATGGCGCTCCAGTTTAAGCAGCTCGAATTGCGCGCAGTGGACCTTGGGCGCCTCCGCGAGCTTCTTAGGGATAGGTACCCAGAGGTTGAGGAGAGGGCGCCGGCTCCGCTCCAGATGGAGAACTTCGCTAGAGGGCATCGACTGGGAATGCAGTTTCAATTCGCGCTAATGGAACGCCCTCCGATCCCCATGGTCATATTCACTTCGGCTGATCGATCAAGCCTCGTGCAGGTCCAGGGAGATCGCTTCGCTTGCGCGTGGAGGAGAACCGACGGTGTCGACTACCCTCAGTACTCTTCCCTGCGAGAGGTTTTTGTTCAGAATGTCGTTTCCTTCAACAACTTCGTTGAAGAAACATGCGGTGCAGATATCAAGGTTAGCCAGGCTGAGATCTCGTACGTTAATGAAATCCCGACGCCCGATGGAGTGCGTCCCGATGCCCTCGGGAGCGCTGTTCCCTTGCCCTACAGTGGCAAGAATCTAGTGCAGCCAGAGGTATCGGCGGTAAGCGTCTCACAACGAATCACCTTCCGCACCCGAGACGCCGGAGGTGGAGTCGACTACGCCCGCCTACACATTGAGGCTGAGCCAGTTGCCGCTGATCATGAATCGGGCCTTCGTCTTTCACTCCTTTACAGGGGAGAGCCTTACGAGCGGGATCGTCATTCGCCGGGCCTCGCACCACTAATGGGGTTTTTCGACGAAGGGCATGACCAGATAGTCCGAGGGTTCGCTGCAAACACCACCGAGGAAGCGCACCAACTCTGGGGGAGGATCGCATGACCCTTGCGGCATACCTGCCGACGGGCAGTAGTTTGTGGCGTTTGCGAATGCCGTCGCTGACTCGGCGGCCGGGGCCGACTGTGCAAGTATCCGCACTTCCTGGCGAGGATGTTTGGTCGCGTCACGCCCTGCCGCCATGGGTGAGTGTCGCACTCGAAAGGATGGCCTCGGCCCTGAGTCTCGAGGAGAACTGGGACGGGGAAGGCGGCGTTCCCGCATCCCTTGAGGCTGCAAGTGCGGCAATGATGGTTCTGATCGAGACGATGGCAGACGACTCGATCCCTCCGAGCGTTGTCCCAATTTCCGACGGCGGCCTCCAGCTGGAGTGGCACGTTGCTGGCGTTGACCTAGAGATTTATATTGAGCCGGACGGTCGAGTCACCGCATGGTGCCGAGAGGGTGTGCGAGAGTGGGAAGAGGAGCGTTACCCCCGCGCCCGTCTTAGCAAAGAGCTTGGGCTCTTGACACACGCATACTGCGACTGATGCCAGAACTGCCCGAGGACGATAGATCCATCGACGGCAGCGACCGTTGCTACCGCCGAATCCCTCCGAGCCAGGCGCCCTATAACGAAAATCGTGGCCGCCGTTGGCCGTCATCAGGCAATCTCACGCCCTCAAAAGAGGATACGGAAGTTTCGATCTACCTCGGGTCCGTCTTGGACGAGCTACACCTTCTCCCTGAGGATGTCCTGGAGGGCCATGAAGGATACGGGTTGTCGTGCTTCCCCGCGCAGGCAGCACGCGACGCGAACTTCGGCATCAAGAGAGATCCGGTTACCGAGAGTAATAGGCCATTGAAGGTCGATCCCGCGCACGCGGTGCTTACCGGGCTTCCGCCTACCGGCAAGCCGGCCATTAAGCGAGCACGGAAGTTAGTTTACGACGAACGCCTCATAGTTGTTCGTGAGCCCGATGCCCCGGAAGATCTTCCTTAGCTCAGCCGACAGCCTGAATCGACCTCATCCGACGTCAGGTATTGACGCCTGCGACGAACCTCATTCGCGTGGATGCCATCCCGTCTGCCGCCGACCCACACATCGTGGAGCGGGCCAGGGCCAGGGCGACAAGGTGGAGCGCCCAACTGGACGAACGACCTTGTCGCCCTGGCCCTGGTCTGCTCGGTTTGCCTGGGTCGGTGGCTGGCGGGATGGCATCCCACCTCAACCACTCTCCGACCGGAACCGTTCGGCAACTCCATCTCGGAGTCGTCTGGCCCCCGCCGGAGGCACAGATCTAACCCCGCCTCCTCCCTCACCCCACCACCCTCACACCACCTCCACCCCTTTCTCATCCTGGGCCTGGGCGATCGTGAGGCGCCGTTCGGCAACTTCGTCCGCTGCGGTTGCCTGCCGGGTCTCGTGTTGCTTCGGGATCGTCGGCATCGGGTGGAAGGAGTCCGCCTGGTACTGGTCGTCCTCGGGATTCGTCACCGGGTCACTTCACTGACCCAGGTGTGACGCGCGGGGCGGGGCGTGGGGTTCGGGCCGGCTGATTTTCCGCCCCGGCGCCCTTGCGCCGGGGCGGCGGCTCCGCAGGAGCCGTTTGCCGCGCCCCGGCCCGCGCCGCGCGGAGCGCGCTTGATCCAGTACAGGCTAATTCGGCAACAGATCACCGGCTGCACTCCGAGTCGACTCGGCCAGCACGAACGCAACTCCGTGCCGTCGTCCGATATCGCCTCGGGGAGACCGCTGCGGCTCATCTCGTGCGTGAAGGTGACTGCCTCGTCCGCTCCGTGAGCGGTCGCCTGCCAACTCCGCCGACACCGACAGCACCGGTCCTCTTTCAACCGACCTGCTCAGGCTCCCACCTCCTCCGCGGCTCAGTTCACACCATCGCCTACAGGCGACGTGCGAGGTGCGCCGGGGGGCCTTGCCCGGCTGACGGCGCGGAGCGAGCCTGCGGGACAGCACAAACTGACTAATCGGGCCGGAAGGGGCCGGGGAGACAACACCCCGGCCCCACCTGACTACCGCAGGAACAGGGCCAACAGCCCCGTCAGAGCGGCCAGAAGAACTCCTGCGCCCTGGAGAACACCGGGAGCCGTCTTGAGGTAATCAATGATCACCGAGTGACGGTTCCGTGACTGATTGTCTCCCTGCTCGTTTGGCTGTACGGTCACGCTGACTCCCTACTGACCAGATGTACCGCTTAACGGAGTCACAAAGAACGCCCGGCTTGCACCCGGGCGTTCACTCCGTCTAGATACCTCAACGGTCATGTCTTCAGCGGGTTACCTTCTCCGTTACGACCGGCCGACCGACTCCGTCGGACCTTCAGGTCGGAGCAGCAAAACCTAGGTCCCTAGGCTTGCCTTCACCCCTGGTCCCCATGCCGGCAGACGTCGGCTCGCACATGCGTCCCGCACCACGGAGGCAGTTCTACCGACCACACGCGCCAGCCGCCGTCGTCCTTGCGCAGCTTCCACTGCCACGGGTGGTCGGCGCCAGCGAGGATCTGCGGGCCGTCCCACCACACCGCGCGTACCTGCTGCACCACCGTCGCCCGGCCGTTGCCCTGATGCTCGATGGTCATCGGCCCCACGCTCTCCAACTTCGATGGCGGCCGGGCTGTGCTGGTTATCTCGGCGCGGTAGTCGCGCCACTGCCGGCGGAGCTCGTCGTGAACGGGGCCGGCTAGCACCCGCGACAGCCCCAGCTCGTCACCGGCACTGAGTTTCAGGAGCCAAAGCGTGGCCGCCGCTTCCGGCGTCGCCTCACCGCGCTCCGCTTCTAGCTGCTTCCGCACCGCCCAGGACGCGGGCACAGCAACAAGGCCGACGCAGGCAAGCCCCACGAGTGCCACAAGCACCCAGGGCCATCCCCGCGCTGGCCTTGTCGCTGCCCGGACTCGGTGCGGTCGCCATCCGTGGGGTTCCTCCCCCATGGTCATCATCTGCCGACGATACGAAGCAACCAGGAAAGATCAAAGACCCTCGACCTGCATGAGGGCCTGCGCGATTTGCCGCATCGATGTAACCACCGCGTCCGCACCCGCCTCTTGGAACGCCGCCACCTTTGCGGGCTTGTTCGCGTACCCAATCACACGAGTGCCTGCGGCTTTCGCTCCCTCGATGTCGGAGAGCGAGTCGCCGACCAACACACACAGCGCCGGAACGACTCCAAGGGATGCCGCCGCGTCAACAATGGGCGTCGGGTTCGGCTTCATACGCAAGGGATCGGCGTATGCCCGGCCAACAGTCTTGGCGACATGTTGGCTCAGTCGGTGCTCTCTCAAGTAGGCGTCCACTGCCTGGGGCGAGTTGTTGCTGACCACCGCGATTGGCAGCTGCAGCTGGCGCGCGGCCACGATGACCTCTCGCCCGTAGGCGGTCGGTTCCGCCGTCGATGCCGCCTCCACCTCAGCTGCGATCAGGGCGTCTTCGACGAGTCGGGTCAACTCCTGATCCGTCGAGCTGCCGGTGTGCCTCAGCACCTCCAGCGGGTCCGATTCTTCGGCTAGCTCGTTCGTGAGCGCCAAGCCCTGGCTCACTAGTAGGTCCAGGAGCTCCCTCGCAACCTGTGGTGCTGGGTAGTTGGCGAAGATGCTGCATACCGGCCCGTCGAAGTCGAGCAGCAATGCGCGGACATCCCGGCACAGCTGCTCCAGGCTGGCGGTCATCCTTCGTGCCGATAGGCGATGGTCGACCACAGTGAGTCGAACCACTGGCGGGACGCTTCCACGAACTGAGTGCCGTGCGATGTGTCGTCGTCGGTGACGGCGTAGTGGAAGAGCGGGACGTCCTTGCCCATGAGGTCGTAGATGGCGGTGGGCTCGCCCTTGATGGTGACGGTCCGTTCGACGGCGGGGTAGAAGCCGAAGAACACCTCTTCACCGTTGAGGACGTAGAGCTTGAACTGCGGTGAACCTCGATGCATCCGCACCTCGACCGTGGCCGAACGAATCAAGCCCAGGTCGCCTAGCTCCGTAACCTGATCAACAATGCCGTCGACAGCCCTGCGGGTGATGCGGTCAGCTCGTTCCCGGACGGCCGGATCGTCAGACTGTGTCTCAGCCCTGGCGGGTAGCGCCATGGGGACTGACATGTCGGAGACGAGCACACGTACTGCGATCGTCTCCGGGGCGAGGCGACCAACGCGGACCTTGTCCAGCACCTCGGCCAGGGCGTCTCGCAGGGTCTCGCCAGAAAAGCCGGCGAAGTCGATGGTGACGTGGGCTCGCTCGAACGCTGCTTCGATGTGGGGACGTAGCTCCACTGCCCGTTGCGTCTGGGCGCGAACGAAAGCGCCGCTGCCTTGCCGGGTGATGATGAGGCGTTCTGAGCGGAGCACCTCTAGCGCTCGTTTGATGGTCTCCCGTGCCACCCCGTAGCGGGAAGCAAGTTCAGGTTGCGACGGCAACTTGTCGCCCGGCGCCAGTCGGCGCGTAAGGATCGCGGCCCGGAGCTTGTTTGCGATCTGCTGTGACGCCTGCTTCGGGTCATCGGGGTCGAGTTCACCCAGGTAGTCCAGGTCTTCGGTCACCCGTCAAGGCTACCTGCTGACTAGCCAAGCTAGGAAACTCCTACTCCAACTCTTGACCTGACTAGCCAAGGCGGCCTAACCTCGGTGCATGCCACTTGGCTAGCCAGGCAGGTCAAGTCTGGTGCACAAGCTCTACCGGATGGGTCCGGCTGAGCAGAAAGCGCATTGCGCTGAAGGAGGAATCCGTGGCTCTTCGTGGTGGTACTCGGTTCTCGGTTCCGTTCGAGGCGGTGTTTCCGCATGGTGCGGTGTTCGTGCCGGACTCGATTGCGGAGGCGCAGGACTTCAACGAGGCGACTCGTCAGCGGACGCCGGCGAAGGACAAGGTGACGGGGCAGCGGGTGTGGCAGTGCCGGGTGATGGACATGGACCCGGAGTTGGGGTCGCGGTCGCGTGAGGTGGCGATCAAGATCCTGGCCGATGTGCAGCCGGTGCCGCCGGTGGGTCCGTTCCAGCCGGTGGAGTTCGAGGGCCTGACGGTGACCCCGTACGTGGGCAGCAACGGTCGGTTGGCGTTCTCCTACCGGGCCACCGGTCTGGTGGCGCCGAAGACCCTGGCGGAGTCGCGTGGGAAGGCCGCGTGATGGCGGGGCTGCACATGACGGCGAACGTGCACGTGAAGCCGGAGACGGAGCTGTCGTTCTCGCTGTACCCGACGCAGGGTCGGGTGGCGGTGCAGATCGGTGGGGTCGGTGGTGACGTGACCTTGTTCCTGCCGGGCAGCGAGATCGACCGGTTGGCCGGTGTGCTGGCTGACGCGCGTGAGTCCCTGTCGGCCGTGACGGCGGCCTGATTCCTGTTGGTGGCGCGGGGCGGTCCTGGCCCTAGGAAAGCTTGACCGCCCCGCTGCCCTCTCAAACCCTCTCGGCCTGGAAGGGCAGGTTCATCATGCCTGTTGTCCTGGACTGGACGCGTACTGCCGGTGCCGGCGAGCCGGTTCCGTGTGTCATCTGCGGTAAGCCCGCGATCTGCCGGAGTCCGGCGGGTAAGCCGGTGCACAAGGTCTGCGCCGAGGCGTGGACCGAGCAGCGCAACGCCGACCGTAAGGCGGTGGCGTGATGGTGCGGGCGCCGCTGGTCAACTTCCGCCGGTTCCAGATCTCGGCTCCGTGGCCGCTGCTCTGGACCGTGACCGCCCTGTTCCTCCTGTTCCGCCTCGCCGTGGCGGTGGTGCGGCTGGGTGTGTTCGTGGTGCGGCACTGGCGGGCCTGGCCTGCCGTGGCCCTGGTCCTGCTCGCCGTGAACGTCTACCGGGCGCATGGCTGGTGGCTTCACCTCCTGGCCGCCGTCGTCCTCGCCGCTGTCGGCGGGAGCTGGTGGTGGCGGGGCCGGGACTCGTTCCACCGCCACGTCGTCCTCCGCGCCGTCTCTCTGTGGCGGCGGTTGTGGGTGTATCGGCGGCAGTGGCACGAGGTGATGTCGCTGTGCGGGCTGGTGAAGAAGTACGACGGCGGCGAAGTCGTACCGACGTTGTTGTCGGTGCGCTGCTCCTACGCCACGGACGAGTTGGTGCTGCGGATGCCGAAGGGTCAGAACCCGGAGGTGTGGCACAAGGCGGCTCGGGATCTGGCGTACTCGTTCGGTACGCGGCACTGCCGGGTGTTCTCCACCCGCCGCCACCCGGTACCCCACCGGTCCGGGCGTCTCGCCTGGCTGTTGCGGCTGGTGGATCGGGTGCGGTTCCGGGACCGGCCCCGGCATGTGTGGCTGGTGTTCATCCGCCGCGACCCGCTGACCCGCATCGTCGCCCCGCTGCCCGTGCCGGCCCGTCCGGATTTCACCGCCCTGCCGCTGGGGCTACGGGAAGACCTGGCCGTCTACTGCTTCCGGCTCCTGGCTACGCACGTGCTCATCGGCGGCGCCACGCGGATGGGCAAGGGCTCGGTCATCTGGTCCCTGCTCCGCTCCCTGGCCGCGGGGATCCGGTCGGGGTTGGTGCGGGTGTGGGCGATCGACCCGAAGGGCGGCATGGAACTGGCGATCGGCCGGCCGCTGTTCTCCCGCTACGTCGACGACGACTGGTCCCGCATGGCCGACCTGCTCGAAGACGCCGTAGCTCGGATGCGCGCCCGGCAGCAGATCCTGCGCGGCAAAGCCCGCGTCCACACCCCCACCGTCGATGAGCCGCTGATCGTCGTCGTCATCGATGAGATCGCCGCGCTCCTGGCCTACCTGCCCGACTCCGAGATCCGTACCCGGATCACGCAGGCCCTCGGGTTGCTGCTGTCGCAGGGAGCCGGGCTCGGCGTCCTGGTCGTCGCCGCCACCCAGGACCCCCGCAAGGAAGTCGTCTCCGTGCGCGACCTGTTCCCGACCCGCATCGCTCTCGGGCTCACCGAGCGGGGTCACGTCGATCTGCTGCTCGGTGACGGTGCCCGCGAGCGGGGAGCCCTGGCGGATCAGATCCCGCTGTCGGGCAAGGGCGTGGCCTACGTGCTGCTCGACGGTCAGCCCGAACCCGCCCGGGTCCGGTTCTCCTACGTGGCCGATGACGTGATCCGGGACATGGCGGCGACCTTCCCGGCCCCGCCCGAGACGCAGCCGGAACCCGCCGTCCAGTCGGCGCCCAGGGCGCGCACCAGCACCGGCAGCGGGCGGCACACCACCTACCGGCCGACGCCGAAGCAGGGCGCTCCGCTGTTGCCGCCGTCGCTGCTCAACGCCCTGGACCTCAACAGCACGAACGGGAGTGACCCCCGATGACCCACCACGAGATCCCCGACGGCACGCCGGTGCGGATGCCCTACGCCGACGATCCCGACCAGCAGGAGCAGGAGCCGCGGCGGTTCTACCGGCTGCGCGCCCCGCACGTCGACAAGGCGTCGGTGCCGGTCACGGTCCGCGTCACCCCCGACGCCGACCTCTACATCGCCGTCGGCGCCGGTCGTCGGCGGATGTATCTGACGCCTGCGGAGGCGTGGGCGCTGTGGCGCTGCCTGTCCGAAGCCGTGGCGTCCACGGGCGAGCCGCCGGAGTGGATCCGCGTGCACGTCAACCCCACCACCCGCTGACCTGCTTGGAGCCCGTGATGCGTACTCGTCGCCTCAACCGCCGGCCGATCCGCCGGACCTGCCTCGACCTGCTGCACGTCGATCCCGACCAGTCCTGCCCCTACTGCGCACCCGACCCCGACGCCGTCGACGTGATCGCCGCGGCGCTGCGCCAGCACGCGGAGATCGCCGCCGAGGACGCCGAAGCGTGGGGGTGGGCGGCGTGAACCCGCAGATCTGGTCGTGGCTGCTCATGGCCGTCGGCGTCACCGGCCTCTACCTCGCCGGTAAGCGCTCCTGGACCGGCTGGGCCGTCGGCCTCGCCGCCCAAGGACTGTGGCTGGCCTACGCCATCACCACCCGCCAGTGGGGCTTCCTCGCCTCCTGCTTCGTCTACGGCGCCGTCTACCTACGCAACCTGCACGCCTGGCTGCGCCCCACCCCGACGACTGAGCGGGAGGTGACCCGATGCGCCGCTACCTGAACGCCGACCGGCTGGAAGCCGTCGTCCTGGTCCTCATCCTCCTCATCGTCGCCGGGACCGCCGGGTGGGCGTCGTTCTCCCACGTCCACGACTGGACCATGCGCCACGTCCCCGACGGCACCCCCGACGCCTTCGGCTGGGCCAACGCCGTCCTGTCCGACCTGGTACCCGTCGCCTGCCTGCTCGACATCCGCCGACGCCGACGCCGCCGTCAACCCATCGGCTACCCGGTGTTCCTCATGCTCGCCTTCGCCTCCTTTTCCCTCGCCGCCCAGCTCGCCGTCGCCGACGCCAGCCCCTCCGGCTGGCTGCTGTCCGCACTGCCCGCGCTGGCATTCATGGCCCTGACCAAGCTCGTCTTCACCGGCACCCCCACCCCCGCACCCGCCGCGGTGAAGCCGACCCCGGCCCCGGCCCCCGTTCGGGAGCCCGTCGACGCCGAACCCGTCAGCGTCCCGACTGCCCCGGCGCCCGTCTTCACGCCCCCGACTCCGACCCCGGCCCCGGCTGGCGCCCCGGTGCGGTCGGCGCTCGTGTCGTCGGTCGTCCAGGCCCCGCGCAACGGCCACATCGTCTCCGAGGTGACCCGATGAACCAGCCCAAGCACCCGCCGGTGACGGACACGTGCGTCGTATGCAACGGACCGATCGAGTACGTCGACGTGAAGGACCCCTACTGGCGGCACACCGACATGCGCAACCTCGCCAAGCCCCACGGCGCCCGCCCCCGCCGATAACCCGACCACTGCTGCGGCGCGGCCGACTCACCCTCGACCGCGCCGCAGCACCCCCGGACATCGACCGAGCCAGAGCAGGAGAACCCGTGATGCCGTCCACTGCCCGCACCGCTCTTGCCCACCGGACCCGTCCCACCACGCTGACCCGCCGGATCGTCGGCACCCCGACCGAGGTCGCCGCCGCGCTCGCCGTCCTTAGGGAGTCGGGGCGCCTGATGTTCGCCGACCGCCCCCACCAGCACGCTGACGGCCGGGTCACGGTCACCGTGCGGTTCCTCGACACCGCCCGCCCCGCCCCACCGCCGGTGCGTCGGCTGCGCCGCGGCCGGGTCATCGCCGCCACCGCCATCACCACCACGGCTGTCGGCGCCCTGGCCGGAATCGGCTACCTCGCGACCCAGGTCGCCCACACCGTCCAGCGCAACGCGCCCGCCGTCGTCGGCGTAGTCCTGGTCCTGCTCGTCCTGGCCGTGTTGCTGCTGCGTCGCAAGGCGACCTGCGGCGGGCTGCACTGCTCGGGATGCCGGCACTGACCGCCACGGCTCGGCCCGTCTACTGCGCGCGCTGCTGTGGCCGGGCTATCGCCCTCGTCGAGGCCGGCCGTCCGGGTACCGGCCGCTACCGCGCCGAGACCGCCTGTGCCCGGCACGAGTCGGCCGCCCGTCGCTGGGCCGGGCACGCCGGTCCACCCCGCAGCACCCCTATCACCCCTGTTCAGGCTGTCTTGTTCGAGTTGGAGGTAGCGCCGTGAGCACGCCGCTGACCTACCTGTCGCTGTTCTCCGGAATCGGTGGCCTGGATCTCGGCCTCGACCGCGCCGGGATGACCTGCGTCGGTCAGATCGAGGCCGACCCGTTCTGCCGATCCGTGCTCGACCACCACTGGCCGGAGGTCCCCAAACATGACGACGTCTGCACCGCCCCCACCTGGTGGCGCTCCCGTCCCCGTCCCGCTGTTCGACTGGTCGCCGGCGGCTTCCCCTGCCAGCCCTTCTCCGCCTACGGCCTACGCCGCGGCACCGCAGACACCCGTTGGGGCTGGCCCTGGTTCCGTGACATGGTTCGCGCAGTACGACCCGACTACGTCCTCGTGGAGAACGTCGCAGCTCTGCTTCGCGATACCCACGCCTTCGGACGCCTGCTCGGTGACCTGGCCGAAGACGGGTTCGATGCGGACTGGACGGTGCTATCCGCGTGCGCCCTGGGTGCGCCACACACACGCGAACGTCTGTTCCTGGTGGCCTACACCCCGCGCCGTGATGGCCAACAACCGCTGCACCTACCGACCGCACTACCGACCCGACGCCCCCGCCCTGGAACAACGAGTAGCCCTACGCGGGCAGACCGGTGGCTACCTGAACCCGCCGTGGGTCGAGTGGCTCATGGGCTTCCCAAGCGGCTGGTTGCCTCCCACCTGCATGCCCTCGGCAACGCCGTCGTCCCCCAGGTCGCCGAAACGGTCGGCCGCCTGATCGTCGCCGCCGACACCGCCCGGGAGGTGAGCCGATGAACACCCCGACCCTGCCCGGCCTCACCCCCGACCCGGTGACCGTTGCGGCTGAGCCCACACCGACGCCCGGCACCCGTGCGGCCCGTTTCGCGCTGCCGATGTCGCGGAAGATCGTCACGGAGATGGCCGCCGAGTACGGCGTCTGCCTGCACCCGGTCACCCTGCGCCGTACCGACCTGCACACCGGTCTGACCGAAGTCGTGGACCTGCCGTGCGGCTCGACCCGCGAGGACAAGTGCGAGCCGTGCGCGAAACGCGCTCGCCGGCTGCGGCAGACGCAGATCCGGGAAGGCTGGCACCGCGCCGACGAACCCGCGCCCGGCCCGAACCCGGCCACAGACGCGCAACGCGAGTTGATCCTGCTGCGGGCTCATTTGGAGTTCGCCCGCGATGAGGCCCAACGCGCGGCGCAGTTCGACCAGGTCCCCGCCATCGATGAGGCGATCGGGGAGGTGGAGGAAGCCATCGCCGCCGAAGGACTCCGCGGCGCCGTCGCACCCTCGCACGACTCCGACGACGACAACCACGGCCGGCGCAAGCGCTCCACCCGCCGCCGCCAAGACGCACCCGACCTGCCCCGCAAGAAGGTCGAACCCCGCACCGTGGGCAAGGTCTACACCGCGCCCGACGGCACGCAGCATCGGCCGTCGATGTGGCTGTCCCTCACCCTGGACAGCTATGGGCGGGTGCTGCCCGACGGCACTCCCGTCGACCCGGCCGCGTACGACTACCGGCGGGCAGCGTGGGATGCGGTGCACTTCGCCCGGCTCCTGGACCGGTTCTGGCAGAACCTGCGCCGATGCGTCGGCTGGAACGTCCAGTACGCCGGCTGCGTCGAGCCCCAACGCAGGCTCGCCCCGCACGCCCACTTCGCCATCCGCGGCACCATCCCCCGCACGGTGCTGCGGCAGGTCGCCACCGCCACCTACCACCAGGTCTGGTGGCCGCCCGCCGACGAACCCGTCTACACCCTCGACCGGCCACCCGTCTGGGACACCGACCGCGCCGAGTGGATCGACCCCGACACCCGCGAGCCGCTGACCGGATGGGCTGACGCCTTGGACCTCATCGACACCGACCCCGACGCGCAACCGGCGCACGTGGTCCGCTTCGGCGCCCAGGTCCACGCCGAAGGCGTCACCCCCGGCACCGTGCACGCCAACCGCACCATCGGCTACATCACCAAATACATCACCAAGAGCGCGGCCGACTGCCACAAGCCCGACACCGACCGGCAGCGCGACCACCTCGACCGGCTCTGGCACGAACTGCGGGTGACCCCGTGCAACGAGCGGTGCGCCAACTGGCTGCTCTACGGCATCCAACCCAAGAAGGCACACGGACGCCTGCAAGCCGGACGCTGCAAAGGCAAAGTCCACCAACGCGCCACCCTCGGCATCGGCGGCCGACGCATCCTCGTCTCCCGCGACTGGTCCGGAAAAACCCTCGCCGACCACCGCGCCGACGCCCGCGCCTGGGTCCGCAACCTCCTCGGCATCACCGTCGGCGCCACCGACGCCGACGCCGTCGACCAGGACGACCCACCCGCATACGCCTGGGAACTCGCCCGACCCGACGACCCCGACCTACCACCCCTGCAACACCGGCTCCTCAAAGCGCTGTCGCAACGTGCCCAGTGGAAGGCGGCACTCCTCGCGGCGAGAGACAGAGCGTCTACCGGTTCCGCCCCACCCGCCGAACAGACCGCCTGACGGAGAGAGGACACCATGAGCACCCGTTCCCAGCTCTTGGCCCCGAAGTGGTACTCGCCCGCTGAGGTCGCTGCCTTGCTCGGCTTCGGCCTGTCAAAGGTAAAGATGAAGATTGCCACCGGTGAGCTGCGCTCGGTGAAGGACGGCAAGTACCGCCGGATCCTGCCGGAGTGGGTCGACGAGTACATCCGCGATCAGGTCGAGCGGCAGGAGGCTGCCTGATGACGGGCCGTACTCGCGCCAACGGCGAAGGATCGATCTTCCCCTACCGCAACGGCTACGCCGCTTACGTCTGGGTCAACAAGCCGGACGGCAAGCGCGATCGTAAGTACGTCTACGGGCAGACCCGGGAGATCGTCCACGAGAAGTGGCTCAACCTGCATCACCAGGCCAAGACCGGTCCGGTGGCCACCCGCGTGCCGACTCTCGCCGGCTACCTCGGGTACTGGCTGGAAGAGATCGTGAAGCCGAATCTCGCGCCGGCTACCTACGTCTCGTACGAGGGGTTCACCCGTCTCTACATCGTGCCGGGCATCGGGGCGAAGCGGCTCGACCGTTTGCAGGTCAAGGACGTCCAGACCTGGATCAACAAGGTGGCTCGGACGTGCCAGTGCTGTGCCCAGGGCAAGGACGCCGCCAGGCCGCCAGCTAAGCGACGCTGTTGCGCGCTCGGCGCCTGCTGCAACGCCGTCCCGTCCGACAGCGCGGTCAAGGGGCTGCGGGCGACGCTGCGAGCCGCGCTCTCTCAGGCCGTAACGGAAGAGCTGGTCAGCAAGAACGTGGCGGCGCTGGTCAAGCTGCGTGCCACCCGGAAGAGGCCGGGCACGGCGTGGGACAGCGACGAGGCACGCCGGTTCCTGGAAGCTGCGCGAGCAGACAGCGATCCGATGTACGCCGCGTGGGTGCTGCTGCTCGTGCTCGGGCTGCGCCGCGGGGAACTGCTTGGCCTCGCGTGGGACGACATCGACCAGGCGGCCGGCGAGCTCAACGTCTCCTGGCAGCTCCAGCGCATCGGCGGGCAGCTCGTGCGCCGCGAGACCAAGACGGCGGAATCCGACGCCTCGATGCCGTTGCCCGAGATCTGTCGGACCGCCCTGGCCATCCGACGCGCGGAACAGGCGGCGGACCGGAAGGCTGCCGGTGAGGTGTGGCAGAAGTCGGTTCTGGTGTTCACTACCCGGTTCGGCACGCCGATCGAGCCGCGGAACTTCAACCGGGCCTGGGAAGCTCGGATCCGCCGCTACGGCCTGCGGGAGATCACTCCACACGGTGCCCGGCGTACCTGCGCGAGCATCCTGGCCGATCTCGACGTTCACCCGAGAGTGGCGATGCAGATCCTGCGGCACGCTGATTTCAAGGTCACGATGGAGATCTACACCCGGGTCAGCTCGAAGCAGACTCGTGAGGCGTTGAAGCGCCTGGGCGACCGGATGAACGGCACGGAATCGGCATGACCGCTGCTGTACTTTGCTGCTGTACCGCACGAGAAAGGGGCCGTCTCGGTTTCCCGAAACGGCCCCTCACCTGCTGTGCGCCCGAAGGGACTCGAACCCCTAACCTTCTGATCCGTAGTCAGATGCTCTATCCGTTGAGCTACGGGCGCTTGTGCTCAGCCAGTCTACACAACCGGCTTTCGCGCGGAGACTCCGGGATTCGAACCCGGGAGGGGCTTTAAGACCCCAACCGCATTAGCAGTGCGGCGCCATAGACCAGACTAGGCGAAGTCTCCCTGGTGACCCTGAGGTCACCGCGCCCGAGGATACAGGCCCGGACCCGCCCGGGGCAAAGCGGATGCCGGGACCGGCCCTCACGACCGCGTTTCCGTCGTGTGCCAGATCACGTCCACGGCTACGCTCCATCGATATGCAGGAGCAGCCGCCGAGCGATCCGCCCCGTCGCGAGCCTGCCGCGAAGGCCCGGCGGACCCGCTCCCCCCGACCCACGTTCAGTCCGCCACCCACGCCGGAGCCTCCCGCCGGGAGCGCGACGAGCGACACACCACCGCCCCGGCGTCCGCGCCGGGCCGCGCCGACTGTGGTCTTCCAGCCGCCGACGGCGGCCGACGCCGCAGCGCCGGCACCGCGACCACGCCCGCCCGCCGAGCCTCCGACAAACGATCCGGGTACGCCTGCCGCCGCGCAGCCCGACCCCGTGCCCGCCGAGGCCGAAGCGAGTACGCCTCCCGCCAAGCCGGCCGCACGAACACGGCGTCCGGCCGAGGAGCCGGTACCCGCCGAACCTCCGAGCGGGGACCAGACGCCGAAGCGGACCCCCCGTACGCCGGCCGCGAAGAAGGCCGCCCCGAAGAAGGCCGCTCCCGTGGTCAAGAAGGCCGCCCGGAAGGCGACCCTCCCGAAGCAGGCGGCGCCCGAGACACCGGCCGAGCCGGCAGCGGCCGCGGCCGGGCAGGAGCCCGGCGGGACCGACGCGGTCCCCGTGGAGAAGCCCGGCCCTGCGCCGGCGAGAAGAACCCGGACCACCAAGAGCGCCAATACCCCCACGGCCACGGAGGCCTCGACGGCGGCCACGGACGCCACCGCCGTCACCGGGACCACCACAGCCACGGCAGCCACGGCCGCCACCTCCATCCCGACGACGGCGACCACTCCGGCCACGGCGGCCGCGGAAGCCACCCAGGTCACGCCGGCCACCCTGGCCCCGGCGGCCACCTCTGCCCCAACGGCTACGGGCGTGGCCGCGACGGCCGAAACGGCCAGGCGTGACTCGTCCACCACAGCCACTCCGACACCGGAGACACCCGCGTCAGCGGGTGACCCCGCCAACCCCGCAGCCGTAGCCGGCGATCAAGCCCCGGCCGTCGACCGAACCGCAGCCGACGAGAGCCGGAAGACCGAACCGCCCGTCCTGGACCCGCCGGAAGAAGCGCAGCCGCACGACAACACCGAGAACCTGCCGGCCACCGTCGAGCACGCTGCGCGTACCCAGGAAAAGGGCTGGCGGGCGGTGGGGCCGCAGTTGCGCGACCACCCCGGGTTCGCGCCGGAGCTGCTGGCGCTGGCGGCGGTGGACGCGCTCGGGCCGCGCGCCCGGGACTGGGTGGCGCAGGTCCGGCGGGCCTACCCGGAGGCGGACGCCGACGGGGTGGCCCGGCTGGCGACGCGGCGGTTCGTCCGGATGGCCGGTACGGGTGGGGCGCTGGCGGCTGGCGCCGGGATGTTCGCGCCGGTCGCGGAGCTGGCCGCGGTGCTGTGGACGCAGGCGAACCTGGTGCTGCACCTGGCCGCCGCGTACGGGCGGGATCCGGCGCATCCGGATCGGGCGGCCGAGCTTCTGGTGCTGACGTTGGTGCACCCGGACGACGGCACCGCGCGGGCGGCGCTGGCGGCGGCTCTGGCGGCCGACGAGCCGGCGGACGGGCCGTGGGGGCGAGTGGCACAGGCGGCGTGGCGGCTGGCGACGCCGGTGGCGGCGCAGGCGGGCGGGTGGCTCGGGCTGCGGCTGGCCGCCCGGCGCCTGCCGGGTGCGGCGGCGTTGGCGGCGGCGATCGGCGGTACGGCGACGGCCGAGCGGGTGGCCGCGCGGGCGGTCGCCCGGTACCGGCCCGGCCGCACCTGATCAACGCGTGTTCGGCGAGGTGGCGGGGTCCGTCGGGCCGCGATACCGCCACCTCGCCGAACCGGCGCGGGCCGACGACCTGCCGGGCCCACGGAACCACCAGGCCGGGCAAGCCGGCAGCCGGGGTCAGAGCCAGTCGAACCAGGACTTGGGCAGCATCGCGTACCCGACGAACGCGAAGATGTCGAGCAGCGTGTGCGCGACGATCAGCGGGGCGACCCGGCGGGTGCGCAGGTAGAACAGGCCGAAGATCACGCCCATGACGGCGTTGCCGACGAACGCGCCGAAGCCCTGGTAGAGGTGGTAGGAGCCGCGCAGCAGGGCGCTCGTGGCCAGCACCGCGCCGATGCGCCAGTTGAGCTGCCGTAGCCGGGTGATCAGGTAGCCGACCACGATCACCTCCTCCAGCACGGCGTTCTGCACGGCGGCGAGGATCAGCACCGGCACCGTCCACCAGAGGTCGGGCAGCGCGGCCGGGACCAGCGTGGCGTTGAGGCCGAGCTGCGCCGCCGCCCAGAACAGCGCCAGCCCGGGCAGGCCGATGAGCGCGGTCAGGCCCGCGCCCCGGGCCAGGTCCGAGCCGGGCCGCCGGAAGTCGACGCCGAGCGTCCGTGCCGGGTCGCCGGGGTCACGCGCCAGCAGGTGTACGGCGAGCAGCACCGGCAGCAGCGCGAAGACGATCCCGAGGAGCTGGTACGTCAGGTCGAGGTAGGGCCGGGCCGACGCGGAGGTGTTCAGCGCGGCGGTCTGCTTGGACAGCCCACCGGTCGCGGTGAGCTTCGCGATCAGCGACACCAGCGCGTACACGGCCGACTGGCCGAGGGACAGACCGAGCACGAGCAGCGTCTCGGTGCCCAGCATCCGGCGGGAGACCGGGCGGGCCAGCTCGTCAACCGTCACCGGACCATGAAATCACTTCGGCGTCCCGACCTGGCGATCGCACAGTCTGTGCGATCGGCACACACGCTCCGTGGAGATTCTATTGCTGCCGATCCGCCCGTACGGAGAAGGAGCGTGCCCCTGTGGAGAACTTCGCGCGGCTGCTGAAGGAGAGCTGGGCCCTGGTCGAGGAGGACCGGGAGCGGCTCAGCGGTCACTTCTACGCCCGGCTGTTCCTCCTCGACCCGGAGCTGCGCAAGCTCTTCCCGGTGCAGATGAACGGGCAGGGCGACCGGATCCTGGAGGCGATCGTCACCGCGACCCAGACAGTGGGCGACCCGGAGAGCTTCGACGAGTACCTGCGGGCGCTGGGCCGGGACCACCGGAAGTACCACGTGTCGGCCGAGCACTACGCGACCATGGGTGTCGCGCTGCTCGACGCGCTGCGCAGCACCGCCGGGGACGGCTGGAACCTGGAGTACGACCAGGCGTGGCGGGAGGCGTACGCGAGCATCAGCGCGCGGATGCTGGCCGGCGCGGAGGCCGACGGCAACCCGCCGTACTGGCACGCCGAGGTGCTCACCCACGAGCGGCACGGCCCGGACACGGCAGTGCTGACCGTACGCGCGCTCCAGCACCCGCTGCCCTGGCAGGCGGGGCAGTACGTCAGCGTGGAGGTGCCCCGCTACCACCCACGGGTGTGGCGGACGTACTCGGTGGCGAACGCGCCGAACGAGGAGAACGTGCTGGAGTTCCACGTGCGTACGCCGCCCGGCGCGGCCGGCTGGGTGTCCGGCGCGCTGGTCCGCCGCACCAAGCCGGGTGACCTGCTGCGGGTGGCCGCGCCGATGGGCTCGATGACGCTGGACCCGGAGTCCACCCGGGACGTCCTCTGCGTGGCCGGCGGGGTCGGGCTGGCGCCGATCAAGGCGCTGGTGGAGGAGCTGACCCGGGTCAACCGCACCCGCTGGGTGCACGTCTTCTACGGCGCGCGCCGCCCCGACGAGCTGTACGGGCTGGCCGGCCTGGAGGACCTCGTCGCGACCCACCCGTGGTTGTCGGTGACGCCGTCGTGCAGCGAGGACCCGGACTTCGGCGGGGAACTCGGTGACGTGTCCGAGGTGGTCACCCGGTACGGGCCGTGGACCACGCACGACTGCTACGTCTCCGGCTCGGCCGCGATGGTCCGGGCCACTCTGCGGGCGCTCGCCGCCGACGACGTCCCGCCCGATCACATCCGGTACGACACGTTCGGCAACCTCTGAACCTTGCTCCCCCCGAGCCGGGTCGCGTGCCCCTGCCCCCTGGGGCACGCGACCCGGCACCCCGTTTCAGTAGCGCCAGGGGGTGCCGGTCTCGCGGTACTCCTCCACCGGCACCAGCGGCACGCCGGGCGCCATCCGGTCGACATAGAGCCGCCCTTCCAGGTGGTCGATCTCGTGCGCGACCAGCCGCGCCATCGCGTACTCGAACGACGTGATCACCCGGCTGCCGTCCCAGAGCGCGTGTTCCACGTCGATCCGCAGCGGCCGGGGCACCAGGCCGCGGTGGTCGAAGAAGGAGAGGCAGCCCTCGTACTGCTCGTCGGTCTCGGCGGCGGTGTCCACGAGGCGCGGGTTGAGCAGCACCACAGGTTCGGCCGCGCGGTCGGCGGGCCGGACCAGCGCGGCGGACCAGCCGATGCCGAGCTGGGGCGCGGCCAGGCCGACGCCCTTGCTGAACGGGTGCAGCTCGTCCAGCCGGGCCAGCATCGCGGCGAGCCGGTCGATGACCTGCCGGGCGTGCGGCTCCTCGGCCGGCAGGTCGAACTGGCGGGCCGGCTGCCGCAGCAGGTCGTCGCCGCGCTGCACGATGCCCACGGCACGCATCCGGTCGCTGGCCCGCACGCGGACGCCACCGGTGGGCGCGTTGTCCGGCTCGGCGTCCGGCTGTGGGCTGCGGAACCGCCACTGCATCCGGTAGCGGGCGTTGAGCGGCGGGTCGTCGGTCCCCCAGTCGAAGATCACCCGGTCGCCGTCCACGGCACGCTGGATCGGCGTACGCAGCGGTCCTTCCTCGGCCGACAGTGAGGTCTCCGCGCCCCGCACCTTGGGGTCGAGGTCCGCGGGCAGGTCGAGCCGCACCGCCAGGTGCCGGGTGGGCAGGCGTACGGCCCGCTGGAACCAGGGGCCCCACTTGTCCTGGCCGACGCGGTACGCGTATTCGATGGTGACCCGGTCGCCCGGGTAGAGCGGGAAGCGTCCCTCGTCGTTCTCGAAGAGCAGCCAGATCTCCTTGAACGCGTCCCGGTCGTGCTTGGCCCGCCAGTGCATCGGCTCGCGTCCGCTGCCGTCGTCCCGGTACGCGGCGAGTTGCAGCTCGGCGAAGGTGAGCGGGTGTTCCCGGTGGTGCCGGTTGGAGCGGCCCGGGTCGTTCGGGTAGCGGTCGACGGCGACCCGGACCAGGTAGCGGGTGACCGGTTCGGTGCCCGCGTTGTACAGCTCCCGCCGGATCGCGCAGTGGTAGCCGTCGTCGATGTGGGTGAGCGTGGCCACCTCACGCTCGACCACGAGGCCGGTGCCGGGCGGCAGCCACTGCCCGGGTACCGGCGGGTCGCGGTGCGCTCCGCCGGCGCGGCCGTTCCGCAGTTCGTCGTACTCCCGGAAGCGCTGCCAGATCGCGCCGCTGGCCTCCAGGACGGCCTCGGCGCGGCGGGCGAAGTCCTCGGTGGGCCGGTGCCGGCGCCCTTCGACGTGGCTGACGTAGGACGGGTCGAAGCCCATCAGCGTCGCCAACTGCTTCTTGGACAGCCCTCGGCCGGTCCGGTGCCGGGCAAGTTCCGCCGCGAACGAGTCCGCGGCACGCTCGATCGGTGAGGTCGTCATCAGCTTCCTCGTGGCGGGAAGCCCATTTTCACGTTGGGTGGCCGAACGTGTACGGAAACTGCCTCGTATTCGACATACACCTTGACATCTCAACGGAGCGCGTCGATCCTGACACCGTGCGTCGCCGTTTCCGGCGGCGTTTTTCGTCTCCCGGGCCGGGTAGTACGCGACCGGCGCCGGAGTGACCGGGACCTCCCCGCGATACCGCGACGTCACTTCCCCTCCCGCCGCGGGAGTGGTTAGGCTAGCCTTAGCTTCGGTCGACGGCACGCGCCGGCCGACAGGGCGACCAGACAGGGGACGGCCAGGTGACTGCGGTGATGCCGGGGCGCGACGCCGCCACCCCGTTCGCCCCGGTGACCGCGACCCTGCGCGCCATGTTCGGCACCGACGACCTGCCCGGGCTCGCGCCCGGCCTGCTGGTCCGCGACGAGCTGGACCGCTGGTCCCCGGCCGCCCGGCTGATCGACGGCACACTGCTTCCCGAGTTCCTGACCCGCGCCGGCCGCCGCTGGGGCGGCACCCCGCACGCCTGTGCCGCGCTCGCGTGGAAGTCCTACAGCTACTGGACGGCGCTACCAGCGGTGCTCGGCTGGGCGTCCGCCCGGCGGGTGCCGCTGCTCGACCCGGCCGACGTGCTCGTGCACTTCGAGGACCACCACCAGCTGCTCACGCTGGGGCTGCGCGCGTCCACCCCGGTGGCGGTGCTGCCCGGCGATCCGCTGGCGCTGGCCGACGTGCCCGGCGTGCGGGTGGTGCCGGACGAGGCCGCGCTGCTCGGCGCGCTGCGCGCGTCCCTGCTCGACGCGCACTTCGCCCCGCTGATCGCCGCCATCCAGGGCGAGGTCCGGATCGGCACCCGTACGCTGCTCGGCTCGGTGGCCTCCGGCATCGCGCACGGCATCCTGCGCGCGGCGGACGCGCTGCCCGGCTCGTCAGTGGCGACCGTCGGCACGCTGCTCGGCGCGCTCGACCTGAGCGACCTGGTCGAGCTGGTGCCCGGCCCGGGCGGCGAGCCGACCGTGCAGCGGCGCACCTGCTGCCTGGCGTTCACGTTGCCCCGGCCCAAGGTGTGCCAGGGCTGCTGCGTACGCCAGGGCTGACCGCTCAGTCGGCCAGCGGCCGGACGTCCCACAGCCAGACCCCGCCGGTACGGGTGGGTGTGATCCCGCTCAGCTCCGTCATCGCCCGGCGCAGCGCTTCAGCCTGCGGCAGCCGGGGGTCGAGGATCACCGCGCCCGCTCGCCAGTAACGCAGGTCGTCGACGGCGGCCACCCGGTCCTGCGGGGTGATCGGCGGGACCGCGTCGGTCCGCCGTACCGTCTCGAAGAATGTGCTGGTGGGACGCGGCGGCGCGGTGAAGAGGGCGATCCGGTCCCCGCCGGGGCGGGTGTCCGGATAGAGGAAGTAGCCGCGGGCCAGCGGCATGTCCAGCCGGGTCTCGGCGGACCAGCGCAGCGGGACCGCGTACGTGGTGTCGGGCAGCGGCAGCGTGACCACGCTGCGCCCGTCCGCGACGTAGGGGCGCCAGGCGCCGGAGGTGACGAACGCCGGGGTCGGGTCGAGGCGCCTGGCCGGCAGCGGGGTCGGCACGATCGGCAGCAGCGCCATCGCGAGCACAGTGACGGTGGCGAACCGGATCTGCCCGCGCGCGTCCCGGTGCCGCGCGGCGAGCCGGCGAATCCGGTCCGCGCCGAGCGCGAGCAGCACGCCGATGATCGGGGTGAGCGCCAGCGACCAGCGGGTGGGCACCACCGAGTGCAGGACCGGCAGGTTCTCCAGCGCGGCCCAGGGCCCGGGGATGCCGGTGTCGCGTCCGTCGTAGCGGATCTCCCGGCCGAGCGAGAAGAGCGCGAACACCAGGCCGACCGCAGCCAGGCCGAGCACGACGGCGTTGCGGCGCATCCACCAGACCAGCGCGATCACCAGGATCACCAGCGGCCAGCCGAAGAACGCGTTCTCCTCGGTGGCGTTCTTGACCAGCGGTTCACTGCCCCGGGCGTCACCGGCCACCGACTCCCGCGACCAGGCGACGTACGCGGCGAGGTCGGTGGAGTAGCCCCGGATCAGCGTGGAGAGCCCGCTGTACGCGCCGGGGCCGAAGAACTGGACCCAGAGCGGGTACGCGAGCAGCGCCCCGGCGATCACCGCGGCCACCCCGAGTCCGGCGGCGAACGGGCGGGCCGCCGAGCGCAGCGCGGGACGGCCGAGTACGAGCGCCAGCACCACCGCGCCGAGGCCGATGGCGGTCATCAGCAGGATCTCCAGGTTGAGGAACGCCTGCCAGACGATCACCAGGGCGAGCAGTACGCCGTTGCGCAGCCACCGGCCGGGTTCGGCCAGGCGCAGCGTGCGCCAGATGATCAGTGGCACCACGAACTGGCTGACGATGTTGGGGTGCGAGTTGGCGTGCGAGATCATCGCCGGCGCGAACGCGCAGAAGGCGGCGCCCAGCCAGGCCGGACCGCGAGACCGCACGACAACTCGGGAGAGAAGGAAATACCAGGACACGCCGGTGGCGGCGAGGCCGAGAGTGAGGAAAATCAGGAATGACCAGCGCGGCCCCGCCCAGAGCGTGATCGGGGTCAGCGGCAATGAAACGGATAATACGGACGTATTAGCCATGAGATTGACGACATCCGGCACATTCATCCGGTCCGAGGTGAACGGATAGGCGAAATCCGTGACGACGCGCGCACCATGCGCCATCATCCATTCGAATTGCGCCTGATCTGTCCGATTGTCCCGGATGCCATTGCGGGGGTCCGTCCACAACCGGGCGGTGACCCAGAGCGCGAGCAGCACGAAGCTGAGCACGGCGAGCGCGTCGATCCGCCCGCCCTGCCCCGTTTTCGACGGCTCCGCCGCTGATTCCGGAGTAGTCATGACATTTCAGAGCGTAGTCAGGGTATGACCGGCAGGTGCAATGTTCCGCAGACTCACGTACTATGTGCCGAGTTCGCCGATCGCTGATCAGGCACCCCTCCGCATCACAATTCGGCCCCCCTCCGTCCCCCGATTTCCCCATCAGCCATCCAGATGGTTGACTCTGACGGTCCAGGCGCGGGTCAGTCATATCGTGAGGAATCGACGCATGGCAGAAATCACTGGGGATCAGCGCGTCCAGTCCGAGGTGCTCGAAGGCCTCGCGACCGCGGTCAACCACCGGCAGTGGTTCGTCGAGCTGGCGGTGCCCTACCTCGGTGACAACCCGATCGAGATCGGCAGCGGCCTGGGCGACTACGCCTCCGCGTGGGCAGAGCAGGTACCCCGGATCACCGCCACCGAGGCGGACCCGGACCGGCTGGTCCAGCTCAAGGAGCGGCTGTCCGACCACCCGGGCGTCGAGGTCCGGCAGATGCTGCTCCCGCACCACGAGCGCGGCGACTACAGCGCGGCCGTCTCGTACAACGTGCTGGAGCACATCGACGACCACGTGGGCGCGCTGCGCAGCATGCGCGACCTGGTCCGCCCGGGCGGCGCGGTGGTCATCATCGTGCCGGCGTTCCAGTTCGCCATGAGCCCCGCCGACATCGCCACCGGCCACGTCCGCCGCTACACCAAGAAGACGCTCGCCGCCGCCATGACCGAGGCGGGCCTCACCGTCGAGCGGATCCACTACGCCAACGCGCTCGGCCTGATCGGCTACTTCATGGCCACCAAGGTCTTCCGGCTGATGCCGAAGGAGGGCCCGATGGTGAAGGTGTACGACACCCTCGTGCTACCAGTCACCAAGGCCGCCGAGCAGCGCGTGCGTCCCCCGTTCGGCCAGTCCGTCTTCGCGGTAGCCCGCGTGTAAGGAAGGGCCCCTTGTTAACAGACGTCTGTTAACAAGGGGCCCTTCCTTACACCTCACTCCTTGATCTGGTACGTGGGGCGGATGACCGCCCGGGCCAGCGTGTGGAACGCCAGGTTGAAGCCGACGAAGGCCGGGCTCGCCCCGGCGGGGATGTCGAGGCGGTCGACGTCCACGGCGTGCACCGCGAACACGTACCGGTGCGGGCGGTCACCGGCCGGCGGCGCGGCGCCGCCGTAGCCGGTCTCGCCGTAGTCGTTGCGGACGCTGAACGCGCCACCCAGGTCGTCCTCCCGCACGCCGCTGGGCAGCTCGGTGACGGACGCCGGCACGTTCACCAGCACCCAGTGCCAGAAGCCGCTGCCGGTCGGGGCGTCCGGGTCGAAGCAGGTGACCACGAAACTCCCGGTCTCGGCCGGGAAGCCCGACCAGGACAGCTGCGGTGAGACGTTCTCGCCGCCGGTGCTGCCGTGCGCGTACCGCGCGTCCATCGGCTCGCCGTTGTGCACGTCCTCGCTCGTCAGGTCGAACGACGGCACCGTCGGCAGCAGCTCGTACGGGTCCGGGGCGATCGGTCGTTCCAGGGTCATCGAAACGGTCCTTCCGGGTACGCGAATGTCCTGCGCCCCCTTCATACCCCGTTGTCCGCGCCGCCGTGCTGTCGGCGCACCATCTCGTTGATCCAGACCGGCGCGTACGGCGACGTGCAGCCCGGCGGCGTCGGGTAGTCCTTGAGCACCCCGAGCCGCTCCCCGATGCCGATCGCGCGTTCCCGGTACGCCGGGTGTTCGATCCCGATCTGCGCGAGGCAGTGGTTCATCGCCCACTGGAGGCGCTCTGGCGCGCCCGCCATCTGCGCCTCGATCACGTCGAGCAGGCCGGCCAGGTCCAGCGCGTCCGGATTCCGCGCCACCCGATCGGTGGTCAGCGCCCAGCCGGCGCTCGCCACCACGGGATCCCTGTCGGCCGACCAGGCCAGGCGCAGCGGCTCCGCGTGCGGGCTCTTCTTCACCACGTAGTTCACGAGCCAGTCGTGCACCTTCGGCGTACGCGCCTCGCGCAGCATGGCGTCCAGCTCGTCCCGCCCGTAAACCTTCGGCCGGCAGATCAGCAGCGCCAGCAGCCGTGCCGCGCTGTCCCCGGTCGCCCACAGCTCGCGCGCGAGGTCCTGCTGCGTCTTCAGCCGCTTCGCGATCGCCCGCAGCTTGCCCAGGTTGACCCCGTGGTCGTCGCCGTGCCGCTCGTTGACCGCGCGGATCTTCGGGTCGTCGAGCGCGGCCAGCTCGGCCGTCACCTCGGCCACCGTCGTCGTCTCCGCCACCAGGGCCTCCCGCCGTCGCCGCACTCCGCAGCCTACGACCGGCGCGACGCTCCCGCTGTTCCGCCGCCCCGCCGCCCCGCCGCCCTGACGGTCGGCGTTCCGTCCCGTCTCATCGCGCTCCCCCGATTCCGGCAACTCGCCCTCGGCGATCGCGGTATCAGCCACATCCGGTGCGGCCGAGCCGCGCCGTGGGGGTCGCCGAAGAAGAGAGCACTCAAGACGCTTATGACTCTCAGTCATATTTATGACGGAGAGTCATAAGCCGCAGAGGCGATGGCTACTTCCGGGGCGACACGCCGATGTGTCCGCACGCGCGGCCGACCGAGGCGAGGCGGGAGTGGGCGGAGGGTGTGGGATTCGAACCCACGAAGACATCGCTGCCTTACCGGTTTTCAAGACCAGCGCCATCGGCCACTAGGCGAACCCTCCCGGCACGCCCCCGAGGGGTGCGCGACCGGGGACCAGTCTGCCACGAACCCCGTACCGGGCAAGCCGCCGTCCCACCACAGTTGCGAGAATGTGTACATGTGGAAGAGTCCGGCAGTGGTGCTGATCAGCGGAATCATGGCCGTAGGCAAGTCCACAGTGGCCGAAGGGCTGGCCCGGCGGCTACCCCGGGCGGTGCACCTGCGCGGTGACGTGTTCCGCCGCATGATCGTCAGCGGACGGGCCGACATGACCGCCGAGCCGACCGACGAGGCACTGCGGCAGCTCCGGCTCCGCTACGACCTGGCCGCGTCGACCGCCGACCGGTACGCCGCGGCGGGCTTCACTGTCGTACTCCAGGACGTGGTGCTCGGCGCGGACCTGCCGGCCATGATCGGCCGGATCCGGCACCGGCCGCTCGCCGTGGTGGTGCTCGCCCCACGCGCCGAGGTGGTCGCGACCCGCGAGCGGGACCGGCCGAAGACTGGGTACGGGGACTGGCCGGTGGCGGACCTGGACGCCGGGTTCCGGGCCGACACGCCCCGGATCGGGCTCTGGCTGGACACCTCCGACCAGACGCCGGAGGAGACGGTGACCGAGATCCTCGCCCGCGCGTGGACCGACGGGCAGATCGGGTAAGACTGAACCATGCGCGCAGTCACGATCACGGAACCCGGCGGACCCGAGGCGCTCGTCTGGGCTCACGTGCCCGACCCCGAGCCCGATCCCGGTGAGGTCGTCGTCGAGGTGCGGGCCAGCGCGGTGAACCGGGCCGACCTGTTGCAGCGGCAGGGGCACTACCCGCCGCCGCCGGGCGCGTCCGCGTACCCCGGTCTGGAGTGTTCGGGGACGGTGCGTGCGCTCGGTCCCGGGGTGACCGGCTGGTCGGTGGGCCAGGAGGTCTGCGCGCTGCTCGCCGGCGGCGGCTACGCCGAGCAGGTCGCGGTGCCGGCCGGGCAGTTGCTGCCGGTGCCGGCCGGGGTGGACCTGGTCGACGCGGCGGCGCTGCCGGAGGTGGCCTGCACGGTCTGGTCGAACGTGGTCGACCTGGCCCGGCTGGCCGAGGGGGACACGCTGCTGGTGCACGGCGGCGGCAGCGGGATCGGCACGTTCGCGATCCAGCTCGGCGTGGCGCTCGGCGCGACTGTGGTGGTGACCGCCCGCTCGGCGAAGCACGAGCGGCTGCGGGAGCTGGGCGCCGCGCACACGATCGACTACCGCGAGCAGGACTTCGTGGACGAGGTACGCCGGGTCACCGACGGCCGGGGCGCGGACGTGATCCTGGACATCATGGGCGCGTCCTACCTGCCCCGGAACGTGGCGGCGCTGGCCACCGGCGGGCGGCTGGTGGTGATCGGCATGCAGGGCGGCCGCAAGGGCGAGCTGGACCTGGGGATGCTGCTGGCGAAGCGGGCGGCGGTGCACGCCACGGCGTTGCGGTCCCGTCCGGTCGAGCAGAAGGCGGCGATCGTCCGGGGCGTACGCGAGCAGGTGTGGCCCCTGGTGGAGGCGGGCCGGGTCCGGCCGGTGGTGCACGCCCGGGTGGACATGGCCGACGCCGCCGCGGCGCACCGCCTGGTGGAGACCAACGACCACCTGGGCAAGGTGCTGCTGGTCCGGTGAGGGTCAGCCCTGGCCGGGGCGCGGGAGCATGAGGCGCGGGCCGGGGCCCTCGACGGCGAGCGAGTCGCCGGGGTTGTAGAGCGTGCAGCGCTGCAACGACAGGCAGCCGCAGCCGATGCAGCCGTCCAGGTCGTCGCGGAGCTTGCCGAGCAGCCGGATCCGCTCGTCCAGCCGGTCCCGCCAGGCGCGGGACAGCGCGGCCCAGTCGTCCGGCGTGGGGGTACGCCCCGACGGCAGCGAGTCCAGCGCGGCCCGGATCTCCTCCAGCGAGACACCGACCTGCTGGGAGATCCGGATGAACGCGACCCGGCGCAGCTCGGTGCGGGCATAGCGGCGCTGGTTGCCGCCGGTGCGGGCGGCGTGGATCAGGCCGAGCCGCTCGTAGTAGCGCAGCGCCGAGGGGGCCACGCCACTGCGGTCGGCGAGCTGCCCGATGGTCAGTGTTGCTTCGTGCATCACACGGCCTTGAGTTGAAGTTCGGTTCAAGTCGGAGGCTATCGGTATGACGACGACCACCGCCACCGAACTGGGCCCGCTGCTGGACCGGGTGCGCGCCGGCCGCGAGTTCGGCGCCAACGTGTACTCGACGCTGGACGTGCTCCAGGTGCTCTACGACCGGGTACTCCGGATCACCCCGGCCACCGTGGACGACCCGGACCGGGACCGCTTCCTGCTCTCCAAGGGACACGCGGTCGCCGGCTACTACGCGCTGCTCGCCGCGCGCGGCTTCGTACCGCCCGAGTGGCTGGACGACCAGGGCGGCCCGGCGAGCCGCCTCGGCGACCACCCGGACCGCACGCTCGTGCCGGGCGTCGAGATCGGTTCCGGTTCGCTCGGCCACGGCCTCGGGCTGGGCGTGGGCACCGCGCTCGGGCTGCGGGCCCAGGGCCGCACCGGCCCCCGGGTGTACGTGCTGCTCGGCGACGCCGAGCTGGACGAGGGCTCCAACCACGAGGCGATCGCGTACGCGGGCGCGAGCGGGCTGGGCAGCCTGACCGCGATCGTGCTGGACAACCGCTCGGCCACGTACGGCTGGCCGGGCGGCGCGGCGAGCCGGTTCACGGTGAACGGGTGGAGCGCCGCCACCGTCGACGGGCGCGACCACGACGCCCTGCACGCCGCCCTCACCGGGCACGACGATCACCGGCCGCACGTCGTCGTCACGGACGGGGAGTGACAATGACCAGCACCATGCGGGACGCGTTCGTGACCAGCACCGAGGAGGTGCTCGCCGATCCGCGTACGACAGTCGTGCTCGCCGACATCTCCGCCGACGCGTTCGAGCCGGCCGCCGCCCGGTACCCGGAGCGGGTCATAAACGTGGGCATCCGGGAGCAGTTGATGATCGGGGTGGCCGGTGGGCTGGCGCTGACCGGGCAGCGGCCGGTCGTGCACAGCTACGCCCCGTTCCTGGTCGAGCGGGCGTACGAGCAGATCAAGCTCGACCTCGACCACCAGGGCGTCGGCGCGGTACTCGTCGGCATCGGCGGCTCGTACGACCGGGCGGCGGCGGGGCGCACCCACCTCGGTCCGGCCGACGTGGCGCTGATCGACACGCTGCACGGCTGGACCGTGCACGTGCCGGGGCACCCGGACGAGGTCCGGCCGCTGCTACGCGACGTCGTGTGCGGGCAGGACTCGGCGTACCTGCGGTTGTCCATCCGGACCAACTCGCGGGCGTACCCGGAGGCGGGTGACCTGCGGGTGGTGCGCGACGCCGGGCCGGGCGCGCCGCTGCTGGTGGCGGTCGGGCCGGTGCTGGACGCGGCGGTGGCCGCGACTGCGGACCGGGCGGTCACTGTGGCCTACACCCACCGGCCGCGCCCGTTCGACACGACCGGGCTGCGGACGCTGGCCGGGACCGAGGTGATCCTGGTCGAGCCGTACCTGGCGGGCACTTCGGCACGGGTGGTGTCCGAGGCGCTGGCCGACCGGCCGCACCGGCTGCTCGCGCTCGGGGTGGGACGCGAGGACCTGCGCCGCTACGGCAGCGCCGAGGACCACGAACACTGGCACGGCCTGGACGCCGCCGGGCTGCGCCGCTCGGTGGACGCGTTCCTCACCTGAGCGTCCCGGACACGACGGAACCCCGCGACCTCGGCTCGTGCCGGGGTCGCGGGGTTCCGGTTGGGGCTCAGTGCGCGGCGGCGGGAGTGGCCGGGCGGCGGCGGGCGCGCTCGCGGGCCAGGATCCAGATCGCCTCGACGCCGTCCTTCCAGGTGATCTTCTTGCCCTCCTCGCGGCCCCGCGCGCGGTAGCTGATCGGCACCTCGTAGGGGCGGATGCGCTGGCGGAGCAGCTTGCCGGTGACCTCGGCCTCCATGCCGAAGCCCCGGGAGCGGACCTCGAGCGAGCGGTACAGCTCCAGCGGCATCAGCTTGAAGCAGGTCTCCAGGTCGCCGATGTAGGAGTTGTAGAGCACGTTCGCGGCGAGCGTGACGCCCTTGTTGCCCATCACGTACCAGAAGCTGTACGAGCTGTGGCTGCCGAAGGTCCGATTGCCGTAGACGACTGTCGCCCGCCCGTCGAGCACCGGCTCCAGCAGGCGCGGGATGTCCTGCGGGTCGTACTCGAGGTCGGCGTCGAGGATGACCATGTACTCGCCCTCGGCGCTGTCGACGGCGGTCTTGATGGCCGCGCCCTTGCCGGCGTTGCGCTGGTGGGTGATCACCCGGAGGCGTGCGTCGTCGACCCGGCCGAGAATCTCACCGGTGCCGTCCCGGCTGCCGTCGTCCACGACGACAAGCTCGATCTCGCACGGGTAGTCCACCGCCAATGCCTGCTTGAGGGCATCCGCGATACGTTCTTCCTCGTTGTAGACCGGCATGAGGATCGAGAGCTTCACGGATTCTCCACTGAGGCGATGGCGGGTCGGGGCATAGCGTAGCCTGGCACATTGCTTCCGTCACGACAGCCCAGGCACCTATTCCTGGCGAATCGGAACCACCACCAGCCGGGCCACGTTCCTGCCGCCGTCCTTCGCCCCGGCCACCGCGACCGTCGTACCGATCTTGACGTCGTTCGATCGGATCGCGGTCCGGCGCTCGACCACCCGCAGTTTCTCGCCGAACGTCCAGGTCACTGTGAAACCGTCGGTGGACTTCACGGTCATCGAACTGTCGTCGATCGCCGTCACCTCGCCGCGCTGGACCGCCACGGTCCTCGTGCCGCCGTCCCTGGTCCGCACCACCGCCTCGCCGTGCAGCGTGTTACGCCGCAGCAGCACTCGGGCCCGGTGGCGCCTGTTCCCCTCCTTCGCCCGTTCGCCCTTGCCGTCCGGCCCGGCCTGCGGCGTGCCGGCGGGCGCCGGCGCGGCGACCGGGTCCACGTCCAGGTCGCCGGCGTCGAGGCCGAGCGCGGCGAGCGCCTGGCCGTCCGCGCCCAAGGCGGCGCTCACCTCGACCGCCTGGTCGGGTTCCGCGCCGGGCCGGCTCGCGCCGCACCCGGCGAGTCCGAGCGCCGCGGCGGCGAGCAGCGCGGTGGCGCCGGTGACGATTCGCTGACGTGCCATCTGTGGTCCTTCCCTCGCGGTGACGACCCGAGCGTTCCGCACCGACACGAGGGGACGGTCAAGCCGATGTTCGAGCCCGGTAAGGATCCGGGGGCACCACGACTGTGAAGGCGGCCCCGCCCTCCGGGGCGTGCCCCGCGGTGACGTCCCCGCCGAGCCGGCGGATCAGCCCGGCGGCCAGCGCCAGGCCCAGCCCGCTGCCCACCTTGCGTACCCCCCGGTACCGCTGGTGCAGCGCGCCCCGCTCGAACGCCACGTTCAGGTCGTCGTCGGTGAGGCCGGGTCCGCCGTCCCGGACCTCCAGCGTCCCGCCGCCCGCCGGGCCGGCGGCCCGGACCGCGAGCACCACCGGCGCCCCCGGCGGTACGACCCGCAGCGCGTTCTCCAGCAGCCCGTCCACGACCTGCCGGACCCGGCCCGGATCGGTGTACGCCGGCACCGGCGCGTCCGGCGTCTCCAGCCGGAACGGCACCCCGAGCGCCGCGCAGCGGCCGGACCAGGCGCGCTCCGCGTCGGCAGCGAGCCGGGCCAGGTCGACCGGCACCGGTTCCAGCGGAAAGTCGACGGCTTCCAACCGGGCCAGCGCCAGCAGGTCGCGGACCAGCCGGTCCAGGTGTTCCGCCTCGGCGAGCACGGTCCGGCCCGTCGCCGGCACCGCGTCGGCCTCGATCACGCCGTCGGACAGCGCCTCGGCGTAGCCGCGGATCGCGGTCAGCGGGGTACGCAACTCGTGCGAGACGGACAGCAGGAACTCGCGTTGCCGACCCTCGCTCGTGGCCAGCGCGGCGGCCAGGCCGTTCAGCGCGTACGCCAGGTCGGCCACCTCGTCGGGCGGCTCGACCGGCACCCGGACCGCCCGGTCCCCGGCGCGCAGCCGCGCGGCGGCGGTGGCGGCGGTCCGGATCGGCCGGGCCAGCCGGCGGGCGAGCAGCAGTCCGGCGGCCGCCCCGGCGGCGAGTCCGGCGAGCAGCGGCAGCCAGAGTCCGCGCAGCACCTGCCGCCACGGCGCGGCGCTACGGGCACGGGTCAGCACCACCCCGTCCCCGCCGGGCAGCGCCCGCGCCTCGACCAGCCGACGTTCCCCGTCGACCAGCCGCCGGCCGGAGACGTTGTCGCCGCCGGCCACCCGTGTCACGAGCGGTCTGGGCAGGCCCGGCGGGTCGGCCTGCCCGCCCCGGATCACGTACACCTCGATCTGCTGCTGACCCAGTTGGCGGATGAGCCGGTCCCCGGCGCCGTCGCGCTGGCGTACCGCCCGCACCCGGAGGACGTCGGCGGCGAGCCGGGCCTGGGCGGCGAGCGCCTGCTGGTCCCGGCGCTCCGCGCCGCGTACCGCCAGGGGCACCGCCACCAGCGCGGTGACGAGCACCGACACCAGCGCCACCGCGCAGGTGGCCAGTACGGCACGGGCGGTCAGCGTCCGCCCGGGCCGCAGCCGGGGGCGGGCCGGACCGGGCGGTGGCACTCCGACGGTGGGGTCCTCACGCATCGGCGGCGTACCCGACGCCCCGGTGGGTGCGGATCACGCTGTCCGGGCCGAGTTTCGCCCGGACCTGCGCCACGTGCACGTCGACGGTCCGGGTGCCGGCGTGCGCCGCGTACCCCCACACGCCGGCCAGCAGCTCCTCCCGGGTGAACACCCGGCCCGGGCGGGCCATGAGGTGGGCGAGCAGGTCGAACTCGGTGGAGGTGAGCTGCACCGGCGTACCGGCGGCGGTGACAGTGCGGCGGGCCGGGTCGAGTGTGACGGCGCCGAGCGTGCGGGACTGTTCGGCGGGCACGCCGGACGTGCGGCGCAGCACCGCCCGCAGCCGGGCGAGCAGTTCACGGGGACTGAACGGCTTGGTGACGTAGTCGTCGGCGCCCAGCTCCAGCCCGACGACGCGGTCCACCTCGTCGTCCCGGGCGGTGAGGAAGATGACCGGTGTCCAGTCGCCGGCCGCGCGCAGCCGACGGCAGATCTCGGTGCCGGCCAGGCCGGGCAGCGCGATGTCGAGCACGCAGGCCACCGGGCGCAGCCGCCGCGCGGCGGCCAGCCCGGCCTCGCCGTCACGTTCCAGGTGTACGCCGAACCCGTCGCGGGTCAGGTAGAGCCGGACCAGGTCGGCGATGGCCGGCTCGTCCTCCACCACGAGGACGAGCCCGGGCGGGGCGGCGGTGGTCACCGGCCCATGATGACCGACCGGCGACCGACCGGCCGGTCAGGAAATGTTCGGATCCGGTAAGGAGAGCGTCAGCGGGCCGACGCCGGTCGGAGCACAGTGGGCCGGGCACCCGCCGGTGGCTCGCCGATCGTGGCGACCACCCGCTCGTCCGGGGCCCGCAGCCGGGTACGGAAGGCGTGGTTGAGCAGCGTGTCGAGCTGCCACACCTGCTTCGGGTGATGGGTACGGATGACGAAACGCTCACGCGCCCCGTCGATGGCTGTCGCCGCCAGCTCCACACTGTGCGCCCGGGGATCGGGGCTCCACGTCACGTTGCTCAGCTCGCGCAGCTCCGTGTTGAGGTGCAGGCGCAGCCGGTGCAGCACCCGGGTCTGCCGGGTGACCACCAGGCGGCGGTGGGTGAGCAGCATCAGGTAGTCGCCGCCGACCGGGTCGTCCGGGCGGCTGCACCGGGTGACCAGGATGGTGGCGTCGCCGGAACCGACGCACCGGCGGAACACCGGCATGTGCCGGGTGACGGTCTGGGTCGCCAGGCCGGTCTCGGCGGCGGCCGGAAGGAACGTTCGCGAGAACACGTCCATGCCCGGTCCAACGACGCGATGACCAGGGGTGATATGGGTCACGCCCGATTTCTGGAACTTCCACACGTGCAAGTCGCACCTACGGTGCGACACCGGCGGCCGGTCGGCTCAGAGCAGCTCGACGATCGTGGCGTTGGCCATCCCGCCGCCCTCGCACATGGTCTGCAGGCCGTAGCGGATGCCGTTGTCCCGCATGTGCTGGAGCATCGTGGTCATGATCCGCGCGCCGGATCCGCCGAGCGGGTGACCGAGCGCGATCGCCCCACCCCGGGGGTTGAGCCGCTCCGGGTCCGCCTCGGTCTCGGCCAGCCAGGCCAGCGGCACCGGGGCGAACGCCTCGTTCACCTCGTACACGCCGATCTCCTCGATGCCCAGCCCCGCGCGGCGCAGCGCCTTCGCGGTGGCCGGGATGGGCGCGGTCAGCATGGTGACCGGGTCGTCGGCGGCGACGACGGCGGTGTGCACCCGGGCCAGCGGGCGCAGGCCGTGCCGGCTGGCCCACTCGGCGGTGGTGACCGCGAGCGCGGCGGCGCCGTCGGAGATCTGCGACGCGGACCCGGCGGTGACCACGCCGTCGGCGCGGAACGGGGTGGCCAGCTCGCCCAGCTTGGCCAGCGAGGTGTCGCGGCGGATGCCCTCGTCGGCGGAGAACTTGCCGCCGTCGGCGAGCGCCACCGGCGCCAGCTCGGCCTCGAACGCGCCGGCGTCCTGCGCGGCAGCCGCCTTGTCGTGGCTGGCCAGCGCGAACTCGTCAAGCTGGGTACGCGAGAAGCGCCACCGCTGGGCGATCAGCTCGGCCCCGACGCCCTGGTTGAACGGTAGCGGCGAGTCCGCCGCGACGCCCTCGACGCCGCGGTAGCGCTCCAGGATCGCCGCGCTGAACGGCATCCCGCCGCCGACGCTGGACCCCATCGGCACCCGGGTCATCGACTCGACGCCACCGGCCACCACCAGGTCGGCCTGGCCGGAGAGAACAGTCGCGGCGGCGAAGTGCAGCGCCTGCTGGCTCGACCCGCACTGGCGGTCGAGCGTGGTGCCCGGGACGGACTCCGGCCAGCCGGCGGCCAGCACCGCGTTGCGGGCCACGTTCCAGGACTGCTCGCCGACCTGCGACACACAGCCCCAGATCACGTCGTCGACCAGGCCGGGGTCGATGCCGGTGCGCTCGGCGAGCGCGCGCAGCACGTGCGCCGAAAGGTCGACCGGGTGCACTCCGGCGAGGCTGCCCTTGCGCCGCCCGACCGGGGTGCGTACCGCGCCGACGATGACCGCGTCACTCATGTCTACTCCCGGGTAACCTTGCTTGCCCCGATAGTACGTGCTGACCGACCGGCCGTCCTCCTCCGGCGAGCGGACGGTGCGGCTGGCATGCTGGGCGGATGGATCCACAGTCGCCACCGGTCCGGCAGTGGCGGGTGCCGCGCGAGGTGCCGGTGCTCAAGGCGCTCGGCGCGCTCGCGCTGCTGGCCCTGGGGCTGCTCTTCGCCGGCGGTGACCCGGTCCGCCCGGGGCTGGCCGGGCTGGCCGCCGCCGGTCTGCTCGCCTGGGCGCTGCGCGACGTGGTCGCACCGGTCCGCCTCGCCGCCGACCCGGACGGGTTGACCGTGTTGCGGGGGTTCGCCGGGCGACGCCGGCTGCCGTGGAACGCCGTGGAGTCGATCCGCCTGGACCGGCGCGCCCGGCGCGGGATCACCGCCGAGACGCTGGAGATCGACGCCGGGGATTCGCTGCACCTGTTCGGCCGCCGTGACCTGGACGCGCCGCTGGACGAGGTGGCGGCGGCGCTGGACGAGGCCCGCCCCACCGCGGGCTGAGGCTCAGCCCAGCAGAGCGGCGGTACGGACCAGGGTCAGGCCGATCAGCGCGACGAGCACGATCACGCAGCCCGCCACCTGGAACGCGGTCCGCCGTGACCGCGGGGCGTACGCCAGGATCAGCGACACCGCCGCGCCGGCCACCAGACCGCCGAGGTGCCCGGCCACCGAGATGCTCGGCACGGTGAACGTGAAGATCAGGTTGATCACCAGGATCGGGACGATCGCCGACGTGTCCCGGCCCAGCCGTCGCATGACCACGAAGATGGCGGCGAACAGACCGAAGACCGCCGTCGAGGCGCCGGCCGTGAACCGGTTCGGCTCGGTGAAGACGTACGCCGCGACGTTGCCGCCCAGCCCGGCGAGCAGGTAGAGCGCCAGGAAGCGCAGCGGTCCGAGCACCGCCTCCAGCGTCCGGCCGAGCACCCAGAGCGCCCACATGTTGAGCAGCAGGTGCAGCACGCCGTAGTGCAGGAACATGGCGGTGACCAGCCGGTACCACTCGCCGTCGGCCACCCCGCCGATGTGCCCGTCGGGGAAGCGCGCCAGGCCGAGCACCGAACCCCACTCGGTGAGCGGGGTCCCGCTGCCCATCAGGCCGCCGAGGCCACCACCGGCCACCGCGGTGCCGCTGCGGGCCGAGGCGATGGAGAGCAGCATCATCAGCACGTTCAGCGCGATCAGCGCCTTCGTGACGTTGCCCTGGCGGCCGGCGGCACCGCCACCGAAGGCGGTACGCGCCGGCCGCACGCTGCGGCGTCCCTCGGCGACACACTCCGGGCACTGGTGCCCGACGGAGGCGTCCCGCATGCACTCGGTGCAGATCGGCCGGTCGCACCGGGAGCAGCGGATGTACGTCTCCCGGCCGGGGTGCCGGTAGCAGACCGGAGTGGTCGGCACCGGGTCCCCGGTGGTGTCGCCTGGCTGGCCGGAGCGCTCAGTCATGCGAGCAAAGGTACCCGCGTGTCGCTCAGGACTGCTGACGCTCGATCTCGACCCGCTCGATCACCACGTCCTGCAGCGGCCGGTCGCTCGGGCCGGTCGGGGTGTTGGCGATGGAGTCGACCACCTTCGCGGACTGCTCGTCGGCGACCTGGCCGAAGATGGTGTGCCGGTTGTTCAGGTGTGGCGTGGGCGACACCGTGATGAAGAACTGCGAGCCGTTGGTGCCCGGCCCGGCGTTCGCCATGGCCAGCAGGTACGGCCGGTCGAAGCGCAGCTCGGGGTGGAACTCGTCGCCGAACTTGTAGCCCGGGCCACCGCGTCCGGTGCCGGTCGGGTCGCCCATCTGAACCATGAAACCGCTGATCACGCGGTGCGAGACGGTGCCGTCGTAGTACGGCCCGCTGCCCGGCTGACCGGTACGCGGGTCGATGTACTCCCGGGTGCCCTCGGCCAGCTCCACGAAGTTGCGGACGGTCTTCGGCGCGTGGTTCGGGAAGAGCTCCAGCCGGATCGGGCCGGCGTTGGTGTGCAAGGTGGCGTAGACAGCCTCGGCCACGGGTACTCCTCACTCGTTGGTCAGTTCCTTGCGGATCCTCCCATGTGCCCGATCTGGCCATGCGGAGGCATCCGAAGGTGGAGGATGACGAAGGAACAACTCCCAGGAGGTGGGACCGTGTTTGGAATCGGGCGGCGAAAGACCCAGGGCCAGCTCGCCAAGGTGGAGCTGAACCAGGGCATCGGTCACCTGAGGCAAGCCGCGACGCACGCGGCGAAGGGTGCCGGCGCCACTGTCGGCCCGCGGGTCCAGGCAGCCCGGGGTGCCGTCGCGCCGACCGCGGTCATTGTCCGGGACCGGGCGTCCAGCGGGTTCGCGTCGACCGCCGCGGCGCTCGCGCCGGTGCTGCTGGCCGTGCGCAACGCCCGGGTCGAGGCCGCCGGTAAGGCGTCGGGCGGCCGCAAGGCGATGGCCGCGAAGCAGTCCGCGATGACGAAGAAGGCGAAGAGCATGAAGGCCGGAAAGAAGAAGCAGCGCAGGTCGCGGGGCATGACCGCGGGCCTGCTGGTGGCCGGGACCGTCGCCGGCCTGGCCGGGGCGATGGCCATGCGGCGGCGCCGCGAGCAGCAGGAGTGGGCCGAGTACGACCCGACCGGCACGCTCGGCGCGACCGGCACGCTCGGCGCGACCGGTCGCGACAAGCTGGAGCCGATGCGGGAGGACGTGGACACGATCGTGGTGGAGACCCCGGACGCGAGCGCGAAGGTGACGCAGGCCGGCCCGACCGGCGCCGGCTCCTCGGCGGTGGCGAAGGGCAGCAGCGCGTCGACCGCCACCTCCGGTAGCCAGCCGGTGATCCACCCGAACGACCAGGTCCCCTCCGTCGCCGAGGGCGCCCGGGACGTCTCGGGTCGCCCGGCCGACGACATCACCAAGGCCGTGCAGGCCGGCAAGAACGCCGCGAAGGCCGCCGGTCGTCGCTGACCCCGTACCGTCGGATCGGCGCCGGCACGCGGGACACCCCGCGTGGCCGGCGCCTCCGCGTGTGAGGCGTCCGGTTCGGCGCGGCGCGAAGGCTTACAGCCAGCCGTTGCGGCGGAACAGGCGGTAGAGCGTGAAGGACGCGGCGAGCATCAGCGCCCACACCCCCGGATAGCCGTACGTCCACCTCAGCTCGGGCATGTTGTCGAAGTTCATGCCGTAGATGCCGGCGATCGCCGTCCACACCGCACCGATCGCGGCCCAGGCGGCGATCTTGCGCATGTCGTTGTTCTGGTCGACGGTGACCTGGGCCAGCCGAGCCTGGAGGATCGAGTTGAGCAGGTCGTCGTAGGAGTTCACCTGCTCGACGGTGCGGCTGAGGTGGTCCTGCACGTCGCGGAAGTAACGCCGGACCTCCTGCGGCACCCACCGGTTGACCTCGGAGGTGAGCGTCATCAGCGGCCGCTGCAGCGGCACCACCGCCCGCTTGAACTCGACCAGCTCCCGCTTCATCTGGTAGATCCGCTGGATCCGGCCGCTGCTCTGCCGGTCGAAGACGTCCGCCTCCAGCACGTCGAGGTCGTCCTCCAGCCGGTCGGCGACCTCCAGGTAGAGGTCGACCACGCGGTCGGTGATCGCGTACGCGACGGCCCACGGGCCGTGCCGCAGCAGTTCCCGCTTCGCCTCCAGGTCGGCGCGGACCGGCGCCAGCCGGCAGGCGTCACCGTGCCGCACGCTGATCACGAAGTGCGGCCCGATGAAGAGCATCACCTGGCCGGTCTCCACCACCTCGGAGTTCTCGGTCAGCTCCGCGTGTTCGCAGTAGCGGGCGGTCCGCAGCACCAGGAAGACGATCTCGCCGAAGTGCTCCAGCTTCGGGCGCTGCTGGGCCTTGACCGCGTCCTCCACGGCCAGCTCGTGCAGACCGAAGGTGGCGGCGATCTCGGTCATCTCGGCCAGGTCCGGCTCGTGCAGGCCGAGCCAGACGAAGCCGTCCCGCTCCTGTCGGGCGGCGGCCAGTGCCTCGGCGTACTGGGCACGGCCGGGGCGGCGCTCGCCGTCGACGTAAAGCCCGCAGTCGACGATCCCGCTTCGCTCCGGGCCGGCCGGCTGGGCGGTACGGGGGGAGCCGTCGGCGTTGAGGATGCGGGACATCGCGCGTACCGGGGCCGCCCAGGCCCGGGGTCGCAGTGCCCGGCCGCCGTCGGGTCCGGCGGTTCGGTCGCGTGCCACCCGGTCCGTCATCTCTCGCCTCCTCTCCCTGGAGCTGCGGCTTGCAGGTTACGCCGACCGGCGGGAGGCGCAGCGCGGGAGCGGGACGGGCGGTGCGACGGATGTCACGCGCCGGCGCCGGGCGGGCCGGGCCGCGTCAGGGGGGTGAGGGGCGACACGGCCCACCCGGCACCCTTGGGGGGCGGGAGTGATGCTGGGCGTGCCGTCGGCCCGGCCGGAGTGGCCCGCGTACGGGCCGGTCACCGGGCAAAGGTGAACGACACTCGCAGCATTGTGGGCTGCCGGCCGGTCCAGCGGGAGTGCCGAACCGGCCAGCGGGGCCTATTTGTCAGAAACCCGACAGAAATCAGCCGCGAACGGCGGCCATCGCCTCCGCGAGCCGCCGGACGCCCTCGTCGATCCGGTCCGCGGTGACAGCCGAGTACGCCAGCCGCAGCGCGTGCCGGCCGCCGTCGACCATGAAGTCGCTGCCCTTCACCACCGCCACGCCGCGCTCGGCGGCAGCCGGCGCGAGCCGGTCCACCTCCACGTCCTCCGGCAGCTCGATCCAGAGGAAGTAGCCGCCGTCCGGCTCCACGAACCGGGCCTCCGGGATGTGCCGGCGCAGCGACTCGGCCAGCACCGCCGACCGCTCGCCGAGCGCCGTACGGACCGTCCGGATCGACTGCTCGATGGCGCCGGAGACGCAGAACTGGTGCACGATCGCCTGGGCCACCATGCCGGGCGAGATGTAGAGGTTGGTGGCGCGCTTCGCGATCGTCGCGATCAGCTCGGCCGGGCCGACCAGATAGCCGACGCGCACGCCCGGGCAGACCGTCTTGGTGAAGCTGGACGCGTGTACCACCACGCCCCGGGTGTCCATCGACAGCATCGACGGCAACGGCTCGCCCCGGAACCGGATGTCCGCGTACGGGTCGTCCTCGAAGATCGTGAACCCGTACTCGGCGGCCAGGTCGAGCAGCTCACGGCGCTTCTCCAGGGAGAGGGTCACGCCGGCCGGGTTCTGGTAGTTGGGGATCACGTGCGCCAGGCGCGGCCGTACCCCGGACTCCAGCAGCTTGCGCAGCTCGGCGGTGTCCAGGCCGTCCGGCTGGATCGTCACGCCGTGCACCTCGCCGCCCATCTGCTGGAGGTTCAGCAGCGTGCGGTCGTACGTCGGGCGCTCGACCACCACCGCGTCACCCCGGCGGACCAGGTGGTCGAAGAGAAACGCGTCGGCCTGCAGCGAGCCGTTGGTGATCAGCACCTGATCGGCCTCGACCCCGTGCTTCTCGGCGATCCACTTCCGCAGGGGCGGGTAGCCGACGGAGGTGCCGTACGCGGTGACCCCGGCGGGGTCGGCGTCGAAGGCGCGGACAGCGGCGGCCTTGAGCCCTTCGACATCGACGATGTCCAGCGAAGGCGCGCCACGGGCGAACGAGATCAGCTGCTCGGCGGTCATGCGCAGAGCCTAGGGCCTGGCCCGGCGGGTCCGACCGCGATACACGCGAAGTTCAACATGCGGGCGGCCGGTGGCGGCGACCTGGGCCGACGGGGGATCCGGGAACCGCTCGCGACTGTCTACGATCCGACGGACGCTGGCGCCGGTCCCACCGGACGCCGAAGGATGACGGGTCGCGGCAGACCCGGAGAGACAGGGGATGGGGCTCGTGACCGAGGACGAGGCGGGACGGCTCGACGACCAGCGGTTCGCGCAGTGGCTGGCGGCCGAGGCCGGCGTGGCGCTCACCGCGCTGCGGGACCGGCAGGGCTTCGCCGACCCGAAGGCGCTCAAGGACGCCGGGGACCGCGCGTCGCACGAGCTGATGACGGCGGCGCTGGCCCGGCTGCGGCCGGCCGACGCGGTGCTCTCCGAGGAGGAGGCCGACGCCCGCCGCGCGTGGGCGGACGGCGAGCGCGCGCCCCGGCACGAGGCGGACCGGGTCTGGATCATCGACCCGCTGGACGGCACCCGCGAGTTCTCCGAGGAGGGCCGGGACGACTGGGCGGTGCACGTGGCGCTCTGGCAGCGTTCCGCCGCGCCCGACGGCGCCCTGGTCGCCGGGGCGGTCGGCATGCCGGCGCGGACCACCGTGGACGGTACGCCGCTCGTGCTCGGCACCACCTGCCCGCCACCGAAGCCGTCCGACGGGCCGATCCGGATCGCGGTGAGCCGCAGCCGTCCGCCCGCGTTCGTGGGCGAGCTGGTCGAGATGCTCGGCGCGACCGCCGTACCGATGGGCTCGGCCGGTGTGAAGGTCTGCGCGGTGGTGACCGGCGAGGTCGACGCGTACGTCCACGCGGGCGGCCAGTACGAATGGGACAGTGCCGCCCCGGTCGCCGTGGCGCTCGGCGCGGGCATGCACGCGTCCCGGATCGACGGTTCGCCGCTGCGCTACAACCGCGCCGACCCGCGCCTGCCCGATCTGCTCGTCTGCCGGCCGGAACTGGCCGACCAGTTGCTCGACGCGATCGCCCGGACCGGGGTCGAGATGCCCGCTTCGACCGTCACCGACACCCATGGTCAGGCGTTCGGTTGAGTGTCACGGTACATACGGCCAGGTGAATGAGGGTTATCGTCGGGCAGGTATGCGTGGCGATCTGAGCCCGGACACGGGCCGCCGACAGCCAGGGAGGGTCATGCCGGCCGATCGAGAGCCGCACAACGCCTTCGGGCAGCCGACCGGCCTGTGGCCGGGTCAGGACATTCCACGCCAGGCACGCGGACCGTCGCTGCCCTGGCCGGAGACCGAGGCCACCTCGTCTCCGCCACCACCGGCCCCGACCGGCGGTGACCTGCCCTGGCCGGAGCACGAGGTGCCCCACACCGGCCACCAGGACGCCGCCTGGGCGCAGGACGAGCCGACGGTCCACGGTGGCGCCGACTGGGCGCCGCAGGCCGGACCGGCGGGGGACGGTCACGCCGACTGGGCGCCGCACGACGAGCCCGGCCGGCCCGGGCCCGGCGCGGCTGCGGGTGGCCCGGCGGGCGAGGCGGGATGGGGTGCGGGCGCGGCGGCGACCGCCACCCTGACCGGACCGCCCCCGGTGGACGCCCCGCACGGGCCGGCCTCCGGTGGGCCCGGCCGGCCACCCGCTCCGCCGTTCGCCCCGGGGACGCCTCCGTCGCCCGGCGGCGCCCGGCGACGCTGGCGCGTGGCGGTCGCGGCGGCGCTGGCGCTGGCAGTGGCCGGCGGCGGGGTCGCGGTGGCCGCGCTGCGGCCCGACTCCGCGAACCCGCAGGCCGGTGAGGCGCCCGGAGCGCTCGGCCCGGCCTCGTCGATGGGACCGGGCGCGCCCGGGACATCCGGCGCCTCGCCGAGCGCCGACCAGGGCCTCGGCGGCAAGCCCTCGGCACGCCCGTCGGCCTCCGAGAGCGCCGGCCCGGGCTTCGCCGGTACGCGACTGACGCTGCCCGGCGCCTCGATCGGCGTGCAGAACGGGGAGACCTTCGGTCAGGCGCTGGCCCGCTCCGACCGGACGTTCGGCAAGCTGCGGATGGCCCGGATCTTCTTCCCCGGCCTGCCGCCGGCCTGGTCAGGCAGCCGGGCGGACGTGGTGGACCGGACCGTTGTGGTGTCCTTCAAGGCGGCGCCGCAGGAGATCAACACCGGCAAGTTCGACTCCCGCCTGACCTCCTGGTTCGCCTCGATCCCGCGCGAGCACAACGTCTACTGGTCGTACTTCCACGAGCCGGAGGACGACGTCGAGCGCGGCGCCTTCACCACCGAGGCGTACCGGACCGCGTGGAAGCGGGTGGCCGGCCTGGCCGGCCGGGCGAACAACCCCAAGCTGATCAACACGCTGATCCTGATGTGCTGGACGCTCGACCAGAAGTCCGGGCGCAGCTTCGACGCGTTCTACCCGGGCGGCGACGTGATCGAGGCGCTCGGCTGGGACTGCTACAACTGGGGCAAGAAGTGGAAGCGGTACGCCTCGCCGCAGGAGATCTACGGCCCGATGATCAGCAAGTCGAAGGCGCTGGGCAAGCCGTGGGGCGTCGCGGAGACCGGCAGTGACCTGGTGCCGGGTGACCCGGGCGCCGGCCGGGCGGCCTGGATCCGGTCGATGACGAACTTCCTCAACGGCCAGCGGCCGGAGTTCGTGGCGTACTACAACCAGACCGTCAGCCAGGGCGACTTCCGGCTGCTCGACCAGCCGAGCATCCAGGCGTGGAAGTCCTTCTGCACGGCCTGATCGCAGCGGAACGACGACGGGCGGGCGACCTCGGTCGCCCGCCCGTTTCGCGTACGCGTCAGATGCCCCGGCCGCGCTTGTGCAGCGTGCGCAGCACCCGGTCGGCCTGCACCGCCCGGCTCGCCACCGCCAGCGCCAGGTAGGCGCGCGGCTCCTTCGGGTTGCGGGCCAGCGTGCGCCGCGCCCAGCGGACCGCGTCCCGCCGGTTGCCCATGGCAGCCTGCGCGAACGCGATCTGCCCGGCCACCCGCGCCTCGCCGTGCGGCACGGTGGCGAACTCCGGGTAGCGGCGCAGCAGCCACTGCAACGCGGTCGAGATGGTCTCCCAGCGCTGCGCGAAGTAGGACCGCTTGTGCCAGCGGACCAGCACGTACGGGCTCTCCACGTTCACCAGCGGGGCGTACCGGGCGGCGCGCAGCAGGAACTCGTAGTCCTCCGCGTAGCTGCCCGGGATCTGCTCGTCGACCAGGCCGATCGCGTCGAGCAGCGCGGCCCGGCGGATCAGGAACGTGGACGGGTGCAGCTCGGTGAGCCGGTCGCGCAGCAGCGCCTCCAGCGAGATCCGCGCCCGGTCCAGCGAGCGGTCCACCGTACGGTCGTCGTAGCTGACCCGGATGCCGCAGCTCACCAGCGCGCCGTCCGGGTGCGCGTCGAGCGCCCCGAACTGGGCGGCGAGCTTGCCGGGCAGCCACTCGTCGTCGTCGTCGCAGAACGCCACCCAGTCGCCGACGGCCGCCTCGATGCCGGTGTTGCGCGCGCCGGCCAGCCCGGCGGTACGGGTGTTCGTGATCACCCGGACCCGGCGGTCACCCCGGTCGGTCTCCAGCGACCGGTCCGGCTCGGACTGGTCGTACACCACTATCGCCTCGATCAGGCCCGGATGCGCCTGGCTGAGGATCGCGTCGAGCGCCGCACGCAGCAGCTCCGGACGGTCTCGCGTCGGTACGACGACCGAGATGGTCGGCCCACTCATGCTCTCTCCACGGACTCGTCGGATCCCCGCTGGCCCAGATAGCCGTAGCGGACCCGCAGGGGAAGCGTGGCCAGGCTGACCACGGCACGACTGCGTCGCGGCAGGCGGTCCCGCCATGCCTCGTCGCGGCGCACTGTCAACGGCCCGCCGCTGAACCGCAACGGGTTGCCGGCGACGCTGTGCGCGCGGAACGGCGCGGCCGGCTCGCTCGCCACGTCGGCCGCTTCCGCCGAGAGGATCCGCAGCGCGGCCGGGTCGTCCGGCAGGCCGGCGAAGTCCCGCACCCGGCGTACGGTGCCGGCCGGGTCGGCGGTGAAGTCCTCGTACCGCAGCCGCAGCACCTTCGCCCGGGAGGCGAGCAGGTGGAACGCCGCGTTCTGCGCGGTCCACAGCTTGCTCACCTCGAACGGCGAGAAGGTCGGCATGAAGTCCTCGCCGTCGACCACCTCGGGACGGCGCACCTGCTTGCCCCACGAGTACGCCACCGCCCGGCTGTCCCGGACCAGGTGCAGCACCCGCAGGTCGAGCCCTTCGGCCCAGCGCAACGCGAACGCGAGCGATGCGTGCTTGCTGGAGTCGACCACCACCCGGGCGCCGGTCACCGCGAGCGCGGCCCGGTAGATCCGGGTGTACAGGTCGGCGTAGCGGCGCACGTCGGCGAGCTGCTCCGGCGGGAGCGCCTCCTTGGCGAGCCGGGGGATGTGCCGGGTCCGGTCGACCCGGTCCTTGAGCGCCAGCACGTCGTCCCGGTCGACGGCGTCCCAGCCGCCGAACGCCAGGTCGCCGACCTGCCGCCAGAACGGGCAGGCGGTGAACCGCTCACCGCAGCCGCACCGCTCGTCGGCCCCGAGCGCCCGCTCCCACAGGTGCACGACCTCACCGACGGCGCACACGTCGCCACTCTGCGCAAGCAGCAGCTCCAGCAGCGTGGAGCCGCTGCGGCCGAGGCCGCCGACGAAGAGGACCCGCGGCGGTGCCGGGTCCGGGCCGCTCATCCGCGCCGCCCGACGGTCCGCTGCCGTACCCGGCTGGCCACCAGGCCGTCGATCACCGCGCCGACCCGGGCGACCGCCTCGGCACGCGGGTCGGGGCGGCCCGGGTCGGCGGCCAGCACGAACCGCTCCGGGTCGGCCAGGCCCTCGTCCAGCGCGGCGACCAGCTCGGCCTCGGACTCGCACAGCCGCACCATGCCGGCCGCGCCCAGGCGGCGGGAGAACAACTGCTGGTGGTTGTCGACGTGCTCGTCGTGCGCCGGGTCGCGGGGCACCACGATCGGCAGGTGGCCGGTGCGCCGGGCCTCGGTGATGGTGGCCGGGCCGCCGTGGCTGACCACGAGCGTGGACTCCGCCATCGCCCGCTGGAGTTCCTCGTGGCCGAGGAACGGGGTGGCCTCGGGCAGGGCCGGGGTGCGGCTGTGCCCGTACTGGAGGACCAGCCGGACCTCGGGCCGGGCGGCGTGCCAGCGTTCCAGCCAGCCGACCAGCCGGTCGAAGCGGTGCACGTCGGTGCCGACCACGACCAGCACGAACGGCCTCGACCGCCGGTCCCTCTGCTGCGGAATGTGCGCCATCAGAGGAGGTTCCCCACGACAGTCGCCTCCGGGTACATCCGGCGCTGCTCCTCCCACTGCACGAGCATCGCGGAGAGGAAGGGCCGGCAGAGCCGGGCGGTGAGCGTCGCGCTGTCGATCCGGTCGTACACCTCGATGTAGACCGTCGGGATCTTGCGCATGCGGGCAGCCACCACGAACGGCAGGGCGACCCCGGCGCCGGTGGTGACGACCGCGTCGACCTGGCGCCGGCGGATGACCTTCAGCGCGAGGAACGCGTTGCGTACCAGGTTCTTGACGTTGCGTGTTGTGGGGTGGTGCGCCCAGACCACGTCCTCGCCGGCGAGCAGCGAGCGCGCGTCCGGGGTGTCGAAGGTTACCCATGCGCGGCGCCGGTCCCGGTACCACGGTTCCAGGGCCAGGAGCTGGGCCAGGTGCCCGCCACTGGACCCCACCAGCAGTACCTGCCCCGAGTCCTCGGTTGACCCGCTCACCACAAACGTCCTCCCGTACGCGGATGACGCGTCCGGATTTTGTGAATGCTCCTCGGACGCGTCCTGACAACCTACTGGCGCGCCCGTGGGCAACTGAAGGGGCCATTGGACGGATCCTGGCTCGCCGGTCGGCTCACCTAGCGATTCCCGTCAACGGGATGCGCGTCGACCGGCCATCGGGCAGGTCAGCCCGGCCGCGCCCGGACGACGGGCCGGGACACCCGAACGAAGTGAGATGTGTCAGGATTCCGTCACCGCTCCGCACGAGAGCCGGCGACGACGTCGGCTTACCGGGGGCAAGTCGGGCCCGGCACCGGGAAACCCGCCGAATGGTCAGCGCCGATCGGCCATTTCTACGCGGGCTGCCCACACCCGGGCAGGCTTACCGGAACGTGAGCAGACTTTCCCTCGTCGTTCGGATCGGGGACACTCAAGGCCACGGTCAGGTCCAGCTGTGCCGTGGACTGCCCGGCTCGGTCGAAAGGGAGCGACAGACTCTGATGCCCTCACCCCATTTGGCCGAGAGCGACGCCGACGGTCTTGCCCTGATGGCCTACCTGGGCTGGCTGCGCCGCCGTTGGTGGATCCTGCTGCTCGCCGCGGTCCTCGGTCTGGGCGGAGGGCTGGCGCTGAGCCAGATCCAGGAGGCGCGCTACACCTCGACCACCTCGCTGCTGGTGCGCCCGCTCGGCTCGGGCGCGGAGAACAACCCCAACGCCAAGGTCAACCTGGACACCGAGGCACAGGTCGTCCGCTCCCTCGTGGTGGCCGAGCGGGCCAAGGCGCTGATGAAGGTCGACACCGGGGCCGACCAGCTCGTCAAGTCGGTGACCGTCAAGGTCCCGCCGAACAGCCAGATCCTCCAGGTGGCGTACGAGGCGAACAGCCCCGAGGGCGCCCAGTCGGGCTCGCACGCGTTCGCCCAGGCATACCTGGACCTGCGCAAGGCCACCGCTCAGAAGACGCTGGAGAACGAGACCAACGCGCTCAAGCAGCAGATCGCCGACCTGCAGAAGCAGTTGAGCGCGGTCGCCGGGCGGATCTCGGCCGCGCCGTCCAACTCGCCCGAGCGGGAGCGGGCCGACGCCGAGCGCCAGGTCATCACCAACCAGATCACCGGCCTGTACAACCGGCTCAACCCGCTGGCCTCGGCCGGCTCCGACCCCGGCGAGATCATTTCCGACGCCCGGCTGCCGGAGCGGCCCAGCTCGCCGAACCGCACGCTGAACCTCGCCAGCGGCATGGGCGCGGGCCTGCTGCTCGGCATCGTGCTGGCGCTGGTGCTGGACCGGCTCGACACCCGGATCCGGCGTGGACGCGACATCTCCGACCGGGTCGGCCTGCCGCTGCTCGTGGAACTGCCGTCGCGCGCGCCGTCGCTCGCAGTCCTGCCGGCCACCCACCGGGTCTCCCGCGAGCTGGGCCGGCTGCGCAACGTGCTGCTCTCCGCGGTGCCCGAAGCGGCACAGGGCGGGCGCGGGCGCCAACTGCTGCTCTGTGACGCCTCGGCCGGCACGGCCGCCGGGTTCGTCGCCGCCAACCTCGCCGCCTCGTACGCCCGTACCGGCCAGCAGGTCGCGCTGATCACCACGAAGCCCGACTCGGCGGTGGGCGCCATCACCGGCGTCGCCGAGGGGCGGCACAGCCTCGCCTCGGTGCTGCGCCGCGACGTGCCCCCGCTCAAGGGGCTCGCGCCGGTGCCGGGGCTGGGCCAGCTCCGGGTGCTGGTGCCGGGCGACCTGGACGCCGAGGTCGAGCTGCCGGTCGCCGGGCTGCTGGAGATCCTGCACGAGCTGTCCGCGCGCTTCGACCACGTGCTGATCGAGACCGCGCAACCCACGTTCGCCGTGGAGGCCCAGGCCCTGGGCCGGTACGTCGACGCGGTGATCATGGTGGCCGAGGCGGGCAAGACCCGCAGCGGCGAGATCACCGCCGCCCTCCAGCAGTTCGAGCAGGTGAACGCGCCGGTGATCGGCGCCGTGCTGGCTCCGCGCCTGCCCGACCCGCCCGCCGGCACCACCCGCCCGGCGACGTCCGGCGGGTCGAGCGCGCCGAGCGCGCCGGCGGCCCCGACCAACCGGCCCAAGCCCCGGCCCAGCCCCGGCCCGTCCGCCGAGTCGACCATGGTGCTGCCGCGCATGCAGTCGTCCCGTCCCGCCCCGGCGAAGCCGGCCGCTCCGGCGCCGCAGATGCCCGGCAAGGCCACCCCGCCCGGTGCCCCGGGCAAGCCGGTGCCGCTCAACGGCACCGGCGGCACCTACCGCTCCCGGGGTGACGGCGACGGCCGCAGCTACGCCCTCGACTCCGGCGAGGACCTGGGGTGAACCGCCGGCAGATGCTCCGCGCCGCCATCGCCCCCGCCGTCGTCCTCGGCGTCGGGACCGGGTGCAGCGAGCCCGAGCCCAAGCCGGGCAAGGTCCAGGTGGTGGACCCGGGCGACGTCACCGCCTCGCCGCCCGCGGCCAGCGCCTCGCCGACCCTGCCCAAGGGCCCGCTGACCGGCGCTCCGGTCAGCACCCCGGCCGCGGCGACCCGCCAGGCGGTCGCGGTGCCGCTGCGGGTGAGCCCCGCGACCACACCGGCCGGCCTCGACGCCGCCGACCTGGTCTACGCCGAGTTCGCCGAGGCGGACACGCTGCACCTGACCGCGGTGTTCCACTCCAAGGACGCCACGAAGATCGGCCCGGTCACCGAGATCCGGCCGGTCGACATCCGGTCACTCACCGTGCTGCGCCCGTTCGTCGGCTACAACGGCGGCCCCACCGGCTTCCTCACCCAGTTCGAGAACTCCGACCTCGACGGCGTCACTCCCGACGACGACAGCAAGGTGTTCTCCGGCGGCTACACGTCGACCGCAGCGCTGCTCAAGGCTGCCCCGAAGGGGGGCCAGCCGCCCACCCCGCCGCTCGACCACGCGACCGACGGCGAGGCGCTCGCCGCCCGCGACCTCGCCCCCGCCACCGAACTCACCGTCTCCGTCGCCGGCGGTCCGCCGATGGTCTGGCGGTACGACCAGGCGAAGTCCGTCTGGGCCGGCAAGATCGGCAAGGTCACCGTGACCGCCGCCTCCGTCATCGTGCTGACGATGGAGTACCGCACGCTCGACGTACGCAACCCGTCCCCGCGCTCGTTGCCCTCGGCGAACGTCTTCGGTGAGGGCGCGGTACTCGCCGTGTCCGGGCCGAACAGCGCCAAGGGCCGGTGGCGCAAGCCCGGCCTGCCCCTGGTCTGCACGCTCGCCGACACCGGCGGCGACCTCCTGCATCCGCAGCCCGGCAACGCCTGGGTGATCTACGCGCCGACCACCGCCAAGGTCTCCGTGAAATGAGCACCGCCACCCCGCCCCGTACCGCGCGCGGGTCGGTTCCGCTCGCCGCGGTGTCACCGCCCGGCGGGAACCGCCTCCGCCCGGTGCGGGTACGGCCGGAGGGCTGGTCGTGGCGGCTGCCGACGGCGTGGCCGCTGATCGCAGTCTTCCTGCTGTACCCGCTGTGGTGGGTGCTCGGGGTGTCGAGCTTCGTGTTCGTCATCTTCGCGGTGCCGATGGTGGCGCAGATGCGCAAGCGCGGGCCGATCCGGGTGCCGCCCGGCTTCGGGATCTGGATGATCCTGCTGCTCTGGGTGTTCCTGTCCGTGCTCACCCTCGACCTCACCGCGCCGAACACGCTGCCGCCCGGCGGCAGCGGCAAGTACATCGGCTGGGGCATCCGGCTCGCCAACTACGTCGCGATGACCGTGACCATGCTCTACGTCTACAACCTGCGCGAGCGGGAGCTGTCCCAGCGCCGGATGGTGCGGCTGTTCGGGTTCATGGGCGTGATCGTGGTGCTGGGCGGCTGGATCGGCTCACTCTTCCCGAACCTCAAGTTCGTCGCGCCGCTGCGCTTCGTCCTGCCGCAGTCGATCGCCGGCCACCCGTACGTCACCTCGCTCATGGAAATCAAGTTCGCCCAGGTGCAGCAGGTGATCGAGGGGGAGGCAAGCTCGCCCCGCCCGTCCGCGCCGTTCACCTACACGAACTCGTGGGGCCAGAACACCGCGATCCTGCTGGTCTGGCTGATCGTCGGCTGGGTGGTGCTGGGCAGGCCGCTGCGCCGTACCGCCGGCGTGGCGATCGCGCTGGCGGCGATCTTCCCGATCGTCTACTCCCTCAACCGCGGCCTCTGGATCGGCATCGGCATCGCCGCCGCGTACGTGGCGCTGCGGCTCGCGCTGCGCGGCCGGATGGTGGTGCTCGGCGGGCTCGCCCTGGCGGTCGGGCTGATCGGCGTGCTGATCGTCGCCACCCCGCTCGGCCGCACCTTCGACGAACGCCTGCAGAACGGGCACAGCGACGACATCCGCACCACCCTGTCGCAGGGCGCGGTCCGGGCGGCCAACCAGTCGCCGATCCTCGGCTACGGCGGCAACCGGGCGCTGATCGGCAGCAACCGGTCGATCGCCATCGGCAAGTCCGAGGACTGCAAGCAGTGCGGCAACCGGGAGCTGGGCAGCAACGGCCAGGTCTGGGCGCTGCTCGTCGGGCAGGGCTGGATCGGCGCGATCTGCTACAACGCCTTCTTCATCTACTGCATCTGGCGCTACCGGCGCGACCACAGCGCCATCGGGATCGCCGGCACGCTCGTGCTCATCCTCATGCTCTTCTTCCAGTTCACCTACGGTGCGATGGAAGCAACACTCGCCTACGCCCTGATCACTGTCGCCCTGCTGGCCCGCAACGACCGGATCCGCCGGTCGCTCGCGCCCGCGCCACCGCAGGGCACGATCGCCGGGCTCCGGGCCCGACTGGAAACGACCGGTGACCGCTGATGGTGTTCCGCGTACCCCCGGACGGCGACGGCCGTGCCGCGTACCTCGGTGAACTGGCCGGGCTGATCTGGCCCGCGCCGGCCGAGCCCAGCCTGCGCCGCGGCGGCGCCGGCTGGGTGGTGGTGCCCTCGGCGGCCCGCCCCCGGCTGCTCGTGCCCACCGGCTCCGGCCGGGCGGCGGCGAGCGCGGTCCGGCACTCCACCGAGGCCGTCGGCCGCAAGGCCAAGCTGGTCCGGCAGGGCCTGGCCACCGCGTTCCGGCTCGGTCTGGGGCCGCTGGTCTTCCGTGACCGGCTGGTCGTCGACGGCGGCGGACTGGACGCGCACCTGGCCGAGGTGCTGGGCGAGCCGGCGCTGGTGAGCCTGCACATCGGGCCGGCCCGCGCGAACCGCAAGCCGGTGCTGCAACTGCTCGCCCCGGACGGCCGGGCCCTCGGGTACGCGAAACTCGGCGTCGACCCGCTGACCCGCGCGCTCGTCCACGCGGAGGCCGATGCGCTGCGCCGCCTCGCCGAGGTGCCGCTCGGCCCGGTGGTCCTGGCCGGGGTACGCCACCACGGCGACTGGCACGGGCACGCGCTGCTCGTGCAGGAGGCGCTGCCGGTGCGGCTGCCCCGGGCCGCCCCGGCCGCCGCGCAGGCGGCCGAGCGCGCGGCCATGGTGGCGGTCGCCGGCTGCCTCGGCGTACGCCGGCAACCGTGGGCGGCCAGCGGGCACGCGACCCGACTCACCGCTGCGGTGGACGCGCTCGGGCCCCGGCCGGAGGCCGGGCGGCTGCGCGCGGTGCTGAAGTCCGTCGCGGACGCCGACCCGGTGGTCGCCTTCGGCGCGTGGCACGGGGACTGGAACGGCGGCAACAGCGCGGTGCTCGCCGACGGGCGGGTGCTGGTCTGGGACTGGGAACGGTTCGAGGCGGACGTGCCGGCCGGGTACGACGCGCTGCACCTGGCGGTGCAGGGCGCGATGAGCCACGACGGGGTGGAACCGGTCGAGGCCGCGCGTACGCTCGTCGCCGGCGCGGCGGGCACGCTGGCGCCGTTCGACCAGGCGGCCGGGGACGCCGACCTGGTCGCCGTGCTCTACCTGGTGGAGCTGGCTGCGCGCTACCTGCGCGACCGGCAGGCGGAGGCAGGTGCGCGACTGGGGCACGTCGACACCTGGCTGCTGCCCGCCGTGGAGGAACACCTGGCCCGCCGGGCCCGGTGAGAGTGAGGAGTGGGGACGTGACGGTGGCCAGGGAGCAGGCGCTCCGCGCGGTGAAGTCGGTGAGTCGGACGGTCGGTCGCTTGACCGCCGGCTCGCGGATGGTGCCGGGATTCCTGATCGTGGGGGCGCAGCGCTGCGGCACCACCTCGCTGTTCAAGACGCTTTCGCAGCACCCCGGCGTGCTGCCGCCCGCGTACCACAAGGGCGTGCACTACTTCGACATGGACTACCACCGGGGGATGAACTGGTACCTCGGGCACTTCCCCACCACGGCCAAGGCCGAAGCGGTGAAGGCCCAGATCGGGGCACGCGGGATCACCGGCGAGTCCAGCCCGTACTACATGTTCCACCCGCTGGCCGGGCAGCGGATCGCCAAGGACCTGCCCTCGGTGAAGCTGCTGGTGCTGCTGCGTGACCCGGTGGAGCGCGCCTACTCGGCGCACTCGCACGAGCTGGCCCGCGGCTACGAGACCGAGTCGGACTTCGAGCGGGCGCTGGCCCTGGAGGAGCAGCGGACCGCGGGCGAGCGGGAGCGGATGATCCGCTCGGCCGCGTACGGGAGCGAGCACCTGCAGCACAACGCGTACCTGGCCCGGGGCCGCTACATCGAGCAGCTGGAGCGGCTGGAGGCGCTCGTCGGCCGGGAGCGGATGCACGTCATCGACAGCGACGACTTCTTCGCCGACCCGCGCCCGTCCTTCGACGCGGTCTGCGACTTCCTCGGGCTGCCCCGCTGGGCGGACATCGCGTTCGGCAAGCACAACTCGCGGTCCCGTTCGCCCATGTCGGCGGAGCTGCGGGCCCGGCTGGAGGACCACTTCGCCCCGTACGACGAGCGGCTGGCGGCGTGGTGGGGACGCGTGCCGTCGTGGCGGCGGTGACCCGGCCGGACGCCGGCGGCACCCCGACGCTCACCGCTCCACCGCCCGGACCGGGCGCGGGGCTCGGCGGCGCGGCCCGGCAGGGCTTCGCGAACCTGGTCGGTGTCGGCCTGGCCGCGGTGGCGGGCTTCGGGCTCAACATCGTCATCGCCCGGGGCTGGTCGGTCCGCGAGGCCGGCATGTTCTTCGCGGCTACCAGCGCGTTCATGATCGCCGCGTCGGCGGCCCGGCTCGGCACCGACGTCGGCACTGTCTACTTCGTCAGCCGCCAGCGCACGCTCGACCGCCGCGACCAGATCCGCGGCACGATCCTGGTCGGGTTGCTGCCGGTGCTCGCGGTCGGCGCGCTGCTCGGCCTCGCCGGCTGGGTGGCCGCGCCGGCGCTGGCCCGCGCCACCATGCCGGAGGCCGGCCCGGAGGCGGTGACCGCGCTGCGCATCCTGCTGGCGTTCGTGCCGCTGGCCGCGCTCAACGACTACGCGCTCGCCGCCTGCCGGGGCTTCGGCCAGATGCGCCCGCTGCTCACAGTGGAGCGGCTCGGCCGCACGCTCGTGCAGTTCCTGGCCGTGGCGGTGGCCGCCTGGCTCGGCATGTCCGCCACCGTGGCGCTGCCGCTGGCCTGGGTGGTGCCGTACCTGCTCGCCGCTGTGGTCGCGCTGTTCTGGTTGAGCCGGCTCGTCGGCCGGGCCGGTCGCCAGGTGACCCGGCCGGTGCCGGCGCGTGAGCTGGCCGGGCCGTTCTGGCGTTTCACCGGACCCCGCGCGGTCAGCAGCCTGGCCGCGATCGTGGTGCAGCGACTGGACATCGTGCTGCTCAGCGCGCTGCGTGGGCCGGCCGAGGCGGCCATCTACACGGCGGCGACCCGGTTCCTGGCGCTGGGCCAGCTCTCCAGCGTCGCGCTGTCCAGCTCGGTGCAGCACCGGCTGGCCGCCGCGTTCGCCCGCAACGACCGGGCCGAGGCGGGCCAGCTCTACCAGGTCGCCACCGGCTGGCTGGTGATCCTCTCCTGGCCCGCGTACCTGATCTTCGCGGCCTTCGCCACGCCGATGCTGGCGCTGTTCGGAGGCGACTACGCCGACGGCCGCCGGGTCGTGGTGCTGCTGGCGCTGACCATGCTGCTGGCCACCGGATGCGGCATGGTCGACATGGTGCTCAACATGGCCGGGCGCACCGCGTGGACGTTCTACAACGCGATGACCGGCACCGTGCTCAACGTGGTCGGCAACCTGCTGCTCATCCCGCGGTTCGGCATCCTCGGCGCGGCCCTGGCCTGGATCGTCTCGATCCTGGTCACCAACCTGGTGCCGCTGACCCAGCTCTGGTGGTCGATGCGACTGCACCCGTTCGGCGCCGGCACCCGTACCGCGATGGCGCTCGCCGTCGTCGCGCTGGGTCTGCCGCTCGGCGCGGCGAGCCTGCTCGACGCCACGACGCCGGTGCTCGCGCTGGTGACCGCCGTCGGCCTGGCCGCGTACGTGGCGGGTGTCTGGCGCTGGCGGCGCACCCTGAACCTCGACGCGCTGCGGGCCCTGCGCCGCGGCCGCAACCGCGCCGGGTCGGACCCGGCCGCCCAGTCCTGACCGATCCTGCGCACCGATGGGACCTTCGATGACCAGCGACTCCCCCCTCGCCCCGCACGCCGGCCTGTCCACAGTGAAGGCTGCGAAGCTCGCCGCGGTCGGCCTGCTGGCGGACCGCAAGGAACGCCGCGAGCTGGACCGGCCGGTGGAGGCGGGCAGTCGCCGCCTGACGCTGAAGGTGGAGCGCCCGATCTTCATCCTGGGCGCCCCGCGTTCCGGCACCACGTTCCTGGGCAGTTGCGTCGGCGCGCTGCCGGACGTGTCGTACCACTTCGAGCCGCGGCTGACCAAGGCGGTCGCCCGCTGTGTCTACGAGGGAAGCTGGACGCCGCAGCGGGCCGCCCGCTATTTCCGCGGCTACTACGGCGCGCTGCTCGCCGCGTCCGGGCACGGCGGGTTGCGCTTCGCCGAGAAGGACCCGGAGAACTGCTTCATCGTGCCGTTCCTGACCGAGGTCTTCCCGGACGCGGTCTTCCTGCACGTCTACCGCGACGGCCGGGACGTGGCGGTGTCGCACGCCGAGCAGCCCTGGCTGAACGCCGCGTCCACGGGCAGCGGCCGCAGCGGCCGGGGCGGTACGCCGTGGGGCGCCGCGCCGAGGTTCTGGGTGGAGCCGGAGCGACGCGAGGAGTTCAGCCGGGTCTCCGACCTGGGCCGGTCGGCCTGGATGTGGCGGCGCTTCACCGGCAGCGCGCTGTCCCAGCTCGCCGAACTGCCAGCGGACCGGGTCCGGCACCTGCGCTACGAGGACGTCGTCACCCGGCCGGCGGAGGCCGCCGAGGTGGTCGCCGACTTCCTGGAGGTACGCGACCCGGCCGGCCGGGCGGCGTTGCACGCCCGCTTCGCCAAGGCCCGGCCGGGCTCGGTGGGACGCTGGCGGCAGCGACTGACCGAAAAGGATCTGACCGACGTGCTGGACCAGGCCGGCCCGCTGCTGACCGAGCTCGGTTACCCCGCCTGAGCGCGCCTCCCCGGGTAGAGTGCCAGGGGTCGCCCGCCCGGCCCGGCGTGCCTCTCCGCTGACGCGGATCCGTCAGGGCCACACCGTGCCGGCGACCGTCCTGGGGAGAGGTTGCGGTGGTACGACGGTTACGACTGACGATGGCTGCCGTGCTGGGCCTGGCCTTACTGGCGCCGGCGGTGACGGCCTGCGAGATCGGCTCCGATCGGTCCGGCGAGGGGACCAGCGCGGCGCCGCCCCCACCGACTGTGACGCCGCGGACCGCGCCGGTCCGCACCACCGGACGGGGGCCGGAGCCGCCGGAGCAGGGGGCCTGGCTCGGCACCTGGGTCAAGCCGCAGTACCACACCGCCACCGGGCGGGCCGCCGCGTTCGACGAGTTCAACCGGGCCGCCGGCGGCACGCTCGCCATCGCGCACATGTTCCACGAGTGGAACGAGCCGTTCCCGGGCGCCAGCGAGCGGGCGTTCCAGGCCCGGGGCAAGCTGCAGATGATCTCCTGGCAGGGCACCGACACCCGCTCGACGGTCAGTGGCACCTACGACACGCTTATCCGGGAACGCGCGCGGGACGTCAAGGAGTTCGGCGTTCCGGTGCTGCTGCGCTACCGGTGGGAGATGGACCGGCCGAACCTGGCCGCGAGCATGCACTCGCCGGAGGACTACGTCGCCGCCTGGAAGCACGTCCGCGGCATCTTCACGGAGATGGGCGTCACCAACGCGGCCTGGGTGTGGTGCCCGCACGCGGACGGCTTCGCCGAGCCGCAGCGACGGGCCGCCGCCTACTACCCCGGTGACGACCAGGTCGACTGGCTCTGCGCCGACGTCTATCCCAGCCCGGAGTGGAACAGCTTCTCCAACCGCATGGACCACTTCATGGCGTTCGCCAAGAAGCACCCGCGGCCGGTCATCATCGGCGAGTACGGCCTGACCCAGGACGGGCGTCCGGGCCAGCGGGCCGACTGGATGCGCGAGGTCGGGCCGTACCTGAAGAAGCACCCGCAGATCAAGGCGGCGGTCTACTTCGCGGCGCGGCAGACGCAGAAGCCGATTTACGACAGCACGTTCGGCGACGACCCGGAGAGCGAGAAGGTCTTCCGGGAAATGGCGACGGATCCGTACTTCCAGCCGCCGATACCCGACCTGAGCGTCTCCTCAGGGCAACCCTCCGTGTCCGGCGAGTGATCGTCGCTCGTCTTTTCGTGTGACCCGGGCCGTTTCCTCGGCCAAAAAGGCCGATCCCGGGTGGACGCGCGACCGGCGAATGCGAGAAGGTATTGCTCTCACGTCTGCGGTCGGTCGAGTGACGCCCCGCCTCAAGTCGGCACCGGCCACGATCGCAGCGCCTCCGACGTATTCCCCCCGGAGTAGCCTGTGGCTTCCTCGATCCTGAGACACCGCTCGGTGTCCGCCTTCGGCGCTGCCGTACTCGGCATCGCCACCCTGTTCACACCGGTGCCGGCGCTCGCCGCGCCGGCCACCGCGCCCGCGCCCGACCACAGCACGATGGTCGGCGAGGTGCCCTCGGACAAGACGCCGAACATCAACGACGGCAACGTGGTGGCCATCCACGACGCCGGCAGCAAGGTGATCGTCGGCGGCTCGTTCACCAACGCGCAGAACCGGGGTTCGTCACCCACCCCGGTCGACCGCCGCGCGCTGCTCGCCTTCGACAAGGCCACCGGCAAGATCGACAATGCGTTCGCGCCGGTGCTGGACAACGACGTCACCGCGATCATCGCCGGCCCGACCCCCGGGACGGTCTACGTCGCCGGCAAGTTCAACAAGATCGGCGACAAGAACTTCCGGAAGCTGGCGTTGCTGAACGTCGCCGACGGCACCCCCGTCGAGGGGTTCAAGGGCCCGGCGTTCAACGGCACGATCAACGACATCGCGCTCGTCGACGGCCACCTGATCGTCGGTGGCATCTTCACCACCGTCACCGCGACGACCAACCGCAATGGGCTGGCCTCGCTGAACCCGACCACCGGCGCGGTCGACGACTACCTGACCGTGTCGCTGACCGAGCACCACAACTGGACCCCGACGAACAACGGGGCCTCGGCCGGTGTCGGCGTGGAGAAGTTCACCGTCTCGCCGGACGGCAAGCACCTCGTGGTCATCGGCAACTTCAAGAAGGCCGACGACGTCGTGCACGACCAGATCGTGCGGATCAACCTGGGCGCCAACTCGGCCACCGTCGCCGACTGGAACACCGACGGCTACTCCGCGGCCTGCAAGTACTCCGCGTTCGACTCGTGGGTACGCGATGTGCAGTTCTCCCCGGACAGCAAGTACTTCGTCGTGGTCACCACCGGCGCGTCCTACCCCGGCACGCTCTGCGACTCCGCGGCCCGCTGGGAGACCGACGCCACCGGCGCCGGCCAGAAGCCGACCTGGACGAACTTCAGCGGCGGCGACACCTTCCTCTCCGTCGGCATCAGCGAGAAGGCCATCTACGTCGGCGGCCACTTCCGCTGGTCGAACAACCCGCTCGCCCGGGACAAGGCCGGACCGGGTGCGGTGCCGCGTGCCAGCATCGCCGCCCTCGACCCGGTCAGCGGCCTGCCGCTGTCCTGGAACCCGGGCCGCCACCCGCGGGGCTACGGCGTCACCGAGATGCTGGTGACCCCGGAAGGGCTCTGGCTGGGCAGCGACCAGGAGTACATCGGCGACTTCGACTACCAGCGCAAGCGGCTCGCCTTCTTCCCGCTGGCCGGCGGCAACGCCCCGCACTCGACCAGCACCAAGGGCCTGCCGGGCAACGTCTACCAGGCCGGTCGCGCGGCGCAGACCGAGGTGCTCTACCGGGTCAACGCCGGTGGTCCGGCCATCCCGGCCACCGACGGCGGGCCGGACTGGGCCGCCGACAGCGAGGCCACGCCGAGCCCGTACCACAACACCGGCAACAGCGTGACGACGTACACGACGAACGCGGCCTTCGACGCCACAGTGCCGGCGAGCACGCCGGCCACGCTGTTCAACTCGGAGCGGTGGGACGAGTCGACCGCGCCGGACATGCAGTGGGACATCCCGGTCGCGGCCGGCACCCGGATCGACGTCCGGATCTACATGGCCAACCGCTGGTCCGGCACGAGCAAGCCGGGCAACCGCAAGTTCGACGTCAGCGTCGACGGCGTGCTCAAGCTGAACGACTTCGACCCGGTCGTCGCCGCCGGTGGCACCGACCGCGGCACCATGCAGTCGATCTCCCTGGTCAGCGACGGCGTGGTCGACATCGACTTCGGCCGGGTGGTCCAGAACCCGCTGCTCCACGGCATCGAGATCGTCAAGACCGCGCCCACGCCGGACGCCTCGGACGTGCTCTACCGGGTCAACGCCGGCGGTGACCAGATGGCCGCGCCCAGTGGCCCGGCCTGGGCCGCGGACACCGCCACCGCGCCGAGCACTTACCACAACACCGGCAGCCAGGTGACCAGCTACACCACCAACGCCGCGCTCGACGCCACCGTGCCGTCCGGCACGCCGGTCGAGCTGTTCAACTCGGAGCGGTGGGACGAGTCGACCGCGCCGGACATGCAGTGGGACTTCCCGGTTCCGGCCGGCACACCGGTGCAGGTGCGGCTCTACCTGGCCAACCGCTACGCCGGCACCGCCACCGCCGGCAAGCGCAAGTTCAACGTCAGCATCGACGGCGTGGTCAAGCTCAGCAACTTCGACCCGATCACGGCGATCGGCGCCACCAACCGGGGCACCATGCGGGCGTTCCCGGTCACCAGTGACGGCAACATCGACATCGACTTCGGTCGCGTCCTGGAGAACCCGCTGGTGCAGGCCATCGAGATCGTCAAGCTGCCGCCGGTGCCGCCGTCCACCACCGTGGACAGCATCACCAAGCGGACGTACGACGGCGCGTCGTCGGTCGGCAACGCGATGTCGGTGCCGAACGGCGACAACACCGGCTGGTCGACCGTCAAGGGCGCGTTCTGGGTCGGCGGCGACCTGTTCTACGGCGTCGGCGGCGACCTCTACAAGCGCTCGTTCGACGGCACCGAGTTCGGCACCCCGAAGAAGCTGGACCCGTACCACGACGCCAAGTGGGACCTGGTCGTCACCGGCTCCGCGCCGGAGGGCTCCACCTACGCCGGCATGAACGGCAACTTCTCCGCCGAACTGCCGAACGTGACAGCGATGTTCTACAAGAGCGGCCGGATCTACTACTCGCTGGCCGGTCAGAGCACGCTCTTCTGGCGCGGGTTCGCGCCGGACACCGGCACCGTCGGCGCCGAGCGCAACACGGTCACCGGCACCACCGGCTTCGCCGACGCGGGCGGCCTGTTCCTGGACGGCGACACGCTCTACGTCGTCTCCCGGAGCACCGGCAACCTCGCCTCGATGGCGTGGTCCGACGGTGTGCCGACCGGTACCGCGACGGTGCGCAGCGGCCCGAGCGTCGACGACGTCGACTGGCGCGGCACCTCGGTCTTCGTCGGCCCCTGACGGGCGGGCACGACCGAAACGGAACAGATAAGACGATGGCCCGGCCGGTATCGGCCGGGCCATCGCCCGTTCCGGCGCCCGTCGCGCCGGCCGGGTTCAGCTCCGGGTCGGCGCCTGCCGCCCCGCCCAGACCCGCATCAGATCCCGTACCGAGATCACTCCAGCCACCTCACGCCCGTCGAGCACGACCAGGTGCCGGAATCCGCCCCGGGCCATCGCCGCGGCGGCCTCCTCGATCGTCCAGTCCGGGCCGGCGTAGACGACGTCCCAGGTCAGGTGCGCGCCGGTGCGTTCGACATCCGGATCGAGCCCGGCGCCGATCGCCTTCAGCACGTCGCGTTCGGTCATGATCCCGACCCCCTCGGAGTCCGGGTCGATCACGACCGCCGACCCGACACCGCGGGCCGACATCATCCGGGCCGCCTGCCGGAGCGTGTGCTCCGGCCCGACCACGAGTATCTCGCTGGACATCGCTTCCCGTACCTGCATCACACATCACTCCTGTGGGACGGCGACTGAGTACGGACATGGTGGGCCCTCGATACGCACCGGGACAAGGACGGGCATCGCCGGAAACGGTGCGGATGGCTACTGTCGGAGGGTGCCCCGAGAGCCCCTGCGCTGTGCCGGCGCGCTGATCGTCGACGACGACGGCCGCATCTTCATCCAACGCCGATCCCCCGACCGACGCCTCTTCCCGAACTGCTGGGACATCGTCGGCGGCCACCTCGAACCGGGTGAGGAGATCGACGACGCGCTGCGCCGGGAGGTCACTGAGGAGACCGGCTGGTCCGTGTCGCACGTGCTCGGCCTGGTCGGCGAATACCGCTACACCGCCGACGACGGGCTGACCCGGGTGGAGACCGACTTCCTGGTCCGGGTGGACGGCGACCTGAGCCGGCCCCGGCTGGAAGCCGGCAAGCACACCGAGTTCCGCTGGCTGGCGGAGTCGGACGTCGCGCTGCTCGACGAGCACCGGGACGTCAACGACGGGCTGATCCGGCGGATCGCCGAGGACGGCTTCGCGGCGCTGCGCTCGATCGGGCTGACGGGCTGAACCACTGCCGGTCGGCGCCCGACGATATCCTCGCCGGGTGGAATCGGGTCGAGAAGAGGAGCGTGTCGGCATGATCGGGATGGTGCTCGCCGCGGGAGCGGGGCGCCGGCTGCGGCCGTACACCGACACCCTGCCCAAGGCCCTGGTGCCGGTCGACGGGGAGACCACCATCCTCGACATCGCGCTGCGCAACCTCGCCGAGGTGGGGCTGAACGAGGTCGTGATCGTGGTCGGCTACGCGGCCGACGCGGTGCGGCAGCGCCAGGCCGCCCTGGAGGAGAAGTACGGCGTCACGCTCAACCTGGTGCACAACGACAAGGCCGAGGAGTGGAACAACGCGTACTCGCTCTGGCTGGCGCGGGAGCACTTCTCCCGGGGAGTGCTGCTCGTCAACGGCGACACCGTGCACCCGGTGAGCGTGGAGAAGACGCTGCTGGCCGAGCGCGGTCCGGGCATCCTGCTCGCCGTGGACACGCTCAAGCCGTTGGCCGAGGAGGAGATGAAGACGACCTTCGACGCGGCCGGCCAGCTCACCCGGATCACCAAGATGATGGACCCGGGCGAGGCGTACGGCGAGTACATCGGCGCGACGCTGATCGAGCCGCAGGTGGCCGAGCCGCTCGCGGACGCGCTGGAGGCGACCTGGCGGCGCGACCCGAACCTCTACTACGAGGACGGCTACCAGGAGTTCGCCGAGCGCGGCGGCGAGGTGCGGGCGGCCCCGATCGGTGACGTCTCCTGGGTCGAGGTCGACAACCATGCCGATCTGGCCCGGGCGCGGGAGATCGCGTGCCGCTACTAGCCCGCAGCGTCCTCGCCCCGCTGCACATCGACGTGCGGCGGGGCGCGGTGGCCGACCTGGCGGCGATCCTGTCCGACGGCCGGATCTCGGCCGGTGGCGACGTCGCCGTGGTGGTCGGGCCGGGGCAGGGCGAACGGATCGCCGAGCTGCTCCGGCCGTCGCTGCGCTCGGCGGACGTGTTCACCGTCGCCGGGGGCACGCTGGACGCCGCCGACGACCTGGGAGCGAAGCTGCGCAGCCGGTCGTACGACGCGGTGGTCGGCATCGGCGGCGGCAAGACGATCGACGTGGCCAAGTACGCCGCGACCCGCCGTGGCCTGCCGATGGTCTCGGTGGCGACGAGCCTCGCCAACGACGGCATCGCCTCCCCGGTGGCCAGCCTGATCACCGAGGGCCTGAAGGGCTCCTACGGCGTGCACATCCCGATCGCGGTGATCGTCGACCTGGACTTCGTGGAGGCCGGGCCGGAGCGGCACAACCGGGCCGGTATCGGCGACGTGATCAGCAACATCAGCGCGCTCGCCGACTGGGAACTGGCCCGGCGGGTACGCGGCGAGCCGGTCGACGGGCTGGCCGCCTCGCTGTCGCGCGCCGGTGCCGAGGCGGTGCTCAACCACCCGGGCGACATGAGCGACGACGGCTTCGTCACGGTGCTCGCCGACGCGCTGATCTCCAGTGGCCTGGCGATGGCGATCGAGGGCACCAGCCGGCCGTGCAGCGGCGGCTGCCACGAGATCATGCACGCGATCGACGCGCTGTTCCCCGGCACCGCCTCGCACGGCGAGCTGGCCGGGCTCGGCGCGCTGTTCTGCACGTTCCTGCGCGGCGACGAGCGCCGGTTCGCCGAGATGGCGGCCTGCCTGACCCGGCACGGGCTGCCCCGGCTGCCCGCCGAGGTCGAGCTGACCGACGACCAGTTCGTGGAGGCGGTGCAGTTCGCGCCGGCCACCCGGCCGGACCGCTACACCATCCTCGAACACCTCGCGATGTCCGCTACCGAGACGCGGGAGCGGCTGGCAGACTACGCCGGTGCCCTCCGCGACCACATTGGCTGAGCCCCGTCCCACAGTCGCCGACTTCCACCGGGTCAACCGGGGAGGCGGTCTGTTCAGCGAGTCCATCAGCCAGTGGATCGGGGCGGCGTTCGCGCTGGCCGCCCAGCGGTTGGGGCTGCGCCCGACCGCGCTGACGCTCACCAACCTGGTGCTGGGACTGGCCGCCTCGGTGACTGTGGTGGCGCTCGCCGACGACGTGGCCGCGGGCACCGTACCGGCCTGGGCGGTCGGGCTGGCCGCGCTGGTCGCGTGGCAGATCGCGTACGCGCTGGACTGCGCCGACGGGCAGCTCGCCCGGGTGACCGGTCAGGGCAGCGCGGCCGGCGCCCGGATCGACGTGCTCTGCGACGTGGCCGCCCAGATCGCGCTCGTCGCGGCCATCGGCGCGACAGCCGTGGCGCAGCGCTCGTCCACGCCCGTCTGGCTGGTGGCGGTGTTCGCGGGCACCTGGATGGTCAACCTGGTGACCTCGGTGATGCAGTCCGGGCCGAACGCGGCGAGCATGGTCACCTCGACCTCGCTGCCGGTACGCCTGGTCAAGCTGGTCCGCGACTACGGCGCGGTGATCTTCGTGGCCGGTCTGGTGCTGGCTTTCGCGCCCGCGCTGGCGTTCTGGGTGATGGTCGCGTTCACGATCGTCAACGGCGGCTTCCTGCTGGCGAGCATCGCGTTCTCCGCCCGCGCCTCCCTGCGGTAAGGAAGGGCCCCTTCTTAACGCCTCGTGCATAAAAAGGGGCCCTTCCTAACACCTGGGCCCAGCACACCTGGGCTCAGCGCGCGGGACGGCCTCCGGGGGCGGCCAGGCCGGCGTACACGTCGATCAGACGCTTGGTGATCACGTCGGGGTGGAACGTGCGCTCGTAGCGGCTGCGGGCCGCTGGGGCCAGGGTGGTCGCCTCGGCAGCGGCCAGTGGCAGTGCCGCCGCCAGCGCGTCGGCCTCCGGCGCCACCACCCAGCCGGCCTCGCCGCGCTGCACCCCGACCGGCAGCGGAACCCTCCCGTCACCCGGCGCCGCGGTGGCCACCTCGGCCGGGCCGGTACCTGCGGGCTCGCGCGGGCTGTCCGCGCCCACCAGGTACGGGATGCCACCCAGCGCGGTGCCGAGCACCGGCCGTCCGGCCGCCAGCGCCTCGATGATCACGGTGGGCAGCACGTCGTGCCAGGTGGAGGTGGCCAGTACCACGGAGCTGTCGGCCAGCGCCGCGCGTACCCCGGAGCGGTCGAGCTGGCCCAGGTAGAGCACGTCGGGCCGCTCGGCGGCGGCCGCCTCGGCGAGCGGGCGCAGCTCGCCGTCGCCGGCGATGCGCAGCGGGCCGAGCGCGCCCACCGGATGCCGCCGCCAGGCGGCGAGCAGCAGATCCAGGCCCTTCTCGGGGCTGAGCCGCCCCATGAAGAGGAAGCCGTTCCCGGCCGGCGCCGGGGAGCCCGGGTCGGGCACCGCGTTCGGCTTGACCACGATCCGCTCGTCCGGGATGCCGTAGTCGCGCAGGTGATCAGCCACAGCCGTGGTGAGCGCGATGTACCGGTCCACCGACTTCCAGGTCGGCCGGTGCACGGCGAGCGTGGTGGCCATCAGCGCGCTCTGCGCCCGCGAGTTGCGGTAGCAGCGGTGCACGATCGCCGGCACGCCCAGCGCCCGGCCCCGGCAGTCCTGGCAGATCACGCCGTCGCGGAAGTAGAGACCGGAGGAACAGACCTGCCGGTAGTTGTGCACTGTCTGCACCACCGGCACCCCGCGCTTGTGCGCGGTCCGCACCACCCAGGGCGAGAGCAGGGGGTACGGGTTGTGCAGGTGCAGCACGTCCGGCCGGTGCTCGGTGAGCAGACGGTCCAGGTCGTGCTGGGCCTTCGGTGCCCAGATCGGCGAGATCGGCAGCAGCGCCTTGGCCGGCTTGGACATCGACGGGATCTCATCCGAGCTGCGCAGGAACGGCAGCACCTCCACGCCGGCGGCGGTGAGCTGGGCGATCTCCGCGTCGACGATGGTGTTCTCGCCGGAGGGCTGGGCTTCCCGGTACCGGTTGTGCGCCACCACGATTCTCACAGAGCTCGCCTTTCGTTCGCGACTGCGGGACTCGCAAGCTCATTCCTCGCGCTCACGGGAAAGAAGGCTACCGTTGTACCGTGCCCGAACTTCCGGAGGTGGAAGCGCTCGCCGGTTACCTGCGCGAGCGTGCGGTGGGCCGCCGCGTCGAGCGGTTCGAGGTCGCCGCGATCAGCGCGCTGAAGACGTACGACCCGCCGCCGAGCACTGTCGCCGGCCGCACGGTCACCGGCGCCGGCCGGTACGGCAAGTTCCTCGATGTCCGGTTCGACGAGGGACTGCACCTGGTGGTCCACCTGGCCCGGGCGGGCTGGCTGCACTACCGGGAGGCGTTCCCCTCGGCGACGCCGCTGCGGCCCGGCAAGGGCCCGATCGCGGTGCGGGTACGCCTCGGCGACGGGTCCGGCTTCGACCTGACCGAGGCGGGCACCCAGAAGAAGCTGGCCGCCTATCTGGTCAACGACCCGGCGCTGGTGCCGGGCGTGGCGAAGCTGGGGCCGGACGCGCTGGAGGCGGACCTGCCGACCTTCGCCGAGCGGCTGCGCAGCCGCCGGGGCCAGGTGAAGGGCGTGCTGACCGACCAGTCGGTGCTCGCCGGGGTGGGCAACGCGTACTCCGACGAGATCCTGCACGCGGCGCGGCTGTCGCCGTTCGCGATCACCGACCGGCTCACCGACGACCAGCTCGCCGGTCTGCACGCGGCCACCCGGACCGTCCTCGGCGACGCGGTACGCCGGTCGATGGGGCAGCGGGCGGCGGAGCTGAAGGGCGAGAAGCGCTCGGGCCTCAAGGTGCACGCCCGTAAGGGCCTGCCCTGTCCGGTGTGTGGCGACACGGTGCGCGAGGTGTCGTTCGCCGATTCGAGCCTGCAGTACTGCCCCACCTGCCAGACCGGCGGGAAGCCGCTGGCTGACCGAAGGTTGTCCCGTCTCGTACGGTGAGTGACGACACCCGGTGATTACTGAGCGGAATCAGCCCGGGATCGCCGAAGGTCCCGGTCCGCCCCTCTACCCGACTGGTCATCCATCGGTATAGTGGCTCGGTCCCCGGCTTCACAACTGATTCGGAGCCGGCCAGATCTCACCGAGCACCAGCGGCACGGCTTCTTCGCGGGGGCCGGTCCGGGTCGGGCCCGCGTGGGAGACTGGGACGGTGAGCGACCCGGGTCCTTACGGCGAGTGAGGGTGCGGGTCATGCGGGAGGACATGGGTTGAGGTGACGACAAGCCTCCAGCGCCCGGTAACCGACAGAGGCCGGAGCAAGAGCGTGCGGCACGTCGACAGCTTTGAGATCCAGCCGCCGACTCCGCCGTCGCACAACGGCGTACCCCGGTCGGCGTGGGCCCGCGCTCGGCGCCGGGTCTCCCGGTGGCACCGGCCCTACATCGTGTTCCTGCTGCTGCTCGACTTCGGCGCGGCTGCTCTGGCCAGCTTCCTGGCCGTGCAGATCTTCGAGCAGGCCGACTCGGGCTTCCGCAACTCGCCGCAAGCCTGGTTCTACACCGTGGCGTTTGTGCTCCTGCCGCTCGGCTGGCTGCTCTTCCTCTGGGGCAACCGGGCCTACGATCGGCGCTACCTGGGGCTCGGCCCGGACGAGTTCAAGCGGGTGATCCGGGCCGGCGTGGCGGTGGCGGCGGCGGTCTCGTTCATCGCCTTCGCCACGAAGACCTACTCCCTGTCCCGGTGGACTGTCGGCTTCGCGCTGCTCGGCGCAATGCTGCTGATCCTGCTCGGCCGCATGATCGCCCGGGCCGCCCTGCACGGACTGCGCCGCCGGTTCGGGCACGCCGGGCACCGGATGGTGCTCGTCGGCACGCTGCCGGAGTGCCTGGAGGTCTACACCACAGTCACCCGGCACCCGTCCGTCGGCCTGGTGCCGGTGGCCATCCACCTCACCGACGGGTACGCCGCCGCCCGCGGCCTGGAGACCCCGGTGCCGGTGTACGCGGGCCGCGACGTGCTCGCGCTGGTGCGTGAGGTCGGCGGCGACACCATCGCGGTCTGCGGCTCGGCCAGCGCCGAGCCGGGCGAGCTGCGCCGGCTGGCCTGGCAGCTGGAGGGCTCCGGCGTCGACCTGGTGGTCGCGCCCCAGCTCACCGACATCGCCGGCCCACGGGTGCACATCCGCCCGATCGAGGGCCTGCCGCTGCTGCACGTCGAGGAGCCGACCCTGTCCGGGCCGGCGCTGCTGGTCAAGAACCTGATGGACCGGGTCGCCGCCGGGCTGGGCCTGCTGATGCTGGTCCCGCTCTTCACCGCCATCGCCCTGGCCATCCGGATCTCCGACCCCGGGCCGGTCTTCTTCCGCCAGCCCCGCGTCGGGCACGAGGGGCGGACGTTCCAGGTCTGGAAGTTCCGGACCATGTACGTGGACGCCGAGGAGCGGCTGGCCGGTCTGGTCGACCGGAACGAGACCGACGGCATGCTGTTCAAGATGAAGCAGGACCCCCGGGTCTTCCCGGTGGGCCGCTTCCTGCGGGCCTCGTCGCTGGACGAGCTGCCCCAGTTGATCAACGTGCTGTGGGGCGAGATGTCGCTCGTCGGCCCGCGCCCGCTGCCCGCCGACGACGGCGACTTCCTGGGCGACGTCCGGCGTCGGCTGCTGGTACGGCCGGGCATGACCGGGCTGTGGCAGGTGTCCGGCCGCTCCGACCTGTCCTGGGACGAGGCGGTCCGGCTCGACCTCTACTACGTCGACAACTGGTCGCTGGCGTACGACCTGAGCATCCTGTGGCGCACAGTGGGCGTGGTGCTGGCCCGCAAGGGCGCGTACTAGCGCCGAGGGCACGGCACCCGGCAGGATCGCTGCGTGGGTGGCAACCTCTCCGCCGTCTTCGCCGTGGTCTCGCTCGTCACCGCGTTGGCCGCGGCGCTCTGGGCGGTACTTCGGCTGCGCGCCCGACAGGGCATCGCCACGGCGACGCAGCGCGCCACGTACGAGGTGCTGCACACCGCCGGGCTCGCCGCCGAGCCGCTGCGCGCCGGGCTGACCGCCGCGGACGCGGCGAAGGCCGTACGCCATCTGCGGGCCCTGGTGGGCGCGGCCGGGCTGGCGCTGACGGACCGGGACACGCTGCTCGCCGTCGACGGGCAGGGCGCGCACCACGGCGATCAGCTGGTCGCGGCGGCCCGGCGCGCGGTCGGGAGCGGGCGTTCCACGGTGCTGGGCGAGTCGGAGCTGCGCTGCGACCTGGTCGACTGCCCGGTACGCGGCGCGGTGGTGGCTCCGCTGCGCGCGGACGGGCGGGTGGTCGGCGCGCTGGTGGCGGTGGCCGGCGAGCGCCCGGCCCCGGGTCTGGTGCAGGCCACGCTGGAGACCGCGCACTGGGCGGGTGACCAGCTCGCCCTGGCCGAGCTGGAGTCGTCGCGGGAGCGGCTCGCCCGGGCCGAGGTGCGCGCGTTGCGCGCCCAGATCAGCCCGCACTTCATCTACAACGCGCTGACCGCGATCGGTTCGTTCGTGCGTACCGACCCGGAGCGGGCCCGGGAGTTGATCCTGGAGTTCGCCGAGTTCACGCGCTACTCGTTCCGGGCGCACGGCGAGTTCACCACGCTCGCCGAGGAGCTGCGCTCGATCGACCGCTACCTGACCATCGAGCGGGCGCGGTTCGGTGAGCGGCTCCAGGTGCGTCTTCAGATCGCCCCCGAGGTGCTGCCGGTGACGCTGCCGTTCCTCTGCCTGCAGCCGCTCGTGGAGAACGCGGTCCGCCACGGGTTGTCGCGCAAGCCGGGCACCGGCATGGTGAGCATCGAGGCCCGGGACGCGGGCGCGGAGTGTCACATCACGGTGGAGGACGACGGGGTGGGGATGGATCCGACGACGCTGACCGCCGGGATCGCCGAGGTGTCCGGGGCGGGCAGCGACCCGGCCGACGACCCGGGGCAGCACGTCGGCCTCTCGAACGTCGACGAACGGCTCCGGTCGGCCTTCGGGAACGGGTTCGGCCTGGTCGTCGAGACCGGCCTCGGCTCGGGTACGAAGGTGAGCATGCGGGTGCCGAAGTTCCACCCCGGCGTACGGGTTTCCTCGTGACCACGCCCGGCACCGGGTTCCTGCGGGTGCTGGCGGTGGACGACGAGCCGCCCGCGCTGGACGAGCTGGCGTACCACCTGCGCGCCGATCCCCGGGTGGCCCGGCTGCACACGGCGGGGGACGCGACCGAGGCGCTGCGGGTGCTCCGGGACGACGACGTGGACGTGGTGTTTCTCGACATCCGGATGCCGGGCCTGGACGGCATGGAGCTGGCCCGGGTGCTGCGCCGGTTCGCCCGGCCCCCGGCGATCGTGTTCGTCACCGCGTACGACGACGGCGCGGTGGACGCGTTCGACCTGGGCGCCACCGACTACGTCCGCAAGCCGGTACGCGCCGAGCGGCTGGCCGAGTCGCTGCGCCGGGTGATCGGCGCCCGGGTGGTGCCGTCGCACCCGGCCGCGCTGGCGCGGGCGGAGGAGGACCCGACGATCCCGATCGAGCTGGCCGGCACCACCCGGATGCTGCCCCGTTCGGCGGTGCGGTGGGTGGAGGCGCAGGGGGACTACGCGCGCCTGCACACGGCGGAGGGGTCGCATCTGGTCCGGGTCTCGCTGGCCACGCTCGCCGAGCGCTGGGCCGATGCCGGGTTCGTCCGGATCCACCGCTCCTACCTGGTGCAGTTGCGGCTCATCGCGGAGCTGCGGCTGGTCAACTCCGGCTACGTGGTGGTGATCGACGGCTCCGAGCTGCCGGTCAGCCGGCGGCACACCCGGGAGCTGAAGGACAAGCTGGTACGCGCGGCGAAGCAGGACTGGAGTCGCTGAGGGGCGGGCCGCCCGGCGGAGCTGGCGTACGATGTACGGCAGACCGTACGACAGGGTGGAGGACCACATGTCCGACGATCGCTTCGACGCCGCCACGGAATTCGACAGCCAGCTCGACCGCCTTGTCCTGCTCGGCTATCCGGCGCTCGCCGGGCAGACCGAGGAGGCGTTCCGTGCCCAGCTCACCCCCCTGCGCGACGCCGCGGTCACCGGGGCGGCCGAATTGAGCGGCCCCACCGAGGGACGGGTGCCGTTCCTGCTGGTGACCACGCGGGAACTGGTGCCGGTGCCGGAACGGATCGCGCTCACCACGCTCGCCGGCAAGCGCAAGCCCGGCGTCCTCGACCGGAACTTCCCCGCCGACGACCTGCCGGCGTTCCACCCCATCAAGGAGCTGGAGGTGCCGCCCGGCCCCGCGTACCTGCTCTTCGACGTGGACCGGGGCGAGGAGTACCGCAACGTGGCGCCGTCGGCCGCGCTGGAGGACATGACCGCGAAGGACCGGCTGCCGATCACCATCGACGAGGGCCTGGCGTTCGTCACGCTGTACCCGGCGGCGCTGGCGAGCAACAGGTGCTTCTCGCTCGTGGGCTCGCGCTGCGGCGACCGGCGGGTGCCGGCGCTGTGGATCAGTCAGGGCGCGCCGAAGCTCGGGTGGTGCTGGTTCGGCAACCCGCACACCTGGCTGGGCTCGGCGACAGCGAACCCGGTACGGGTCGGGCTCGACCGAACCCAGGCGCTTTGATCGACTCCGGCTCGGCGTGAATCGCACGCACGTACGCGGCGACGGGGCGGTGGGCGGGACCGGATGGTCCCACCCGCTTCGTCATGGGGAGGCGAGGAGGAACTTGTCCCACGTACGCCCGTCCTGGGTCAGCACCAGGTGATCCGCCTCCCCGCCCGAACCGCTGTCCCCACGGAAGAGCCAGGCGTAACCGGGCGCGACGCTTACCGAGCCGGTGGGCAAGCCGTCCCCGCGCGCGACCGTGAGGCTCCGCCCCTCGTCCCGACTGACCCGCAATTCCGCCCTGCGGTTGCCGTCCGGACCAGCCTGCGTGACAGCCAACAGGGCCCCCTTCGCCCCCACCGTCAGGTCCCAGTGCGGCCCCTTCGGCAGGCCGGTCGCGGTGGTGGACCACATCGCCCCGCCGTCCGTGGTCCGTTCGAGCGTCACCGCGCCGTTGGCATCGGACACGAGCTGATAGCCCTCTTGACTGTCGACCCCCACCAGAGCCAGAAGAGATGTGCCCGTCGGAGGCGTCCAGGTCGTCCAGGTCACGCCACGGTCGGCGCTACGAGCCCCGATCGCGGCCCCGCCGGTCTGGTAGTACGTGGTCCAGATGCTCCCGTCCGAGGCGGGATAGAGGCTGAAGAGGCGAAGCGGTGACGGCGGCGTGCCCGTGAGCCGGTAGACCCGTCCCGTCGAGGGTTCCACCGCCAACGGCTCGTCCATGACGCCACAGGTGAACTGGCAGGGGACCGGCCGGGCGGTTTCCGGAAACGCCCGCACCCCGATGATCGCCTGGTCTGCGTCCTGCCAGGTGCGGCCGTAGTCGGTGGAGAGGCGGCGCGACCCGTCGTCGCGAACCAGATAGGTGCGGTCCCCGAGCACCGAATACTCCAGGCTCTTCCCGGCGCGGCCCGGGCCGGGCTCACAGTCGACAGCCGCGTAACGGGCGTCGTTCCAGTCGGACCAGGTCCGTCCCCCGTCGCTGGTCCCGGCGAAGCGGAGCAGGCAGTCCTCGACCCGTACGTCCACCCCGGACTGCGGGCCGGTCAGCGTGAAGTCGCCGGGCTTGCCGGGTAACGCCGGGACGGGCGACGACGTGGGGCGCCCCTCCGAACCGAACCGTCCCGGCTGAGCCACCAGCGGCGCGACGGTCACCGTCGCCAGCAGGGCCAGGGCGGTCGCCCCCAGCGCGGCCGTCCGGCGTCGCCTTGAACGTGCCACGGCACGCAACTCGTGCAGGGGCGGCTGCCGGACGGCGTCGGCGATGGTGTCGACCTCGAACCCGGAGAATTCACGATCGGGCATCGAGCCTCCCGGTACTGATGACGTCGGTCACGTCGGAATCGGTGAGCAGCGCCGCGAGCGCCCGCCGCCCGCGGGAGAGCCGGGACTTCACCGTCCCGGTGGAGACGCCGAGGGTTGTGGCGATCTCCTCCACCGGAAGATCGACCAGATAGTGCATCGCCAACGCGGTTCGTTGCGCCTCGGGCAGCTCCCGCATGGCGGCCAGCAGTGCCAGGTGTTCCGGCGACCGATCGGCGACGGCGGGCGGAGGGCCGATCCGGAGCAGCAACCGGTCGAGAACGCGCCGCCGTCGATGCCGGCTGCGGGCGACGTTCACCGCGACCCGTCGCAGCCACGCCTCGGGATTGTCCAGCCGCGCGAACCGCCCAGGCGTGGTCAAGGCCCTGGTGAACGCCTCCTGGACCGCCTCCTGAGCCTCGCTCAGGTCGCCGGTCACCGCATAGAGCTGGACCACCAGCCGACGGAAGGAACCGGCATAGACCTCAGCGATCACATCACCGTCCGGCACCCGTCACCCCCTCTCTCCACCTGTCCACTCCCGGAACGGGAGGAAGGTTCCAGCCGAGCGGGATCGGCTTGTCGCGACGCAGACGTCCGGCACGAGGCTCGGCCGGGAGAACCGGACACCCCGCTGGTTCGTCCACAACGACTCCACGCTCATCCACCGGGTTTTCCACAGGCGTGACCTGTTATCCACAAGTTGTGCACAGGGCTCGTGCCGGGCTCTTGACATTCCGGCTGAGCGGGCGAGACTGCCGGGGGTGACCGGAGCCGAGGAACAGCATCCACCGGGGCGGCCCGTCGAGGCCGTCCCGGTTCCCGGTCCGCGCGCGTCGCCGCCGCCCGCCCCCCGGCAGCCGGACAGCCCGCAGCCGGCCCCCACGCCGAAGCGGACCCGGATCGTGCTGGCCGAGGTCTCCCGGGCCGGCAGCCCGGCCGATCGCACCCGCTCCGAACTCACCCAGCAGACCCCGGTCGGCGAGACGCTGGTGCAGGGACTGATGCGGGCCCAGCTCTCGCTCGCGCTGCGGCTCAGCCTGCTGGTGATGATCGGGCTCGGCGGCCTGCCGTGGCTGTTCGCCATCGCACCCTCGGTCGGCCGGGTCACGGTGCTCGGGGTCAACCTGCCGTGGCTGCTGCTCGGCGTGGTCTCCTTCCCGTTCCTGATCGTGGTCGGCTGGGCGTACGTGCGGCTGGCCGAACGCAACGAGCAGGACTTCGTCGACCTGATCCGACGGCCGGAACGCTGATGTCCAACGGGTACGTGGTCCCGGCGATCGTCGCCGTCACCCTGGTCACCGTCGGCATCGGCTTCTACGGGCTGCGGCTGGCCCGGACCACCTCGGACTTCCTGGTCGCGTCCCGGGCGGTCAGCCCGACCTGGAACGCCGCCGCGATCGGCGGCGAGTACCTGTCGGCCGCGAGCTTCCTGGGCGTCGCCGGGCTGATCCTCAAGTACGGCGTGGACGTGCTCTGGTACCCGGTCGGTTTCGCCGCCGGATATCTCGCGCTGCTGCTGTTCGTGGCCGCGCCGCTGCGCCGCTCCGGCGCGTTCACGCTGCCCGACTTCTGCGAGGTGCGGCTCGGCTCGCGGCGGCTGCGGACGCTCGCCACCGTCTTCGTGATCTTCATCGGCTGGCTCTACCTGGTGCCGCAGTTGCAGGGCGCCGGGCTGACCCTGGCCACGCTGACCGGCTCGCCGTACCCGCTCGGCGCGCTGCTGGTCGCCGTGGTGGTCACCGCGAACGTGGCGCTGGGCGGCATGCGGGCGATCACCTTCGTGCAGGCGTTCCAGTACTGGCTGAAGCTCACCGCGCTCGCCGTACCCGCGATCTTCCTGGCGTTGCAGTGGCAGGCCGACGCCCGCCCGGCGGTGACCCCGCCCGACGGGCCGACGTTCCGGACCGCGACCACGGTCGTGGTCGAGCACCGCGCGACGCTCACCCTGCCCGACGGCGCCATCCGGGAGGTACGCCCCGGCGACCGCCTGGAGTTCGCCGCCGGTGACCCGGTGCCGGAGGTGTCCGGCGCGGCGACCGGCCCCACCGAGTGGCTGCTGCCGGACACCGCGGGCGAGAACGACCAGGGGCTGTTCGCCACGTACTCGCTGATCCTGGCCACGTTCCTCGGCACGATGGGCCTGCCGCACGTGCTGGTCCGCTTCTACACCAACCCCGACGGGGCCGCCGCCCGCCGCACCACGCTGGTGGTGCTGGCGCTCGTCGGCGTCTTCTATCTGCTGCCCACCGTGTACGGCGTGCTGGGCCGCATCTACACGCCACAACTGCTGGTCAGCGGCCAGACCGACGCGGTGGTGGTGCTGCTGCCCGGGGCGGCGCTCGGCGACGGCACCACCGGCCGGCTGCTCGCCGCGCTTGTCGCCGCAGGCGCGTTCGCGGCGTTCCTGTCCACCTCGTCCGGCCTGCTCACCAGCGTGGCCGGGGTGATCTCCACAGACGTGCTGGGCCGCGGCTCGGTACGCGGCTTCCGGATCGCCACGGTGATCGCCGGCGGAGTGCCCGCGGTGCTCGCCCTGAACGTCTCCGGGCTGGACGTCTCACAGGTGGTGGGACTGGCGTTCGCGGTGGCCGCGTCGAGCTTCTGCCCGCTGCTGGTGCTCGGCATCTGGTGGCGCGGCCTGACCGACCTGGGCGCCGCCGCCGGGGTGCTGGTCGGCGGCGGCGCGGCGGTCGGCGCGGTCCTGCTCACCGTGCTGGGCCCGCCGCTGACCGGCTGGCCGGCGACGCTGACCACGCAGCCGGCCGCGTGGACGGTGCCGCTGGCGTTCACCGTGATGGTGGTGGTCTCCATGGCCAGCCGGCGGCGGCTCCCGCGTGACGTCCGCGCCACCATGCTCCGCCTGCACACCCCGGAGTCGCTGCGCCTGTGAGGCGGGGCCCCGCTCGCTCGGCCCCGCCTCACACCCGAACACCCGTCAGCAGGTGTCCGTGCCGGCGCACAGTCGGTTCGCCACCGACCGGGCGGTACGGCGGGCCTCGGTGGGCGTGGTCTGGGAGTCGAGGCGGAGCTGCGCCACCAGATCGCCCTGCCGGACGACGAGCCAGCGACCGGGCCGCCCCCCGACCTCGCTGCCCACCAGCACCCCGTCGTCGCCACCGAGCGACTCGGCCATGATCGACAACGAGTCGCCCGGCTGCTCCATCTCGCAGCCCGTGACCAACTTGCGGAGATTCTTCATGACCGTTGCGGCAGAGGTGCCCGAGTGCCGGGTCACCCGCTGGACGATCCAGTCGCTGGGCGAGTCGAACGCCACCGACCGGGTGGCCACCTCCCCGCCGGACAGCGTCGGCGACTCGTTCACGCAGAAGGAGGTCATGAACTCCAGGGACCAGTCACCGTCCACCTTTCCTGTACGCATCGTGAAGCCCGTCGGCAGATCGGCGAGCTGGAGCATCGCCGCCGCCGGAATCGTCCGGCTCGGCGCACGGCTGGTCGGCCCGCCGCCGATGCTGGCGGCCGGCTCTCCTGCGGTGCGACTCGGCGTCGACGTCCCGCTCGCGGACGGCTCGGCCGACGGCGTGGAATTCGGCGTGGGCGCCGGCGTCGGCGTGATCGGTTCGACTGTCGCCGGGGGCACCGGTGGCGGTGCGGCGTCCGGACGGGCCAGCACCACCCCGGTCGCCACGACCGCGACGGCGACCGCAGCGGCCAGGCCGGCGGCGAGCTGGGTACGCCGGGCGCGTTGCCGCCCTCGGCGGCGCACCTGCTCGGTGGGCGCCCAGATCAGGTCTTCGGTGTCCTGGTAGAGATCGGAGAAGATCGGGTCAGGCATTGCGGACCTCCTCCGGGAAGTTCACGTCGAGCAGGGCTGCGAGGGCCTTACGGCCCCGGGCGAGACGGGCCTTGACGGTGCCGCTCGGCACGCCGATCTGCGCCGCGATCTCCGCGACCGACAGGTCGGCCAGGTGGTAGAGGACGATCGCCTGCCGCTGGTCAGCCGACAACTGCCGCAACGCGGTGACCAGTGCGACCGTGTTCTCGGAGGGTGGTTTGACGGGGGGTGGCGGCCCGTGCCGCCGGTAGGCGACGACGCTGTTACGGACCTTCCGCCACCGGTTGACCAGCAGACGGTGCCCGACGGTGCGCACCCACGCCTCCGGGTCGTCGTACGTGCCGACCTGGGACCAGCGCTGCCAGGCCCGCGCGTACGCCTCCTGGGCGGCGTCCTGGGCCTCGCTCCGGTCACCGCCGAGCGCGTACAGCACCGTCACCACGCGTTGTCTGCTGTTCCGGTAGAACTCCTCGAACCCACTGTCCGGATCCATCTCTCTCCCCGCTGCCGTTCGTACGCCTGACACCCCCCGTCGTGTTCGCCGGTTGCACACCGTCGGCGATCCGACTCGTACCTCTCAGGGATGAGGCGAGATCATCCTGCCGTCCGAGCAGCCGTTGGGCGGGGACCGATACGGTCGGACCATGACCGACCAGCACCCGGCGCTCTCCCTTCGTGGCCTGGCCAAGCGCTTCGACACCAAGGTCGCGGTGGCGGGCGTCGACCTCGTCGTGCCGACCGGCTCGTTCTACGGCCTGCTCGGACCGAACGGGGCCGGCAAGACCACCACGCTCTCCATGGCCGTCGGCCTGTTGCGGCCCGACGCCGGTGAGGCGCGGGTGCTCGGGTACGACGTCTGGGCCGACCCGGTACGCGCCAAGAGCCTGCTCGGCGTGATGCCGGACGGTGTACGCCTCTTCGACCGGCTGAGCGGGGCGGAGCTGCTGGCGTACCACGGTCTGCTGCGGGGCATGGACCCGGCGGTGGTCGACCAGCGGGCGGCGGAGCTGCTCGACGTGCTGGCGCTCTCCGACGCCGGACGCACGCTCGTCGTCGACTACTCGGCCGGCATGAAGAAGAAGATCGGCCTGGCCTGCGCGCTGCTGCACGGCCCGCGCCTGCTGGTGCTGGACGAGCCGTTCGAGGCGGTCGACCCGGTCTCGGCCGCGCTGATCCGGGACATCCTGCACCGGTACGTCGGCGGCGGCGGCACGGTGATCTTCTCCAGCCACGTGATGGAGGTGGTCGAGCGGCTCTGCTCGCACGTGGCGATCCTGGCCGGGGGCCGGATCACGCGGGTCGGCACGCTCGCCGAGGTGCGCGGCGACCGGTCGCTGGAGGACGTGTTCGTGGAGGTCGTGGGCGGCCGGACCGCCACCGGCGAGGAGCTGTCGTGGCTGTCCCGGTGACCGTCCCCGAGCGGCCGGCCCGGCGCGTTTCGTCCCGGCACTTCGTCCGGCTCAAGCTGCGGGTGCTCGGCAACAACTTCCGGGGCCAGAAGTGGCGGATCGCGCTGTTCGTGCTGGGCCTGCTGCTCGGGCTCTGGTTCGCCGCCGTCGGGTTCTTCCTGCTCGCCACGCCGGGCCTGGCCGACGAGCCCCGGTACGCCCTCATGGTGGCCGCTTTCGGCGGTGGCCTGCTCACGCTCGGCTGGCTGCTCCTGCCGCTCGTCTTCTTCGGCGTGGACGAGACGCTCGACCCGGCCCGGTTCGCGCTGCTGCCGCTGTCCCGCCGCACCCTGGTCACCGGCCTGCTCGCCGCCGCCCTGGTCAGCGTGCCCGCGCTGGCGACGACGCTCACCGCGGCCGGTCTGGTGGTCACCGCCGGTCTGCTGGGCGGCTGGTCCGCCGCCCTGGTCGGCGCGCTCGGCGTGGTCGCCGGGCTGCTGGTCTGCCTGGCCGGGGCCCGCGCGCTGACCAGCGCGTTCGCCACGATGCTGCGGTCCCGCCGGGTACGCGACCTGGCGGCCGTGCTGCTCGCCGTACTGGCCGCTCTGCTCGGGCCGTTGCAGCTGCTCGTGTTCGCCGCGGTACGGCAGACCGACTGGGACCGGCTGGACGGCGTGGCCCGGGTGGTCGGCTGGACGCCGTTCGGCGCGCCGTGGACGGCCGGCGTGGACGTGGCCGAGGGCCGGGCCGGCACGGCGGTGGCGAAGCTGCTGATCGCGGTAGCGACGCTCGGCGTACTCCTGCTCTGGTGGTCGCGGTCGCTGGAGTCGGCGATGGTGGGCACCGCGAGCAGCGGCCCGGCGCGGACGCCGCGCGGCGCGACCGGCGGCGCGGTGACGCAGTTGTTCCCCCGCGCGATGGGCTGGGCGCGGCGGGACCGGTTCGGGGCGCTCGTCGCCCGCGAGTGCCGCTACTGGTGGCGGGACGCCCGCCGCCGGGCCAACCTGATCACCGTGGCCGTGGTCGGTGTGTTCGTGCCGCTGATGGTCAACCTCGGCGGTCCCGCGTTCCTGTCCGACGGCGGCGCCGCGGTCGAGCGGGCCACCGCCGACTCGTCGCCGGCGCTGGTGAGCGTCACCATGATCTTCGTCGGGGCGCTCGCGTCGTTGACGCTCGCCAACCAGTTCGGCTTCGACGGCAGCTCGTACGCCGCGAACCTGGTCGCCGGGGTGCCCGGGCGGGTGGAGCTGCGGGCCCGGATGGCCGCGTTCTCGATCTACGTGGTGCCGATGCTCGTCGTGATCGCGGTCGCGCTGGCGCTCGTGCTGGGGCGTCCCGCATGGCTCGGCGTGATGGGTGGCGCGTTGTTCGCCGCGTACGGCTGCGGGCTGGCGATCAACGGGTTCGTGTCGGTGCTCGGCGCGTACTCGCTGCCCGAGTCGACCAACCCGTTCGCCATGAACAGCGGCGCGGGGTTCACCAAGGGCCTGCTCACGCTGGTGTCCATGGTCGCCTCCGCGATGACGGCGGTGCCGTTCGTGGGGGCCGCCGCGCTGCTCGGCGACGTGTGGCTGTGGCTGGCGCTGCCGGTCGGCCTGGCGTACGGGGTGGGCGCGGCGCTGCTCGGCGCGTACCTTGCCGGGGACACATTGGACCGCCGGCAGCCGGAGCTGCTGGCCACCGTCACCCCGAGGCGCTGATGCCGGTCGTAGAGGCGGTCACCACGGTCCCGATCCCCCCGGAGCTGGCGTTCGCGGTCTCCCAGACCGTCGCGCCGGTCCGCTACCGGTGGGACCCGTTCGTCCGCGAGCAGCACTTCGTCGACGGCGCGACGGGGCCCGGCCGGGGCGTGCGCACGTACACCCGCTCCCGGCACGGCCTGGTCATGGTCAGCGAGTACGTCTCGTGGTCACCGCCGACGAACGTCGGCATGAAGATGGTGCGCGGGCCGTGGTTCTTCGAGCGGTTCGGCGGCGGCTGGCGCTTCGCGCCCGGCCCCGAGCCCGGCACCACGATCGCGACCTGGCGGTACAACTTCCGCTGCCGGCCGGCGTTCCTGCGCCCGGTGGCCGAGCGGATCGGGGTGTGGCTGCTCGGGCGCGACATCCGCCGCCGGATCGCCGGGTACGCGGCCGGCTGCGCCGACCCGGAGGTGCTGGCCGCCGCCCGCCAGTCGCTCGCCGGCGACTGATCCGGCGTCAGGCGGTACGGCGCATCGCCGCGTAGACGGTGTGCCCGTCGCCGACGCTCGTCATGGTGACCAGCTCCCAGCCGTAGTTGGACAGGTGCTCCACCGCCTCCATCAGCGGCTGGAACGCCCGGCGACCCCAGGCGTTGTTCGCCCGGACCAGCAGGTGCCGGTGTGGATAGGCGCGCAGGTCGACCTGGCCGCCGAGGACGGCATCGGCGGCGACGACCCGTTCCTGGGCGAGCTGCTGCGGGGGGATGAGATTCATGCCCGGCAGGGTAGGGCGTTCCGTCGGACCTCGCCCGGCAACGGACGGCACAATGTTTCACGTGAATCCAGAGCCGGGCGCCCAGATCCATTCCACCGATCCGTTCGCGGCGCCGGCCGGGCAACGCTCGCCGGTACGACGGCTGCGCGGCCGGCTGGCCGCTCCGGTGACGCTCTGGACCGCGCCCGGGCCGGCCGGGCTGACCGTGTCGTCCACGCTCGTGGCCGAGGGGGAGCCGGCCCGGCTGCTCGGGCTGATTGATCCGGAGTCGGACCTGTGGGCCGCGGTCGAGGAGGCCGGGCGGTTCGCGGTCGCCCCGCTGGGCCCGCGCCACCGGCAGCTCGCCGACCGCTTCGCCGGCCTGTTCCCGTCGCCCGGCGGTCTGTTCGCCCTCGACGCCTGGACCGAGACGCCGTACGGGCCGGTGCCGGCGGACGCCGGCGGGTGGGCGGGGTGCCGGCTCGACACCGCCCGCGAGTACGGCTGGGGCCTGCTGGTCGAGGCCACCATCGAGTCGGTGGACCTCCCCGCGGACACCCTCCCCTTGCTGCACTACCGCGGCCGCTACCGCGAGCTGACCGACTGACCCACCCCGCCCCGGTCGCGCCCCGGCCCGCCCCGGCCCGGCCCTGGCCCGGCCCTGGCCCGGCCCTGGCCCGGCCCTGGCCGGTCGATCATGAGGTTGACCGTGTTCGGCGTCCGATTTGTCGCCGCCAACTTCATGATCGTCGCTTGTCGGCGGGAGGGCGGCCGGAGGGCGGTGGGAGGAGGTCGGGGTGACCGGTTAGCGGAGTGATGTGGGTCACTCGGCGCAGCCGGGGCGCCGTTCGGCGCAGCCGTTCGCCGCCGGGCGGCGGAGCCTTCCCGGGCGGGGAGCGCGCTCTCTACCGTGCGCGAAACTCCCCCACGCCTGCGAAGGTGGTGATCCACAGATGTCCACGGACACACCCGCGTCCGCACCCGCCGAGTCGACGGCGGAACGGTACCTTGCCGTCCAGCGGTCCGACGAGTTCGCCGGGTTGCGGCGCGCGCTGCGCGGCTTCATCTTCCCGATGACCGTCGCGTTCTTCCTGTGGTACGCGCTCTACGTCATCCTCTCCGCGTACGCGCGGGGATTCATGGGCACGAAGCTGATCGGCAACATCAACGTCGCCCTGGTCTTCGGCCTGCTCCAGTTCGTCTCCACGTTTGTCATCGCCTGGCTCTACTCCCGGTTCGCCAACCGCCGGATCGACCCGGTCGCCGACCGGATCCGCGACGAGATGGGGGAGGTGACCCATGAACACGGTCCTCGCGGCTGAGGCGGGCAGCACCACCGCCCGGAACCTCACCATCACGCTGTTCCTGGTCTTCGTCGCGATCACGCTGGCGATCACCGTCTGGGCCAGCCGGCAGACCAAGACCGCCACCGACTTCTACGCCGGCGGCCGGTCCTTCTCCGGTTTCCAGAACGGCATGGCGATCGGCGGCGACTACATGTCGGCGGCGTCCTTCCTGGGCATCGCCGGCATCATCGCGCTCTACGGCTACGACGGCTTCCTCTACTCGATCGGCTTCCTGGTCGCCTGGCTCGTGGCGCTGCTGCTCGTGGCCGAACTGCTGCGCAACTCCGGCCGGTACACGATGGCTGACGTACTGGCGTTCCGGATGCGGCAGCGGCCGGTCCGGACCGCGGCGGCGGTCTCCACCATCACCGTTTCGATCTTCTACCTGCTGGCCCAGATGGTCGGCGCCGGCGCGCTCGTCGCGCTGCTGCTCGGCATCAAGCCGGGCACCACCTTCCTCGGCATGGACGCCGACACCGCCAAGGTCGCCACGATCATCATGGTCGGCGCCCTGATGATCATCTACGTGACGGTCGGCGGCATGAAGGGCACCACGTACGTGCAGATCGTCAAGGCGTTCCTGCTCATGGGCGGCGCGCTGGTGATGACGCTGCTGGTGCTCGCCAAGTACAAGTTCAACCTGTCGTCGCTGCTCGGCGACGCGGCCGACGCCTCGGGCAAGGGAGCGGCGTTCCTCGAACCCGGGCTGCGCTACGGCGTGGAGACGCCCGGCGACGCGCTGAAGACGTTCTACAGCAAGATGGACCTGCTCTCGCTGGGCATCGCGCTGGTCCTCGGCACGGCCGGCCTGCCGCACATCCTGATCCGCTTCTACACCGTGCCGACCGCGCGGGCGGCACGTAAGAGCGTGCTCTGGGCGATCGGCATCATCGGCTCGTTCTACCTGCTCACCCTGGCCCTCGGCTTCGGCGCGGCGGCGATCGTCGGCGGGCAGGCGATCACCGAGCAGGACAAGGCCGGCAACACGGCCGCGCCACAGCTGGCCGAGGCGCTGGGCGTGGACTTCCTCGGCGGGAACCTGGGCGGCGCGACACTGCTGGCGATCATCGCGGCGGTCGCGTTCGCCACGATCCTCGCCGTGGTCGCCGGGTTGACGCTGGCGTCGTCGTCCAGCCTGGCGCACGACTTCTACGCCAACGTGATGAAGAAGGGTGAGGCGTCGGAGCGGCAGGAGGTGAACGTCGCCCGGATCTCCGCGCTGGGGATCGGCGCGGTCTCGATCGTCCTGTCGATCTTCGCGCAGAACCTGAACGTGGCGTTCCTGGTAGCGCTGGCGTTCGCGGTCGCCGCCTCGGGCAACCTGCCGGCGATCCTCTACAGCCTGTTCTGGAAGCGGTTCAACACCTCCGGCGCGGTCTGGGCGATCTACGGCGGCCTGCTCTCCGCCGTGCTGCTGGTCTTCTTCTCGCCGGTCGTGTCCGGCGTGCCGACGGCGATGTTCCCCGACCACGACTGGCACTGGTTCCCGCTGTCGAACCCGGGCATCATCTCGATCCCGTTCGGCTTCCTGTGCGGCTGGCTCGGCACGATCCTGTCCAAGGAGAGCGACGAGGAGAAGTACGCGGAGCTGGAGGTGCGCTCGCTCACCGGAGCCGGCGCGCACTGATCAGCACGTCGAGCGGGGCCCCTGCCGTACGCGGGGGCCCCGCCTCGCGTGTATAGGCTGACCGCCATGAAGGTCGCTCCCCGCTTCGGTAGCGGACACCGCATCCTCGTCACCGGCGGCGCCGGTTTCGTCCCGTCCCACCTGGTCGACCGGCTCGTCGAGCGCGGCTGCACGGTCGTGGTGCTGGACAACTTCGTCACCGGGTCCAAGGAGAACGTGGCCCACCTGCTGGACAAGCCGACCTTCACGCTCGTCGAGGCGGACATCTCCGACGGCCTGCCGCACCACCCGGCGATGACGGAGCGGTTCGACGCGATCCTGCACATGGCGTCCCCGGCCAGCCCCACCGACTTCGAGAAGCTGCCGGTGGAGATCCTCCGGGTGGGCTCGGTCGCCACGCTGGCGCTGCTGGAGCGGGCCACCGACGACGGCGCGCGGTTCCTGATGGCCTCCACCTCCGAGGCGTACGGCGACCCGAAGGAGCACCCGCAGCGGGAGACGTACTGGGGCAACGTCAACCCGATCGGCATCCGGAGCGTCTACGACGAGGCGAAGCGCTTCTCCGAGGCGGCCACCATGGCCTACCACCGCAGCCGGGGCACCGACACCGCGATCGTGCGGATCTTCAACACGTACGGCCCGCGGATGCGCCCGGACGACGGCCGGGCGATCCCGACCTTCATCTCCCAGGCGCTGCGCGGCGAGCCGATCACCGTGCACGGCACCGGCAACCAGACCCGCTCGATCTGTTACGTCGACGATCTGGTGCGCGGAATCCTGCTGCTGCTCGACTCGACGCAGACCGGGCCGATCAACTGCGGCACCGAGCACGAGATGTCGATGCGGCAACTGGCCGAGACGATCGTGTCACTCACCGGAAGCACGTCCGAGGTGAGCTACATCACTCGCGCCTCGGACGACCCGGAGATGCGCCGTCCGGACCTGACCCTCGCCCGCGAACTGCTTGGATATGAGCCGAGCGTCACGCCCGAAGACGGACTCGGGCGCACGATCGAGTACTTCCGCGGGCGGCTCGGGTACTGAACCCGCCCGGGACGCGGCTGACATCGGCGCGCGTCGAGGGCGTCGGTGGCCCGGCCGACCTACCCTCGGTTACATGTCAGCGACCTCGTCTGCCGGCGCCCCCTTCCCGCACCACCTGAACCGGGATGCGGGCCGCGCTTCGGTTCCCGGCTCCGGCCGGGGCGCCACCGGGCGCGCCCGCACCTCGGATGCCCGCTGGTATCCCCCGCACGACGAGGCGCCCCGCTCGGGCCGTACCGGCGGTCCCGTGGGGCCGACCGGACCCGGCGGTCCGGGCGACGGCGGCCCGGGTGGTCCGGGCCGGCGCGGCCCCCGGCCCCGCTGGGGACGCATCGGCCTGGTGGCCGGTGTCGTGGTGCTGGTGCTGGCGCTGCTCGGCGGCCTCGGAGCCTGGTTCTACGCCCGCAACCTCGACGACGACCTGGCCCGTACGGACCCGTTCGCCGGGATCACCGGCGGGCGCCCGGCCAAGCAGGTCGACGGCGCGTTCAACATCCTGCTCGTGGGCAGCGACTCGCGGGACCCGGACGCCCCGGTCGACGGCTCCGGCAAGTGGCGCGCGGACACCGTGATCGTCATGCACATCCCGGCCGACCACAAGCGCGCCTACCTGGTCTCGGTGCCGCGTGACCTGTACGTGCCGATCCCGGAGAACGCCGGCGCGTCCTGCGACTCGGGTTCCCGCAACAAGATCAACGCGGCGTTCGCGTTCGGCGGCCTGCCGCTCGCGGTGAAGACCGTGGAGTGCTTCACCGACGTACGGATCGACCACGTCATGGCCATCGACTTCGGTGGCTTCAAGGAGGTCACCGACGCCCTGGGCGGGGTCGACCTCAAGGTGGAGCGGACCATCACCTCGATCCACAAGCCGTACCGGACGTTCACCAAGGGCGTGAACCACATGAACGGCGCCGAGGCGCTGGACTGGGTCCGGCAGCGCAAGCAGTTCCCGGACGGCGACTTCGCCCGCATGCGGCATCAGCAGGAGTTCCTGAAGGCGCTGATGGACAAGGCGGCGAGCACCGGGACGCTCACCAACCCGAAGAAGCTGAACGACTTCCTCAAGGCGGTGACCGCCGCCGTCACGGTCGACCAGGGATTCTCGTTGACCGACATGGCAGTGCAGTTCCGCAGTCTGCGAGGCGAGAACCTCACGTTCGTCACCAGCCCGCACCTGGGCGGCCAGACCATCGATGGCCAGTCTGTGGTGGTCTCCGACCGGGAGAAGGCGCTGGCGATGTACAAGGCGATCGCCGCGGACCGGATGGCCGAGTGGATGCAGGCCAACCAGAAGGGTTCGGGCGACAGCGCCGGCGGCTGACGGCAGCGCACGAACGACAGAGCCGGTGTCGCGCGTGAGAACCACGCCACCGCGGCGGCAAAACCGCCGACCGGCCCCTTACCCCTGCCCGTTCGGCCACAACCGAGAACGTGGGCCGGTATTGATGGGAATTGCCGCCCTACGAGGTCGCGAGAACGGGAACATATACGTAAAGTGGTCCCGCCCCCGATCACCGAGCTGGAGCACGCATGTCGGTCCAGACCAGCCGTCGCCCGCAGTCACCGGCACCCGGATCATCCGGGCGGGTCCCTCCGGTCATCCCCACACAGCCCGGTCCTGGCGGTCGCGGTTCCGGCGGTGGCAAGAAGAAGCGCACCAAGCGCAAGGACCCACTCTGGGCGAAGCTCACGCTGGTGCTCGGCGCCGTGCTGATGGTGACCAGTGGCGTCGCGATCGTCGGCAGCAAGGCGGTAATCGGCCAGGCCACCGACAACATCGCCCAGCGCAACCTGCTCGGCGGGGCCGGCAAGAGCGAGGCCGAGGGCGGCAACAGCCTCGAAGGCCCGATCGACATGCTGCTGCTCGGTGTGGACGCCCGCGAGCGCTGGGCCGCCGATGACGTCCGGTCGGACACGATCATCATCCTGCACATCCCCGCCAGCCACGACCAGGCGTACCTGATCTCGATCCCCCGGGACACCGAGGCGCGTATCCCCGCGTTCGAGAAGAGCGGCTACAAGGGCGGCACCGACAAGATCAACGCGGCCTTCTTCCACGGCGCCCAGAACGGCGGCGGCTGGGAGGGCGGCGCCCAGTTGATGGCCAAGACGATCAAGTCGATGACCGGGATCGGCTTCGACGGCGCCGCGATCATCAACTTCGGCGGCTTCAAGAGCGTGATCGACGCGCTCGGCTCGGTACGCATCTGCGTGAGCCACGAGGTCAAGTCGCACCACATGTCGTACGTCGACGGCAAGGCGATGTGGAACGCGGACGCGAAGAAGACCGGCAAGCCGTACAAGGCAGTGGTGCACAAGAAGGGCTGCCGGGAGATGGAAGGCTGGGAGGCGCTCGACTACTCCCGCCAGCGCTACGGCCTGCCGAACAGCGACTACGACCGGCAGCAGAACCAGCAGCAGCTCATCAAGGCGATGGCCAAGAAGGCCACCGAGGGCGGCATGCTGACCAACCCGATCAAGCTCAACGCGCTGATGAAGGCGGCCGGCAAGGCGTTCGTCCTGGACACCGGCGGCGTACCGATCGCGGACTTCATCTTCACGCTCAAGAACCTCAACGGGAACGACCTGGTCACCCTGCGGACCAACGGGGGGACGTTCGCCGGCAACAACAACGGCCGGGAGACGTTCAACGAGACGACCATGGACATGTTCCAGGCGGTCAAGAACGACAAGCTGGCCGACTTCGTGATCTCCAACCCGGACGTCCTCTCCACCCGTAAATGACCTGCTGACCTGCGCGAAAGCGCCACCGGCCGGCCGATCCCCCCGTAGCCTGACGTGAGCGGGTCTCATGTCGCGGCTACGGGGGGATCGTCACGTCCAGGCCAGCACGGAACCGACGCGGGCGGGGCGCACCTGCCCGCTGGGCCCGGTTCCTGCTCGGCGCCGGACTCGCCCTGGTCCTGCTCGCCGCGCTCGGCGTGGCCGGGCTGAACTGGCTCACCCACCGCTACGACCGCACCGTCGCCAAGGAGCAGTTGCTCGACCCGGCCGCCCGGAAGAAGCGGACAGAGCTGGACGGCGCGCTCAACTACCTCCTGATCGGCTCCGACCACCGGCCCGGCGCGAACCCCGAGGACCAGCGCTCGGACAGCATCCTGATCGTGCACGTGCCGGCCGGCATGCGGCAGGCGTACCTGATCTCCGTACCCCGCGACCTGCTGGTGGCGCTCCCGGCGGCGCCCGGCTTCCCCGGCGGCCAGGACAAGGTCAACGCCGCGTACGAGCACGGCGGCGGGGGCGAGGGCGGCGCCCGGCTGCTCAGCGCCACCCTGAGCCGGCTCGCCGGAATCCGCTTCGACGGGGCGGCGCTCGTCGACTTCTCCGGCTTCAAGCAGGTGATCGACCAGCTCGGCGGCATCCGGATGTGTGTGGACACGCCGGTGCGCTCGATCCACACCCGGCACCAGTTCGACGCGGGCTGCCAGCAGATGGACGGGGCCCGGACGCTCGACTACGTGCGGCAGCGCTACGACCTGCCCGGCGGCGACTTCGACCGGCAGCGGCACCAGCAGCAGATGCTCCGGGCGGTGCTCGACCGGGCCGGCGAGACGCGCCTGCGCACCGACCCGGTCAAGCTGGACCGGGTGCTGCGCGCGGCCGGCGGGGCGCTGACCGTGGACACCAACGGCGTACCGCTGGACGAGCTGCTCTTCGCGCTGCGCGGGCTGCCCGCGGACGCCCTGCGCGGGGTCCAGATCCCCTCCTACCCGCAGACCATCGACGGGATCTCGTACGTGGTGCTGGACAGCGGGAGCGGCGGGCTCTTCGCCGCGCTGCGCGACACACACGTGCCGGAATGGGCCGGCGCCAACCCGCGCTGGGTCAACCGGCTGTGAGCGGTCCGGGCGACTAGGCTTGGTGACCGTGTTCGGAGCCCCGCTACCCAGCGTCCCCGCGTCGGCCGTGCCCGTCGACGTCTACCTGCTCGACGTCCGTGAGGACGACGAGTGGGCCGTCGGCCACGCGCCGGCCGCCCATCACCTGCCGATGACCGAGTTGCCCGCCCGGATCGCCGAGATCCCGCAGGACCGCGACGTGGCGGTGATCTGCCGCTCGGGCGGCCGCTCCGCCCAGGTCGTCGGCTACCTGATGCGTAACGGCTGGGACCAGGTGCGCAACGTCGAGGGCGGGATGGGTGACTGGGCCGCCGCCGGCCGCCCGGTGGTCACCGACGACGGACAGCCGGGCCGGGTCGCCTGAGGCGGTCATGACCGTCCCCCTGGTCTTCGCCCACCGCGGCGCCTCGTACGACCTGCCGGAGCACACGCTCGCGGCCTACCTCCGCGCCATCGAGGAGGGCGCGGACGGGCTGGAGTGCGACGTCCGGCTGACCCGCGACGGGCACCTGGTCTGCGTGCACGACCGCCGGCTGGACCGGACCAGCAACGGCAGCGGGCTGGTCAGCGCGCGTACGCTCGCCGAACTCGACGCGCTCGACTTCGGCTCCTGGCACCGGGCCGCGACGCTCGCCGAGGACGACGCGCCGCTGGACGAGTCGCACACCCGGCTGCTCACGCTGGAGCGGCTGCTCGACGCGGTGCTCGACGCCGGGCGGCCGGTCCGGCTGCTGATCGAGACCAAGCACCCCTCGCGCTACCGGGGCGAGGTCGAGCGCCGCCTGGTCGCGCTGCTGCGCCGGTACGGGCTGGACGAGCCCCGCCCGGGGCGTCCCGTCCAGGTGACGGTGATGTCGTTCTCGCCGCTGGCCGTACGCCGGGTCCGGGAACTCGCCCCGGCGCTGCCCACGGTGCTGCTGCTGGAGGTGCTGCCGCGCCTGCTGCCGCTGGGCCGGCTGCCGTTCGGCAGCCGGATCGCCGGTCCCGGGATGGGTCTGGTCCGGGCCCGGCCGCGGCTGGTCCCGGCGCTGCGCGCGGCCGGCAACGCGGTGTACGTCTGGACGGTCAACGAGCCGGAGGATCTGGAACTCGTGCTGGAAGCCGGCGTGGACGGGGTGATCACGGACCGGCCGGCCCACGCGCTGGCCCGGTTGGGCCGGTGAGTCCGGTCGATCGGTATCGGGGACGGTCGACCGGCCGGGGGTGTCCGGGAGGGCTGCCGCGCGGCACACTCGGGACATGCCGGAGCGACCCGACTACCCCGCCCTCATCACCGGCCACACGACCGTGATCAATATGATCAACTCGGGCGAGTCCGGCCCCGCCGTGCTCAACCGCCTGCTCCACGAGGTCGAACCGGCGGTGGGCGCGGCCGGCCTGGTCTTCGTGGAGTTCACTCCGGCCGGCGGACGGGTCATCGCGGCGACCGGCCGCGCCGAGTTCGTGCTCGGCCGACCGCTGCCCGCCACCGACCCGGCCACCGTCTGCCTGCTCGCCGGGCCGCCGGTGCGGGAGGTCCGGGTCGACGCGATCCCGGGCGCGCTCGCCGACGAGGTGGCCGGCCGGGGCCTCTGCCGGATGATCGTGGCGCGTGCCGAGATCGGCGGGCTCACCGTCGGCAGCCTGCACGCGCTCTACCCGCTGGGCGAGCCGCCGGAACCCGCGCAGCGCGCCGTGATCGGCTACGTGGCCGCGTGCATAGCGCACATGTACGGCGACCAGACCGGTCTGCCGGTGCACGGGGACGGCCCGGTCGTGGCGGCGCTCGCCGACGGGCTGGCCGTGGTGGACCGCGACGGGCGGATCCGGCTCTGGAACCCGGCGGCGGCCGAGGTGACCGGCCGCCCGACGGAGGAGGCGCTGAACCGCCCGCTGCCGTTCCCGCTGCCGCCGCCGGGTCAGGTGCTCGACCACCGGATGCCCGACGGCCGCTGGCTGCGGATCACCTCCGGCGAGTTGCCCGGCCCGAACGCGCTGCGCGTGGTCACCTTCCGCGACATCACCGACCAGCAGCGGCGCGACCACGACCGCGACCTCTTCGTGGCGGTGACCAGCCACGAGCTGCGCACCCCGGTGACCGTGATCAAGGGGTACGCGGACACCCTCACCGACCACTGGGACTCGCTCAGCGACGACGACCGGAGGCAGGCCGCGCGGATCATCGGTCAGCGCGCGAACGAGCTGGCCCGACTGGTCGACAGGTTGCTGACCGCCGCCACCGAGAATCGTCCCGGCGGCGAGCCGGCCGCGCCGTTCGACCTGGTCGACGCGCTGCGCGCCGCGGTGACCCACCTGCCGGCCGACATCCGGCACCGGGTCGTGCTCGACCTGCCGGCCGACCTGCCCAAGGCGCTCGGCGACCGGCACAGCCTCGCCACAGTGCTCACCGAGCTGGGCACCAACGCCGGGAAGTACTCGCTGCCGGACACCCCGATCGAGATCACCGCCGAGGCGAACGAACGGACCGTCTCGTTCCGGGTGGCCGACCGGGGCATCGGCATCCGCCCGGAACACGTGGAGCGGGCCTTCGACCGGTTCTGGCAGGGCGAGTCCGGCGACCGCCGGCGGTACCCGGGCGCGGGGCTCGGCCTCTATCTCGTCCGCCAGATCGTTGAACAGCAGAATGGATGGGTATCCCTCCGGCCCAGAGCCGGTGGCGGTACGGTCGCAGAGGTGCGGCTGCCGCGGGGTTGACCCGGCGCTCGCAGACGGGGAAGGAACGACGTGTCGACTGGTCCGCCCGAGCGGTCGTGGTGTGTGGTGGTGCCCCACGACCCGACCGGCGCGCGCCTGGCCCGGCACCGGCTCGCCGACGAGCTGACCGGCGTCGTACCCCCGGTTCTGCTGGCCGACCTGGTCGCGGTCCTCGCCGAGCTGGTCGGCAACGCGGTCCGGCACGCCGAGGCGCTGCCCGGCGGCGTGGTCCGGGTCGCCTGGCGGCTGCGGGTCACCGAGCAGGGCCCGAGCGTCCAGCTCCAGGTCACCGACGGCGGTTCCGGCGCCGGCCCGTGCATGCGGGCCGCCTCGCCGGACGCGGCCGACGGGCGCGGGCTGCACATCGTCGCCGGGCTCGCCAGTGGCTGGGGCGTGGAGCGGGACGGCCTGGGCCAGAGCGTCTGGGCGCGGTTCGACCCGGCGCCGGCGCACCGGCCGGATCTGGTCGCGGCCGGCTGAACGCACGGGCAGGCGGGTCCTGCCCCCACCCGCACGGCCCGGCATCTAGGCTGTCTCGCCATGAGCAAGCGTCGGAAGAACCAGCGGGTCGGCGAGAGCACGCCCAAGCGGGAGAAGGTGCGCGACGTCTTCGTGCCCCGGCCGTTCGAGGGCCTGGTCGACGAGCCGGAGTGGATCGCCCTGCGCGAGCTGGTCCCGGCCGCCTCCGCGCCGCTGCGGCTCACCCCGGAGCTGATCGAGGAGTACGGCGACCGGCCGGTCACGCTGGCCACCGTGCTGCCGATGGCCGCCCCGGCGATGACCAAGCCGGACGGACGCGTCTTCATCGGTCTGCAACGGCACCAGCAGTCCGGCGACGTCTCCCGGGACCTGGCCGACGCGCTGATCTCCGCGCTGCGGACCGAGCCGGGCGGTCAGGTGAGCGTGCCGCCGCTGCCCGGGCCCGGCCCGCGCCTCCAGGACATCCTGGTGGACGGCCCGCTGGAGATCAGCATGCACGACGGGTTCGACTTCTGGCTCGACCCGGGCGCCGCCGACGACCCGAACGTGCAGGCGTCCCTGGAGCGGGCCAACTCGGCGATCTACCCGACCGTGAAGCTGGCCGCCGCGCGGGCCGCGTACTGGTGCCAGGTGCCGGAGAAGGCCCACGTGCGGATGGTGCTGCCGGAGGACGAGGACGCCGCGCTGGACGCGCTGTCCCGCCTCGGCGCGGCCGGCGCGCTGACGCTCGGCGACGACACGAAGTTCGCGGGCATGTTCCGGGCGCACGGGCGCCTCGCGCCGGTCTGGGACCTGCCGGAGGACAGCCCGGCCGCCGAGTGGGAGGCGCCGCTGGCGGAGTTCGCCAAGCGCTACGCCGAGGCGGTCGCGGAGCAGGCGCCGCTGGACGCGGCGGGCCGCCGGTCCCGGCAGGGTCTGCTCGGCCGCCAGCTGACGCTGCGCTGACGGTTCCGGGAGTCAGGCGGGGTCCGGAACCCCGCCTTTCTCCCGCACCAGCGGGCAGGACATGCACCGCGGGCCGCCCCGGCCGGAGCCCAGCTCCGAGCTGGCGATGGCGATCACCTCGATGCCGGCGCGCTCCAACTGCGCGTTGGTCTCCACGTTGCGCTCGTACCCGACGCAGAGCCGGGGCGCGAGCGCGAGCGTGTTGTTGCCGTCGTCCCACTGCTCGCGTTCGGCGGTGACCGGGTCGAGGCCGGTGTCGATGACCCGGAGCTGGTCGAGGTCCATCGCGTCGGCGGCGGCCCGCAGGAACGGCGCCGGGCCGTCGACCCGCAGGTCGTCGCCGTCCGCGCCGGCGATCACCGTGTACGCGGACAGTTCGTTGGCGATGTTCGGGTACATCAGCACGGCGTCGGTGTCGACCATCGTGCAGACCGTGTCCAGGTGCATGGTGGCGCGTTCCTGCGCGATCGGGACCACCAGGATGGTGTGCGCCAGGCCGGCGGCGAACACCTGCCGGGCCAGCCGCTCCGCGCCGGCCGGGGTGGTGCGTTCGCCGACGCCGACGGCGAGCACCCCCGGGGCGAGCAGCAGCACGTCGCCGCCCTCCAGATGCTCCAGCCGGGGGTGGTAGACGAACTCGGTGCCGACGAACCGGGGGTGGAAGCGGTAGATCGCGTCGGTGAGCGTGGTCTCCCGCCGCCGCGCCGGCATGGCCAGGCTGGTCACCCCGACCCGGTCCCCGATCCACACCGACGAGTCGCGGGTGAACAGCAGGTTGGGCAGCGGGTCGATGACGAAGTCGTGCCGGTCCATGAGGGTCCACACCAGACCGCCGGGACGGTCGCCGCCGATTCGCAGCTCCTCGTGGGCGAGCCCGGCGATCAGCACGTCGGCCAGCCCGGCCGGGTCCAGGTACGTGAGGTGGTCGGCGACCCGGCGTCGCAGGGTGTGGCCGAGCCGGCGGGACCGCAGCACCTGCTCGGTCAGCTCGGCCCGGGCGTCCGGCACGGCGAGCGTCTCGGCCAGCAGGTCGGCCAGGTAGAGCACCTCGACCCCGCGGGACCGCAGCGCCGCCGCGAACGCGTCGTGCTCCTCCTGCGCCCGTCCCACCCATGGGATAGCGTCGAACAGCAACGAGTCGTTGTTGCGTGGGGTGAGGCGGGCGAGTTCGGGCCCCGGGCGGTGCAGCAACACCGTCCCGAGCCGGGCGACTTCGCTGTCCACATAGTGGGTCACCCCCGCAGCCTAGGGCAGGCTTGCGCACCATTCGGAAAAGAAGGGTGGATGAATATGGCATTCATCCGCACTCACTCCGGCGCCCCGGCTTGCCGACCCCCCGGGTGCGCAACGTAGGGTAGCGGAGACATAACTTCGAGAGACCTTTTGCCGGAGGTCGCGATGACTGTCTTTCCCGCTCGTCGAGCCGTACCGAGCAGGGCACTGCCGCCCCGCACGGTGCCGCACACCCGGGTCGAGCCCACCTCGGTGCTCGAGCCGGCCCGACCGACTCCACTGGAGTGGGCCCGGCGTCGCCGGGCGGAGCGGGGGGCCCGCCGGTTGGAAGCCGCCGGGGCCCGCGCCCTCGGCCAGCTCGACCATCTCGGGCCCGCCTGGCACGTCATCGAGTGGCCCCGGACAGACCCGGCCGACATGCTGTTCGACCGCGTCCGCGACGACCGGGCCGGGTTCCTGGCGATCGGCCCGAGCGGCCTGTTCGCGGTCACCATCGCCGACCACGGCCGCGCGCGGGTGCTCGTCGCCGGCGACGTCGTGCAGATCAACGGCAAGCGCCCGCCCTACGTGGCGGAGGCGCGCCGGGACGCCAAGCGGGCCAGCAAGGCCCTCTCCGACGCGGTCGGCCTGCCGATCCCGGTCGCCCCGGTGCTGACGTTCGTCGGTTCCGGGGTGATCAGCGTCTACGGGCTGCCGAAGGACTGCCTCATGGCCACCCACCGGGAGCTGGACCGCCTGCTCGTGGCCGGCGGAAACCGGATCAGCCCGGCCACCGCCGAGAAGCTCTCCCGCGTCGCCCAGGCACCGTCGACGTGGTTCAACGGCACGTACCGTCCAACCGCCGACTACCGGTGGTACGACGAGGGCCGAACGGCCGCTGACAAGCGGGCCGCCCACCGGTAACGTCTCCGGCGACGCCACGCGGCCCCCGGCTCCGCCCCCCGACTGGTTCCGTCGGTCCGCGTCGTCGCCGGCCGCCCGGCAGCCGATGCTCCCGCCGCACCGACCGGCTAGCGTGGACGAACCGTCGGTGTACATAGGAGGCGCGGTGGCCCACGTCGAACTCTCACTCTCGGACGTGTTCGCGCCCCCGGCGGCCTCTTCCGAGCAGGAGTCCGACAACTTCGGGCAATGGTCCGGCATGGTCTCCCGGGCCGCCGAGCCGTGCCTGCTGATCGACGCCGGCACCACAGTCGTGGCGATCTCGTCGTCCGGCTGCGCGCTGCTCTGCCTGGGCGCGCCGGAGGACGTGATCGGCCTGCCGCTGCTGGAGGGCGGCCTGCGCCTGGTGGACTTCACGGCCAGCCCGAGCGAGCTGACCGAGCAGGAGACCGACAAGATCCCGCCGCTGCTCGCGCTGCACTCCGGGCGACTCGCCCGGGGTCTGCTCCGCGTGCAGGGGCCCGGCTCCGACGCCGGCCGTACCGTCGACGCGATCTCCACCCCGGTGCTCACCGACGGCGTGGTGGCCGGCTCGCTCACCTTCCTCTCCGCGGTCTGAGCCGCGACGAGGCCCGGCACGCTTCACCCGGGCCCGCACTCCTCCTACGATGGGCTCGACCCCGCCATACGACGACATCCCTCGATGCCCCGAGGACACCCATCGTGCTCCGCACCCCCCACCCCCGTCGCCGGCACCGCCCGCTGGTGCTGCTGACAGTGCTCGCCCTCGCCGCCTGCGGCACGCCGCCCGAGCTGCGCCCGCCGCCCGTCGCCACCGGTGTTCCGGTCCCGTCGGCGTCCGCCACGCCCACCGCGAGCGCCACACCGGCCGCGCCGGTCACGCCGTCCACGCCCGCGCTCTCCCCGTCCACGCCGGTGGCGGCGACGCCGTGCCGGGGCCGGCCGTCCGGCGACCGGATCGTCACGCTGCTGCGCGGGTCCGCCGGAGTGCTGCCCCGCGACGTCCGGGTCACCGTGACCACCGGCCCGCTCTGCGCCGAGGGCTGGCAGTACACCGTGCTGGCGGTCACCGGACACGAGGAGCTGCAGGTGGTCACCCGGGGCGACACCGGCACGCCGACCCTGGTGACGGCCGGGACGGACGTGTGCGGCGTCGAGGTGCGGACCCTCGGGCCGCCCGGCATCCGTACCCTGGCCTGCGACGGCACGCCGGGTGCGTAGGCTGGTCGGCATGCCGGGAACACCGCCGACCCGCTTCGTCTACCTGGGCCCCGAGGGCACCTTCGCCGAGCAGGCCCTGCGAACAGTGCCCGCCGCCGAGCGCGGGGACCGCACGCCGGCCCGCAGCGTCGGCGAGGCGCTCGACGCGGTACGCGCCGGCGAGGCGGACGCGGCTCTGGTGCCGCTGGAGAACTCCATCGGCGGCGCGGTCGGGGTGACGCTCGACGAGCTGGCCGAGGGCGACCCGTTGGTGATCACCCGGGAGGTCGTCCTGCCTGTGGAGTTCGTGCTCGCCGCCCGGCCGGGCACCACGCTCGCCGACGTGCGCGGCGTCGCCGCCCACCCGCAGGCGTCCACCCAGTGCCGGGGCTGGCTGCGCGAGCACCTGCCCGACGCCACAGTTGTCGACGTGCTCTCCAACGGCGCCGCCGCGGCCGGCGCGGCGAGCGGCGAGTACGACGCCGCCATCTGCGCCCCGATCGGCGCGACCCGGCACCGGCTCGCCGTCCTCGCTGACAAGATCGCCGACCATCCGGACGCGGTGACCCGCTTCGCGCTGGTGTCCCGCCCGGGGCCGCCTCCGCCGCCGACCGGTGACGACCTCACCTCGCTGGCCGTCTACATCGCGCACGACCGGGTCGGCGCGCTGCTGGCGGTGCTCATGGAACTGGCGGTGCGGGGCGTGAACATGACCCGTATCGAGTCCCGCCCCACCGGTGAGGCGCTCGGCCGGTACGTGTTCTTCCTGGACTGTGCCGGGCACGTCGCCGACGTACGCCTGGGCGAGGCGTTGCAGGGGCTGCGCCGGGTCTGCGCCGACGTGCGGTTCCTGGGGTCGTACCCCCGGCACCGCTGGAACGCGACGGCGGGTGACCGGCCCGCGCCCGCGCCGAGCGGGCTCTCCGACCTCGACTACGCCGATGCGGCGGCCTGGGTGGCCCGGCTGCGGGCCGGCGAGCTGAGCTGACCGGCCCGGGGCGACCACGGCGGGCGCCCCGGGCACCGGGCCGTCACTGCAGCAGGCCGCCGAGCATGCCGCCCTGCTGCTGGGAGCCGCTGCCGGCCACCGGAGGCTCCTCCGAGGGCTGGACCACGACGAAACCCTGCCCGGCGAAGCTCATCGTGAACGCCTCGCCGGTGCTGCGGCCGAGCAGCGTGCCGAGGCCGAGCTGCTCGGCGCGGTGGTAGCCGGTCTGGAGGTTCGCCGACCAGCAGACCGCCGCCTGCGGGTCCACGTACGTCGGCGCGTCCACGTTGAGCACCACAGGGGCGCCCTTCGTGGTTACGGCGATCCGGCCGTGGCCGGTGAAGACGCAGTTGAACAGGCCGGAGGAGGAGGCGATACCGGCGCCGCCGACCATCTTGATGTCGTACTGCAGGGTCGAGTCGAAGGCCAGCACGCTGGAGCCGTTGATGGACAGCGCGTCGCCCGGCTCCAGGTCGATGATGTGCACGTCCTTGGCGAAGTCGGCGAGGAACACGTCGCCGCGCCCGGAGACCTTCATCAGCGGCACGCCCTCACCGGTGAGGCGCTGCTTGATGAACTTGCCGATGCCGCCGGAGCCGAGGGCCTGGAACTGCACCTGGCCCTGGTACGCGACCATCGAGCCGACGCGGGCCATCGCCTCGCCGTTCAGCTCGATCTTCAGCATCTTGGAGTTCTGCAACCGCATGCCCGGCTGCTGGGACTCCTTCTCGAGGTTCTCCGCGGAGAACAGCGCGCTACGCATGGGGTTTCCTCCTGGGTCAGGATGTGCCTGACCACGGAGATTAGGGGACCGGCGCAACCGCCGGGATCAGCCGGGCGGAGGCGCGCCGCGACCGGTCAGCCCCAGCCGAGGGCGTGCAGACGCTCGTCGTCGATGCCGAAGTGGTGGGCGATCTCGTGCACCACTGTCACCGCGACCTCCTCGACGACGTCGTCGTCGGTGTCGCAGATCGCCAGGATCGGATTTCGGTAGATCAGGATGCGATCGGGCAGCACGCCGGAGTAGTCCCAGCCGCGAGAGGTGAGCGAATGCCCCTCGTACAGGCCGAGCAGGTCCTCGCCCGGCGGCGGGTCGTCCTCGACCAGGATGACCACGTTGCTCATGAGCCCGAGCAGTTCCTCGGGCACCTCGTCGAGCGCCTCACCGACCAGTTCCTCGAACCGGTCCCGGCTCATCTCCACGGCCACGCGGCCCGGTCACTCCCCCACAATCGGCACGTCGCACGGCGAGGGCGGCCCGCAGGACACCCTCGCCATGCCGTACGTGATGGTCAGGCCAGGCGGGCGTTCAGCGTGATCTGCGCGCCCGGCGACAGCAGCCGGGAGATCGGGCAGTTCTCCTTGGCCGCCTCGGCCAGCTTGGTGAACTCGGCCTGGTCGATGCCCGGAACCTGGCCGACGGTCTCCAGGTCGATGCGGGTCACGGTCATGCCGGCGTCGGTCTTGTCGAAGTGCACCTTGGCGGTGGTCTCCACCGCCGTCTCCTGGGCGCCGGCGTCGGCGAGCTGCTTGGAGAGCGCCATCGAGAAGCAGCCGGCGTGCGCGGCGCCGATCAGCTCCTCGGGGTTGGTCCCCTCGCCCTCCTCGAAGCGCGACTTGAAGGAGTAGTTGCCGGACAGGCCGCCCTTGCCGGTGCGGACGGTGCCGGACCCCTCGGTGAGGTTGCCCTGCCAGCGAGCGGATGCGGTACGGATAGGCATGGCACGACGCTAACCGAAAGCGGGCCGCGTCGCACCGCACCTCCGGACGACGATCCGGGCCGGCGGGTGTGTGCTGTGCCATGATTCGACGCAGGCCCGCGTACGGGAAGGGTGGCCATGTCACAGGATCTCCCCGTCCCCCGGCAGGAGAAGCGAACCCCCGTGCGGGACGACCGGTCCGACGACACCACTGTCGTCGAGTGGGGTGACGCCGAGCCGGAGTCCACCGGCCGGGCCGGACGCACACTCGCCGCGCTGGGCCGGGACCGCCGGCTGCCGACGGTTCTCGCCGGACTCGCCACGGTGGCCGCGGTCGCCTCGCTGATCGGCGAGTGGCTGATCATCACGGTGCCGGCCGAGGCCCGGGACGACGACGCGCCCACCCGGCTGACCAGCGGCATCTCCGAGATCGGCGGGTTCGGGGTGGCGTACCTGGTGGGCCTGCTCGGGTTGTCCGTGGCGCTGGCTCTGGCGCTGCGCGGCGCCCCAGCGGTCCGTCGGCACGCCGCGCTCGCCGGGCTGGGCCTCTCGGCGGGCGTGCTCGGCGTGCTGGTCGCGACCGCCGCGTCCCTCCAGCAGCTGGCCCGGCGCATCCTGTTCTTCGTCGGGGACCAGCGCCTCGACGTGGAGCACGGGCGCGGCCTGGCCACCGCGTTCCTCGCCGTCGCGCTGCTGGCCGCCGCGCTGCGCCTCGCCGGCCGTCCGGCCGGGGACGCGCCCGTGGACGAGGAGCCGGACGACGACCGGCCCGCCCGGCGGGGCCGGGCCGCCGAGGACGACCTGCCTCCGGCGCCCGCAGACCTGACGGTGCAGCCCACGGTGCCGTTCGCGGACCCCGACCGGTCCCGCTGACGCAGCGCCGGCACCGCCTCCGCCGGCCACCGCGGGGCCGTCGTCGCTTCGTCTCCGATTCGCCGGAAAGCCGTGGTTGCCGCCCGTTCCGCGAGATACGGTTGCTGCCCGCCGTCCCATGGTCGCGGCACCGAGGACCTGGTCGGCCGGCGTGACGGCGGCGGGCGAAGGAGGAACCATGACCCGCCCGGGACTGCCCAAGCTGATCGCCACCGACCTGGACGGCACGCTCGTCCGCAGCGACGAGACCGTCTCCGCGTACACCCATCGGGTGCTGGACCGGGTGCGGTCCGCCGGGATTCCGGTGGTCGGCGCGACCGGCCGCGGACCGCGCCTGACCGAACTCACCCGCAACGACATCCGGGCCGCTGACTTCCTGGTGATGGCCGGCGGCGGCCGGGTCGTGGACCAGAGCGACCCCGAAGGGCCGTTGGTGCTGCGCGACGAGCGGCTGCCCGGCGAGGTGCTGGCCCGGATCCTCACCGACCTGGAGGCGGTGGTCGGCCCGCTCACCGTGATGGTGGAGGCGTCGGACGAACACGACGCGCCGCTGTGGGGCGACTACCACCCGAGCTGGCCCTACCCGGACCGGTTCGAGGCGCGCAGCCGGATCGAATGCCTGTCCTGCGACGTGATCAAGGCGTTCGCCCGGACCGCCGACCACCACGTGGACGAACTGCTGGCGGCGGCGCGGGCGATCGTGCCACCGCAGGTGGCCACGCTCACCCAGGCCGGGCTCGGCTTCATCGAGATCTGCCCGCCCCGCACCGACAAGGCCAGCGGCCTGAGCGTGATCGCCGAGCGGCTCGGCGTGGACCCGGCCGACGTGCTGGTCTTCGGCGACCAGCCCAACGACCTGCCGATGTTCGACTGGGCGGGATGGGCCCGGGTGGCGGTGGCGAACGCCCACCCGGAGGTGCGCGCCGCGGCGGACGAGATCACCTTGCGCAACGACGACGACGGGGTCGCGGTCTACCTGGACCGACTACTCTCCCGGTGATGGAAGATCCACCTCGGCTCGTCGCCTCCGACATCGACGGCACGCTGCTTCGCGACGACCGGACGCTCAGCGCGCGTACCGCCGCGGTGCTGGCCCGCATCAACGCCTCCGGCACGCCGGTGGTCCTGGTCACCGGCCGTCCGATCCGCTGGCTCCAGATGGTGTACGAGCAGCTCACCGAGCCGCTGCCGGCGATCTGCGCCAACGGCGCGGTGGTGTACGACCCGGTCACCGACCAGGTGCTGCGGGCCGACCCGCTCGCCCCGGAACTGCTGGCGGAGGTGGCCCGGCGGCTGCGCGCCGAGGTGCCCGGGGTGAGCCTCGCGGTGGAGATCGTGGACAGCCGGCAGATGCGGCACGAGGCGCACTACCCGCTGCGCTGGGACGCCGACCTCGACGCGATCCGGGCAGTCGAGTCGCCCGAGGAGCTGCTCGCCGTGCCCGCTGTGAAGCTGCTGGCGCGAGCCGGTGAGCAGGACCCGGACGTGTTCGTACAGGTGGTGGCGGGCGCGCTGGAAGGGCTGGCCGAGGCGACCCACTCGTCGTACAGCGGGCTGATCGAGATCTCGGCGGCCGGCGTGACGAAGGCGGCCGGGCTGGCCTGGTACGCGGAGCGGCTGGGCGTCGACGAGCGGGACGTGCTGGCCTTCGGCGACATGCCCAACGACGTGCCGATGCTGGCCTGGGCCGGACGCGCGGTGGCAGTCGCCAACGCCCACCCGGCGGTGCGGGAAATCGCTCACGAGGTCACCGGGCCGAACACCGAGGACGGTGTGGCGGCGTACCTGGAGAAGGTCTTCGGGGTGGACTGACCGACCGGCCGGGGCGCTCGACGCGCCCCGGCCGGTGGGTCACAGGTACTGGCCGGGCGCGTGGCCCTCGCCACCGGCACCGGGGATCCCGGGCATGCCCGGGATCACGCCGCCGGGGCCGCTGGGCAGCGCCTGACGGCCCGAGCGCATCTGCTCCAGCTGGACGCGGGCGGCCATCTGCTGGGCCACCAGCGCGGCCTGGATGCCGTGGAACAGGCCCTCCAGCCAGCCCACCAGCTGGGCGTGCGCGATCCGCAGCTCGCCCTCGCTCGGCGTCTGCTGCTCGGTGAACGGCAGCGAGATCCGCTCCAGCTCCTCGCGCAGCTCGGGTGCGAGGCCCTCCTTCAGCTCCACGATCGAGCGCTCGTGGATCTCCCGCATCCGGTTCCGGCTGGCGTCGTCCAGCGGCGCCGCCTTCACCTCCTCCAGCAGCTGCTTGATCATGCTGCCGATCCGCATCACCTTGGCCGGCTGCTCGACCAGGCGGGTCGGGTCCTCGCCCTTGCCCTCCTCGGTCTGCACCGTGCCGACCGGGCGGCCGTCCGGCCCGACCACCACCACGGTGCCGGGGATGCCATCGTTGCCCTGCTCGTCGTCCCGTCCGGAATGCGCTTCGGTCATGGCACCCATCTTTACCCACGTCGACCATGTGCACGCGGCCGGACCGGGGGGCGCTACCGTCGCCGCATGCTCTCCGACCCGCGCGAGGTGCTGACCCGCCCGTCCCCACCGCCGGACGCGACAGTCGCCTACGGCGATCACCCGGACCAGCTCGCCGACCTGCGCCGGCCTGCCGGCGACGGGCCGCCCCGGCCGCTCGTCGTCGTGGTGCACGGCGGTTTCTGGCGAGCCGAGTACGACAGGGCCCACACCGGCCCGATGGCGGCGGCGCTGGCCGCGCTCGGCCACCCGGTCGCGCAGATCGAGTACCGCCGGACCGGCCGGCCGGGCGGCGGCTGGCCGCACACGCTGACCGACGTCCGCGCCGGGGTCGCCGCCCTGCCCGGCCTGGCCGCCGCGGCGCTGCCCGGCCGGGTGGCGCCCGTGCCGCCGATCCTGATCGGCCATTCCGCGGGCGGGCACCTGGCCCTGTACGTGGCCGCGCACGCCCCGCAGACGGTCGCCGGGGTGCTCGCGCTGGCCCCGGTGGCCGACCTCGCCGAGGCGTACCGGCTGGACCTGGACGGTGGGGCGGTGGCCGCGCTGCTCGGCGGCTCTCCGGAGGACGTGCCGGACCGGTACGCGGACGCGGATCCGTCGAAATCCGTACCCGCATCAACACGGACGGTAGTCATACACGGCGAATTGGATGTGCAGGTCCCCGCCTCGATCAGCCGATCCTGGGTGGCCGCCGACCGGGCCGCCGGGGGGACTTCCACGCTGATTGAGCTGCCCGAATGCGAGCATTTCGGGCTGATCGACCCGGACTCCACCGCCTGGCCCCGGGTGACACAGGCGTTGCGGTCGCTTCACGATGATCTTCAAGGCATTGACGCAGCGTCGCCGACCAGGTAGAACGCCGAAGGGGTGTGCACCATGGCCACCCCGTCGGGAAGGAAGTCGGTGGCACAGATGAACCGCAGGCGAGCCCTGCAAATGCTGGCCGCACTGGGTACCACCGGACTGGCGGCGGGTTGCGGCTCCGGGGAGGCAGACACCGGGGAGCAGTCCGGGTCCGGCAGCCCGATCAAAGTCGGGCTGATCGTGCCCGGCAGCGGGGCGAACAAGGCCATCGGCGACGAGATCACCAACGGCTTCCAGCTCTACCTCCGCCTGCGCGGGCAGCAGATCGCCGGCCACCCGGTCACGCTGGTGCCCGCCGAGGAGGGCACCACCGCCGCGTCCGGCAAGGCCGCTGTGGAGCGCCTGCTCAAAGAGGATGTGCTCGCGCTCACCGGCGTGGTCAGCCCGGCCGTCATGACCGGCATCAAGGACTCGGTCGAGCAGGCCCGGGTGCCGTTGATCGGCTCCAACGCGTCGCCCTCGACGCTGCAGGGCGTCGTCTACATCTGGCGTACGTCGTACGTGCTGACCGAGCCCGGCGAGGCGCTCGGGGAGTACCTGCGCCAGAAACTGGACGCGTCGAGCCGCATCGCCATCTTCGGCACCCGCGGCCAGGGCAGCGAGGACGTCGTCGAAGGGCTGCGGCGGGCGTACGAGCGGGGTCGCCGGCTCACCGAGGACCCGATCTTCACCGACGACTCCGACAACCCCACGCGAGAGCTGTACGCCGGGCCGATCCGCAAGGCGCTGGGGCGGAAGCCGGACGCGGTCTTCTGCCACTACTCGGGCACCCAGGCCGTCCAGTTCGTCAAGCAGCTCTACGCCCAGGGCTACCGGGGGCCGATCTACGCCCCCGGGTTCCTCACCGAGGGCACCGCGCTGGACCAGCTCGACGACGGCGAGAAGGGCCGCGACCGCAAGCTGATCGAGGCGAACGGCCTCGAGACCGCGCTCAACTACTCGGCCGACCTGAACAACACCGCCAACCGGATCTTCGCCTCGGCGTACCGGAAGACGTTCAACTCCGCGCCGACCACGTACGCGATGGCCTCCTACGACGCCGCGCTGGTGCTGGACAAGGCGATCCGGCTGGCCGGGGCGAACCCGTCCCCGCAGCAGGTCAACCTGGCGCTGGGCAAGATCGGCCAGGTGGACAGCCCGCGCGGCACCTGGCAGTTCAACCAGACCCGTACCCCGCAGCAGAAGTGGTACCTGCGCCGGGTGCAGACCGACGGCCGGCTGCTGTCCAACATCGTGATCAACGAGCTGGCCACGCTGGGCTGACCGGCTCCCGTACACGCGAAGGGCGGCCTCCCCGCGGGGAGGCCGCCCTTCGCGTGCCGGGGCTCAGTGCCGAAGCTCGGCGATGCAGCACTTCACGCTGCCACCGCCCTTCTTCAGCTCGGCCAGCTCCACCGGGACCGGGTGGTAGCCGGCCGCCTTCAGCTTGCCGGCGAGCCGGGTCGCCTCGTTGTTCAGCACCACGTTGAGCCCGTCGCTGACCAGGTTGAGCCCGAACGCCAGCGCGTCCTCGTCGTCCGCGACGATCGCGTCCGGGAACAACTGCGCCAGCACCCTCTGGCTGGCCGCGGAGAAGGCGCCCGGGTAGTAGACGATGTTCTCGTCGTCGATCGAGGCCAGCGCCACGTCCAGGTGGTAGAAGCGCGGGTCGATCAAGCGCAGCGAGACCACCGGGCGGCCGAGCGCCTCCTGCGCCTCGGCGTGCGCGGCCGGTTCGGTCCGGAAGCCGTGCCCGGCGAGGACCAGTCCGCCGTGCGCCTCCGGCAGGTACGCGAAGTCGCCCTCGCCCTCGTTCGTCTCGTTCGGGGCGATGAACCGCCAGCCCTGCTCCTCGTAGAACGCCCGGTGCGCGGCGGCCTCGGCGGTCCGCTGCTCGTGCTTGAACCGGGCGCCGTAGACCGTGCCGTCGACCACGAACGCGCCGTTCGCGGCGTAGACCATGTCCGGCAGCCCTGCCTCGGGGGTGAGCAGATGCACGTCGTGACCGAGCCCGACGAGCGTCTCCCGCAGCCGGTCCCACTGCTTGACCGCCAGGTCGGCGTCGACCGCCGTGGTCACGTCCATCCACGGGTTGATCGCGTACTCGACCGCGAAGTGCTCGGGCGAGCACATGAGATATGTCCGCTTTCGCGAGACTCGCTGCTGGTTCACGGTCACCAAGAGTAGGTACGGTACAACTTTGGTAACAGCCACAAGCATTGCTTCCCGGGAGCAGAACGTTGCAGATAGACGCGGTAGACCAGCGAATCATTGCGTTGCTCGTGGCAGATGCCCGCGCCTCGTACGCGGACATCGGCACCCGGGTGTCACTCTCCGCCCCCGCCGTCAAGCGACGGGTCGACCGGCTCCGATCCGCCGGTGTGATCCGGGGATTCACCGCGGTCGTCGACCCCGCCGCCGTCGGCTGGACCACCGAGGCGTTCGTCGAGCTGTTCTGCGCCGGCCGCACCACCCCGGCTCAGATCGGCGCCGCCGCACGACGGCACCCCGAGGTGGTCGGCGCGTACACCGTCTCCGGCGAGGCGGACGCGCTCGTGCACCTGCGCGCCGCGGACATCTCACACCTGGAGGAGGCGCTCGAACGCCTGCGCGCCGAATCGTTCGTCACCTCGTCCCGCAGCACCATCGTGCTCTCCCGGCTGGTCGAGTCGCCCGGCGTCGGACCGTCAACGGTTTGACCTCAACCCGGCTTCATGTCGTGCACTGGTGACCGGCTTGAAGCGAGGGGGCGGTATGCGTGCGGTGTGGCTGCGGGAGTTCGGCGGACCGGAGGTGCTCGTGCCCGGGACGGCACCCGACCCGGCACCCGGACCGGGCCAGGTGCTCGTCGACGTGGCACACGCGAACATCACGTTCGTCGAGACGATGTTCCGGGCGACCGGCTTCGGCCCGTTCGGCGCCGAACTGCCGCTGATCCCCGGCAACGGCGTCGGCGGGACGATCACCGAACTGGGACCGGGTGTCGATCCGGCGCTCGCCGGACGCGTCGTGGTCACCGCCACCGGCGGGTACGCCGAGCGCGTCGTGGTCGACCAGGGCGCGCCTGTCCGCGTACCCCCGGGGTTGGCGCTGGACGCGGCGGTGGCGCTGATGGCCGACGGCCGGACCGCCCTGATGCTGGCCCGTGCGGCCGGGCTGCGGCAGGGTGACCGCGTCCTGGTCGAGGCGGCCGCCGGCGGCGTCGGATCGCTGCTGGTCCAACTCGCCGCGCGGGCCGGCGCCACCGTGGTGGCCGCAGCCGGTGGCCCGGCGAAGGTCACCACGCTCCGCGCGGGCCGGCTCGACGTCGTGGTCGACTACCGGCAGCCCGGCTGGACCGACCGGGTCCGGGACGCCGTCGGCGCGGTCGACGTGGTGTTCGACGGCGTGGGCGGACCGCTCGCCCGGGAGGCGTTCGGCCTGCTCGACCCGGGCGGGCGGATGCTCAGCTTCGGCCTGGCGAGCGGCACCTGGGCGGACATCCCGGCCGAGTCGGCCGCCGCACGCGGCGTGACGCTGCTACGGCCCCGGCCCGGCCCGGACGAACTGCGCGCCCTCACCGAGGCGGCGCTCGCCGAGGGCGCGGCCGGACGGCTGCGCCCACTCATCGGCCGACGCTTCCCGCTGGAACGGGCCGCCGAGGCGCACGCCGCGATCGAGGCCCGGGAAACGATGGGCAAGACCCTGCTCGACGTACGCTGACCCGACGGCTCAGAGGTACATGCCGGTGCGGTGCTCCTCGCTGCGGGCCGGCTTGTCGCCCTCACCGAAGAAGCGCTTGCCGCCGAACTCGCCGTGCAGACGGTCGTCCAACTCGTCCGCCAGGCCGGTCATCACCTGCACCGCGAGCATCAGGTGGGTGGCCTGGAAGTTGCGGCCGAAGACCGGAATCGACGCCCACACCGTGTCGTCGGCGCAGTAGAGCCGGCCGATCGGCATCCGGTTGGTCAACTCGGAGAGCTTCACGTAGAGACGCTCCGTCGGCTCCACCTCGGTCAGCACCGGCGAGAAGACGTCCACGAGCGGCGGATTGTCGCGGACCCGGACGAACACCATCGCCGAGCCGGCCCGGATGTTGATGTCACCGTCCGAGTCGATCTGGAGCTGGTCGGAGGTGGACTTCAGCATCGTGGACACGACGGTATGCACCCGCTCCGCGAGCGCCTGCACGTCGTTCTCGTCCGCCTGGGCGGTCGCCGCCGCGGCCAGCGCCTCGTCCAGATCGGCCTCGACGTCCCGGTCCGGCCCGAACTCGCTGCGGGCCGTACCGAGCGGTTCCACCGGCAGCGGCTCACCCTCGACGTCGTGCACCAGGTAGACGAGGAAGGCGGGGTGCGGGGCGCCGTAGACGTCACGCAGCGTCCGGGAGAGCACGGCGGCCAGCCGGGTGGACTCGTCGGCGCCGCAGTCCAGGCCGAACTGCTCGCCGGAACCCGCCACCACGCCCGGCGGCGACCAGCCGAGCGCGACCATGTCGGCCACCGCCGCCCGGTCCAGCCGGTAGCCCTGCGGCAGTGTGGCGTTGCCGACCGCCCGCGCCGAGAGGCGACCCTCCTCGCCCGCGTCCACGCTGACCGAGTAGACGGCGTCCCCGGTGCCGGAGGCGGTCGGATCGAGTGTCACCTCAAGGTGGCCACCGGCGGGCAGCGCGCGTAGCCGCTCGGCGAGCGCCCGGGCGAACTCACGCCAGGCCTCGGTCACCTTGGCCCGCAGATCGGCAGTGGTCGGCTCGTCCAGCAGGATCGACTCGTGATGATGCTCAGGCGTACCGCCGGCAGAGTGATGAGCCGGCGTGCCACCGGAGCTGTGCTCAACCGGCGTGTCGCCGGCCGGCTGCTCGACCGGCGCCGAGGGGTGGTCTGCCGTCATGATCGCCTCCGTCTGTTCCCGCCACCCTACCCACGCGCGGCGGCGACCGAATCACGCCCGAGGCGCTATTCCGCAGGCGTGGAACCGCCCAGATCCACCGGCCAGGAACCGGCCAGCGCGCTGAGCCGCTCGGCCGCCGCCGCCGGGTCCGCGCCGCGCCCCACCGCCAACCCCAGCAGGTACGCGGTGACCGGCGCCCCCGGCCGCACCACCTGATGTGCCACGTCCCGGGCCACGTCCAGCACCGTCGACACCGGCACCCCGGCCGGGTCCAGGTCCAGCTCGGCGCAGACCGCCGTCACCCAGTCGTCCAGGACCGTCATCTCGACCACTCCTCCGCCCGGCGTACGTCCTCGTCAGTGTCGCAGTCGAACCAGGGCGGCGGACCGGAGCCGGACCAGGACACCTCGCGTACCGCGACACCGGTCAGCAGCCCACGTACCGGCGCCCCGTCGAGCGTGCCGCCCCGCGTCGCGGCGAGCCGGTCGAGTGCGGCCCGCAGAGCCGGCAACCGCCACACCGCGCAAAGCTGCTGGCGGCGGCCGTCGGCGTCCACGTAACAGGCGAGCGCGACTGTCGATCCGGCCGGCGTGAGCGCTGATTTCCGCTCGGCGGCCAGGTCGTGTTCCCGCTCGGCGGCGGGGTCGTGTTCCCGCTCGGCGGCTGGGTCGTGCGGCTGCCCAGCGGGCGGGGCGTGCGGCTGATCGGTGGCTGGGGCGTCGAGCGCGCGTCGCAGCTCGGTCACCGCGGCGGCGGTGAGCAGCGGGAGATCGGCGGCGAGCAGGGCGACTGTCGTCGTAGCCGGGTCGAGCAGCGCCAGCCCAGCCGCTGTGGCGGCCACCGGCCCGCCCCCGGGTGGCTCCTCACGTGTCGTCCGGACCTCGTCGGGCAGCGGACCGGACGGGCCGACCACGATCCGCTGGTCCGCATCGGCCACCGCGGCCAGTACCCGATGCAGCATCGGCCGGCCGCCAACCGGGCGGGCCGGCTTGTCCACGCCGCCCATCCGCCGGGCCGCGCCACCGGCGAGGACCACCGCCGCGTACCCCGTCACCGCCTCACCCTATCCACGGCCACGACCGCCGCATCCCGGCTCGGACCGAGGGCTCGGTTCACAGGATCGGACCCATGCCCGGCTTTGCTGGCGGTTTTCCGACGTTGATCAACTCCCTTTCGCCGAAGTGGTGGCATCCAAGGCCCTCCGATACCGCCACTTCGGCGATCTGGTGTCGATCATCATCGGCCGAACAAGGCCGGGCCGGGGGCGGACCGGGGGTGGAGATGGGAGCCGGGCCGTTCGGGCGAGGCGTGTGCAGGAGCGGGGGTGAGGTGCGGGCGGCAGAGTGCCCGGGGAGGATGGCGGCATGGGACGGGCAACAGACCGGCGAAGCGTGCTGCGGATCGACCTCGACGCGACAGGCGAGGGCCGGGGCCGGGGCCGGGGCCGCCGCCAGGACACCCTGGCTGCGGAGGAGCCACTGGAGATCCGCGTGGGCGCGGCCGGGCCGGGCCGGCGTCGGCCGCTCGCGGTGACGATGCGCACCCCGGGCGACGACCTGGACCTGGCGATCGGCTTCCTGCTCACCGAAGGGCTGATCCGGTCGGCCGCAGACGTGCACACCGCACAGCTCTGCGCCGGGGCGGAGACCCCGAACACCTACAACGTGGTCGACGTCGTGCTCACGCCCGGTGTTCCGGAGCCGGTCACCGATCCCTCGCGCAACTTCTACACCACCAGTTCGTGCGGCGTGTGCGGCAAGGGCAGCATCGAGTCGGTGCGTACCCGTTCGCGGTTCGCCGTGCGGGACGACCCGCTGACGGTCACCGCCGAACTGCTGGCCGCGCTGCCGGATCGGCTGCGGGCCGCTCAGCGCGCCTTCGACCGCACCGGTGGCCTGCACGCGGCCGGCCTCTTCACCGCCGACGGGGAGATGGTGGTGCTGCGGGAGGACGTCGGGCGGCACAACGCGGTGGACAAGGTGATCGGCTGGGCCACCCGGGAGGGGCGGTTGCCGCTGGCCGGGCACGTGCTGCTGGTCTCCGGGCGGGCCAGTTTCGAACTCACCCAGAAGGCGTGGATGGCGGGCGTGCCGCTGCTCGCCGCGGTGTCCGCGCCCAGCACGCTCGCCGTCGAACTGGCCGAGGAGGCCGGGATGACGCTTGTCGGCTTCCTGCGCGGGCCGACCATGAACGTCTACACCGGGGCGGCGCGGATCGGCGGCTGACGGCTCAGCGCCGTGGACGGCGACGGCGACGGCGCAGCACCGCGCCGCCGTCGGAACCGGGCCAGCCGTCCAGCTGGGACGGGGCCACCCCGCGCCGAAGCGCCTCGTCGAGCAGCACCGCGAGCGAATAGCCGGGGTGGGCGGACAGCACCCGTTCCAGGGCTACCGCCGCCAGCGCCCCGTGCCCGGAGCGCCAGGCGGAGAAGGCGAGCAGGCAGCCCGGCGCGGCGATCAGGTCCGGCTCGGCGCGCCGCGTGACGTCGGTCCAGAGGCTGATGTCCGCGTCCCGGCCGTCGGTCCGGGACCAGGCGTGATCGCGTACCGGGATGTGGGTGAGCAGCACGGTCAGCCAGGCCACCTCGTCGTCGTCGAGCCGCTCGCCACGCCGCTGACGGCGGAACGCGGCCCGCACCGCCGCCGTGCCCGCGCTCCGCACCGCACGTGGTGAATCCACCGGCCCGGCACCGTCGGCCCGCACCTCACCGTCCACCGGCACGGAACTACCGCCCGCCGGACCGCCACCCGGCCCGGAACGGTCCGCCGATCCGGTGCCGACCGGTGCGGTGCCGTCGACCGGCTCCGGGCCTTCGTGCGGCCTGCCGGCCACCGGGCTGCGGCCGGACTGCGAGGACGTCCCGCCGGTGAGCGCGGCCAGGCGCAGACGGGCCCGGCCGGTGGCCCTGCGCATGGCGAGGCGTACCGGCCCGTCGAGCGGGGACACCTGCGCGGCCAGCGCGGCCCGGTCGGGCAGGGCGACCTGACCGGCGAACACGGCCGCGGCGCTGACCTGGCTGGCGGCCGGGTCGTACGGGGTGCCCTCGGGCGGGCAGCAGGACGGCTCGGCGCACAGGTACGACCACCAGCGGCCCTCGGTGACCCGCAGGGCGTCGAGCACGACCAGCCCGGCAGCGGTCAGCGCGTCGCCGATCGCGTCCACGACGCCGGTCACCCGGGCGGCCGGACCGTAGCCGACGACCGTGGCGGCGTCCGCGTCCTGCCGGGCCACCACCTGTGCCAGGTGCCGGGCCGCCGGGCCGGGGTCGGCGCCGGGTGCGGGCAGGTCTCCCCGGGCGGCGAAGACGACGCGCCGGCCGCGTACCGCGACCACCACGACGCTGTCGGCCGGGTGGAAGCCGAGCAGGTAGGGCACGGCCGCGACCATGTCGGCCGGTGAGCGGACGGAGAGGCGGGGTTGCTCGGTGGAGTTCATGCCGGGAGCGTGGGCGTTCGCATGTCGCACTGTCCGCCCCTGTGGACGACACGCGGCCCGTCCACAGATACGGAGCGTATCGGTCCAGGTCAGCGGCGATCCGTGGCGTCGCTTGCCCCACGGTTGTCCGGGGTACCCGCTACCTTGCGCTCATGGACCTGGCGTACCTGCGGGCACACCCGGAGCACCTGCCGACCTTCCTGACCCACCAGCGGATCCGGGAGACCCCGGTCTCCGGCGGTGAAATCTGCGCCGCCTCCCGGCTCACGCTGGACGACGGGCACTCCGTGTTCGCCAAGACGTGGCCGGAACGGGCGGCGCGTCCCCTGCCGGAGGGTTTCTTCGCCACCGAGGCGGCCGGGCTGCGCTGGCTGCGCGAGGCGGGTTCGGTGCCGGTGCCGGATGTGCTCGTGGCGCTGCCCGGCCTGCTGGCGCTCGACTGGGTGGAGCCGGGCGAGCCGACGCCGGAGGCAGCGGAGGCGTTCGGGCGTGACCTGGCCGGGCTGCACCGGGCCGGGGCGCCGGCGTTCGGCGCGGACTGGACCGGGTTCATCGGCGCGCTGCCGCAGGACAACACACCCGACCCCGGTCCCTGGCCGGACTGGTTCGCCCGGCGTCGCCTCCTGCCGTACCTGCGCATGTCGGTCGACGGCGGCGCGCTCGACCGGTCCGGGGCGGCGCTGGTCGAGCAGGTCGTGGCCCGGATCGGTGAGTTCGGCGGCGACGAGCCGCCGGCCCGGCTGCACGGCGATCTCTGGCCCGGCAACCTGCTCTGGGGCGCCGACGGCCGGGTCTGGCTGGTCGATCCGGCCGCGCACGGCGGCCACCGCGAGACCGACCTGGCGCAACTCGCCCTTTTCGGCGGCCCGCCCCATCTGGACCGCGTCATGGCCGCCTACCGGGAGGCGTGGCCGCTGGCCGACGGCTGGCGGGAACGTGTACCCCTGCATCAGCTGCACCTGCTGCTCGTGCACACCGCGATCTTCGGCGCGGCGTACGCGAACGCGGTGGCCGCCACGGCTCGGGACGCCCTCCGGGGCGTCGAGCGCGCTACGGTCGACGGATGAGCGCCCCCCGGACGACGGCCGACGGCCTCCTCGCCGACCGGTACGGCCGCGTCGCCCGGGACCTGCGGGTCTCGCTGACCGACAAGTGCAACCTGCGCTGCACCTACTGCATGCCGGCCGAGGGCCTGCCCTGGCTGTCCGGTCCGCAGCTGCTCAGCGACGACGAGATCGTCCGGCTGGTGGGTGTCGCGGTGACCCGGCTCGGCATCACCGAGGTGCGCTTCACCGGCGGTGAGCCGCTCATCCGACCTGGTCTGCCCGGCATCGTGGCGGCGGTGGCCGCGCTCACACCCCGGCCGCGCATCTCGCTCACCACGAACGGCATCGGCCTGGCCCGCATGGCGCCGGCGCTGCGCGCGGCCGGGCTGGATCGTGTCAACGTCTCGCTCGACACGCTGGACCGGGACCGGTTCACCGCGCTGACCCGGCGCGACCGGCTCGCCGACGTGCTCGCCGGGCTGGCCGCGGCGGCGGACGCCGGGCTGACACCGGTGAAGATCAACTCGGTGCTCATGCGTGGCACGAACGACGACGAGGCGCCGGAGCTGCTGCGGTTCGCGCTCGCGCACGGTTACGAGCTGCGGTTCATCGAGCAGATGCCGCTCGACGCGCAGCACGGCTGGGACCGCTCGACAATGGTCACCGCCGACGAGATCCTGGCCTCCCTGCACGCCGCGTTCGCGCTGACGCCGGACCCGTCCGAGCGGGGTGCGGCACCGGCCGAGACATGGCTGGTGGACGGCGGGCCGGCCCGGGTCGGTGTGATCGCCAGCGTGACCCGGCCGTTCTGCGGCGACTGCGACCGCACCCGGCTCACCGCCGACGGCCAGGTCCGCAACTGCCTCTTCGCCACCGAGGAGTCGGATCTGCGCGGCGCGTTGCGCGACGGCGCCGACGACGAGGAGCTGGCCCGGCGCTGGCGCGCCGCGATGTGGGCCAAGCGGGCCGGTCACGGCATCGACGACCCGACGTTCCTCCAGCCCGCGCGCTCGATGTCGGCGATCGGAGGCTGAGGGTGGAGCTGACGGTGCGCTATTTCGCCGGCGCCCGCGCGGCGGCCGGACGATCCGAGGAGACCGCATCCGCTGGCCGGTCGCTGGACGAACTCCTCGATGACCTGGCCGCCCGCCACGGCGAACGCCTCGCCGTGGTGCTGAAGGCGGCGAGTTTCCTGGTCGACGGCGTCGCCTGTCATGATCGACGGGCACCGTTGCCGGCCGGGGTGACGGTGGACGTGCTGCCGCCCTTCGCGGGCGGCTGAGGGGGCACACGTGCTGGCCATGGCGACATTCCTGGGCTTCGTCGTGCTCGTGATCGGCCTGATCCACTTCTATCTGTGGAAGCGGCTGGTCCGGGACACCACGCGCCCTGGGCGGTGGCGCCGGGTCGGCGGGGTGGCGATCGCGGCGCTGGCGGTGCTCGTGCCGGTGACCCTGGCCGGCACCCGCAACGGCTGGTACTGGCTGGCCTGGCCCGGCTACCTCTGGGTCGCGCTCATGTTCTACCTGCTGGTGATCCTGCTGGTGCTCGAAGTGCCCACCGCTGTGGTCCGGCTGGTGCAGCGCCGCCGGGCCCGCTCGGCGGCCGTCGGCCCGGAGCCCGAGCCCGAGCCCGCGCTCGTGGGCGCGGCAACCGCGGAGGGTGGGACGCCGCCGCCGGTCGCCCCCACCGACGCGCCGCCCGCCGGCACCGACGCGCCGGACCACGATCCCTCCCGGCGGCTGCTGCTCGCGCGCGGGGCGGCGATCTTCGCCGGGCTGACCGCCGCCGGCGTCACCGGGTACGGCGTCCGCACCGCCATCGGTCCGCCGCAGCTCGACCGGGTGCAGATCCCGCTGGCCAAGCTGCCCCGCAGCATGGACGGGCTGCGCATCGCCACCGTCTCCGACATCCACCTCGGGCCGCTGCGCGGCCGGGCGCACACCGAGCGGATCGTCGCGATGATCAACCGGATGGACGCCGACCTCGTCGCCGTGGTCGGTGACCTGGTCGACGGCACGGTTGCCGAGCTGGGCGAGGCCGCCGAGCCGCTGCGCGACCTGCAGTCCCGGTACGGCAGCTTCTTCGTCACCGGTAACCACGAGTACTACTCCGGCGTGGAGGAGTGGGTCCGCGAGGTGGACCGGCTCGGCCTGCGGGTGCTGCAGAACGAACGGCAGGAGATCCAGGCCCGGGGCGGCGTGCTGGACCTGGCCGGGGTGAACGACGTCAGCGCCGCCGGCACCGGGGTGGCCGCCCCCGCCGACTACGCCGCCGCGCTCGGCGACCGCGACCCGAGCCGGCCGGTGGTGCTGCTCGCCCACCAGCCGGTGGCCGCGCAGGAGGCCGCGAAGTTCGGCGTCGACCTCCAACTGTCCGGGCACACCCACGGCGGTCAGATGGTGCCGTTCAACCTGGCGGTCAAGCTCGAACAACCGGTGGTCTCCGGTCTCGGCGAGGTGGACGGCACGAAGGTCTACGTCACGAACGGCGCCGGTTTCTGGGGCCCGCCGGTCCGGGTGGGCGCGCCACCTCAGGTGACGCTCGTGGAGCTGCGCGCCCCATAGCGCGCACGGGCCGCCGAGTCCAGCACCGCATTGCTCAGGTCACCCGTACGCGTGGCGACGGGCGGGCGGGGGACCGGACGTGACAGGATGCGGCGTGCCTCCGTTCAGCGCCGCACCCCCCGGTGGCCTCCCGCCGTACGTGGCGGACCTGCACATCCACTCGAAGTACTCCCGCGCGTGCAGCCGCGACCTGACCCTGCCGAACCTGGCCTGGTGGGCCCGGCGCAAGGGCATCGGAGTGCTCGGCACCGGGGACTTCACCCATCCCGCCTGGTACGACCACCTGCGCGAGACGCTGCACCCGGCCGAGCCCGGCCTGTACCGGCTCGCGCCCGAGGCGGAGCGCGACGTCGCCCGGCGGCTGCCGCCCCGGCTGGCGAGCGAGGCGGAGGCGGACCCGGTCCGGTTCATGCTCAGCGTGGAGATCTCCACGATCTACAAGCGGGACGACCGCACGCGCAAGGTGCACCACCTGATCTACCTGCCGGACCTGGACGCGGTGGGGCGGTTCAACACCGCGCTGGGCCGGATCGGCAACCTCGGCTCGGACGGGCGGCCGATCCTCGGGCTGGACTCCCGCGACCTGCTGGAGATCACGCTGGAGGCGAGTCCGGACGGCTACCTGGTGCCCGCGCACATCTGGACGCCCTGGTTCTCCGCGCTGGGCTCGAAGTCGGGCTTCGACGCGATCGCCGACTGCTACGCGGACCTGGCCGAGCACATCTTCGCGGTGGAGACCGGCCTGTCGTCCGACCCGGAGATGAACTGGCGGGTCGGCAGCCTGGACCGCTACCAGCTGGTGTCCAACTCGGACGCGCACTCGCCGCCGGCGCTGGCCCGGGAGGCCACTGTCCTCACCGCCGCCCGTGACTACTTCGCCATCCGCGAGGCGCTGCGTACCGGGGACGGGCTCGCCGGGACCGTCGAGTTCTTCCCGGAGGAGGGCAAGTACCACGCCGACGGCCACCGGCTGTGCGGCGTGAACTGGTCGCCGCAGCGGACCCGCGAGGCCGGCGGGCGCTGCCCGGAGTGCGGCAAGCCGCTGACGGTGGGCGTGCTCAGCCGGATCGAGGAGCTGGCCGACCGGCCGGCGGGGCATCGTCCGGCGCACGCGCGCGAGGTGACCCACCTGGTGCCGCTGGCGGAGATCCTGGGCGAGCTGAACCGGGTGGGCGCGCGGTCGAAGAAGGTCGAGGGCAAGCTCAACGAGCTGATCGCCGCGCTCGGACCGGAGTTGGAGATCCTCACCCGTACCCCGGTCGAGGAGATCGGCCGCGTCGGCGGCGAGCTGCTCGCGGAGGGCATCGGCCGGCTACGGCGCGGCGACGTGCGCCGGGTGCCGGGCTACGACGGCGAGTACGGGGTGATCACGCTGTTCGACCCGGCGGAGCTGGGCGGTCCGGGTGCCGGGGCGGGGCAGGAGACGCTGTTCGACGTACCCGTGCCCGCGCAGCGGCGGCCCGCGGAGCCGGCGCCGAAGCCGAAGGCCAAGCGCCCGGCGGCGGCCCGGCCGGAGCCGAAGCGGACACCGCCGCCCGCGCCTCCGATCGCGCCGCCGCCGTCGCCGCACGAGCCGTTCGAGCCGATGCTCGCCGGGATGGAGGAGGTCGGCACCGGCCTGCTGGACCGGCTGGACGCGATGCAGCGGGTGGCCGCGTCCGCGCCGGGTGGCCCGCTGCTCATCGTGGCCGGTCCGGGCACCGGCAAGACCCGCACGCTCACCCACCGGATCGCGTACCTGTGCGCGGAGCTGAACGTCTTCCCTGATCAGTGCCTGGCGATCACGTTCACCCGCCGGGCGGCCGAGGAGCTGCGGCACCGGCTGGACGGGCTTCTCGGCCCGGTCGCCGAGGACGTCACAGTGGGTACGTTCCACTCGCTGGGCCTGACCCTGCTGCGGGAGAACTCGGCGGCGGCCGGACTGCCGGCGGACTTCCGGATCGCCGACGACGCCGACCGGGCGGCGGCGCGCGCCGAGGCCGGTGACGACGACGAGCGGTACGTGGCGCTGCTGCGCAAGCGGGACCTGGTCGACCTGGACGAGCTGCTGACGCTGCCGGTGGCGCTGCTCAAGGGCGATCGGAAGCTGGTCCGGGAGTACCGCGAGCGGTGGAAGTGGATCTTCGTCGACGAGTACCAGGACGTCGACGCGGTGCAGTACGACCTGCTGCGGCTGCTCAGCCCGCCGGACGGCAACCTGTGCGCGATCGGCGACCCGGACCAGGCGATCTACTCGTTCCGGGGCGCGGACGTGGGCTACTTCCTGCGCTTCTCGCAGGACTTCACCGACGCCCGGCTGGTTCGGCTGAACCGCAACTACCGCTCCTCGGCGCCGATCCTGGCCGCCGCCGTGCAGGCCATCGCGCCGTCGTCGCTGGTGCGAGGGCGACGCCTCGACCCGGCCCGGCTCGACCCGGAGGCACCGCTGGTGGGCCGGTACGCGGCGAGTTCGGCGTACGACGAGGCCGACTTCGTGGTCCGTACCGTGGACGAACTGGTCGGTGGCCTGTCCCACCGCTCGCTGGACTCGGGGCGGATCGACGGGCGGACGACGTCGCTGTCCTTCTCCGACATCGCGGTGCTGTACCGCACGGACGCGCAGGCCGCGCCGATCGTGGACGCGCTGGCCCGGGCGAACATTCCGGTGCAGAAGCGCTCGCACGACCGGCTGCGTGACCGTCCCGGCGTGCCGGCCATCGCCCGCGAGCTGCGCCACGCCGGGCTGGACGGTTCGCTCGCCGCCCGGGTACGCCAGGCCGGGCAGATCCTGGCCGAGCGCTTCGCGGTGCCGACGCTCGACGGTTCCGGCGCGGTACGTCCTGAGGACGTCCGTACGGCGGTGGACCTGCTCGCCCCGCTGGCCCGCCGCTGCGACGACGACCTGGAACTGTTCCTCAACCAGCTCGCCACCGGCGCGGAGGTGGACGCGCTGGACCCGCGCGCCGAGGCGGTCACGCTGCTCACGCTGCACGCCGCGAAGGGCCTGGAATTCCCGGTGGTGTTCCTGGTCGGGGCCGAGGACGGGCTGTTGCCGCTGCGCTGGCCCGGAAGCGAGCCGGACGACGACGCGGTGGCCGAGGAGCGGCGGCTGTTCTTCGTCGGGCTGACCCGGGCGCAGGACCGGCTCTACGTCAGCCATGCGGGCCGGCGCGCCCGGCACGGCGCGGAACGCGACACCCGCCCGTCGCCGTTCCTCGACGTGATCGACCCGGCGTTGTTCGAGCGCCTGGACGCGGCCGAGCCCCGCCGCCCGAAGGACCACCAGCTCCGGCTGATCTGACCGGCGCGCGTCAGGTGAGGACGGCGGCGAGCCACGCGCCGCCGAGGATCGCCGGGCCGAACGGCACCGGCGTGTCCCGGCGTACCCGGCCGGCGGCGAGCAGGACGAGGACCACCACCCCGGCTAGCACGTGCGGCAGGAGCAGCCCGAGGCGCAGCGCCGGCCAGCCGAGCCAGCCCAGCGGCAGCCCGAGCGCGGCGGCGAGCTTCACGTCGCCGAACCCGAGCCGGGCCCGGGGCAGCAGCGCCAGCAGCGCGTACCCGATGAAGGAGAACGCGGCCCCGGCGACCGCGACGGTCAGGCGGCGCGGTTCGCCGGTCGCCGCCGTGGCAGCGGCCAGGCCGAGCCCGCCGCCGATCGCGACCAGGCCGACGAGCGGGTCGGGCAGCCGCAGCGTTGTCAGGTCGGTGACCGCGAGGACCAGCCCGGTCGCGGCGATCAGCAGCAGCGCCGGCAGCGCCGGATCGCCGCCCCGGGCGGCGGCGAGCCCGCCGAACACCACGGCGCCGACCAGGGCGAGCGCGCCTCGGCGCGGAGGGCCGCCAGCGGGAACGGTGACGAACAACCGGCCGACCGGTACGGCCACCCACCCGGCCGCCGCGCCGAGGAGCGCGACCCCCGTCACCAGCAGCGCAGACACGGGCCGGGACGCTACCGCCCGGCGGGTTCCCCGGCTGTCCCTTCGACGGCTGGTGGCGGGGACCGGCGGGGTCGCTCGGTGCTCACCACCACCGCCACGCCGACCACGATGATCGCGCCGCCCAGCAGCACCTGCGAGGTGATCGGCTCGGCGACGAACAGCGCGCCGAGCACCACCGCGACCACCGGATTCACGTACGCGTACGTGGAGACCAGGGAGATCGGCGCGTGGGCGAGCAGCCAGACGTACGCGGTGAAGGCGACGAGCGAACCGGCCACCATCAGGTAGGCCAGCGCCGCCCAGGACCGCCCGGTCACCTCGGCGAAGCTGAAGCCGCGCAGCTCGCCACGGGCGACGCCGACCAGCGCGAGCACCGCCGCGCCGGCCGTCATCTCGTAGACGGTGGCCACGAACGGGTCGGCGGGCATCCGGATCCGCCCGGACAGGTACGAGCCGACCGACCAGCTCGCGGCGGCCGCGACCACCGTGAGCGCGCCGGCCACCGGCACGCCGTCCACCCCTTCGCGGGGCAGCACCAGCACGACGAGGCCGGCGAACCCGAGCGTCACCCCGGCGAACGTCCACGGCCGGGGCCGGTCCCCGCCCACGGTCCGCAGCAGCACCACCAGGAGCGGCACGGTGGCCACCAGCAGCGCGGCCACGCCCGAGGGCACCGCGGTTCCGGCCGGACCCGACTCGGCGAGCACCACCAGCCCGTTTCCACCGGCGAGCAGCAGCACGCCGATCAGCGCGGCGGAACCGACACGGCGCGGGGGCACCCGCAACGCGCCGGGCCCGCGCCGCACCCGCAGCACCACGGCGAGCACCACGGCGGCGGCGGCGAACCGCATCGCGGCGGAGATCAGCGGCGGCAGCGACTCGACGGCGACCCGGATGCCCAGGTACGTCGAGCCCCAGAGCAGGTAGACCAGCACGAGTGCGGTCCAGATCAGGGCGGTACGGGTCGGCGGCGTCGCGGAATCGACAGCGTTCGTCGCACTCGTGGGGCGTGAGCTCATCGAGGGACCACGCTACGGTGACCACGGCGTCGGCGTCCCCAGTTGGTGGCCGGCCTCTCAGCACTGGCGTACGCAGGAGGCGTTCATGTCGAACTTCGGTCCACCGGGCGGCGGCTCCCCCGACCCCTGGGGACGGCCAGACGACGGCTACGCCCCGCAGTCCGATCCCCGCTACGCGCCGCAGGGCGACCCTCGTTACGCCGCGCAGCCCGACCCGCAGTACGGCCCGCCGCCGGGCGCGCGGCCGTACGGCCCGCCCGAAGATCAGTACGGGCCGCCGACCCACCAGTACGGGCCCGCCGACCGGTACGGCCCGCCGGCGGATCAGTACGGGCCGCCGACGCAGCGCTACGAGCCCGGGCCGGCCTGGTCCCCCGGCCCGCCCCGGCAGGGCCACCCGGCCGAGGGCGGGTACGCCGGACCGCCGTACGGCGGGGAGCCACCGTACGGCGAGCCGACCCCGCCGAAACGGGGCAAGGGCCCGCTGCTGTTGGTCGTGGTCGTGCTGGCGGTGCTGCTGCTCGGGGGCGCCGGGGCGTACTGGATGCTCGGCCGGGACGAGGAGAGCCCGACGGCCGGGACGACGGCGGCCACCGCACCGGCCGATGATCCGACCGAGGCGGCGCCGAGCGATCCGGCGGAGACGACGCCCACGGCGCCGGCGCCGGCCTCCTCGACCGATCCGCGTTTCGTGAAGGCGGGCCAGTGCGTCGCCAACGAGGGCGGCGGCGGGCAGCCGAAGCTGGTGATTGCCGACTGCGCCCCGAAGACGTACGAGGTGCTGCGGCGCGTCGACGGCGCGACGAGCGGCAAGAAGGACGCGGAGGCGAAGTGCGGGAAGGTCGACGGTTACACCGACTGGTACTTCTTCGACAGTGAGCTGGACACGCTCGACTTCGTGCTCTGCCTGAAGCGCCGCTGAGGCCCCGGCCGGTCGGTACGCAAAACTAGGGCTGTCTAGCATCCACGCTAGACAGCCCTAGTTTTATGTCGAGGCCGACACGCGGTAGCCGCCTCTACGCACGTCTAGCCTGGTCGCTAGAGAACCCGATACTGTGCGATTCGTGGATCCGGTCCGCAACCCGTACGCGCCGGGCGCCGGCCAGCGCCCGCCCGAACTCGCCGGGCGGGGGCGGGAACTCGACGTGTTCGACGTGGTGCTGGAACGCATCGCGCGCGGCCGGCCCGAACGCAGCCTGATGCTCACCGGGCTGCGTGGCGTGGGCAAGACGGTCCTGCTCAACACGCTGCGGTCCGAGGCGATCAACCACCTCTGGGGCACCGGCAAGATCGAGGCGCGGCCGGACCAGTCGCTGCGCCGGCCGATCGCCGCCGCGCTGCACATGGCGGTCCGTGAACTGGCGCCCCGGCACCGCGCCCCGGACCGGATCGACGCCTTCCTCGGCGTACTCAAGGCGTTCGCGCAACGCTCCGCGCCCACCGGACGCGGTGGCGCGGCGCCCAAGCTGCGCGACCGCTGGCAGCCCGGCATCGACGTACCCGCGAGCAGCGGACGCGCCGACTCCGGCGACATCGAGATCGACCTGGTCGAGCTGCTCAGCGACGCGGCGGCGGTCGCCACCGACGTCGGCACCGGCATCGCGATCTTCATCGACGAGATGCAGGACGTCGGCGCGGAGGACGTATCCGCGCTCTGCGCCGCCTGCCACGAGCTGTCCCAGCTCGGCGCGCCGCTGATCGTGGTGGGCGCGGGGCTGCCGCACCTGCCGGCCGTGCTCAGCGCCGCCAAGTCCTACTCGGAGCGGCTCTACCGCTACCAGCGCATCGACCGGCTCGACCGGATCGCCGCCGACCAGGCGCTCTGCGCGCCGGCCGAGCGGGAGGAGGTCGAGTACGAGCAGAAGGCCCTCGACCTGCTCTACGAGAAGTCCGGCGGCTACCCCTACTTCGTCCAGGCGTACGGCAAGGCCACCTGGGACCACGCGCCCCGCTCGCCGATCACCGCGGCGGACGTCCGCGTCGCCGCGCCCGAGGCGGAGGCGGAGCTGGCAGTGGGGTTCTTCGGTTCCCGGTTCGAGCGGGCCACCCCGGCCGAACGCGAGTACATGCGGGCCATGGCGACGCTGGCGCTGGTGGACGGTGAGGACGCCGGCCGCGACGACATGGACGCCGCGGTGCCCACCGCCGAGATCGCCCGCGCGCTCGGCCGCAAGCCGGCCAGCCTCTCCCCGGCCCGCGACGCGCTCATCAAGAAGGGGCTGATCTACTCCGGGGAGCGCGGGACGGTGGCGTTCACCGTCCCGCACTTCGGCCGCTACCTGCGCACCCAGCCCACCTGACGGCTCAGGCCACGCCGGCCCAGATAGCGTCGGCTCAGACCCGCGACCACGGCGGCGGGAAGACCACCTCGCCGGACGGGGGCGGCGGCTCCTCGCTCGCCGACGGCGGCAGCACCAGCGCCTGCCACGGCTCGCCCAGCCCGGACCAGGGGCTGGTCAGGCCCAGCCGGTCCGCCGGGCCGAACCCGAACCGCCGGTAGTACGCCGGGTCGCCCAGCACCACCACCAGCCGCTCGCCCAGCTCGGTGGCCGCGTCGAGCGCCGCCTGCACCGCCGCCGTGCCGTGACCGAGCCGCTGCCGGTGCCGCGCCACGGCCACCGGGCCCAGAGCCAGCGCCGGCCACACTCGGCCGTCGTCGGTGCGTACCCCCACGCGCGTGAGCAGCGCGTACGCCACCACCTCGCCGCCGTACTCGGCGACCATGGCCAGCTCGGGAATCCACGCCGGGCTGTGCCGCAGCTCCTCGACCAGGCCGACCTCCGGCGGGGTGGCCACGTCGGGCCGGGCGAAGGCGGCGGCCAGCACCCGGGCCACCGCCGGCTCGTCGGCCGGGCCCTCCGGGCGTAGTCGCAGCGTCGTCACCCGCGCGACCTTACCGAACGCGACCGGTCCATCCGCGACTGTCGCTGAAATCGATACCGTCCGGACGTCCACGTCGGCCGATACCTTTCGTGTGTTGCGGGGATGACGACGCCCGCGACGGGGTAAGACTGAGCCATGAAGCCCGTGCGTTCCCTCGCCCGAGTCATGTTGAGCGGCATCTTCGTGGTCAGCGGTGCCCGCAACCTGCAGAACCCGGAACGGCTGGTGCAGGCCGCGGAACCGGTCACCGGGAAGGTCGCCCCGCTGATCCGCAACGTCCACCCGCGCATCCCCACCGACACCGTGTCGCTCATCCGGGCCAATGCCGCCACCCAGCTCGTCGGCGGCCTGATGCTGGCCACCGGCCGGTTCACCCGCCCGGTGGCGCTGGTGCTCGCCGGCTCCCTGATCCCGACCACGGCCGCCGGTCACGCCTTCTGGAAGAACGACGACCCGGCCGCGCGCAACAACAATCAGGTCCACTTCCTGAAGAACCTCGGCCTGCTCGGTGGCCTCCTCCTCGCCGCCGCCGACACCGAGGGCAAGCCGGGGCTGCGCTGGCGCGCAGGCCACCGGATCGACCACTCGCGCCGGTCGGTCAAGCGCGCGGTACGCACCGCGCGGCGCGACGCGAAGATCGCCGTACGCTCCGCGGCGACCGCCCGCAGAATGCCTGGCTGACAGCCCTTCCGTACGGCCACCACCCCCCGCAAGGCCACCAATCACCTGAACCGTCCGAGACCCGTTAACGCGGTGGAAATGTCGCAAACACGTGTGGGATCGGACACGGTCGCGTAACGCGGGAGGCAGCAACGTGAGGCGCCGTTCTAGGCTCCGTTCTGGACCTGGACGGGTACGACGATCTTGGTACGGGGGTGGCCACGCCATGCCGACGTCAGTCGGTAGACGGACCAACCGCCTCGCCCCGACCTCCCGCGTCGACCGCCGGACCGTCGTGCGCCTCGGCGTCGTGGCCACCGTGTCGTACGTCGCGTGGCTGGCCATCAGCGCCTTCGGACGGCCGTACAACTTCTTCGACATGAAGATCTACCACGGCGCGGTGGTGTGGTGGGCCAGCGGCAACGAGCTGTACGACTTCGTCGCGCCGTCGACCACACTGGGCTTCACCTACCCGCCGTTCGCCGGCCTGGTCATGCTGCCGATGTCCTGGCTGCCGGTCGACGGCGCCGGTTTCGTCAACGCGCTGGCCAGCATCGGCGCGCTCGCGGTCGTCCTGGCGGCGCTGCTGCGCCCCATCGTGGACCGGCTCGGCTGGCCGCTCTGGTTCACCGTCGGCATCGCCACCCCGCTCGCGGTGGCCATCGAGCCGTCCCGGGAGACGCTCGGCTACGGCCAGGTCAACCTGCTGCTGTTCGCGCTGATCATGGCCGACATGGTGGGCCTGCGCTGGCGCGCCAAGCGGGGCACTCACCACGAGACCGCCGACTCGCCGCTGGCCCGGTTCGTCTACAGCGGCGCCTGGGCGGGCGTCGGCATCGGGCTCGCGACCGCCGTCAAGCTCACCCCGGCGCTGTTCGTCGCCTACCTGATGCTCACCCGGCAGTGGCGGGCCGCGCTCACCGCTGTCGGCACCACGATCGGCGTGACCATCGCGTCGTTCGGTATGGTCGGCGAGGAGTCCCGCGCCTATTTCACGAGCGTGCTGTGGCAGACCGAGCGGGTCGGTGCGGCGGACATGACCGCCAACCAGTCCCTCGCCGGGCTGCTGGCGCGGCTCTACGACTCGATCGAGACGCCCGGTCTGCTCTGGCTCGCCTTTTCGGTGCTGCTCCTGGCGCTGGGCCTGTCCCGGGCGATCAGCGCCCGCGCCGACGGCGACGAGCTGACCGCGTTCACACTCGTCGGGCTCACCGCCAACGTGATCAGCCCGATCTCCTGGTCGCACCACCTGATCTGGGTCATCCCGGCGATCATCGTGCTGGCCGACGCCGCGGTACGCCGCCGCGACGCCAGCCGTGGCCTGCCCCTGCGCGGCAGCGGGCCCTCGGCCAACGGGGTGCCCGCGCTGCGCCCGCCCATCTGGTACCCGACGCTCACCGGGCTCCGCCACGGCGCGGGCGCGCTCGGGCTCTACCTGCTGTTCCTGATCTCACCGATCTGGCCGTACGAGCACCAGCTCCCCGAGGTGTCCCACTACCAGGACGGCCTGTTCGGCGCGCTCATGGAGAACTCCCTGGCCATCGCGCTGATCGTGCTGGTCGCGGCGCTGCCGTGGCGTCCGGGCGCCGAGCCGGCGTTCTACCACGACCGGTTGAGCCGAGCCGCCGCGCTCGCCGCCCGGCGCTGAGCCCTCAGGGGCAGTTCACCCATTCCTCGGTGCCGTCGTCGAAGACCTGCCGCTTCCAGATCGGCAGCCGCGCCTTGACCTCGTCGACCAGCCGTGCGCACGCGGCGAACGCCGCCGCCCGGTGCGCCGTGCTGACCGACGCCACCAGCGCCACGTCGCCGATCTCCAGCGGGCCGATCCGGTGCGACACCGCGACCGCGTACACCGCCGGGTCGGCGGCGACCTCGGCCGCCACCTCGCGCAGCACCACCTCGGCGGTGGGGTGGCCCTCGTACTCCAGACGGGTGACCCCCCGCCCGTGGTCGTGGTCGCGAACCACGCCCTGGAAGGACACCACCGCGCCGGCCCGGCGGTCGGCGACCGCCGCCTCGTGCGCGGCCAGGTCGAGCGGCCGGTCGGTCACCGCGCCGAGCACCACGCCTGCCTCCACAGTCACGACGTCTCCCGTCGGCTCGTTCGTCGCGCTCATCCGGCACGCTCCCCGGGGGTCAGCGGCAGCGGCACGAGCGGCACCCGGTCGCCGGCCGCGCCGCTGGTGCCGGGCCGGATCACCGCGAAACCGTCAGCGCCCGCGAGACCCCGCAGCATGGCCGAGCCGACGTGCCGCACCGGGTACGCGGTGCCGGCGATCCGGTCCCAGCGGGCCAGCGCCAGATGGGTGTAGTCGCCGCGCCCGGGAATCGGCTCGGCCAGCGTCACGTGCGGCAGCACCGGCATCGGCCGGCCGGTGAGGCCGGCGAGCAGGGGCGCGACGAGCGACACGAGCGCCACCACCGCGGACTGCGGGTTGCCGGGCAGGCCGGCCACGAACCGCACCCGCCCGTCGGCGTCCACCAGCCGGGCGAGCAGCATCGGGAAGCCCGGGCGCACCGCCACCGTGTTGACCACGTAGTCGGCGCCGAGCGCCTCCAGCGTCGGGTGCAGGTGGTCGACCGGCCCGTGCATGGTGCCGCCGGTGGTGCAGACCAGGTCGGCGTTGGCGAGCGCGCCACGCAACGCCGCCACGTGCGCGGGCAGCGTGTCGGCGACCGGGCCGACCACGTCGGCCGTACGCACCTGGCAGCCGTAGCGGCGCAGCCAGGCGGGCACCGACGGGCCGAGCGCGTCGCGGACCCGGCCCGCGCCCGGCGGACCCGAGGTGAGCAGCTCGTCGCCGAAGACCAGCAGCGCGGCCCGGGGCGGGCGGCGGACCCGCAGCGTGTCGTGCCCGCAGGAGGCGGCCAGGCCGATCACCGCCGGATCCACCGGCGTGCCGGCGGGCAGCAGCTCCTCCCCGACGTACGCCTCCTCGCCCGGTTCCCGCCACTCCGGCTGGGTACGGGGCGTGCCGGTCACCAGGCCGTCCGCCGTGCGGGCCGAATCCTCGATCCGCAGGATCGCGGTCGTGCCCTCGGGAACCATCGCGCCGGTGGCGATCTCGACAGTGGTGCCGTCGGCCTCCAGCGGCGGCGCGGTGTGCCCGGCGAGCACCCGCCCGACCACCCGCCACGGCCCCGGCCCACGCACCGCCCAGCCGTCCACGCTGGACGTGGGGAACGCCGGCAGGTCGGTACGCGTCGTCAGCGGCTCGGCCAGGGTGTGCCCGTCGGCCTCGGCCAGCGGGCGGGCGACGGCGGGGAGCGCGGCGGACAGGCCCACCGCGTACACCCGGGAGCGGGCCTCCTCCCACCCGGCCGGGGGTGGCGTGGCCGCCTCGGCCGCGGCGGCTTCGGTTTCCGTGCTCATCCGGCGAGCCTAGCGCCGGGGCACGCGGCCCGCGGGTTCAGTGGTCGCCGCCGCGAAGCTGGTCGACGGCGTGCCGCAGGATCGGCCCGAGCACCGCCAGGCCGTCGCGGGCGCCGCCCCGCGAACCGGGCAGGTTGACCACGAGCGTCCGGCCGGTCACCCCGGCCAGCCCTCGGGACAGCGCCGCGGCCGGCACGGTGTCGCGGCTGTACGCGCGGATCGCCTCGGCGATGCCGGGAATCTCGTAGTCGAGCAGCGCGCGGGTCACCTCGGGCGTGCGATCGGTCGGGGTGATGCCGGTGCCGCCGCTGGTCAGCACCACGTCGACGCGCTCCTCGCGGGCGGCGAGCAGCGCCTGACCGACCGGGTCGCCGTCCGGCACCACCACCGGCGGGTCGACCTCGCAGCCCAGCTCGCGCAGGCCGGTCACGAGCAGCGGGCCGCTGGTGTCCTCATACACCCCGGCGGCGGCCCGGTTGGAGGCCACGATCACCCGGGCCCGGATCACGGCCGGTCCTCCGGCCGGACCCACTCGCCGGTCTTGCCGCCCTCCTTGCGGAGCACCCGGACGGCCTCCACCGAGGCGGCCGGGTCGACCGCCTTGACCATGTCGACCAGGGCGAGGCCGGCGACCGCCACCGCGGTCAGCGCCTCCATCTCGACGCCCGTTCGGTCGGCGGTCTTCGCGGTGGCGGTGATCTCCACCGTGTCGGTGGTGAGGTCGAGGTCGACGGTGACGCCGTGCAGCGCGATCGGGTGGCAGAGCGGGATCAGGTCGGGCGTGCGCTTGGCGCCCATGATGCCGGCGAGCCGGCCGACGGCGAGCGCGTCGCCCTTGGGCAGGCCGTCGCGGCGCAGCAGCTCGACCACCTCGGCGGTGGTGCGGAGCCGGCCGGCGGCGACCGCGAGCCGGCCCGACACCGGCTTGGCGGAGACGTCGACCATCCGGGCCGCACCGGCCGGGTCGACGTGGGTGAGCTGCGCGGGTTCGGTCACGGCCCGACCCTATCCGCCGGGTACGACGACGCGCGGCCGTCGGCGCGGAGGAGCGCCGCTGCCAGCGGTTCGACCTGCGGGTTGTCCGCGGCGTTGTCGAGCACCACGATCGCGGATCTCGTGGCCACTTCCCGTCGCCACATCTCCAATCGACCGGGCAGTTCCATCGGTATCCGGCCGGCCGGCACACCCATGTGGCGAAGAAGGATGTCAAGCGATGGGGCAGGCGTCAGCCACGTGTCCTCGGTGTGGCCGCGCAGGCCGGCCGCGAGGCCAGGTGCAGGGCAGGAGTCGTCTTGCCGCAGCCCGCCATGCCGTCGATCAGGCGGATCGTCGGGCCGCTACCCGATCGCTCGCTCACGTCGTGCAATAAGCGATCGAAATTTCCTTCCGACCGACGAAATCCGGCTCCGCTACGGGACCGCCTGCGCCGGCTCTCCCGCCCGCATCAGTTCCCGAGCGCGGGCCAGCGCGCGGTCAGCCGGTACAGGGTCGATGAGGCTCTCGTCGGCGAGGAGCCGGTAGCCACCCGGCTCACGGACGATCCTGAGCCTGTCGTCCGCGTGCGAGTCGAGGCTGCGCCGCAGGTTGCCGGCGTAGGTCCGGCCATTGGCAATCGTGGAGCGGGGCGGATCGTCGGGCCACAACTCGTCCACCGGGTCGTGCATCGGGACCAACTGATTGGCCCGCACGACCAGCAGCGCCAGAACCAACTGCTGTTCGGGGCGTTCCAAGCGAGAGGTCCGTGGTGCCGATCCGCACCGCCAGACCACCGACAACCTGGATTTCCATGCTGCTGTTCCAGCCTCAATCGGCTCCTGTCCACGGGCACACGGGAGCGCAATGGATTAGTCACAAACCCGTTGCCCCATCAGCGGTCTGGCACACCGACGCCACTCTCGTCCGACCCGGCGGTGAAAGCCGTCCAAACCACGGTTGTAATGTTCCGCCGCCACGACGACGCTACAGGCGACGTAAGGCACCTCAGGCCATTCCCATGGCGCTGAGCGACTGCGCGGGTACATGAAGGAGACGATCGGCTCCGCTCCGCATACAGCCCGTGGACACAACGTCATTTACTCCGCAATAGTTACTTATATTGCGCATACCGACATTAATGCTTTCTTATCGCCCTGCCTACGCTCTAACCTGCTCTTACAAGACAGGGGCGCCACAAAGCGCCAAGAGAGATATGCGAGGAGGGTCGTGACAATGCGCAGCACCGAATGGAACTGACGAACCCTTTGGGCATCAAGCAACCACGACCCGTTTTCGATATCCGAGGAGGGCGACAAAATGCGTAGCACCGAATGGAACTGAGAGTTCTCATATTCCCGGCGAAGGGGTAGGCTGCCGCTCATCGCATTCCGACGGTGAGCGGCGGGTGATGCCGGTTGAGCCGAACAGCGGACGGCCGACAAGCCGTCGAGCCCACGCTGCGCGTAATCGTGTCCACCTTGAGCGTATGCGCGACGTTCGTCGCGCTCGCCGCACTGATCGCCGTCTGGACAGAGCCACCGGACTCCGTACGTGACCTCGTCACCGTCACGACCCTGGTGGTGACGGTCGCCCTGGCCACAGTCATCAAAACCCCGGTGCGCATCCGGTCGACCACAGTGGCCTTCGCCTGGGTCGAGACCGCGATCGTCATCGGTCTCGCCGTCGCGCCGGCCTCCTGGCTGATCCTGGCAACCGGCATCGGCGTAGCCTGCGGATCGGTCACGCGACTCGCGCCCATCAAGACCGCATTCGGCGTCGCGAAGCACACGTTGGTCGCCGGGGGCAGCACTCTCGTCATCCTGCTGCTCGGCAACGCGTGGCCGCCCCGCGAGCCGCTCCAGATCGTGCTGCTGCTGGGAGTCGTCTACCTAGTCGCGGCCGTGCTCGACGACCTACTCGCGATTCCGGTCATCGCGCTCGCGTCCGGAACGCCCATCATGCGGCAGTTCCGCACCGACCTCGACCTGCGGATCGCGGGATTCGCAGTCCGCTTCCTGGTGGCCGCCTGCACCGTACTCATCCTGCGGGCCGACCCCCGACTGCTGCTCGCCGTACCGGCACTGGTGCTCAGCCTGCACCTGGCCTACTCCACGCGGATCCGCAGCCGAACCGAACAGCAGGCGTGGCAACGACTCGCCCGCGCCACCGACGCGCTCAACGTGGTCGACCTCGACCAGGTGCTGACCACCGCCGTCACCGAAGCCAGCGAACTCTTCTCCGCCGACGAGATCGAGATCGAGCTGCGCGAGGGCGGACGCACCGTCCGCGGCAACGCCGCAGGCATCGCGTACGACGGAACGTCGCCCCAGCCCAGTGACATCGACGGCCGGGTCATGCCGGTCGCGCTGGAAGGCCACAACCGCACCGACGACCTCGGCGTGCTGCGACTGCGGTTCGCCGGTCCGGTCGAGCTCTCCGAGCGGGAGCAGTACACCCTGCGTACCTTCGCCTCCGCCCTCTGCACCGCGGTCCGCAACGCCCAGGCGTACGCCGAACTCGCCCGCATCGCCCAGGACCACGCCTACGCCGCCACCCACGACGCCCTCACCGGCCTGTCCAACCGGCGGCACCTGCTGGACGAGGGCAGCGCCCAGCTCACCACCCGGCACGCCGACGGCGTCACCGCGCTGGTGCTGATCGACCTCAACCACTTCAAGGAAGTGAACGACACCCTCGGCCACGGCGCCGGTGACCGGGTGCTGATCCAGGTCGCCGAGCGGCTGCGCCGCGCGGCCCGCCCCGACGACCTGGTCGCCCGGCTCGGCGGGGACGAGTTCGCCGTGCTGCTGCGCGGCCTGCCCGCCCCGGCCGTCGCCTCCCACCGCGCCGAGGCCCTGCTCAACGCCCTGCACGATCCGCTCGACGTGGACGGCATGCGAATCAGCGTGGAGGCCAGCGGCGGCATCGCCGTCGCCCCCGCCACCGGCGGGATGCCCGAGTTGCTGCGCCGCGCCGACGTGGCCATGTACCAGGCCAAACGCGCCGGCCAACGCCTCGCCACCTACGCGCCCGCCCGCGACACCGCCGACCTGAGCCGGCTCACCCTCGGCGGTGAACTGCCCCGCGCCGTCGCCGACCACGAATTCACTGTCAACTTCCAGCCCATCGTCGACCTCGCCAGCGGCGAGGTGATCGGCGCGGAGGCCCTGGCCCGCTGGCACCACCCCACCCACGGGCTCATCGACCCGCTGCGCTTCCTCGAAGCGGTGGAACGCTCCGGGCTGCTGCCCGCGTTCGCCGAGGCGATCCTCGACCAGGCGCTCATCGCCGCCTGCTCCTGGCGCGACGCCGGCTTCGACCTGCCCGTCTCGGTCAACGTGTCCCCCCGCAGCCTGCTCGACGCCCGTTTCCCCGGCGCGGTGCTGGCCCGGCTGCGCGCCCACGACCTCCCGCCGGACCGGCTCGTGCTGGAACTGACCGAGACGCTCACGCTCAGCCAGCTCGACGTGGTCGACCGCGTCCTCAGCCGGCTGCGCGACTCCGGCGTCCGCCTGGCGCTCGACGACTTCGGCACCGGATACTCGTCGCTCTCCCTGCTCTCCCGCATCCCCGTGCACGAACTGAAGATCGACCGCAGCTTCGTCACCGCCATGGAGACCACGCCCGAGGCCGCCGCCGTCATCCGCTCCACCCTCGACCTCGGCCGCAGTCTCAACCTCACAGTCGTCGCCGAGGGCGTCGAGAGCGAACCCCAGCGCCGCGCCCTCTGGGAACTCGGCTGCGCCGCCGGCCAGGGCCACCTGTTCGCCCGGCCACTGCCCGCCGCCGCGCTGCTCGCCAGCCTCCAACGCGGCCACGGCGGCCGGACCGGCGCGCTCGCACCCGCACTGCACGACGCAGGCGCCGTGATCCGCCTCCCCGGACGCCGCGCCGGCGGTGCCCGCACCCGCCCGAACACGTCCGCCGCCGGCGACTCCCGGCAACCCTGACCCCGCGGGACCACCGCGCCGGTCTGCCAGACTGGCCCGCGTGACCGCCCACGCCGACCCCGCGACCCCCGTCTCCCGCCGCTGGTCGGCACTCGACACCGCAGCCGGTGGCCTCGCCCTCGACCTGGGCCTCTACGCCACCGCCACCGTCTTCGCCGCGATCACCGCCGCCACCTCCACGCTGCCGCCGCACCGCGCCTGGGGCACCGTCGCTACCATCGGGTACGCGCTCGCCACCCTCGCGGCGACCGCGCAACTGCTCGCCCGCCGCCGCGCCGCCGGCACACCCCTGGCCGCGCTGCCGGCACGCTGGACGGTCACCGGAATCACCTGGGCCACCACCGCGCTGCTCCCGATCGTCACGCAGAGCCTCGAACGGGCCGGCGGACGCACCGACCGCGCCCAGGAGGAGGTGATCGTCGTGGAGAACGCCGGCACCCGCCTCGCCGAGCACGGCACCCCCTACCTCGGCCCCGACGCCATCGCCGCGCTGCCCCCCGGCGAACAACTCCTCGGCTACACCCCCTACCAGCCCGGCATGGCGCTGTTCGGGCTGCCCCGGGCCGCAGTGGACGCCTGGTGGACCGACGCCCGCATCTGGTTCGCCGTGGTCACCGCGCTCACCCTGATCGCCCTCGTCGCCACGCTGCGCGCCGCCGGTGGCCCCGCCGCGCCCCGCCGCGACGCCGCCGTGCTGCGCGCCGTCCAGGCCGCCACCGTCCTGCCCATCTGCGCGCTCACCCTGGCCACCGGCGGCGACGACCTGCCCGTACTCGCGCTCTGCCTGCTCGCCCTCGCGCTCGCCGCCGCCGGACACCCCGGCCGCGCCGGTCTCGCGATCGGCGCCGCCGGCGCGCTGAAACTCTTCGCCTGGCCGATCGCCCTCGTCCTGCTCTTCTGGGCCGCCACCCGCCGCGCCACCCTGCGCACCGCCCTCGGCGCCCTCGGCCTACCCGTCCTCGCGCTGGTCCCGGTACTGCTCGTCGACCGCGACGCCCTCGTCGAGAACGTCCTGCGCTTCCCCCTCGGCCACGGCATGGTGACCAGTCCCGCCCAGTCGCCCTTCCCCGGGCACCTGATCGCCGAGACGCTCCCGGCCGGCCGGGCGATCGCCGCCGCGCTGCTCGTCGCCGCCGGAGTCGCGATCGCCGTCCGGCTGCTGCGCCGCCCGCCCCGCACCGCCGTCACCACCACGATCATCTGCGGGTACGGGCTGCTCGCCGCGATCCTCCTCATGCCCTCCACCCGCTTCGGCTACCTGCTCTACCCGGCCGCGCTGCTCGTGCTCGCCCCGGCACTGGCGCTCACCCGACCAGCGGACCCGACGGCATTCCCGGCAACCGCCCCGCGCGACCCGGCCGGAAGGCGTACACCTGAGGGATGACCACCTACCGCGACCGGGCCGAGGCGGGACGGGATCTCGCCGAGCGCCTGACCGACCTCGCCGGCCGACCCGACGTCATCGTGCTCGGCCTGGTCCGCGGCGGCGTACCCGTCGCCCAGGTGATCGCCGACCGGCTCGGCGTACCCCTCGACGTGCTCGTCGTCCGCAAGCTCGGCGTGCCCTGGGCGCCCGAGGTCGCGTACGGCGCACTCGGCCCCGGCGGTGTGCAGGTCCTCAACGAGATGGTCGCCGGCCGGATCAGCGAGAACGACCGCGCTCAGGTCCGCCGCCGCGAACAGGCCGAACTGGAACGTCGTGAGCAGCGCTACCGCGCCGGCCGCCCGCCGCTGGACCTCACCGGACGCACCGCCGTCGTCGTGGACGACGGACTCGCCACCGGCGCCACCGCACGTGCCGCCGTCCAGGTCGCCCGCCACCTCGGCGCCGCCCGCGTCCTGGTCGCCGTCCCGGTCGGCTCCGAGCAGGCGTACGAGATGCTCGCGTCCGAAGCCGACACGGTCGTGAGCTGCCAACTCCCGCCCGACTTCGCCGCCGTCGGCGCGTACTACGAGGACTTCCACGAGGTCTCCGACGACGAGGTGACGCAGGCGCTGACCGCCACTGCGTGAAAACACCCGGTACCGTCGTTGTCATGCAGATGACCTGTCCCAAGTGCCGCGGAGAAATGCGCCAGTACGAGCGCAGCGGAGTAGTCATCGACCAGTGCGGCGAATGCCGGGGCATCTTCCTCGACCGCGGCGAGCTGGAAAAGCTGTTCGATGCCGAGGCCAACTGGAACCAGCAGCACGGCGGCGCCCGGCAGGCCGCGCCCTCCGGCGCCGGCTACCCGCCGCCCCCGCCGCCCCCGCCCGCCGCCGCGCCGCACCAGCCCGGCTACGGCGCCGTCCCCCCGCCCCCTCCTCCGCCGCCGCCCGGCCACGGCTATGCGCAGCCCGCGTACGGCCACAGCCAGCAGCAGCACTACGGCTACCACGGCCACTACCGCCGGAAGAAGAAGCACGGCTTCCTCGGCGAACTCTTCGACTGACCGACGCCGACGCCCACGCCGGGTCGGTGCACCGCATCGACCCGGCGTGCCCGACGTCCTGCTCCTCGCCGTGCGTCCCGTCGTGCCGGGCGTGCCGCACCGTGGCAGGCTGCACGTCATGAGCCCGATCCGGCAGCACGAGGCGCTGGCCCAGGCGTACGACGGCATCACCGCCGTGGTCACCCCGCTCGACGACGCCGGCCTGCAACGGCCCACCCGGTGCCGCGGCTGGCTCGTCGCCGACCTGCTCTTCCACGTGCTCTGCGACGCCCAGCGCGCGCTGGTCGCCCTGGCCAGCCCCGCACCCGGACCGGCCGACGTGGACGACGTCAGCTACTGGCACGCGTTCACCCCCGCCGACGACGACGCGAGCGCACGGCACGCCTGGTGGGCGCGCCGCTCCGCCGTCGCGTTCGACCGACCCTCAGGTGTGGTCCAGCTCTGGTCCGACACCGCGCCCGCCGCCGTCCGCGCGGCCACCGCAGCCGACCCCGACGGATTCGTGACCACCCAGGGCCACGTGCTGCGCGTACCCCATCTGCTCGCCACCCTGACCACCGAGGCGGTCATCCACCACCTCGACCTGGTGGTGGACCTGCCGGACGCGCCGCTGCCGGCGGCGGACCCGACGCGGGTCGCCGTGACCACGATGGACAGCCTGCTCAGCGACGAGGCGGTACGGCCGACCGGCTGGGACGACCACGAGTACCTGCTGAAGGCCGCCGGCCGGGTGCCGCTGACCGACCGGGACCGGCTGGAGCTGGGCGAGGCCGCCGGCTGGTTCCCGCTGCTCGGCTGACGCCGCTCAGACGATGGCCATGTCCACGAAGCGCGACAGGTGCAGCTGTGCCGCGACCGTCACCGTGTCGGTCGGCCCATTCCTGTGCTTGGCGATGATGAAGTCCGCCTCGCCCGCGCGCGGCGACTCCTTGTCGTAGTAGTCGTCGCGGTGCAAGAGGATGACAACGTCTGCATCTTGCTCAATCGAGTTGTGCGCGGCGATGCCGTTGGCGATGAAGTTGTGTGTGCCGAGCACCGTGGCGTCGTAAACGTCCTTCTCGCCGACTGACTCGATCGAGACGATCTCGTCCCAGAAGACATCGTTCGTCGCGTGCAGATCAAGATCCGCAGAGTCCAGCACCGCGGCCACCTTGGCGAGACGAGACCGGCTGGGCGCATGCTTCCACATCACGCTGCCGGAGAACTGGGTGCCGACCGCGGCCGCAAACTTTCGGTGGCTCATCTTGCGTTCCGCCAGGACCTCTCGGACCCGTGACCACACCTCCGTGGGCACGGTGTCCACGTTGGGGTTGCTGACGACGGATTCGAGAATCACCAGCAGCGCTGCGCAGCCGTTGGCGCGCTCGCCGTGCACACCGATCTCTCGAAGGAAACGGAGCTGGTCATCGCGACCAGAGATGTCCAGGGTGTACTGCGGCCGGTGTCGAGCGACCGGAACCTGTCGCAATCGAGCCGAGATTCCGTAGCGAAGCAGCAGGCGTGAAATGTCCTCCAGCATGCGCCGCGACGTCGAGGAAAAGTAGACCCGTCCGCCTCGACCAGACTTGTTGACGGTTACGGACCCGTCCGTCGCCCAGATGTGCCGCAGGAAGAGCGTGATCTGCGCTTTGGGCAGGCCGAACACCGCTTGAGGTACGAACTTTTCGTGGGACCGCAGCCCGAACAGCCCCAAGCCGTCCAACCACTCAGCGATCGGGTTCCGCCGCCCGCGGGCGAGCCGGAATGGTGCCGGTAGCCGGAGCGTGGTCACTCGGGCAGCCGGATAGTCGTCTCGCACAGCCGTGATCCCGAAATGCGTCGCGGCCTCCGTCACGGCCGCCAGGTTGGCCTCGTCACAACTGGCGTAGCGGATCGGCTGCCGGCGGACGAACGAGCCGTCTCCGAGGAGGTGAGCCAGCATTACCACCTCTGGCTCGGCCCACGGCTGAATGTTCAGTGGCGGCGGAATGTGCCGAGGCGCGGCAAGCCGGGTCCCCACCGTGAGTTCTTCCAGTGGCAGCCAACCACCGAACGTGAGGAATGGGTGGTTGGCGGTCGCTTCCACTTGCTTCCCGGATGAAAGTGTCATCCGGAACACTTCGCGTGTCCCACTGGGAAAGGCGTGCGTGAGCGTCCGGGGGGTGTAGCGGAGACCTTCGTCGAGGGCCCAGACTGGGATGTCCCTGACATTCCCGGCCAGGAGTGCCCCGAGGGTGATCTCCGAGTTGTCATCGGCTCTGACGAGTCTCGTATCCGCCGTCAGACAGCCCGACTCACGCAGGTCGGAAAGCTGGGGACGCTTGTCAGTCCGCTGCTCCGGGCCACGGTTCAGCTGACTCACCGCGATCACCGGGCACTCAACTTCCTTGGCCAGCAGCTTCAGGCCACGGGACAGGTCCGCGACCTCCTGCTGCCGACTCTCGGTGCGTTTCGGTGAGGTCATCAGCTGGAGATAGTCGACCACGATCAACTTCAGATCGTGCTTCTGCTTGAGCCGCCGCGCCTTCGCCCGGATTTCCATCAGGTTCATGCTCGGCGTGTCGTCGACGAAGAGCGGTGCCTCGCTGATCTCGCCCATGCAGCGGGCCAGCTTGGTCCAGTCGTCGTCGGAGAGCTGCCCGCTGCGCAGCACGTGCAGCGGTACGCGCGCCTCGGCCGAGAGCAGTCGCATGACGATCTCGACCTTGCTCATTTCCAGCGAGAAGATCGCCGCCGCCTGATTGGCGCGGATGGCCGCATTTCGGGCAAAATCCATAGACGCCGTTGATTTTCCGAGACCAGGCCTGCCTGCAACAATAATAAGTTGGCCGGCGTGCAGGCCGTTGAGCAGCCGGTCCAGGTCGGTGAAGCCGGTCGGCACACCGGTCATCATCCCGCCCTGGGCGCCGACCGCCTCGATCTCGTCGAGCGTCGGTTGGAGCATGTCGGCCAGGACCGCGAAGTCCTCGCTGACGCGCTTCTCGGTGATCTCGTAGACGGCCTGCTGGGCGAGGTCGACGATGTCGTCCACGTCGCGGCTGCCGCCCTGGCCGGTGCCGTAGCCGAGCTGCACGATCCGGGTGCCGGCCTCGACCAGGCGGCGGAGCACCGCTCGTTCGCCGACGATGCGGGCGTAGTAGGCGGCGTTCGCGGCGGTGGGCACGCTGGCGATGAGTGTGTGCAGGTAGGGCGCGCCACCGATGCGGGCGAGGTCGCCGGAGTCGGCGAGCGCGGCGGCCACCGTGATCGGGTCGGCGGGTTCGCCGCGTCCGTAGATGTCGAGGATCGCGTCGAAGATGGTGGCGTGGACGGGGCGGTAGAAGTCGTTGGTCTTCAGGATCTCCACGACGTCCGCGATGGCGTCCTTGGAGAGCAGCATGCCGCCGAGTACGCACTGCTCGGCGGCCACGTCCTGCGGCGGTGTCTTCTCGAACGCCGTATCGCGCGGCGGCGGCTCGGACGGCTGTCCCCCGGTCCGTTCCGCACGCGTCTCGTCGGTGACCGACACGGGTGCCCCCCTTGCTGCGTCGGATCGAGTCCAGCTGTATCGCTGGGGTGTGACAACTTCCGCCGACCCCTCCGGTCGATCGGGGGTCATCGTCCGGCGGTCGGGGGACCACGATACGGAACCCGAGGTCAGCGACTCAACAAGGCCGGTGGATGAGCCTCGGGACAACCTGTGGACGCCTGGGGACCGGCATGTGCGCAGGGTGTGCACAGGGTGTGGAAAAGTGATGGGGAATTCCGGTCGCATCGCCTCTGACCTGGCCTTTTCCTGTCCCCACCCTGTGGACGGAAGATTTCCGGCCGAGCTTTGTCGTCGTTCGTCCCGTACTATCGCTGCGAACGGCGACACCTGGGACAGCGGGTTTACTTTCGGGTTGAGAGAGGTCACGCTCCGGCCGTGAGACACCGGGACTGGGGAAGCGGGGAGGACAGCCCGCGCGAGCGACGGCCGAGCGGTTCCTGGGATGAGCCCGCCGGGCCGCGCCGGGTCGACTCGTACGCGCCGGAGAGCTACCGCACGCCGAGTCGGCGGCGGGCGATCGAGCGCGGCCAGGACGAGCCTGTGGACGCCTACCTTCCCCGCTGGGCGCTGGAGTCCGGGGTGAGTCGCGCGGACGGTGGCGGGCGGCACGCGGCGCCCGACGACGACGAGATCGAGGTCGAGACGCCGTCCTCCGACGGTGTCTGGCGCACGGAGGCGGGCCGCGGCCGACGTGAGCAGCGGGCGATCGGTGCGGGTCCGTTGTCGGACCACACGGCCGAGTGGACGATGGACGCCCCCCAGGAGCGGGGGTACGTGGGAAACAGGCGTGCCGACTCGGACGACGAGCCGGTGTCGGGAATGTCGCCCCGTAGTCGTCCCCGCCGCGCGGCGACCCGGCGTCCGCAGGTGACCTGGTCCGGGCTGCCGGATTCGGCGGGTCCGGGCGACGAGGAAGCGGCGCGGGACAGCGGGCGGGCGGGCCGGCGGCGTCGATCGGCGTCGGGTTCTTCCTGGCCGCCGCCGGTGGCGTCGGACTCCGCCTGGTCGCGGTCGGCGGTGTCGGGCTCGGACCGGTCCCGGCCGGCGACGTCGGATGCCGACTGGCCGGCGTCGGAATCGCGGCGACCGGCGTCGGCGGCGCCCGAGCCGGGCTGGTCGTCGTCGGCGTCATCGGGCCGGTCACCGTCGCCGGCTTCGGAGTCGACCTGGCCGCGGTCGGTGGCCCCGTCGGGTTCGGACCGGTCCCGGCCGGTGGCGGATCCCTGGCAGCGGCGTCGGGCGGCCGATCGCGAGCCGCCGCAGCCGCCGGAGCCGCCGCCTGCGGTCGACCCGTGGGACGCGTCGGGCGTGCACGCCTGGGACCGGCCGGCGCCCGGTGGCGGCTGGCAGCAGGCGGAGAGCCGGTGGGACCGCACGGAGCACACAGGCGAGTGGGACCGGTTCACCGACACCGGCTATCTGGAGCCGGTGCGCGACGGGGTCGACCCGTGGGACCGTACTGCCCCGCCGGTGCGGGAGGGCTGGGCGTCACCGGAGCGGGCCGAGGCGTTCTGGTCCGGTACCCGGCTGGCCGGGGACGATCCGCGGTGGATGGAGACGCCGACGTCGGCGCCGAGGTCGCCGGCGGTGGCGTACTCGGCTCCGCGTCCGCGTGCCGTGCCTCGCGGCCGGCCGGTGGCGCCGGCCGGGCCGACGCTGCGGCAGCGGGTGGAGACGATCGGTGGCGGCTCGTGGGGCCGGCGACTGGAAGACGACCTGCTGGACCCGGATCCGGGTGGACCGCTGCGGCCGCTCGTCTACACGGTGGCGTGCTACCTGGTTCCGGCCGTGCTGGTCGTCGTCGGCCTGCTGTTCCTGAGCGGTCAGCCCCCGGCGGGTTGCGTCACCGACATCACCGGTGGCGGTTGCGACTCGCCGCGTACGCATGCCCTGGATTCGCTGGTGTCGGCGGCCCCGCGGTTCGGCCTGGCGCTGGTGAGCAGCCTGGTGGTGGCGGTGTTGCTACGGCAGGTCGGGACGACCTGGCGGTCGGCGACGGTGGCGCTGGCGGCGGCCGTGGTGGGCGGTGGCCTGTCCACGGTGGTGATCAGCGCGGTGACGGGTAACCCGCTCGGCTGAGTTCCGGCGAGACCGGGGCTGCCGCCGGGGTCGTGGTGACGCAGATGCGGAAGGGCCCGCACCGGTGTCCGGTGCGGGCCCTTCGCGTCGTGCTACGGGTGTCAGCCCTTGACCACGTTCAGGTCGAACTTGGCGGTCACCTCGGGGTGCAGCCGGATGCTGACCGGGTAGGAGCCGAGCGCCTTGATGTGGCCGGGCATCTCCAGCCGGCGGCGGTCCAGCGTCGGACCGCCGGCGGCCTTGACGGCGTCGACGATCTCGGCCGGGGTGACCGAGCCGAAGAGCCGGCCGCCGTCGCCGGCGCGGGCCTTCAGGTTGACCTTCAGGCCCTCGACCTGGGCCTTGACCTCGGTGGCGTGGCCCAGGTCGCGGATCTCGCGGGCCGAGCGGGCCCGCTTGATGACCGTGACCTGCTTCTCCGCGCCCTTGGTCCAGGCGATCGCGAAGCCCTGCGGCAGCAGGTAGTTACGGCCGAAGCCGTCCTTCACCTCGACGATGTCGCCCGGAGAGCCGAGGCCGGACACCTCCTGAGTAAGGATGATCTTCATGTCCGTGCCTCCCCTCAGCGGGCCGTGGCCGTGTACGGCAGGAGCGCCATCTCGCGGGCGTTCTTGACCGCACGGGCGATCTGCCGCTGCTGCTGCGAGGTCACGCCGGTCACCCGTCGAGCGCGGATCTTGCCGCGGTCGGAGATGAACTTGCGCAGCAGCGCGGTGTCCTTGTAATCGATATAGGTGATCCCGTCCTTGTCGAGCGGGTTCACCTTCTTCTTCGGCTTGCGCAGTGCCGCAGCCTTCGCCATTGCTCTTGCTCCTGGTTTGCGATCGCGGGCGCTCGGCGCCATCAGAACGGGGGCTCCTCGTCGAAGTTTCCGCCGCCCGAACCACCGCGGGAGGGGGCGGGGGCAGCAGAGGCCCAGGGGTCGTCGAAGTTGCCTCCGCCGCCACCCTGGCCGCCACCACCACCGAAGCCGCCGCCACCGCCACCGGAGCGGGACATCTTCTGCACCTTCGCCGTGGCGTAGCGCAGGGACGGGCCGATCTCGTCGACCTCCAGCTCGATGACGGTGCGCTTCTCACCCTCACGGGTCTCGTACGACCGCTGACGCAGCCGGCCGGACACGATCACCCGAGCGCCACGCTGCAGCGACTCGGCGACGTTCTCGGCGGCCTGGCGCCAGACCGTGCACGAGAGGAACAGCGGCTCGCCGTCCTTCCACTCGCCGGAGGCCTTGTCCATGAAGCGGGGCGTCGAAGCGACCCGGAACTTGGCGACCGCCGCGCCGGAGGGGGTGAAACGCAACTCGGGGTCATCGGTCAGGTTGCCGATGACCGTGATGGTGGTGTCTCCTGCCATGACCATCTCCTCGCGCACTCATCTTTGTGCCATACAGGCTCTCAGAGCCGTACGACAGCGTGGATGAGGCTTGATCCGGACGTGCCGGGACTAGATGCTCAGCGCATCTCCGGACGGATGACCTTGGTGCGCAGCACCGACTCGTTGAGTCGGAGCTGACGGTCCAGCTCGCCAACGGCCTCCGGCGTCGCCTGGAGGTCGATGACGGCGTAGATGCCCTCGGCCTTCTTGTTGATCTCGTACGCGAGGCGCCGGCGGCCCCACACGTCGGTCTTCTCCACCGAGCCACCCGCGGTCCGGATCACGTTCAGGTACGTGTCGAGCGACGGGGCGACGGTGCGCTCCTCGAGGCTGGGGTCGAGGATCACCATGACTTCGTAATGACGCAAGACGTGCTCACCTCCTGTGGGCTAAGCGGCCACGGTCCTTCCGTGGCAGGAGGTCGTGCGTCGTTGCCGTGACCGGTTCCGGGGGAACCCGGCTGGACACGGGCAACCGGACCAGAATAGCCGGTGCGGACGATCATGGCCGGACCGGCCGCCCCGCGCGCCCCGGACGCGGTGACAGGGGCCCACCTGCGGCCTCGCGAGCCGGCAGGCGGACCCCTGTCCACGGGGCCGCGGGGCGTCCCGTCCGCATTCCTTGGGTGGGACCTGGGGAGGAACGACCACACCGATGAGGTTGGATCGAAGACGCCCCGCGGAGCTTTATCGTGTTGTCACCTGCGCTGACCATACAATGGCTCTCGTCACCACTTGGGGTAAATGGAGGATTTAGTCCGGACTCTCGATCGGCGGTGCCGGATGACGAGTGGATCCCGCCCCGTCGTGCCGGGCCGCACGCCGGGGCGCCCCGTTACCGGGTGTCGACCCCTTCACCAGTACGTGCTGTGGACCACGTGCGGGCGGAGCGTCGACCATCGATCCCACCTCGGACAACGACCGCCGGGCCGGGTGGTGACGCCTCCGACCCGCCGGGCGCCTCCGGCGAGCGCGGCGACCGTCGCAGGCGCGACGTAGGCTGCCCTGCATGCGAATCGGAGCCCACGTCGATCCGACCGACCCGCTGGCCGAGGCAGCCGCCCGGCAGGCCGAGGCGGTGCAGTTCTTCCTGGCCGACCCGCAGGGCTGGAAGGCCCCGAAGACGCGCGAGGACGCCGAGCGCCTGCGCGCCGCCGACGTCGACCTCTACGTGCACGCGCCGTACGTGATCAACGTGGCCACGCTCAACAACCGGATCCGCATTCCCAGCCGCAAGCTGCTGCTCGCCCACGCCACCGCCGCGGCGGCCGTCGGCGCCAAGGGCCTGATCGTGCACGGCGGCCACGTCAACGCCGGCCAGGACGTCGCCGTCGGCTTCGACAACTGGCGCAAGACCTTCGCGTACGCGGCGGAGTCCGGCGGGTTCCCGCTGCCGGTGCTGATCGAGAACACCGCCGGCGGTGAGAACGCCTGCGCCCGGCACCTCGACTCGCTGGCCCGGCTCTGGGACGCGCTCGGCGACCACGAGGTCGGCTTCTGCCTCGACACCTGCCACGCCCACGCGGGCGGCGAGGAGCTGCTGGGCCTGGTCGACCGGGTGAAGGCGATCACCGGCCGGATCGACCTGATCCACGCGAACAACTCGAAGGGCGCCTTCAACTCCGGCCAGGACCGGCACGACAACCTCACCGGCGGCACCATCGACCCGGAGCTGCTGGTGGCGGTGATCCGCGCGGCAGGCGCGCCGGTGATCGTGGAGACTCCCGGCGGCGTCGAGGGTCAGGCCGCCGACATCGCGTTCCTGCGCGGGCAGTTGGGCGCGGCGGAGTGACCGCCGAGAAGTCCGGCACGACCGGCCGCCGGTCCGGCGCCGAGACCCGGGCGGACGGGACCGGCGCGAAGAACCCGCCGGACGAGACGGCCGAGGTCGGGCCCGGGAACGGCGCGAAGAACGGGCCGGACGACACGGCCGGGGTCGGGCCCGGGAACGGCTCGCCCGACGAGCGCGCCTCCGGCGCGGACAAATCCGGTGAGGACGACGCCGCAGGCACGGTGACGAGTGCCGGCACGGCGAAGCGGACCGGCAAGGCTCGCCGCACCGGCAGGGCGAAGGCGGCAGGCACGGCGAGCACCGCCGGCAAGACGAGCACCGCCGGCAAGGCGGGGGCCGCCGACAAGGCGGGGGCCAGCGCCGAAGCCGGGAACGAGGACGAGGCGCGGGACGTGACCGGGAGCAACGGCGACGCCGGGGAGGACGGCGTCACCGTGGCGAAGGCCGGGGCCCGGGACAGAGCGGACGCCACCAAGAAGGACGACGCCGCGGAGAAGACCGACGCCTCGAAGAAGGACGGTACGGGCGGCGACGAACCGGCCGACCCGTGGTCCGCGTTCGGTCCGGCACCCGAGCCGGTGCTCGGTCGCCCCCGCCGGGCCGTCCGCGCGGTGGGCCGTTTCCTGGTGCACGAGTGGACGCTCGCCGTCGTCGCCGCGCTGGCGCTGGCGGCGGCGATGACCTGGCCCACGCTGCGCTATCCGCGGCACACGCTGCCTCACGACTACTGGGACCCGAGCCTGCAGGCGTGGCAGATGGCCTGGTCCGGGCACATCCTGCGGACGAATCCCGCGCAGCTGTGGCACTCGAACACGTTCTATCCGGAGAACTGGAGCTTCGCGTTCTCCGACACGCTGCTCGGGTACGCCCCGGCCGGCCTGATCGGGGTCGGGCCGGAGCAGGCCGTGCTGCGCTACAACATCATGTTCGTGCTGGCGCACGCGCTCGCCGCGTTCGGTGCGTACGCGCTGGCCCGGCAGCTCGGCGCGGGCCGGATCGGCGGCGCGGTGGCCGGGGCGAGCTTCGCCTACGCGCCGTGGCTGCTGGCCCAGGCCGGCCACCTGCACATCATCTCCAACGGCGGCATCCCGTTGGCGCTGGCGATGCTGGCGCGGGGTCACGGCTGGTCACTGCGGTACGGCTACCGGCCGCGCCGCCGGCACGCGGGGTGGGCGTTCGCCGGGTGGCTGGTGGCCGCGTGGCAGCTCAGCCTCGGTTTCGGCATCGGGCTGCCGTTCGCGTACATGCTGGCGGGGACGGGCCTGGTCTCGGTGGTGCTGTGGTTCGTGCGGCGGCGCCGGGTGAAGCGTCCGTTCGGCTGGCGGCTGTTCCTGGCCGACGTGCTGGGCGGGCTCGTCTTCGCGGCGGTCGGCGCGGCGCTCGCGGGGCCCTATTTCCGGGTCGCCGAGCTGCACCCGAACGCGGAGCGCACGATCGGCGACATCGGCCTCTACTCGCCACCGGCGAGCGGGTTCTTCACCGCGCCGGCCGAGTCCCGCATCTGGGGTGGTCTGCACGAGGGCGCCCGGGCCGTGCTGCCCTGGCATCCGGAGATGACGTTGCTGCCGGGCTTCGTGCTCTACGCGCTCGCCGCCGGGGGCCTGTTCTTCTCGGTGTGGCGGGTCCGCCACCGGATCTTCCTGCTCGCCGGGGTGCTGGTGACGATGGCGCTGGCGATGGGCACCCGGTTCTTCGGCGGCCGGTTCACCTACGTGCCGCTCTTCGACTACCTGCCGGGCTGGAGCGGGCTGCGGACGCCGGGCCGGATGATGCTCTGGACCACCCTGCTGCTGGGCCTGCTCGCGGCCGGCGCGGTCACCGCGTTCTGCATGCGGGTACGCGAGCTGGCCGCCGAGCGGGTGCCGCCGTGGCCGGGTCCGTGGCTGCGGTTGGCGACGCTGCTGCCGCTGGCGCTGGTGCTGGTGGAAGGGCTGAACGCCACGCCGCAGCCGGTGGTGCCGCGGCAGCCGGCGGCGCTGCGGACCGTGGACGGGCCGATGCTCGTGCTGCCGAGCAGCCAGAACCTGGATCAGCCGGTGATGCTCTGGTCCACCGACCGGTTCCAGCCGATGGTCAACGGCGGCAGCGGCTTCACACCACGGTCGCAGGCCCAGATCCGGGAGGCCACAGTCAGCTTCCCCGACTACGCGAGCGTCGACTATCTGCGGCGGATCGGCGTGAAGAACGTGGTCGTGTTGCGCGACGAGCTGGAGGGCACCCCGTGGGAGGGGATGCTGGACCGGCCGGTCGACGCGCTGGGCGTGGCCCGGGAGCAGGTCGGCGAGGCGGTCGTGTTCCGGCTCTAGGCCGACCTGCTCCGTCGCTCAGACGGGCACGGGTTCGGCGGGCTGTTCGGCGGCGCGCGCCCGCCAGCGCTGGTGCCAGGGCGCGTCGGGCGCGCCGTCGAGCACCCCGCCGTCGGGGTCGTCGGCGTAGGTCTGCCGGACCGCGTCGAGTTCGGGCCGCAGGATGTCCCGGATGATGAACCCGCAGAGCACCGCCACGGTGATCAGACGCAGGCTTGACGCCAGCACGAAGACGCCCTCGGGGAACACTGGCCGGGACATGGCCGTGCCGAGCAGTTCGCCGTAGAACGCGGCGAAGTAGCCGACCTCGGCGATCTGCCAGGCCAGGAACGCTCCCCAGCGCGGCCGGGCGAGCACCGCGAGCGGCAGCAGCCAGAGCACGAACTGCTGGGACCAGACCTTGCTGAAGATGAGGAACGCGGCGACGACCAGGAAGGCGAGCTGGGCCAGCCGGGGCCGGCGCGGCGCCAGCAACGCCAGTCCGGCCACGCCGAGGCAGGCCAGCCCGAAGAGCAGGTACGACACCCAGTTGAGGGTGGGGATGTTGGCGTTGAGCCATTCGAACGGCCCGAGTTCGCCGGGTGCGGACGGGCTGATCCGGCCGTCCAGGTAGCGGCCGATGTACCAGAGCGTGCCCCAGTCGATGGGTCGTGTGGTGTTCAGGTCGAAGAAGCGTTCCCAGTTCTCCCGGTAGGGAATCGCCACCGGCAGGTTCACCGCCACAAGGGACACCAGCGCGGTGGCCGTGGCGACGAGCCCGGCCGCCAGTTTCCCGGCCCGCAGCGTGAGCACCAGGATCGGGCCGAGGAGGAACAGCGGCCACATCTTGGCCGCGCCACCGAGTCCGATTAGCACGCCCGCCACCGCGGGCAGCAGCATCGCGTACCGGTCGGGGCGGGCGCGTGCCCAGGCCAGCAGGCCGAACGAGGCCAGGCCGATGGCGAGCAGGTCCCAGTTGACGGTGGCGGTGAGCACCAGGGCCGGGGAGAGCGCGAACAGCGCGGCGTCCCAGGGTCGTCGGCGGCGCAGGCTGAGGATCACTGCGACGGTGGCAACGGCGAGCGCGCCGAGCACCAGCGCGTTGAGGTTGTAGAACCACTGTCCCTGGTTGATGGCGGGGTTGTCGACGCCTAGGGCGTGCACCGGCAGGCCGAGCGCGCCCATGAAGTAGCCGGTCAGCACCGGGTACTCCACCGGGTGGTCGGCGTAGGGCACCTTGCCCTCGTTGAGCCCTTCGGCGTAGTAGAGCGCCAGCACGTCGGTGTAGCACATGCGGGTGTACTGGATGTTGTTCTGCCAGGCGCCGTCCTGGCAGGGGGATTTCTGCACCCAGTGCAGGGCCAGCGTCAGGCAGACGAGCGCCAGCACGATCCGGCCGGCGGTCCAGAACCGGCTCTCGCGGTCGGCCGGCCGGTCCAGGGCGGCGGCGTGGTCGCCGAGCGGCCCGCCGATCAGACCGGAGGCGCCGCGGACGAACCAGTCCGAGCGGGACGGATGGTCCACCGTCTCTGATCGTGGCGCCGCCTCGGACGCGCCAAGCTCATCGATGCCTGCGGGCGACTGGGTGCTCATGGAGAGGCATCCTGCCGTACACAGGGGGTCGCCGTCCCGTCGCGCGCGGAGAAATTCCGGTACGCGAAACGCCGGCGGCGGCCGGACCGCTCGGGTCCGGCCGCCGCCGTCGGGTCGTGCGCGTCAGTTCTGTCGTGTCGGTGGTGTGCTCGGTAGCAGCCCGCCACCGCCGCCACCACCGCCGGGGCGTCCGCCGCCACCGGGGAGCCCGCCCCCGCCGGGGGTGCCGCCCTGGTTGCCGCCACCGGGGGTGCCGCCACCGGGCGTGCCGCCGGGGCAGAACAGGCCCAGCGGGTCGCAGTTCGGGCCGCCCGGCTGGCCGGGCTCGGTCGGCGGCGGCGGTGCCTCGCCGTTGCCGGTGTCGTCCTTGCCGACGTTCGCCGCGGGCGGGAACTCTTCCTTGTCCTTGCCCTTGAGCGCGTCGTCCATGAAGCGCTTGAAGATGTCACCCGGCATCCGGGCGCCGCTGATGTCCCGGCCGTCCTTGTACTGGATCGGCTTGCGGTCCTTGACGTTGCCGACCCAGACGGCGGTGGCGAGTTGTGGCGTGTAGCCGATCATCCAGGCGTCGCCGTTGCGGGTGGTCTTGTCGCCGAGTTCCCAGGTGCCGGTCTTCTCGGCCACCTGACGGCCGTCGTCGAGCCGCTTGTTGATCTGGCCCGGGTACTGCTTCAGCACGGAGGTGACGTCAGCGACGACGTCCTTCTCGATCCGCTGCTGCCCCTTGAGCTTCTCCGCGCCGACCAGGTCCCACTTACCGGTGTCCGGGTTCTGCTTCTCCACCTTTCGGATGAAGTGCGCCTTGTGGTACATGCCCTGGTTCGCGAAGGTGGCGACGCCGTTGGCGTGGTCGAGCACGGTGATCGGGTACTGGCCGTACCCGATGACGTGGAAGAACGGCGCCGGCGCCAGGTCCTTCGGGTCGGCCTTGGTCAGGTCGTGCGCCTTGGCCGGGTTGGTGTCGGTCTGCCACATGGTGGTGACGCCGGCCTGCTTGGCCATGTCGAGCACCTTCTCCGGGCCGATCTTCTCGGTGATGTAGTAGAACGGCACGTTCAGCGACTTGAGCGTCGACAGTTCGAGCGTGCAGGAGTCACCGCAGGAGACCTTGTCCGCGCCGGCGTTGCTGACCTTGAACTTGGTGTCCTTCGGCGTGAACGCCGAACCCTTCCACCGGGACTTGAGCGAGATGCCTTCCTTCAGCGCCGCGGCGAGCGTGTAGATCTTGAAGCTCGAACCCGGCGAGTGGCCGCCGCTGACGACGCCGTTGTCCACGTTCTTCCCGGCGTAGTCGGTGCCGGTGCCGTTGTCCCCGCCGTAGTAGGCGAGCACGCGCCCGGTCTTCGGGTCGATCGCCACCACGGCGGCCATCAGGTTCGACCGCTGGCCGGCGAGTTCGGAGCCCTTCCTGGCCCGCTGGGCCGCGTCGAGCGCCGCCTCCTGCATCTTCCGGTTGATGGTGGTGGTGATCTTGTAGCCGCCGCGGCTCAGCGCCTTGGCGCACAGCGGCTTCTTGTCCGTCACCTCGGCCTCGTTGTCGGTGCAGAGCTTCATCTCGCGCAGTTCCTGGGAGACGTAGTTGACGACGTTGCCGTACGGGGTGTCGATGCCGAAGCCGCCGCCGCTGTTCTTCGACGGCTTCTGGATGTTCTTCGGATACTCGGTGGGGTGCTGCGGCGTGTTCGGCGCATCAAGCCACTTCTCCGTGATCATGCCGTTGATCACGTAGTTCCACCGGTCGACAGCGGCCTGCGCGTTGATCGCCGGGTCGTAGCCCTTGTGCGTGGCGCTCGGCTCCGGCTGCTTGATCAGGGCGGCGAGCACGGCGGCCTCGGCCACGTTCAGGTCCTTGACGTTCTTCTTGAAGTACGTCTGCGACGCCGCCTGGATGCCGTAGGCGCCCCGGCCGAAGTAGATGACGTTCAGGTAGTGCTGCATGATCACGCGCTTGTCGTACTTGTCGTTCAGCTTGGAGGCGAGGACCGCCTCCTTCACCTTGCGGCCGTACGTGTCCTGGTTCAGGTTGTCGAACGCGTTGCGTGCGTACTGCTGGGTGATGGTCGAGGCGCCCTGCTTGTCGCCGCCGGTGAGGTTGTTCCACGCGGCCCGGGTGATGCCCTTGTAGTCCACACCGGAGTGCTTGTAGAAATTCCGGTCCTCCGCCGCGGCCACCGCGTGCTGGACGTGCTCCGGAATCTGGTCGATCGTGACGAGCTGGCGGTTCTGGTCACCGATCCGCGCGATGGGTTCCTTGCCGCTCGAGTCGTAGATCGTGGTGGACAGCGGCGGGATCGTGTCCTCCGGGAGCACCACCTTGGTGGAGTACCAGGTGAAGCTCACCACGCCGATGCCGGCGAGCATGATGAACACGGCGAAGCCGGCGATCAGCATGTTGATCCGGCGGCGCTTCTTCGCGCGCGCCGGGTCCTCGCCGCGACCGCCCCGGCCGGGGCCGAGCGGGCCGCCGGGACCACCGGGACCACCGCCGGCGGAGCCGGGCACCCGGGCGCGGCCGCCTACCGCTGCCGCGCCGACGCTCGCCCGCGCGCCGACACTCGCGCGACCGCCCACGCTCGCCGCGCCGACCGCGGCACGTCCGGCCGGAGCGGCCGGGGAGACCGGAACCGATGCCCGCCCGGCGCCCGCGCGCCCGGTTGCGCCGGGCGCCGGCGAGACGGGCACCGAGGCCCGGCCGCCCGAGCCGGCCCGGCCCACCGAGGCCGAGCCCGACGCTGGGCGCGGTGCCGGAGCAGCGCCGCCGACCGAGGCCCGGCCGCCCGAGCCGTACGGTGTCGCGGAGGCGCGCGCCGAGGCGCCGCCGTCCGGGGAGCCGGACCAACCGTTCCCGCCCCGGCTCCAATCGGAACCGGGGTCGCCGTTCGGGTCCGGGATCTGGGCCCGCCCACGCGAAGAACTGGGATCGCCGTAGTTCATTCCTCACACCCTGCCGGTCGCGGTGGGGCGCGGGGGCGCCGCCACCGGGTTGCCGTGAGCTGGAACACGGGACGTTACCCGCCGGCCGTGCCAGCGGCTGCCCGTCAAATCCGATCTATTCGGACTAATTACGCCTAAAGGCTGTCGATCCCGCCGCCCGGGGAATGGGCCGGCAGAGATCGGGACAGCCACGTTCACCGTTGCGCCTCTCGCCTTCGCCGAGGGGTGGAGCCGTTGGCCGCGACGGAATCCTCCGCGCCCTCCGCCTCGCCCGCGAGACCATCCCGGCCGAGCAGGAACTGCTCGACGAGATGGTTCCAGTCGCAGCCGGGGCAGACCTCCACCACGAACACCTGGAACTCACGCAGCGTCATGGCCAGGACGGGCAACTCGGCCCGGGTACGCGCCTGACCCGCCGACTGCTTGAGTTCGTCACCGTAAATGTAGTGGACGTGGATCAGGTTCTCGCTGCGGCAGATCGGGCAGCGGTGATCGGTCGGCTCGCCGTGGAAGCGAGCAGCGTTCTTCAGGTACGGCGAGGCGTCGCAGACGTCGTACGTGCCGATCCGCCCGGCGAGCAGTTCACGCAGCACCGCCCGCTTCTGGAGCGAGTAGTCGACGACCTGGCGCTGCGTACGCATGCGGCAAAGGGTACGCGCTCCGACGAACCCAGGCGACCATGGTCACGATCAGTGATGATCGCGTCGCCAAAGCGGGGGTTTGCCCCGCACATCAGTCTCCGCTAACGTGCGATGTATCGGTCCGATACATCGCGGTGGTTGGTGCTCCGCGCAGGGGGAAAGAGGGGATGGCCCGTGCTCGAGCTCGCCATCCTCGGCCTCCTGCAGGAGGCGTCGATGCACGGCTACGAACTGCGCAAGGAGCTGACCGCCAAGCTCGGCGCCATCCGGGCGGCGATCAGCTACGGCTCGCTCTACCCGACCCTGCGCCGGTTGCAGGCGGCGGGATGGATCACCGAAGCCGCTGAGACACCCGCGACCGCCGAGGAGGTTCCCGCGCTGACCAGCCGACGTGGTCGGGTGGTCTACACCATTACCGCGGAGGGCAAGGAACGCTTCGCCCAGCTGATAGCGCAGGCTGGACCCGAGACGTACGACGACACGGGCTTCGGCGTGCACTTCGCGTTCTTCGCCCGGACCGACCAGGCCACCCGGCTCCGGATCCTGGAAGGTCGTCGTCGCAAGATCGAGGAACGTCGCGAAGGTCTTCGTGACGTGCTCGGCCGGGCAGCCGAGCGACTCGACGCGTACACCCTGGAACTGCAGCGCCACGGGCTCGACGCCTGTGAGCGCGAAGTCCGCTGGCTGGAGGAGCTCATCGCCAACGAGCGCTCCGGCCGGGCCCCGGCCGACCCGCGAACCGGGTCGGCCGACGGCCGACGAGACAACGACAGCCCGCCCACGCCTGGAACGTCCAGGACAGAGCGGCCGTGATGAAGAAGAAGGAGGCAGACGCTATGGGCTCCGTCCGCGTCGCCATCGTCGGTGTGGGTAACTGCGCCTCGTCCCTGGTCCAGGGCGTGGAGTACTACCGGAACGCCGACCCGAACGACCGCGTCCCGGGTCTCATGCACGTCACCTTCGGCGACTACCACGTATCCGACGTGAAGTTCGTCGCGGCGTTCGACGTGGACGCCAAGAAGGTGGGCATGGACCTCGCGGAGGCGATCGTCGCCAGCGAGAACAACACGATCAAGCTGTGTGACGTGCCGCCGACCGGCGTCACCGTGCAGCGCGGCCCGACCTTCGACGGTCTCGGCCAGTACTACCGCGAGATCGTCGAGGAGTCGGACGCCAAGCCGGTCGACGTGGCGCAGGCGCTGCGCGACGCCCAGGTCGACGTGGTCGTCTCCTACCTCCCGGTGGGCTCCGAGGAGGCCGACAAGTTCTACGCCCAGGCCGCGATCGACGCCGGCTGCGCGTTCGTGAACGCCCTGCCGGTCTTCATCGCCTCCGACCCGGAGTGGGCGAAGAAGTTCACCGACGCCGGCCTGCCGATCGTCGGCGACGACATCAAGAGCCAGGTCGGCGCCACGATCGTGCACCGCGCCCTGGCGAAGCTCTTCGAGGACCGCGGGGTCGAGCTGCTGCGCACGTACCAGCTCAACTTCGGCGGCAACATGGACTTCATGAACATGCTGGAGCGCACCCGCCTGGTCTCGAAGAAGATCTCGAAGACCCAGTCGGTGACCTCCCAGATCCCGCACGAGATGAGCAAGAGCGACGTGCACATCGGCCCGTCCGACCACGTGCCGTGGCTGGACGACCGCAAGTGGGCGTACATCCGCCTGGAGGGCCGCTCCTTCGGCGACACCCCGCTCAACGCGGAGCTGAAGCTCGAGGTGTGGGACTCGCCGAACTCGGCCGGTGTCATCATCGACGCCGTCCGGGCCGCGAAGATCGCGCTGGACCGGAAGATCGGTGGCCCGATCCTCTCCGCCTCCTCGTACTTCATGAAGTCCCCGCCGGAGCAGTACGCCGACCACGACGCGCACGCCGCCGTCGAGGCGTTCATCGCCGGCGAGATCGAGCGCTGACGCGCTGACGCACAGCAGTAAGGAAGGCCGGGTCCGCGCGGACCCGGCCTTTCTTCTTCGCGTACGTCAGGACCAGGCGCGCCGCAGCGCCACGGAGGCCTCCAGCTCCAGCAGCGTCACCTTGCGCGGCAGCCCGCCGCCGAAGCCGACCAGCTTGCCGCCCGCGCCGACGATCCGGTGACAGGGCACGATCACCGGCACCGGATTGCGGTTGCAGGCCACCCCGACCGCCCGCGCCCCGCCCGAGTCGCCGACCGCCTTCGCCACCTCGCCGTAGGTCTTCGTCTCCCCGTACGGGATGCGGGTCATCTCCCGCCAGACCGCGCGTTCGAACTCCGAGCCGCGCGGGGCCGACACCGGCACGGTGAACTCGGTCAGCTCACCTGCGAAGTACGCCCGCAGCTCCGCCACCGCCAGCCGCGCCACCTCGTCGCCGGGCTCGTCGGTCGCCCCGTCCACCCGGCCGAAGTGCGCGCCGCGCACCGCGCCGTCGTCGGTGCCGATGGAGAACTCCCCGATCGGCGAGGCGAGCACAGTCCAGCGCATGCCTCCCATTGTCGCGCGGTGGGCAAAGATTTCCCCGCCCCGGGCGTCTCAGATGCGGAGGTGGACGGTGGCAGAGGTCGACGGGGAGTTCACCGCGTTCGTCAACGAGCGGGGAGCGGCCCTGCTGCGGGTCGCGTACGCGCTGGCCGGCAGCCAGCACGCGGCGGAGGATCTGCTGCAGAACGCGCTGGCCAAGGCGTACGTCCGGTGGCCCCGGATCCACGGCGACGCGGAGCCGTACGTGAAGCGGATCCTCTACCACGACCAGGTCTCCGGCTGGCGGCGACGGGCGCGGCGTGCGGAGGTGCCGGTAGCCGAACTGCCGGAGCGACCGGCCGCCGGCGACGACAGCGACCTCCGGCTGCTGGTGCGGGACGCGCTGCGGGCGCTGCCGCCGCGCCAGCGCGCCGTGCTCACCCTGCGCTACCTGGAGGACCTGAGCGTCGAGCAGACGGCCGCGCTGCTCGGCTGCCGGCCCGGCACCGTGGCCAGCCAGAGCGCCAAGGCGCTGGCCCGTCTCCGGAAGCTGGTGCCGGGGCTCGACGGACTGACGAACCGGACGGAGGTGACCCGATGAGCACGTCGCTGGACGAGACGCTCCGGACGGCCGTACACGATCTCGCCGACGGCGCCGCGCCCGCTCCGGACCTGGCGTCGCGCGCGCTCTGCCGAGGCCACCGGCTGCGCCGCCGCCGGCGCGTGGGCACTGCTGCTGCCGCGCTCGTCGCGGTGGTCGCCGTGGCGCTGCCGTTCGTCCTGCTCCGTCCGCGCCCCGCCCCGCCGCCGACCGCGCCGCCGGTCACCGTCGACCCGTCGCCGGTCGTCCGGTCGGCGCCCGGACCGGACTGGGCGGACCGGCCGCTGGTGCTGCCCGGCGACTGGGTGGTCACCGGCACGCGGGCGGGGGCGGGCGCCGCCGGGCCGTCGTACCTGCTCGACCGGGGACGCGGCCGGTACTTCGGCAACAGCCGCTACGACGCCGTCCTGCCCGCGCCCACCGGTTCGCTGGTGGCGGTCTGGGACGACGACCGGCCCCGGCAGGTCGGCCTCGTCGACCTGGTCGGCGGCACCACCCGCTGGTACGAGCCGGGCCGCGCGCTCGGCTCGCCGAGCTGGTCGCCGGACGGCCGCAGCCTGCTGTTCACCAGTAATCGGGTCGGTCACCCCGGTTTCGTCGTGCTGAGCGTCGACGGCACCACGCGATCCCACGCCGTCGACACCGCCCGCTACCCCTGCACCGACTCGTGCTTCTTCCTCTGGACCCGCGACGGGCGGGAGGTGCTGCTCCAGCAGACCGACCCGAACGGTCCCCGGTCCGAGGCGGTCCGGCACCCCCGGCGGGGCGTCCAGTTCTTCGCCGCCGACAGCGGCCGGCCCACCCGCTTCGAGCCGCTGCCGGGCGACCCGGCCGGGCCGTGGGCCTGGTCACCGGACGGGAGACTGGTGGTGGTGCAGGGGCAGCAGGAGCCGCTGCTCGTGGAGGCGGCGACCGGCCGGGTGGTGAACCCGCTGCCGGTGGCCGACGTCGTCTGGGTCGGCGACGACCGCCTGCTCTACCGGCGGCCGTACGGATCGCGGGACTTCGTGCTCGCCGACACCACCGGCCGCGAACTCGTGCGTCAGCCGTTGCCGAAGGACCTCTTCCTCGCCGAGGTGACGATCGCGCCGCGCTGACCCGGGCGCTGAACGTCCGCCGAGCGAAGTGGATGTTGCACGGCGTCGATACCGTGCAGGTCATGGCCACCGGGACGCTCATCTTCCTGATCATCGGCGGGGTCGGTGTGGGCGTGCTGACGCTCGCCCTGCTCGGCTCGGGAGTGCTCCACCTCGGCCAGCCGGACGTCGACGGGCCGGTGTCGCTGGAGGCGGCCGCCGGGTTCACCGGGGCGTTCGGCTTCGGCGGCGCGATCGTCAACGAGCTGCTCGGGGGGCGTACCCCCGGAATGATCGCGGCGGCGGTGGCCGGCGGCGCGCTCGCCGCCGTGCCCACCGGCTGGCTGGCGGCCCGGCTGAGCCGCGCGGCCCGCAACATGCGCACCGACGCCACCCCCACCCGCGACCACCTGGCCGGCGCGATCGGCCTGGTGGTGACGCCGATCCCCAGCGGCGGCTACGGCGAGGTGCGGGTGCGCCTCGCGGGCCAGCCGGTGAAGCTCAACGCCCGCGCCGACGGGCCGCTCCCGGTCGGCGCCCGGATCTTCGTGGTCGAAGCACTGAGCGAGACCAGCGTGCACGTCGAGACCTACTGACACCAACAGACAGGAATGCCCATGCCCCTGCTCGTCGCCATCGGCGGCGCGGTTCTCCTCGCCGTCGTCCTCGTCCTGTTCGTGCTGTCCCGGATCAAGGTGGCCGGGCCGAACCAGGCGTTCATCGTCACCGGCCGCAAGGGCCGCACCACCCAGTCCGCCGACGGAGCCCGCTCCACCGACATGTCCGGGCAGAAGGTCGTGCTCGGCGCCTCGGTCTTCGTTTTGCCGGTGGTCCAGAAGCTCCAGTCGCTCGACCTGTCCAGCCGCCGGATCGACGTCAGCATCCGGGGCGCGGTGAGCAAGCAGGGCATCCGCACCGAGCTGCACGGCGTCGCGATCGTCAAGGTCGGCGGCACCGAGGACGCGATCCGCGCCGCCGCCCAGCGCTTCCTGAACCAGCAGGAGGAGATCGACAACTTCACCCGGGAGGTGCTGGCCGGCGCGCTGCGCTCGATCGTCGGGCGGCTCACCGTCGAGGAGATCATCCGGGATCGGGCGGCGTTCGCCAGCGCGGTCGCCGAGGAGGCCGAGCACTCGATGACCAACCAGGGCCTGGTGCTGGACACGTTCCAGCTCCAGGACATCTCGGCCGAGGGCTCCTACCTGCAGGACCTGGGCCGTCCCGAGGCCGCCCGGGTGCTCAAGGACGCGGCCATCGCCGAGGCGCGGGCCCGCCAGCAGGCCGAGCAGGAGCGGCTGCTCGCCGAGGAGGCGATCGCCGAGGCGAACCGGAACCTGTCGCTCAAGCAGGCCGGAATTCAGGCCGAGATCGACGCGGCGAAGGCGAAGTCGGCGGCGGCCGGGCCGCTCGCCCAGGCCGAGCGGGACCAGGCGATCCTCTCCGAGCAGCAGAAGGTGGCCGAGCGCAACGCCGAACTGAAGCAGCGTCAGCTCGACACCGAGGTGCGCAAGCCGGCCGACGCGGCCCGGTACAAGGTCGAGCAGGAGGCCGAGGCGGCCCGCAACGCCGCGGTGCTCCACGCCGACGCGCAGCGGCAGGCGACCATCGCCGCCGCGCAGGCCTCCGCCGAGCAGGCCCGCCTCACCGGTGAGGGCGAGCGGGCCCGCCGGGCCGCGCTGGCCGAGGCGAACGCGATCGAGGGCGCCAAGGAGGGTGAGGCGGAGCAGCGCCGGCGTTCCGCGATCGCCGAGGCGGTCGAGCGGGAGGGCCAGGCCGAGGCCGCGGCCATCCTGGCAAAGGGTCAGGCCGAGGCCGACGCGATGGCCCGCAAGGCCGAGGCGTTCGCCGCGTACGGCGAAGCGGCCGTCCTGGACCTGCTGGTCAAGGTGCTGCCCGAGGTGGTCGGCGCGGCCAGCGCCCCGATCGGCGCGATCGACAAGATGACGGTGATCTCCACCGACGGCGCGTCGTCGCTGACCAAGTCGGTGGCGGGGAACGTCGCCCAGGGTCTCCAGCTCGGCAGCGACCTCACCGGCATCGACCTGGCCGGGCTGCTGGCGCGGCTGGGCAGCAGCGCGCAGAGCAACGGCAAGAACACGGTGGGCGGCAGCACCGTCAGCGCGTGACGAACGACGGCGCCCGCCGGATCTCCCCTCGGGGAGCCGGCGGGCGCCGTTTCGGTGTGGCGGGTCAGAGCGCGGTGAAGACGAACTTCTCGCCGGTGCTCAGGCCCAGGGTCTCGCTGTCCCAGTCGATGACGCGGCTGGCGATGAGCTGGCTGCCCCCGGTGGCGCCGGCGGTGACTGCCTTGCCGTTGGCGTTCGCCCGCAGGTAGACCGAGCCGTCGGTGTTGTAGTCGAGGAAGTCGAAGACCTCCCAGGCGTCGATCACGGTGGATTTGGCGATCAGCGCCCGGTTGCCGCCGGCGTCCGCCGTGACGAACTGGTTGTTGGCCAACGCGCGCAGGGCGAAGAACCCGTCGCCCACGCTGACGACCTCGTACCTCTCCCAGGCCCCGACGGTCGCGGACCGGGCGATCAGCGGCCGGGTGCCGCCGCTCTCGGTGGTCACGTAGTTGCCGTTGGCCACCGCCTTGATGGCGACCACCGAGGGCGCCGCGTCGAAGTCGAACTTCTCCGCCGCGCCGATGGTGGTCTTGCTGGCGATCAGCGGGTTGGTGGTGTTCGAGGCGGTGACGTACTTGCCGTTGGTCACGGCCTTCAGGCTGACCGAGCCGTCGGTGTTCGTGACGATCTGGAACTTCTCCCAGTCGCCGATCGCGGCGGACCGCGCGATCAGCGGCCGGTTGCCGCCGCTCTCGGCGGTGACGAACAGGTTGTTCGTCACCGCACGCAGGCCGTAGTAGCCGTTGCCGGCGTCCACCACGTCGTACCGCTCCCAGGCGCCGACCTCGGTGCCGCGGGCGACCAACGGCCGGTTGCCGCCGCTCTCCGCCGTCACGTACAGGCCGTTGCCGCGGGCCTTGAGGCCGTACGACTCGCGCGCCACCACCGCGTCGCCGACGTGCAGCAGCCGGTCGGGCGAGCCCATGGTGTCGTGCACCGCGCCGCTGACGCTCGTGCTCACCACGGAGTCGCGCACCTGCTGCGGCGTCCAGCCCGGGTGCGCCTCCAGCAGCAGCGCCGCGGCGCCCGCGACGTGCGGGGAGGCCATCGACGTGCCGTTCATCGTCTCCGTGCCGGCGGCGGTGCCGGCCTTGGCCGAGACGATGCCGGTGCCCGGCGCGAAGGTGTCCAGGCAGTTGCCGTAGTTGGAGAACCAGGCCCGGAAGTCGATCTGATCGGTGGCGCCGACGGTGATGGCCGCCGGCACGCCCGCCGGGGAGGCGCCGCAGGCGTCCTGCATGCTGTTGCCGGCCGCGACGGCGTAGGTGATGCCGGAGGCGATGGAGCGGGCGACCGCGTCGTTCACCGCCTGGTCGACGCCCTCGAAGCCGAGGCTCATGTTGGCCACCGACGGCCCGGTGGCGTGCGAGGTGACCCAGTCGATGCCGGCGAGCACCTGCTCGCTGCTGCCGCCGCCGTCGCAGTCGAGCACCCGCACGGCGACGAGCGCGACGTCCTTGGCGACCCCGTACTTCGTGCCGCCGATCGTGCCGGCCACGTGCGTGCCGTGCCCGTCGCAGTCCTGGGCCACGTCGTCGGACTCCACCGCGTCGTAGCCGTTGCTGGCCCGGCCGCCGAAGTCCTCATGGTCGATGTCGATGCCGGTGTCGATGACGTAGGCGGTCACTCCGGCGCCGGTCGCCGGGTAGGTGTACTTCCCGTCGGTCTTCGGCCGGGCCTGGTCGATCCGGTCCAGCCCCCACGGCGGGGTGGTCTGGGTGCCGGTGGCCTGGTAGCGCTGGACCTGCTGCACGTAGGCGACGTCCGGGTCAGCGGCGACGCGCTCCGCCTGCCGGCGGTCCATGCCGGCGGAGTAGCCGGACAGCGCCTTGCCGAACACCCGCCGTACCGACCCGCCGTGCTCGCCGGCGAGGGCCGACGCGGTGGACTTCACCTTGGCAGGGCTGGCCTTGCCGTCCTTGAGTACGACGATGTAGCGGCCGGGTACCGCCTCGGCCGTGTCGGCGCCCCGGACCGGGGCACGCTTCGGGCCGGCCGGGTCGGCTGAGGCGGCGCCGCCGGTGGCGGCGCAGATGATGGAGGTCGCGGAGGTGAGGGCCAGCCCCACCAGCGCGGAGCGGCGCAGCGCGCCATGACGTGACACTGAATGTTCTCCCCGTGTCCAGCGGCCGTCCCTTGGGGACGGGCGGATGTGATCAGGACAGCCGTACCCGTCGATCCGGGCGGCTGATGATGACCATCATCATGCGGGAGACATCGACTGACACGCGTCAACCTTTCGGTCGACACGCCGCCGTATCGTCGTTGAGCGTCCCGGCCGGGAGATCAGCCGGTGATGCCCTCGTCGCGGGCCCAGCGCAGCAGCTCCGCCTCGGCCTCGTCGCGGGCCAGCGGCCCGCGCTCCAGACGCAGCTCCTTGAGGTGCTGCCAGGCACGGCCGACCACCGGCCCCGGCGGCACGCCGAGCAACTCCATGATCGCGTTGCCGTCCAGGTCCGGCCGCACCCGGGCCAGGTCCTCCTCGGCGGCGATCCGGGCGATCCGCTCCTCCAGCGCGTCGTAGTCGGCCGCGAGCTGCGCGGCCTTGCGCCGGTTGCGGGTGGTGCAGTCGGAACGGGTCAGCTTGTGCAGGCGGGACAGCAGGTCGCCGGCGTCGGTGACGTACCGGCGCACCGCCGAGTCGGTCCACTCGCCGCGGCCGTACCCGTAGAAGCGCAGGTGCAGGCCGACCAGCTTGACCACCTGAGAGGTGATCTCCTTGGAGTAGCGCATCGCCTTCATCCGGGCCTTTGTCAGCCGGGCCCCGACCACCTCGTGGTGGTGGAAGCTGACCCGGCCGTCCGCGCCGACCGCCTTGGTGGCCGGCTTGCCGATGTCGTGCATGAGCGCGGCCATCCGCAGCACGAAGTCGCAGCCGTCGGTCTCCAGCGACATGGCGTTGCTGACCACCGTGAGCGTGTGCTCGTAGACGTCCTTGTGCTGAGCGTGCTCGTCGATGGTGAGCTTCAGGCCGGTCAGCTCCGGCAGGAAGCGCTCGGCCAGGCCGGTGTCGACGAGCAGCCGCAGCCCGGTGATCGGGTCGGCGCCGCAGAGCAGCTTGGTGAACTCGTCCCGGATCCGCTCGGCGGTGATCCGGTCGAGGTCACCGGCCATTCCGGTCATCGCCTCGCGGACGTCCGGGTGGACGGCGAAGCGGAGCTGGGCGGCGAACCGGGCCGCGCGCAGCATCCGCAGGGGGTCGTCGCGGAACGACTCCTGCGGCGTGCCGGGCGTACGAATGATCTTGGCGGCCAGGTCGGCCAGCCCGCCGTACGGGTCGGTGAACCGGTGGTCGGGCAGGCTGACCGCCATCGCGTTGACTGTGAAGTCGCGGCGCTTCAGGTCTTCGGTCAGGCTGGTGCCGTACTGCACCACCGGATTGCGGCTGACCTGGTCGTAGACCTCGGCCCGGAAGGTGGTGATCTCCAGGTTGAGGCCGTCGCGCTGGCAGGCGATGGTACCGAACTCGCGTCCGGTCTCCCAGATCGACTCCGCCCAGCCACGGATCACCTTGACCGTCTCGTCCGGGTGGGCGTCGGTGCAGAAGTCGAGGTCGTTGCCGAGCCGGCCGAGCAGCGCGTCGCGGACGGATCCGCCCACCAGGTGCAGTTCGTGACCGGCCTGGGCGAAGCGCCGGCCCAGCTCGTCGGCGACCGGTGAGACTCGGAGCAGTTCGGCGACGGCGTTGCGCTGCGCGGCGGTCAGCTCGCGGCTGTCGGCGGCGTGGGAGGCGGAGGCTTCGGACATGGGATCGCCAGCCTATCGGGCCGGGGGTGGATCGACCGCGCCGGGCGCGGGTAACGGGCGGAGGTTGACTAAGGTTCCGGTTGGGCGGGGCCGGCCGGACCCGGTTGCGACGTACCCCTTGGAGGCTGGCAGATGAGCGGCGGGCTCTACCGCAGCGCGAACGCGCACGGCGGCGGCCTGCCGCCGGACGACGGCGCGACCTTCATCTCCGCCGAGCCGCTGAACCAGCCGGCCGTCGAGGCCGTCGCGCCCCCGCAGGAAGTGGTCGCCGAGACCAGCGCCGCGGCGAACAGCGCGGTGATGGCCGTCGGCAGCCTGGTCAGCCGGGGTACGGGCTTCATCCGCAACCTGATGATCGGCGCCGCGCTCGGCACCATGGTCGGCGACGCGTTCACCACCGCCCAGTTCCTGCCCAACCAGGTGTACGAGTTCCTGCTCGGCGGCGTGCTGACGAGCGTCCTGGTGCCGGTGCTGGTTCGCCGTCGCAAGATCGACGCGGACCGGGGCGAGGCGTACGCCCAGCGCCTGCTCACCCTCGCCGTGCTGGCCCTGGCCGCGACGGCGCTGATCGCTGTGGTGCTGGCCCCGGTGCTCACGGCCCTGTACGCGGCCGGCAGCGACGACCCGGCGTACACCACGCTCGTCACCCGGCTGTCCTACCTGATGCTGCCGATGCTGTTCTTCACCGGTATCAGCGCGTTGATCGCCGCGGTGCTGAACACCAGGGGGCACTTCGCCGCCCCGATGTGGGCGCCGATCCTCAACAACATCGTCTCCATCGGCACGTTCGGCCTGTACATCGTCGTCTACAGCGCGAAGGCGCTGCCGCCCGGCGAGGTGGGCTGGGACCGGATCCTGCTGGTCGGCGGCGGCACGCTGCTGGGCGTGGCGGTGCAGGCGATCGGCCTGCTGCCGGCGCTGCGCAAGGTCGGCTTCCGGTGGAAGCCGCGGTTCGACTTCCGCGAGCTGGGGCTGCGCGAGCTGGCCCGGCTCGGCGCCTGGATGTTCTGCTACGTCGCGGTCAACCAGCTCGGCCTCTTCGTGGTGGTCAACCTGCTCAACCGGGCCACCGGCGGCGACGGCGAGAACGCCGGCCTGCTGATCTACAACAACGTCTTCCTGCTGCTGATGATGGCGCACGGCATCATCGCGGTCTCGATCATCACCGCGCTGATGCCGCGGATGAGCGCGGCCGCCGCCGAGAACCGGTTCCACGACGTCACCGCCGACCTGTCCCGGGGCACCCGGATGGTCACCGCGGTGCTCGCGCCCATCGCGGTCTGCTACGCGGTGCTGGCCGCCCCGATCTCGGTGGTGGTGTTCCGGTACGGCGCGTTCACCGGCGACAACGCGGTGGCCACCTCGACGGTGTTGCTGGTGGCGGCGCTCGGCCTGGTGCCGTTCGCGGTCAGCCAGCTGTTCACCTTCGCGTTCTACGCGCTGCCGGACACCCGTACCCCGGCTCTGATCAACATTCCGGTGGTGGCGCTGCGCGTCCTGCTCCAGGTGGGCCTGTTCCTGATCTTCTCGAACACGTTCGCGGCGGCCGGGATGATGCTCGGCAACGCCGTGTCGTACCTGGCGGCGGCGATCATCTCGGCGGTGCTGCTGCGGCCCCGGGTGGGCCGGATCGGGCTCGGCGGGATCATGCGCACGCTCGGCCGGGTGGTAGTGGCGGCGCTCGGCGCCGCGCTGGTCGGCCTGCTGGTGGTCGCGGTGCTTCCCGGCGACCCGGCGAGCCTGAGCTGGCTCGCCGCCGCGGTCCAGCTGGTGATCGGCGGCGCGGCGATCGCCGCCACCTACCTCGGGCTCGCCATGGTGCTGCGGATCGGTGAGATCACCGAGGTGGTCGGGATGGTCCGGCGGCGCCTCGGGCGTTGACCCCCTCGGTGACCGAGGGTCAACGAGGATCACCAGCCTGGGGATACGGCTGTGGATAACTTGGAATTCCCCCGTCCACTGGGCCTCTCGGCCTGTGGACAACCAACCGTAAGGACGAGGGAGCGCAGGCCGGAGTGGGGAAACCACCCGGGCGGCACACCGGTACGCCCCTGTGCCGCCTCCTTGCCGTCAACCTTTAGATTGGCGGTGCGTGTCCGGCTCGCCCACCGGGTCGGCGGGCGGCCCGGCCGGGGCCCGTGGTTGTCTGGCTTCCGGCCGGTCACAGCGGGAAGATGACATGTCGGAGAACCGGGCATCCCGGGTAAGGTCGCTCTCGACGGGTACGACCGGGTCGACGCGGCTGTCGAGCCGGCCGGCCGTTCCACCGAAGGCAGAGCGGGAAGCCACATGCCCAGCAGCACGGGTCCATCGATCGACACGATCACCGAGGGAGGACGGGTGACCCAGGTCGGCGAGGGTCAGGAAGCGGAGGAGACCTCTCCTGCGGTCGCGACCTTCGGTGCTCCCACGGTCGGTGAGCTGCTCGCCGAACGGTACGAGCTGGTCGAGCACATCAACAACGACAGCGCCGGCCGGCTGGTCTGGCGCGGCGTCGACGTGGTGCTCCGCCGTCCCGTCGCGGTGATCCTCCGCTACCCGGGTGGCGACTCCGCCACCGAGATGCTTCAGGCCGCGGTCGCCGCGAGCCGCGTCATCCACCCCAACCTGGTCGGCGTCTACGACGCGATCGACGAGGACGACCGTGCCTACGTGGTCCGCGAGTGGGTCGACGGGCAGTCGCTGCGCGAGCTGGTCGCCGCCGGCGGGCCGTTCGACCCGGCCCGGGCCACGGCGATCGGCAACGCCGTCGCGAGCGCCCTCGCCGCCGTGCACGCCACCGGCATGGTGCACGGCAACGTGCACCCCGGCACCGTGATGGTCAGCGACGACGGCCGGGTGGTCCTTGCCGACGCGCGTACCGACGGGGCGGACAGCCAGCAGAACGACCTGCGTGCGGTCGGCGGGGTGCTCTACTTCGCCCTGACCGGGCACTGGCCGCACGGCGAGGCCCCGCTGCACGGCGCCACCGCCGGGCACGGCCGCGCCGCCCTGCCGGACGCGGTCCGGGACGCCGCCGGCGCCATCGCCGCGCCCCGGCAGGTGCGTGCCGGCGTGCCGGCCTACCTCGACGACCTGACCATGGACCTGCTCGACCAGGAGATCGACCCGCCGGCGTCGGACGTGCTGGCCGCCGAGCTGAGCCGGCTCGACATCCCGGCCGACGAGCAGTTCCTGGAGCAGGCCGGGCCGCTGCGTTTCACCGCCGAACCCGGCGAGGAGCCCTCGCCGCTGGCCGCGGCCGGCGGGCGCAAGGTCGCCATCGGCATCGCCGGCCTGCTGGCTGTCGCTCTGGTCGGGCTGCTCATCGGCATCAACGCGCTCGGTGGCGAAGACGGTGACAAGGAGCCGGTCGCCCAGCCGTCGAACAGCGCGCCGGCCAGCGCCGGAGGTGGCGACGAGCCCGCAGCGCAGGTCCGCAAGCTGACCATCCAGGACGTACGGATCATCGACCCGGACGGCGACCGCGCGGAGGTGCGCAACGCCGAAAAGGTCATCGACGGCGACGACGACGAGGGCTGGGAGACCAACACCTACCGGACGAACGCCAAGTTCGGCGGCCTCAAGAAGGGCATGGGCGTCTGGATCGACCTGGGCGCCCCGCACACGATCAAGCAGCTGGAGGCGACGCTGTCGGCCACCGGCGCCACGGTCGAGCTGCGCGCCGGCGTCCGCGGCGACTTCCCGTCCAGCTCCGCCGGCGACAAGCAGCTCGTGAACGCCTACTCGACGCTGATCGGGCCGCCGAACGAGAACGGCGGCACGAAAATGATCTTCGACAATTTCGACGCCGACAAAAAGTACCAATACCTCCTCTTCTGGATCACCAAGCTGCCCGTGAAGGACAGCGGCACCACCTGGAAGCTCGGCGTCCAGGAGATCACGGTCCAGGGCTCGTGACCCGTCGGCCGCACCCGCCGCGCCACCTCCGCCGGATGTGGTGATGGCGGATCGCGGCGGGCGTACCCCGGACGCGGCGACCGGCGTCGGCCCGCAGCCCGGCCGCTCCGACCTGGACCTGCTCCGGGCCCACGTGGAAGGCGACCGGGACGCGTTCACCGACCTGTTCCAGCGGCACCGTGACCGGCTCTGGGCGGTGGCGCTGCGCACGATCGGCGACCGTGAGGACGCCGCCGACGCCCTCCAGGACGCCATGCTCTCCGCCCACCGCGCCGCCGCCCGGTTCCGGGGTGACTCGGCGGTCACCACCTGGCTGCACCGGATCGTGGTGAACGCCTGCCTGGACCGGATCCGGCGGCGGCAGACCCACGCCACCGTCCCGCTGCCGGACGGGGTGCACACCGACGGCGAACCGGGCCGGCACACCGGCGGGCGGGAACCGGCCGCGCCGTCCCGCGACCACGACACCGCGCTCGTGGTCCGGCAGGCCCTCGCGGCGTTGCCGGCGGAACAGCGGGCCGCGCTGGTCCTGGTGGACGTCCAGGGCTATCCGGTGGCCGAGGTGGCACTGATGCTCGGCGTCGCCGAGGGGACTGTGAAGAGCCGGTGCGCCCGGGGTCGGGCGCGGCTCGCCGTCCGGCTCGGGCACCTGCGGACCGGCTCCGACTCCCCCGCGGCCGACGTGCCGCGGGTCACCTCCGGGAACCGACGGGGCCCCGAGGGCGTCGGATCCTCGTCGGGAGCGTCCCGTCAGGCCGTCAGCCAGGAGGAGCCGTGACTTCCCGGGAGTTCAGCGAGGTCGACCACGACCTGCTCGCCGACTACCTCGGCGGGGCGCTGGACGGCACCCCCGAGCAGGCGACAGTGGCCCGGCTGGTCGAGCAGGACCCGGCGTGGCGGGTCGCGTACGAGACGCTCGCCGAGGCGGTCGACCTGGTACACGCCGACCTGGCCGGCTGGGCGGCGGCGCCCGCGCCGGAGATGCCCGTGGCGGTGGCCGACCGGATCACGGCGGCGCTCGCCGGAGCCGGGCCCGCGCCCGGTCCGGCCGCGCTGCGCGACGGTACGCCCGTCGTACCGGCTCAGGCCGGCGGCGCGTCCCGCCCGCCCGGCACCGCGTCGCGTCCCGATCGGCACAGCGGCCCCGGTCGTCGTCCCCGGCGCTGGGCCCGGATCGCCGGCCCGGTGGCCCTGGCCGCGGCCTCGGTCGCGGCGGTCGGGCTCGGCGTCGGCCGGCTGGCCGACCTGGGCGACGGCGGTACGGCCGACCGCGCGGCCGGGGAGGCGGCGCCGATGGCCGCCGCCGCGCCGTACCGGACCACCGGACCGGCCCTGCGCAGCGGCACCGACTGGACGCCGGAACGCCTCGCCGCCGACCGGGTGCCCAGCGGGGCGAAGTCGATGCCGCAGGACATGGCCGGTCCCTCCGGCGCGGGGCGGGAGAACGGCCCGGAGATACCCCTGTCCAGCGACAAGTACCGCGTCAGCGCGCTCGAGCTGGACCGGCTGGCCCGGCCGGAGACGCTCGCCGCGTGCCTCACCGCGATCGGCGCGGAGCACGGCGCGACCCCGCTCACCGTCAACATGATCGACTACGCCCGGTACCAGGGCGCTCCGGCGCTCGTGGTGACGTTCGCGGACGCGACCGGCGCCCGCTGGGGCTGGGCGAGCGGGCCGAAGTGCGGCGTACCCGGGTCCGGCGCGGACACGCGCTTCCGTACGCGGGTAGGGTGAAAACGCGGTCATCACGCATGTCCCGCCACGTGACCTGACCCACCGGATGACCGGCTCGGGAATCCCCGCTTCGTACGATGACGTTCTGCAAGTCAGGCGCCGGCGCCGCTGAGCCGTCGGCACTCGGGATCGACATCGGTGCGGCCGGTGACGAACACACACATCGGGAGACGGCAGTGGACGAGGTCCGCAACCTGATCATCATCGGCTCCGGTCCGGCCGGCTACACGGCTGCGGTCTACGCCGCACGCGCCAACCTGAAGCCGCTGGTGATCGAGGGCGTGCAGTCGGGTGGCGCGCTGATGACCACCACCGAGGTGGAGAACTTCCCCGGTTTCGCCGACGGCATCCTCGGCCCCGAGCTGATGGACAACATGCGCAAGCAGGCCGAGCGTTTCGGCGCCGAGTTCCTCACCGACGACGTGACCCGCGTCGAGCTGAAGGACACCGGCGAGATCGGCTCCGACGCGGTGAGCACCGTGTGGGTGGGCGAGACCGCGTACCGTGCCCGCGCCGTCATCCTCTCCACCGGCTCCGCCTGGCGGCCGCTCGGTGTGCCCGGCGAGCAGGAGTACCTCGGCCACGGGGTGTCGTCCTGCGCCACCTGTGACGGCTTCTTCTTCCGCAACCAGCACATCGTGGTGGTCGGCGGCGGCGACTCGGCGATGGAGGAGGCCAGCTTCCTCACCCGGTTCGCCGAGTCGGTGACCATCATCCACCGCCGCGACTCGTTCCGCGCCAGCAAGATCATGGCGGACCGGGCGCTGGGCAACGAGAAGATCAAGGTCGAGTGGAACTCCGTGGTCGAGGAGATCCTCGGCGACGACGGCAAGGTCAACAGCGTGCGGGTACGCAACGTGCACACCGGCGAGAGCAAGGTGCTCGACGTCACCGGCGTCTTCGTGGCGATCGGTCACGACCCCCGCAGCGAACTGTTCCGCGATCAGGTCGAGCTCGACGACGAGGGGTACGTGAAGGTCGAGGCGCCGAGCACCCGTACCAGCGTGCCGGGCGTGTTCGCGGCCGGTGACGTGGTCGACCACACCTACCGGCAGGCCATCACGGCGGCCGGCACCGGCTGTGCCGCCGCGCTGGACGCCGAGCGCTTCATCGCCACCATCCAGGGCTGAGAGTTCGACGAGCAAGGTTCGGAGGAGGAGAGTTCATAGTGGGAGCAACCAAGGCGGTCACTGACGCGAGTTTCGTCAGCGACGTGCTGCAGTCCGACAAGCCGGTCCTGGTCGACTTCTGGGCGGAGTGGTGCGGCCCGTGCCGCAAGGTCTCGCCGCTGCTGGAGGAGATCGCCGGCGAAATGAAGGACCAGGTCACCATCGTCAAGCTCAACATCGACGAGAACCCGGAGACGGCGCGCGCCTACCGGGTGATGTCGGTGCCGACGCTGACGATCTTCAAGAACGGCCAGCCCGTCCAGTCGATCGCCGGCGCCAAGCCGAAGGGCGAGTTGCTCAAGCTCATCGAGTCGGCGCTCTGAGCCGTACCGACAGCGCCGGAACCCCCGTCACCCAGCCCGGGTGACGGGGGTTCCGGCTTTCCTGACCTGCATGAACACGAACCCGCTGGGTACCGGTCACGGTACGCTCCGTAAGCATCCGTCGGAGTTCCGGTCCTGCCAACGTCCGTGCATAGGGGGTCGTCGTGCATCCGATCCGACCCGGTGACCAGGGACCGGCGGTGGCCGAGATCCGTACCGTGCTCGTCGGCCTGGAGCTTCTCCCCGCCGACAGCGGGGGCGACGACTACGACGCCGAGACCGAACGCGCGGTCCGGGCGTTCCAGCAGTCCCGCGGCCTCAGCGTCGACGGGCGCGTCGGCGCCGAGACCTGGCGGGCGCTGGACGCGGCCCGCTGGCGGTTCGGCGCCCGCGCGCTCTTCCACGCCGTACCCGAGCCGATCACCGGCGAGGACGTCCGCTCGCTCCAGGAACGCCTGCTGGAGATGGGGTACGACGTGGGACGCGCCGACGCCATCTACGGCATCCGAACCTCCCGCGCGGTGGCCCAGTTCCAGCGGGAGATGGGACTGAAACCGGACGGGTCGTGCGGGCCGCACACCGTCAACGCGCTGCGCCGCCTCGGCCGCAAGGTGGTCGGCGGGCGCCCGCAGTGGCTGCGCGAGTCCGACGCCATCCGGCAGGCCGGACCGGAACTCGTCGGGCGGACCGTGGTGATCGACCCGGGGCACGGGGGCACCGACCCGGGCGTGGTGGTGCCCGACGGCACGCTGCGCTGGACCGAGGCGGACCTCGTGCACGACCTCGCCAGCCGGCTGGAGGGGCGGCTCGCCGCGGCCGGTGTACGCGTGCAGCTCACCCGGGGCCCGTCGCCCGCGAGCTGCCTGCCCGACGACGACCGGGCCCAGCTCGCCAACTCTCTCGGCGCCGACGTGTTCATCTCGCTGCACACCGACCACCACGCCAACCCGGCCGCCGAGGGGGTGGCCACCTACCACTACGGCACCGACAACGGCGTCACGTCGGCGACCGGCGAGCGCCTGGCCGGGCTGGTGCAGCGGGAGATCGTGGCCCGTACCGGGCTGCGCGACTGCCACACCCACGCCAAGGCGTGGGAACTGCTCCGGCTCACCCGGATGCCCGCGGTACGCGTCGAGGTCGGCTACCTGACCTCCCCGGACGACCGGGCCCGGCTGGTCGACCCCCGGTTCCGGGACCGGGTGGCCGAGGCCATCGTCGCCGCGGTGCAGCGGATGTACCTGCCGATCGAGCGGGACGTGCCGACCGGCTCGATCGACGTGACCGAACTGCGGGCGGTGCTCGCCGCCGGCACCGTCGTCGACTGAGCCCGCTCAGTTGGTCGGCTGGCCCTGCTCAGCTGGTCGAGCGGGTGGCCGGCGCCGGCCGGACCGGCCGCAGCAGCGTCTCCGGGCTCATCGAGCCGAGCAGCTTCTCCAGCGCGTACTCCACGTCCGACTTCCAGCTCAGCGCCGTACGCAGCTCCAACCGCAGGCGCGGGTAGCGCGGGTGCGGCCGGACCGTCTTGAAGCCCACCGACAGGAAGAAGTCGGCCGGCGCCACGCAGGCGCGGGCCGGGTCGTCCGCGTCGTCGCCGAACTTCGCGTCGCCGAACGCCTCGATCGCCTTGATGCCGCGCTTGGTCAGGTCGCGGGCCACGCCCTGGACCAGCATCCGGCCCAGGCCGCCGTCGGCGAAGGCGGGCACCACGTGCGCCGTCATCAGCAGCGCCGCGTCCGCCGAGACCGGCGAGGTGGGAAACGCCATCGAGCGCGGGACGTACGCCGGCGGCGCGTACATGACGAACCCGGCCGGCATCCCGTCGACGTAGACGAGCTTGCCGCAGGAGCCCCATTCCAGCAGCGTCTGGGAGACCCACGCCTCCTTCTCCAGGCCCGGGTCACCGGCCGCGCAGGCCCGCTCCGCGGAGACCGGATCCAGCTCCCAGTAGACGCAGCGCCGGCACGATCGAGGCAGGTCCTCCAGCGTGTCCAGGGTCAGGCTGACCAGACGTCGCGACATGAGCGCACCCCACCAATAGGCTCGGAGCGCCGGTGTGTCCCGCGCCCTCCTGCTCCCGACGAGCGATCGTACGCTTCCGCCCGGCGCTGCGGGAGTGGACGCGCGAACCCCTGCCCGGAAGGCGGACGCCCGGTCCGGGATGTGGACGTGTCCACACGGCGGGTACCGCTACCGTCACGACGGACTACGATCGACCAACCGGCCCCCGCCGCCAATGTCTGTCGGCATCGCGGGTACCACACCGGGCGGCAGCCCCGCCGACACCCGATCGAGGTGATGTCATGACCGGCACGACGCTCGACGACTACACCGACAGGTACGCCCGGCGCGTCCGCGGGATGACCGCCTCGGAGATCCGGGCGCTCTTCGCGGTGGCCAGCCGGCCGGAGGTCGTTTCGCTCGCCGGTGGGGCACCCTACATCGCGGCGCTGCCACTGGACGCGGTCGGCGAGATGCTCGGCCGGCTCGGCGCCGAGCACGGGGCCACCACCCTCCAGTACGGCATCGGCCAGGGCACCCCGGAGCTGCGCGAGCGGATCTGCGAGGTGATGTCCCTCTCCGGGATCGACGCCTCCTGCGGCGCCTCCCCGGAGGACGTGGTGGTCACGGTCGGCGGCCAGCAGGCCCTCGACCTGGTGGCCCGGCTCTTCCTGGACCCGGGTGACGTGGTGCTCGCCGAGGGCCCGACGTACGTCGGCGCGCTCGGGGTGTTCCAGGCCGCCCAGGCCCAGGTCGCCCACGTGCCGATGGACGACGAGGGACTCATCCCGGAGGCGCTGGAGGTGGCCATCGCCGACCTGGCCCGGGCCGGCCGGCGGGTGAAGTTCCTCTACACCATCCCCACCTACCAGAACCCCGCCGGCGTGACGCTGAGCGAGGAGCGGCGCGAGCGGGTGCTCGACATCTGCGAGCGCGCCGGGCTGCTGGTGGTGGAGGACGACCCGTACGGTCAGCTCGGTTTCGAGGGCGAGGCGCCCAGGCCGCTGCGGGCCCGGCGGCGCGACGGGGTCTTCTACCTGAGCACGTTCTCCAAGACGTTCGCGCCGGGCCTGCGGGTGGGCTGGATCCTCGCCCCGCACGCGGTCCGCGACAAGCTGGTCATCGCGAGCGAGGCCCAGATCCTCTGCCCGAGCGCGTACGCGCAGTCGGCCGTCTCGACGTACCTCGGCACCATGCCCTGGCGGCAGCAGCTCAAGGTCTACCGCGAGATCTACCGCGAGCGCCGGGACGCGCTGCTCGACGCGATGGCCGACCTGATGCCCGAGGGCACCACCTGGACCACACCGCGCGGTGGCCTGTTCGTCTGGGCGACGCTGCCCGACGGGCTCGACTCCAAGGCGATGATGCCGCGGGCCGTGGCCGCCCGCGTCGCGTACGTGCCGGGTACCGGCTTCTACGCCGACGGCACCGGCGCCGGGAACATGCGGCTGAACTTCTCCTTCCCGTCGCCGGAGCGGATCCGCGAGGGCGTCCGCCGGTTGGCCGGGGTGATGGAGCAGGAGATCGCCATGCGCAAGGTCTTCGGCGCGGTCGGCGGTGCCGGACCCCGCCGTCGCCAGGGCGGCTCGGACACGCCCGGTCCCGACTTGGCATGATGCCCGCATGTCCGACAGCCCTGCCGCACCGCCTCCCGTGACCGGATCCGCCGTCGACGAGCTGCACGTGCTCGTGCTCGCCGGTGGCCTCTCCTACGAGCGGGACGTCTCGTTGCGATCGGGCCGCCGGGTGCTCGACGCCCTGCGCGCGGTCGGCGTACAGGCGGAACTGCGCGATGCCGACGTGGCGTTGCTGCCCGCCCTGACCGCCGACCCGCCGGACGCGGTGGTGATCGCCCTGCACGGCGCCACCGGCGAGGACGGCTCACTGCGCGGCGTGCTCGACCTCTGGGACGTGCCCTACGTCGGCTGCGACGCCCGGTCCTCCCGGCTCGCCTGGGACAAGCCGTCCGCAAAGGCGGTGCTGCGCGAGGCGGGCATCCCGACGCCCGACTGGGTGGCGCTGCCGCACGACCGCTTCTCCGAACTGGGGGCGGTCGCCGTCCTGGACCGGATCGTGGACCGGCTCGGGCTGCCGCTGATGGTCAAGCCGGCGCAGGGCGGGTCCGGGCTGGGCGCCGCCGTGGTCCGGGAGGCGGCGTCGCTGCCGGCCGCGATGGTCGGCTGTTTCGCGTACGACCAGACCGCGCTCGTGGAGCGCTACGTGCCCGGGATGGACGTGGCGGTCTCCGTGCTCGACCTCGGCAAGGGCCCGCAGGCCCTGCCCCCGGTCGAGATCGTGCCGCGCAACGGCGTCTACGACTACGCGGCCCGCTACACCGCCGGCCGCACCACGTGGCACGCGCCCGCCCGACTCGACGCCGCGACGACCGCCCGGGTGACCGAGGTGGCGCTCGCCGCGCACACCGCGCTCGGCCTGCGCGACGTGTCCCGGGTCGACCTGATCGTCGACGCCGGGGGCCAGCCGCACGTGCTGGAGGTCAACGTCTCCCCGGGCATGACCGAAACCTCGCTGCTGCCGCTGGCCATCCAGGCGGCCGGACTGGACTTCGGCCGGGTGCTCGGCACGCTCGTGACCCGGGCCGCCGCCCGCCGTCGCTGAGGTCAGCCCTCCCGGGTACGCGCCGCCCGCGGCTGGTCGTCCTCGGCCTCGCCCGCGGTAGCGGCGTCCTCGGGCTCCTCCTGCTCCTCGGACGCTTCGGGTCCGCCCTCCGGCGACGGGTCGTCGCCCGACGGGCCCGCAGAGGGGTCTGAGACGTCCTGTGCCGCCTCGGACTCCGGGATCTCGTCCGCAGCCTCGATCACGGATGCGGGCTCCTCCTCGGGCTCCTCAGCGGCGTCCACGGGCGAGGCCGGGGAGAAGCTCGACGGGGCCTGCCACTTGATGCGCGGCGGCTCGGCGAGCGGCCGGCCGCCGAACTCGGCGAGCCACGCGGCCACCATGGCCAGATTCTCCCGCCACCTGTCCTCGGAGATCGGGGGCAGGATCGAGTCCCACAGCGACAGGAACGTGCCCCGCAGCTGCAGTCGCCCGTACGGCCGCGCGAGGAACCACAGGTGCAGGTGCGCGGAGCCGTCGCCCCAACGGTTCACGTGGACCCGGGCCACACCGTCGAGCGACCGGATGGCCCGCTCCAGGCGCACGGTCATCACGCCCAACTCGGCGGCGAGCAGATTCGGCAGGTCGCCCAGATCCAGGTGGGACCGGGACTCCAGGATCAGGACCATCGGCAGCCCGGTGGGCCGGTCCATGGCGCGGACCCGCCACCGCTCACCGACCCAGATGTACGCCTCGTCGGGCGCATTGCAGGCGGTGCACTCCCGATCCGCCTCGCCACGGCGGGGAGGTTCGAACGGCACGGGCTCGTCGAGCGGCTTGACGCGGAGATCGCCCTCGAAGGGAAAGGACGGCCACTGGGTGAAGTCTGGAACTGAGGGAGGGGTGTCCGGCACGACGCTGACCCTAACCGAGTTGGCGACGCCTGTCCCTACCCGTTCCACGGCCGCACACAGGTTGTCCACCGTGTTGTCCACAGGCTGCCGAGATCACCAGTACGGTGCGTCATCCACTGCTCAGCAAGGGTTTCCGCGCTTTGTTTCACGTGAAACGAGACGAGCCTGTGGACAACTTCTGTGGATAACTCGGAGGGCGTGTGGATCCGCTCTTCCAACGATCCGGGCGCTCGATCCGTACCGGGTTCGGGAGGCGCTTCTTGCGGTCGGTTCCACGTGAAACGGCGGCGGCCGACGATCCCGGTCAGTCGCACCGCCGGTCTTCGGTGATCCTGGTGCTGGCGTGGCTTGGCCGGTGGCTCGGTCCGGCACCAGTTGGTCGCCTTGGTCCGGCGGCTCCGGCGGCTCCGGCGGCTCCGGCGGCTCCGGCGGCTCCGGCGGCTCCGGCGGCTCCGGCGGGCATCCTCCCGTTGGTGGGATCGCCGTGCAACGGGACGACGCGCGGCGCTAGCCCTCATCCGGCGCGGGGCGGGTGCGGGCGTTGGTGACCTTCGGGGAAGCGGGAGATCCGGGGAAGCGCGCCCTCTAGACGGCCGCTTCCGGTCCAGGGTCGCCGGCGCCCGCTGCTGCCTACCGGGCGCGAGTGGAACGGCGTGGGTGCCTCCGGAGCGTTTTGACACACATGGCGTTCCACTCGGTTTCAGCACCGTTCCAAAGAGCGGCCGCGTGGGCGGTTAGCGCGCAGCGACGGCGCACACCCAACCACGGCGGTCGGCTCGTCTCATCGGCGACGCGGGGCCAGCCTCGACGCGCCGGCGTCATCATCGACTGGGCCGGCCCTCCAGGCTCGACGGGCCACCCCCGTTTCACGTGAAACGCCGCCCTATCGCTGCAAGGCTCGACCCTTCACCCGGCGGCACAGGTTCTCGCAAGCGCAAGCTCTCTCCAGCACGCTGCCGCGCGGATCAGGCGGCCCCCTTCAGTCCTTCGCTCACCCCTTGGACGCCGTGCGGCCGCCAATCTTGTTGGCAACTGACCCGGCTGGGTGCCGGCCCGCCTCCTTGTCGCCGTCACCCACGCCGACATCGTTCAGACAGACCGACTACTCCTCCGCCCGCCGAATCGGACCGTCAGCATGGAGCGGAAGACGAGGCACCCGGCGGGTTCCCGATCATCAAGCACAGCCGAACTCGACGGGACACGCAGCCCTGACGTCGACGGGTGGCCACACAAGTTGGCACGGAGTCATGACCCCGACCCGCCCTCGGCAGTGAGTCACTACGGCCACCGGCCTCCGAGTTGTCGTAGACGCGAGCGCGGTGGGCGGTGGGCTACTCGGCGCGCTCCGGCACCCGGCACCTCGCCCACCCGTCAATCGCAGAGGCCAGCCTCGCGACACGGGAGCAGAACGGCCGACTCTGAGTTCCGCCCGCCGCCTCAGCCCGCCCCGCACCGCCGTCCTCGTTTCACGTGAAACCAAGGCAGGCAGACCGACGGCGGTCCCGCAACCGCCACACCCTCAGTGCGATCGCAGGAGCCGGATCGCCCGGGGAACAGCAGCCTGGAGAAAGAACCGGCCGCACCCCCTCGCGGGCGGTGCGGCCGGCCGTACAAGCCCTCGCGGCTACGCCTCGGGCCGCTCCTCCTCGCCCACCCCGATGAGCCCGACGATCCGTTCCAGGTCGTCAACGGTGGCGAACTCGATCGTGATCTTCCCCTTGCTCCGGCCAATGTCGACCTTCACGCGGGTGTCGAACCGGTCCGAGAGCCGGTCCGCGAGATCGGTGAGCGCCGGGGCGTGCGGCTTCGGCCGGCGCTTCGCGGCAGACGCCTTCGCCGGTTCCTCGGCGAGCGCCAGGTGCACGAGTTCCTCGGCACCGCGTACCGAGATGCCCTCGGCGACGATCCGCTTGGCGAGCTGCTCCTGTGCCTCGGCGTCGTCGAGGCTGAGCAGTGCCCGGGCGTGACCGGCGGAGAGTACCCCGGCGGCGACCCGGCGCTGCACCGCCGCCGGCAGGTTCATCAGCCGGATGGTGTTGGAGATCTGCGGGCGGCTGCGGCCGATCCGCCGGGCCAGTTCCTCGTGCGTGGCGCCGAACTCCTCCAGCAGCTGCTGGTAGGCCGCCGCCTCTTCCAGCGGGTTCAGGTTGGCGCGGTGGATGTTCTCCAGCAGCGCGTCCCGGAGCATCGCGTCGTCCTTGGTGTCCCGGACGATCGCGGGGATGGTTTCCCGGCCGACCGCCTGGGCGGCGCGCCAGCGCCGCTCACCCATGACGAGTTCGTACTTCTCGGTGTCGAGCTGGCGGACCACGATCGGCTGGAGGAAGCCGACCTCCTGGATCGAGGTCTTCAGCTCCTCCAGCGCCTCCTCGTCGAAGACGTGCCGGGGCTGCTTCGGGTTCGGCACGATCGCGTCGACCAGGATCTCGGCGAAGCGGGCACCGGGCACCGGGCTCAGGTGCGACTCGGGCTCGGCGGCCGAGGGCGGGACGCTCCCTACTGCGCCGGTGATCGCGGCCGTCGCGCCGGCCACGGGAGCCGACGTCGGGCCCACCGCCGTGGGCGACTCCGGCTCCGTGGCCACCGGGTCGGCACCCGGTACCGGTCCGGTGGGGATGAGGGCGCCGAGCCCTCGGCCCAGCCCGCCGCGGGGACGGTTCTTCATGCGACGCCTCCCAGCGACATCTCCGCACTACGCATTCCGGCTCACCGGCTCCTTGACGCCTCGCTCCGCGATCTCCTGGGCGGCCTCGAAGTAACTCGTGGCTCCCCGCGAACCGGGATCGTAGGTCATCACCGACTGGCCGTAGCTCGGCGCCTCGGAGACACGCACGTTGCGCGGGATGACGGCCTGGAGCACCTTGTCGCCGAAGTGGTTCCGGACGTCCTGCTCCACCGCGTCCGCCAGCCGGGTACGCCTGTCGTACATGGTGAGCAGGATGGTGGAGACCTCGAGCTTCGGGTTGAGGTGCTGGCGTACCAGGTTGATGTTGTTGATCAACTGGTTGAGCCCTTCCAGCGCGTAGTACTCGCACTGGATCGGGATGAGCACCTCCTGCGCGGCGACAAGCGCGTTGACGGTGAGCAGGCCGAGCGACGGCGGGCAGTCTATGAAGACGTAGTCGAAGTGCCCCGGGTACGCGGCGATGGCCCGCGCCAGGCGGGACTCCCGGGCGACGACCGAGACCAGTTCGATCTCGGCGCCGGCCAGGTCGATCGTGGCCGGTACGCACCACAGGTTGGGGATGCCCTCGACGGCCTGCGCCACCTCTTCGAGCGGCACGCTGTCGATCAGGCAGTCGTAGACGTCCGGCACGCCGGTGTGGTGCGGGACGTTCAAACCGGTGGAGGCGTTGCCCTGGGGATCAAGGTCGACCACGAGCACCCGGTTGCCGTGCAGCGCAAGCGCCACGGCCAGGTTCACGGTGGTGGTCGTCTTGCCCACGCCGCCCTTCTGGTTGGCGACGCACATCACCCGGGTCCGGTCCGGGCGGGGCATGGTGACCTCGCCACTGGGATTCAGGATCTGCACGGCGCGCATCGCCTCCATAGCCAACGGTGGATCATCCTCTTCGCGCGTCGGGGTTTCACGTGAAACGTACGTGCTGCCGTCTGCCTCGTCGCCGTACCCGCTCGCCTGTGGCGTGTCGGACGGCGCCACGGCGGCCTCGGGAGCGGCCTGGTGCGGCACGGCCGAGACGGGCGGCTGGGGTTCGAAGCGAGCGGGCACTGCGGCGTTCGCCCGCACCGCCGGGGGTCGCGGCGTCGGGGCGTTCGCCGGGCCGTCGGCCGGGTCGAGCGGGTCCCGGGCCGGCGGGACGTTCGCGGGCGCCGACGACACCGGCCGCACGGCACCGGAAGGTGGCGTCTCGGCCGGCTGGTACGAGGCGGACGGATCGCGGGGCTCGTTCACCGTCCACTCCCGGTAGTTGGTTTCACGTGAAACGGGGCCGGGGGAGTTCCCTCCCGACCCGGTTACTCGTAGATCGTCGTACCTGCCGTCGTCATGCACCTGTCATCCCTACCCGCTCCGGATGGTCGGTCCGCACCCGTCGAATCGAGTCCGCGCCTCGCCCGGCGTGGTCGGCTCGGCGGGAACCGTCGGGTTCGGGTGCCGCCCGGCACCGCCGTTCCACACTATCGACGCGCGGTCAGCCTACGGCCGACGGGCGCAGTGGGTCCATGTCGGGTTGCGATCGATCACGTCACGCCCACCCGGTCCAACGACCGGGTGGGCGTCCGGACAGCCGTTTCGGTCAGCGGTCGCCACGACGGCGGCCGCCACGCGACCGCTTCGGCTTCTTGGGCCGGCGCGGGTTCACCACGCGCTCCCGGACCACCTCGATCACCGTCGCCGGGGACTCGACCATCCCCTCGCCGCAACGGTGCAGCTCCGGCGTACCGCCACCGAGGCGTACCACCGCTTCGGTGTGCTCGGCGATCTCGTCGGCCGCCGAGGCGCCCTTGAGCGCCACCAGGCGACCGCCGGAGACCAGCAGCGGCAGGCACCAACCGGCGAGCCGGTCCAGCGGCGCCACCGCGCGGGCGGTCACGATGTCGGCGGACAGCGCTTCCCGGTCCCGCGACCCGGCCGCCGCCTCCTCGGCCCGCCCGCGGAAGACGCGGACGTCGCGGGTCAGGCCGAGGCGTTGCACCGCCTCGATCAGGAAGGAGGTACGCCGCGCGAGCGGCTCCACGAGCGTCAGTGTGAGATCGGGACGCGCGATCGCCAGGACCAGGCCGGGCAGCCCGGCGCCGGAGCCGACGTCGATCACGCTCGCCCCCTCCGGGATCCGCTCGGCCACCACCGCGCAGTTGAGCAGGTGCCGGTCCCAGAGCCGCGGCGCCTCGCGCGGGCCGATCAGGCCGCGCACCACGCCGTCGGTGGCAAGCAGTTCGGCGTACGCGGCGGCGAGGTCGAGCCGGTCACCGAAGAGCGCACGGGCGGCCTCGGCCAGTTCGGGCGGTAGTGCAGCGGAAGCCGGGTCGGGGGCGGTGGCACCGTCCACAAGGGAAGGCGCGTCCTCCGCCGGCTCGGCGAAGACCGGATCGGCCGGCACGGCCGGTGCGGCCGGCGTCGCGTCCGCCACCGGCTCACCGGAGAAGGCCGGTGTCACGTCAGCAGCCGGGTCGGCGGGCTCGATCCCGGTCACCACCTCCGGCTCGGCCGAGAAGGCGGGCTCGCCCGGATCGGCCGGGGCATTTCCCGGGTACGCCGGGTCGGCCGGCCCGCCCTCGTCGGAGAAGACCGGGTCGACTGTGGGCTCGGCGCGCACAGCCGACGGCCCGGGCGGCGTACCACCCGGGCCGGCCACGGCGCCTGCCGTCGTCTCGTCGGAGATCACGGACCTCAGTCCGTCACCGGACGCACGACGATGCGGCGGTCGGGCTCGACGCCCTCGGACTCGCTCTCCACGCCGCTCATCGCGTTCACCACGTCGTGCACGCACTTGCGCTCGAACGCGGACATCGGCTCCAGGCGCACCGGCTCACCGTGCTCCTTGACCTTCTCGACCGCGTTCTTCGCCACGGCGGCCAGTTCCTTGCGCCGGGCGGCCCGGTAGCCACCGACGTCCAGCAGCAGGCGGCTCGGCGTGCCGGTCTGCCGGAACACGGCCAGCCGGGCCAGCTCCTGGAGCGCCTCCAGGGTTGCGCCGCGCTGGCCGACCAGGTTCTGCAGCCGTCCGCCGACCACCTCGACGACCGGGCGGCCACCGGAGACCAGCTCGTCGATGTCGCCGTCGTAGTCGAGGATGTCCAGCAGGCCCTCGACGTAGTCGGCGGCGATCTCGCTCTGCCGGAACAGGTCGCTGTCGGCCGGGGCCTTCTTCTCCCGGGGCTCGCCCGTGGCGTCCTCGGTCTCGGTGGCGGCGGTAACGGGGGTCTCCTCGTCCAGGGACTGGTCGGCGCTGGGGATGCTGGTCTCGGTCACGGGTCTCATCTCCGTACTCGCTCGGCCGGACCGTTCGGGGGTCCGCTGGTCTCCCGGGGCCGGCGGGAGGTTCGCCGGTTGCCCTCGGGCACGTCTGTACGGGCCAGTTTCGCCCGCGGCCGCGCGTCGCGCGGCGATTCCGGCCCGGCGCCGACTCCTCGGATGGCAGCACGTGGCCGGAACGGGCCACCGCCGGTATCGCGGCGGTGGCCCGGTGAAACTCAGCCCTGTCGCTTGGCGGGCCGGCTGCCGCCCTTCTTCGGGTTGACCGGCTTGGCGCCCGGCTTCGGTCCGGCCACCTTCGGCGCAGCGGCCGGGGCCTTCGCCGCCGGCTGGGCGGCCTTGCGGCCGAACAGGCCACCGGCCTTGGCCGGCTGCACCGGGCTCTTGCCACCGGTGCTCTTGGCGGCGGTGGTGCTCTTCGCCGTGGGCGGCGGCGGGAACTTCCGCAGCACCCACTGCTGCTGACCGAGCGTGAAGAGGTTGTTGGTGACCCAGTAGATGATCACACCGATGGGGAAGATCGCGCCCGAGATCAGCAGGGACAGCGGGATGCCGTAGAGCATCAGGCGCTGCACCATGCGCTGCTGCGGATCCTCGGCCCATCCGGTCTTGAGGATCATCTGACGGCTGGTCAGGTAGGTGGTGGCGATCATGATGATCACCAGGATGCCGGCGACGACCTTGACGGTGCCGGTGTTCGCGCCCAGCCGGCTGAGCTCCTCGGCGGTGGAGCCGAACTTGCCGGAGATCGGCGCGGTGAAAAGCGTCGCGTTCGAGGCGCTGTTGAACTGGTCGACAGTCCAGCCGTACAGGGTCTTGCCCTGGTTGTCCGGGCTGAGGCGGCGCAGCGTGTGGAACAGGCCCAGGAAGACCGGGATCTGGAGGAACATCGGAAGGCAGCCCATGAGCGGGTTGGCCTTTTCCTTCCGGTAGAGCTCCATCATCTCTTTCTGGAGCGTCTCCCGGTCACCCTTGTGCTTCTCCTGGAGCTCCTTCACCTTCGGCTGGAGCGCCTGCATGGCACGCTGCGACTTGATCTGCTTGACGAAGACCGGGAACAGGATCACCCGGACCGTCACCACCAGGAAGATGATGGCGAGGATCCAGGCCCAGTTCGTACCGATCACGGCCCCGACCGGAACTCCGATGGCGTCCCAGGCCGAGTGCCAGGTCAGCAGGATCCACGAGATCGCGTAGTAGATCCAGTCGAGACTAAACACTCAGGCTCCAGTCACGTCGGCACGGCGGCGGTCGCCCGGCTCCGGAACCGGGTCGTGTCCACCTGGGTGGAAGGGATGGCAGCGCGACAGCCGACGGACCGTCAGCCAGGCGCCCCGCAGCGCACCGTGCCGGGACACCGCCTCCACGGCGTAGGCACTGCACGACGGGTAGAACCGGCAGCGGGCCGGCAGTGCCGGACTTATCCACCGACGGTACGCGATGATAGGCGCCAGCAGCATGCGGGCACCGGTTGTGGGCGACGAAGTCGCGCTCGGGCCGGTCACCGCGACCGCCGTCCCTTGGGGGACCGCGCGGCGGCGAGAGCGGCGTCGAGGTCGGCCCCGAGCCGGGCGTACGTCGCGTCGGCGGCTGCCGGCAGCGCGCGTACCACGAGGGTCGTGCCGGCGGGCAGCTCGGACAGCCGCTCGCGGACCAGGTGCCGGAGCCGCCGGCGAACCTTGTTCCGGACCACCGCGCCGCCGACGGCCTTGGACACGACGAAGCCGGCGCGGCGTGGTGCGGAGGTCTCCGCACCGCTGGTCCGCGCCGGCTCCGGCGAAGGTGTCGCGGTGGTGCCGATCGGCTCGGGGGTGGTCAGGTGGACCACGACGGCGCCGCGGCCGACGCGTCGGCCACCGCGAACCGCTGCGGCGAAGTCGCTACTGCGCCGCAGTCGTTGCGCGGCGGCCAGCACGACTGCCCACGTCCCCGGACCGGACCTGTCGGCCTCAGGCCGACAGGCGGGTGCGGCCCTTGGAACGACGGGTAGCGATGATGGCGCGGCCGGCACGGGTGCGCATGCGCAGCCGGAAGCCGTGGGTCTTCGCGCGCCGGCGGTTGTTCGGCTGGTAGGTGCGCTTGCTCACGTCAGGCTCTCCGTTGTCGTACGCCCCGCGCGGCGGATCGCCCGGGGTCGTGTGCTGGTCCAGGCCACCTTGTCGGTGACCTCCGATCGGCGCTGCCGTGACGCGCTCCCCGGCGATGCGAGGTGACAGCCACGGACAGCAAGCATCAATCACCCTAGCAGAGGGCGAGAGAGCAGCCGCTCCAGCCTACGCAGGGGTGCAATGACCGTCAAACGTCACACTCCGGCGTCCCACCTGCGTCGGAACCCCGACCGAAGGGGCGGTTTTCACTGATGTTGCCAAGGTCGTCAGGGTGTCGCCGGTTGATGGCGTGGGGTCCGCGCTGTTAGCGTGCCCGATTGCGGTCGACGTCGGGGGTCCGGGGTTTGTCGCCGATCGGCAAGACCGGACACGCTGTTGAATCGTTCGGCACGGTGAACCCGCTTCAGCGCCTCCGCGAATCGAGGGGGGGCAGGTCCGACCCGCGTCCGGTGGGCGGTCACAATCGGTCGGTACACAGGCTGTGGATAACTTGTGGATGACGACCGGTCAGCCGTCCGGGCGGGCGTGAGGAGCAGGCGAGGGGGTGGCACGACGGTGACCGGAGCGACCGACCTGGCCGCGGTGTGGACGGCGACCACCGACGAACTCGCCGACGAGATCATCTCCGCGCAGCAACGGGCGTACCTCCGGCTCACCCGGCTGCGGGCGATCGTCGAGGACACCGCGTTGCTCTCCGTTCCGGACGCCTTCACCCGGGACGTGATCGAGTCGCGGCTGCGCCCGGCCATCACCGAGGCGCTGAGCCGCCGGCTCGGACGGCCGATACAGGTGGCCGTCACCGTACGGGTCACCGAGGACCCCGGAGCACGCCCGGCCGGCACTGTCTACCGCAGCAGCCCGGAACCGCTCCCCGAGCACGACGGCGCGGCCCCGCTGCCCGGATTCGACCAGCCCGGCCCGCCCACGGCCAACCCGCCCTTCCCGTCGCCTCGCCCGGAGCCCGGCTATGCCGAGTCCGGGTACGCCGCGTCCGGCTACGCGGATCCCCGCACGGAGCAGCAGGCGGACGAACCAGCGCCGCGGCAGCGGACCGCGGACGGCGGCCGCCCTCATCTGATCCCGTCCGGGCGGGACGCGCAGGACACGCTCTTCAGCGCCGCGTTCGCCGAGCCGCTGCGCGCCGCGCCCGATCGCCGCCCCTTCGACGAGCGCCGGGTCGAGCCCTCCTCCCCTGACTCCGGGGGGTACGAGCCCCGCTACCGGGAGAGCCCCGGCCCCGCCGATCCCGCGCCGATGCGCGGCCTGCCCCGCGACGGCGCGACTGACAGCGGCCCCGGTCGTGGTGGCCCCGGCCGCGGCGGCGCCGACCACCACCACCGTCCGGGCGGCCAAGCCGACCGCCGGCTGCCGGGCGGTACGGAGAGCGGCGGCAACCGGCTCAACCCGAAGTACATGTTCGAGACGTTCGTCATCGGCTCGTCCAACCGGTTCGCGCACGCGGCGAGCGTGGCGGTGGCCGAGTCGCCGGCCAAGGCGTACAACCCGCTGTTCATCTACGGCAGCTCAGGGCTGGGCAAGACCCACCTGCTGCACGCCATCGGGCACTACGCGACGACGCTCGGCAACGCCCGCTCGGTCCGGTACGTCTCGACCGAGGAATTCACGAACGACTTCATCAACTCGCTGCGCGACGACAAGACGAGCGCGTTCCAGCGCCGCTACCGGGACGTGGACATCCTCCTGATCGACGACATCCAGTTCCTGGAGAACCGGGAGCGGACGCAGGAGGAGTTCTTCCACACCTTCAACACGCTGCACAACGCCAACAAGCAGATCGTCATCACCTCGGACCGCTCGCCGAAGCAGCTCGCGACACTCGAGGACCGGCTGCGTACGCGCTTCGAGTGGGGCCTGCTCGCCGACATCCAGCCGCCGGACCTGGAGACGCGGATCGCGATCCTGCAGAAGAAGGCGGCCCAGGAGCGGCTGTACGCGCCGCCGGACGTGCTGGAGTTCATCGCCTCCCGGGTGTCGAACTCGATCCGCGAACTGGAGGGGGCGCTGATCCGGGTCACTGCCTTCGCCAGCCTCACCCGCTCCTCGGTCGAGCTGTCACTGGCCGAGGAGGTGCTGCGGGACTTCATCCCGGACGGCGCCGGGCCGGAGATCACCGCGGACCAGATCATGGTGTCCACCGCCGACTACTTCGGGGTGAGCCTGGAGGACCTGCGCGGCCATTCCCGGTCCCGGGTGCTCGTCAACGCCCGCCAGGTGGCCATGTACCTGTGCCGCGAGCTGACCGACCTGTCGCTGCCCCGCATCGGCCAGGCGTTCGGCGGCCGGGACCACACCACTGTGATGCACGCGGACCGCAAGATCCGCCAGCAGATGGCGGAGCGGCGCTCGCTCTACAACCAGATCGCCGAGCTGACCAACCGCATCAAGCAGACGACCTGACCCCTGCTCCCGCGCTGCCCCTTCCCCGTCCCGCCGCTCCGCCGCTCCGGCGGCCCCGGCGGCCCCGGCGGTGATCAAGGAGTTTGTGTCGGAAAGGCACGTCAATTCCTGCGCCGAACTCCTTGGTCAACAACGAGATGGCGGCCACGGGCGTCGCCGGCTCGGCCTGGGCGGCGTCCCGCTGGAGCGCCAACTCCATGATCGACGCCCTGTCGCCGTGTGCGCTCGGTCGCTTCGTCCGTCTTCCGGGCAGGAGTCGGTCGAGCCGAGCGCCATTGCGCCCCCGCCGCTCGGCCAGCGTCTGCGAGCGGGCTCCCCGCAGATCGTTGGAAGCTTGGCGCCCTCATGGGGGTCGTTTCCTACCAAGATCTCTCCGGAGCTGAGTGTCGAGCCGCAGGCACGGCGTGATCGCGGCCACGGCGGGCACTTCCGGAGGACCGACAGCAGCCGGAACCCGCTAGGCCGGAAGGCAGAAGCGGGGAGCCCTGGGGAAAGGCCCCGGGAGACCGGGGGCAGGGGCCGGGAATCCGGGCCTCGTGCGGACCACCCCGGGCCTCGGACCACCGGGCCGGTCGCGCCAGCCGGGCCTCAGAACCACCGGGCCAGCCGGGGCAACAGGGCCGGTCGGGGCGATCCGGTCCGCCCTCGCGACCGACCCACTGCCCCGGTTCCGCCGTCGCCCGCCGGCCCTCCCCGTCGATCATGAGAAGGCGGCAACCGGCCACCAACTGCCGCCACCTTCATGCACCAACACGAGTGGAGCGGGATCCGGGTAAGACAGGAACCGGAGGGCTGAGACAGAAACCGGGCGGTGCCGAGGGAAGGCCGGCGTGATCAAGGCGACCCCGGAAGCGGCCGACGGACCGGGCGCGGCGGGTGGCAACCAGCCGACAGCGGGAACGGTTGACCCTCGACCCGGTGAAGGACCCAGGATCGGTGCTGTGTTCGTCCACAGCTCGTACCCGTTGTCCACAGCCCCTGTGTCACAGGCGGTGGACAAACACCGTCCGCACCCGGCCGGTTACCCACAGACTGTGGACAACTCCTGGGGACGACGCTGTGGACGCCTGGGGATGACGATCACGTTGTCCCCAGACGACGGGCCGCCTGTGGGCGGGCTGTTGAAGGTTCTGGGGATGACGACGTCCGACGCTGTCGGCGCTGTCCACAGCGCTGGGGAGAAAACCGGTGGATTACCGGTGGACAACCGGTGGACAGCCGTGGAAAACCCGGCGGCTGGCGAGGGCTGTGGACCGGGACACGAGTTGTACCCCTGGTTCTCCACAGCAAAAACACCGGTGGATAACGTGTCTGACCTGCGCCTTCGCGAGTTCTCCACAGTTTGCACAGGTGCGATGAAGACGATGAGTTATCTCTTCTAAACAACAAAAACCAATCATCACCGTTGGACTTCCTGTGGATCGGGCCGGAGCGCTGCCGTCGGCAGTCACCCCGGCACCTGGATCCACGGGGTCGGGCGCACAGCCGATGCCCACGCGCCCTAAGGTGCGATGGGTACCCGCACGGTCGGGCGGGACGGGTGGCAGCGGTCGGCATGAGAGAGTTGTCGCTGACGTCGACGCGGAGGCATTGATGAAGTTCCGAGTGGAGCGCGACGCGCTCGCCGAGGCGGTCGCGTGGACCGCCAAGAGCCTGCCCAACCGGCCCTCCGTACCGGTGCTGGCCGGGGTGATGCTCCGGGTGACCGACGGCAACCTCCAGGTCTCCGGCTTCGACTACGAGGTCTCCAGCCAGGTGACCGTCGAGGTGCAGGGTGACGCGGACGGCGCGGCCCTGGTCTCCGGCCGGCTGCTCGCCGAAATCACCAAGGCTCTGCCGGCCAAGCCGGTGGACATCGCCGCCGTCGGCGCCCACCTCGAACTGGTCTGCGGCAGCGCCCGCTTCACGCTGCCCACCATGCCGGTGGAGGACTACCCCACGCTGCCGGACATGCCGGAGAGCGCGGGCACCGTGGACGCCGCCGCCTTCGCCGCCGCCGTGGCCCAGGTGGCGGTTGCCGCCGGCCGCGACGAGACGCTGCCGATGATGACCGGTGTACGCATCGAGCTGACCGGCAGCACGCTGGCCATGCTGGCGACCGACCGCTACCGCCTCGCGCTGCGCGAGATGGAGTGGAACCCCGACGACCCGGAGATCAGCCTCAACGCGCTGGTGCCGGCCCGCACGCTGCACGACACCGCCAAGGCGCTCGGCCCGCTCGGCGGCCACGTCACCATGGCGCTCTCCTCCGGCGGCGCCGGCGAGGGCATGATCGGCTTCTCCGGCGGCACTCGCCGGACCACCAGCCGCCTGCTCGACGGCGCCAACTACCCGCCGGTGCGCTCGCTGTTCCCGGCCGACCACAACGCCGAGGCCCGCATCGCCGTCGCCACGCTCATCGAGGTGGTCAAGCGGGTCGCTCTCGTCGCCGAGCGCACCACTCCCGTCCTGCTCAGCTTCAGCGCCGACGGCCTCGTGGTGGAGGCAGGCGGCACCGAGGAGGCGCGCGCCAGCGAGGCGATGGAGGCCACCTTCACCGGTGAGCCGCTCACCATCGGCTTCAACCCGCAGTACCTCATCGACGGCCTGGCAAACCTGGGCGCCCAGCACGCCCTGCTCCGGTTCGTCGACGCGTTCAAGCCCGCGGTCATTTCCCCGGCCGGCGAGGATGGCGAGGTCATCCCGGGGTACCGGTACCTCATCATGCCGATCCGCGTGTCCCGCTGATCGCAGGCAGCACGACCCTGACGTACGGAGGTAGGAGCAGATGCAGCTCGGCCTGGTAGGACTCGGCCGGATGGGCGGCAACATGCGGGAGCGGCTGCGCGCCGCCGGGCACGAGGTGGTCGGCTTCGACCACAACCCGGACATCAGCGACGCCGCGAGCCTGACCCAGCTGGCCGAGAAGCTCCAGTCGCCCCGCGCGGTGTGGGTCATGGTTCCCGCCGGCGTCACCGACGCCACCATCGACGAGCTCGCCGAGGTGCTCGGCGAGGGCGACATCATCATCGACGGCGGCAACTCCCGGTTCAGCGACGACGCGCCGCGCGCCGAGCGGCTCAACGAGCAGGGCATCGGCTACATCGACGTCGGCGTCTCCGGCGGCGTCTGGGGCCGGCAGAACGGGTACGGGCTGATGGTCGGCGGCGCGCAGGAGCACGTCGAGCGCCTGATGCCGATCTTCGAAGCGCTCAAGCCCGCTGGCGAGTTCGGCTTCGTGCACGCCGGCCCGGTCGGCGCCGGCCACTACGCCAAGATGGTGCACAACGGCATCGAGTACGGCCTGATGCACGCCTATGCCGAGGGCTACGAGCTGCTGACCGCCTCCGAGCTGGTCACGAACGTCCCCGGCGTGTTCAAGTCGTGGCGCGAGGGCACCGTGGTCCGGTCCTGGCTGCTCGACCTGCTAGACCGGGCGCTGGACGAGGACCCGGAGCTGGCCGAGCTGAGCGGCTACACCGAGGACACCGGCGAGGGCCGCTGGACGGTCGACGAGGCGGTACGGCTCGCCGTGCCGCTCAACGTCATCACCGCGTCGCTGTTCGCCCGGTTCGCCTCCCGGCAGGACGACTCGCCCGCCATGAAGGCCGTCGCCGCGCTGCGCCAGCAGTTCGGCGGCCACGCCGTCCACAAGCGCTGACCGGTATCCACAGCCTGTGTACGTCCGCCGGCTCGAACTGGTCGACTTCCGCTCCTACGAGCGCGTCGGCGTCGACCTGGAGCCGGGTCCGAACGTGCTCGTCGGCGCCAACGGCGTCGGCAAGACGAACCTGGTCGAGGCGCTCGGTTACGTGGCGACCCTGGACTCGCACCGGGTCGCCACCGACGCCCCGCTGGTCCGGATGGGCGCCTCCTCTGCGGTGATCCGCTGCGCCGTGGTGCACGAGGGCCGGGAACTGCTCGTCGAGCTGGAGATCGTCCCGGGCAAGGCCAACCGGGCACGCCTCGGCCGGTCTCCGGCCCGGCGCGCCCGGGACGTCCTCGGCGCGCTGCGCCTGGTGCTGTTCGCGCCGGAGGACCTGGAACTGGTCCGCGGCGACCCCTCGGAACGTCGCCGTTACCTGGACGACCTGCTGGTCACCCGCCAGCCCCGCTACGCCGGGGTACGCGCCGACTACGAGCGGGTGGTCAAGCAACGCAACGCGCTGCTGCGTACCTCGTACCTGGCTCGCAAGACCGGTGGTTCGCGCGGCGGCGACCTGTCGACGTTGGCCGTGTGGGACGCGCATCTGGCCCAGCACGGGGCGGAACTGCTCGCCGGGCGCCTGGAGCTGGTGGCGGCGCTCACCCCGCACGTCGCGAAGGCGTACGACGCGGTGGCCGCCGGCCGCGGCGCGGCTGGCGTCGCGTACCGGCCCTCGGTCGAGCTGCCCGAGCCCGGTGCCGACCGGGCGGCGCTGGCGGAGGCGTTGGCGGCCGCGCTGACCGCGAACCGCGCCGCCGAGATCGAGCGCGGCACGACGCTCGTCGGCCCGCACCGCGACGACCTGGCGCTGACGCTCGGCCCGCTGCCCGCCAAGGGGTACGCGAGCCACGGCGAGTCGTGGTCCTACGCGCTGGCGCTGCGGCTGGCCGGGTACGACCTGTTGCGCGCCGACGGGATCGAGCCGGTGCTGGTGCTCGACGACGTCTTCGCCGAGCTGGACACCGGCCGGCGGGAACGGCTGGCCGAGCTGGTGGGCGGCGCGAACCAGCTGCTCGTCACCTGCGCGGTGGACGACGACGTGCCGGCGACCCTGCGCGGCACCCGGTACGCGGTGGGCGACGGGACGGTGCGACGTGTCTGATGACGAGGTGCAGCTCCCGCCCGCGCGGCTCGGGCCGGGACGCGACGCGCGTACCCCGGGAAAGCCCGCGGACGGTGAGCCGGGCGCGAACGTGCCGGATGGCGCGGCCGGGCCGGAACTGGCCCGGGCGGTGCTGGACGCGGCGAAGGCCCGGCGTCAGGCGGCGGCTCCCCGGCGGCGCGGCGCGGTACGCGGCGACGGCGAGAAGCGGCTGCGCGGCTACTCCGGTCCGGGGCCGGACCCGCGCGACCCGCAGCCGCTCGGCGCGGTGCTGGACAAGCTGGTCAAGGCGCGGGGCTGGCAGCAGCCGGCGGCCGAGGCGACGGTGTTCGGCGCGTGGGAGAAGGTGGTCGGCGCGGAGGTCGCCCAGCACAGCCGCCCGGTGAAGCTGGAGGACGGCGAGCTGACCGTGGAGGCCCGCTCGACGGCCTGGGCGACGCAGTTGCGCCTGCTGGCGGGCTCGCTGTTGAAGCAGATCGCCCGCGAGGTCGGCCACAACGTGGTGCGCAAGTTGCACATCCACGGCCCGGCCGCGCCGTCGTGGGCGCGCGGCCCCCGGCGGGTACGCGGGCGCGGGCCCCGCGACACCTACGGCTGACCGTCGCCTCCCGAGCGCCGGGCCTCCCGCCGGGCGCGCTTGAGCTCACGCTGCTCGCGGCTCCACTGCTTGCGGCGCTCCAGGTCCTGCTTCCACGCCTCGCGGGCCAGCCGGGAGCCGCCCTGCACCGCGCCCTGGACCTGGGAGGGGCCGGCGAGGTTGCGGAACACCCAGCCCAACAGGCGGCCGCCCTTGCCGGAGGCGTCGCCCACCTGCTCGTCGTCGCTCATCCGCCGCCCTCTCCCTGATTGGTGTACAAACAATTGGTACACCAATCGTTGCTACGCTCGCAACGACGACGAGGAGGACGAGGGTGAGCGACCCGATCGAGGAGGACCCCCTGGCGTTGGAGCAGCAGGTCTGCTTCGCGCTCTCCGTCGCCGCCCGCGGCGTGGTCGCCGTCTACCGTCCGCTGCTGGAGCCGATGGGGCTCACCCACCCGCAGTACCTGGTCATGCTGGCGCTCTGGCAGCACGCGCCGCTGTCGGTCCGGGACCTGAGCCGGCTGCTCCAGCTCGACCCGGGCACGCTGTCACCGCTGCTGAAGCGGCTGGAGGCGGCCGGCTACGTGCGGCGGGAACGGGACGCCGCCGACGAGCGCAGCCTGGCCGTCACGCTCACCGCCGCCGGGCAGGCGCTCCGGGCACAGGCCGAGCGGATTCCGCCGGCCATCGTGCAGCGGCTCGGCCTGCCGCCGGCCGACCTGCGGCACCTGCACACGGCGCTGACCGAGGTGATCGCAGCAGCCAACCGGGCCGCCGCTGTCGCCGCGGCGCCCGATCAGGGGGCGGGGCCCGGTCAGGCGTCGGCGTAGACAGCGAAGCCGCGCTCCGCGCAGCGCCGGTAGAAGGCCGCCAGCACGCTCAGCTCGGCGCAGGTGAAGTTCCACTGCGGCGGGTCGCCGCTCTCGTCCCGCAGCCGGTCCAGCCGGCTGTCCAGCCAGCGGAGCTGCTGCTCGGCGAGCCGCCCGTCGCCCAGCAGCGCGCGCAGCACCTCGCTCACCGACTCGAACGTGACCACCTCGCCGTACGGCCGGTGCCGGGCGACGAACTTCTCCACGCCCTGGGCGATCCAGGAGCAGCCGTCCGGGTCGATCACCGGGTCCTCGTCCTCGGCCGAGTTCTCCGTGGCGTAGAGCACATTTTCCAGCCCGAGGATCAGGTCGACCAGTTCGGTGTATGCGGTCGCCCGTACCGTGCCGGTCTTCGCGATCAGTTCGGCGAGCGCGGCGGTCGGCGCGGAGATCCGGGGTACGTCCACGATCTCGCCGAAGTCCACGAACTCGGCCGGCGCGACCGGGTCGTAGAAGCGGCCGGTCCGCGGCCAGTGCACCGCGACGTTGTCCAGCCCCATCGGGCGTCACCTCTCACCAAGCGTTTTCGGGCCTTCTCCGACGATCGTCCCGGTTCCGGGCGCAAAAGATCAAGACCGCAACGGCGGCGCCGCAAAAGCTACGGCACGCCGGGCCCGGCCGCGACCCCCGGTCGGGGCAGCCGCCGATCACCGGTCGGATGACGGTCGTGGCTCACGGTGGCCGGTGGCGCGGCAGTGCCCCATTCGCGTGTAGGGGGAGTCGCGGGAGGCGCGGTTCGTCCGGCTACGGCATTCTCAGCCGCCTCGGAGAGGGTGCCGAGTGGCGGTTTGGTCGGCTCCGCACAGTAAGATTGGGAGCGAGACGAAAGACCCGAGACGGAGCGACGGGCAGGGGCCTCCGGGCCCTCGATCATAGTCCCGCCTCGGGTCCGAGCCGATCGCGATCCGCGGGCAACCGCGGCGCCCGGCGTACACGATCCGTGCCTGGCGACCCCAGGGGCGGTCCGTGCGCGCCGACGTCGCGTCCTGTCCGCCGAACCCGCGCCCCCGCGCCCACGCGCGGCCGGTGCGAGAAAGTGGCCGAGCGTGGCAGCGGAGGACAACAAGAAGTACGGTGCCGAGTCCATCACCGTTCTCGAGGGCCTGGAGGCGGTCCGGAAGCGGCCCGGTATGTACATCGGGTCCACCGGTGAGCGCGGTCTGCACCACCTGGTGTGGGAGGTCGTCGACAACGCGGTGGACGAGGCGATGGCCGGGCACTGCGACACCATCGACGTGGTGCTGCTGGCCGACGGCGGCGTCCGGGTGACCGACAACGGCCGTGGCTTCCCGGTCGACCTGCACCCCAAGCTGAAGAAGCCGGGTGTCGAGGTCGCCCTGACCGTGCTGCACGCGGGCGGCAAGTTCGACGGCAAGGCGTACGCGGTCTCCGGCGGCCTGCACGGCGTGGGCGTGTCCGTGGTCAACGCGCTCTCCACGAGGATGGCCGTCGAGATCCACAAGGACGGCTTCGTCTGGCGGCAGCGTTACAACCACTCCAAGCCGACCCCGCTGGAGAAGGGTGAGGCGACCGACCGGACCGGCTCCGCGGTCTCCTTCTGGCCCGACCCCGACGTCTTCGAGACCGTCGACTTCGACTTCCAGACGATCTACCGCCGTTTGCAGGAGATGGCCTTCCTCACCCGAGGGCTCACCATCCACCTTCTCGACGATCGGGTGCCGGAGGACGAGGAGGGCAAGACCCGCGAGGTCACCTTCCGGTACGACGGCGGCATCGCCGACTTCGTCCGGCACCTCAACGCCTCGAAGAACCCGATCCACAAGACGGTGGTCGAGTTCGGCGCCGAGGAGACCGGCATGTCGGCCGAGATCGCCATGCAGTGGAACGAGTCGTACGGCGAGTCGGTCTACACGTTCGCCAACAACATCAACACCCACGAGGGCGGCACCCACGAGGAGGGCTTCCGGGCCGCGCTGACGAGCGTCGTCAACCGTTACGGCGCCGAGAAGAAGCTGCTCAAGGGCGACGAGCGGCTCTCCGGCGAGGACATCCGCGAGGGCCTGGCCGCGATCATCTCGGTCAAGCTCACCGACCCGCAGTTCGAGGGTCAGACCAAGACCAAGCTGGGCAACACGCCGGTCAAGGGCTTCGTGCAGCGGGTCTGCAACGAGTCGCTGGTCGACTGGTTCGACCGCAACCCGGCCGAGGCGAAGATCATCATCCAGAAGGCCTCCCAGGCGGCCCGGGCCCGCATCGCCGCGCAGCAGGCGCGCAAGCTGGCCCGGCGCAAGTCGCTGCTGGAGTCCGGCTCGATGCCCGGCAAGCTGGCCGACTGCCAGTCCACCGACCCGCGCGAGTCCGAGGTCTTCATCGTCGAGGGTGACTCGGCCGGCGGCTCGGCCAAGCAGGGCCGCGACCCGCGTACGCAGGCGATCCTGCCGATCCGCGGCAAGATCCTCAACGTGGAGAAGGCCCGCATCGACCGGGTGCTGAAGAACAACGAGGTGCAGGCGCTGATCACCGCGCTCGGCACCGGCATCCACGACGACTTCGACATCGAGAAGCTGCGCTATCACAAGATCGTGCTGATGGCCGACGCCGACGTCGACGGCCAGCACATCCAGACGCTGCTGCTCACGCTGCTGTTCCGGTTCATGCGGCCGCTCGTGGAGCTGGGGCACGTCTACCTGGCCGCCCCGCCGCTCTACAAGATCAAGTGGAACAAGAAGGGCGACGACGCCCAGTACGCGTACTCGGACCGGGAGCGCGACGGGCTGATCGCACTGCGCCAGCAGAAGAAGCCCAACGCCCGCCCGGACGACATCCAGCGGTTCAAGGGTCTCGGCGAGATGAACTACCCGGAGCTGTGGGAGACCACGATGAACCCGGGGACGCGTACGTTGCGGCGGGTCACGCTCGACGACGCCGCAACCGCCGACGAGCTGTTCAGCGTCCTGATGGGTGAGGACGTCGAGGCACGCCGGTCGTTCATCCAGCGCAACGCCAAGGACGTGCGGTTCCTGGACATCTGACGGACGCGCCGGGCCGGCCGGAGATCCACCGGCCGGCCCGGAAGTCCACAGAGTTATCCACAGTCTGAACGCTTTCCACAGCCGTTATCCACAGCGAGACCACGACTGAAGAGTCTGATAAGGGTTAACAGTGACCGATACTCCCGAGTCCACCCCGAACGAGCCGGAGACCCCGGAGACACTGGCCGCGGTCGTCCAGCACGACCGGATCGAGCCGGTCGGCCTCGAGGTCGAGATGCAGCGCTCGTACCTCGACTACGCGATGAGCGTGATCGTCGGGCGGGCCCTGCCGGACGTCCGGGACGGGCTCAAGCCGGTCCACCGCAAGATCCTCTACGCCATGTTCGACTCCGGCTACCGGCCGGACCGCGGGTACGTGAAGTGCTCCCGCGTCGTCGGCGACGTGATGGGCCAGTTCCACCCGCACGGCGACTCGGCCATCTACGACGCGCTGGTTCGGATGGCGCAGCCGTGGTCGCTGCGCTACCCGCTGGTCGACGGCAACGGCAACTTCGGCTCCCCCGGTAACGATCCGGCCGCCGCCATGCGTTACTGCCTGACCGGCGATGCCCGCATCCGCACTGCCGAGGGTTCCGTCCGGATCGCCGACGTAGTGCCCGACGCTGCCCCGAGCAGCGAGACCGACGTCGACCTCAAGGTCCGTGACCGAAACGGCGACCTGGTCCGAGCCAGCAGGTTCTTCCATTCCGGCGAGCACCCCACGCTGCGGTTGCGCACCCGCGAGGGGTACGAGCTGACCGGCACCCACAACCACCCGGTGCTCTGCCTGGTGAACGTGGCCGGCGTGCCGACCCTGCTGTGGAAGCTGCTCGCCGAGATCGCCCCGGGCGACCGGGTGGTCCTCCAGCGCACCGTGCCGGACGAGATCGGCTACCCGATGCTGGAGCACGTCGAGGCGGCCGTGCTTGCCGGCGCGTTCGTCTCCGAGGGCTGGGTGTCGGAGAACCGGGCGGGCTTCAACAATGTGGACCGGGAGTTCTTCGTCCGGGTCCTCACCGCCTACGACCTCGCGGTCGGCGGCCCTCGGTACGTCGCCGAGCGGGTCATCGCCTCCGGCAGCACGCTGCACGAGCTCGACGTACAGGATCTCACCGCGCTCCGGGCGAGCGTGCTCGGCGAGATGGTGGGCGCGCGGAGCGCCGACAAGTTCGTGCCGGAGTTCGTCTGGCGCGGACCGGCCGCGGTCAAGCGGGCCTTCCTCCAGGCGCTGTTCGAGGGCGACGGTTCGTCGTCGCTGCTGCCCCGCCACACGATCCAGGTCTCCTACTCGACCCGCAGCGAGCGGCTGGCCCGCGAGGTGCAGCAGCTGCTGCTGGAGTTCGGCGTGGTCAGCCGGCAGTGCCGGTACGAGGACGGCGAGATCAAGGTTGTCGTCACCAACCGGCGGGACGCCCGGATCTTCGCCGCCCACGTCGGCTTCCTCGGCCGCAAGCAGGCCAAGCTGGAATCCGAGCTGGCCCAGGTTCCGGCGAGCAGCACCGCGCTCTCCGGCGATCACGTGCCCTTCGTCGGCGACTTCGTCCGCGAGCACGGCGCGAGCCGCTGGACCGAGCGCGACTGGCTGCGCCGGCACAACGTGGACCGGATCGAGCGCTGGGAGCGGGACCGCGACGAGATCGCCGCCCGGATCACCGAGCCGGGCATCCTCGACGTGGTCGAGCCGCTGGTCGACGGGCGCTTCTACTACGCCCAGGTGACCGAGATCACCGACGCCGGTGTGCGGCCGGTCTACAGCATCCGGGTGGACACCGAGGACCACTCGTTCGTCTCCGACGGCTTCGTCAGCCACAACACGGAGTGCAAGCTCGACCCGCTGGCGATGGAGATGCTGCGGGACATCGACGAGGACACCGTCGACCTGCAGGACAACTACGACGGCCGGGCCAAGGAGCCCACCATCCTGCCGTCGCGGATCCCGAACCTGCTCGTCAACGGTTCCGAGGGCATCGCGGTCGGCATGGCCACCAAGATCCCGCCGCACAACCTGCGGGAGATCGGCGCAGCGGTCCAGTGGTGCCTGGAGAACCCGGAGGCCGACGAGGCGACCACGCTGGAAGCCCTGCTGGAGATCGTCAAGGGCCCGGACTTCCCGACCCACGGCCTGATCGTCGGCCAGGCGGCCATCCAGGACGCGTACCGGACCGGGCGCGGCTCGATCCGAATGCGCGCCGTGGTCGAGGTGGAGGAAGACAAGCGGGGCCGGCCGGCGCTCGTGGTCAGCGAGCTGCCGTACCAGGTCAACCCGGACAACCTCGCCGAGCGCATCGCCGAGCTGATCAAGGAGGGCAAGCTCGCCGGCATCGCTGACATCCGCGACGAGTCCTCCGGGCGTACCGGCATGCGGATCGTGCTCGTCCTCAAGCGCGACGCGGTCGCCAAGGTCGTGCTGAACAACCTCTACAAGCACACCCAGCTCCAGGAGACGTTCGGCGCCAACATGCTGGCGCTCGTCGACGGTGTGCCGCGCACGCTCAACCTGGCCCAGTTCCTCCGCTACTACGTCGAGCACCAGATCGAGGTGATCCGGCGGCGGACCGCGTTCCGGCTGCGCAAGGCCGAGGAGCGGGCGCACATCCTGCGCGGTCTGTCCAAGGCGCTGGACGCGCTGGACGAGGTCATCGCCCTGATCCGGCGTTCGCCCACTGTGGAGGACGCCCGGCAGGGTCTGATCCGGCTGCTGGAGATCGACGAGGTCCAGGCGACGGCGATCCTGGACATGCAGCTGCGCCGGCTGGCCGCCCTGGAGCGGCAGCGCATCCTGGACGACCTGGCGAAGCTCGAACTGGAGATCGCCGACCTCAAGGACATTCTGGCCAAGCCGGAGCGGCAGCGGCGGATCGTCTCGGAGGAGCTGGGCGAGATCGTCGCGAAGTGGGGCGACGACCGGCGTACGAAGATCGTCCCGTTCGACGGCGAGGTCTCGATGGAGGACCTCATCGCCCGCGAGGACGTGGTCGTGACGATCACCCGCACCGGGTACGCAAAGCGGACGAAGGTCGACCTCTACCGGTCGCAGCGGCGCGGCGGCAAGGGCGTCAGCGGGGCGACGCTCCGCCAGGACGACATTGTCAGCCACTTCTTCGTATGCTCTACCCACGACTGGATCCTGTTCTTCACGAACAAGGGCCGGGTCTACCGGGCGAAGGCGTACGAGCTTCCCGAGGCCAGTAGGGTGGCCAAGGGCCAGCACGTGGCCAACCTGCTCGCGTTCCAGCCCGACGAGCAGATCGCGCAGATCATTGAAATCCCGAACTACCAGGTGGCGCCCTACCTGGTACTGGCCACGAAGAACGGCCTGGTGAAGAAGACGCGGCTTGAGGAGTTCGACTCCAACCGTTCCGGTGGCATCATCGCGATCAACCTGCGCGATGAGGACGAGCTGGTCGGTGCGGTCCTTGCCGCTCCAGACGACGACCTGTTGCTGGTGTCGAAGAACGCCCAGGCGATCCGCTTCAACGCCACCGACGAGGCGCTGCGTCCGATGGGTCGCGCCACCTCCGGCGTGATCGGCATGCGCTTCAGCGGCGAGGACGAGTTGCTCGCCATCGAGGTGGTCCGGGAGGGTCTGGACGTCCTGGTCGCGACGAACGGGGGTTACGCGAAACGTACCCCGATCGAGGAATACCCGGTCCAGGGCCGGGGAGGTAAGGGCGTGCTGACCGCGAAGATCACCGAGCGACGCGGTGGCCTGGTCGGCGCGGTCGTGATCGATCCGGAGGACGAGCTGTTCGCCATCACGAGCAACGGCGGCGTCATTCGGACTCCGGTGAAGCCTGTACGCCGTACGCGTGACCGGAACACAATGGGGGTCAAGCTGATGGACCTCCCGGACGGCGTGACTATCGTGGCGATTGCTCGCAATGCCGACGAGCCTGACGAACAGGACTAGTTGATGACGGAGACACAGGCGAAGTCGGGGAACAAGGGGACCTCGGCCACTCCGGTCGAGGAGGAGGCCGCGCAGGGCGGTACACCAGCGACCGGCCGCGCGGCAGTGGGCCGGGCCACGGTTCCCGCCGACGCGCCTGCCCCGAAGTTCACCCGGGCCCCCGGCATGACGCCGCCTCCGGACAAGCCGTCCGAGGACTCGGGTTCCCGGGACTCGGCCGAGACCAAGGTCGACGCCCCGACGTCGGCCAACGGTCTGGCCGCTCCGGCCGCCAAGCCCGCGAACGCCACGAGCGCACAGCCGATGAAGACGCCGTCGGCGGCCGCAGGCCGGGCCTCCACCGGGACGACCGGCACGCAGCCGCGCATCGGCGGCGGCCTGGGCACCGCGCCGAAGGCATCGCCCGACGGCGCTCGCCCGACCACCGCCGGCGCCACCGGCCAATCCCGGCCCGCGAACGGCGGGGGCCTGCCACCGGGCATCAGCGGCGCGGCGGCTGTCGGCGCCGCGCGCGTGGGTGAGGCGGTACGCGCCGCGCGTACCTCGGTCAGCTCGGCCGCGTCCCGCGGGCCGCGACGGGCCCGGCTGAACCTGAAGCGGATCGACCCCTGGTCCGTGATGAAGTTCGCGTTCGCGGTCTCCGTGGTGCTCTTCATCGTGGTCGTCGTGGCGACCTCGGTGCTCTACCTCGCGCTGGACGCGATGGGCGTGTTCAAGAGCGTCAACGACAGCCTGACCGACCTGGTGAACGCCGGCGGCGGCCAGGGCGGCGGCGGCTTCCGGATCACCGCCAAGGGCGTGATCCTGACGTCGGCGCTGATCGGCCTGGTCAATGTCGTGCTGTTCACCGCGCTGGCCACGCTCAGCGCGTTCGTCTACAACGTCTGTGCCGATCTGGTCGGCGGGATCGAGCTGACGCTCGCCGAGCGGGACTGATCCACTCGACGCCGGGGTGCCGCGTAAAGCGGTCGCCCCGGCGTCGTGCGTCCGGGTAGGTTCGAGGTGGCGAGGGTGCTTCCGCCACGGACCCCCGATTTGGGCGCGGTGGAGGCGATGGGTTAACCTTGCTCGTCGCCACGCGGGGCTATAGCTCAGTCGGTTAGAGCGCAGAGCTGATAACTCTGAGGTCGCTGGTTCGATTCCAGCTAGCCCCACCGCATATCGTCCGACGGCAGTCGAGCACGAGGGGTCAAGCACATGTTCAAGAAGCTCCTGATCCTGGCCGGCATCGTCGGTGTGGCAGCCGTCGTGGCCAAGAAGGTCAAGGCCTCGAACGACGAGCGCGCCCTGTGGCACGAGGCGACCACCGCGCCCGACCTGCGCTGAGCGCCGACACGGGGCCCTAGCTCAACTGGCAGAGCACTGCCTTTGCAAGGCAGGGGTTAGGGGTTCGAGTCCCCTGGGCTCCACCAGAACTTTCCTTGGTTGATCTCGGGTCCGAGTACAGCCATGCCGACTATGAACACGCCTCAGGCCGGGAACGGACGGTTGGTGCGTGCGTCGGTGAGGACGGCGGTCCACCAGGCCAGCTCAGCCAGCGCACTGGACAGCGCCTTGTTCGTGCCGTCGGCGGGTGAGAAGCGGTTGCCGTCGTCCAGGGCCTCCCACGGGGCAGCCAGTCCGAGGCAGCGTCGCGTGGTGACCATGTTCAGTTCGGCCAGTACGCCGCGCAGGTGTTCGATCGCCGCGTACCCGCCCTGGACTCCGTAGGCGACGACGGTGGCGGGCTTGAGCATCCAGGCGACGTAGTGCCAGTCGATCAGCCGCTTCAGCGATGCAGGGTAGGAGTGGTTGTACTCCGGGGTGACGAACACGAACGCATCGGCGGCATCGATCCGGTCGGCAACCTCGGTCTTCGGGCCGCCGCCGGGAGAAAGCTGGGCGTCGTCGGGCAACGTGATCTCGGCGAGGTCGATCAGGTCGACGTGCACGCCGCTGCTCTGCTGGAGCGCGGCGACGACCCATTCTGCGACGGTCGGGCTCATCCGCCCGTCGCGAAGGCTTGAGGCGATCACCGCGATTCGCGTCGTGGCCGGCGCGGCGGTGGTGGAGTGGCGATTCGCGTGTGCTGTCGGAGCGGTCATGTCCACCACGCTGCGGGTTGAACATATGTTGAAGTCAAGCCGGATCGACGCGCATCGTCGGGGGAAGCAACCCCTCGTGGGCGTACGGTGAGGACATGACGCTCACGAGCCCGCGCCTGGCATACGCCACCGTCAGCGATGTCGCCGCCGACAGTGGAGTGGCGCCCTCGGCGGTGCGGTTCTACGAGAAGCACGGCGTGATCAACGCGGTGCGGACGGCGGGCAACCAGCGCCGGTTCGACGAGTCCGCTGCCTGCCGCATCCATGTCGCCAAGCTCGCCCAGCGGGTCGGGTTGACGGTGCGCGAGATCGCCGAACTGTTCTCCGCGCTTCCCGCCGACCCGGGACCCGAGGATTGGGGCCGGGTCGCCGAGCGCATCGTCACCGAGGCCGAGCAGCGCGTGGCCGACCTGAAGGCCCGGCTCGAACTGCTCGGTTCGGGCGCCAGGCTCTGCGAGCTGGGGGCGGCACTGGACTCCTGACGCCGCCGGCAGGCGGCGATGCGATCCGATTCCGCCCTTGACTTCAACATATGTTGAAGGCCGAGGCTGCCGGTATGAACAATCGACCAGCGGCCGCACCGGACCCGTCCCACGCCCTCGCCGAGTGGCTCGCCACAACTCCGGCCGGCCTGCGACCGGACCTGATCGCCGATGCCGCCGCCGAGGCGGCGATCGTGGGTCTCGGCGTGAGCACCCGCGAGGCGCACGAGGTGCTCGACTTCGTCACCGACACCACCTGGCTCCTGGTCGAGCGCGGGTTCACGACTGTCGCCGTGCTGGACAACCAGCGCGTTGCCGACCTCTACGACAGGTACGTGTCCGGTCAGGACGTCGACATCGACCACGCGCTCGCCCAGGCGTGGGGGCCGTGGCAGGTCGGCGAGATGCGCGATGCGCTGATCTGGTTGCGTGAGCACAACCGGGCCCGGGCCGCAGCGCCGGTCCGGATCATCGGCGTCGCCGGCTCACGTGTCCTGTCCGCGGATTACCCCCGCATCGTTGACCTGCTCGCGGGCATCGACGGGAGCACCGCCGCGAGAGTCGAAGCGCTCCTCGACGTCATCCGTGTCGCCCACAGCAGCGGCGAACACGTGCTGCGCGCCCGGGGCACCCACCCGGGCACCCCGTTCGTGGAACTGGCACGCGCCGCCCGGGCCCACGCGGCCGAACTGCCGCCCGGCGACGGGCGGGACGCCGCGCTGGAACTCCTCGACGCCGTGGTCGACTTCCACGCACGCGCGATCGGCGTCGGACACGACATGGTCCGGGAGGAACACGCCGCCGCCGGTCGGCTTCTGGACCACCACCGCCGCACCGGGGATCGGATCGTGCTGTGGGAGGGCAGCACCCACGTCGCCGCGCATCCCAGTGCCATGCTCGGCTCCCGCCTGCGAGCCGAGTTGGGAGATCGGTACGTCGCCGTGCACATCGCCGTCGGCAGCGGCCAGATCGCGAGGGCCACCATCCCCGAACCACGCCCGGACTCCATCGAGGCCCAACTCGCCGGCGCCCACGGCGAGCGCACCCTCGACCTGCGTACGCCGTCGTCGGCCGTGACCGCAGGGGAGCTGGACCGTTCCTGGCCCACCCGGATCATCTCCGGCCTGTACGACCCCGCCGAGGACGCCGAGCACTACGTCGAGCTGCCGTCGCTCCGCCAGAGCTTCGACGCGCTGGTCTACATCCCCGCTATCACTCCCGCTCGGCCGGCGTGACGCGCTCAGCGCCTCGTCTCGTACCTGCTCAGGGTTACGCCGCCGGAAAACGTCCGCGCCTCCACCAGGTTCAGCTTCGACCAGCCGTCCAGCGCACCGAAGAACGGTTTGCCGTCGCCCACGAGGACCGGATGGGTGACGATCTCGTACTCGTCGATCAGCCCGGCCCGCATGGCCGCCCTCGCGAGCGTTGCGCCACCGACCCTCATCGGCCCGCCGTCCTCGGCCTTGAGCCGGGTGATCTCGGCGATCGCGTCGCCGGTGAACAGGCGGGCGTTCCAGTCGACCTTGTCGATGGTGGAGGAGAACACCACTTTCGGCGTGTCCCGCCAGTTCCGGGCGAACTCGATCTGCGCCGGGGTGGCACCCGGCTGCTGGTCGCCGGTCGGCCAGTAGGCGCTCATGTTCTCCCACAGGCGGCGTCCGTACAGGAACAGGCTGATCGCCCGCTCCTGATCGAGCCACCACTGGAACAGTTCGTCGCTCGATTCGCCCCAGCCGATGTCGTCGCCGGGCGCGGACACGTAGCCGTCCACTGTCAGGTTCATGCCGTAGATCAGTTTCCGCACTGCGCATGCCTCCGTCGGTCGGTCCCGCAACACCAGACCAGCCGGGCGACGGGAACTGATCGGTGCACACCGTAGGTCAGTCGTGGCGGTGACGCACGATGTAGTCGATATGGCGGATGGTGTCCCGCCGGTCGTGTTCGCTGATCGAGTCCCACAGGTCCGCCAGCCAGTAGAGCGATACGGACAGCATCCACGCCCACCCGCGTACCCAGGTCGCCTCGTCGAACCCGAGCGCCTTACGGTAGGCGGCTCGCGCGCGGGCGTCGAACAGGCTCCAGCCGGGTCGTACCTCGACGGCCGGATCGCCGCGGCCGAGACCGCCGAAGTCGATCACCCCGGTGAGCCTGCCCTGATCGACCAGCAGGTTGCCCGCCAGGAGATCACCGTGCAGCCACACCGGCGGTCCGGGCCACTCGTCCGCCGCCATCGCCTCGTCCCACGCGGCGGTCACCGCCCGGCCGTCGATCCGGTCGCCCAGCGCCGCGATCGACCGGCGGGTCAGTTCGTCGCGCTGCACCAGGGGTACGCCGCGCTGGATGCCCTCCTTGACCGGCCCGTCCATCGGGTCGATCGCGATCATCGCCCGTACGAAGCCGGCGAGGTCGACGGCGAGGTCGACGTGGTCCTGCCCGGCTTGCGGGTTGCGCCCGTCGAGCCACGGGACGACGGTCCACGGCCACTGATAGTCCCCGCCCGGTCGGCCGACCGCGACCGGCACTGGCACCGGCACCGGGAGATGGGGCGCGAGCCGCGGCAGCCAGGTCGCGTCGGTAGCCACCTGGTCGACCGCCCACGGTGCCCGCGGCAGCCGTGCCGTCAGGGAATCGCCCAGCCGGAACAGCGCGTTGTCGGTGCCGTTCAGCGGCTGCGGCACGATCGGCAGGTCCGACCATTCGGGGAACTGCTCGCCGATCAGGGCGCGTACCTGCTCCACAGTGACGACGATCTCTCCAGGGCGCATCGGCGCGAACGTAGGACCCGCCGGATCACCCCGTCAATCGAATTCGCAGCCTGCCGCGTCGTGGATCGGCCATCGCCCGGACGTGACCCTGATCATGAACCGATCGGTACAGAACCCTGCTACGGTTGGCTCAGAACCGAGCGGTACAAAATATGGACATGGATCGCTCGGCCACCGCCGGCCCGTGGACGCGGTCCGGCACCAGCAGATGGGAACGAACGATCATGAGCGCCACTGCCACCAACACCGAAGCGGGCATGTCCACTCAGGAAGTCCGCGATTTCTACCTGCGGTACGTCGATCTGGCGAACAAGCGGGAGTTCGACCGCATGGCCGACTTCGCCCACGAAGAGGTGGTCATGAACGGCACGCCGGTCAGGATGGCGGACATGGTGGCCGAGTTCTACAAGCACGTCGAGGCGGTGCCGGATCTCCACTGGGAGATCCAGGATGTCGTCGTCGAGGGCGACCGGATCGCCGCCCGCCTCGTCGATACCGGCACGCCTGTCAAGGAGTGGAACGGTCTGGCCCCTACCGGCGCCTCGGTCTCGTTCGTCGAGACCGCCTTCTACCGGCTCCAGGACGGCAAGTTCAAGTACATGTCGTACCTGATGGACACCGACTCGGTGCGGCGGCAGCTCGCTGGCTGACGGGGGAATCCGGAAAACGCGGCGCGCCCAGCCCGATGAGGCATCGAGCTGGGCGCGCCCAGGGAACTATGCGACGAAGCGGGAACGACGCCGGCGTCCGATGACGTAGCTCGCGCCACCGAGGAGCAGCAGCGCCCCGCCGATGCCGGCCACGGTCGCGGTGTCGGCACCGGTCACCGGCAGCCCGCCACCGTCGCCGCCGGGCGCGCCCACGCTGGCGGAGGGGGTGACGGGCGGAACGACTGTCGACGCGGCGCTGGGCGTCGCGGTCGGCGTGGTCGTGGGCTGAGACGGCGTCGGAGTCGCCGTCGGCTGGGACGCGCAGTCGAGCGCACGAGCCTCGTACAGGCCGTTGTTCAGGTAGGCGAGGTAGGCCTCGACGGACGGGCTGTCGAGCACCTTCTGCGCGGCGGCCAGCACGTTGGGGCCGGCGCCCGTCATCGTCTGGCCGATCGAGACGCGCAGAGCCGTCGCCCAGCGATTCGGCAGGTTCTTGAGATATGCGCGAAGGTCGTCCGAGGTGCCCTTCAGTCGCTCCTCGATCTCGCCCGGCAGAACGGGCAACGATTCGGCCTGCGCCTCGGCCAGCAGCCGGTACGCCAGCAGCCGCAGTTCGGAAACGGTGGCCGTGTCCAGGTCGATGGTGACAAGCTCGCGGAAATCCTTGTACACCTTGCGTTCGACCGTCTGGCAGGACTCGTTGAGCCCGGGCGCTGCGGTCTGCGCCACCGCAGGCGCCGCCGGAATCACAAAGGCCAGCGCCACCAGGGCACCGGCCGGAATCTTCCATTGCATGTGGACTTTCCTCCCCGTAGATCAAAACATGGAGATGTTACCGGCGTCTGTCCGAAACGCAAGGGGCATTGATGTGGTCGGGGCGTGCGCAGAATTGCGCTAACGGCGCAGTCGATCAACCGCCTCTTTTATCGCCGCGACCCGGCTCACCAGCGGGCCGGCCGGCACGTCGGCGAGGTCGAATCCGGCCTCGCGATAGGTCAGCTCGTGGATTCGCTCGAAGACGAGTGATTCCTCGAACGTGATCCGGCGAGCGGCTGTCGCCTCGACGAAACCCTGATGGCGTACGAAGAAAACGGTCCGCTCGTGGTGGCGATTCGCCGTCATGCCCTCGATTTCGTCGAGCAGCGCGGGCGGTGCGGCCAGCCCCAGATAGCGGCACAGCGCCAGCGTGCAGACGGGCGAACGGTCGTGGAAGACGACCCCGCCGGTGTTCGCCGCGGCCCGGCGACGGCGCTCCCGCTGAAGGTCCAGCACCCGGTCGGCGAAGCCCGGCTCGCGCCACGGCTCCGGTCGTCCGAGCGCCTGGTGAAGCGCGATCACGTCGGTCGCGGCCTCCTCCACGACGGGATATCCGTCGATCTCCAGGTGTCGGAGGATCGCTGTCTTACCGGAGCCGGGGGTGCCGGTGAGGATGTATCCGGGCATGACGTCCTCCGAGTGGCCGAGCAACAAACTTGATAGGCAAGCCATCACTTGCCTATGGTGGGTGACGTGGGCGATCTGTACCAGGCGCTGGCCGACCACACCCGCCGCCTGATCCTCGACGAGCTGACCGAGCGCGACGGTCAGACGCTGTTCGAGATCTGCGGGCGGCTGGCCACGAAACACAGGGTCGGTTCGTCCCGGCAGGCGATCTCCCAGCACCTCGACGTCCTGGAGGCCGCCGGCCTGGTCGTCACGCGGCGGCAGGGTCGCTACAAGTTCCACCACCTCGACACCCGGCCGCTGCGGGCCGTCACCGAGCGATGGCTCAGGTCCGCCGCACCCACTCAGGAGAACCCATGAGAATCAACCTCACCAGCGTGTACGTCGACGACCAGGACAAGGCCCTGCGCTTTTACACCGAGGTGCTGGGCTTCGTACCGAAGACCGACGTGCCGACCGGGGAGTACCGCTGGCTCACAGTTGTCTCGCCGGACGCCCCGGACGGCGTGGAGCTGCTGCTGGAACCCGACGCCCACCCGGCCGCCAAGGCGTTCAAGGAGGCGCTCGCGGCCGACGGCATTCCGCTGACGCAGTTCGCGGTGGACGACGTGGCAGCCGAGCACGACCGGCTGCGCAGCCTCGGCGTGCTGTTCACCCAGGAGCCGGTCGACATGGGCCCGGTGACCACAGCGGTGTTCGACGACACCTGCGGCAACCTGATCCAGATCGCACAGTACCGGTAGTGGGGCGCTGACTCCGCGCGGAATTGCTGGACACGATCGGTCACCCTGGCGGCATGACGGTGTGGCAGCGCCCGTACTCGCTGGACCTGACCACCTCCGGCTCCATGGTCGTGGGGGGTATTGCGGTCGGCTACTTCGTGCTCATCGTGTTCGGGGTCCGCAGCGGCAGGCTCCTGGAACGGGAGGCGGTGGTCCTCGGAGTGTGGAACGCCGGCGTCCTCGCCGTCGCGGTCCGCCGCGCGATGCTCGGCGTCTGGGTGAGCCCTGTCGGCGTCCGTTCCCGCTCGCTGCTCCGCACGACCACAGTGCCGTGGGCGTCGGTTGCGGAGATCCACAGCGGTACGGGCTCGATAGTGGGCCTGGACATGGGACGCGACGCGATCGTTATCGAGCGGATCGACGGCACGCCGGTGCAGACGCCGATCCAGTCCGGCGCCATCGTCCGGCCGTTCCGCCTGGAGCTGTTCCGGCTGGTCACCTGGCCGGAACACTACGACGAGATCCTCGCGACCCTGCGGGAGTGTCACCGCAATGCCCGGCCGCCGGAGCAGCGCGCGGCGGCGAACCCGGCGCCGGATCCGGTCCGCGCCGACCGTCCGGACCGGACCCGGCCGCCGGCTCCGAGCGCCGGGCGGCGGCGTGACATCCACGCGCTGACCCGGCAGTACGAGCGCGGGGTGCTGACCGACGCCGAGTACGCGGCCGAGTTGGCGCGGCTGCGGGGTGGCGAGTAGGCGTCAGCCGAGCCGGTCGAGCAGTTCGCGGCTGCGGCTCACCACCAGCGCGGTCGCCTCGGCGTCGTACGAGGGCAGCGAGCTGTCGGTGAACAGGTGCCGGTCGCCGGGGTAGACGTACAGCTCGCCGCGTTCGGGGCCGACGATCGACACCAGTTCGCGGGCGGCGTCCACGTCGCCTTCCAGCCCGAAGAACGGGTCCCCCTCCATGCCGTGCACCTGTACCGTCACGCCGTCGGGCCAGGGGCCGATCGCCCACTCACCGGTGACCGGCAGACAGGCTTCGTAGAGCAGGGCGGCCCGGGCGCCGGGCCGGGTCTGGGCGAGCCGCTGGGCGATGGCGGCGCCCCAGGAGACACCCGCGTGGACGAGACCGGCCGGCAGGTCGGCGACGACAGCGTCGGCGCGCTGGTCGAGGACGTCCCCGCCGATGCGCTTGACCAGCGCGGAGCCGTCCTCGATGGTGGCCGGCCGTTCGCCGTCGAATAAGTCCGGGGTGTGCACGGTGTGCCCACCGGCGCGCAGGGAGTCGGCGAGGGCGCGTACGCCGTCGGTGAGCCCTTGAATGTGGTGGAAGAGCACGATCTCGGCCATCACTACACTCCTGAGTTGTCAGACCAGAGTTGTCGAACGAACCAGAATCTTAGAACGGTCGAGAAATGTCGGTCAATCAGCGGATCCCGGACTACGACCTCGAGGACCTGCTCGTGGTCACCGCCCCGGAGCAGTTGCGCGCGCTCGCCGACCCGCTGCGGAGCACGCTCCTGGAGCTGCTTCTGGAACGCGCCGCCACTGTGAACGAGCTGGCCCGCGCGGTCGACCGGCCGAAGAGCAGCGTCGCGTACCACGTGAACCAACTGGTGGACGCCGGGCTGCTGCGCGTGGTGCGGACCCGCCGGGTACGCGCCATCGAGGAGCGGTTCTACGGGCGTGTCGCCCGCACCTTCTACGTCGGCGCGCTCACCCGGGCAGAGGACAAGCAGGTGGTGTCCCGGATCAACGGGCTCGCCGAGGCAGCCGCCGAAGCGGCAGCCGCACACGCCGCCGACGAACTGCGGTGCACGCTCGTGCACGCGCGCATCCCGATCGAGGACGTCCGCGAGTTCTGGGCGGAGGTGCAGGCGCTGGCCCGGCGGTTCGCGCAGATCCCCCGGGCCGGGGACCAGGTGTACGGCTTCGCCGCCGGCCTCTACCCGACGGACGCGCCCACGCTTCCGGACACGGACCCCGCCCCGTCGACGGGGTCTTGCCGGGACACCGAAGCGGGCAGGCTAGCGTCGGAAGCGTGAGCACCGGATCCCCGCGCGTCCTGCCGGCCGAGCGCGGCATCGACGAGGCCGCCGCCGTTCTGCGCGCCGGCGGTCTGGTCGCCTTCCCCACCGAAACCGTCTACGGGCTCGGCGCCAACGCGCTCGACGCGCGGGCGGCGGCGCGGATCTTCGAGGCCAAGGCACGGCCCAGCTTCGACCCGCTGATCAGCCACCTGGCCGACGCCGCCGATCTGGCCGCACTGGTGGGCGAGGTGCCAGCGGCGGTGGCCGAGCTGGCGAAGCGGTTCTGGCCCGGCCCGCTCACGCTGATCGTGGACCGGCCGCAGATCATCCCGCCGATCGTCACCTCGGGCCTGGACACCATGGCGGTACGCGTACCGGACGAGCCGTCCGCGCGGGCGCTGATCGCGGCTGCGGGCGTGCCGGTGGCCGCGCCGAGCGCCAACCGGTTCGGCCAGCTCAGCCCCACCCGGGCCGAGCACGTGGTGGCCGGGCTGGGCGGGGCGGTGGACGTGGTGCTCGACGGCGGGCCCACACGGTGCGGGATCGAGTCGACGATCGTGGACGCCCGGGGCGAGCGGCCGGTGGTGCTGCGGCTGGGCGCGCTGCCGATCGAGGCGCTGGTCGAGGCGGTCGGCCCGGTCGAGGTGCGCCAGGGCAGCTCCGGCCAGCCGGTCGCGCCCGGGACGCTGGCCGCGCACTACGCCCCGCGTACCCCGTTGCGGTTGGGCGCGGCGGCCGAGCCCGGCGGCGGCCGGCGGGGATTCCTGGCCTTCCGGGAGCCACCGGCGGACGGCGACTGGACGGCCGTGGAGGTGCTGTCGCCCGACGGTGACGTGACAGCGGCGGCGGCGCGCCTGTTCGACGCGCTGCACCGGCTCGACGCGGCAGGGGTGACCGAGATCGTCGCCGAGCCGGTGCCGGACACCGGCGTGGGCCGGGCGATAAACGACCGGCTGCGCCGCGCCGCCGCCACCTGGCACTAGAACTATTCCGCGTCGGGACGCCCATGCGAGCCGGGCCGCGGCATGCGGTCCACCAGCTTGGTGAGCGTGCCGTTGGCGAACGTCGCGCCGAGCGCCGAGCCGGTGGCGATGGCCCAGCCCACGGGTCCCATCGGGGTGCAGCCGAAGAACTGGCTGACACCAGGCGTCTGCACCACCACGACCAGCGCGCCCACCGACGCGGCGGTGGCGGCGAGCACGCTGGGGCTGGTGCCGCCGGCCAGCACGGTCTGGCCGAGCTGCGTGCCGATCAGGGACGCCAGCGCGACGGTGCCGGCCCGCCGCCGGGTGCCGGTCCACCTGGCGATCGTCCAGCCGGCCGTCGCGCCCAGCGTGGTCGACGCCGCGCGCAGCCCGATCTCCCGGGTCATGGTGACGCCCAGCGAGGAGTCCGGACCCTCGCGCAGCAGGTGGTCGGCGCGGTCGTCGGCCGGCGGGCGTACCGCGATGGCGAGCGCCGGCGCGAGGTCGGTGAGCAGGTTGACCAGCAGCAGTTGCCGGCCGTTCAGGGCGGACCGGCCGGTCGCGGCGGCGGTCAGGACGCTGAACGCGATCTCGCCGAGGTTGCCGCCGACCAGGATGCTGAGCGCGTGCCGCACGGACGACCACATGGCCCGTCCCTCGACCAGCGTGGCGATGATCGTCTCCAGCCGGTCGTCGGTGACCACCAGATCGGCGGCGGCGCGGGCGGCGGGTGTGCCCCGTTGACCGAGCGCGATGCCGACGTCGGCGAGCCGGATCGCCGGGGCGTCGTTGGCGCCGTCACCAGTCATCGCGACGGTCCGGTCCTGGCGCTGCAACGCCTGGATGATCCGTACCTTGTGGGCGGGCGTGCAGCGCGCCACCACGTCGGTGGCCATCAGGCGCTCGGCGAGCGCGGCGTCGTCGAGCCGGTCCAGGTCGGTGGCGGTGACCACGCGCTGCCCGCCGTCGTCCGGGCTGATGGCGGCGGCGATGGCCTCGGCCGTGGCCGGATGGTCGCCGGTGATCATGACGGTGTGCACGCCCGCCGCCCGGATCCGGGCCACCGCCGGCCGGGCGCTGTCCCGCACCCCGTCGGCCAGCGTCAGGAAACCCACGAAGACCAGCCCGTCGACCTGTTCGTCGCTGACCTGCTCGGTGGAGACCGGGCACTCGGCCACGGCGAGGACACGGTGCCCGGCGCCGGCCCGTCCGGCCAGCATGGCCTGCACCTCCTCGCGTCCGGCCGCGTCCAGCGGCCGGTCACCCTCGGCGGTACGCCGGGACGCGCAGCGCGGCAGCACCGACTCGGGTGCGCCCTTGACGCTGAGCAGCAGCCCGTCGGCGGCGCGGCCGACAGCGGCGCTGTAGCCCCGGGACGGCTCGAACGGCAGTCCGGCCGTGGCGGTCCAGTCCGCCGCGCCGGTCCGCTCGACCACCCCGGCGGCGTTCGCGCCGCGGCGTACCGCCCGGTCGGTCTGCTGCGGCAACTCTTCCGGGTCGGCGGCGGACGGGGTGGCCCGCAACGCGGCGGCGAGCGTCATCCGCAACGCGTCGTCGAGCTGGTCCACCGGGGCGTACCTGTCGTCGCCCGCACCGACCCCGGCCAGCAGCAGCTTGCCCTCGGTCAGCGTGCCGGTCTTGTCGAAGCAGAGCACGTCGACGCGGCCCAGCGCCTCGATCGTCCGCGGGTTGCGGACCAGGGCGCCGTGCTCGGCCAGCCGCCGCGCCGCCGCCAACTGCGCGGCGCTGACCAGGAACGGCAGCCCTTCCGGCACCGACGCGACGGCCAGGTTCGCGGCGGTCGCCGCCGTCTCGGCCAGGGGTACGCCCCGAAGCAGCCCCGCACCTGCGACAGCGATCGCCGAGGCGGCCGCCAGCGGTACGGCGCTGCTGGTCAGCTTGCCCAGTCGTGCCTCCACACCGCTGGCGGGCGGGGCCTCCCGGGCCATGGCGAGGCTCCGCCCGGCCTCGGTCTCCGCGCCGGTGGCGACCACCACAGCGGTGCCGTGGCCGGCGGCGACAGTGGTGCCCTCGAAGAGCATCGAGTGCCGTTCGGCGATGGCCGCCGCGACCACCGGGTCGGGGTTCTTCGCCACCGGCAGCGACTCACCGGTCAGGGACGACTCGTCCGCCTCCAGCCCGTCACTCGTCAGCACCCGGCAGTCGGCCGGTACGGCGTCCCCCGAGCTGATCGTGATCACGTCGCCGCGTACCAGCTCCTCGGCGGGCACCACCCGTTCCGCGCCGTCGCGCAGCACCCGGGCGGTGATCGCCGAGCGGGACAGCAACTCGGCCAGCGACCGTTCGGTGTTGCGCTGGTGCACCGCGCCCACCAGCGCGGAACCGCCCACCACACCGCCGACCAGTGCGGCGTCGACAAGTGAGCCGAACGCGGCGGAGAGCACCGCCCCGGCGGCCAGCACCGGGGTGAGCGGGTTGGACAGCTCCTCGACGAACGAGCGGAGCAACCCGGCCGGACCGTGGTCGTCCCCGACCTCGACGCGCCGCCGACGTGTCGCCTCGCCCTCGGTCAGCCCGGACGGATCGGTGTCGAGTTGGTCGAGGACGGTCTCCACCGGCATGAGATGCCACGCGCTGAGCGCGGGCGCCGGTGCGCCGGTGCGGTCCGGCAGCCGGTGCGCCCGGAACACGCCGTGCGCGAACGCGGCAGCAGCGGCGCCGTTCACCGCGGCGAGCGTCGGGCGGGGCAGGCGCCGGCGGTCGGCGGTGAACGCGCCGAGCGCGCCGAGCCCGGTGCCGGCCATCGCGATCCGGATGTTCTGCTCGGTCATCCGGCGGGCCACGCCGGCGGCGTCGACGAGCAGGGCCGGCACTCGCAGGTCGTCGCCGACCAGCAGGTGCGCGCCCCACGGGGGCAGGTCGTCCGGGCCGTACACGCCGAGGCCGCAGTCGGACGCGGCGAGCGCCGACCGCTCGCCGGAGACCACCATCACCACCGCGCCCTCGCGTTGCAGGTCGTGCACCGCGTCGGCGAGCCGGGGGCCACCCGGGACGAGCAGGTCGGCGAAGTCGTACCGGCCGTCGTCGGCGCCCGCAACCACGAGCCGCAGGCCCGCCTGCCGGGCGGCCGACGCGAGCGCGTCCACCCCCGGCGCGGGTTCCGGCTCGACCCGCAGTACGGCGGCGAGCCGGCCGTTCTCGGCCAGCCCGAGCAGCTGACCACCGTCGGCGCGCAGCCGCGCGCTGTCCGGGGTGTCTCCGGGATCCTCGGCGCCGAGCCGGTCCAGCGGGCCGATCCGCCAGCCGTCGGCGGCGCGTGCCGCGTCCGGCTCGGCCGGGTCGAACAGCGCGAACGCCCGGCCGGCGACCTGACCCGTGTCCGCGCCGGCCAGCGGCGCCAGGTCGGCCAGCACGCCCCGGTCCGAGCCGAGCACCGCCGCGTCCAGCACCACCGTGTCGATCCGGTCCAGCTCACGCAGCACGCTGCGGTCCATCGCGATCACACCGCGCCGGGCGAGCATCCGGCCCAGCTGTGCGCCGTACCCTTCGCGGCCGGAGCCGGGCGCCTTCGGTAGCGAGGAGAGCGCCAGCGCGGCGGCCCGCTTGGGTCCCAGCACCGGCAGCGCCGCCGCCCCGGCGACCGCGCCGGCCGGAAGCACCCGCTTGGCGTAGCGCTCCGGCTGCCCGTCCGGCACCGGGCACGGCCGCTCACCGTCCGGCACCCGGGCCACAGCCCGCTCCGGATCACCGGTCAGGTGCGGCTCGGCCCGCCGCCACGCGGCCAGTTGAGCGGCCCCCTCGCCCCACTGGACCACGCGCTGCGCGCCGTCGAGCACGATTCCGGCCCAGCCGCCGGTCAGACCCTGCACCACCGCTTCGGCCAGCGGGAACAGCACCTCGGCGCGGGGGTCGGCGCGGATGCCAAGCCCGGCCAGCGCGTGCAGCTTCGGGTGCAGGTCGACAGCGCCCAGCAGACCGGCCACCTCGGCCGGAACGGGAGTGAGCGGCAGCACCCGGGTCGCGGCGGAGATGCCCAGCCCGAGCACGTCGGACAGCAGCGCGCCGAAGGTACGGGCGGTGCGCGGGCCGTCCTCGGGCGGCTGCGGTGGCTCGATCTCCGGGTCCGGCTCGTACGGGCAGGTCCGCTCGACGCGGGCCACCGTGGCGATCAGGTCGCGCAGTTTCGGCGCCGGTTCCCCGGTCGCCACCACCACCCGGCCGGACGGCGCGTTCACCCGCGCCCAGTCCACCCCCGGCATCGACTCCAGCGCCGCCTCGACCTGCCGGGCCAGCCGGTCGCCGCCGTCCTGGCAGACGCCGTGCACCTCGATGTGGTGGCGGCCGTCCTGGGACCACACCCGGCGGCTGGTCAGCCCGGTGAGCCGGGCCAGCCGGGCGGCGGCCGTACCCACGCTTCCCGCGACCTCGGTGACCTTGGTGGGCACGGCGTCGGTGGGCAGGGCCGACCCGACGGTACGCGCGACGCGCGCGGCGGCCTCCGGCACGACCGTCGGGGACAGCAGGAGGCCGGCAAAGCGTCCCAGCGCCATCTAGCCTCCCGGTCTCGTCCCGGCGGCCCGACTTCCCGGCGCGGCGTCCGTTATGCCACCCGGACGGCAGAAGTTCGCGCTCCCGTCGTTCCCGCCGGACGAGACGGGGACCACAGTTGACCTCAACCCGGGGTGAGGTCCGAGGCTGTGACCCATGACCAGCACCACCGCCGTCCCGGCTGATCCACCCGTCGACCTGTGGTCGCCGCGCCTGCGGGCGATGACGGTGGGCAGCGTCGCCCTGGTGTCCCTGCTCGCGTTCGAGGCGCTCGCGGTGGGCACCGCCATGCCGACGGTGGCCCGCGCCCTGGACGGGCTCGGCCTGTACGCGCTGGCGTTCGGCGGCTCGTTCGCCTCCGGCGTGGTGGCGATGGTCGCCTCCGGCATCTGGTGCGACGCGCGCGGACCACGGCCGGCGATGTGGCACGGCGTCGCCTGGTTCGTCGCCGGGCTGGTGGTGGCCGGCTCCGCGACGACCATGGAGGTGCTGGTCGTCGGGCGGGTGGTGCAGGGCTTCGGTTCCGGACTGGTATCGGTGGCGCTCTACGTGGTGGTCGGTCAGGCGTACCCGGAGCAGTTGCGGCGGCGGATCTTCGCCGCGTTCGCCGCGGCCTGGGTGGTGCCGTCGCTCGTCGGCCCGGCGCTGGCCGGCCTGATCGTGGAACACCTGGGCTGGCGATGGGTGTTCCTCGCGGTACCGGCGGTGGCGATTCCGGCGGCGCTGCTGATCCAGCCGGGGTTGAAGGCGCTGGCCGGCACCGTGCCGACCCGGCCGCCCGCGGGCGCGTTGGCCCGCATCGGCTGGGCCTGCGGGGCGGGGGCGAGCGCCGCACTGCTGCACTACGGGGGGCAGCAGCGCGGCGTGCTCGCCGCCGCCCTGATCGGGACGGCGCTGGCCGGGCTGTTCGCCTGCGTGCCGCGTCTGCTGCCGTCCGGGTTCCTGCGCGCGGCACGTGGCCTGCCGACGGTGATCGGCCTGCGCGCGCTGGCCTCGGCGGCGTTCGTCGCGGCCGAGGTGGTGATCCCGCTGATGCTGTCGCGGGAGCGCGGGTTCTCGCCCACCGGAGCCGGGCTGGTGCTGACGGTCGGGGCGCTGTCCTGGTCGGTGGGCTCGTGGATCCAGGGCCGGATCGCCTCACCCCGCTCGGCCGCCAGCCTGCCCCGGGCGGGCCTGGCCTGTATCGCGCTCGGCACGGCGGGCGTCGCGTCGGCGCTGCTGCCCGGGCTGCCGGTGCTGCCGGCGGTGTTCTCCTGGGCCGTTGCCGGGCTCGGCATGGGCCTGCTCTACCCGTCGTTGTCCGTGCTCACCCTGGCGCAGTCCGCCCCGGCCGAACAGGGCCGCAACAGTTCGGCGCTGCAACTGGGCGACTCGCTCGCCGCCGCCACCGTGCTGGCGTTGACCGGCGCGGTGCTGGCCGCCGGTTCGTCACCCGGACCGGCCAGCTACGCGACCACGCTGGCGGTGGCAGCGGGCTGCGGCCTGCTGGGCCTGGCGCTTGCCGGCCGCGTGGTGCCTCACCCGGCGGGCTGAGGTGGGGCCCGCCCGGTCGCCCCTCACCCGCAGTGACGCTCCTGCCCACAACATCACCCGACCGCAGTATGACTCCTGGTCATATTTATGACTCTCAGGTATATCGCTCAACAGTCGTTGTCGCCTGCGCGGCTCTCACAGACTGTGATGAGGCAGCCGGGCAGACGCGAGATCGGTCACGACGGCCCGGCGAGCGGTCACGATCCCGGCCGGGCCGCCGTCCTGGATGCGGTCGGACGAGCCGGCCGCCGCGCACGGACTCGCCGCGACCGGCGAGGTCGGGGTGCGGGACGGGTCTGCAGGACGTGGGTAGGAGGAGTGGCGATGCGGGTGCTGGTGACCGGGGCGACCGGACGGCTCGGGCGGGTGGTTGTGCCTCGGCTGCGGGACGAGGGCTTCACGCTCCGGGCGACCAGCCGTCGACCCCGTACCGGGGACGGGGTCGAGTGGGTGACCGCCGACCTGGCCACCGGCGCCGGGCTGGCGGAGGCGGTCGCCGGGGTGGACGCGGTGCTGCACCTGGCGTCGTCGCCGCGGCGGCGTACCCATGAGGTCGACGTGCTCGGCACCCGCCGGCTGACAGTGGCCGCCGACCACGCCGGGGTCCGTCACCTGGTCTTCGTCTCGATCGTCGGCGTCGACCGGGTGCCGATCGCCTACTACCGGCACAAGCTCGCGGCCGAACAGGTGGTGGCCGCCGGGTCGGTGCCGTGGAGCGTGCTGCGCGCGACCCAGTTCCCGGAGTTCCTGGCGGACCTGCTGAAAGGCGCGAGCCGCCTCGGCCCGGTGATCGGGGACCGGGCGGTACTCGCCCAGCCGGTCGACCCGATCGACGTGGCGGATCGGCTGGCGGTGATGTTGCTCGCCGGGCCGTCGCATCGGGTCGAGGACTTCGCCGGGCCGGAGGTGCTGCGCTTCGACGAGGCGGTCCGCACGTGGCTCGCGGCGCGCCGAGTGCGCCGGCCGCTGCTGCCGGTCCGGATTCCCGGCCGGCTCGGGCGGGAGTTGCGCGGGGGTGGACTCACCACGACCGCCACGCCGACCGGCACCCGCACCTGGGCCGACTACCTCGCGGACACGTACGGGGGAACCGGCGGAAGATGAGAACCGGTCGGATCCGCGCCGGCCTACGGTGACCGCATGCTGGTCTTCGTCACCACAGTGCTCCTCTACGTCTTCGGTTTCGTCTTCCTCTACGGCGTGATCCGGGTCGGGGTCCGGCACGGCATCGAGGACGCCGAGGCGAACCGTCCCGAGGTGCTGCGCCGTCGGCAGCTCGCGACCACCGAGAACCGGGACTTCGCGCAGGAGAACGCGTTCCTCAGCAATCCCAACTGAAGGGCGGAGGCGGGGTCCGGAGGGTCGATCCGCGGGGCGGGTGCGAGGATCGCGACATGATGGGGACGCTGAAGACGGAGCCGGCCCGGGCACGGCTCGACCTGCTGGCCCCGCCGGTCGCCGCAGCGCTGCAGGAGTGGCCGGCCGGGGCCCCGGTGGACGTGGACGACGTGCTCGTCGCCCCGATCGACGCCGACCTGGCCGACACCGCTGCGTTCTGTGAGGCGTACCAGGTGGCGCTGGCGGAGTCGGCCAACTGCGTGGTGGTCGCCGGCAAGCGCGGCGGCGAGACCCGGTACGCGGCCTGCGTCGTGCTCGCCACCACCCGCGCCGATGTGAACGGCGTGGTCCGCAAGCTGCTCGACGTGCGCAAGGCGAGCTTCGCGCCGATGGCCGAGGCGGTCGAGTTGAGCGGCATGGAGTACGGCGGCATCACGCCGATCGGCCTGCCGGCGGACTGGCCGATCCTCGTCGACTCCCGGGTGATCGCCGCGCCGCACGTGATCATCGGTTCGGGCGTACGGCACAGCAAGATCGCCCTGCCCGGGCCGGCGCTCGGCGCGCTGCCCGGGGCGAGGGTGGTGGAGGACCTGGCCAAGCCGGCCTAGGTCCTCATCTGCATCGATCTTGTTCCACGTGAAACATCAGGCTGCCGCTTCGCGCTGCGCCACCTCGCGCAACGCGGCGAGCAGCGTCTCCGGCTCCTGCGCGCCGGTGACCGCGTACTTTCCGGCCAGCACGAACGTCGGCACGCTGGAGACGCCGAGCTGGTGCGCGGCGCTCAGGTCGGCTGCGACCTCCCGGCGGCCGAGGTTCGACTCCAGGTACTGCCGCGCCTCGGCCTCGTCCAGACCGGCCTCGCCGGCCAGCGTGACGAGCGCGTCGATCGATCCGACGTCGACACCGTCGTGGAAGTGCGCCCGGTACAGCCGCTCGACCATCTCGGCGGAGCGGCCGCGCTCGGTGGCGAAACGCACCAGCCGGTGCGCGTCGAACGTGTTCGCCGCCACCGCCCGGTCGAACCGCAGGTCCAGACCCGCGCCCGAGGCGACGCCCGTGACATGCGCGGCCATGCCCTCGGCCTTGTCCCGCCCGCCGAACTTGTCGCCCAGCGCCTCCAGCAGCGGCTTCGGCTCGGTGACCGGCGTCGGGTCGAGCTGGAACGGCCGGAACCGGACCGTAACGTCGCCGTCGTACGCCTCCAGTGCCTGTTCGAGTCGGCGCTTGCCGATCCAGCACCAGGGGCAGACCACGTCGGCGTAGATCTCGATGTCCATGACCAGCGACAACCCGCCGGTCAGGCGATCTGTTCCCGGACCTGGCGCTTGAGCCGGGCCAGGATGGCGGTGCCGCCGCGTACCCGCAGCGGGCTGATCGCCTGGGCCAGCCCCATCCGCTGGTAGAGGTCGTCCGGTACGGCCAGCACCTCCTCGGCGCTCGCCCCGGCCAGCCCTTCGGCGAGGATGCCGGCGAACGCGCGGGTGGTGGGCGCCTCCGGCGGGCAGTCGAAGACAGTGCTCACCGTCTTGTCCGCGTTCACCTCGGCACGCAGGAAGAACGCGGTCTGACACTCGGGGACCTGTTCCAGTTCGGCCCGGTCCACCCCCTCGGGCAGGGGCGGGATCACGTCGGCGAACTCCAGCAGCATTTCCAGCACGACGTCGCGCGGTGCGGCGGCGAACTCGTCCACGATCTCGGCCAGCTTGGTCGGCATCTCGGGCATGAGTCGAGGCTATCCGCCGCCGCGCGCCGTCACGCGACGGTGGTGGCGGTGCCCCGCGTCACGCGAGCGGGGCACCGCCCTCACGCGTTCGGCGCGGCCTCGCTGATGTCGCTGAGCGCCGACTGGGGGTCGAGCTGCATGGCGAGGTCGCCGAGGGAGACGATGCCGACGAGCTTGCGGTCGTTGTCGCAGACCAGCACGCGTCGGATGTTGCGCTCGCGCATCAGCGCCGCAGCCTCGTTCGCCGTGCAGTGCTGCTCGATCATGACCACCTCACGGGTGATGATCGAGCCGATCGTGGTGGTGCCCGGGTCGGCGCGTTCGGCCACCGCCCGCACCACGATGTCGCGGTCGGTCAGCATGCCGGCGAGCGTGGCGCCGTCGGTCACCACCACGTCGCCGATGTCCGACTCCTTCATCACCCGGGCCGCCTCGTCCAGCGGGGTTTCTGCCGGGAGGTAGATCACCTGCCTGGTCATCACGTCACTGACGCGGTACATGAGAGCCTCCGAACAATTCGGTCGATCCGTTTGCGGTACCCGGTGCCGCGTTCGCTACACCCCGTTGTGGCGCGTCGCGCCCACCTCGTCGCGCAGACGCTCCACGATGTCCTCCACCGGCACCTCGGTCCGTTCGCCGCTGGCCCGGTCGCGCAGCTCCACGTACCCGTCGGCCAGGCGGCGGCCGACCACGACGGCGCGCGGGACGCCGATCAGCTCGGCGTCGGTGAACTTCACCCCGGCGGAGACGTGGGTGCGGTCGTCGACGAGCACGCGCAGGCCGGCGGCGGCGAGGCGCCCGCCGAGGTCGAGCGCCGCGTCGAGCTGCGGCCCCTTCCCGGCGGCGACCAGGTGTACGTCGCACGGCGCGACAGCCGTGGGCCAGACCAGCCCTCGGTCGTCGTGGTGCTGCTCGGCCACCGCGGCGACCGCCCGGGACACGCCGATGCCGTAGCAGCCCATCGTGGGCCGGACCGGCTTGCCCTCCGGGCCGAGTACGTCGACCGCGAACGCGTCGGTGTACCGGCGTCCGAGCTGGAAGATGTGCCCGACCTCGATGCCCCGCCGGATGGTCAGCTCGCCCCCGTCGCAGGCCGGGCAGGGGTCACCGGGGCGCACCTCTGCCGCTTCGATCGTGCCGTCCGGTACGAAGTCGCGCTCGCACACCACGTCGGTGGCGTGCCGGCCCGGCTCGTTCGCGCCGGTCAGCCAGGCGGTGCCGGGCACCACGCGGGGGTCGACCAGGTAGCGGATGCCGTACTTCGCCAGGATCTGCGGCCCGATGTAGCCGCGGACCAGCTCCGGGTGAGCGTCCCAGTCCTCGAAGACCGCCACTGTGGCCGGGGCCAGCACTGCCTCGACCCGCTTGAGGTCCACCTCGCGGTCACCGGGCAGACCGATCACCAGCGGTTCGACCCGCTCGGCGCCGGGCCGGCGGACGCTGAGGACCACGTTCTTCAACGTGTCGGCAGCGGTCCAGCCGGTGCGCCCACCCAGCTTCCGGGCCTCGGCCAGCTCGACCAGAGCCGCGATGGTGGGCGTCTCCGGGGTGTCGTGCGCCTCGGCGGGCGGGTGCGCGTCCGGGTCACCGGCGGCCGGGGCGCGGGTCACCACCGCCTCGGTGTTCGCCGCGTAGTCGCAGGCGGTGCAGCCGACGAACGTGTCCTCACCGACCGGTGTGGCGGCCAGGAACTCCTCCGACGCGGACCCACCCATCGCGCCGGACATCGCGTGGACAGTGGTGAAGTCCAGCCCGAGCCGGGTGAACACGCGCTCGTAGGCGGCCCGGTGCCGGTCGTACGCCGCCTGGAGCCCGGCGTCGTCCAGGTCGAACGAGTAGGCGTCCTTCATCAGGAACTCGCGCCCGCGCAGCAGACCGGCCCGGGGACGGGCCTCGTCGCGGAACTTCGTCTGGATCTGGAACAGCGTCACCGGGAAGTCCCGGTACGAGGTGAACAGGTCCTTCACCAGCAGCGCGGCCAACTCCTCGTGGGTCGGCGCGAGCAGGTGGTCGGCGCCCTTGCGGTCGGCGAGCGTGAAGATGTCGTCCCCGTACTCGGTCCACCGCCCGCTGGTCCGGTAGGGCTCGGCCGGGAGCAGCGCCGGGAAGTGCACCTCCTGGTCGCCGATCGCTGTCATCTCGTCCCGCACGATCGCGGTGATCCGGTCCAGCACGAGCTTGCCCAGCGGCAGCCAGGTGTAGCCGCCCGGTGCGGCCCGGCGGACGTATCCGGCGCGCAGCAGCAGCCGGTGGCTCGGCACCTCCGCGTCGGCCGGGTCCTCGCGCAGGGTCCGGAGCAGCAGGGTCGACATGCGCAGCAGCATTGCCGCAGCCTATGGCGCGAGCGGAGGGCCGGGCGACCCCTTTCGGTGTCCGTGCGGACCGATCGTCGCCGGCTCGGCGAGGTGGCGGTATCGACACCAGTCGGATGCCGCCAACCCGCCGAGATGGCGCGGACGGGCCGGCAGATGTCGCGGGTGTCCGGTAGGAATGCGGCATGGCTGAGCGACCGCTGATGAAGCTGACGACAACGGTGCTGGACGCGCCGTCCGCAGAGGACCTGGCCGCGTTCTACGAGCGGCTGCTCGGCTGGACCCGGCGCGAGAAGGAACACGACTGGGTTCTCCTCGCCCCGCCGGAGGGCGGCCACTGGCTGGCGTTCCAGGACGAGCCGGCCTACGTGCGGCCGGTGTGGCCGGCCGGTCCCGGCGACCAGCAGATGTCTGTCCACCTCGACATCAAGGTCGACGACCTGGAGGCGGCCGTGGAATACGCGGTGTCGGTCGGCGCGACGCTGCCCGACTTTCAGCCGCAGGACGACGTCCGGGTGCTCCTCGACCCGGACGGTCACCCGTTCTGCTTCTACCTCTGACATGGGTGGTGTCAATCCGTCGGCTCGCGCCGTGAGTCAGTCAGCGCCCGGGGACTTCGACCTGACGATGGACGAGTTGCGCGAGGTGGCGCGGTACGCAGTCCGGCACGCGGAGGACGTCCTCCCGGTCTACGAGCGGGCGGTTCCGGACGGCCCGCGTCCCCGCGCGGCGATCGACGCCGCCTGGACGTTCGCGCGCGGTGCCGCCCGGACGAAACTCCAGCGGGTCACGTCCCTCGACGCGCACCGGGCCGCCCGGTCCGCGCCCACCGAGTCCGCGCGCCTGGCCGCCCGGGCCGCCGGTGACGCCGCCGCGGCCGCGTACCTGCACCCGATCGCGAAGGCCACCCAGGTCGGCCACATCCTGCGGGCCGCCGCGAACGCCGCGCGCGTCGCCGAACTGGAAGCCGGCGGCGACGAGACCGTCGGGCAGGCGATGCTGGACCGGTACCGGCAGCTCACCACGCCCGTACTCGTCGACGTGCTCCGCCGCTATCCGCCGCTGACCGGCGGCGGCAGCCGTGTGGCCCGGCTGATGAGCACACTGGACCACGACCTGCGGCACCGCGAGGCCGCGTCGTGATCCTGCCGAAGGTCCGCGATCCCCGGTTCACCACGATCCGCCGGGGCGGGACGCTCACCGACGAGCACCACCACCTGCTGGCGCTCTGGGCCGCCACCTGCGCCGAGCACGTCCTCGGCCTGTTCGAGGCGGTCCGGCCGGACGACAGCCGTCCGCGCGAGGCGATCGCGTACGCCCGGGCCTGGGTGCGGGGCGAGGTCAGGATGATGGAGGCGCGCGCGGCCGGGGGTCACGCCATGGGCGCGGCCCGGGACCTGCGCGGGGCGGCCCGCAACGCCGCGTACGCCGCCGGACAGGCCGCCGTCGTGGCCCACGTCGCCGCGCACGAACTCGGCGCCGCCGCGTACGCGATCAAGGCGGTACGCGCGGCGGCGCCCGCCGGTCTCGGCGAGGCGGCCGGGCGGGCCGAGTGCCGGTGGCAGCGCGACCAGCTCCCGGCCGAGATCCGCGAGCTGGTCCTGGACGACCAGCGGCTGCGCAACGACATCTGCTGGTCGGTCTTCGACTGCTGACGCCGGCCGGGTCCTGTCGGGAAAGTGCCACGGGCGGCGGCAACCATGGCGTGGGCGGGTGGCGTCTCGGAAGGCGTCACGCTGATGCACCACCTGACCCCAAGGACCGGCTCGTGTGGATCTTCTCCTGACTGAGTTCGACCTGTTCGTCCGAACTCGTACGCCCGCGCTGCTGCGCTCCGCCTACCTGCTGACCGGCGACCAGCATCTGGCCGAGGATCTCGTCCAGTCCGCCCTGGCCCGTACGCACCGTGCCTGGAACCGGTTGCACGAGACCGGCAACGCGGAGGCGTACACCCGGAAGGTCATGTACCACCTGCAGGTCTCCTGGTGGCGACGTCGCCGGGTGGCCGAGTCGATGCCGGGCGACATGCCCGAGCCGCGCGGAGGCGAATCGGCCCTCGACCACGCCCAGCAGACCACGCTCCGGCTGACCCTTCGGGCCGCGCTGTCCCGGCTCTCTCCCAAACAGCGGGCCGTGCTGGTTCTGCGGTTCTTCGAGGACCGCACCGAAACCGAGGCCGCCGACCTGCTCGGCGTGACAGTCGGCACCGTCAAGAGCCAGACCTCGAAGGCGCTGGCGAAGCTGCGCAGCGTGGCACCGGAGCTCGCCGAGCTGTACGTCACGGAAGGAACCGCCCGATGAACCAGGACCGACTGCGTTTCGACCTGGCCGACCTCGCCGAGGAGGTCACCCCCGTCGACCTGCGGGACCGGGCACTGCGTACCTCGCGGCGGCTCGGCATCCAGCGGGCCGCCGCCACCTCTGCCGCCGTGCTGGTGGTGCTGGCGGCCGCGACCGGAACGGCACTGGCGATCCGGCCGAACAGCCAGACGCCCGTGCCGGCCGGGCCGTCGGTGACCGCCACCGCCCCGCCGGTCGAGACCACTGCGACCCCGTCCGCCGAGCCGTCGAGCACGCCCAGTGAAACCACCGGCGAGGGGCCGAACGGCGACGTGACCTTCGGGCGGCTCGTCTACGGCCCGTCCGACCTGGCGAACGCCCCGTCCCCGACGAGCACCGTCCGGCTTCAGTCCTGGCGACCGGGCGACAACCCGGTCCGCCTGCTCGGTCTCCCGTACGGGCCGGCGCAGGTCAACGTCGCGGTGTCACCCGACGGAAAGAGGGTGGCCTGGGTCGAGGCGACCGGTGCGGTGTGGGTGTCGGCCCCCGACGGGTCGGGGCGGCGCAAGCTCCGGGACGGCGTCGACGACCTCTGCTGGTCACCCGTCTGGCTGCCGGACTCGCAACAGCTCGTCGTGCGTCTGACCGCCGCCGGCGGCGGCGACCCGGACACCGGCGTGCTCGACGCCTCCTCCGGGAAGTTCACGAGGGTGACGGGCCTCGACGGCTGTCACGCCGTGTTCGCGGCGGACGGGACACTGGCGTTCGCCGACGGCTCCGACGGCACGATCGTCCTCACCGACCGGAACGGCAAGAACCGACGGACGGTGCCGGGTCTGGGCGCCAAGGGCAGCCGGTACGTCTCCTTCGACCTGTCCAGTCTCTCCCCGGACGGCCGGCAGGTCGCGCTCCTGCGGATCGACCGGAACGGCACGTACGGGGACGCGGCACGGGAGCTTCTCGTCAACGCCGTGCTCGACACCCGGACCGGCAAGGAGGTGTCGCTGCCGCTGGAGGGACGTCAACTGCGGCAGGTCTTCTTCCAGCCGGACGGGTCGATGGTGGTCCGGGTCCGCAGCGGTGACCGCTACGTGGTGGTACTGGTGGACGCGACCGGCAGGAAGATCACCGAGCGGGCGGAGCCCTCGGCTCTGCGGGACATGCAGATCGTCGGCGCGCTCGGCTGAGGTGACTCGTCGGGGCGGACCACGCAGGGGTGGCCCGCCCCGGCGGCGTTCAACGCAGGACCGTGATCGCCGCGTCCGCGGTGACGTGCTTCCAGGGCACCAGCACCACAGTGCCGTCGCGCTCCAGCACCGTCGCGTCGCTGCCCTCGGTGCCGGCCGACAGTGGCGCCTCGGCCACCACGCTCACCTTCCCGGTGGCCGGATCGATCCGGACCAGCCGCGGAGCGAGATCCCGCCGGTCGCCCACCTCCCACGCCAGCAGGCCCTGCTCGTCGAGGCGGACGAGCTCCACCTCGCTGTCGGTGTGCCCGGCCGACACCCAGCGCCGTTTCCCGGTGGCCAGGTCGATCGCCACCACCTGGTTGGCCTGGCGCATCTTGTCGCCCACCGGAGAGGACTCGGTCGGCAGGTAGAGCGTGTCCGCGTCGGCCAGGTACGGCCGGATCTGCGGCCCGCTCACCGTGTTGGAACGGTTGACCGGCAGGTCGCTGAACCGCGTACCGTCGACGGGGTTGCCGAACGTGGCCCGCTCCTTGCCGGTGGCGTCGCGCGCGACGAACGTCTCGGTGCTCAGGCCGGGCCGGCTGACCAGCGGGTCGACGCTGAGCACCCCGTCGCTCTGCTGCGCGGCGGGCAGGTCCTGCTTCCAGCGCGGCTTGCCGGTGGCCGGGTCCAGGCCGAGCAGCGCCCCCCGGTCGCCGTCACAGAGCGTGGTGACCACCGCCTGGTCCCCGGCGGCCTGCACGTCGGTCAGGCGGCAGTCGCGGCCGGGCAGCAGCCGGTCGGCGTCGGTCTGCCACAGCCGCTTGCCGTCGGCCAGCGAGTAGCCGAGGACGCTCTCGCCGCTGCGGACGACCACCTGCCCGGCGGCCACCGACAGGTCGGGGGCGACGGTCTCGGACCGGCCCGTCCGGCGTTCGACAGGGAACGTCACCCGCCACGTCTGCGTGCCACCGGCCGCGTCGAACCCGACGAGCGTGTCGCACGAGTCGGCCGGACCGAGCGCCACCACACCCCGCCCGTCGGCGAGGGTCTGCGCGGCCGCGCACAGCGAGGCCGCCTGCGGCGCGGGCACGCCCCACGCCTGGCCGCCGTCGCCGAGCCGGTAGGCGATGATCCCGTCCGGCTGGGCCCGGACCACCGCGTCGCCGACCAGCCAGGCGCCGAACATGTCCTGCCCGTCGTACGTCTTCAGCCCGTTGCGCTGCAGCTCCGGGAAGTCGAGCACCCACGCGGTACGCAGCTTCTTCCCGTCGTCGTCACCGCCGCCGACCAGCCGGGACACGCCGTAGGCGGTGCCGGCCGCGACCGCGAGCACTGCCACCAGGCCACCGGCCACCAGCAACGCCACGCGCCCGCGCCGCTTCGGCGCCGTCGGCGGCGCACCGACCGGACCCGGGCGGCCCACCGGCGGGTACGCGGGCGGCGGGTACTGCTGGTGCTGATACGTCATCGGTCGTCTCCCGTTTCCGTCAGCCCGCCAGTTCGCGGACGTAGTCGGCCCAGCCGGCCTGGAACTCGTCGAGCGACACGCCGAGCACGTCCCGGGCGGCGCGGTCGGTCGGGGTGCCGCCGTAGACCGCCTCGACGAAGCGGAACAGCTTCGGTTCGCCGTGCTTCTCGGCGAGGTGGTTCATCGCGGTGTGCCCGAGCCAGTAGTGGAAGGTCAGCAGGCCGCTCTTCTCCCAGTCGCCGTTGCTGGGCAGCGTGCCGTTCCAGCCGTTGCGGACCAACTGCAGGGCCTGCGCCGTGCGGTCGCTGGCGGACAGCGGGCGGCCGTGGAAGGCGATGTACTCGGCGAAGCCCTCGACCACCCACTCGTCGAGCTTGCTGAACTCGTCCACAGCGGCCGGGTCGGTGCGGGGCGTCATCAGCGAGTGCGCGATCTCGTGCCGCAACACCATGTGGGCGTCGTTGTCGCCGCCGGAGCGGGTGAAGTAACGATCTCTGGTGTCCACCACGATGCGGGTGCCGCCGATCGTGGTCCTGCCGTCCTTGCGCTCGGCCGCGACCATGCCCACCGAGTAGCCCGCCTCGGTGGCCTTCTCGGTGCCGATCCGGTAGAGCGAGGTCATCTCTTCCTTGCCGGCGGCGAGCGTGACGACGAACTTGTCCGACACCGGCTCGGGCGGCGCGTTGGCCCGCCACACGGCCAGGTTGCTCGTCACCGACTTGTCGACGGCCGGGGCGTACCGCCTCGCCACGTCGGCCCGGGCAGCGTCGGTGATGATCAGGGCGAACGGGGTCCGCTCGACATGGATGTCCTGCCACTTGTCCCACGGTCCGGGGTAGTAGACCGTCTTCGAGTCGCCGTTGCCGCCGGCCGGCGCGCCGGTCACAGCGGTGACCCGGATCGGCGCGTCCTTGCCTTCGCGGACGATCGTCCAGCGGTACCACTCGGCGACCGGCGCCATGTCGAAGCCGTCCAGTTGGTGCACGAAGGAGACGTCGAGCTGGAACGTGACGCCCTGCCCGAAGGCGTCGCTGACGCGGCCCTGCTTCTCGATCGTCTCGTAGCGGGCCACCGACAGCGGCAACTTGCCCAGGTTGCGGAACAGCTGGGTCTGCCCGGCTATCAACTCCTTGCGGGCCGGGTCGAACGCGGCCAGGTAGCCGTCCAGGTCCTTCGCCGCCAGCGCCTGGCTGTGCCGGTCGAGCAGGCCGGTCAGCTCGGCGTCCGTGACGGTGACGCCGTTCGCGCCGGCTGCGGCCTTCGGCGCCGGGCCGTCCTCGTCGTCGCCGCGCAGGCTCAGCCCGACGCCGACCGCCGCGCCGGCGCAGACCGCCAGCGCGAGCGCGCCCGCCGCGAGCCCGATCCAGAGCCCACGGCGGGACTTCGGCGCCTGGGGTGGCGGCCCCCACGGCGCCGGCTGCGCGGGCGGCGGTGGTGCGCCGTACCGGGGGTCGGCGTTGCCGGGCGGCGGCCAACCTGCCGCCGGTGGGTGCCCCTGCGTCATGTGGTTCCTCACTCGTGCCGGGTGCGGGACCAGCCGGACGGTTCCGCCCGGCGGGATGACGGCAAACATCATCCCCGGTCCGGACGACGGATTCTGCCCCGCCCGGACGTGTCGGGGCTTTTGTCCGGGGGGCGGCTGTCGCGAACAGGACGTCGAGACATCCGCCACGTCCGGCGTCCAGGGTCAGCGGGACCGGTCCGCGCGGTGACAGACTGTGCAACGCACTTCTGCCGGGACGTCTGAGGGAGGCGCCGTGCGCTGGCGCAGCTACGTGGCGGTGGGCGACAGCTTCACCGAGGGCATGGACGACGCATATCCGGACGGCAGCTACCGGGGCTGGGCCGATCTGGTCGCCACCCGTCTGGCTGTCGAGGCCGGGCCGGACTTCGGCTACGCCAACCTGGCCATCCGCGGTCGGCTGTTCCCGAACGTGGTGGCCGAGCAGGTGCCGTCCGCGCTGGCCATGAAGCCCGGCCTGATCAGCTTCGCGGCCGGCGGCAACGACGTGCTGCGCCGCAGCTTCGACCCGGACGTGTTCGTCCCCCGCTTCGACTCGGTCGTGCAGCGGCTGCGGTCCGTCGGCAGCGACGTGGTGCTGTTCCGGTTCGCCGACGTGATGTCCCGGCTGCCCGGTCAGCGGATGATGGCCCCGCGCGTGGCGCTGCTCAACAGGGTGGTCGGCGAGGTGGCCGAGCGGCACGGCGCGATCCTGGTCGACCTGTACGCCGACGACACCTACCTCAATCCGCTGCTCTGGAGCACCGACCGGATTCACCTGTCCGCGGAGGGCCACCGCCGGGTCGCCGCGCAGGTGCTCACCGCGCTCGGCGTCGGCTGCGACGAGGAGTGGCTGCTGGTGCCGCCGCACCCGGCGCCCAGCCCGTGGCTCGCCGCGCGCGCCGCCGACCTGCGCTGGGCCGGCAAGCACCTGGCGCCGTGGATCAAGCGCCGGCTGACCGGGCGCTCGTCCGGCGACTTCATCACCGCGAAGCGTCCGGTGCTCAGGCCGATCGACTTCGACTGAGCGTGCGTACCGTCCACGCCGCCGACCTGCTGCGGCTGACACCCGACGACCCACCCCGCGCCGGGTGGGCGGTCGTGGTCGCCGGTGACCGGGTCGAGGCGATCGTGCCGGCGGACGAGCTTCCCGGCGCGTACCCCGGGGTGCGGGTGCGGCGGTGGGCCGGAACGCTCGGGCCGGCGCTCGTGCACGGCGGCCCGCTGCCTCCGGCGCCCACGCCGCGCGAGCGGGTGCACGCGCTGTTCCGGCTCGGCGTCGCCGCGGTGGTCGAGGAGCACGTGGCCGATCCTGCGCTGCGGGCCGCCGCCGCCCGCAACGACGTGGCGGTGCTGCCCAGCGTGCGGCCGCCCGCGCTGGTGGCCGGCGGGCGGGCCGACCTCGCCGTGTTCGGCCCGGACGGCTCCTGCCTGGCCACAGTGGTCGCCGGGCGCCTGGTGCACCGCCGCGCCTGACCCCCGCCGGACGGCTGGACCTTCACCGCCGATCGTCCGATGTGTCCGCTCGTCCGCTTATCGGGATCGCCCGATGTCCGCCCCACTGGATAGCATCCGCTGCCCCCGTCTATCGAGCACGGGGTGAAATCGGGGAAAGGTGGATGAGGGATGACCCTCATGCCTGACAGAAATCCACGTCGAACCGGCAGGCGAAGCGTGCTCGCCGCCGCGCTGTCGATAGTGGTCGCGGCCGGATCGGTGGTCGCCACCGCGGCGCCGGCAGCCGCGTACGACATGCGCTACGAGACGAACGCCTCGTGGGCCTGGACCGACTCGCACTCGCCCACCACGATCAACATCGACCGGCCCGGCGACGTGCCGGTCGGCACCTGGAAGGACGAGAGGGGCCGCCCGCACACCTCGCGCGCCTACTTCACGTTCGACATCTCCCGCTACCGGGGAGCGGACATCCAGTCGGCCGTGCTCGACGTGAAGGAGACGGCGGGCGGCGACTGCACCAGACGTCCCGTGGTCGAGCTGCGGCGTACCGCCGCCTACACCGCCCGGTCGAGCTGGCGGAACCCCCCGGCCGACCTGGGGCTGGTCGACAGCCGCCAGCTCACCGACCAGACCGTCTGCCCGGCGCCCCGGGTGGAGTTCGACGCGATCGAAGGGCTGCGCCAGGCGCTCGCCGAGGGCCGGTCGACGCTGACCCTCTCGCTGCGGCTGCCAGCCGACGCCGAGCGGGACCCGGCACTGGCACGGAAGTACGCCACCAAGGTCGGCATCTCGATCGACTACAACTTCCGCCCCGGCGTGCCGACCGAGCTGCAGAGCGAGACCGGCACGGCGTGCACCACCACCGAGCCGTACCAGGTGATCCGCTACCCCGTCCCGTCCGGGGTGGTGCACGACCGGGACCGCAACAGCGGCGGCGGCACGGACCAGCTCACCGTCTCCTTCGCGGCCTGGCCGGTCGACCAGCCGGAGGCGCGGATCGAGCAGACGGACTACGCGCGCGACGGCGAGCGGGCATTCGGCCGCTACGACAACATGTATCCGTCGCCGTTCGAGCACGACCGGACGTACGCCTGGCAGATGCGGGCGGCGGACAGCCGGGCCACCGGCGAGTGGAGCCCGGTCTGCTACTTCCGCCTCGACGTCCAGGGGCCGGCCACGCCGCCCGTCGTGACGTCGACCGACTTCCCCGACGACGACGGGTGGTACCCGGCTCTGCCCGGCGAGTTCACCTTCACCGCCAACGGCGCGGCCGACGTGGTGCGGTACGGCTACTCGCTGGACTCCGGCGTCGAGAAGACGATCGACGCGGACCGGGCGGGCGGTACGGCCACCGTCACGCTCACCCCGGACAGCGGCCCGAACACCCTGCGGGTGTGGAGCCTGGACGCGGTCGGCAACCGCTCGGCGACCACCGAGTACACGTTCCGCGCCACGGATGTGTCGCCGGTCGTCGAGGGACGGCTGAGCGAGATCGGGGTGCCTGCCACGTTCCAGTTGCGTCCGCAGATGGACGGCGTGGTGCGCTACCGCTACGCCCTCGACGGCGAACCCGAGCAGACGGTGGACGCCGCGGCGGACGGCTCCGCCGCGATCACCGTCACCGCGACCCGGGGCGGCTCCCGCACCCTCACCGTCACCAGCGTCACGGCCGGCGGCGTGGAGGCCACCAGCAGCCGGCAGTTCGCCCTGCCGACCGCGCCGAAGATCTCGGCCACCGTCTACCTGCCCGTCCCCAGCGGAGGGCAGGGTGTTCCGGGCGTCTTCACCTTCACCCCCCGCCTGCCCGACACGGTCAGCTACCGCTACCAGTTCACCGGCGAGGACCAGCAGGTGGTGGCCGCTAAGGCCGACGGCACCGCGTCGGTCACCTGGGCGCCGACCGAGGCGGGCACGGTCATCCTGGTCGTGCGGAGCGTGAGCCGGGACGGCACCGTGTCGGAGCCGGCGACCCTGTCCTTCCGGGTGCGGGACCTGCGTCCCGCCGTCTCCGCCGACCCGTACCGGACGGACGTGCCCATGGGTGGTCCGGGCCAGCCGGGCGAGTTCCGGTTCACGTCGCCACTCACCACGACGGTGGCCTTCCTCTACCGGTTCGACGACGGTGCCGAGCAGCGCGTCGAGACCGGTAACCGGGCGACGGTGAGCTGGACGCCCACCGAGGGCGGGACGCACACGCTCACTGTCGTCGGGGTCACCGCGGACGGGACCCGCTCACCCGAGCAGGTCTGGACGTTCCTGGTGAACGACGCACCGCAGGTCCAGTCGGCGGAACGCTGACCTGACCGCACCGGCCCCACCACCTTTCCGAGGCGGTGGGGCCGGTGTCACATCCGTGGCCCGAGATCCGGCGTACCTTGGGGATCATGCCTGTGTCGAGCGATCCGCATCCTGATCTCCAGTCGTACGCCGACCCGCAGCGCCTGGTCACCACCGAATGGCTGGCCGAGCACCTGGGCGACGAAGGGCTCGTGGTCGTCGAGTCCGACGAGGACGTGCTCCTCTACGACACCGGCCACATCCCCGGCGCCGTCAAGGTCGACTGGCACACCGAACTGAACGACCAGGTCACCCGCGACTACCTGGACGCCGCGAGCTTCGCCGAGATGTGCGCGGCCAAGGGCATCGGGCGGGACGACACTGTCGTCTTCTACGGCGACAACTTCAACTGGTGGGCCGCGTACGCCCTCTGGGTCTTCTCCCTCTTCGGTCACCCGGACGTACGGCTGCTCGACGGCGGCCGGCAGAAGTGGGTCGCCGAGGGACGGGAGCTGACCCGGGACAAGGTGAGCCGGCCCCGCGCCTCGTACCCGGTTCCGGAGCGCGACGACGCGCCGATCCGCGCGTACCGGGAGCAGGTCATGGCGCACGTGGAGGCGGGGCGGCCGCTGGTGGACGTGCGTTCGCCCGGTGAGTACACCGGCGAGATGCTGCACATGCCGGACTACCCGCAGGAGGGCGCGCTGCGTGGCGGGCACATCCCGGGCGCGGTGAGCAAGCCGTGGAAGTCCGCCGCGAACGACGACGGCACGTTCAAGTCCGCCGACGAGCTGCGCGCGATCTACGCCGACCAGCTCGGGCTGAGCCCGTCCGACGACGTGGTGGCGTACTGCCGGATCGGCGAGCGGTCCAGCCACACCTGGTTCGTGCTGCACCACCTGCTCGGCTTCCCGCAGGTGCGCAACTACGACGGCTCGTGGACCGAGTGGGGCAACCTGGTGCGGGCCCCCGTCGTGAAGGGCGACCAGCCCGGCGGCCTGACCCGCTGAGCGTCCCGGCCGGTCCCGCCGTCGTGGTGGGGCCGGCCGGTTCCGTTCGTCTCCGCCGGTTCCGGCCGTGGTCGGACCGGTCAGCGGGCGGCGATCGACAGGCTGCCGGGCACGTTGTCCGCCACCCGGTCGACAGCGCCGGTCTCGGGTCGCCAACGGGCCAGACCGGCGTCGTAGCGGAACAGCAGTTCGCCGTCGGCGGTCCAGCCGTACACCGCGCAGCACCCCTTGGCTCGGCCCTCCCGGCCCAGGTCGAGCAGGCGGGTCACAGCGCCGGTGCGGGCGTCCAGCACCGCCACGCCCTCGCCCCCGCTGGAGGTGCCGGCGCCACTGGCGGTGGTGGTCCATCCGGCCTGGCCGATCCGGTCGCCGCGCTGCCAGCCTCGCCCGTAGACCTCGTCCAGGCGGTAGCCGGGGGGAAGCTGCCCGGTGGTCACCGGCCGCCGGTCCGCTGTGCCGCCGGCGGCGGGGAACCGGCGTACGGCCAGGCCGCCGTCCCCGGACCAGCCGCCAACTGTGAGCAGGTCGCCGGACCGGTCCGGCTCGGGTACGACGAGCGTCCAGGGGTCGACAGCCAGCTTCCGTGTCGCTCCGGTGCGCCGGTCCAGCTCGTACGCGGTGTCGTTGTCCCCGACGATCAGCCGGTCACCGGCCCAGACCACGTGCTCCAGGTAGCCCGCGAGCGGATAGCGGCGGACCCCGACGTCGGTCAGGTCGACCACCACCACCTCACCGGTCTGCGCGAACGCGGCGGTCCGGCCGTCCGGCGAGAGACTGCCCGGCTTGAGGGCCGTCGCCTCGTTGCCTCCGGCGTCGCGGGTGGGCGCGAGCGTGACCACGTCGAGTTCCCGGACGATGCCGTCGTCTCCCAGCACCCGGACCGTGCCCGCTTCGCCGGTGGCCGGGTCGACCGGCTGGTACAGCGCCAGTGCCCGGCTCACCGGGCGGGCGGAGAGGGCGGCGCCGACCCGGTCGCCGAGCCGGCCGAGCGGGTCGCCCGCCTCGCCGAGCCGCTCCGGGGGCCGCTGCACGACCGGCGCGTTCGGGGCCGAGGTCACCGCCGGGCGGGGCGGTGCCGCAGGGGGCGGGCCGGAGCGGTGCAGGAGCGCCGTCGTACCGCCGCCGACCAGGACCACGGCGACGGCGGCGGCCGCGGCGGCGCGGCGGGCACGACGGACCCGGCCGGCCCGTTCCCATCCGGCGGCGGCCGGCCGCGTCGGGCGGATCTCCTCGGTGGCCCGGGTCAGCAGTCGGGTCAGCTCCGTCTCGTTCACGGGTTCACCTCCCTTCCGGCGGCCAGGCCGTCGCCGGATCCGCCGGGGGCGGGCACCACGTCGCGCAGCCGGCGCAGCGCGTCGTGGCACTGGCTCTTGACGGTGCCGACCGTGACGCCGAGCGCCTCGGCGGTGGCGACCTCGGTCAGGTCCTCGAAGTAGCGCAGCACCACGACGGCCCGTTGGCGTGGCGGCAGCCGGTCGAGCGCGGCGCGCACGGTGAGCCGCAACGCGGGGTCGCCGTCCGCGTCCGGCCGGTCCGGCGGGTACGCGCTGAGCCGCTCCCGCCGCCGGCGTCGCCACCAGGAGACGGCGTCGCGGTAGAGGATGGCGCGCACGTACGCGGCCGGGTCGCCGTCGCGCACCGACGGCCAGCGCAGCGCCAGTTTGAGCAGCGCGTCCTGGAGCAGGTCCTCGGCCTGGTGCCGGTTTCCGCAGATCAGGTACGCGGCGCGCAGCAGCCGGTGCTGGTGCGACTCGACGAAGGCGAGGTAGTCCGCCCGCCCGTCGTCCGCGTCACGCCCCATCCGGCTCCTCCTCCGTCACCGGCCAGACGCGCGGGACGGGGGAAAAGGTTGGGTCAGGTAGCGCTGAATCGTCGGGCCGACCCAGGCGGCCAGCTCGTCCGGGTCGAGGTCCACCACGGGTGGCAGCCGGACGACGTACCGGGTGAGCGCGAGTCCGAGGATCTGGCTGGCCACCAGACCGGCCCGGCGTTCGGCGGTGGCCGGGTCGGCGCCGGACCGGGCCACGGCGGTGGCGAGCTGGCCGGCGAAGATGCCGCGCATCCGGTCGGCGGCGCCGGGGTTGGTGGCGGCGGCCCGGAGCAGCGCGACGAGTGTCCCGTCCGCCTCCCAGCGGCGCACGAAGTGCCGGGTCAGTGTCTCGCCGAGCCGGTCCGGCGGCACCTCGGCCAGGTCGGGCAGGTGCAGGTCGAACTCGGCCGCTGCGGCGAACAGCCCCTCCTTGCTGCCGTAGTAGCGCATCACCATCGACGGGTCGATGTGGGCGTCGGCGGCGATGGCCCGGATGGTGGCCCGGTCGTAGCCGTCGGCGGCGAAGCGTTCCCGGGCGGCGCGCAGGATGGCCGCCCGGGTGGCGTCCGAGCGGCGGGTGCGGGTGGCGGGTCCGGTCACGTCCACGACTGTAGGCCAACACCCGTTGACATCAGTTCTACAGTGGAGTCAACAAGTGTTGGCAAACGGTTGTTGACCTCAGTCCGGAGGTGGAAGCGATGCTGCCCGAACGCACCGACGTCCTCGTGGTGGGAGCCGGTCCGACCGGTCTGGCGGTTGCGGTGACGCTGGCCGGGCACGGGATGACCGCGACAGTTGTCGACCGGCTCGCCGAGCCGCCCGTCACGTCGCGCGCCGCCGTCGTGCACGCCGGCACCCTGGAAGTGCTGGACCGGATCGGGGTCGCCGCGCCGCTGGCCGCCCGAGGGCTGCGCTCGGCCCGGTTCAGCGTCCGCGACCGGGACCGGGTGCTGCTCACCGTCCCCTTCGACCGGTTGCCGTCGCGTTACCCGTACGCGCTGCTCATCTCGCAGGCCGAGACCGAGGCGGTGCTGACCGACCGGCTCGCCGCGCTCGGCGGGCGCGTGCTGCGGCCGTACGAGATGACCGGGCTGGACCTCGACGGCGACGGCGCCGTCGCGCGCTTCGACGGCGGCCGCGCGGTCCGGGCGCGCTGGGTCGTCGGCGCGGACGGGATGCACAGCCGGGTCCGCGAACTCGCCGGCATCGGCTTCGGCGGCCCGGCCGACCCCGGCGAGTCGTTCCTGCTCGCCGACGTGCGCGTGGACAGCGCGCTCCCGCGCGACCAGGTGAGCCTCTTCCTGTCCCGGCAGGGCCCGCTGGTCTGGGCGCCGCTGCCCGACGGCACGGTCCGGCTGGTCGCCACGGTGACCGACGCGCCGCGCGAGCCGCAGGCGCACCACTTCCAGGCGCTGCTCGACGAGCGCGGTCCGGCGCGGCGGCCGGATCGGATCACCGGGATGGCGTGGTCGTCCCGGTTCCGGATCCACCACCGGATCGCGAGCACCTACCGCTGCGGCCCGGTGCTGCTCGCCGGGGACGCGGCGCACGTGCACAGCCCGGCCGGCGGGCAGGGGATGAATCTCGGCCTGCGGGACGCGGTCGCGCTCGGCGACGCGCTCGCCGCCGGCCCGCGGGCCCTCGACCGGTACGCGGCCGACCGCCGCCCCCGCGCCGAGGAGGTGCTCGGCTTCGCCGCCAACCTGACCCGCCTCGCCGCCGCCCCACCCTTCGCGCGCCCGCTGCGCAACCTGCTGCTCCGAGCGGTCTCCACCCTCCCCCCGGCCCGCCACCGCATCGCAGTCCGCCTCGCGGGCTTCGAACCACCACCCCGCTGATCTTGTAGTTACGGCCCTCGGACGGTCCTTTTTGTGCGCCTTCGCCCGGGCAGAAAGTGCAAGATCGGCGAGGAGGCGGAAGGGAGAGGGAGGGATGAAACGGGACGGACACTGTCGGCGCTGACCGGTACGGTGAGCGCCGAAATCCGAACCGGGAGCGCGATTGGACCGCACCTTCCAGGTGGACCTCCGTGGCGTGGTCGACCTGCTCAGTCACCACCTGTACGGCAGCCCGCGCGTGTACGTGCGCGAGCTGCTCCAGAACGCCGTCGACGCGATCACCGCGCGCCGGTCCACCGAGCCGGACGCCCCGGCCCGGGTACGCATCGAGCCGCCGGAGCTGACCGGCGACGGGACGCTGCGCGTGCACGACACCGGCATCGGCCTCACCGAGGCGCAGGTGCACGAGCTGCTCGCCACCATCGGCCGCAGCTCCAAGCGCGACGAGCTGGGCTTCTCCCGGCACGAGTTCCTCGGCCAGTTCGGCATCGGGCTGCTCTCCTGCTTCCTGGTCGCGGACGAGATCCGGGTGGTCACCCGGCACGCCGACGAGCCCACAGTGCTCTGGACGGGCTGGTCCGACGGGCGGTACGCGGTGCGGCTCGCCGAACCCGAGCAGGCACGCGACGAGCCCGGCACCACAGTGACGCTGCTGCCCCGGCGCGACGCCGACCAGTGGCTCGGCGTACCCACAGTCACCGAGCTGGCCCGCCTCTACGGCAGCCTGCTGCCGGTCGACGTCCGGGTCGGTGACACGCCGACCACCGCCGGGCCGCCGCCGTGGCCCACCACGCCCGGAGCGCCTGTCGACCGCGCCGCGCTCCAGCGGTACGCGCAGGAGCTGCTCGGGTTCGTCCCGTTCGACGTGGTGCCGCTGTCGGTGCCCGAGGCCGGCCTCACCGGAGTCGCATTCATCCTGCCCACCGCGGTGAACCCGGCCGCCCGCGCCGGGCACCGGGTCTACCTCAAGCGGATGCTGCTCAGCGAGCACGCCGACGGGCTGCTGCCCGAGTGGGCCTTCTTCGCCCACTGCGTGGTCGACGCGAGCGAGCTGCGCCCCACCGCCAGCCGCGAGGCGCTCTACGAGGACGCGCTGCTCACCACGGTCCGGGACGCGCTCGGGGACCAGATCCGGGGCTGGCTGGTGCGGCTGGCCAAGCACGACCCGCGCCGCCTCGGCGAGTTCCTCCAGGTGCACCACCTGGGCGTCAAGGCGCTCGCGATGCACGACGACGAGATGCTGCGGCTTGTCGACCAGTGGTGGCCGATGGACACGAACGTGGGCACGATGACGCTCGCCGAGTTCCGGCAGCGGCACGGCGTGCTCCGGTACGCCGCCAGCCTGGACGAGTTCCGCCAGCTCGCCGCCGTGGCCGCCGCACAGGACGTGGCAGTCGTGAACGGCGGCTACACGTACGACACCGAGCTGATCGAGCGACTGCCCACCGTGGATCGGTCGGTGCTCATCGAACGGCTGGAGCCGAGCGACCTCACCACCCGGTTCGAGATCCTCGACCCGGCGACGGAGCTGGCCCTGCGGCCGTTCCTGACCGGGGCGCAGCGGGCGCTGGAGCGGCTCGGCTGCGAGGTCGTGATCCGGGCGTACGACCCGGTCTCGCTGCCCGCGCTCTACCTGGTGTCCCGCTCGGCCGCGTTCCACGACCAGCTCGCCGCCAGCCGGGACAAGGCCGACGACCTGTGGGGCGGGGTGCTCGACGCGCTCGCCGCCTCCGCCCCGCCGGACCGCCCGCAACTCGTGCTCAACCACCGCAACCCGCTGGTCCGCCGGGTGACCACGCTCGCCGACCCGGAGCTGGTCGGGCTGGCCGTCGAGGCGCTCTACGGGCAGGCCCTGCTGCTCGGGCACCACCCGATCCGGGCGGCCGACGCCGCGCTGCTGAACAGTTCCTTCCTCGGCCTGCTCGGCCGGGCCGTACCGGGAGTGACGCGTGACTGACGACGACCTCTGGCGCATGCACCACGAGATCGAAACCATGCCGTACGGCCCGGGGCAGATCGCCGCGCTGGAGCAGCTGCTGCGCCGCGCCGACGCGGGCGACGACCGGCACCTCGCCTTCGCCGCCCGGGTCACCGGCACCACCGCGTACGTCTACGGCGGCGAACCGGCGAAGTCGTTCGTCACGTTCTCCTGGTGCCTGTCGGAGTACGACAAGGATCCGCAGCCCTACCACCAGGGCTACACGCACCAGCTGCTCTGGGCCTTCAAGTACATGGTCAACGCCATGGTGAAGTTCCCGGAGCTGCCGCTGGACCGGACGTACGCGGTGCTCGACGACATGGAGCGGCGCTACCGCGACGCCGGGCACTCGTTGCAGGCGGTCCACAAGCACCGCTACCTGGTGGCCGCGCACCTGGGCGAAGAGGACGCGGCGGAGCAGTGGTACCGCAAGTGGATGACCACGCCCCGCGACGCGCTCTCCGACTGCGCCGGCTGCGACCCGACCACGCAGGTCGCGCACCTGGTCCGGCTGGGCCGGCACGAGGAGGCGGTGGCGCTCGCCGAGCCGGTGCTCGCCGGCCGGCTGACCTGCAGCGAGCAGCCGCAGGGGATCCTCACCGCGCTGCTCACCCCCTACCGCGAGACCGGCCGGGGCGACGCCGCGCGGGAAGCGCACCGGGAGGCGTACCGGCGGCTGCGCGGGCACCTGGCCAACCTGTGGGACGTCGCCGAGCACATCGAGTTCTGCACCGCGACCGGCAACGAGGCCCGCGCGCTGGAGCTGGTCGAGCGGCATCTGGACTGGCTGGACCGGGCACCCACCCCGGCCGCCGCGATGCACTTCGCGGCCGCCGCGTCGGCGGCGCTGCGTCAGGTGCCGGCCGAGCTGACAGTGCGCCGCCGCGCCTCCGGTGACCGGCCGGCCGCCGACGTGCCGGTGGGCGCGCTCGCCGACGAGCTGGCCGGTACGGCCACCGGGCTGGCTGGGCGCTTCGACGCGCGTAACGGCACCACGCACCAGTCCGCGTTGATCGCCCGGAAGCTGGTGGCCGGGCCGGAGGGTGAGCACCTGCCGCTCTCCGCCAGCGTGCGCCGCCCGGTGGTGCCCGCACCGCGTACCGGGCCGGACGCTCAGGTGACGAGCGCGCCGCCGGTGACAGTGCCCGCCGAGGCCGGCGCCGACGAGCTGCTGGCGCTGGCCGAGGAGTGCTGGCGCACCAACCGCCGGGACGGCCTGGGCACTGTGCTGCGGGCGTACGACGAGCGGTACGGCGACGCCGACCTGCCGGCGGCCACCCGGGCGTGGCGGCTGGAGCTGCGGGCGGGCGAGCTGTCCCAGGACGACGACGGCGTGGCAGTGGCGACCGCCGTCAACCGGGAGGCGCTCGCCGCGTGGCAGGAGGTGCCGGACCCGCTGCGGGCACAGGTGGTGGCCGGGCGGCTCGGTGTGCTGCTGAGCATGGCCGAGGAGAGCGCGGACGAGGGGCTGACGCTGGCGCAGGAGTCGGCCGCGTATCTGGCCGCGCACGGCGAACCGCGGGATCGGGCCGCCGGCTGGGATCGGCTCGCGCTGGCCCACGTGCACCGGGAGCGGTGGGCGGACGCGCTGGACGCGCTCGACCGGGCCGGGGCGGACGCCGATGCCGACGCGTGGCTGGCCGGGCGGGTCGCGCTGCACCGGGCGCACGTGCTGGAGCAGTTGGAGCGGGCCGAGGAGTTCCGGGACGCGGCGGCGCAGGCCCGCCGGCTGGCCGGCGAGCTGGGCGACGCGGAGATGCTGACCGGCGCCTGCCTGGCGTGCGCGCGTGCCGCGGACGACGCGGCCGAGGCGGTGGCGGTCTGTGACGAGGCGCTGTCGGTCGCCCCGGCCGGCGCCCACCTGCCGCTGCGGGTGACGCGCGGGCGGGCGCTCCTGGCCGCCGACCGGGCCGGCGAGGCGGTGGAGGACCTGGCCGAGGCGGTCACGCTCTGCGTCGAGCAGGGGCTGCCGGGCGACGCGCTGCTGCGCTGGGAACTGGCCGAGGCGTACCGGATGGCCGGCCGGCTGGCCGAGGCCGCCGAGGTGGCCGAGGAGGCGGTGCTCGGGCTGGACCGCTCCGGCGCGCAGGCCGAGGCGGACCGGTGCCGGCACATGCTGTCCGGGATCTACGCGGGTCTCGGCGAGACGGATCTGGCGCTCACGGTGCTCGACCAGCTGGCCGAGAACCTGGACGGGCCGGACAATCTCCCCCGCCGGGCGCAGGTGCTGGAGGAGTCCGGCGGCCTGCTCTACGACGCCGACCGGGACGCCCTGGCCGCGCAGCGGTTCGCGTCGGCGGCCTCCGCCTGGCGGCTGGCCGGGTATCCGGTGGACGAGCTGCGGGCCCGGCGGCGGGAGTTGCTCGCCCTGCACTGGTCCGGTGACCTGCCGGGGGCGGTGGCCGCGATCGAGCGGGTGGACCAGGCCGTGAACGCGCTCGCCGGTCAGCCCGACGAGCCGCCAGTGGTCACGTACGAGCGGGCGATGGCCGCCGACGCGGTCGCCCGGGTGCTGATCGGCGAGGACCGGCTCACCGCCGCGCTGGACCGGCTGGAGGGTGTGCCCGGGAGGCTCCGGTCGATCGAGGCATTCGGCGAGGCGGCGCAGGTCGAGGTGCTGACCGGCGAGCTGCTGCTGCGTGACGGCCGGCCCGAGCAGGCCGAAGGGCTGCTGCGCCCGGTCCTCGGCGGGCTGCCCACCGGCTCCCGGCCCGCCGCGCAGGCCGCCTGGCTGCTGGCCCGCGCGCTCGACGACCAGGGCCGGCCCGCCGAGGCGGCGTCGGTCCGCGCCGAGCACGGCATCGAGGAGGACTGAGGCGACCGTCGGGTAACCGCGGCTGCTCTAGATCGACCCTGAGGTCTAGGCTGGCCCGGTGGCGGTGGAACAGCAGGCACGGGGGACGGCGGGCACGGCCCGGCGCCGGTCCCGGCGGGACGAGATCCTGGAGATCGCGGTCGGCCTCTTCGCGGCGCGCGGCTACCACGGCGTGTCGATGGACGACGTCGGCGCGGCGGCCGGGGTCACCGGGCCGGCGCTCTACCACCACTTCGCCGGCAAGGAGGCGATGCTCGTCGCCGCGCTGGTGCCGGTCAGCGAAGGGCTGCTCGCGGGCGGGCGGGAGCGGGCCGCCGGTCACCCGGACGACCCCCGTGGCGCGCTGGAGTCGCTGATCGACTTCCACGTCGAGTTCGCGCTGGCCAACCCGGCGGTGATCGCCCTGCACCTGCACGAGCTGGACCGCATGCCGGACGAGCCGCGCAGGCGGATCCGCCGGCTCCAGCGGATGTACGTCGAGGAGTGGGTGACGGTGCTGACGGCGCTGCACCCCGGCCTGCCAGACGGCGCGGCGCGGGTGCTCGCCCACGCGGCGTTCGGCCTGATGAACTCGACGCCGTTCCTCGGCGGCGAGGTCGATCGCCGGCGACGGGCCGAGCTGCTGCGCGGTGCGACGCTCGCGGCCCTGCTCGCGCCGACCGACCCGACCTGACACGCCGCCCGGACCTTAACGCATGTTAAGAAGAGACCCCGGCTTTGCGTCGAGAAGGGGTCACGTCCGTGCAGAAGATGATCGAATCGTTGTTGGTCGCGAATCGGGGGGAGATCGCGCGGCGGATCATCCGTACCGGCAGGCGGCTCGGGATCCGGACGATCGCTGTGCACTCGGAGGCCGACGGCGCGCTGCCGTTCGTGACCGAGGCCGATGAGGCGGTCTGCGTCGGCCCGGCGAACCCGGCGCAGAGCTACCGGAACGCCGACGCGATCCTCGACGCCGCCCGCAGCACCGGCGCGCAGGCGATCCACCCCGGCTACGGCTTCCTGTCGGAGAACGCGGACTTCGCCCGTACCGTCGAGGGGTCGGGCCTGATCTGGGTCGGACCCGGCGCGGACGCGATCACCGCGATGGGCGACAAGATCAACGCCCGGAACCTGATGGCGGCGGCCGGGGTGCCGGTCGCGCCCGGCACCACCGAGCCGGCGGCCGATCTGGACGCGGCGGTCGCGGCCGCCGCGGAGATCGGCTACCCGGTGATGGTCAAGGCCGCCGCGGGTGGCGGCGGCATGGGCATGGGCGTGGCCGCCGACGAGGCGGCGCTGCGCACCGAGTACGACAAGGTCCGCGCGTTCGCGGAGCGGATGTTCGGCGACGGCTCGGTGCTGATCGAGCGCTACTTCCCCCGGGTACGCCACGTCGAGGTGCAGATCCTCGGCCTGGCCGACGGCCGGGTGGTGGCGCTCGGCGAGCGGGAGTGCTCGGTGCAGCGGCGCAACCAGAAGCTGGTCGAGGAGTCGCCGTCCCCGGCGGTCTCGCCGGAGCTGCGCGAGCGCTTCCTGGCTGCGGCGGTACGGGCGGGCGAGGCGGTGGGCTACCGCAACGCGGGGACCGTCGAGTGCCTGCTGGTCCCGCGTCAGCGGGATCTCAAGGACGGCAGCCCTCTCTCCGATGAATTTTTCTTCCTGGAGATGAACACGCGGCTGCAGGTCGAGCACCCGGTCACCGAGTACGTCTACGGCGTCGACCTGGTCGAGGAGCAGCTGCGGGTGGCGGCCGGACTGGCGCCGACGTTCGACCCGGACGCGCTCACGCCGCGCGGCCACGCCATCGAGCTGCGGATCAACGCCGAGGACCCGAAGCGCTTCCTGCCCGGCCCCGGTGCGATCAGCACCTGGAACGAGCCGTCCGGCGCCGGGGTACGTGTGGACTCCGGCTACGTCGCCGGCAACACCGTCACGCCGTTCTACGACAGCCTGATGGCCAAGCTGATCGTCAGCGGGGACACCCGCGAGGAGGCGGTCGAGCGGGCGCGGGCGGCGGTCGCCCAGTTCGAGATCGCCGGCCCGAAGTGCAACCTGCCGTTCTTCGCCGAGCTGCTGGAGAACCCGGAGTTCCTCTCCGGCGACTACGACACCGGCATCGTCTCCCGGATGCGCTGATCTTCGACCCAGTGAGGTGAACCTGATGGCGGAACTCCCAGACTCCGTGAGCATCCGTGAGGTCGGTCCCCGGGACGGGCTTCAGAACGAGGAGCCCATCCCCACCGACGCCAAGGTGCGGCTGCTCGACGCGCTGTCCCGCACCGGGGTGCGGCGCATCGAGGCCGTCTCCTTCGTGCACCCCAGGGCGATCCCGCAGATGGCCGACGCCGACGAGGTGTGGCAGCGGGCGGAGAAGGCCGACGGGGTGCGCTACTCCGCGCTGGTGCCGAACACCCGTGGCGCCCAGCGGGCGCTGGCGGCGGGCTTCACCGAGATCGAGGTGGTGGTCTCGGCCAGCGACACGCACAACCGCCGCAACGTCAACCGCTCCACCGACGAGTCGCTCGACGACATCGCCGAGCTGATCGACCTGCTGCACGCCGCGGGCGCCGCCGCCGAGGTGATCGTGGCGACCAGCTTCGGCTGCCCCTACGAGGGCGACGTGGACCCCCGCCGGGTCGCCGCGATCGTCGACCGCGTAGCCCGCGACGGCGCGGACCGCGTCGCCTTCGGCGACACCACGGGCATGGGTACGCCCCGGCGCGTCCGCGAGCTGGTGACCGCGGTGCGGGACCGTAACGCCCACCTGCCGGTGCTGCTGCACTTCCACAACACCCGGGGTACCGCCCTGGCGAACATGCTCACCGCGATGGAGCTGGGCGTCACCGAGTTCGACGCCAGCGTCGGCGGCCTCGGCGGCTGCCCGTACGCGCCGGGCGCCAGCGGCAACCTGGCCACCGAGGAGGCGGTGCACATGCTGCACGACATGGGCATCGACACCGGTATCGACCTGGACGCCCTGATCGAGGCCGCCGAGCTGGCCGAGACCCTGGTGGGCAAGAAGCTCCCCTCCGGAGTCCTCCGAGCCGGCCCTCGCACCCGCCTGACTCCCCTCCCGGCCTGACCCCAGCCCTTTGCCCACCCCGTTGATCAAGCAGTTTGTGTCCTCCGGGCGCCCGGATGAGGACACGAACTCCTTGATCACGGGGGTGATTGGGGTGCGGGGGTGTGGCGGGGTGCCGGGAGGGGCGCTGGTGGGGTAGCCTAACGATCGTTCAGGTCGGTGGCGCCCTGTGCGGGCGGTGGCAACGGGAGTCGGCGTGACGCTCGACGGTGAGGCACTGGAGCAGCTGCGCAAGCGCGCCCGCGCCGGTGGTGCGGACAAGTACCACGCGGCGAACGCCGCCAAGGGGAAGCTGTTCGCCCGTGAGCGGGTGGCGTACCTGGTCGACGAGGGCTCCTTCGTCGAGGACGGGCTCTACGCCAACGCGATGGCCGACGGGCTGCCCGCGGACGGCGTGGTCACCGGCACCGCGACCATCGACGGCCGCCAGGTCTGCCTGATGGCGAACGACTCCACTGTCAAGGCCGGCAGCTGGGGCGCGCGTACCGTCGAGAAGATCATCCGGACCATCGAGCGGGCGTACGCGACCGGCGTCCCGATGGTCTACCTGGTCGACTCGGCCGGCGCCCGGATCACCGACCAGGTCGACCTGTTCCCGGGGCGGCGCGGCGCCGGGAAGATCTTCTGGAACCAGGTCCGCGCCTCCGGCTCGATCCCGCAGGTCTGCGCGCTGTTCGGGCCGAGCGCGGCGGGCGGGGCCTACATCCCGGCGTTCTGCGACGTGGTCGCCATGGTGGACGGCAACGCCAGCATGTACCTCGGCTCGGACCGCATGGTCGAAATGGTCACCGGCGAGAAGACCACGCTGGAGGCGATGGGCGGCGCGAAGGTGCACTGCGCCGAGTCCGGCGTCGGTCACTTCCTCTGCAAGACCGAGAACGACGCGCTGGACGTGGTGCGGACCTACCTGTCCTACCTGCCGTCGAACTGGAAGCAGGACCCGCCGGCCGCCGAAGCAGTGGACGCGCCGGAGAAGGCCGACCTGGCCGCGCTGGTCCCGGCCAGCGAGCGGCAGGCGTTCGACATGCGCCGGTACGTGAAGGGTCTGCTCGACGAGGGCAGCTTCTTCGAGATCCAGGCGCTCTGGGCCAAGGAGCTGACCGTCGGGTTCGGCCGGCTCAACGGCGAGGTCGTCGGCGTGGTCGGCAACAACTCGATGTTCAAGGGCGGCGTGCTCTTCGTCGACTCGGCCGACAAGGCGACCCGGTTCGTGCAGCTCTGCGACGCGTTCAACGTGCCGCTGCTGTTCCTCAGCGACGTGCCCGGCTTCATGGTCGGCAGCGCTGTGGAGAAGCAGGGCATCATCCGGCACGGCGCCAAGATGATCACGGCGATCTCCGAGGCGACAGTACCCAAGATCTGTGTGGTGGTCCGCAAGGCGTACGGCGCGGGTCTGTACGCGATGGCCGGCCCCGGCTTCGAGCCCGACGCCACCATCGCGCTGCCCACCGCGAAGATCGCGGTGATGGGCGCGGAGGCCGCCGTCAACGCGGTCTACGCCAACAAGATCGCCGCGATCGAGGACGAGGCCGAACGGGCCGCGTTCGTGGCCGCGAAGCGCGAGGAGTACGAGCGCGACATCGACGTGGTCCGCCTCGCCAGCGAGCTGGTGGTGGACGCGATCGTCGAGCCGCACGAGCTGCGCGCCGAGCTGGTACGCCGGTTCGCCGCCGCGCGCGGCAAGGAGCGGCACTTCTCCCGGCGCCGCCACGGCGTCACCCCGGTCTGACCGACACACGCCCCGGCGTCACGAGCGCCCGGCCCGTCCGTACCGCCGTCCCACCAGGAGGATCAGATGGACTTCCGGCTCAGCGACGAACAGGAGGCGCTGCGCTCAAGCGTGCGGGAGTTCGCCCGCGAGGTGGTCGCGCCCACCATCGCCGAGCACTACGAGCAGCACACCTTCCCGTACGAGATCGTCCGTCAGATGGGCAAGATGGGCCTGTTCGGGCTGCCCTTCGCGGAGGAGCGCGGCGGCATGGGCGGCGACTACTTCGCGCTCTGCCTGGCCCTGGAGGAGCTGGCCCGGGTCGACTCCAGCGTGGCCATCACGCTGGAGGCGGCGGTGTCGCTCGGCGCGATGCCGATTTACCGGTTCGGCACCGAGGAGCAGAAGGCGCAGTGGCTGCCGAGGCTGCTCAGCGGTGAGGCGCTGGCCGGGTTCGGGCTCACCGAGCCGGGCACCGGCTCGGACGCGGGCGGCACCCGGACGCGCGCGGTGCTGGACGGCGACGAGTGGGTGATCAACGGCTCGAAGGCGTTCATCACCAACTCCGGCACCGACATCACCGCGCTGGTCACCGTCACCGCCGTCACCGGTACGCGGCCGGACGGCGGCAAGGAGCTGTCCACGATCATCGTGCCGTCCGGTACGCCCGGCTTCACAGTCGCGCCCGGCTACTCGAAGGTCGGCTGGACCGCGTCGGACACGCACGAGCTGACGTTCGACGACTGCCGGGTGCCGGCGGCCAACCTGCTCGGCGAGCGAGGCCGTGGCTTCGCGCAGTTCCTGAACATCCTGGACGAGGGCCGGATCGCCATCGCGGCGCTCGCCGTCGGCCTTGCCCAGGGCTGCGTGGACGAGTCGATCAAGTACGCGAAGGAGCGCCAGGCGTTCGGCCAGCCGATCGGCAACTACCAGGCCATCCAGTTCAAGATCGCGGACATGGAGATGAAGGCGCACACCGCCCGGCTGGCCTACTACGACGCGGCCGCGCGGATGCTCGCCGGTGAGCCGTTCAAGCGCCAGGCGGCGATCGCCAAGCTGCACGCGAGCACCGTGGCGGTGGACAACGCCCGCGAGGCGACGCAGATCCACGGCGGGTACGGCTTCATGAACGAGTACCCGGTGGCCCGCTTCTGGCGGGACTCGAAGATCCTGGAGATCGGCGAGGGCACCAGCGAGGTGCAACGCATGATCATCGCCCGCGACCTCGGTATGTGAGAGGCGCCCTCGTCCGCGCCCTGTCGGATAACGGCGAGGGACGGTCGGGTGGTTGACGATGGGCTGTGGAGCGTCGGAGTCCATCCGTACTCTTCGTGCCCATGACTCCGGATCATGACGGTGCGCGGGGCCCAGGTGGTCGCACCGGTCTGTCCGATCTGTTGCGCGGGCACCGGCTCGCCGCCGGCCTGACCCAGGCCGAGCTGGCGGGCCGGGCCGGCGTGGGCGTGCGGACGGTCCGTGATCTGGAGCGGGGTCGGGCCACCCGCCCTCAGCGCACCACAGTGGACCTGCTGGCCGACGCGCTCGGCCTGGCCGGTGACGACCGACGGGAGTTCGTCGCCACCGCCCGGCCCACGCCGGTCCGGCCCGGACCGCGCCTCGCCGACACAGACACCGACGCCGGACCGCTGGTCGCGTTGCCCCAGCCCGTGCCGCTGCTGGGCCGCGACCGGGACGTGGCCGAGGTGGCCGGCCTGCTCGACGCGTACCCGGTGGTGAGCCTGGTCGGGCTCGCCGGCGTCGGCAAGACCGCGCTCGCCATCGCTGTCGCGCACGCGGTGGCGGCCCGGCACCCGGGCGGGGTGACCGGGGTGCTGGTCGGGGAGGGCTCGGACGTCGCCGACGTGCTCGCCGCGTCGGCGTCGGTGTTCGGCGTGAACCGGCTGGCCGACCTCGCCTGCCGGCTCGACGGACGGCCGGCGTTGCTGCTCGTCGACGCGGTCGACCGGGCGCCCGAGCCGGTGGCCGGGGCGCTTCGCGCCCTGACCGCGGCCGTGCCGGACCTGCGGGTGCTGGTGACCGGCCGCCGCCCGGTCGGGCTGCCCGGCGAGCTGGTCCGCCCGGTCGCGCCGCTCGACGTGCCACCCGCGGACGCCGCGCCCGCCGACCGCTCCGACCTGGATCGCTGGCCGGCGGCGGCACTGTTCGCCGCCCGCCTCGCCCAGGCCCGCCGCGAACTGCCCACGGCGGCCGAGCTGCCGGCGCTCGCCGCGCTGGTACGCCGCCTCGGCGGGCTGCCGCTGGCGATCGAGCTGATGGCGGCGCGGGGACGCATCCTCGACGTCACCGAACTGCTCGACCGCTACGGCGACCGTGTCCTGGACCTGACCGGCGCGCATCCCGGCTGGGAGCCCGCCGACCGGTCGGCCGGCACGGTGACGCTGCGCGAGGCGGTGGCGAGCAGCTACCGCCTGCTCGCGCCGGCCGACCGGGCCGCGCTGCGACGGCTCTCCGCGTTCCGCAACCGCTGGTCGGTCGAGCTGGCCGAGGACCTGCTCGCCGGTGGCGGCAGGCGGTGGGACGCGGCACCGATGCTGGACCGGCTGCGCGAGCTGGGCCTGCTCAGTGTCCGTGGCGCCGGCCCGTTCCGGTTCCGGCTGCTGGACGCGGTCCGGGACTTCGCGGCCGAGCAGGCTGACGTCGAGGGCGAGACCGCCGGGATCCGGCTCCGGCACGCCTCGGTGATCGCCGGGCTCGTCCACCGCACCGCACCCGGGCTGGTGGGCGCACAGTTGTCCGGCGTGGCACGCCTGCTCGACGAGGCGACCGGCGACATCACCGCCGCCCTCGCGTACGCCGCCGAGCACGCGCCGGAGACTGCGCTGCTGCTGGCCGCCTCGCTGCCCCGCTGGTGGCGGCTGCGCGGGCGGGACGTCTCCGGTCGCCGCTGGCTGCGGTGGCTGCTGGCCGATCCGCGAACCGCCGGCACCCGGTCCACGCTGCGGGCCTGGGCGATGCTCGGCGCGGCCCGGCTGGCCGTCGAGCACGGCGCGGGCGCGGAGGAGTTGCCGGCCGCCCGGGCCGCGCTCGTCATCTTCGCCGAGGCGGGCGACGTGATCGGGGAACTGTCGGCCCGGTCCGTGCTCTGCGCGCTGCTGCGCGGGCTCGGCGCGCACGACGAGGCCCGCGAGCAGGCCGAGGCCGCGCTGGCGACGGCCACCCGGCACGGCCGGATACGCGAGATGGCCGTCGCTCAGGCGCACCTCACCTGGCACGACGTACGCGCGGCGCGGCTGGCCGACGCCCGGCGGCGGCTGGCCACGGTGGACCGGCTGGCGGCGCAGTGCGGCGACCGGCGCCTGCGTCTGCTGGCGCGGGCCGACCAGGCCGAGCTGACCCGCCTGGAGGGCCGGTACGCGGAGGCGGTCGAGCAGGGGCGCCGGGTGGCGACAGCGCTCGCGGAGCTGGGCGATCCCGGTCGGCGGCGGCGGACGGTCGGCAAGGTCGCGCTGGCGCTCGCCGGCCAGGGCCGGGGCGACGAGGCGCTGGCAGCGGCCGCCGAGCTGTGGCCCTCGGGTGCGGTGCCGGGTCAGCGCCGGCCGCCTGTCGTGGAGAGCCTGAATCCGCCCGGCGTGGTCGCGGACGCCCGCGCCGAGGACGCGCTGCGCGGGCTGATCGAGGGCCATGTGGCGCTGCACCGGGGGGATCGGGAACTGGCGGTGGAATGGTTCGCCGCGGCGGCCGACGCGGCCGAGGGCGGCGCGGGGCGGCGCGACCTGGTCGAGGCGCTTGTGGGGCTGGCGGTCAGCACCGGGGATCCGGCAGTGCTGGACCGCTTGGACGACGCGCGGCGGGTCACCGGGGTCAGCCTGCTGCCGCGGGAGGAGGAACTGCTCTTCTCCCTGGCGGCGTGGCGTCAGAAGGCGCGCTGAATGGCGGCGCGTCCGGCGGGCCGGGGAGGATGGAGGGCGCGGGGGTGGCGCGAACGAAGTAGCCCCCTGGTGCTGCCCCTCGCTCGACGCTCGCGCCAGCACCCCCCGGTGCCCCCCGCTTCGGGAAGACTACCGAGGTACTGCGAGAGATATGGGGACTTATGCACCGGTTGCCCGACTGCCTGAGCGGTTCTGCCGGTTGTTCTGCCGGTGACCCGCTGGTATCGACCAGCGGGTCACCGGGCGGTGAGCCGTCGGCAGTGGACCGTCAGGCGGCGTCCTCGGCTGGTTCGGTGCTGCCGGCCGTGGCGCCCGGGTGGACCGCGTCCCGGACCCGGCGTAGCCCGTCCAGCAGCCCGTCGAGCTGGTCCGGATCGAGCTGGCCGGTGAACCACTGCTCGATGATCCGCAGGTGGCCGGGGAGGATGGCGTCCAGCCGGCTCAGGCCTGCGGCGGTGACCACCGCGAAGGAGCTGCGGCGGTCGGACGGGCAGGCGCGCCGACGGATCAGCCCGTCCCGCTCCATCCGGTCCACCACGCGGGTCACGCCGCTGGTGGAGAGCGAGGTCTGCGCCGCCAGGTCGGTCATCCGCAGCTGGTTGTTGGGTGAGCGGGCGAGTCGGGTGAGCACCTCGAACTCGACCGGGGAGAGGCCGTGCTCGTCGAACTGGGCGGCGAACCGGGCGGAGAGCCCGGCGTGCGCCTCGACGAGGAGGCCGACGGCGGTGATCCGGGGATCGTCGAACACGTTCTGGTCCACGCCACCATCCTAGCAACACTTGACACAGGGAATATTGCTGTAGCTATAGTTGCTCAGTCAGTCGTTGGGATACTAAACCGTTTTCCCGGAGGAGAGCACCATGACCAGCAGCACCGAAGCGACTACCCGCGACTGGGAGGGTCTCACCATCCCCACCCCCGGCACCTATCTTCTCGACGCCGCGCACAAGCGTGTCGGATTCGTCGCCCGGCACATGATGGTCAGCAAGGTACGCGGTGAGTTCGCCGACGCAACCGCCACCATCACCGTCGCCGACGACCCGATGCAGTCCACGGTCACCGCCAGCATCCAGGCCGCCAGCATCAACACCGCCCAGGCGGACCGGGACGCGCACCTGCGCAGCCCGGAGTTCCTCGACGTCGAGCAGTACCCGACGCTGGAGTTCCGCAGCACCGGCGTGAAGTCCCGCGAGGGCAGCGAGTTCGTCCTCCTGGGCGAGCTGACCATCAAGGGCGTGACCCGTCAGGTCGAGCTGGAGGTCGAGTTCGAGGGCGTCGGCCGCAGCCCCTTCGGGCAGGACATCTTCGGCTTCTCCGCCTCCACCGAGATCGACCGCGAGGACTTCGGCCTGACCTGGAACGTGGCGCTGGAGACCGGCGGCGTCCTGGTCGGCCGCAAGATCAAGATCGAGATCGAGGGCGAGGGCATCCGCCAGGGCTGAGCCCGGCCAGGTCCGCAGGGCCCGCACCGTCCCCTCGACGGTGCGGGCCCTTCCCGTGTACGCGCAGCGGTGCGAATCGTCACGCGATGTTCTCCGGCCGACGGTGCTGGTGAGGGCCCCGACGGGGTACAGGTGCAGATCTGCCGCCCGTCCAGCGGGCGGCGGACGGGGCGCACTTACGCGCACCACGCGAATGGTTCACAATGCGTTGCGGAACGGTACGGTTCCGTCGCACCGGCGTCGGGAGGACACATGGGCAGAGACGTCGACCAGGGCGCCTTCTCCCGCGAGGATCGGGTCCGCTACCGGCAGAAGGTCCGGCGCTGCCTGGACGTCTTCGCACTGATGCTCGACGACTTCGGCTTCGACGCCGACCGGCCGATGACCGGGCTGGAGATCGAGCTGAACCTGATCGACGCCGCCGCGGAACCGGCCATGCGCAACGACCAGATCCTGGCCGACATCGCCGACCCGCTGTTCCAGACCGAGCTGGGGCAGTTCAACCTCGAACTGAACGCCTCGCCCCGACTGATCGAGGGCAGCGGCTTCGCCGACTACGAGCAGGACCTGCGCAGCAGCCTCAGCCGCGCCGACGAGCGGGCCGCCAAGTCCGACGCGACGATCATGATGGTCGGCATCCTGCCCACGCTCACCGAACGCCACCTGGTCGCGGACAACCTCTCCACGAACGAGCGGTACCGCGTTCTCAACGACCAGATCGTCGGCGCCCGGGGCGAGGACATCGAGCTGGACATCAACGGCGTCGAGCGGCTGCGTACGCATACCGACTCGATCGCGCCGGAGGCCGCCTGCACCAGCCTCCAGTTCCACCTCCAGGTCGCGCCGGACAGCTTCGCCGACTACTGGAACGCCTCCCAGGCGATCGCCGGCGTTCAGGTCGCCGTGGGGGCGAACTCGCCGTTCCTCTACGGCCGACAGCTCTGGGCGGAGACCCGGATCGCGCTGTTCCAACAGGCCACCGACACCCGTCCCGACGAGCTGAAGGCCCAGGGCGTACGCCCCCGGGTGTGGTTCGGGGAACGCTGGATCACCTCGATCTTCGACCTGTTCGAGGAGAACGTCCGCTATTTCCCGCCGCTGCTGCCGATCTGCGAGGACGAGGACCCGGTCGAGGTGCTGCACGCCGGGGGCGTACCCCAGCTCGGCGAGCTGCGGCTGCACAACGGCACCGTCTACCGCTGGAACCGGCCGGTCTACGACATCATGAACGACCGTCCGCACCTGCGGGTGGAGAACCGGGTGCTGCCCGCCGGCCCGACAGTGGTGGACATGCTCGCCAACGCGGCGTTCTACTTCGGGCTGGCCCGCGGCCTCGCCGAGTCGGACCGTCCCATCTGGAGCCAGTTGACGTTCAGCTCGGCGGAGGAGAACTTCCACGCCGCCGCCCGGCGCGGCATCGAGGCGGTCCTGCACTGGCCGCGCCTCGGCGACGTGCCGGTGACCAAGCTTGTCCTCGAGACGCTGCTCCCGGTGGCCGAGCAGGGGCTGGACCGGTTCGGCGTCGCCCCGGCCGAGCGCGATCGCCTGCTGGGCGTGATCGAGGGCCGCTGCCGTACCGGCCGCAACGGCGCGGTCTGGCAGACCGAGACGGTATGGGCCGCCGAGCGGCGCCAGGGCATGGACCGGGAGGCCGCCCTGCACCACATGGTCAAGCGGTACGCCGAACTCCAGCGCAGCAACGAGCCCGTACACACCTGGCCCGTCGACTAACCCCGCCCGCCCTCGCCTCGTCGATCTTGGAGTTGTGGTGCCTCTGATGTCCCCAACAGGGCATTTGCGAGGTGCCACCACTCCAAGATCGACGGGAGTGGCGAGATTCGGCCGAGTCGCCGAGGAGCCTCGGTCTACGACGAGGGCTTGCCTGACCGCGACGAGGAGTCGTCCTGGCTGGTCTGCGGGTTCGGCTGGTCGAGGGCCTCGGGCTGCCGCTGCGGCGGCACGGCCCGACCGCGTCGGCCGGTAGCCGACCGGGTGGCACGACCCTTCTCCGTTCCGGTCCGGCCGACGGCTACGCCAGGCCCGTCCTCCGCTGCGGCCGTCGCCTCACGCGCGTCGGCCGAGGTGTCCGGTGCCTTGTCCGTCCCGGTCGCCCGATCCGCTGACCGCTCCGCCGCTGACGGGTCTGACGCTGACGGGTCGGACGCTGACGGGCCCGACGGATCGGACGCCGACCGGTCGGCCGTCCGCGACCCGAACAATCCGGCCGAGCGCTTGCGGGACACACCCGACGGGCTCACCCCCGAGGTGCCCGGCGACGTGCCGGACGGGTCCGACACGGCTCCGGCCGGCTCCGACGGCCTGTCCTTCGAGGCCGGGTCGCCGGTGGCCGGGTCGGCCTCGCCGCTGATCCGGTCCGGCTCGCCGGTGCGCTGGCGGGGGACTGTCACCCGCTCGGCGCTGCGGCGCTCGGCGCGCTGGGCGAGCGCCGCCATCAGCATCGAGCCGCCGACACCGGCGATCACCGCGTACGGGGCGATCAGGTGGGCCGACAACTGCTCGGCGGCGATCCCGGCGAGCCGCGGTACGGCGAGCAGGTACGCCAGCGCCACGAGCAGCGGTCCGGCCGCCCCGGAAGCCGCCGCGCCGACCCGTACCTCTGGAGCGCGGGCCGCACGCCGGGCCGCCAGCACGCCGATCACCAGCGCGGAGAGCACCGACAGCAGCGCGCCGGGCCAGTAGAAGTAGTCGCGGATCCAGAACGCGCCACGGTCCGCGCTGATCTGCCAGATGCCGAGCTGGGCGGTGGTCAGGCCACGGCCGGCGACCACCCCGTCGACCACCGACACGACGGCGAGCAGCCAGAGCCAGCCCGAGGTGGCGATGAGGTTGGCGGCGGCGGCGCGGGTGTGCAGCGCCCAGGTGGCCAGCAGCATCCCGAGCAGCAGCCCCGCTGCGGCGTAGGCGGCGGCGACGGTCTGCGGCGCGGACACGTCCGGCACCTGGGCCGCCCGCGCCGGCACCGCCACCAGCAGCACGGTGACGAGCGCGCCGACAGCTGCGGCGAGCACCAGCGCGAGCCGGGGCGGCCGGCCCTGCGACTCGTCGTCCCGGCCCCGCAGGCGCTGGGCGCAGACCGCGCCGGCGATGACCGAGGTGGCCGCGATCCAGGTCGCCCAGGCGAGGCTCGCCACCCAGGCCGCCTCGACACGTACCGCGCCGGTCGGCGCCCAGTTGATGATGCCCAGCCCGTACCCGAAACCGAGCTGCGCGGCGCCCGCTCCGGCAGCGACGCCGAGCGCGGCGGCGGTCGATCCTCCCCAGCCCCGACTGACCATGCCGGGGAGCGTAACGTCCCGAGGTCGGCGCGGCGAGTCGTGGCGACGGGCCGTGACCGTTTGGCAGCTGTGGATACGGTCGTCGATGAGCGGGGGCGGGGGAACATGACGGACGAGCGGCGACCGGACGGCGACGGCACCGGCCCGGGACGGGCCAGGCTGCTCATCGGCGGCGGTCTGGCAGTGGTTCTGCTGGCGGTGATCGGGGGCAGCGCCGGCTGGATCCTGGCCGGTGACCCGGACCGCCCGGCCGCGCCCGGCGAGGCCGCGCCGGTCGTCACGGCCTCGACGTCCGCGCCGGTCACCACGCCACCTGCGACCACAGCCGCCGCCCCGACCGGTACGCGGACGAGCGCGCCCGCCGGGCTCACCGTGCCGGAGGTGGTCGGCGTCGACTTCGAGCAGGCCCGCCGGGAGTTGCGTGACCGCCGGCTCGGCTGGCGACTGGTCTTCGGCACCGGCGCCGGACGCTCGGTGGAGCGCGCCTCGCCGGCGCCGGGCACGCCGGTGAAGCGCGGTGTCACCGTCTCCCTGTTCGTGACCGGACCGGCCCCCGCGGTCACCGTGCCCGACGTGGGCACGCTGTCCTGCTCCGACGCGGCCGACGACCTGGTGGACGCCGGTCTCTATCCCCGGTACGGCACCGGCCGCCAAGGTCCGGTCACCGCGCAGGAGCCGGTCGCGGGCAGCCCGGCGCGGTGGAACGACCAGGTGGTGCTGACCTGCGGCGACACCCGGTCCGTGTCGCCGAGCGCCACCCCGTCGCCGACTGGCTGACCGGCGCGGGCGCGCTGATCCCGGCCGACGTGGCCGTGGCCCGTTACGGTGGACGATCGAGGGCCGTGCGCCCCGTCCCGGTGGGGAAAGGACGTGCCATGAGCGACGACCGTCAGGATCCTCCCGCCGGTGACGCGGACGAGACCCGCGCCATGCCCCGGAATCCGGCCGGGGAGGACGCCGACGCCACCCGCGCGCTCCCTCGAAACGCTCCCGGGGACCCCGGGGCCACTGCCGCGATGCCGCGCGACGTGGGCGGGGAGGACGTCGACGCGACCCGCGCCATGCCGCGCAACGCCGCCGGGAGCGACGCGACCCGCGCGATGCCGCCGGACGTGGACGACGCCACCCGTCCGCTGCCCGGCGGGCCGTCACGGCGTCCGCTGGACGCCACCGCCCCGCAGGAGCCGGTGGGCGCCTGGTCCGGCCGGGCCGGGGTACCCCCGCCGCGACCGGCCGGCTATCCCGAGCCCGGGGGCGAGTGGTACGGCGACGAGCAGGCCGGACGCCGCTGGTGGATGCCGATCCTGCTGGGCATCCTGGCGCTGCTCCTGCTGGGGTTGATCGGGGTGGGGGTGTGGCTGGCTCTGCGCGCCGCCGACCAGGACTCCGATCCGGGGACGGTGCCGTCGGCGGTGCCGAGCACCTCGGCGCAGACCAGTGCCGCCCCGACGAGCGCCGCACCGAGCAGTTCCCCGCCGAGCACGCCACCGACCACCGAGGCGGTCGAGGTGCCGATGCCACCGTTGGTGGGGCTGCCGGAGGCCGCCGCCCGGGCGGCGCTCGACCGGCTGGACGTGGACTACCGGGTGCAGCGGCGGGCGTCGGACCGGCCGGCCGGCACGGTGATCTCGACCGATCCGGAGGCCGGCTACCCGGTGGGCGAGGGCGACCGGGTCACCATCGTGGTTGCAGTACCCGCGCCGCCGACCGCCGGCCCGAGCACGCCGGGTTCCGCCCCGGCGACCACCACCACGCCCTGACGCTCACCAGTGGCGTCGGGACGCTCACCACTGGCGTCGACGGGTGCCGACCAGGCCGAGGCCGGCGAGTGAGATGGCGAGCCCGAGCAGACCGGAGTAGAACAGTGACCGGCTGAGGTCGCTCGTGGCGTCGCCGGGCCGCTCGGCGAGCGCCTCGCCGCCCCCGGTGCCCGCGGGCGGCGTGTCGGCGTCCGGATCGTCCTCGTCCTGCGACGGGTCGGTGGGAGACCAGCCGTCCTCCTCGTCGTCGTACTCGTCCCCGCCGGCCGCCGCCCGGGCGTCCTCGCCGGCTGGGGCGCGGCCGTCCTCACCGGCCACGGTGATCTCCGGGGCCGGTACCGGCTCGGCGAGCTGCTGGGTGGCGGAGAAGGCGGGGTGCCGCACCACGAGCGCGAGCGCGGTGGCGGCGACGAGGAAGACGAACAGCCCGAGGGCATAGCCGACACGGGACCGGTGGTGCCGCCGCGCGGCGGGCAGATTGACCATGACCATCCCAGGTTCAGGGTCCATGGCGCGCGGGGTGGAACGTGCCGGGGTGGGCGTACTGATTCTATGGCGACGGCACGCCCTCCCGACCGGGAATCGTGAGGTCAGCCCACCCGGACCGGAGTCCGGACCACCGGGCGGCGGGCCGTCCGGACGGTGTGTTGCCGGGGCACCGGCGCGGCGTGGACCTGCTGCAACCCCTCTTGGAGTACGAAGATCGACCTCCGGTTGACCGCGTCCCCCGCCGCGTTCAACTCGTAGCCGTCGAGCCAGAGCCAACCGTCGTAGGTCGGCCAGTCGAGCACCCGGATCACCCGGAACATGATCGGTCGGAAGAACTGGACACTCGCCGCGCGCGTCACGTGCAGTACGTCACCGGAGCGGGGAAGCACATGGGCTCCTGGGGAGGGTCGGCCGGTCGGGACCGGCGAGGCGGAACGGGGTCGGTGCGGTCCGGTGACGGGGGTCTGTCTCGTGGACCGGCGGTCGTTGGGTCGGTGCTGGTCGGGCCGTACCCGCGGTGGCGGACCGCCACCCGACCATCACCCGGCTGCTCCCGGTTACCGCTCCCGCCGCCGCAGCCGAGCTGGCGTGCAGCGACGGGGTCTTCATTCCGGGGCAGGTCGCACGGCGCGGGACGGCTCCCCTCCGGCCGTCCCACGGACCGCGGTATCACCACGCCCGGAGATCGTTCGAAGACGGTGAGTAACCCGTGCCATACGGACAGAGTGCTACAGCGACGTGCGACATGCAAGTTGCACGTTGTGTTTTGCGGATAGGTGAGGAGGACACGTGAACGGGAAACTTGAAGCGTCAGGTATCGGGGCGTCACACTGGACCCCGGTTTCGCCCGTCGCGGCCGGTCGATGAACCGGCACCATCTCTGCCGCGAACGCTCGCCCACCGCCCGCCGGTCGCGCCCGCGGTGGGTGCCCAACCGGGGCGCGACCGACCGGAGGTAGCCGGGTGACTGTGACGCAGTCGCGAGCCGAGGAGGCACCGTGACCGAACGGCGCAGCCCCACCATCCGGCGGCGCCGGCTGGGGGCGGAACTCCGCCGGCAGCGCGAGGCCGCGGGCATCACCATAGAAGCGGTCGCCGAGCAGCTGGAGTGCTCGGCGTCGAAGGTCTCCCGGATCGAGACCGGCCACACCACCGCCACGCCGCGCGACGTACGCGACATGCTCCGCATCTACGGAGTCGTCGGCGCGGAGAGCGACGAGCTGGTGCAGATCGCCCGGGAGGCCCGGCAGAAGGGCTGGTGGCATCCGTACAGCACGGTGCTGGTCGGGGCGTACGTCGGCCTGGAGGCCGCGGCCAGCTCGATCCGGGCCTACGAGCAGCAGGTGGTGCCGGGGCTGCTGGAGACCGAGGAGTACGCCGGTGCGATGATCCGGGCGGCGCGGCCGGACTTCACCGCCGAACAGGTCGATCAACGAGTGCGTGTCCGATTGGGCCGTCAGTCGTTGTTGACGCAGGACGATCCGGTCGATCTGTGGGTGGTGCTCGATGAGGCGGTGCTGAGCAGGCCGGTTGGCGGCGACGCGGTGATGCGTGGTCAGCTCAAGCGGCTGGTGGAGGTGGCTGAACTGCCGAACGTGACGGTGCAGGTCCTGCCCTTCGAGGTGGGCGCGCACGCGGGCATGGACGGCACCTTCACTATCCTCAGCTTCCCCGAGCCGAGTGATCCCGATGTCGTGTACGCGGAGAACGCCACGGGTGGGCTCTTCCTGGAGAAGAGCGACGAACTGCAGAAGTACAGCTTCATCTTCGATCACATTCGAGCAGCGGCCATACGCCCGGAGGAATCCATCGCTCACATCGCGAAACTGGCAGAGGAGCCACTGTGGAAATGGCGACCAAGGAGTTCCCCGTGGACCTGACGCAGGCGACGTGGTTCAAGAGCTCGAAGAGCGGGCCGAACTGCGACAACTGCGTGGAGGTCGCGTACGTGACCGGGGCGGTCGGGGTCCGGGACTCGAAGGACAAGACAGGCCCGGCCCTGGTCTTCGCTCCGGACGACTGGCAGGCCTTCGTCGCCCGCGCCCGGGGCGGCGCGTTCGGCCGGAGCTGACCGGCACCGCAGCGTGGTCCCGCCCGGCAACGCCGCCGGGCGGGACCATTCGCGTCCGGGCGCCGCACCCGTCGCCAGTTTCGATCCGCCTCGTTGAACCGCACGGATCGGCAACCGAACGAGGCAGGCGAGACGGATGACGACGATCGGTTCAGAGAACCTCACCAGCGGCCCGGGCAAGCCCGAGCGGTTCGGTGGCAAGTACCGGGGTGCCCGCCGGGACACCGTCCTCACCGAGGTGGTCTCCGGTGACGGCGAGGAGGCCCGCGAGGGTGGTGTGCCCGAGCAGGCCGCGACGCCGCTGTCCCTGCCGTCGCTGGACCCCAACCCGCTCACCGAGCCGTCCTTCCCACCGAGCGGCTGGCCGATCGAGCAGCAGGAGTCCCTGGTGGACCACCCGCTGCTGCGCGGCCTGCTGATGGAGCTGCCGCCGAAGGGCAGCGTCCCTCCGCCCGGCTGGCTGGACCGCTGGTTCGAGGCGACCCGCGCGATCCTGGAGCTGCTATACGTGCAGGGCGCGAGCCGGTCGCGCTGACACCACCTCGGCGGCCGGCATCGCCCGTTCGGCGAGCCGGTTGTGCCGCAGCGCGTGGCGTACCCCGATCGCGCACACACCGAGCACCGCGACGGTGATCACCGGGCCGGCCACTCCCGGCGCGGCGAACAGGTCGACGCCGACCGACGGCAGCACCGCCACCAGCACCGCGAGCGCCGTCGCCTGGAGCGGCAGCGCGATCAGCGGGTGCGCTGCGGCCGCACGCAGCCCGTGCGGGGCGGGTGTTCCCGGCGCCGCCGCGAACGCGCCAGCGCCGGACCGCAGCCGCCGGACCCGCCGTACCGTGCAGACCGCCACCACGGCCGCCGGCACCGCCGCGACGCCGAGCGCGGCGGCGGACCGGTCCACAGTGGTGTCGCCGGCGCTCTGCAGGCCCGCGGCGAGGACCGCCGCGGTGAGCGCGAGGCCGGTCAGCACCAGGGCGGACAACCATCCGGTACGTCGGCGCAGCGCCCGGGCGCGGTCCAGCCCGGGCAGGCCCTCCGCGACGAGGCCGGCGGCCAGCCAGACGGCGGCGACGGGAAGCAGCACGGCGAGACGGTCATCCATGCCCCCTAGCTTTGCCCGTTTCGACGTTCGCCGAATCCGGGACGGCACCCCGGTTCGTCCCGTATCCGGGCCCGTAGGGGTCGTCGGGGCGGATCAGACGTCGAAAGTGGCCGGTCGGGTGGTGGCCGGCGTCGGCGGGGTGGCCTTCCACAGCCCGGTCTTCTGGGCCGCGAGCCGGGCCAGGTAGGCCGGGTTGAGGATGACGTAGCGGCGCCACAGGCGCTTGGGCTCCAGGCCGAGCCGCCAGAACCACTCCAGCCCGGCGCGCTGCATCCACGGTGGCGGGTTGCGCAGCAGCCCGGCGTGGTAGTCGAACGCCGCGCCGACCGCCATCAGCGGCATGTCCAGCAGCGGGCGCATGGCGTACGCGAAGACCTCCTGGCGCGGGCAGCCCAGCCCGACCAGGACGAGGCGGGCGCCGCTGGCCCGGATCCGGTCGGCGATCTCGGCATCCTCGCCCGGCGTGGCGGCGCGGAACTTGGACGGCTCGACCCCGGCGATCTTCAGCGCGGGGAACTTGCGCTCCAGCGCCGGGACCAGCCGGGACAGCGTCTCCTCGGTGGAGCCGTAGAGGTAGACCGGCAGTCCCTCCTCGGCGAACCGGGCGAGCACCCGCAGGGTCAGCTCCGGGCCGTAGACGCGGTCGGTGAGCCCGGCGCCGTGCAGCAGGTTGAGCGCCCAGCGCACGGGCTGCCCGTCCGGGGTGACCACGTCGAACGAGTTGAGCCGGGCGTTGTGCGCCGGGTCGAGCACCCCGGTCATCACGCCGTGCACGGCGAGCGCGGTGAGCGCCAGCGGGCGGCGCTCGTGCGCGGCCGCCACCACGGCCTCGGTGGCCCGGGCGTAGTCGGTCGCGTCGACCCCGACGCCCAGCACGTTGCGCTTGGTCCCGGCGCTCATGCCTTCGGCACCCACTTGTCGACGTTGGCCTCGTAGATCTCGCGGAGGATCATCGGCACGTCGTACGTGATCTTCCAGGACGGGTAGTGCTCCTCGAACCGGGCCATGCTGCTGACGTACCACTGGTGGTCGCCGGTGCGGGCCTGCTCGACGTAGTTGATCCGCGCCTCGCGGCCGGTGATCTCCTGGGCGATCCGGAACGCCTCGATGTGCGAGGTGTTCGAGTGCCGGCCGCCGCCGAGGTTGTAGACCTGGGCGGAGCGCGGCTCGCGGAAGAACGCCTCGAACGCGGTGAGCACGTCGTGCGAGTGGATCGCGTCCCGGACCATCTTCCCCTTGTAGCCGAAGAGGTTGTACGTCCGGCCCTCCATCACGCAGCGCATCAGGTACGCCAGGAAGCCGTGCAGCTCGGCGGCGGAGTGCGCCGGGCCGGTCAGCGTGCCGCCGCGGAAGCAGGCGGTCTTCATGTCGAAGTAGCGGCCGTACTCCTGGACCATCACGTCCGAGGCGACCTTCGAGGCGCCGAAGATCGAGTGCATCGACTCGTCGATCGACATGTCCTCGGTGATGCCGTCGTACCAGCGGTGGTCCTCGGGCAGCTCGTAGCGGGTCTCCAGCTCGATCAGCGGGAGCGAGTTCGGCCGGTCGCCGTACACCTTGTTGGTGGAACAGTGGATGAACGGCGCGTCGATCGCGTGCCGCCGGGTGTTCTCCAGCACGTTGAGCGTGCCGCCGGCGTTCACGTCGAAGTCGGTGAACGGCTCCTTGGCGGCCCAGTCGTGGCTCGGCTGGGCGGCGCTGTGGATCACCACGGCGATGTCCTTGCCGTAGCGCTTGAAGACCTGCTCCAGCCCGTCCCGGTCGCGGATGTCGACGGCGTGGTGGGTGTACGCGGAGCCGAGATCGGCGGCGAGCCGGTCGAGGCTCCAGGCGGTCGAGCCGTCCTCGCCGAAGAAGTACCGCCGCATGTCGTTGTCGATCCCGACCACGTCGAGACCGAGTCCGGCGAAGTGCCGGGCCGCCTCGGAGCCGATCAGACCGCCGGAACCGGTCACCAACGCGACAGTCACACGCCACTCCTGGTCCGTGGGAGGCAGGGAAACCATCGGAGCATAGCGTGACGTCCGGAACGCCCCGATACGAAGCAAGGGCCCCGCTGTGTGCGGAGCCCTCGTCCTGGTGGGGATGGGGGGAGTTGAACCCCCACGTCCTTTCGGACACACGGACCTGAACCGTGCGCGTCTGCCATTCCGCCACATCCCCGTGGCACGACCCGGAACACCATATCGCATCCCGCGCCCGCCCTCTGCGGCGGGTGCCGGGACATATTACGCTGTCCACTGGCCACGCCACGAACGATCACCGCTCGTGGCGGGCGAAACTTTAGCACGTCCGCGGGCCTGGTCACGAACGGGCCGACGGCAGCCGGCCGAGCGGCGTGTGAGCTGCGGAGGCGGTGTCCGGATACCATCATTGCCTCGGGACCCGAGGAGGAGCCGGTGAGCGTGCTGCAACGCTTCGAGAAGCGTCTGGAAGGCCTGGTCGAGGGGGCCTTCGCCAAGGTCTTCAAAGGGGTGGTCCACCCCGTGGAGATCCTCAACGCCATGCAGCGGGAGGCCGAGGCGCACAAGGCGATCCTGGCCGGTGGGCGCACCCTTGTGCCCAACCGCTACGTGATCGATCTCTCGCCCTACGACCACAGTCGGCTGGCGCCCTACGCGGCCGCGCTGGCCCAGGAGCTGGCGCAGTCGCAGGCCGAGTTCATCGGCGAGCAGGCCTGGACGGTCTACGGCGACGTGATCGTCGAGGTCGAGCGCGGTGAGGGCCTGGACACCGGCATGTTCCGGGTCACCGCCGAGGTCTACACCGGCGGGGACGTCGCCCCGGTCTCCGCGCCCGGCGGCTACGACGCCGGCCCGGCGTACCCGGCGTACGACCAGGGTGGCGGCTACGGTCCTCCGCCCGGTCACGGCGGGGGCCGCAACGTCCGCCTGGTCTCCGGCGACGGCCGCACCTACCCCCTCCAGATGGGCTCGACCGTGATCGGCCGCGGCGACCAGGCCAACCTGCGCCTGCCCGACGTCGGCATCTCGCGGCGCCACGCCCGGCTGGACTTCGACGGCGGGCAGGTCGTGCTGACCGACCTGGGTTCCACGAACGGCACGATGGTCAACGGCCAGCGCGTCTCGGCGGTCGCCCTCAACCCCGGCGACATGATCCAGCTCGGCACCACGACGCTGACCTTCCGCGTGGACGGCTGATCCCCGTTGCCGGAGCTCGTCATCACCGTCGCCCGGTTCGGGTTCCTCATCCTGCTGTGGATCTTCGTGTTCACGGTCGTCGGTGTGATCCGCCGGGACCTCTTCGCGGGCGCCCGGTCGGGCCGCCTGGTGGCCGCGCCGCGGGGGATCGGCGCGTCGACCGGGCAGCCGGGGCAGCCGGGGAAGCCGGCGAAGGCCAAGCGCGGCCGGGCCGCCCGCCAGCTCGTGGTCACCGCCGGTCAGCTGGCCGGCACCCGAATCACGCTCGGGGATGCCCAGATCACCATCGGCCGGGCGGAGGACTCGACGCTGGTGATCACCGACGACTACGCCTCGGCGCGACACGCCCGGCTGGTGCCCCGTGAGGGGCAGTGGTACGTCGAGGACCTCGGATCGACTAACGGCACGTATCTCGATCGCGCTAAGGTCACCGGACCAACCCCCGTCCCCCTCGGCGTGCCGATCCGGATCGGCCGCACTTCCCTCGAATTACGGCCATGACTCTGACCCTGCGCTACGCGGCCCACAGCGACCGCGGTCTGATCCGAGACGGTAATCAGGATTCCGTCTACGCCGGACCGCGGCTGCTTGCCGTGGCCGACGGCATGGGCGGCATGGCCGCCGGTGACGTCGCCAGCAACATCGTCATCGGTGCCATGGCGCCCCTCGACGAGGACGTCCCTGGTGACGCCCTGGTCGACGCGCTCCGCTCCGCCGTGGGCACCGCCAACCAGCAGCTCCGCGACACCGTGGACGCCAACCCGCAGCTGGAGGGGATGGGCACCACGCTCACCGCGACCCTCTTCTCCGGCAGCAAGCTCGGGATGGTCCACATCGGTGACTCGCGGGCCTATCTCCTGCGCAACGGCGAGTTCGCGCAGATCACCAAGGACGACACGTACGTCCAGATGCTCGTCGACGAGGGCCGGATCAGCGCGGAGGAGGCGAGCAGTCACCCCCAGCGCTCGCTGCTCACCCGGGCGCTGGACGGCCGCGACATCGACCCGGAGTACAGCGTCCGGCAGGTGCTGCCCGGCGACCGCTACCTGATCTGCTCCGACGGGCTCTCCGGCGTGGTCAGCGCGGACACCATCGCCGACACCATGCGGGAGTACCCCGACCCGCAGCGGTGCGTGGAGCGCCTGGTGCAGCTCGCGCTGCGCGGCGGCGGCCCGGACAACATCACCGTGATCATCGCCGACGCCACCGACCAGGACATCGTCGAGGCGTCCCCGATCGTGGGCGGCGCCGCCGCCCGGGACCGCGGCATGGCGACCTCGGCCGACGACTCCACTCCGGCGGCCCGCGCCTCGGCGTTGTCCGCGCCCCGGCCACCCGTGCCCGAGGAGCCGGCGGACAGCCGCGACGACGAGCCCGAGGGCCGTCGCCGCCGGCCGCTGCGCACCGTCGCGATGGTGGTGGCGCTCGCGGTCATCGTCGGTGGCGGCATGTTCGGCGGCTGGACGTACACCCAGCGGCAGTACTACGTCGGCGCCACCGACGACGGCCAGCTCGCGGTCTTCCGCGGGGTGCCCGGCCAGGTCGCCGGGCTGGACCTGTCGAACGTGCACGAGCGCAGCGACGCCCGGCTCGACGACCTGACGCTGGCCGCCCAGGAGCGGGTGAAGCAGGGCATCCAGGCCCGCAACGAGCCGGATGCCGAGCGCCGGCTGACGGAGCTGACCAGCGACGACCCGGGCAATCCCAACCTCAAGCCGCTCTGCCCGCCCGACCCGTCGCCCGGCGTGACCAGCCCGACCCCGGTGGCCACGACCGACCCGCTGTCCCCGCCTCCCGGCGGCAGCCCGCTCCCGTCCACGCCGCCCGCGGGCGCGTCGACGCCCACCCCCGGCGCGTCGACGCCGGCGTTCACCACCACGCCCGACGCCGTTCCCTCCGACACCGTTCCGCCGGCCGACCCGGCGGGTTGCCGGTCGCCGCAGTGAGTGTCGGCTCGATCCCGAGGACGTATCCGTGACCGCAGCCGCCGTACCGGCCGCCTCGCCCGCTTCGACGGGCGAGCAGTCCGGCGTACGCCTGGCCCGGTCCCGGCGTAACGCCGAGCTGTCCCTGCTCCTGCTCGCCATGGTGCTCGTGGCGGCGTACGCGGCGATGGTCGAGGCGAAGGCGCTGGACACGATCACGAACGACTTCTGGATTCCGGCCGCCGCGCTGGGGCTGGTCTTCCTCGGCCTGCACCTGGTGATCCGCTGGCTGGCGCCGTACGCCGACCCGGCGCTGCTGCCGGCGGTGGCCCTGCTCAACGGCATCGGCGTGGGCTTCCTGCGCCGGTACGACCTGGCCAAGGCCGCGCCCGCGGAGCGGGAGGACCTGGCCATCTTCGCCGGCACCGGTGGCCGGCAGCTCGCCTGGACGCTGGCCGCCGTGGTGCTGGCAGCCGGGCTGCTGGCGATCCTGCGCGACCACCGCTCGTTGTCCCGGTACGCGTACACGCTGGGCCTGGCCGGCATCGTGCTGGTGATGATCCCGGCGGTGCTGCCCAGCCGTTTCTCCGAGATCAACGGCGCCAAGCTGTGGATCAAGTTCGGCGGGTTCTCCATCCAGCCGGGCGAGTTCGCCAAGCTGGCCCTGCTCACGTTCTTCGCCTACTACCTGGTGCGCAAGCGCGAGGTGCTGTCGCTCGCCAGCCGGCGGGTGCTCGGCATCGACTTCCCGCGCGGGCGCGACCTCGGCCCGGTGCTGGTGGTCTGGCTGGTCAGCCTCCTGGTCCTGATCTTCGAGAAGGACCTGGGCACCTCGCTGCTCTACTTCGGCATGTTCGTGGTGACGCTCTACATCGCCACCGAGCGGGTCAGCTGGCTGCTCATCGGCCTGATCCTGTTCTTCGGCGGCGCCTACCTGGCGTACGTGCTGGGCAGCACCGTGGGCGGCCCGTTCGCCAACTTCTACGACCGGGCGGAGATCTGGCTCGACCCGTTCGCCGAGCCGTACGACCGGGGTTACCAGTTGGTGCAGGGTCTGCTCACGCTCGGCACCGGCGGCCTGTTCGGGGCCGGTCCGGGTGGCGGCCAGCCGACGCTGCTGCCCGAGGTGCAGACCGACTTCATCTTCGCCGGCATCGGTGAGGAGATCGGCCTGTTCGGTCTCTCCGCGTTGCTGGTGATCTACCTGCTGATCGTGGAGCGGGGCCTGCGTGCCGCGCTGGCGGTGCGGGACTCGTTCGGCAAGCTGCTCGCCGGTGGCCTGGCGTTCACGCTGGGCCTCCAGGTGTTCGTCATCGTCGGCGGCATCAGCAAGCTCATCCCGCTGACCGGCCAGACCACCCCGTTCCTGTCCGCCGGCGGCTCCTCGCTGATGGCGAACTGGCTGCTGATCGCGGTGCTGCTGCGGGTCTCCGACGGCGCCCGCCGCCCGGTGACCGGTGGTGGTCCGGCGGCGCGGCCTTCCGGTGGCCCGCCCGAGCAGTTGCACGGTGCCCCGACGGAGGTGATCCGACCGTGAACGCCCCTCTGCGCCGCGTCGGCGTGGTCGTGATGGTCCTGTTCGGGCTCCTCTTCGCGAACCTGAACTGGATCCAGGCATACAAGGCCGACGAGTACCGCAACAGTGACTACAACGGCCGGGTCCAGGTCGCCGAGTACGACCGCAAGCGCGGCAACATCGAGGTCGGCGGCACCGCGTACGCGCTCAGCAAGGAGACCGGCGGTGAGCTGAAGTACCAGCGCACCTACCCGGGCGGCGAGACGTACGCGCACGTGCTCGGCTGGAAGCCGGTCAACGGCAGCGCGAGCGGTATCGAGCGGGTGGAGAACGACTTCCTCGCCGGCACCAGTGACGCGCTCATCGCCAACCGGATCAAGGACATGTTCACCGGTGACGAGACCGGTGGCGGGAACGTGGTGCTGACGCTGTCGAAGCGGGCCCAGGAGACGGCGTACAAGCAGCTGAACGACAACCAGGTCGGCGCGACGAAGGGCGCGGCGATCGCTATCGACCCGCGTACCGGCGCGGTGCAGGCGCTGGTCTCCATGCCGAGCTTCGACCCGAATCCGCTGGCCAGCCACAACAGCACAGAGGCGGACCGCGCGTACAACACGCTGGAGAAGGACAAGGACCGGCCGCTGGCGAACCGGGCGCTGTCCGAGACGCTGCCGCCCGGCTCCACCTTCAAGATCATCATGGCGGCTGCCGCGCTGGAGAACGGCGTCGGCCAGCAGACCCGCATCCCCGCCGGCTCCAGCTACACCGCGCCCGGCGCCGGGCAGCCGATCCGCAACGCCGCGCCGTCGATCTGCCCCGAGTCGCAGGTGACGCTGCGGGAGGCGGTCACCGAGTCCTGCAACACCGGCTTCGCCCAGCTCGGCGTGCGGCTCGGCGCGGACAAGGTCAAGGAGAAGGCCAAGCAGTTCGGCTTCGAGCAGGACGACCTCACAGTCGGCCAGCTCGGCGAGGGTGGCCTGCCGGTGGCGGCCAGCCGCACCGGCGACATGCAGAACCCGGACGGCAGCACCGACCCGGCCGCGCTCGCCCAGTCGTCGATCGGCCAGAACAACGTGCGGATGACGCCGTTGCAGGGCGCGATGATCGCCGCCGCGGTGGCGAACAAGGACGGCAAGCAGATGCGTCCGTACCTGGTCAAGCAGTTGCTCGGACCGGACCGCACCACCGTCTACGACCCCGCCCAGCCGCGCGAGCTGCGCCGCCCGATCAGCGGTCAGGTCGCCGCCGACCTGCGCGACATGATGCAGAACGTGGTGAAGGAGGGCACCGGCCGCCGGGCCGCCATCGACGGCTACCTGGTCGGCGGCAAGACCGGTACCGCGCAGTCCGGCCCGAACACCCCGGACCACGGCTGGTTCATCGGCTTCGCCCTGGACAAGGACGGCACGCCACTGTCCGCCGTCTGCGTCGAGCTGGAGCAGGCGGGCAACGGCGGCAGCGCCGAGGCGGCCCGCATCGCCGGCCGGATCATGGCGGCGGCCATCGCGGACTCCGGGAGGCGCTGACGTGCTGAGCCCGGGGGTGAAGCTCGGCAACCGCTACCGCCTCGACGAGCGGATCGCCAGCGGTGGCATGGGCGACGTGTGGCGCGGCACCGACCAGGTGCTGGGCCGTACCGTCGCGGTCAAGAGCCTGCTCCCCGCGCTGCTGGACGAGCCGGGCTTCGCCGAGCGGTTCCGGGGCGAGGCGCGGACCATGGCGACCATCAACCACCCGGGCGTGGTCGACGTCTACGACTTCGGCAGCGACCAGCACATCGCGTTCCTGGTGATGGAGTACGTCGAGGGCGACGCGCTCTCCGCCACGCTCAGCCGGGTCGGCCGGCTGACCCCGGCGCGGACCATGGCGCTGCTGGCCCAGGCCGCCGACGCGTTGCACGCGGCGCACGAGAAGGGCATCGTGCACCGCGACGTGAAGCCCGGCAACCTGCTGGTCCGGCCGAACGGCACGCTCGTGCTCACCGACTTCGGCATCGCCCGCTCCGAGCTGGTCGGTCAGCTCACCGCCGCCGGCTCGGTGCTCGGCACCGCCTCGTACATCTCGCCCGAGCAGGCCACCGGCGCGGTGGCCACGCCCGCCTCGGACGTCTACGCGCTCGGCGTGGTCGCGTACCAGTGCCTCGCGGGCCGGCGCCCCTTCGAGGGGGACAACCCGCTCGAAATCGCCATGAAGCACGTACGGGAGACGCCCCGGGCGCTTCCGGCCGACATCCCGCCGCCGGTCCGGGCCATCGTGGAGCGGGCCATGGCGAAGGACCCGGCCACCCGCTGGCCCAGCGCCGCCGCGCTGGCGAGCATCGCCCGGCAGGCCAAGCTCGCGCTCTCCCAGGCGGCCCGTGCCGGTCGGCCCATCTCGGCCGCTCCGGCCTCACCGGCCGCACCCGTCGCACGCGCGCAGGTGCCGACCGCTCCCCGTCCGCAGCCACCGGCCGCCGCCGCGCATCCGCAGCCCCGGCCGCCGGTCTCCCCGGCCCGTCAGCCCGTCTCGCCGGCCCGTCCGCCGGTGACGCCGCGCCCGGCCGTGATCGCCCACCCGGCCCCGATGCCCCGCCCGCCGGTGGCGCCGCGTGGCGCGGCCCCCGTACCGCCGCGGCCAGTGCCCCAGCACAACCCCATGCCGTACGCCCGCCCGGCCGCCCCGCCGCCACCCCGGCGCTCCCGATCCGGGCTCTGGACGACGGCGATCGTGGTGGCCGTACTGGTCATCCTCTGCTCGGGCGTGATTTCGTTCCTGTACCGGAAATACGGTGCTACCGCATCCGCTCCGGCGAGTGTGAGCGTGACCTCCGGCGCGGTGCGGCCGCACGGAGGCGACTATCCGGTCCGCACGTCGTACCGTCGTGAGGTACGCCTCCTGCCGGCCGGCGGCGGTACGACGACGAGCGAAGGACGAGACACGCGATGACAGCGCAGGCCCGCCTGCTCGGTGGCAGGTATCAGGTCGGCGAGCTGCTGGGCTACGGCGGCATGGCCGAGGTGCACCGCGGCCGCGACCTCCGGCTCGGGCGGGATGTCGCGATCAAGATGCTCCGTACCGATCTGGCCCGGGATGCGACCTTCCAGATGCGGTTCCGCCGCGAGGCGCAGAACGCCGCCTCGCTGAACCACCCGGCCATCGTCGCCGTCTACGACACCGGTGAGGAAACCGCCCCGACGGGCGAGACCCTGCCATTCATCGTGATGGAGTTCGTCAACGGCCGCACGCTCAAGGAGGTCCTCGGCGTCGAGGGGCGGCTCCAGCCGCGCCGGGCGCTGGAGATCTGCGCCGACATGTGCGCGGCGCTGGAGTTCAGCCACCGGCACGGGATCATCCACCGGGACATCAAGCCCGGCAACGTGATGCTCACCCAGACCGGCCAGGTCAAGGTGATGGACTTCGGCATCGCCCGGGCGCTGGCCAGCGGCGCCACCACGATGACGCAGACCAGCGCGGTCATCGGCACCGCGCAGTACCTCTCCCCGGAGCAGGCGCGCGGAGAGGCGGTAGACGCCCGCTCCGACGTCTACGCGGCCGGCTGCGTGCTGTTCGAGCTGCTCTGCGGCCACCCGCCGTTCGTCGGCGACAGCCCGGTCAGCGTCGCGTACCAGCACGTGCGGGAGCAGCCGCCGACGCCCAGCACGATCAACCCGGACGTCAACCCGGCTGTCGACGCCATCGTGCTCAAGGCGCTGTCGAAGAACCCGCTCAACCGCTACCAGAGCGCCGGTGAGATGCGGGCGGACCTGCTCCGCGCCGCCGCCGGCCGGCCGGTGCTCGCCACCCCGGTGATGCCGGCCGAGGAGACCATGCCGATGGGCGCCGCCGCGGGCGGCGGTTACCACCAGGCGCAGCAGACCCAGATGATGGGCCCGCAGACCCGCTCGCAGCCGGCGGCGCGCGTCGGCGACCCGGGCAAGCGCAAGAGCTCGTCCTGGGTCATCGCGGCGTTCGCCGCGCTCGGCGTGCTCGCGGTGATCGCGCTGGGCACCGCGCTCTGGCTCAACCAGGCCGGCAACGAGAAGGTGTCGGTGCCGCAGCTGGTAGGCCGTTCGCAGGCCGACGCGCAGGCAGCGCTGACCCAGGCCGGGCTGCGGTTCGTCCCCGGCGATCCGGTGCAGAGCACCACCTGCGAGAAGGGCTCAGTGGTCGAGCAGAGCCCGACGTTCGGCCAGCGGGTGGACAAGGACACCGAGGTCACTGTCAAGGTCTGCACCGGCCCGGGCCAGGTCACCATCCCCACCAACCTGAAGGGCGGCACCTACAACGCCGCGAGGGACCGACTGACCGAACTTGAGCTGGTTCCGGTTCGCGAGGATGTCAACGACAGCGCGCCGGAGGGTCAGGTCATCTCCGTCTCGCCCACCGAGGGCAGTACGGTCGCCGAGGGCAGCAAGGTGACGCTCAAGGTCTCCAAGGGCAACGTCGGCGAGGTCCCGGACGTCCGCGGCTACACCGAGGAGCAGGCGACGAAGCTGCTGAAGGAAGCCGGCTACACGGTCCGGGTCCGGGAGGGCAACGAGGTCGACCCGTCCCAGGCGGGCAAGGTCAGCAGCCAGTCGCCGACCGGCAGGACCAAGCTGGCCAAGGGCGAGCGGGTGACCATCGAGGTCGACGTGCCGCGCGAGGACGAGGAGCCGACGACCCCGACGCCGAGCGGCACCCCCAGCACGACGCCCAGCACGCCGGGCGGAGGCGGCGGCAACGGCGGCGGCAGTGGCTTCCCGTTCCCGACCCTCGCGCCCAGCCGTACCGAACGCTGAGCATCACCTGACCGACGACGCGGCGGCGTCCCCTCCCCCCGGGGCCGTCGCCGTCGTCGCACCCGCCCTTACCGCCCCACCCTCCCCGTCGATCATGAGGTTGGCGGCGACAAATCGGCCGCGCTCGTACCGCTAACTTCATGATCGCCGGGCGGGCCGGGCGGGCGGCGGGTGAGTGGGGTTGGGGGTCAGGCGGCGGCGAAGGCGGCTCGGCGGCGGGCGTCGACCTCGGCGGCCAGCTCCGGGGCGCGTTCCAGCGCCCCCGGGAAGCCGCAGGCGGCCAGCCAGTTAGCCAGCATCAGGTGACCGCCCTCGGTCAGCACCGACTCCGGGTGGAACTGCACGCCCTCGATGGGCAGCGTGCGGTGCCGCATCGCCATCACCACGCCGGAGCCGGTCCGGCCGGTCACCTCCAGCTCGTCCGGCAGCGTCTCGGGCAGTACGGCGAGCGAGTGGTAACGGGTGGCGGTGAACGGGTCGGGCAGGCCGGCGAGCACGCCCACGCCGTCGTGGCGTACCTCGGAGGTCTTGCCGTGCAGCAGTTCCGGCGCACGCGCCACGGTGGCACCGAACGCCTCGCCGATCGCCTGGTGACCGAGGCAGACGCCGAAGATCGGGAGCTTGCCGGCGTACTCGCGGATGACGTCCAGGCAGATGCCGGCGCGGTCCGGGCTGCCGGGACCGGGTGACAGCAGGATGCCACCGGCGCCGGCGCGCCCCACCTCGGCGACGTCGATCTCGTCGTTGCGCCGTACGTCGCAGTCGGCCCCGAGCTGGCCGAGGTACTGCACGAGGTTGAAGACGAACGAGTCGTAGTTGTCGATCACCAGGACACGCATCGGGGTCACCTGTTCGGGGTGGGGGGCGGGGCGTTGTTCGTCTCGGTGCTGTACGGCAGCTCCTCGTCGCCGGGCAGCCCGGTCGGCTCGGTGAGCCCGCCGTCGCCCGGTACGCCGGAGTCCTGGGTGACCTGCACGTCGTCGAAGGGCAGCAGCGGCTCGGCCCACGGGAAGACCACGAACCAGAGCAGCGCGACGGTGGCGGTGGCCAGCAGCAGCGAGCCGATCAGCTTCCCGGGCAGCCCGAAGGGAAGTTTCCGCCAAATCCAGGTGTACACGGCTCACGTCTCCAGTTCGGCCGGGCGGCCCGCCGACTTGGCCTGGACGGCGTCCAGCCGGGCGTGAATGATCAGCCGCTGGTAGTTGTCGAACTTCGGGTTGCAGGTGGTGAGCGTGAGCAGCTTCTCGGTGGGCTTCTGGCCAGGCTTGCCCGGCACCGGCGCGACCACCTCGACCTGGGACGGCTTGACGATGCGCTGCTGATAGACGCGGTAGACGAGCCAGTCGGTGCGGGTCTCGACCACTATGGCGTCGCCGGTCTTCAGCTCGTCCAGCCGCCAGAACGTGGAGCGGATCCGGTGGCCCGCCACGGAGAAGTTGCCCACCTCGCCGGGCATCGCGCTGTCCGGGTAGCGGCCCGGGGCGTACCGGATGTCGTTCGGGCTGACCCCCTCGACCACCACCCAGTGCTTGTCGAACTTGGGGATGTAGAGGCCGGCGACCGGCTTTCCGTTGGCCGGCGGCTTCGGTTTCACGGTCGGCCCGGTGGTCGGGGCGACCGTCGGGTCCGCGCCCCACTCCTGGGCGAGCTGGCTGTTCAGATCGCTCTGGTGGGCCTCGACGATGACCGCCTTGCCCCAGATCTCGTAGCCGGCGAAGAGGAGCACCACGATGCCGAAGGTGATCAGCAGTTCGCCGGTGCCGCGTACGACGGTGCGCAGCCGGGAGCCGACGGTGGGGCGGGTCAGCTCGGAGTAGACGCTCCGGTAGCCCTCGCCGGTCTGCTCGGGCCGCAACTGCACCACCCGCTCACCGCGCCGGGGGCGGGGCGGCTCGCCCGAGGACTCGTCGCCGCCGTCCGCCGCGTCCGGCGCCGGAGGCACCGCCCCCATCAGCCCGGTGGCGTCCATCCGGGGGTCCGCGGGCGGGCGGGTGACGGGGGGCAGCACCGCCGTCGCTCCCGGGTCGACCGGCGGTGTCCGGTCCGCGTCGGCCGGGCCGCCGAACCGGGGTACGCCGGGCGGACCGGCTGCCTGCCGTCCCTCGCCCCCCGGTGGCCGGCCGGTGGCCTCTGGTGGCCGTCCGGCGCTCTCCCACGGCTGCGCGCCGGGCTGCGGCGGCTGCCCTGCGCGCCCACCGCGCTCCGGCGGGAGCGCGCCGCCGGCCTGGCGGGCGGGATGCTGGTGCGCCGCCGGTCCGTACGCGCCCGGCCGCATCTGGCGCTCGCCCGTCCCGGGTGGGACATCGCCGGGTCGCGCCCGGCGCTCACCCGCCGGAGGCGGGACATCGCCCGGTCGCGCCCTGTGGTCACCCGTCCGGGGCGGCACGTCGACCGGCGTGGACGGACGCATCCCGGGGGCGCGCTGTGGCGCCGCTGCGTGGTGCGGTGGGCCGCCCGGCAGACCGGCGCCAGGTCCGCCTGGTCCGGCGAAGCGCGCCGGGCCGGACCCGGCCGCGCCCGGACGGCCGGGTGACCGGGGCACGGACTCGGGAGCCCCGCCGCCGGAGGGGCGGAAACCGGCCTCGGGAACCCCGCCACCGGAGGGGCGGAGCCGCCTGTCGGCCTCGGCGTGGTGCGGGCCGGCCGGCGGATGTGCCTGGTTGCCCGGCCAGGGCGGCGGCGGGGCGGGCGGTGGTGGGGCGGTCCGTGGCGGGGCGGGCGGTGGTGGGACCGGTCCATGCCGGGCCGGGGAGGCGTGGGCCGGTCCGGCGTCGGGCCAGGGCAGGTCGAGCGGGGGCGGCGACGCCGGGGCAGGGGCCGGGCGCTCGACCTTGGGGAGGAACGCGGTCGGCTCCTCCTGGCGGTCGTGGCCGCGGCGGTCCCGGGGGTCGCCGCCGCTCACCGGGGCACCGTCGCCGACTGCAACGCGGTGGAGTCCTCGAACGCCGGCACGGTGACGGTGGCGACGCGCTCGACGTAGCCGAGTTGGTAGTGGTCGGCCACTTCCTTGAACACCCGCACTCCCTCAGAGGCGGCGAGCGCCCGCTGGAGTTCCGCGGGGTCGCCGATTGCCACGATCTTGAAAGGAGGGGAGTACACCCGGCCGTGCAGCAGCAGGGTGTTACCGACGCAGCGTACCGCGCTGGTGCTGAGCACGCGCACGTTCATGATTGACATGGCCTCCGCGCCGCCGGCCCAGAGCGCGTTGACCACCGCCTGGACATCGCCCTGGTGCACGACCAGGTCGTCGTTGCTGGCGCCCTTGGGTAGCGGCTGGTCGGGCCGGCGGTCGGCGTCGTTCAGCTCGACCGTCACGCCGCTGCCGGTGAGCGCTGTGAACCCGGCGGCCTGCCGGCTCGCGGCGGCCCGGTCCCGCTCGGTCTTGATCGGCCCGTCGGCGCCGGCCAGCGCGGCGGTCTGCTCCTCCACCTCGGTGCGGAGCCGGGCGGCCTTCGCCTCACTCGCCGCGACCTGCTCGCGGCGGTCCTCGATCAGCTGGGTGAGCTGAGGGCGCCGGTCCTCGCGCAGCGACGTGCCGCCCGCGGTGGTGGCGGTGGTGGTGAAGAGCAGCCCGGCCGCGGCGGCGATCAGGGGTACGCCGATCGACCAGCCCGGGCGGCGCTGGCGGGCGCGCCGGGGCAGCAGGGCGGCTACCGCGCGGCGGAGGGCCTTCTGCCAGGAGGCGGCGCCGGACGTGTACTCCACCGGGCGTTCCCTTTCCCGTCGTCTCGTTGCGGCTCGCGCCGATGCGAACCGACCTGATCGACCCGGAAAGTCCGCTCTTTCCGGTTACTGAGTGCACCGGCCTGGCCCCATTCGTGGCCTGGACGGTCCGTCGGGACTACGCTAGCTGTCGAACATTATTGGCCATGGACCGTCGCCCTCGCGCCCGGTTGTCAGGCCGGACGAGGTCGTACCCCCCTCTGGAGAGCGTCGTGCCCAAGTCTCAGGTCCGTAAGAAGAAGGTGTACACCCCGCCCACGGACGTTCGTCCGACGGCGACGGCGTCGACGCGCAAGCCTAGCCCGGTCTGGCTGCCGGTCACGGCGGTCGCGCTGATCGTGGTCGGCATCGGGTGGCTGGTGCTCTACTACCTGTCCGAGCAGGCCTACCCGGTCGCCACCTGGGGTTACTGGAACCTCGCTGTCGGCTTCGGCGCGATGGTCTCCTCGCTGATCCTGCTGTCCCGCTGGCGGTGAGCCGGCTGCCCGTCGACCCGGCGTAGGTCACGCCACGCCGCCCCTGCCAGGCGCTTCGTCGCCGCTGCACCTAAGGTGTGCGCAGGGCGGCGTGGCCTGGTGCGAGAAGACTCACGTTACTGCTGGGTAACCTTGCGCGTAGGCTGCACGGACAAGCAGCAGACCGGGAGGCCAACTCGATGGGCAGCGTCCAGATCGTCACCACGATCCTCGCGGCCGCCATCACCGCTGTCGCGGTGTGGCTTGCGGTGCGCGCGGTCATGAAGATGACCGCCGTCATCCGGCTCGGCCAGCCCGCGCCGGAGCGCTTCGGCGACAAGGGCGCGCGTACGAAGACGATGCTGGTGGAGACCGCAGGCCACACCCGCATGCTGAAGTGGAGCGTGGTCGGCGCCGCCCACTGGTTCGTGATGGTCGGCTTCATCGTCCTGTCGCTGCTGGTGCTGGAGGCCTACTTCGAGGTGGTCTCGACCGGTGGCGGGCTGCCGATCATCGGGCACTGGACGATCTTCGGTCTGGTCACCGAGTGGATCGGCATCCTCGGTCTGGCCGGCATCCTGGTGCTGATGGCGATCCGCCTGCGCAACCGTCCCGGTCGCGCGGAGAACCGGTCCCGGTTCACCGGTTCGAGCATGTGGCAGGGCTACTTCGTCGAGTGGGTCGTCCTGCTGGTCCTGATCTTCGGGTTCGTGATCCGGGGCTTCAAGGTCGCCACCGACCACTTCGAGTACCCGGTCTGGGCCGCCCCGCTCAGCCACGCGATCGGCTCGGTGCTCCCGAACTGGGAGGCCGGCGTCAGCGTGGCCGCCCTCATCAAGATCTGCATCTCGATGACCTGGCTCATCGTGATCTCGCTGAACGTGACCATGGGCGTGGCCTGGCACCGCTTCCTGGCCTTCCCGAACATCTTCTTCAAGCGCGACCCGGAGAAGCCGGCCGGCTCCGGCCTCGGCCCGCTGCGCCCGATGACCAGCGAGGGCAAGCCGCTCGACTTCGAGGAGGCCGACCCGGAGAAGGACCAGTTCGGTGTCGCCCAGGTCGAGCAGTTCAGCTGGAAGGGCCTGCTCGACTTCAGCACCTGCACCGAGTGCGGCCGCTGCCAGTCACAGTGCCCCGCCTGGAACACCGGCAAGCCGCTGTCGCCGAAGCTGCTGGTGCTGAGCCTGCGCGACCACGCGTACGCCAAGGCGCCGTACCTGCTGGCCGGTGGCGGCAAGGACCTCACCGGCGAGGAGAAGGCGACGCAGGAGCAGCTGGCCGGCGTCGACGTGCTCGCCATGGCCGAGGCCGACCGGCCCCTGATCGGCACCGCCGAGGAGGGCGGCGTCATCGACCCGGACGTGCTCTGGTCCTGCACCACCTGCGGCGCGTGCGTCGAGCAGTGCCCGGTGGACATCGAGCACGTGGACCACATCGTCGACATGCGCCGCTACCAGGTGCTGATCGAGTCGAGCTTCCCGTCCGAGGCCGGCGTCATGCTCCGCAACCTGGAGAACAAGGGCAACCCGTGGGGCGCCCCGCAGAACACCCGCGAGGACTGGACCAAGGGCCTCGGGTTCGAGGTGCCGCGGGTCGGCGAGGTCGACGACTTCGAGTACCTGTTCTGGGTCGGCTGCGCCGGCGCGTTCGAGGACCGGGCCAAGAAGACCACCCGCGCGGTCGCCACGCTGCTCAACGAGGCCGGTGTCAAGTTCGCCATCCTCGGTGAGGGCGAGACCTGCTCCGGTGACCCGGCCCGCCGCATCGGCAACGAGTTCGTCTACCAGATGCTCGCCCAGCAGAACGTCGAGACGCTGAACGAGGCGTTCGAGGGCCGGGAGAAGAGCAAGCGGAAGATCGTCGCCACCTGCCCGCACTGCTTCAACACGCTCGGCAACGAGTACGGCCAGCTCGGCGGCGAGTTCGAGGTCGTGCACCACACCCAGTTGCTGGCCCACCTGGTCAGCGCCGGCAAGCTCACCCCGGTGCAGCCGGTGGACGGCGGCGTGACCTACCACGACCCGTGCTACCTGGGCCGCCACAACCGGATCTTCGCCGCCCCGCGCGAGGTGCTCGGCAGTGCCATCGGAGATGGCCGCGGTGGCGCAGCCTCGGATTCCGGTGCAGGCCGCGACAGCGGCCTCGTCGAGATGCCGCGCAACAGCGAGCGCTCCTTCTGCTGCGGCGCCGGCGGCGCCCGGATGTGGATGGAGGAGAAGATCGGCAAGCGGATCAACGTGGACCGGGTCGAGGAGGCCATGTCCACCGGGGCGAAGACCATCGCGGTCGGCTGCCCGTTCTGCTCGACGATGCTGAACGACGGCGTGAACGGCAAGGGCGCGGGCGAGCAGGTCGAGGTGGTCGACGTGGCCAGCGTGCTGCTGCGCTCGGTCAAGCCGGAGGCCCCGGCCGGTGAGCCCGAGGTCGCGCCGAGCGCGAGCTGAGGCGTACCCCGGCAGAAGTCGGACCACGACGGCGGCGGCACCCCTGCGGTGCCGCCGCCGTCGCGTTCAGCTGGTCGTGGTGGTCATGATGGCAGCGCTCGTCCCGGCCGTCATCGCGACCAGCAGCGCGGCCTGCATCTCCTCGATCGCCTTCTTGACGGCGGCCGACGCCCAGTCACCCGCCGCGATCTCGTCCATCCGGGCCTTGACCCGCTCCTTCGGCAGCTCGCGGAAGACCTTGCGGTCCAGGCCGACCGCGCGGGTCAGCGTGAGCAGCGCGGCGGTCCGGGCGTCGACCGGGCCGTCGGTGGTGAGCGCCGCCGCCATCCGCTCCCGGGCCGCCGTCTCCACCGCCGGTTCCGCGCCGGTCGGCGAGGGATAGCGGGTACGCGGGAAGACCAGCAGCACCCGGTCGGACTCCCGGCGCAGCACCCCCGCGGCCACCAGCCCGTCGAGCACCCGCTCCGGCAGGCCCCTGGCCAGCTTGCCGATCCAGTCCTTCGGCTTGCGTGGGCGGCCGGAGCCGACAGTCGCCAGCGCCTCGTCCAGCAGCGGCACGCCGGTCGGCGCGGGATCGGTCACCACGAGCCGCTTGTCCGCCACCTCGACGCGCCGGGCGAGCGCCAGTTCCAGCAGCACCGCCCCGGCGAGGCCGTAGCCGAGGTGCGGACTGCCGAGGCGGCTCGTGCCGCTGTCGTCGTACGCGAGCAGGACCAGTTCGTCGGTGAGCAGCAGACCGTCCATGCGTTCCACGCTACGGGGGGCCCACCATCGGCGCTCGCGTGCCACAATCACGCCCATCGACGGCCTTCTCCTTCTGACGCTGTTGCCCCTGGCCGGTTTCGTGCTGCTGACCGCGGGCAACGCCTTCTTCGTCGCGGCCGAGTTCGCCCTCGTCACGGTGGACCGGGCGGAGATCGACAGGCGCGCCGACGAGGGCGACGGCCGGGCCGCCACGGTACGCCGCGCGCTGCGCGAACTGTCCTTCCAGCTCTCCGGCGCGCAACTCGGCATCACCCTCACCGCGTTGCTCACCGGCTACCTCGCCGAGCCCGCGCTGGCCCGGATCTTCGCCCCGCTGCTGCATCCGCTCGGCGGCGCGGAACGCTTCTCCGGCCTGCTCGCGCTGGCCCTGGCCACGCTCATCTCGATGCTCTTCGGCGAGCTGGTGCCGAAGAACCTGGCGCTGGCCCGGCCGATGCCGGCGGCGCTCGCCACCGCCGCGCCGATGCGCGCGTTCTCCCGCACGTTCGGGTGGCTGATCCGGCTGCTGAACGAGTCCGCCAACCGGCTGGTGCGCCGCCTCGGCGTGGAACCGCAGGAGGAGCTGGCCAGCGCCCGCTCCCCGGAGGAGCTGGGTCTGCTCGCGGCCATCTCGGCGCGGGCCGGCGCGCTGCCGCCGGACACCGCGATGCTGCTGCGGCGCACGATCCGCTTCGGCGACAAGCGGGCCGCCGAGGCGATGACGCCCCGGGTGGACGTCACCGCGCTGCGGGCCACCGCGTCCGTCGCCGACCTGCTGGACCTCTCCCGGCAGACCGGCCGGACCCGGTTCCCGGTCTACGAGGAGACGCTCGACCTGGTCACCGGCGTCGCCGGGGTGCCCGACGCACTGGGCGTCCCGCTGGCCCGCCGGGCCGCCACCTCGGTAGCCGCGGTGGCCCGGGAACCGGTGTACGTGCCGGAGAGCCTCAACCTGAACGGCGTGCTGGCCGCGCTCAAGGCCGCCGGGGCGGACCTGGCGATCGTGGTGGACGAGTACGGCGGCACCGACGGCGTGGTGACAGTGGAGGACCTGGTCGAGGAACTGGTCGGGGAGATCGCCGACGAGTTCGACCCGGACGCGGTCGACGACGCCGGGCCGGTGGAGCTGACCGTGCCGGGCGGCGAGCGGACCGTCCTGGCCGACGGCGTGCTGCGCGCCGACGAACTGGTCGAGCAGACCGGGTTCCGGCTGCCCGACGGGCCGTACGAGACGCTGGGCGGCTTCCTGATGGCGCGGCTGGGCCGCATCCCGGTGCCGGGCGAGACGGTCGACGAGGCCGGGTACGAGTTCACGGTGGTGGAGGTCGACCGGCACCGGATCGAACAGGTGCGGGTGGTGCGCCCCGAGGAGCCCGACGACGGTGCCTGAGCTACTTGTCGCGGTGGTGCTGCTGCTCGGCAACGCGTTCTTCGTGGGCAGCGAGTTCGCGCTGATCGCCTCCCGGCGTACGGTGATCGAGCCGCTGGCGGCGACGTCGAAGCGGGCCCGGTGGGCGCTGGCAGCGATGAACCAGATCCCGCTGATGATCGCCGGGGCGCAACTCGGCATCACGGTCTGCTCCCTCGGCCTCGGCGCGATCGCCGAGCCGGCGCTGGCCCACCTGCTGGAAGGGCCGTTCGCCGCGCTCGGGCTGCCCGCCTCGGCGGTGCACCCGGTGACCTTCGTCATCGCGCTGGCAGTGGTGGTGTTCCTGCACACGGTGGTCGGCGAGATGGTGCCGAAGAACATCACGCTGGCCGGTCCGGAGCCCTCGGCGCTCTGGCTCGGCCCGGCGATGCTGGCGTTCTGCCTGGTCACCAAGCCGCTGCTGCTGGCGATGAAGTGGGCGTCCCGGCAGGTCCTGCGGTGGTGGCGGGTGGAGGCGACCGACGCGGTGAAGACCGTGTTCACGGCCGAGGAACTGGCCGGGCTGGTCTCGCAGGCGCGTACCGAGGGGTTGCTGGACGCCGAGGAACACGCCCGGATCACCGGCGCGCTGGCCCTGCACAGCCGTACGGCGGCGGACGCGCTGCAACCCTGGTCCACGGTCACCACAGTGGCCGAGGACGTCTCCCCGGCGTCGCTGGAGGTGCTGGCGACCCACACCGGCCGGTCCCGCTTCCCGGTGGTGCAGCGGACCACCCGCCGGGTGCTCGGTTTCGTGCACGTGAAGGACGTGCTCGGGTACGCCGGCGCGAGCCGCCGGGCGCCGGTGCCGGCCGATGTCTACCGGCCGCTGGCGGTGGTGCCGCCGGACCGTACGCTCGCCGACCTGCTGCTCGCGATGCGCCGTGAACGCCGCCACATGGTGCTGGTCAGCGACGGACGGCGGCCGATGGGTGTGGTCACGCTCGACGATGTATTGACAGCCATCGTCGGGAGATGAAATGAATACCCTTTGTGTGCAACCGATTGCGGATACGTGATTGAACAAACGGTCGCCTTGATTCCACCGGACGCCTTCCCTAATGTGGGGCACCGACCGCTGTGGGTCGTCTGCCTCGAATCTTCCCTCTCGCGAGGCGCCCGGCGGTCGGTTGCAAAGGAGTCCGTGCCGGTGGCAACCACGCCCCCTCAACGTCACGCCCCGAGCGCTCCACCCGGCCGGCGGGCCGGGTTCCAACGGATGGCACGCCGTCTGGTCACCCTGGTGGCGGCCGCCGCGGTCGGTGCCGGGATGCTGACGGCTCCGGCGCACGCGGCGCCGTCGGTGGACGAGATCGACGCGCAGATCGACAAGCAGTGGGAGCAGCTCGAACCCACCATCGAGCAGTTCAACAAGGTCCGCTCGCAGCTTCGCGCCAACCAGAAGAAGTCCAAGGCGCTGAAGGACAAGATGGTGCCGCTGGAGCTGGCCTCCACGCTCGCCATGAACAAGGTCGGCGACATCGCGGCCCGCTACTACATCCAGGGCCCGTCGCAGGAGCTGGGCGCGCTGCTGGTGAGCACCAAGCCGGGCACGCTGGCCGAGCAGCTGGTCATGCTGGACCGGATCGCCGACGACCAGCGCCGCCAGATCGCCGGTGTGCTCAAGGTGCGGGACGAGTACAACAGGCAGAAGGAGAAGCTCGACGCGCTGATCGAGCTGGAGACCAAGCAGCAGAACGATCTCGCGGCGAAGAAGAAGCAGATCGACTCGGAGATCAAGCGGCTCACCGCCATGCTGCCGGTGACCTCGATCCGCCCGGCGGGCTGCCCGAAGATCGACGGCGTGGTGAGCAGCGCCGCGCGGACCGCGATCGCGACGGCGTGCGCCCAGGTCGGCGACCCGTACGTGTGGGGCGCCACCGGCCCGAACTCGTTCGACTGCTCCGGCCTCACGCAGTACGCGTACAAGGCGGCGGGCATCTCGCTGACCCACTTCACCGGCGCGCAGTGGAACGAGGGCCGCAAGGTGTCCCGCTCCGAGGCACGCCCCGGTGACCTGGTCTTCTTCGGCTCCGATCTGCATCACGTCGGGCTCTATCTCGGCAACGGGGTGATGGTGCACGCGCCCCGGACAGGCAAACCGGTCCAGGTGTCGAGCATCAACACCCAGCCGCTGGCCGGCTTCGTCCGGGTCACCTGACCTCGGTCACACCGAAAGGCCCCCGGTCCGCAGGGACCGGGGGCCTTCGCGTTCTCGTGGAAAGGTCAGCGCGGCGCGCCGACCGGGGACGGCAGGATCAGCACGTCGTCCAGGTTCACGAACATGATCCGGTGGCCGAACTGGACCTGCACGTACCGGTTCTTCCCGCGTACCACGGTCCGGTCACCCGGGGCGGAACCGTCGAACGAGACCGCCCGGTAGTACTCGCCGGGCAGCACCCCGCCCACCGCGTACCGCTGGCCGGCGGCGAACGTGTACTGCAGCGGCGAGATGGTCTGGTACGGGATGGTGTCCGGGTAGGCGGCCTGCTCCGGGTAGGCGCGGCCGTACACCGGGATGGTGGCCTTGCCGGGCCGCGGGGTCACCACGAAGCCGGTCGCCCACTTGGCAGTGGGCGCGGAGGCCGGGTTGAGGAACCACGCCTTCTGGCCGAGGTACCAGATCGCCGTCCAGTCGCCCTGCCGGCCGGCGAGCGCGTACGTCTGGCCGGCGGAGGCGCGGGCGCCGTGGTCGGAGATGTACATCGTGTCCGGCGTGCCGTCCGGGCGCAGCCCGAGGTCGTTGACGAGCGGGGCGTCCGGGCTCGGCGCGGTCCGCAGGACCACCGCCGAGGAACCGCGCGACGGGCACGGCTCGGCCGGCGGCCGGGGCGTCGGGACGCCGGGCGGCTGCTGGTTGCAGCCGACGAACGCGGGCCGGTTGGTGGCGAAGTCCGGGTCGATGGTGACCAGGCCGGTCCGCGCCGTGCCGGTGCCGCGGAACGGCGCCTTCATCAGGTCGAAGTAGTGCGACCAGTCCCAGTACGGTCCCGGGTCCCAGTGCATGCCGCCCACCGCGCCGGCGTTGATGCCGGGCACGTTGTCGTGGCCGATGATGTGCTGCCGGTCCATCGGGATGCCGAACTTCAGTGCCAGGTGGCGGACCAGCTTGGCGGAGGTGCGGTACATCGCCTCGGTGTACCAGGTGCCCTGGCCGGCGAAGCCCTCGTGCTCCAGGCCGATGGACTTGGCGTTGACGTACCAGTTGCCGGCGTGCCAGCCGACGTCCTTGGTCTTGATGTGCTGGGCGATGTAGCCGTCCACCGAGCGCAGCGTGTAGTGCCAGCCCAGGTAGTCGGCCCGCTTCACCAGGTCGACGCTCGGGCCGAAGTAGCCCTCGGTGTCGTGGATGACGATGTACTCGATCTTCTGCTGCTTCGGCCGGTCGCCCAGGTCGTGGTTGCCGTAGTCGCCCGGGTCGTCGCTGAGCTGCTCGTAGGGCGCGGGAATCCACTCGCAGGCCAGCCGGACCGGGCACTCCAGCCCGTCCGGCCGTTCGGCGTTGCGCAGACCGAGCCGGGCCAGCCGGGAGCGGTCCGGCTTCGCGGCGGTGGCGGCGAGCGTGACCCGCTGGCCGTCGTCGGTGGTCCGGGTGGCGCCTTGGCCGAGCTGGTCGTAGACCTCGTCGGCGAAGGCCGCCGCCGCGTCGGAGGTGTCCGCGCCGGAGTAGCGGGCCACCGCGGCGTACCAGGCCGCCGGGTCGGTGCCGGCACCGACCGGCCCGCCCAGTGCCTTCTGGTACGACGCCAGCAGCGCCGCGCCACCGCGGATGTTCGCCGCCGGGTCGGTCCGCAGCGTGCCCGCGTCGAGCCCGGTGAGCGCGGCGGCGGCGTCGAGCGTCTGGAGCGAGGCGCTCGGCAACGAGGTCTCCCGCTTCGGCGCGGCGGCCGTGGCCGGGTCGAGTTTCAGCGGGCGGGAGTCGTCGCCGCGCGGGTCCTCGTCCTCGTCGACATGGGCGCTGCCCGGTGTGGCGAGGATGTGCGCGGCGTCGGTCAGGTGCATCGGGCCGTAGCCGCCGCTGGTGCTGGGCTGACCCGGGTGGGTGTCCCACCGGGACTCCAGATAGGAGACACCGAGCAGAACGTTCTGCGGCACGCCGTACTCGGCCGCGGCCGCAGCGTACTGTTGTTGGCGGTCGCCGGCGGGCGCTGTCGCGTCCGGCGCGGCGACCACCGGGCCGGTGGTCGCCAGCGCGGTGGCGGTCGCCACGGCGGCGGCGAGCAGTATCCGTCTGCCCGACGGCAGGGCGGAGAGGTGCATCGAACCTCCTGGACAGGGATGGGGGTCACTGCATTCTCACCCTCACTCCGCGCACCCGCGAGGGTCAATACCTTTCCGCCAGGTAATCAAGATTGAAAGAAAACTTCACCTCCGCGCGGGGGTGCGGCCGTCATCGCGTACGGAGTGTCACGTCGCCGGAAGTTGCGGATCGATAACGGTGGTCCCTACTCTGGTCAAGCGTCGGCCGCATGTCTCACCGTCCAACCCGGTCGGTGACGGTCCGACACCGCCGAGTCGCCCACGGGCGAGCCGGGGAACCAGGTACCTGGGGTGAATCCGCAGCGCTGCTGCGGTAGGGCGGCTCCCTTCCCGCCCGAATCCGTCAGCTAACCCGGTAGGCGGTACGGAAGAAGGAGTACGGACGCCCGGTGGCACTCCATGCCCCGCGGCCGTCGTCGAACCGGTCGGTCGACCGGTCCAGCGTCGCGCCGCGTTCCCGCTGGTCCCGCTTCACCACAGCCCTCGCCGCGCTGGTCGGCACCGCCGTCGTTCTGACCGGCGGCGCCACTGCGGCACACGCCGAGCCCTCGGTCGCCGAGATCGAGGCCCAGATCGACCGCGACTGGAACAAGCTCGAACCGGTCATCGAGCAGGTGAACGCCGTACGCGAGCAGCTCGCCGCACGGCGCAAGCAGGCCGACGCGCTCGGCCGGCAGATCGCACCCCTCCAGGCCCGGGTGGACGCCGCTCTCGGCCAGGTCGGCGGCCTCGCCGCCGACGCCTACAAGGGCGACAACCTCTCCACAGTCAACGTGCTGCTCGGCAGCCGCTCGCCCGGTGAACTGGTCAACGGCCTGGAACTGCTCGACCGCTTCGCGCACCGGCAGCACGAGCAGGTGCGTTCCGTCGCCGCGCTGCGCGACGAGCTGGCGGCGAAGAAGAAGCCGCTGGACGAGATGATCGCCGGGCTGGCGCGCACCGAGGCCCAGCTCGCGGCGAAGAAGAAGCAGATCGACGCCGAGATCGCCAAGCTGCAGAAGCTGCGGCTCAAGGTGTACGGCAAGGGTGGCGGCGGCCCGCTGCGCCCGGCGCCCTGCCCGGCCGGCTATCCCGGCGGCCCGGCCGGGGCGGCGGTGAAGTTCGCCTGCGCCCAGATCGGCAAGATCTACGTCTGGGGCGCAGCCGGCCCGGACCACTTCGACTGCTCGGGCCTCACCCTGGCGGCCTGGGCCAAGGGCGGAGTCTCGCTGCCGCACAACGCGCGCCAGCAGCACGCCGTGACGAAACGGATCAGCCGCGCCGACCTGCGCGCCGGTGACCTCGTCTTCTACTACAGCGACCTGCACCACGTGGCGATGTACGTGGGTGACGGCTGGGTGGTGCACGCCTCCCAGTCCGGCAAGCCCATCACGATGAAGCGGGTCGACGACGGCGACATCAACAGCTACGGCCGCGTGTAAGGAAGGGCCCCCTGTTAACGCCTCCGGCAGAGGAGGGGGCCCTTCTTAACAACTGCGGGCGCCGTCAGCGCGTCGGCCAGGTGCGCCAGCTCTGCCAGGACCGGCTCGGCGTCGGGCCGCGCTGCCCCTGGTAACGCGAGCCGTAGACGGCCGAGCCGTACGGGTGCTCGGCCGGCGAGGAGAGCCGGAAGATGCAGAGCTGGCCGATCTTCATGCCGGGCCAGAGCGTGATCGGCAGGTTCGCCACGTTCGACAGCTCCAGCGTGACGTGACCGGAGAAGCCCGGGTCGATGAAGCCGGCGGTCGAGTGGGTCAGCAGACCCAGCCGGCCCAGGCTCGACTTGCCCTCCAGCCGGCCGGCGAGCTGGTCGCCCAGCGAGATCACCTCGAGCGTGGAGGCGAGCACGAACTCGCCCGGGTGCAGCACGAACGGCTGCCCCTCCGGCACCTCCACCATCGAGGTCAGGTCGTCCTGCTGGATCGACGGGTCGATGTGTGTGTAGAGATGGTTGTTGAACACCCGGAACAGCCGGTCCAGGCGTACGTCGATGCTCGACGGCTGCACCAGCGTGGGCTCGAAGGGCTCCAGCGCAAGCGTGCCGGCCTTGATCTCGGAGACCAGGTCGCGGTCGGAGAGCAGCATCGGAACACCATAGCGACCGGTATGGGTGACCTGCGTGTCGCACTACATCTTCGTACACGTGTTCGATAGGATGTCCGCATGGCTTCCTGGTCCGAATTCGCCGCCGACGAGCCCCGCCTCGCCGACGAGATCCGCCTCCTGATGCAGCAGTACGGGCCGGGCTTCGGCTACCTCGCCACGGTCCGCGCCGACGGCGGCCCCCGCGTCCACCCGGTTTCCCCGGTGATCACCGACGACGGCCTCTGGTGCTTCGTCATCGACTCGCCGAAGCGCCGCGACCTCGAACGCGACGGCCGCTACGCGCTGCACTCGTTCCCGCCGGAGGAGAGCGACGACGAGGCGTACATCGCGGGGCGCGCGCGGCCGGTGACCGACCCGGCCACAGTGGCCCACCTGGCCCGGATCGCGCGGGCGTCGCCGCAGGGTGACTGGCGGCTGTTCGAGTTCACCGTCGAGGCGGCGATGCTGACCCGGCGCGACCCGGTGGCCCAGCCCGGCGCCGCCCCGCCGCAGGTGCGGGTGTGGCTCGACCCGCTCGGGGCCGAACCGGCCCGGCGTGAGCCGGTAGCCGCCGAGGGCCGGCGCGGGCGGCACGGCTTCGACACCCGCCGCCCGGCCGCCTGACCAGAGCCCCGAAACGAGCGGTGCCGGCCCGTCCGAGGACAGGGCCGGCACCGGTACGTGGTGCGAGAAGGTCAGGCTGCGCGGTAGGCGTTCCACGCGGTGAGCATGCGGCTCGCCTGTCCGGCGGTGAACTGGTACATGCAGGAGTCGTACGTGTAGTCCATGAAGTTGGTGATCGGGTCCTTGCCGGTGGCCGAGCAGGTGTCACGGCCGGTAGGGCACTGGTACGCCGGGGACGCCTCGGCCGGGGTGTCGGAGACGCTGTCGCCGGAGCCGGAGCAGCCGCCCTGGAAGGTGTGGTAGAGGTTCAGCCAGTGGCCGACCTCGTGCGTGCCGGTGTCGCCCTGGTTGTAGTTGGTCGACGTGCCGCCGGGCAGCGACTCGCTGAGCACTACCACGCCGTCCATCTTGTCCAGCGTCCGCTTCGGGAACGTGGCCCAGCCCAGCAGGCTGTCGCTCAGCTCGCCGAGGTAGATGTTCAGCGTGTTCTTGCCGCCCTGACGCAGCGAGGTCTTCATCGAGCGCTCGGCGGAGGAGCCCTGCACGATCGGGTACCACGACGGGTTCGTCACCCGGTTGATCTTCGTGAGCTGGAACCCGAAGGCGGTGGCCGCGCCGCCGGTCGAGCCCGCGTACGACTGGTTCAGCACGGTGATCTGCTGGTTGATCATCGAGTCCGGGATGTTGCCGCCGGCCCGGGTGCTGTTCTCCTGGATGACGTGCACGACGACCGGGATCGTCACGGTGGCCAGCGGGGTGACGGCGCCGGCCCGGAAGTTGGTCCGCTCGCGCTGCGCCGCGGCGAGGTCGGCTTCCCGGTCCTGGACCTGCTTGGCGGTCAGGTGGTTGGGGTCGAGCTTGGCGTTGCCGCCCTTCGCGACGCGGGCGTTCGAGTGCTCGTCGGCGTGGGCGTCAGCAGGCTCGGCGCAGACGCCGGCCGGGGCGGCCGAGAAGGCCGAAGCAGCGGGGACGACGCCGACGGCGGCGGTGCTGAGCAGCAGCGCGAGGGTCGACGTCGCGACACCGGCGGTACGCCGGGTCAGCAGGTTGGGACGGAGTCCCATGGGCCCACCTCTTTCTGACGGCGTGCCAGGGGGTGTGTCACGCCGGTGCGGAAACGTGGGCCAGACGTTACATCTCATCGACGCATTTGAGAACGCCCATATGTTGCCGACGTGCAACTTCGCGCCCGGCGACCCCGGTGTGTGCTTGATCCACTCCAGTTCGGGGAGATGGCGGGGTCAACCGCCCGCCGACGCCGCCACCTCGCCGAGGTGGCGCGCGCACCTGACTGCACGGGGGTGGTGACCTTCAGGTAGAGTGGTGCCGCCTGCGGGTGTAGTTCAATGGCAGAACATCAGCTTCCCAAGCTGACAGTGCGGGTTCGATTCCCGTCACCCGCTCCGGGTTGAGGCCCAGGTCAGGACACGTTTCCGACCTGGGCCTCATTCATGCCGGTCACTTCTTGGTCTTGCCGTGCCCCTTGCGTGCCCGATCGCGGCTCTTCTTGATCTGGTCGCTGAGGCCGCCGGCGATGTGCTGGTCACGCTCCTGGGCGGTGTGCTGGTAGATCAGCGCGGCGCGGGTCGAGGCGTGGCCCATGCGGGCCATCAGGTCGGCGAGGCTGGCCCCGGTTCGTGAGGCGAGCGTGTTGCCGGTGTGCCGCAGGTCGTGGAAGTGGAAGCCCGGCAGGCCAACCGCCGCCACGGATGCCCGCCAGTTGCAGGTCCGTTGGAAGTTGGAGCGGCGCAGGACCGCGCCGGTAGCGCCGGTGAAGACGAGCGCGTCCTGGTCCTCGTCGACGAAGTCGTCCAGGTGTGCGCGGACCTCGCGGCGGATCGCCGCCGGGATGGTGACGGTGCGCAGGCCGGCATCGGTTTTGGGCGGGCCGAAAGTCAGGGTGCCGTCCTGGCGCTCGACCAGAGTCGCGCGGACCGTCAGGGTCCGACAGCGCGGGTCGAAGTCGCGGCGGCGAAGGGCGGCCAGCTCTCCGTAGCGGAGGCTGGCGAAGGCGGCCAGCAGGATGAGGACGCGGAGGCGTCGAGGCACGAGGTCGGCGAGCTGGAAGACCTGGGCGACGGTGGCGGTCGGTCGTTCGGCCGGCCGTTCGATGCCCGCGCCTTGGATGCGGCAGGGGTTGCGTTGGATCAGTTCGTCGTCAACGGCGGTGTTCAGCACGGCGCGGAGAAGGCGATACGCCTTGGCCGTCATGGTGGGGCTGACTCCCTCGGTTACGAGGTCAGCACGCCAGGCCCGGATGGCACCGGGGGTGAGGTCGGTGAGGAAGTAGTCGCCGAGTCTCGGCGCGATGTACTTGCGGTGGAGCCAGCGATAAAGATCGAGGGTGCGAGGTCGCAGACCCGGCCGGTGGTCGATCCACTCGGTCAGGTAGTCGCTGAGGGAGATCCGGCCGAGGTCCGGGTTGCGCCAGGTGCCCCGGATCATGTCCGCCTCGATCGCGGTGAGCCATCGGTTGGCGTCTGTCTCGGTAGCGAAGGTGCGGGGCGCAGGTCGGTCGATGCCGTTGGGATCGGGGTAGCGAGCTTGGAAGCGGCCGGACGGCAGTTTACGGACGCGGCCGAAGCGGCGCTTCTTAGGCGGCATAACGGGTTTCTCCCTTCGTGTACGTGAGGACCGGTCGGATGGGTTCGACCTGCCCTTGTTGGATGTAGTCGGCCACGTCGTCAGGGTCGAACCGGACGTACTTGCCGACCTTGTAGAAGCGGATGCGGCGCTCGGCGACGATGCGGCGCACGAAACGCACTCCCGTGCCGAGGCGTTGCGCGGCTTGCTCGACGGTGAGCATGTCGACGTCATGGGGTTCGTTCAGGGCGATCTCCTTCCAGACCGATCAAGCAGCGGCCGGCACGATGCCGGTCGAGGTGCCGAGTTCGTGGGCGAGCTCTTCGCGTCCGGCGGCGTGTCGTGCGCGGGCGAGAGCGGCGGCGGTGTTGGCGAGCAGGGCGTCTCCGGTGGTGTGCCAGCCGACGCCGGCGAAGGTGAGGGTGCCGACGATGAGGGTGGTGTCGTCGAGGTGGTCGACCGCCCGGATGGGTTCGCCGGCGCCCTGGTCGTGGTCCTCGCTGCGGCGGTAGGTGACGCGGGTGTCGCGCAGGAGTTGGAAGGTGACGGAGTAGCGGCGGGCTTTGGTGAGGAAGTGGCCGCCGAAGCCGAGCATGTGTGCCCACCGCCGCAGCCGGGCGTAGGGGTTGCCGTTGGCTGGTTTCGTCGATTCGGCGTCAAGGCTGGCTTGACGGTGGGCGATGCAGACGGGGCAGGCGGGATAGCGGGTGTGGGTGCCGCAGTCGGGGCAATCCCAGCGGTCGACGAAGCCGGGGCGGGGCCGGAGGTCGCGGGGCCGCTCGGACAGCGGGGCGGGGGTGTGGGTGGGTCGGCCGATGCGCCAGCAGGCGTCGATAAGGCGGGCGGTGTGGTCGCCGTCGGGGTCGGCGTAGTCGCCGATGCTGTCGGCGTCGAGGCGGGTGGAGCGGTGTCCGGTGGCCTCGGTGCTTTTGGTGGCGTACTTGGCGAGGTAGCCGGCGACCATGCTGTCGGTAACCTCGCTGTGTCCGGTCAGCGTGATGACGCGAATGTCGAGCTGTGCGCCCCAGACGATGCGCCAGCCGGCGGGCCGGTCGGGGTGGCCGGGGGTGGTGTAGTCGACCTGGGCGGCGGCGTGGCGGATCGCATCGTCAAGGTCGGCGGCGGTGAACCCGGCCGGTGGGGGGATCACGGCGGCCGGGTCGTACGGGTCGACGCCGTCCAGGCGCACGAGAGCGTGGAAGTGGACCGCGCCGCGTGCTTGGAACTCGGCGGCCTTGCCGTGTGACAGCCGGACGGGGGGAACTTTGCGGATCTTCCCGGACGGGGTGACCAGCTCGACCGGGGGGATGCCGCGTCGGCGGGCGAGTTGGGCGAGCCACCGTTCCGCGGCTTGCTTGGTGCGGTGCCACAGCATGCCGGAGAACAGGTTCCACACGACCTGGTGGTCGTGGTCGTAGCAGTCGAGGCAGAACGGCTGTCCGAGGACGGTGTCTGCGGGTTCGTGGCGTGCCCAGCACACGGCGGGCCGCCCGTGGATGCACAAGCCGGCGTTGCGGCGGGCGTGGCAGGGGTCGGGCCGGCAGTCGCACCGCTTGCGGTTGGTGCAGGTGTGCCGACTGACCACGCGCGCGTGGACGGTGCCGAAGGACGGGGCGGTGAAGGTCGGGAAGACCGCCGGGTGCCGGGACACGGTTGCGGGGACGCCTTTGCCGCCGATGAGGCCGGCGCGCAGGAGTTGGTAGGCGTCGCGTTGGTAGGTCTGGGCGCAGGAGGGGCAGACGGTGGCGCGGCGGTTGCCGCACGCCTTGTAGATGGCGGCGTCGGGCATGGCGTCGGTGTGTCGGGCGTCGAGGAGCCTGCCGGTGGCGGGTTCGACGGTGTAGAGGCTGCCGGCCAGCCGGATGGGTCGGGTGCAGCCGGCAGCAGCGCGGACGTGTTCGATCCAGCCGAAGTAGTCGGGCTGCTGTGCACGTTGGAAGGCGGAGCCGGCGGCGGTGTAGCCAACGAAGGGGTTGGTGGTGTCGGCGTTCGAGCCCACACCCCGGGCCAGAGCGGTCCGGGGTGTGAGGTCCAGCGTCGAAACCATCAGGCGGCCTCACCAGTGAGGTGCCGAGTGGTGATGGTGTGTTGGGTGACGATGATCCGGCAGGCCCCGCACTGGCGGTCGGCCGGTTCGTGCCGGTAGCAGGGGATGACGGCGGTCGTGTCGCCGCAGCGGATGGTGACCGGGGTCCGGCAAGGACCGCCGGGGATGACGTCGATGACGGTCCTGCGGGTGTCGTAAGGGTGCGGCTCGTCCGGCCAGGCCGGGCAGGTGTGAGTGAAGTGCTGGATGTCGACGACGTGGATGGTCATCGGGCACCACCGGCGACGGGGGTGCCGTTGACGGCCGTGGTGTGGCCGTTGATGGAGTGCAGCAGTTCCCGGGCGATGGCCGGGGTGACGGAGAGCAGGGCGGCGAGTTCGTCGGCGGTGATGGGTCGGCCGTGGGTCTGCTCGTGCTGGCGGGTGGCGAAGCGGGCGGTGGGCACCAGGTGCGCGGGGACCTCCGGCCGGGCGGCCGGGATCGGGGTGAGCGCGGGTGTGGCGATGGCGACCGGCGCGGCGGCCGGCGGGGTGTCGACGACGGCCGGCGTCTCGACGGGTTCAGGGGTGGGTTCGGTGGTCTGCTCGGCCTTGTCCGCCAAGTCGCGGGCGGCGGTGAGCAGGGCGGCGGCTTCGGCTTGGATGGCCGCGAAGTCGGGTCGGATGCGTCCGGCGACGAGTTCCACGCCTATGACGAGGACGACGACCAGGGCGAAGACCAGGCGCAGGCCGAGGCTGCCGGGGGAGGCGAAGTTGATGGTTGCCGACAGCAGCGCGGCGCAGGCGAACACCACCAGGGCTCCACGCTTGGCGTCCTTGGCGATGCCGGAGGTGCGGACGACGGTGAGCATCGACACCATGGCGGCGTCGAAGATCAGCGGCACCAGGTAGGCGAAGTAGCCGGCCTTTTGGGTCCACAGGTAGTGGCCCTGGTGTAGGTAGCTGGTGGCGAGTGCGCCGAGCAGAACGAAGCGGTTGTACCGCTTGACGGAGGCGATTGCCTTGAGCATGGCGGGTACGGCGTTGCGGGCGTACTCGGCGGCGAACTGTTCGGTGACGGCGGCGGGGTCAGTGCTCGACATGGGGAGTCACCTCCGGTGCCGGGACGGTGTCGAGGGGGATGAGGTCGACTACGCCGGAGCAGTGGGCGCACATGATCGGGGCTAGGCCCTTGGCGGCGAGCTGGTCGCGGAAGCAGGGCAGGCAGGTGAAGTCGGCCGGGAACAGCCCGTCGCCCTCGCAGAGGGTGCAGGCACCGATGCAGACGGGGCAGGGCTTGTAGACCGGGCCGACGATGTCGTGGATGCCGGCAGGGCTACTGCCCTCGATGCACCAAAGGCACGGGTCCGACAGGTGGAAGCTCACGACGGGTTCCCTTCGTGGCAGTCGAAGCAGCAGCCGTAGCGGCGGGGGATGTAATAGGGCTGCACTTGGCCGCAGACGCGGCAGGTGCGGCGGGCGCGCAGTGCCTTGGCAATGGCGGCCCGCTGGGCCTCGGTGGCGGTGCGCTTGGGCGCAGCCAGGTCGAGGCGGTAGAGGTAGGCGACGCGCTTGCCGCGACGCCAGAGGATCTGGGCAACCGGGTAGTTGCCTCCGGGACGGAGGCCGGCGGCGCGCAGTTGCCGGCGGGTCGCCAGCCCTTGCGGGGCGAGGCGATAGCGGTAGGTGGGGAACTCTTCGTCAGTTCCCGCGAAGTGGTAGGTGGTGGTCACGGCTTCTCACCGCCCCAGCGCTGCTGGGCGGCTTGCTTGGAGATGCCAAGCCGGGTGCCGATCTCGGACCAGGAGTAGCCGAAGGCCCGCAGGCCGACGACGGCCTCACCGATGGCCTCGTCGAGGTTGGCCGACAGGGCGACCAGGTCGCGGAGGGCTTCGACGTCACCGGCGGCGACGCGGCGGCCGTGGGCGCGGATGATGCGCCGGGCGAACGCGGCGAAGGCGTCGTTCTCGACGACCTCGCGGCGCTTCTGACGGGGGATGCGCGTCAAGGACGCCTTGACGGTGAACATCAGTCCTCGCCTCCGTCGGTGTGGAGGCGGTCCCACTCGTCGGCAGCGGCCTCAAGGGCGGTGATGACCTGCTCGGCGGTGCGGCCGGGAATGTCGTTCCAGGAGTAGGGAAGGCAGCCGGAGTCGTCGTCGAGAACGAACCCGAGTTCGTCGGTCCAGTAGGCCGGCGTGTCGGTGTCGAGGTAGTCGGTGAACACGCGGACGGCGAAGAGGTAGTCGACCAGGGCGTCGGTGTCGAGCTGGGCGAATTGCTCGATGCGGTGGCCGGTGCAGGCGATGCCGATGGCCCCGACGGCGCAGGCCGGCGGGGTGGGGGTGTCGGTGGTGGCGTAGTAGCTGCCCTGGTGCCAGCCGTGCCGGCGCAGGTAGAGGGCAGCCATCCGCAGCAGGTCAGCAGTGGTGACTGGTGCGGCGGTGGGTGGGTTGTGGGTAGCCTTCATGGCAGCCACGTCCTTTCAGATGGGCTTGGTGGGTGGTCGGCAGGACCAGAGCTGCTGCCAGGCGGGACCTGGTCCTGTCGGCCGATTCAGGTGGTGCGCAGCCGCAGGTAGCGGCGTTGGCGGGTGTCGTCGCCGCCCATCGAGCGCGGGGCGGACAGGTAGACGAGTCGGCCGCTGGCCGAGGCGACCTGGACCATGGCGGCGATGTCCTCGGGACGCCCGACGATCCACAACTCGGTGAACTGGGCAGCCCGCTGGTTGTTGGCACGCGCGTAGGTACGCTCGCGGGTGGTCATGCCGCCATCTCCCATCCGGTCGGGTCGACGGCCGGGGTGCTGGTGCCGGCGGGGCGGCGGGTCCAGGCGGCGTAGTCGGCGATGTTGTAGATGTCGGTGTCGGTGAGGTAGGCCGCCTTGATGCGCCGGGGAACGCCGCCTTCGGCCAGGAGGTAGGCAGCGCCCTGGTTGGTGGGGGCGATGTCGGAGGCGGTGTAGCCCTGCTCGGCCCAGCCCTGGCCGAGGATGATGTTCGAGCTGTTCAGCGAGGTGCACCGGAACGCGGCCCGGTAGCCGAACAGGTCCCGCAGGCTGGCAGGGATGATGTCCCACGACGGCCGCTGCGTTGCGGCGACCACCGGCATGCCGCAGGCGCGGCCGAGGGAGACGAGGCCGCGCAGGAGGGTGGAGAACTCTTCCTGCTGGGCCTTGGTCCCCAGCACCGTAGAGAACATGGCGAGTTCGTCGATGACGGTGAGGATGACCGACATGCCGTCACCGGGGGCGAGCTTGCGGCGCCGGTTGGCGAGCAGCCAGGTGTAGCGGTTGGTCGCCACGACCAGGAGGCGGCGCAGCACGTCGATGCCCTGGTCGATGTCGGGGCCGATGAACGCATCGGCCAGGTCGCGCCAGGGGCCGAGTTCGACGAGCTTGGCGTCGAAGAGCACGAGGCGGGTGTTGTCGCACAGGACGCCGTGGCCGCAGATGTTGTTGACCAGGCCGGACTTCCCGCCTCCGGGCTCACCGGCGGCGAGCAGGTTGTGATAGACGACGTCGAGGTAGACGGGCTGGCCGAACTCGTCGATCCCGATGAACACCGGGTCGAACATCGACAGGCCAGCACCCACCGGCACCGCGTCGGCGGTGGTGGGAATCGTGGTGGTCATGGGATGCGCTCCTTAGGTGGGCGCGGAACCCCAACAGGTGGAGACTCCGCGCCCGTCGAGACAGTCAGTCGGAAGGGGTGCAGGTGTGCTCGCGCTGCGAGCCGTGGCAGCCGCAGGCGAGGTAGCCGCCGGTGTCGAGCAACGGAAGCTCGGGGCCGGTGTCGCAGTGGCCGTTGACGAGGCCGGACGAGTTGTGCTCGCGCACGTCCACGCCGCACTCGCGGGGGCAGGAGATGTAGTCGGATCGGTTCATCGGGGTTGCTCCCGTCAGATCCAGTCGGAGGTGTCGTCGTCCGGCAGGGACGACGCGGAGGAGGCCGCGGGCTTGCTGCCGTTGGCGGTCGTGGCCGGCTTCTTCGCCGGCTTGCCCTGGGCCGGGAGGGTGATCGTCGGGGTGTCGACGTCCGGCAGGTCCAGGGCGGTGGGCACCGTCAGCGGAGACGCCGAAACCGGCGCGGTCCGGTCGATCACGTCGACCAGCGGGGAGTTCACCTGAGCGTTGAGCACCTCGCGGCGCTTGATGTCGAACCGCAGGTACGCGGCGTTGCTCTCCCCGGCGCGCTCGATGAGCACGGTCGAGGCGTGGCAGGTGACCGCGATCTTGTCGAGGCGGGATTCCAGGTCCTTGGCCGACAGGCCAGGACGCAGGTACACCCAGACCCGCTCACCGACCGGCGTGGGACGAGCCCACAGGATTAGCGGCAGCGAGCCGGACTGGTTGGCGATGATGAACTGCGCGAAGCACACGCGCAGCCGGTGGCGCACCACGAGGCACCATCCCCATGCCTTGACCTGGCGGCGAACCGGGCCGATGGCGGCTGGAACGCCGACGACCAGGGCGACCACGAGCAGGGTCACCACGGTCGGGGTGTGGTTAGCGAGCTGCACCCAGCCGGTCAGCAGTCCGGCACTCAGCAGGGTTTCCGGGGTCCACCACCACAGCAGCCGGATGACCGGCCAGATCCGCACGAGCAGCCACATGAGGCCGCCGGTCGGAACGCCGATCAGGGCACCGACGAACAGGGCCACGATCGGGTGCCAGTAGGCGGCGGCTACCACGGCCGACAGGACGCCGACGATAACGGCGGTGAGGATGAACGCCATGCGGGCGTTACGCGCGGAGGAACGGTGAACCTTGGCCTCGATGACCGTCACCGTTCCGGTTGACTTGCCGCCGAAGCGGCGGGGGCTAGACTTGGACACGACGAGTCCTCCCAATGCCAGTTGGGTTGGATGAGTAGGCGGCACCGGGGTCGGCAGACGTAGGAGTCAGTACCGACCCCGGGCCATTTCTTCGGGGTTGTCGCCACTGCCAGGTGGCGACCGGACCGGGAGAAGTAGGAGTCAGAGACAACTCCCGGAACCGCATGAGGGTTGGTTCAGCGGACCATCAGGCCGCTTGCGCGGTGGCCACGGACACCGTGTGGCACACACAGCACGTCGTGCGATGGACTTACTTGGCCGCAGAACCGTTCTTCGGCTTCAGGGACACCGCCCGGAACGCGACGCCGTTACGCCCGTTGGTCGCCCACGGAATGGCCTCCAACTGCTCGACGGCCAGGAAGTCGCCCACCTTCACGTTCGGCTTCTCTCCCGCCGTGGTGATGGTGATGACCTCCCCGCCGTTCTCGTCGAGCACGAAGACCTGGGTGGACCACATGAGCCGGCCCGTGTTCTTCTCGGACTTCTGGTTGCCGTTCTGGTCGTTCTTCGGCTCCGGGTCCTTCGACGCCGTCACCTGCTTGCTCGTGGTGTCCACGTACAGCTTCACAACAGACCTCCTGTGTCTAGGCGCATCCCTTGTTGGATGACTGCCTCACCATCAAAGTACCAACTGAGTTGGTACTACGCCAGGTCATCAACGGACTTTCTTCCGGTGTTCTGCTGGCACTCACAACGATGACCTTCGTCGCGGTAGAACGACAGGTGTCACTGCGGTGACAGGTCGAAGTCCCCTCGCCATGTCCCCGAGCCGGAGCGATACTGGCTACATGGCTGATGTAGCTACTGACCTCGATCGACCCGTCTGGGCTTCCCGGCTGAGAGCTGAGCGCACTGCGCGAGGCTGGTCCCAAGGTGAGGCCGTGCGAGCGATGCGAGTGCACGCCGTCGAGCAGCTACCCGCCGACAGCACCCTCCTGCGAAACTGGAAGAGGTGGGAATCCGGGAGTTCGGAGCCTGACGCCTTCTACAAGGCGTTGATTGCGAAGACGTTCGGAACTGTCACGGCCGCCTTCTTCCCGCCCACCGTTTCCCGTGACGCTGATGCCGAGCTGATCGCCGGAACGGGCATGGAGACGGTCGAAATTCTTGCTCGTTTGCGAACTTCGGACGTCTCCAACGCGACCTTGGAAGCGCTTCGGATCACAGCCGATCGCCTTTGCAGCGAGTACCCGTACATGTCACCCGATCAGCTCCGGGCCGAAGGCCGATCGTGGTTGCGACGGATCACCGCTCTGATGGACCGCCGGCTAACTCTCGCTCAGCACCAGGAGGTGCTGACACTTGCGGGATGGGTAGCGTTGCTCGTCGGTTGCGTCGAGTACGACATGGGTCTACGCCGCATCGCCGAGGGAACCCGCAAAGCGGCGTTGACGCTCGGCGAGGAAGCGGGAAACGCGGCGGTGTCGGGCTGGGCGTATGAGATGCGGGCCTGGTACTCGCTCACACAGGGCGACTACCGAGGTGTCATCGCAGCGGCCGAGGCGGGCGAGTTGATCGCAGCCGGTAGTAGCGCAGCGGTGCAGCTCGCCGGCCAGCGTGCCAAGGCGTGGGCTCGACTTGGTGACAGGCGACAGGTAGAGATGGCTCTGGACAAGGGCCGGACGCTGCTTGAATCACTGCCATACCCGGAGAACACCGATCACCACTTTGTCGTAGACCCGGCAAAGTTCGACTTCTATGCGATGGACTGCTACCGGCTGGCAGGCGAGGATCGCCTAGCAGAGATGTACGCCGAGCAGGTCATGCAGTCGTCGATAGACCCCGACGGGACCGAACGTAAGCCAATGCGGATTGCGGAAGCGCGGGTCACGCTCGGAGTGGCCGCTGCCCGGGCGGGCGACCTCGAACGGGCCGTTGCTCACGGACGGCAGGCGCTTGAAGGCGACCGCAAGTCGTTGCCGTCTCTCCTGATGTGCTCGAAGGAACTCGCGACGCTTCTACGGGCGCGGTACCCGAAAGACCCGCAGGCGCTGTCGTACCTGGACGAACTTCGGACCCTCAGCGCGAGCTGACGCCGGAACCGCTCTCATCGGTGTTCACGGGGCTGGGGCGACCGCCGACGCCAGGACGCGGACGGCTCTCGTGCCAGGACACGATCCGGCTGGGACGCCACATGTGGGTACGCCCGACCGTCGCATCGGGCTCCGGCATCTGGCTCCGCTTGCGGTAGTTGGAAACGGTCGCCACCTTGACTCCGAGGTACGCAGCTACGTCGGAGGTCGTCCACCACTCCGCGGTTGTGTCTGGGCCAGCTCCCACGCTCATCATTCTGGCATTCCTTTCCGGTGTGGCACCTCCTACTTGCCGCTGTCGAACATGTGTACGATCCTCGCGTGGCAAAGGAGCTGGTCACACGCTGGTGGAACGGCACGTGGGGACGACTGACTCGACGTGATGTGTGGCTTGCCCGCGAAGTGCGGTGGCACGTTATCGCCAGGGCCGGCGACTCCGAGACGGGCAGGGTGCTCCGGTGGGAGTTCGACACCGAGGACGAGGCACGCCGGATGGCGCAGCGTCTCGTCCAGGCAGACGGCGGCCAGTGGCGAGAGCAGTCCCGCGATGTAGCCACGCAACCACCGGAGTAGAGGCCGGGCGGCCGGACTGCCGGCGATGTTGTGCAAAGTTTCTGTACGTCTTCAAGGCGGCCCGAGACGGGCCGCAAGCGCCGCCGCCTGGGCGCGCGTCCGTCGCTCCGCTGGCGCTCCGACTCCGGCCACGCAGGACGCCCGGCGGCTGGCGCGGGAAGCGGTGAGCCCGGGGCCGCCGCAGACGGTGGGGCCGAGGGTTGTTGGTGTTCGTGGGCCGGCAGCCGGCCGGGCCGCGCCCCGAGCGGCGCGGCGCAGCGAAGGGCACGCCGGGTCCGCGCGGCGGGTCGCGGCGGCGAGCTGGTCGCGGTTACCGCGCCTCCGGCGGGGGCGCAACGACTCCGAGATGGTCGGGGGTCCGTCGGCGGGTCGCGGTCCGTGGGTGGTTGCGCAGGGCCATCCCGCCAGCCGCCGACCCGGGCGAGCCGAGCAGACCACCGCCCGGCCCGCCAGCGTCCGAACGTGCGTCAAGGTCCGCTTGACGTGGCGGACCGGGCGGCGGCCCGCTCCCCAGAGGGCGGGTCGGCGGCAGACGGGATGGCAAACACTGCGTGGCTCGTGGGCGTGCCCGATGCGTGCCCGAAGACCGGGTTTACAGGGGTCAACACCACCGAAGGCAGCGCCGCAAGACTGACGCTCTGTAGTTGCTACCTCGTGGAGGATTGGTCGTTTGTCTACCGACAGTGACGATCAACCCGATTCCCAAGCTGACAGTGCGGGTTCGATTCCCGTCACCCGCTCCAACGTGAGGCCCCAGCTCAGGACAGGTTTCTGGCTGGGGCCTCAGTCGTTACTGCCGCTTCTTGTTGTGGCCGTGCCCGCTACCGCAGTGCTGCTGCAAGGTCGGCGGCGTTGTCGAACGCGGGTGCCGCCCTTTCGGATTCGTCTTCCGTGAGCGTGACGGACTGGGCGCGGGCCAGCATCTCGGCCGCAGTCTTCGGATCGTCCAGCACCATCGCGAGTTCGGCGCGGTAGACCAGGACCTCTACCTGCTCGACCGGGTCGTCGTCGGTTTGCGGGCGGGCCAAGGCGCTGTCGAGGATCCGAACGGCCTGTCCGACGCTTCCCCTGGAATCGGCCTGCACGACAGCATTCGCCAGAGCCTTGGCCAGCCGCCCGGCAGGCGTGGTGGCCGGCATGGGCGCGGTGGCGGCGTGCCGAAAGACGCGGATCCAGTTGCCGCCCGGGTCGATGACGCTGAACCCGCCCATCCCGTCGGCGTTCTTCCGCGCCCTGGGCCGGGTCATCCGCGGCGTTCCGGACACCAGTACCTTGCCGTACGCGGCGCGCATGCCGGCTGCGAATGCCCGGTGTAGTCCCTCGATGTCCGCGGTGAGTACGAGACAGGAGCCATAGGACTGCTCCGGGTCAAACCCGGGGATCTCGAAGAACTGCAGATTGAGGTCTTCCCGCTGCACCCCCACACACGCGTTGGGCTTGCGTTGCTTGTACGTGGTCCGGAAACCGAGAACTCCATAGAAGGTTTCGATGTCGTCAATGGATGCGCACGGAAGCAGGGGAACGGTCACCTCGTTGGTCATGCCTCCTTCCTAAGCGCCGCAGGGTGTCCGTCGCACATGGAAAGAGCCGATCATCGCCTTCGGTTATCCGATCGGCTGATGACCCAGAGCGCAACGTGGCCCGGCCGAACCATCGGCGGTGCCTTCCTGCCTGCCACATGTCTCGCCAGGATCAGGCGCCTGGATCTGCCGCGCCCCGCCAGATCGGCCGCCCGCTCTCGGTGGCGAAACGCCAAGCTCCGGAAACGCCTCGGGTTGCTGCCCGAACCCGGCCCTCCTCGGAGATCATCCGCACCAGTTCCGACTTTCCAGCCACCTGGCTCTGGAACACACGCCCGCCGAACACCGAGAGGTCCCTTGGTCGAAGCCGCCGCCCCGCGGAGCCTTGGCGGGTGCGGGATCATGCCTGTCATGACTTCGGAAGAGGTTCGCTGGTCAGATGTCGCCTGCTTCGTCGGGCGATCCGATTAAATTCCGTCGGCGCTCGCAGACCTCTCATCCCCCGACAAGCAGGTTCGCTCGAAAGCGCTCAGGTTGCTGACGCACGACCTTGTTTGGAACGAGAACGTCTGGGAAGCAACGCCATATGCAATTCGCGAAATCGTGCAACGCCTGGAGCGGCGTGAGATCGCAAACCCTGAAGAGGCGCTGGCGCTGCCGATGAGCGCACGTTCTGATCCGGAGCCATTCGTGGTTACACGTACCATCGGGACGTGCGACCTACTGAGCCGGTGCGCTCCGGTCCGCCCGCTTGGGACATCGCGGTCCCGGCACGACCGGGCCGGTTGGCGGGGGTCACCATGGCGGGGTTCAGCGATCGGGCTGACACTCCGGTCGAGGTCGAGGTGGTGCCGCATCCCGCTCTCATGGTGCTCTTCGACCTCGGTGACCAGCCGCTCGTCGTTGACGACGGCAGTGGGCAGCAACGGCGAGGCTCCGTCACCGCCGGGCTCGCGCCTCCCCACGGTGCTCGCGGACGAGGCCAGGCCGGAAGCTCCGTGTGCCTTCAGGTGCGGCTGTCGCCCGTGGTCGCGTACGCGGTCCTGAGCGGCGCGCCGGAGTTGAGTGGGGCCGTGACGACCCTTGACGACCTGTGGGGGCGTGACGCCGCGCGGGTCCAGGAGCAGTTGCGCGCCGCCCGGTCCTGGGACGACCGTTTCGCGATCGTCGAGGTGGCGCTGGTCCGACGTCACGACGCGAGCCGCGCGGTCGATGCGGAAGTGGCCTTCTGCTGGAGGCGGATGGTGGCGAGCCGGGGGCAGGTGCGGGTCGAGCGGCTGGCGGCTGAGGTCGGGTGGAGCCGCAAACGGCTGTGGGCCCGGTTCCGGTCCCAGATCGGTCTCACCCCCAAGCGGGCCGCGCAGCTCATCCGGTTCGATAGTGCGGCTCATCGCCTCGCCGCGGGTCACAGCGCCGCTGCGACGGCGGCGGACAGCGGTTACGCCGATCAGTCCCACCTGCATCGCGAGGTAATGACCTTCACCGGAGCGACGCCGGCGACAGTGGCGAGCGCGCCGTTCCTGGCCGTCGACGATGTCGCGTGGCCCGCCCGGGCCGGCTGACGTCCGTCCTGACATTCGTTCAATCCACCGGGACGCAACGGCTGTGACAGTGAGCTCACAGCGTCTGCATCCCGGAGGACACCATGAGAGGCAAGGCTCCACTGGGCACCCGGCTCCTGAGGGACAGCCAGGACTGGGAGGCTCTGACCGACGACGAGTTGATCGCCGCGCGCGACAAGGCGAACCGCGTGGCGTCGTCGCGTGCCGCCCGGGTCATCACCGGCCGGCCGGATCGCGGTGCGTATATCGAGCAGACCTCGATCGATCTTCCGGGCCGCCGCCTGATGCTGCGGGTTCACCGTCCGAAGGACGCCAGCGGACGCCTGCCGCTGGTTGTCTCGTTCCACGGCGGAGGTTTTTTCGCGGGCACCGCTGCGCAGAACGACTGGCTCAACAGCCACCTCGCGGCGCGGTGCCCCGCGGTGGTCGTCTCGGTGGAGTACCGCCTCGCTCCGGAGCACCCGCTGCCCCAGCCGATAGACGACGGCTATGACACTGTGGTCCGGCTCGTCGACGACGCCGCCCGGTGGGGCGTAGATCCCGCATCCGTCGCGGTCATGGGTGAGAGCGCGGGCGGCACGATCGCCGGACTTGTCGCCCTGCGTGCCCGTACGGACGGCCCACCGCTGCGCGCCCAGGCGCTGATCTACCCGGGCACGGACTGGACGGAGAGCATGACCGAGTACTCCTCGGTCACCGAGAACGCCGACAATCCCACGCTGTCGTTGTCCCGGCTGCGCGTCGCCCGCAAGTTGAGCGTGCCGCCCACCCTCGACCCGCGCAGCGTGTCGCCCGTCAAGTTCGACAGCCTTGCCGGACTGCCGCCGACACTGGTCGTCACCGCCGCGCTGGATCCGCTGGCCGACCATGGACGCCGCTACGTCGAGCGACTTCGCGAGGACGGCACCGACACCCACCTGACCTGCTACCCGAGGGCCACCCACACCTTCCTGAGCATTCCTGGCCTCGTGCCGGCCGCCCGGCCGGCGCGCCGCGAGATCGTCGCCTTCCTGCGCGGTCACCTTCATCCGGCGCCGTGAAGCGGGCGGCCGCCCGACGAATCAGGGGTTCAGGCTCGCCCACTGCGCCTGGGTGGGCAGCTCCCCGTGGTTGAGGCGGTCGGCTACCGCCTGCTTCGCGGCCCGGTCCAGCGTCTCGGGCAGCCGGTCGAACGACGCGGGCCAGACGTCGAGCAACGAGAAGATCTCCTGACCGTCGCGCACGGTCAGCAGCAGCATGCACCGCCAGTGCGGGCAGAACTCCGGCCGCCGGCCCGCCCTGTGCACCAGGAACGGGTGTAGGTAGTGCAGGGCGTGCGGGGCGGCGTGCTCCGCGAGCCAGCCGTGGCCGTGATTGCGGCTGAACCCGTACTCGATCGCCTGGCTGTCGAGTTGGATGAGCGTGGCGGTGTCGACCGCCTTGACGGTCCGGGGCACGGGAGACGGCACCCCGGAAGCATTCCATCGACCGGGCGGGCAGAGCGATGAGTCGCGGGCCGCAGCCGGGTCTGACGGGGGAAAGCAGCGGAAACCGGAGGAGCAGACCCATGGGTACGTTGATCGTGACCGAGTTCCTGACCCTCGACGGCGTGGCGCAGGCGCCCGGCGAGCCCGACGAGGACCGCGAGGGCGGCTTCAGCCACGGTGGCTGGCAGATGCCGCTGCTGGACGACAAGTCCGGCGCGGTGATGTTCCAGCGGGCGAGCAGCATGGATGCGCTGCTGCTGGGCCGCAAGACGTACGACATCTTCGCCGGCTACTGGCCCAAGGCGCCCGCGGACATCCCCTTCACCGGGCTGCTCAACGGCGTGCCCAAGTACGTGGCCAGCCGCACCCTGACCGAGCCGCTGGCCTGGGCGAACTCGACGCTGGTGAGCGGCGACCTGGCCGAGCGGGTGACCGAGATGAAGGCCCGCCACGACGAGATGCACGTGATCGGCAGCCTCGACCTGGTGCAGTCGCTGCTGCGCGCCGGCCTCGTGGACCGGCTCAACCTGTGGGTGTACCCGGTGCTGCTCGGCACCGGCAAGCGGCTGTTCGGCGAGGGGACGGTGCCGAGTGCGCTGCGGCTCACCGAGTCGGTCACCCACGCCCACGGCACGCTCCAGCTGACGTACGAGCCGGCCGGCGCGCCCGCCTACGGGGACGCGGCCGCGTAGCGCGCGTCGAGGTCGAGCACGTGCCGCAGGCCGGGCTCCCCGTCCAGCTCCACCGGACCGTCGGGTACGAATCCGGCACGCCGGAGCACCGCCAGGGAGGCCGGGTTCGCCAGTGCCGCCGAGGCGACCAGCCGGCGCAGCCCGTACTCGGTGCTGGCCAGTGCGCAGACGCGCCGTACGCCGTCCCGGGCGAGCCCGCGCCCGGCGGCGCGTTCGGCCACCCGGTAGCCCAGCTCGGCGCTGCCGCCTGCGACGTCGACCAGGTTGAACCGTCCGAGCACGGCGCCGTGGTCGCCGACCAGCACGTGGAAGTGGCAGGTGCCGCGGTCCTGCTCGTCCAGCAGGGCCGCGTGCCGGGCGGCGTACCGGGTGAAGAAGTCGTCGCCCCGGTCGGGTACGTACCGGGCGAAGTACGCACGGTTCTCCCGCTCGAACCGCAGCACGGCGGGTGCGTGGTGAGCGGCGAGTCGTTCCAGCTCCGGCATCGGGCCAGGTTAGGCGTCGGCCGGGTAGGAGCGCAGTTCGATTGTGTTGCCGTCCGGGTCGCGGACGTAGATCGAGGTGCCGGTGCCGCGCGCGCCGAAGCGCGGTACCGGGCCGGTCAGCACCGTGAAAACCCCGGAGCCGATCACCCGCTGCCAGTCGACCGGCTCGACCACCAGGCAGAAGTGGTCCACGTTGGACCCCGCCGGGTCGCCCTCGACCAGGTCGATGATGGTGCCGGCGTCGACCCGTACGGACGGGAAGGGCGCCTCGCCGGCCCGCCACCTGTCGACCCGCACCGGGGCCAGCCCGAGCGTGCCGCAGTAGAAGTCGAGGGAGCGCTCGACGTCGCTCACCGAGAGCACGAGATGGTCGAATCCGGTCACCGTCACGAGATCGTTCCGCATGCGTCAACCCTGGCCCGGCGCGGCGGCGGGGCCAACCCCCGATCGCACTACGATCGTTTACTCACGGGCAACGACGGAGGTGCCTTGTGCTGGAGCGGTACGAGATCGAGACGTTCCTGACGCTGGCCGGGGAACTGCACTTCGGGCGGACCGCCGAGCGGCTGCGGGTGAGCACCGGACGGGTCAGTCACGTGGTGCGCAAGCTGGAACGCCGCATCGGCGCGCCGCTGTTCGAGCGCACCAGCCGGGTCGTCCGGCTCACCCCGATCGGCGCCCGCCTGGCCGAGGAGATGCGCCCGCTGGTGGCCGGCATCGAGGAGGCGGTCCAGCGGGCCGTGGACGCCGGGCGCGGGCTCACCGGCGGGCTGCGGGTGGCGTACGTCGGCGAGTCGACAGCGCCGGTGCTGCTGCGCGCGGTGGCCCTGTTCACCGAGCGTCACCCGGACTGCGAGGTGCACGTGCACGAGGCACCGCTGGCCAGCACCCGGTCGAGCCTGCTGGACGGCACGATCGACGTGCTGATCGCCTCGTACCCCTTCGACGGGATGGCGAACGGCCCGGTGCTGCTGCGCGAGCGCCGGGTGCTCGCGGTGGCCGCTGATCATCCGCTGGCGGCCCAGGAGTCGGTGTCGCTGGAGGTGCTGGGTGACCATCCGGTGGTGCAGTACCCGGCGGTGACGTCGGCCGCGTTCAAGCAGGACCGCACGCCGGACCGCACCCCGTCGGGCCGTCCGGTGCCGAAGGGCCCGGTCGGCGGCAGCTTCTCCGAGATGCTGGCGCTCGTCGCGCTGGGGCGCGGCGTGCTGCCGGTGGGCGAGCAGGCCCGGCAGTTCTACGCCCGTCCGGACGTGGCCTACGTGCCGATCCACGACGCGCCGCCGATCTGTCGCGGCCCGGTGTGGCCGGCCGGGAACACCACGTCCCGGGTACGTGAGTTCGTCCGCGCGGCGGCCGACGCCAACCCGCTCCCGCCCGACGCGGCTTGACCCGGCCCCTGCGGCAAGGCCCAGCGTGGTCAGTGCCGGTCGCGGTGACCGGCACGAGGAGCGCGAGGGAGGACACGTGCGACTGCTGACCATCGGGGCGTTCGCCCGCGCGACCGGCCTGAGCGCCAAGGCGCTGCGCATCTACGACGACTGCGGGCTGCTGCCCCCGGCGGCGGTGGACCCGCACTCGGGCTACCGCTACTACGCGCCGGAGCAGGCGGACCGGGCGCGGCTGATCGCCGGGCTGCGCCGGGCCGGGATGCCGCTGGCCGAGATCCGTACCGTCTGCGGTCTGCCGCCCGCTGCCGCCGCCGAGGCGCTCGACGCCTGGTGGCGGCGGGTCAGCGCGGACACCGCGGCGCGCGGCCGGGCCGTCGCGCTCCTCGTCGACAGGCTCAGCGAGAGGGGCACCACCATGTCCGAGACGACCTTCCGGTACGCGACGCGCTGCGAGACCGGCGCGGTCCGCGACTCCAACGAGGACACCGCGTACGCGAGCGCCACGCTGCTCGCGGTCGCCGACGGCGTACGCGGTCCGGCCGGGTCCACCGCGAGTGCGGAGGCGGTGGACGCGCTGCGGCCGCTGGAGCAGGCGGACGAGTCGCAGGCCGATCTGCTCGCCGCGCTCGCCGACGCGGTCACCCGGGCCGACCGGGCGGTACGCGCGCACGCCACCGACGCCGATCAGCCCGCCACCACGCTCACCGCGATCGTGCGGCGCGGCACCCGGCTCGCGCTGGTGCACGTCGGGGACAGCCGGGCGTACCTGCTGCGCGGCGGCGAGCTGTCCCGGCTCACCCAGGACCACACGTACGTGCAGACGCTCGTGGACCAGGGCCGGCTCACCCCGGCCGAAGCCGGGACGCACCCGCAGCGGGCACTGCTGGCCCGGGCGCTCGGCGCGGGCGTCGAGGTGGAGGCGGATCTGGCGCTGCGTACCGCACTACCGGGCGACCGCTATCTGCTCTGTTCCGACGGCCTCTCCGCAGTGGTGGACCCGGGCGCGCTGCACGCCGCGCTGACGGAGGCGGACGATCCGGGGACCGCCGTCGAGCGCCTGGTCGAGCTGGCGTACGCGGCCGGCGCGCCGGACAACATCGCCTGCGTGGTCGCCGACCTGGCGGCGTGATCCCCGCGACCCGGGTCGGCATGTCCGACCCGGGTCGTACCCTGGCGATCATGCGAATCGGCATCGTGATCCTGCCCGACCAGCGCTGGTCGGAAGCGCGTCGGCGGTGGGCGCAGGTGGACGAGTGGGGCTTCGACCACGCCTGGACCTACGACCACCTGGGCTGGCGTGACCTGGTCGACGGCCCGTGGTTCGACTCGTGGACGACGCTCACCGCGGCGGCGGGCGTGACATCCCGCGTCAAGCTCGGGACGCTCGTCGCGTCGCCGAACTTCCGGCATCCGGCGGCGTTCGCCCGGCAGGTCACCGCGCTCGACGACGTGTCCGACGGCCGGGTGCTGCTCGGCCTGGGCGCGGGCGGCATCGGCTTCGACTCGGCGGTGCTCGGCGGGGAGACGCTGCCGCCCCGGCAGCGCGTCGACCGGTTCGCCGAGTTCACCGAGCTGCTCGACACGATCCTGCGGGAGGACGGCACGACCTGGCGCGGGGAGTGGTTCACCGCCGTGGACGCCCGCAACAACCCGGGGTGCGTCCAGCAGCCCCGGGTGCCGTTCGTGGTGGCCGCGAACGGTCCCCGCTCGATGCGGCTGGTCGCCCGGTTCGGGCAGGGCTGGGTCACCACCGGGCTCGGCGGCGACGACATCGAGGCGTGGTGGGGCACGGTGGCGGAGCTGTCCGACCGGATGACGCGGACGCTGGAGCAGGCCGGGCGCGACCCGGCGACGCTCGACCGCTACCTGTCGCTGGACTCCGCTCCGGTGTTCTCGCTCACCAGCGCCGACTTCCTCGCCGAGCAGGTGGCGCGGGCGGCCCGCCTGGGCTTCACCGACGTGGTGACGCACTGGCCCCGGGCCAGCAGCTGGTACGCCGGTGACGAGGCGGTGCTGGTGGAGGCGGCGGCGCTGCTGCCGGAGCTGCGCCGGGCCGGCTAAGGCGTGTTTCGTAACTCGGGGTTGGCCGGTTGAAGTCACGGCGTGGCGGTGATCGATAACTGAAGAGGTCTCCGGTACTTGGTACAACGACCAAGAAGCACCATGCACCGGAGACCTCGTGGCCACCTTAGCGGTGACGAGGCGGCATGACCTGACTGACGCGCAGTGGGCTGTCCTGGCCCCGTTGCTGCCTGCTGCGTCGTCTACCGGTCGGCCGCCGAAGTGGGAGAAACGGCAGCTCATCGACGGGATTCGGTGGCGGATCCGGATCGGTGCGCCGTGGCGAGACGTGCCAGCGGAGTACGCGCCCTGGCCGACGATCTACGGACTGTTCCGTCGGTGGCAGCGCGATGGCACGTGGGACCGAATCTTGTCAGCGTTGCAGGCGCAGGGCGACGCCCGGGGACGCATCGACTGGACGGTCAGCGTGGACTCGATGACCAGTCGCGCTCACCAGCACGCCGCAGGTGCCCGCACCGACGGTCATCTGCAGAAGGAACCACCCGGCGGGGTTCATGACGAGCCGGCCGATCACGGGCTGGGCCGCTCCCGTGGCGGGCTGACGACCAAGACGCATCTGGCCTGTGAGCAGGGCCAGAAAGTCTTGTCCCTGATCGTCACCGCCGGGCATCGCGGGGACAGCCCGCAGTTCATCCCGGTCCTGCGCCGCATCCGCGTGAACCGCCTCGGTGTCGGCCGGGCCAGGACCAGACCGATGCTGGTGCTGGCCGACAAGGCCTACACCAGCCGCGCCAACCGCAGATACCTGCGCTCTCGCGGGATCCGGGCGTGCATCCCGAGCAAGAAAGACCAGGACGCCCACCGCAAAGCCAAAGGCTCCCACGGCGGGCGCCCACCGGCGTTCGACCCGCAGCTCTACCGGCTACGCCACGCTGTCGAGAACGGCATCAACAGGCTCAAACGCCACCGCGGCGTCGCCACCCGCTATGACAAGTTGGCCGTCCGGTTCCACGCCGTCCTGACCATCACCATCATCACCGAATGGCTCTGACCGGCTTATGAAACACGCCTTAGGTGCCGACGCTGCCTTCGGTGGAGACCAGCCGGAACCGGAGGCAGACGATCCGGGTGTCGTCGGTGACCGGGGTGCCCTGCCGGGCCCAGTAGGCGCCGTGGCCCTCGCGCCACTCCTCGATCGACCGGTCGCCCTCGCCCTCGGCGCGGGCGAAGTCCCACGGCACGTCGGCGAAGCGCACCACCTCGACGCCGGTGACCTCCACGACGCCGACGAGCGCGTCGTTGTCGTCGACCAGGACCAGTCGCTCGCCGACGTACTCCAGTTCCTCGTTCTCGTCGTCGTACTCCTGGACCAGCCCGGCGGTGGCGGTCTTCACGCCGGAGAGCACGAGGGTGTTGAGTCGGGTGCGCAGCTCACCGGGCGTGCCGAGGGCGAGCGCGCGCAGTCCACCGATGCGGGGCCACATGCCGTGGACGCTACGGCACCGTCCCGCCTCACGGCAGTTCGTCGCCGGTGAGCAGGGCGCGCAGCCTCAGCCGCTCGCGTACCTCGGGCGGGCAGGTCGCCACCAGCGCCGCGGCACCGATCATGTCGGCTCCGGCGTCCCCGACGACCCGGCACAGCGCGTCCAGTTGCGCGCCGGTGTCGACCCAGTCGTCCACCAGCAGCACCCGGTCGCCGGGGCCGAGTCGCCGGCCGTCCACGCCGACCCGCAGCCGCCGTCCCCGGTAGTCGGGGGGTGTGTCGGCCCAGCGCGTCGGCCCGGCCCGGCGTCGCTCGCCACCGTCCTTGTACGCGGGCAGGAAACCGGCGCCGGCGGCGACCGCAACGAGCGGGCCGAGCAGCAGCCCGGTCACCTCGGGCGCGATGACGACGGTCGGGCGGGCGTCCGGAAAGAGCCCGGCCAGCGCGGGGCCGACCTGCGCGAGCACCTCGGGGTCACGCCACCAGCCGGAGATGTCGCTGACCAGGTGGGTGCTGCCCGGCCCGGGGTCGATCCACCGGAACAGCTCGACCAGGCGACGGTTCAGCACGGTTTCCATCCTCGCGGATCGGTGGGCCGTTCGGCCGATCGACTGTGGCGTGATCGGCTACACGTACCGGGGTAAATACGGGCATAGCACCATGATCACGTTGACTTCGGAAGTGCTTCTCTCGTTACGGTCCGGGCCGGTTTGTTCAGTTGACGAAAGGACCGGGCCGGTGGCTGCTAGGCACCTTCGTACCCGCAAGTTCTCCTCGCCCGCCGCCATCGCCGCGACCGCGGCGGTCGGCGTGGCGCTCGCGGTCGGCGGTACCGTCGGCGCCGTGCGGCTCACCTCCGCCGAGCCGCCCGCCGAGCAGGTCGCGGTCGAGGCCGTGCCCAGCACGCCCGCCCCCACCTCGGCCGCCCCCTCGCCGAGCGCGTCGCCCTCGCCGACGGCGAGCGTCAGCCCGTCGCCCAAGGCCACCGCGAGCCCGAAGTCGAGCCGTACCCAGGCGGCCTCCCGGAGCAAGGCCCGGACCGCCTCTCCGAAGCCGACGGCGAAGAAGACGAGCAGCCCGAAGGTCGTGGACAGCGGCTCGTGCGGCGCGTCCTTCTACGCCGAGGGCCAGATGACCGCGAACGGCGAGTCGTTCAACCCGAACGCGCTGACCGCCGCGCACAAGACGCTGCCGTTCAACACCAAGGTCCGGGTCACCAACCCGGACAACGGCAAGTCGGTGGTGGTGCGGATCAACGACCGGGGCCCGTTCATCGAGGGCCGCTGCCTGGACCTGTCCCGAGCCGCGTTCGCGTCCATCGCCGCCACCGGTCTCGGCCACATCCAGGTCCGGTACGAGGTCCTCGGCTGACCGTCCACTCGGCCAGAACTTCCACGGCCGACGGGCCAGGTTCATTCTCCCGTTCACGTCCATCAGGCATGCTGTCCGATGTACGCACGCAACCCTTCCAGCCGGGCCGCGGCCCGCTGAGCCCCGGATCCCGCGCCGGCCTCGGCGCGGCCCTCGGGCTGCTCGCGATCGTCGCCGCGGCGGAGCTTGCCGACGGTCGCCCGGCGCACTACCTCGCGATGATGGTCGTCGCGCCGTTCCTCGCGGCGGCGCTGGCGTCCTGGCGGGTGGTGCTCGCCGTGGGTGGGCTGGCCACCGCCGTCGGCGTCGCCTTCGCCCTGGCCGAGCGGGGCACCCCGCTGGTGACCGCCGTCAACGTGACGGCCATCGCGGTGGCGACGGCGGTCGCGGCGGCCACGGCTGCGGTACGCCAGCGGCAGGTGGACCGGATCGCGGAGCTGTCCCGGCTCGCCTCGGTCGCCCAGCAGGCGGTGCTGCGCCCGCTCGGCCCGCAGGTCGGCACGCTCGCGGTGGCCGCCCGGTACATCTCCTCCACGGCGACCGCCGAGATCGGCGGCGACCTGTACGAGGCGATGGACACCCCGTACGGCGTCCGCATGATCATCGGTGACGTCCGGGGGAAGGGGCTGGACGCGGTCCGCCTGGCCAGCATCGTGCTCGGTTCCTACCGGCACGTGGCGTACGAGCGGGCCGACCTGCGTGCGGTGGTGACCGACCTGGACCGGGCGGTGGCCCGCAACGTCGGCGACGAGGACTTCGTCACCGCGGCGCTGGTCGAGGAGCGCGGCGGCACGCTCACCATCGTCAACTGCGGGCACCCGCCGCCGTTGCTGCTGCGCCGGGGCAAGGTGATCCCGCTGGAGCCGCCCGCGCCCGCGCCGCCGCTCGGGTTCATGCCCGTGGTCCGGCCGCGGGTGGAGCGGCTGGAGCCGGGCGACCGGCTGCTGCTGTTCACCGACGGGCTGGGCGAGGCGCGGCGGGACGGGGAGTTCTTCCCCACCGCCGACCGGGCCTGGCGGCTGCTCGGCCACGGCACCGTCGCCGACGGGCTGGCCTCGCTGGAGACCGCCCTCGTCGAGTGGGTGCACGGCCGGCTCGACGACGACATCGCGCTGGTCCTGATGGAGTACGCCGGCCCGTACAGCGCCACCGCGACGCCGGTGCCGAGCTGGGAGGTCGGCGCCGCCGAGGGGTGAACGGGAAGTGTGTAATCGCTGTCACTTCCGAGATCCGCTTGTCGTTGCCTACCGACGAGTAATACAGTCTGGAGTTACTGATCGGTAACACCTGTCCGGAAGCGGGGCCAGCGAGCATGACCCACTACAAGAGCAACGTTCGGGACCTCGAGTTCAACCTGTTCGAGGTCTTCGGGGCGGACCGGACGTTCGGCCAGGCGCCGTTCACGGACCTGGACGTCGACACCGCCCGCAGCTTCCTTGCCGAGGTCGACCGCCTCGCCCGCGAGGATCTGGCCGCCAGCTACTCGGACAGCGACCGCAATCCACCGGTCTTCGACCCGGCGACGTTCACCGCGCCGCTGCCGGAGACGTTCAAGAAGTCGTACAAGGCGTTCATGGACTCGGAGTTCTGGCGCCTCGACCTGCCGGAGGTCCTGGGCGGCACCAACGCCCCGCGCGCCCTCTGGTGGTCGCTCGCCGAGCTGGTGCTCGGCGCCAACGCCCCGATCTGGATGTACGCCTCCGGCCCCTCCTTCGCCCACGTGCTGCACGTCGAGGGCACCGAGGAGCAGAAGAAGTGGGCCCGGCTGTTCATCGACAAGCAGTGGGGCTCGACCATGGTCCTCACCGAGCCGGACGCCGGCTCGGACGTGGGCGCCGGCCGCACCCGGGCGATCCAGCAGCCGGACGGCTCGTGGCACATCGAGGGCGTGAAGCGCTTCATCACCTCCGGTGAGCACGACCTGAGCGACAACATCGTCCACTACGTGCTGGCCCGTCCGGTCGGCGTCGAGGGCGTCGGCGGCCCGGGCACCAAGGGCCTGTCGCTGTTCGTCGTGCCGAAGTACCACTTCGACCCCGAGACCGGCGAGCTGGGCGAGCGCAACGGCGCCTTCGCCACGAACGTCGAGCACAAGATGGGTCTGAAGGTCTCGAACACCTGCGAGGTGACCTTCGGCGAGCACGGCGTACCGGCCAAGGGCTGGCTGCTGGGCGAGAAGCACGACGGCATCCGCCAGATGTTCATGATCATCGAGTACGCCCGGATGCTTGTCGGCACCAAGGCGATCGCCACGCTCTCCACCGGCTACCTGAACGCGCTGGAGTACGCCAAGAACCGGGTGCAGGGCGCCGACCTCACCCAGATGGCCGACAAGACCGCCCCCCGGGTGACCATCACCAACCACCCGGACGTGCGCCGCTCGCTGCTGCTGCAGAAGTCGTACGCCGAGGGCCTGCGCGCGCTGGTCTGCTACACCGCCAGCTGGCAGGACAAGGTGGCGGTCGCCGAGGCGGCCGGCGACGAGAAGGCCACCAAGCTGGCCAAGCGCGTCAACGACCTGCTTCTGCCGCTGGTCAAGGGCGTCGGTTCGGAGCGGGCGTACGAGCTGCTCGGTCACGAGGCGCTGCAGACCTTCGGCGGCTCCGGCTTCCTCCAGGACTACCCGCTGGAGCAGTACGTCCGGGACGCCAAGATCGACACCCTGTACGAGGGCACCACCGCGATCCAGAGCCTCGACCTGATCTTCCGGAAGATCGTCCGGGACAACGGCAAGGCCCTGATGGCGGTCGCCGCCGAGATCCAGGAGCACATCGCCTCCGAGGCCGGCAACGGTCAGCTCAAGGAGGAGCGGCAGGCGCTCGGCAAGGCGCTCGCCGAGATCCAGAACATCCTCGGCGTGATGACCGGCTGGCTGGGCGAGGCCCAGGGCGGCGACACCCGCGCCCTCTACAAGGTCGGCCTGAGCAGCCGCCGGTTCCTGCTCGCGATCGGCGACCTGGTGGTCGGCTGGCTGCTGCAGAAGCAGGCGGACGTGGCGCTCAAGGCGCTGGCCGGCGAGGTCTCCGCGGCCGACAAGTCCTTCTACACCGGCAAGGTCGCCGCCGCCCGGTTCTTCGCCCGCGAGGTGCTGCCCCGCATCGGCGCCGACCGGCGGATCATCGAGGGCACCGACCTGGAGATCATGGACCTCCCGGAGGAGATCTTCTGAGCCCTTCCGGGGCCTTTCTCCCCTGAAGCGTCACTCTCCCCCTCATGACGACGGCCGGCGGGCACCAGCCCGCCGGCCGTCGTCGTCAACGGGCCCGAGGTGGATAGGCGGGCCCGGTGGCGGGTAACCGTCGCGGACCACGACCGGAGTACGCCCAAGGCCATCGCACGGGGGAGTGCAGCGCACATGGGCATTGGTAGCGCCATCTTTCTCATCGCGCTCGGCGCGATCATGACCTTCGCCATCCGGGCCAACGTCTGGTGGATCGACCTGCGCGCGGTCGGCTGGGTCTTCATCCTGGCCGGGCTGGGCGTCCTGCTGACCACGCTGTGGTTCTGGCAGGACCGCCGCAAGCGGGCCCGTACGCTCATCGTGGAGGAGAACCGGCTCTCGCATCCGACCGCGATGATGCCGCCGCCGCCCGACCCGCCGCCGCCGACGGCCCCGCCGTCCTGACGCCGCGTCTCAGCGGCCGATCCGGTCCAGCTCGGCAAGATCGTCGCCGGAGAGGGACAGGCCGGCGCCCGCGACGTTCTCGCGCAGGTGCGCGACGGACTTCGTGCCGGGGATCAGCAGGATGTTCGGGGAGCGGCGCAGCAGCCAGGCCAGGGCGACGCCCATCGGCGTCGCCCCCAGGCGCTCGGCGACTGCCGACAGCGCCGAGGACTGCAGCGGCGTGAACCCGCCGAGCGGGAAGAACGGCACGTACGCGACGCCCTGACTGGCCAGGTCGTCGATCAGGTCGTCGTCGCCGCGGTGCGCCAGGTTGTACTGGTTCTGCACGCAGACGATCGGCGCGACGGTCTGTGCCTCGGCGACCTGTTCCCGTGTCACGTTGCTCAGGCCGAGGTGGCGGATCACGCCCTCCTGCTGGAGCGCGACGAGCGTTTCCAGCGCCTCGGCGAGCGAGCCGGGCTTCGGTCCTTCCGCGTCGCCGAGCCGGAGGTTGACCAGGTCGAGCGTCTGCACGCCCAGCGTCTCCAGGTTCTCCCGGATCTGCCGGCGCAGGCTCTCCGGGTCGCGTGCCGTGGGCCAGCCGCCCTGCTGGTCCCGGTCCGCGCCGACCTTGGTGACGACGTGCAGCGACTCCGGGTACGGGTGCAGCGCCTCCCGGATCAGCCGGTTGGTGACGTGTGGCCCGTAGGCCGCGCTGGTGTCGATGTGGGTGATGCCGAGCGCGACCGCCTCGCGCAGGACCGCGAGGGCGCCGTCGTGGTCGGCGGGCGGTCCCATGACCCAGGGGCCGGCGAGTTGCATCGCGCCGTAGCCGAACCGGGTGACGGTCAGGTCTCCCAGCGTCCAGGTGCCGCCGGGAAGGGTGGTGGGGGCCATGCGTGTACCTCTGGCTCTCGTCGTCCGTCACGGGCGCCGCCGGATCACGGTGCCCGGCCTCCACTATCGGGGTGTAACTTTCCAGCGGGAAGTAGGCACCTGAAAGTGCGTAGCTCACCGAGGCGGCAGGAGCACAGATGAGCAAGGCGGAGTACGACGCGTTCCTGGCCCAGTGCCCCAGCCGGCAACTGCTCGACCGGATCACCGACAAGTGGGTCGCGCTGGTGCTGGCCGCGTTGCGCAGCGACGGCTCGCACCGGTTCGGGGCGGACTGCGCGGGCGACCCGCGCCCGAGGCGATACTCCGAGCTGTTCCGCACGCTCCCCGGGGTCAGCCAGAAGATGCTCACCCAGACGCTGCGCGCCCTGGAACGCGACGGTCTGATCACCCGCACCGTGGAGCCGACAGTGCCGGTGACAGTCACCTACGAGCTGACCGACCTCGGGTTCTCCCTGCACGAGATGATCCGGGGCCTGAAGTCCTGGGCGGAGACGCACATGGACGACGTGCTCGCCAACCGGGCGGCGTACGACACCCGCGTCGGCTGAGCCTCAGGCGCGGGCGGTGTGGCGGCCGGTGATCGGCGCGTTTCCCGGCGCGAGGTCGGCCCAGCGGGTCGTCGGCCGGTGCACCACCAGGTCTGTGGTCCGCAGGCCGTCCGGGTCGGCCCGCTGCGGGTCGAGCAGTGCCGACAGCAGAGAGATCCCCGGGTTGTGGGCGACCAGCAGCACCGTGCCGGCGGTCGGCTCGACGGTCCACAGCAGCTCCAGCAGCTGATCCGGAAGCGCGTCGTACGCGGTCGCCTCGTACCGCACCGCGGGCGCCGAGCCCGCCGGACCGCCTTCCGCCGGGGAACCGCTCATGCCCATCGCCACGTCGTGCCAGGTCTGCCGGGTGCGCCGGGCCGGCGAGCAGAGGACCACGTCGGGAAGCAGCCCGTGCCGGGCCAGCCAGGCGCCGGCGGTGGCGGCGTCGGCGTGCCCCCGCGCCGTCAGCGACCGCTCCGCGTCCGGGGCGTCCCCGGACGGCTCGGCCTTGGCGTGCCGCAGCAGCACCAACGTCCGCTGCCCGTTCCTGCCGTCCGTCATACCGCCCAGCTTGCCTGATTGACGATCAAAGCGCCTGGGTATGTCGATGGGTGCCGCTACCTGATCCATGGCCGCGGCGGGCAGGAAACGCCAGCAGGACGCCAAGGAGGCGACGTCATGGGCATCGGTGCCAGCATCTTCCTCATCGCGCTCGGCGCGATCTTCGCGTTCGCCATCGACGCCAACCTGGGATGGCTGAACCTCAACGTGGTGGGCTGGGTGCTCATGCTCGCCGGCGTCGCCGGCCTGCTCACCACGCTCTACTTCTGGAACAGCCGCCGCCGCGTCGTGGCCGCCCCGGTTCGCGAGCGGGTCGTCGCCGAGCCGGTCGCGCCGGTCCGGGAGGACCGCGTCGTACGCGAGGAGTACCGCGAGGTGCGTGGTCCGGGCTCGGGCTACCCGGTCTGACCCGTACCCCCCGAACCCGAGGGCCCCGCAACGGCGCGGGGCCCTCGCGCGTGTCCGGGGCCCGTCAGGTCCTGGCGCGGCTCGGCCTCGGCTCAGGCGAACAACGCGAAGTAGATCGCGATGTGGTGGCAGATCGCCGCGACGAGCGTGCAGGCGTGGAAGAACTCGTGGTGGCCGAAGACCGTGGGCCACGGGTTCGGGCGGCGCAGCGCGTAGAAGACCGCGCCCACGCTGTAGATCGCGCCGCCCACGCTGAGCAGCACCAGCGCGGTGACGCCGCCGGAGTGCAGGATCTGCGGCAGCATGGCCACCGCGACCCAGCCGAGCGCGAGATAGAGCGGGGCGGAGACCCAGCGCGGCGCGTGCGGCCAGATCAGCTTGACCGCCACGCCCGCGATCGCGCCGCCCCAGACCAGGCTCAGCATGATCGTGGCCTGCCGGTTGTCCAGCAGCAGGGCGCAGAACGGCGTGTAGGTGCCGGCGATGAACACGAAGATCATCGAGTGGTCCATCCGGCGCATGATCTGGTAGCCGCGTTCGGACCAGACCCGCCGGTGGTAGAGCGCGCTGGTGCCGAAGAGCCCGCACACGGTGAGGCTGTAGATCAGACAGCTCACCAGTGGCGCCCAGCCGGGACGGCCGGCGGCGATCGAACAGAGCACGATGCCGCAGACGAGAGCGGCGAAGAACGCGTACGCGTGCAGCCAGCCGCGCATGCGCGGCTTCCCGATGTCGGCCGGCCGGAGCCGGAACGGTGCGGATGTGGTCACGTAAACAGGTTACGACGGCGTAGGTTACTTGCAAGTAGTGTGGACCGTCACCTCAGCCGGCGGGAGGATGACCGGATGCGGATCCGGCCGGTCGGGACCCATGCCCTGCTGCTCGACTGCGACGACCCCGAGCAGGTCGAGGCGTGGCGGGCCGAACTGTGGCACCGGCGCGCGAGCGGCGAGCTGACCGCCACCGAGATCGTCCCGGGCGCGGTCACCGTGCTGCTCGACGGCGTACCGGACCCGGAGGCGGCCGCCGCCCGGATCGCCGGCTGGCGTCCACGGGCCGCCGACTCCGGCGCAGCCACCGAGGAGGTCCGGGTGCCGACCGTGTACGACGGCGAGGACCTGCCTCGCGTCGCCGCCCACTGGGACACCGACGTGCCCGCTGTGGTCGACCGGTTGCGGCGTACCGAGTTCCGGGTCGCGTTCTGCGGGTTCGCGCCCGGGTTCGCGTACCTGACCGGGCTGCCGCCCGAGCTCGCAGTGCCCCGGCTCGCCACGCCGCGTACCCGGGTGCCGGCCGGCTCGGTCGCGCTCGCCGGCCCGTACGCGGGCATCTACCCCGCCGCGTCGCCCGGCGGCTGGCTGCTGGTCGGCCGGACCGACCTGCCGCTGTTCGACGTACGCGCCGACCCGCCGGCCCGGCTCACCCCCGGCACCCGGGTCCGGCTGGTCGACGCGCCGTGATCGAGGTGCTGCGGGCCGGGGCGCTCACCACAGTGCAGGACCAGGGCCGCCCCGGCTGGGCGCACCTCGGCGTGCCCCGCTCCGGCGCGCTCGACCCGGCCGCGCTGCGCCTGGCCAACCGCCTCGTCGGCAACGACGAGCACGCCGCCGGGCTGGAGATCACCATGACCGGCTGCGTGCTGCGCTTCACCCGGGCCGTAGCGGTCGCGCTCACCGGCGCCCCCGCCGAGGTGGTCGTCGAGTGGCCGCCGCCCGGCGCGCGGCGGCGTCCGGGGGACGTGGGACGGCCGCTGGCGCTGCCGGCCGGGGCGGTGCTGCGCGTCGGGCCGGCCCGGGCCGGGGTGCGCACCTGGCTGGCGGTGAGCGGCGGGATCACCGTCGAGGCGGTGCTCGGCAGCCGATCCACCGACACGCTCTCCGGGCTCGGGCCGCCACCGCTGCGCGACGGGGACCGGCTGCCGCTCGGCATCCCGGACGGTCCCCCGCCCCCTGTCGACCTCACCGTCACCGAGCCGTTGCCGGACGAACTGCGGCTGACCGTGCGTCCCGGCCCCCGGCAGGGCTGGTTCACCCCGCAGGCGCTGTCCCTGCTCTGCGGCAACGCGTACACGGTGAGCCCGGACAGCAACCGGGTCGGCGCGCGGCTGGCCGGCGCGGCACTGCCCCGCGCGGTGGCCGGCGAACTGCCCAGCGAAGGGCTGGTGCTCGGCGCGGTGCAGGTCCCGCCGGACGGCCAGCCGCTGGTCTTCCTCGCCGACCACCCCACCACCGGCGGTTACCCGGTCGTCGGGGTGGTGGACGACGTGACCCCGCTCGCCCAGGCCCGGCCAGGCGCTACGGTGACGTTCCATGGACCTCAACGCTGACCTCGGCGAGGGATTCGGAAGCTGGCGGCTCGGCGACGACCACGCGCTGCTCGACCTGATCAGTTCCGCGAACGTCGCATGCGGCTTCCACGCCGGCGACGCGCCCACCATGCACCGGGTCTGCGCCGCCGCCGCCGAACGCGGCGTCGCGGTCGGCGCGCAGGTCGGCTACCGGGACCTCGCCGGCTTCGGCCGGCGGCACATCGCGTACGACTTCGCCGAGCTGCGCGACGAGACGATCTACCAGCTCGGGGCGCTCGACGCCTTCTGCCGGCTGTACCGCACCCGGGTCCGCTACCTCAAACCGCACGGCGCGCTCTACCACGCGGCCGCCCGCGACGAGGCCCAGGCCGCCGCGCTGGTGGCCGCGATCAGCGGGTACGACCACGAGCTGCCCGTGCTCTGCCAGCCCGGCAGCGTGCTCGCGCAGCTCGCGACCGGCGCCGGGCTGCGGGTGGTGGCCGAGGGGTTCGCCGACCGCAACTACCTCCCGAACGGCACGCTGGTGCCGCGCAGCTCACCGGACGCGCTGGTGACCGACCCGGAGCAGGTCGCCGTCCGGGCGGTACGGATGGCTGTCGAGCAGACGCTCGTCGCTGTCGACGGGACGGTGATTCCCTGCCCGGTCGAGTCGATCTGCCTGCACGGGGACACGCCTGGTGCGGTGCGGTGCGCGGAGCTGGTGCGGGCCGCGCTTGTCGATGCCGGGGTCACGCTCACTCCGTTCGCGTGAAAGGAAGGGCCCCCTGTTAACGCCTCCGGTAGAGGAAGGGGCCCTTCTTAACACGCGCTGTCAGGCGTCCATGCCGCGTAGGACCAGCGGCACGCGGGTCGCGCCGCCGGTGACCACCCGGACCGGCACGCCCCAGTCCTGCCGCGTCAGGTGGCAGGCCGCGTGCTCCACGTCGGCGTCGCACGTCGCCGCCTGGGCGGTCACCTGGAGCACGCCCTGAGCCACGTCGCCGCTGACCACCAGCTTGCGGGACAGGTCGGTGGTGGTGCCCGCGCCCTCGACCAGCAGCTCCGGCGGGGACGCCGAGACCACCAGGCGGGTCGACGGCCCGTACGTCTCGTCGAGCTTCTGCCCCGGCGCCGGCGTGAAGATCACGTCCAGGGTCAGCTCCCCGGCCGTCACGTCGGTCGGCTTGCGCTCCAGCCGGTGCCGGGGGCCGTCCACCGTGTTCGCCCCGGCCGAGGTCAGCGCGCCCGGCGCCAGCCGGGTCAGCCGGTGCGCGGCCGACTCGACCACGAGCACGTCGCCCTCGCCGGTGAGCACCAGGTCGCTCGGCTCGGCCAGCCCGTCCGCGACGGTGCCCACCTGCCCGGTCTCCGGGTCGAAGCGGCGCACCGCCCCGTTGTACGTGTCGGCGATCAGCACCGAGCCGTCGGGCAGCGCGCACACGCCCAGCGGGTGCTGGAGCAACGCCTGGTCGGCAGGGCCGTCGACGTGCCCGAAGTCGAACAGGCCCTGACCGACGGCGGTGTGCATCACGCCGCCTTCGACCCAGCGGATCGCGCTGGTCTCGCTGTCGGCGATCCAGAGCCGCGAACCGTCGGCCGACACGGACAGACCGGACGGCTGCGCCATCCACACGTCCGGCAGCGGGCCGTCGCGCAGCGCCTCGACAGTGGTCCCGGCGTACATGCCGGCGGTCCGCTTGATCGGGTCGAACCACCAGAGCTGGTGAATGCCGGCCATGGCGACGATCACCCGGTCGTCGTACCAGGCCACGTCCCACGGGGACGAGAGGTCGACGGCGCGGGCGTCGTGCGCGTGGTCGTCGACGGTCGAGCGCCACTGCCGACCGGTGCCGGCCACGGTGACCACCTCGCCGGTGGACAGCCGTACGCCGCGCAGCAGGTGGTTGACCGTGTCCGCGATCACCACGTCGTAGCCGGCCACCTCGGCCACGTGCGGCGGCAGCAGGCAGACCCCTTGCGGCTCGGCGAACGTGGCGGCGGTGGCCGGGCCGTCCGTCCGGCCCCGGGAACCGGCGCCGATGCGGCGGACCACCGTCTCGCCGTCGGCGGCCAACTCGACCAGGGAGTGCCGGGCCGAGTCGCTGACCAGCAGGTTTCCGCCGTCGAGCGGCAGCGCCTTGCCGGGGAACCGCAGCACGGTGTCCGGCTCGGCCGGCGGCACATACGGGCCCTCGCCCCGGTGCAGCGTGCCCTTGGCCTCGTGGGCCGCTGTCAGCTGGTCGATCAGCCGGGCGAGACCTTCGGCGTGCCCTTCGCCGGCCATGGTGGCGACCACGTAGCCCTCCGGGTCGACCACGGCCAGGGTCGGCCACGCCTTGGCCGCGTACTGCTGCCACATGTCCATGTCGGCGTCGTCGAGCACCGGGTGGTGCACGCCGTACCGTTCGACGGCCGCGGCCAGCGCCGCCGGGTCCTTCTCGTGCTCGAACTTCGGCGAGTGCACCCCGATCACGACCAGGACGTCGCCGTACTTCTCTTCGAGTGGCCGCAGCTCGTCCAGCACGTGCAGGCAGTTGATGCAGCAGAAGGTCCAGAAATCCAACAGGACGATCTTGCCTCGCAGGTCGGCCAGCGTGACGGCCTTGCCGCCGGTGTTCAGCCAGGACCGGCCCCGCAGTTCCGGTGCCCGTACGCGTGCGCTCATGCCCCCATCGTGCCGCACCGGCCGGGCGCGCTCCCGGCGATCCCGGGGTGAACAGACGCACACCGAAACGGCGCGGAGCGCCCACCCCGGCGAGGGGTGGACGCTCCGGCGTACGTGCGGTTACTGGCCGGCGGGCTTCAGGCAGAGCACCCGGGTGGTACCGCCGCTGTCGACGGAGACCGTTGGCTGCGTCAGATCGGCGCACTTGTCCTTGTTGTCCACCTTCGACACCACGCTGAACGCGCCCTGCTCCCCGCAGTCGGCGGCCACGGCGGTCTCGCCGGACTGCTTGACGCAGGAGCCGACCGCCGGGTCGAAGCCCGCCGGCTTGTCGTCGCCGACCTTGCCGAGCAGCGTGAGCAGACCGAGCGGTACGGCGAGGATGAGCACCGCCGCGATCAGCACCGCGGCCAGCACCCGTCCGTTGCGTACCTTCGGCGGGGGCGCCTCGGTCTGCGGCTCGGCGGCGTCCGGCTTGAACGCGTCGAACCGGCCCTGCTCCGGCTCACCGGACGGTCCGTCCTGCGACCAGGCCGGCGGGGCCTGCTGCGGCGCCGGGAACGGGCTCGTGTCTCCCGGCCGGCCCTGGCCGGGCACTGCGACGGAGGCGCGCCCACCGGCCGACGGGCCGAACTGGTCCGGCTGGCCGCCGAACGGCTCGGGACGGCCGGCCGGGCTGCCGAACGCCTGGTGGCCGCCGGGAGAACCGAATGGATCCTGGTGGCCGCCGGGAGAACCGAACGGGTCCTGGCGGCCGCCCGGCGGGCCGAACGGGTCCTGGTGACCGCCCGGGGTGCCGTACGGGCTCTGCGGGCCGTCGAACGGGTCCCGGACCGCGCCGGGCTGCTCGCCGCCCGGGTGCACCCCGTTGGCGGGGCGGGTGTTCGCGGGCGGGTCCATGAAGGACGGCACACCGGCCGGGAACGGCGGCGGCGCGGCCGGCGACGACGGCGGCACGGCGGCGTACCCGTGCGGCCCGTCGGCGTCCTCGGCACGTGACTGCGGGCCGGGGAAGCCGTTGTCCGGGCCGAATCCGGACGGCCCGTCCTGGTCGGGGAAGCCGTGCCCGTCCCGCTCGGGCGCGTCCTCGGGCTCCGGGCGGGCCGGCCGGCCGTACACCCGGGGCTGCGGCGCCGGGGTGCCGGTCGGCAAGGGCTGGTCGGACGGCGGGGTGACCCGGCTGGTCACCGGGACCGACGCGCTGGCCGAGACCGGGCCGCCCTCCGGGGAGGTACGCGGGCCGGGCACGGACGCCGACTGCGGCTCGTCGTTGCCGGGGCGGGACGCGCCCCACGCGCCGTCGCCGCGCTCCGGCTCGTACCCCTGGGGTTCGGCCGGCGCGGGCGGGTGGTCGGCGGGCGACGACGCGGCAAGCGAGGCACCGGGCACCCGCTGCTGCTGTGCGGGCAGCGGCACGGCGTTGCCCGGCGAGATGCCCGGCGCGGGAGCGGGCTGGTACGCCGGCGCGGAGTCCTCGGAGCGGCCCCACGCCTCGGCGGGCGACCACGGCTCGGCGGCCGGTACGGCCGGGCGGTCGTCCTGGTTGCCGCCCCAGCCGGTGGGCGCGTCGGGAGCCGGTACGGAGACGCTCGCGCGGGCTGCCGGCGCCTCGGCCGGTGCGGCGGCGCCCCAGCCGGGCTGTGCCGGCTCCTCCGCCGGCCGCCCGGTCTCCTGACGCTGCGGCACGGACGCGGCGCCGCTCCAGGCGCCGGCCTGCTCCTCGGAGTCACGCTGCTGCGGTACGGCGGCGGCACCCCAGCCGCCGGGCTGCCGGCCCTGGTCCGGCTCGCCCCAGCCGCCCGGCTGCGCCGCCTCGGCCGGGTTGGCGGCGCGGCCCGCGGCCCAGCCACCGGAACGGTCCGGGTCGTCAGGGCGGACAGGCTCGTCCCAGCCACCTGCGCGGTTCTCGGGCTGCGGGGCGGGCCAGCCGCCGGAGCGGTGCCCCTCGTCGTGCTGCGGTCCTCCCGTCGGACGCCAGCCGCCGGAGCGGTGCGGGTCGTCCTCGGGAGCGGCGGAGCGGTTGTCCTGATCGGACTGCTCCGGAGTGGACCACGGAGTGTCCGGCCGGGTGGCGCCGGGCACCGAGACCGCGGCGGCGGCCCGGGCGGGCGGATCGGCCGGCGGCCAGGTGGCGCCGGTCTGCTGACCCGGGGGCGCCCAGGCCGGCTGGCTCTCGCGCGGCGTCCAGCCGCCGGAGCGGCCGGGGTCGTCGGCCGCGGCGGGCTGCTCGTCACGCGGGTTCCAGCCGCCGGAGCGGTTCGGGTCGTCCGGCGGCGCGGCGGCGGGGGGCCAGCCACCGGCGTGTCCCGGGGCGTCGTCGTGCTGCCCGCCGGTGGGCGCGAAGCCGCCGGAGCGGTGCGGGTCGTCCGGCGGGGCGGGCGTGACCCAGGTCTCGTTCGGCACGGTGGCCGGGGCGGGGACGTAACCGGTGCCGCGAGCGGCCGGGTCGCCGGACGGCGACCGGACCGGCTGCTCGCCGGAGCCCCACCCCTGGCGGTTCTGCTCCGCGGCCCAGGCCGGCGCCGTCGGCTCGGCAGGGCTGCCCGGCGGCGTGGCGGCCCAGGCGGGCGGCGCCGGGTCGGCGGAGCGGTCCGGGCGGGGCTGCTCGGGTGCGCCCCACGCGGGGCTGCCCTGGCCGGGGCCGGCCCAGGCGGGGGTGCCCTGGTCGGTGCCGCCCCAGGCGGGCTGCTGCCCGCGCTCGGCGGGCGGTGGGACCTGGGCGGTGGCCCGGCCGGTCACCGGCTGGCCCGCGGGCGGGGCCCACGGGGGTGGCTGTTCGTCGTTCGCGGCCCAGGCCGGTTGCGCGGGCCGACCGGCCGGCGGGGGCGGTGCCCAGCCGAGGTCGGGCGCGCCGTTGTACCCGTTGTCCTGCTGCGCCGGCTGATCGCCGTACGGCACCGGTCCGCCGGTGCCCGGCGACACCTCGCCCGGCTCCTGGCCGGGGCGGTGCGGAGCCTCGGACGTCATGGGTGCGCCTCCTCCATCACAGGTCGGCCGCCGATGCCGGTCGGGGGAACCGTCGGCATGGTTGCCGGCGTCGCCGGCGGGTACCGGCCGTGCGGGCTCCCCGCACCGTATCCGGTGGTTGCCCGGAGCCGCCCGGGGGAGCATCGGCCGTCACCGAAAGTCACCGGACGACGTCGATGAGTGTCACTTGCTCGCGTCGGCCCGGAACCACCGGTTGGCGACCGTGCCAACCGTACCGGGCGCTGCGGCGAGGTGGAATCCCGGTGCCGACCGATGCCGATACGCCGAAGACCCGCCCGGTGTCGGGCGGGTCTTCGGACTGGAGGAGGTGAGAAAGGTCTGTGGCGTCAGCTCATGTGACGCTGGGCGATGGCGAGAAGCTCCTCGCGGACCGCGGGCGAGTTCGCGGAGCGCAGGGCGTGCTCGATGGCACGGGCCCGGCGGTTGGCGTCGCGGCGGGTGCGGATTCGCTCGATCATGCTCATCTTGGGTCTCTCCTCCTGGCTATTCGGTTGTCAGCCCCTTGATGTCTCTATTTAAGCGCATCGGGCCGCCGATCGCCATCGATTATTAGGTGAGCTGAGCCACGTGCCTAAGGATCGTAGGTCCAGAGCGGCTTCGATCCTATGATTCGGTTCCCAAAACGGTCACGGCCGGTGTGCCGGGCGCTCACCCGTGGCACACCGGCCGTGACCGGAGCGGTGGTACGTCACGTCCAGGCGAGCAGCGCCGCCTCCGGGTCGGCGAGGAACTCCCCGATGTCGCGGAGGAACTTCGAGCCCAGCTCACCGTCGATGATGCGGTGGTCGAAGGAGAGGCCGAGCGTGGTCACCAGGCGCGGCTTCACCTTGCCCTTGTGCACCCACGGCTGCTCCCGTACCGCGCCGAAGGCGAGGATCGCCGACTCGCCCGGGGGCAGGATCGGCGTACCGGTGTCGACGCCGAAGACGCCGACGTTGGTGATGGTGAGCGTGCCGCCGGACATGTCCGCCGGGGACGTCTTACCCGACTTCGCGGTCTGCACCAGGTCGGTCATCGCGTCCGCCAGCTCGCGCAGCGAGAGCCGCCCGGCGTCCTTGATGTTCGGCACGATCAGGCCACGCTCGGTGGCCGCCGCGATGCCGAGGTTGACGTACTCCTTCACCACGATCTCGTCGCCGGCCCAGGTCGAGTTGACCATCGGGTGCCGCTTGACGGCCAGCAGCACCGCCTTGGCGACCAGCAGCAGCGGCGAGACCCGGACGTCGCGCCACTCGCGCCGGTCGCGGAGCCGGTCCAGCGCCTTCATCGCCCGGGTCACGTCGACGGTCAGGAACTCCGTCACGTGCGGGGCGGTGAACGCCGAGCGGGCCATGTTCTCCGCGGTGAGCTTGCGTACCCCCTTGACCGGGATGCGCTGCTCGCGGTCCGCGCCGAAGCTCGCGGCCGACATGGCCGGCGCCGCGACCGACTGCGGCTCGGCCGCCGCCGGGGTCGCGGTCGCCGCCCGCTGTACGTCCTCGCGGGTGATCGAGCCGAGCGGACCCGAGCCGGTCAGCGTGGCCAGGTCGATGCCCAGGTCCTTCGCCAGCTTGCGGACCGGCGGCTTGGCCAGCACCGGACCGGTGACCCGGCCGTTGCCGTTCACTGTCGGAGCGGTCGCCGGCGCGGGAGCGACCGGCGCGGGTGCCACCGGGGCAGCGGCCTGAGCCGGTGCCCCGGCCGGCGCGTCACCCTTGCGCGGGCGGCGCTTGGCCGGCGCGTTGCGCGGGCCGTAGCCGACGAGCACCGCGGTGCGCCCACCCGGGGCGACACCACCGATCAGACCCGGCTCGACCATGCCCTCGGCGGGCGCGACCTGGACCGCTGCCAGCGACGCGGCCGACGGCGTGGGCAGCTCCGACGCCGGGGTCGCGGTCGTCGACTCCTCGATCGGCCCGGCGCCCGGGTCGGTGTCGATCGCGATGATCGGCACGCCCACCTCGACAGTGGACCCCTCCGGGTGGAAGATCGCCTGCACCCGGCCGGCCCACTTCGCCGGGATCTCGACCGCCGCCTTCGCGGTCTCCACCTCGACGATCGGCTGGTTCAGCTCGATGTCGTCGCCGACCTTGACCAGCCAGGCGAGGATCTCGCCCTCGGTCAGGCCCTCGCCCAGGTCGGGAAGGTTGAACTCCTTGATCCGGGACATGCCGCTCACCAACCGAAGGTGCGGTCGACGGCGTCGAGCACCCGGTCCAGGTCGGGCAGGTACTCCTCCTCCACCCGGGCGGCCGGGTAGGGCGTGTCGAAGCCGGTCACCCGCAGCACCGGGGACTCCAGGGAGTAGAAGCACTCCTCGGTGATCCGGGCCGCGATCTCCGACCCGAGACCCAGGTTGCCCGGGGCCTCGTGCACGACCACGCAGCGGCCGGTGCGCCGCACCGACTCGTACACGGCGGTCAGGTCCAGCGGCGAGAGCGTCCGCAGGTCGATGACCTCCAGCTCGCGGCCGTCCTCGGCGGCGGCGGTGGCCGCGTCGAGCGCGGTGCGCACCATCGGGCCGTACGCCAGCACCGTCGCGTCCGTGCCGGGCCGCACGACCCGGGCCGAGTGCAGCGGGTACGCGTCGGCGATCGGCGCCTCCAGGTCCACCGGACCCTTCTCCCAGTAGCGCCGCTTCGGCTCCAGGAACACGATCGGGTCGTCCGAGGCGATCGCCTGCTGGATCATCACGTACGCGTCCTGCGGGTTCGCGCAGCTCACCACCTTGAGACCGGCGGTGTGCGCGAAGTACGCCTCGGGCGACTCGGAGTGGTGCTCGACAGCGCCGATGCCGCCGCCGAACGGGATGCGGATGACCATCGGGATCCGCACCTTGCCCTGCGAGCGGTAGTGCATCTTCGCCACCTGCGACACGATCTGGTCGTACGCGGGGTAGACGAAGCCGTCGAACTGGATCTCGCAGACCGGCCGGAAGCCACGGATGGCCAGGCCGACAGCGGTGCCGATGATGCCGGACTCGGCCAGCGGGGTGTCGATCACGCGCTGGTCGCCGAAGTCCTTCTGGAGGCCGTCGGTGATCCGGAACACGCCGCCGAGCTTGCCGACGTCCTCGCCCATGATGACGACCTTGGGGTCGTTCTCCAGGGCCCGCCGCAGGCCGGTGTTGAGCGCCTTGCCGAGGGTGAGCGTCTCCGTGGCCATCAGTGGGCGCTCCCCTCGAACGACTCCATGTACTGCGAGAACCGGGCCCGCTGCTCGTCCAGCTCGGGAGACCCGTTGGGGTAGACGTGGTCGAACATGCTGACCGGCTGCGGGTCGGGCATCGCGAGCACGCGCTCACGCAGGTGCACCGACTCGGTGCGGGCCTGCTCGTCGACCTCGGTGAAGAACGACTCGTCGGCGATCTTCTGCTTGGTCAGGAACGCCTTCATCCGGGCGATCGGATCCTTGGCCTGCCACGCCTCGACCTCGCTGGCGATGCGGTAGCGGGTCGGGTCGTCGGAGGTGGTGTGCGCGCCCATCCGGTAGGTGTACGCCTCGATCAGGCTCGGGCCCTGGCCGTTGCGCGCGTTGTCCAGCGCGTGCCGGGTCACCGCGTACGACGCGAGCACGTCGTTGCCGTCCACCCGGACGCCGGGGAAGCCGAACCCGCCGGCCCGGCGGTACAGCGGGACGCGGGTCTGCCGCTCCAGCGGCTCGGAGATGGCGTACTGGTTGTTCTGGCAGAAGAACACGAGCGGGGCGTTGAAGACGCTGGCCCAGACGAACGACTCGTTGACGTCGCCCTGGCTGGTGGCGCCGTCGCCGAAGTAGGCGATGACCGCCTCGCCGTCCTCGCCGCCGGTCTTGCCGTCCATGGCGACACCCATGGCGTACCCGGTCGCGTGCAGGGTCTGCGCCCCGATCACGATCGTGTACATGTTGAACTTGAACTCGTTCGGGTCCCAGCCGCCCTGGTCGACGCCGCGGAACAGGCCCAGCGGCATGATCGGGTCGATGCCACGGCAGTAGAGCACGCCGTGCTCACGGTAGGTCGGGAAGGCCATGTCCTGGGTACGCAGCGCCCGGCCGGAGCCGACCTGCGCCGCCTCCTGACCCAGCAGGCTGGCCCACAGGCCCAGTTCGCCCTGGCGCTGCAGGGCGGTGGCCTCGGCGTCGAGCTTGCGCACCAGGACGAGATCGCGGTAGAGCCCGCGGTACTCCTCGTCGGTGAAGTCGACGCGGTACTCGGTCCCGTCCGGGCCGAGCGCGGTCTCGATCCGCTCACCTTCCGGCGTGAGCAGCTGTACGAGTTCCGGTTCACCGGCCGCGGCGGCGCGCCTGGTGCGGGGTGCGGCCCGCTTGCTGCGGGCGGCGGCCCCGGGGTCGCCCTTTGCCATCCGTCTCTCCCTGTCTGTCTGCGCCGGCACCGGGGGTTACCCGAGCCGCGCACCTCGTGCGCCCGCCCCGGCTGATGCCGGGCCGGTCCCTGGCGACCGCGCCTGACCCCGGTGGGGGTTGCCGCGCGGCGTGAGCCCGGGATCCGTCGCGGACGGACCCAGGCCCGGGAGCGCCGGCGTCGTTCCGCACCAGCCGCGGGGTACGCGGAGGTGGCGGCTGCGTTGCCGTCGTGCCTGAATGATTGCAGAGGAGGTGAGCGGGCCCACAGTATGGCCTCCCCCACGAGCGAGGTTCCATCTGGTTCATGACGGATAGCCGTCTTTGTCGCCAGTGGTGCGATCGGCTGACGTACAAAATGTGTGTCGACACGCGGTTGCGACTGGTGAACTGAACGTCACTGGGTCAAGCTTGCAATGAGCTTTTGCGCGGCATTTGTCCGATATCCGCGCGGGCTCTCCCCGTCCCCGTCCGCGCGTGAGGAGTGTGCCGGTGTCCGAACCAGAGGGTCCCCCCGGCACGCCCTTCCTCGGCCGCCACCGGGCGCTGCCCGCCTCCCCGTACCGCCGGGTGATCGGCGCGCACCGCGCCCCCGGGGCGGGTGGACCCAGCCGGGGCTACCTGCTCACCGTGGCGCTGCTCGCCGGCACCGCGTCGATGCCGATCCTCGCCGCGGTCAGCACCGGATCGGCGACCGTGGGCAACAGCGCGCTCCCCGACACCAGCACCCCGTTCCTCCCGACGCCCTCGGTCGGGCCGGTGGTCATCCCGGTGCCCCAGGCGACCCAGCCCGCCGTGCCGTCCACGCCCACGCCCGCGGTCGACGTCACCTCCGTACCCCCGGCGCGGCCGGTGCTCCCGGCCGCGCCGAGCCTGCCCGACGACAGCGACCTGGCCGCCCGCCACCGCTCCCGGCCGGTGGCCGCGCCGCGGCCACCGGCCACGCCGGTCCGGCCCACCCCGGTCCGGCCGCCGCGCCCGTCCCCGGTGCCGTCGCCGTCACCGTCGCACTCGCCGTCCGACCCGGGTACGCCGACGCCCGAGCCGAGCCCCAGCCCTGAGCCGTCCGCCACGTCCGTCGAGCCGACGCCCTCGACGGGTTCGTCCGAGCCGTCCGGCCCATCGGGTACGTCCGGTCCCGCCGAGCCGTCGGGTCCTGCCGATCCGTCGGGTCCTGCCGATCCGTCCGGTCCCGCCGAGCCGTCCGCCACCTCCGCTACCTCCGAGCCGTCGGGTCCCGCCGAGTCGTAGGGTCCTGCCGGGCCCCGCCACCTCCGCTACTTCCGACGCCAGCCCGTCGGCTCCGTCCGAGCCGTAGGCCACCTCGTCCGGTTCCACCGCCGAGCCGACGTCACTCGCCGGCCGTTAGGGAGCGCGGTCTCGCGCCCGCACCCCTCATGATCGACACCACCCCGGCGTAGTGGTGCAGTCCCGACCGGCCCGATACAGCCACTTCGCCGAGATGGTGTCGATCAACGAGGTTGTGGGTCTTCCCGGGACATGCCCCTGCCATTGCGGCGGGGTGGTCCGGAGCGCGCAGACCACATGATCGACGCCATTACGCCGTGGTGGTGCGGTTCCGGCGGGCCCGATGCCGCCACCTCCCCGAGATGGTGGATCAACGAGGGGGAGGCCGGACAGGGCAGGCGCATGATCGACACCATTACGGCGTGGTGGTGTGGTCACGGCCGGCTTGAGGCAGCCACTTCGGGGAAGTGGTGGATCAACGCGGTCCGGGGGCATGCCCTCACGTCGGGCGGGGTGATCCGGCCAGCCTGCATGATCGACACCACTTCGGCGAAGTGGCTGGATCAGACCGGTTGCGACCACGCCACCTCGCCGAGGTGGCGGCGAGGTGGCGGCGATCATGCGGGCGCGACTGCCTAGGCCGGGTCGTCGGTCAGGCGGTGGCGGTTCGCCTCGATCCAGGCGTTGAGCGCCTCCGGGTCGTCCGGATCCACGCCGTCCGCCATGAGCTGGGCCACCGCCGCGGTAGCCGGACTGCGCCGCTCGCCGGTGCTGTAGAGCCGCGCGAACTCCGGGACCATCTCGGTGATCGCCTCGTCCGTCCGGGCGGCGGCCGGCTGCGACAGCCCGCGCTGCCGGGCCGCGTACGCCGCCCAGGCGCGCAGCACCCGGGGCAGCATGGCCGCGTCGTCCATGTCCAGCACGGCCCGCCGGTGCACCCAGTCGAGCAGGAACAGCTCGGCGACCATCGGGCTCCACCGCATCGGGTCGGCGTCCGGGAAGCTGGCCGCGTGGTCGAGCAGCAGGCCGAGGCAGAAGTGCAGCGAGGCCAGCTCGCCGTCGGCCACCTCGGGCAGGCCGAACCGGGCCGCCTCGGGCGAGTCGAGGAACGCGCGTACCAGACGGGTGCGCTCCTCGTCGGTGGGCGGCGGCACGACAGCCGGCCCGGCCGGCGGGGTCGGCCCGGGCAGTACGGCCAGCCGCGCGCCCACGAGCGCCCGGTCGGTGGCCAGTGAGCCCTGCGCGGGCAGCTCGGTGAGATCGTCGGTGACCGCCAGGTGGCGGCTCACCTCGGCGTGCATCCGGGCCGGGTCCTCGGTACGGAACCAGGTGAACTCGTCCTCGGTGCAGATCTCCCGGGCCTGCTCCACGATCCGGGCCGCCGGGCCGCCGACGAAGACGTCCTTGGTGATGCCGATGTTGTGGTCGACCAGCGCCACCAGCGCGTGCTCCGGCCCGCCCTGCTCCTCGTCGTCGTAGGCGAACGTGGCGAGGTAGGACGTCTGGTCGCCGTACACGTCGCCGTACGCCCAGGCGCCCGTGACGTGCACCCGGCCGAGCTGGGCGGTCCACGTCGGGGCGTACGCGCCGGGTCGGACCCGGGCGGCGCCCTCGGCGTCGGGCACCAGGGCGGCGAAGACGGCGCGCAGGGTGGTCGCGGCGGCGCTGCGCCGCCGGGACGTGGCGGCGAGGAAGCCGGTGACGAACTCGCGGACGGCCTGTTCCCGGTCGTGTTCCGCGACGGCGTAGACGCTGCCCAGCAACGCGGCGCCGAGCATCTCCGCGTCCAGGGCCGAGTCGAGCCTCGTCACGTCGCGCGCGGCGTGCAGCACCGCGTCGTAGGGGGTCTGTGGCGTGGCCATGCATCGACCCTACGCCGCGCGAGCCGCCCCCACACCGGTCAGCACGCCGGGTTCAGCGCCGCCCGGCCTCGCGCAGCGCGTCCCGGCCCGTGCCGTAGCGGGTCAGCACCGCCCACACCGGGTCCAGCACGTACTTCTCGCCGACGCTGCCCACCGAGGTGAGCAGGCGTCGCTCGGCCCGCGCCCGGGCCCGCCGGGCCGCCCATCCGACCACCGGCCGGGTCAGCGCCGCGATCAGCAGCCCGGCCAGCAGGCCACCGAGCAGCAGGACGGTGGGCCATGGCACCACGCCGAGCGTCGGGTGTTCCAGCGGCGGCAGGCCGAGCAGGCGCACCGCGTACCCGAGGAGCAGCCAGAGCAGGCCGGCCAGCGCGGTGAGGGTGACCACCCACTGGAGCACGCCGACCACCCGCCACCAGGCCGGCCGGCGGTCCATGCCCAGGTCGGTCGCGGCGACCGCGTGGTCGAGCGCGCCCGGCAGGTCGGCCTGCCGGGACCGGGCCGCGGCGGTCACCGCGGCCGGCCACGGCGTCGGCAGACCGGCGCCGTGCCGGTCGGCCACCGCGCGGATCGCCAGCGTCAGCGACGAGCGCTGCGCGGCCGTCGGATCGGGTACGGAGGTGGCCGCGACCAGGCTCTCCCCCGGCGCGTCCGGGTCCCGCCCGGGCAGGTGCAACCGGCGCAGCGGGTCCGGTCGCAGCTTGCGCCAGCTCCGCAGCAGCGGCCAGCCGGTGTTGCTGACGGCCCGGTGCCGGTACGCACCCTCGACCGCCTGAGCCACAGTCGGCACCCCGGCCGCCCCGGCCAGCGCCCGGGTCAGCTCCTGCGCCGAGGCGTCACCGGGCCTGGTGCTCGGCGGTTCCGGCCCGACGAGCGGTTCGAGATCGGCCACCACGGCGTCCACGTCGCCGGAGAGCCGGCGCAGGGCGGCCTGCCGTTCGGCGACCGTACGCTCCAGCTCGGCCCGCAGGCCGCTGAGCCCGTTTGGGTCCACCGCTACCGTCGGCAGCAACGGCACCCCGCCCAGCCCGTCCTCGTCGAGCAGCCGGCGCAGGTCGTCGAGGACCTTGGGCAGCTCGGTCGGGTGCAGCCGGTCGGCCTGGTTGAGCACCACGACCGTGACGTCCTTGTGCCTGTGGAATTCGCGCAGGTAGCTGGTGTGGATCACGCGGTCCGCGTATTTCTGTGGGTCGACCACCCAGACCACCAGGTCGACCAGGCCCAGCAGACGGTCCACCTCCAGCCGGTGGCCGTGCTGCACCGAGTCGAAGTCGGGCAGGTCGAGCAGGACGAGGCCGTGCAGCATCGACTCGTCGTCGCCGTCCAGCGGGCTCTCCCGGACGAACCGGTGCCGGGGCAGCACGCCGATCCAGTCGAGCAGCCGGACCGCGCCGTCCAGCGGACCCCACACGCAGGCGTGCGCGACGCCGGTGGTCGGCCGGCGCACCCCGACCGGGGAGAGGTCGAGCCGGGCCAGCGAGTTGAACAGGCTCGACTTGCCGCTGCCGGTCGCGCCGGCCAGCGCCACCACCGTGTGCCGCCCGGAGAGGGCGAGCCGGTCACCGGCCCGCTCGACCACCGTGTGTGCGGCGACCAACTGGGCGTCGGGCACGTCACCGTCCACCGCGCTCAGGAACCGCTGGATCGCCTGGAGGCGCTCGATCAGCACGTCCGGGTCGACCCGCTGCTCGCTGCGCAGCGCGTCACGCATCCGTCCGACGACGTTGCTCACGGTGCCTTCCTCGTTCGTGACTGCGGGGCTCGCAGGACCGGCTCACTCCTCGCGCTCACGGTGCCTTCCTTGCTCGCGGCTGCGGGGCTCGCAGGACCGGCTCACTCCTCGCGCTCACGGTGCCTTCCTTGCTCGCGGCTGCGGGGCTCGCAGGACCGGCTCACTCCTCGCGCTCACGGGCGACCGCCCTGCTCGGTGGCCGGGAACAGGCCGCTGCGGTGCCGGGCCCGCTCGACCTCCAGAGCGGCCCAGCGCAGCGCCGCGCCGGCGTTGTCGGCCGGGCGTTCGGCCTCGGTGCGGGCCAGGAAGCGCTCGGCCTCCTCGGCCATCAGCTTGCCGACCCGGTCGAGCAGGTCGACGCGGGCCTTGCGGGACAGGTTCCGCACCGCCTGGTCGCCGAAGATCGCCTGGAGCACTGTCTGCCCGGCGACCGCGGTGCCGGTGCCGGCCGCGACCTCCAGCCCGGTGGGGATGAACGCGGTGGAGGCGAACACGCCGATCATGACGACGAGGCCGGTGGCGTTCACCGCGTACGCCGCAGTGCGGGCCACGAAGCGCCGGTCGCCGCCCTCGACCCGGACCAGCTCCAGCACACCGCGCTGCCAGTCGCGGACCAGCTGCTCGGCCCGCTGCGGCAGGTCGGCCGAGGCGTGGGCCAGGTCCGGCTCCAGCAGCGCCGCGCCGGCCGGGTGCGCCTTCCAACCGGTGTACGCGTTCTCCGCCGCCTCGTCGGCCACCCCGCGCAGCAGCGTGACGAGCTGCGACTCGATCGCGGTACGCAGTTCCGCGGCGGGCGCGGGCCGCCCGGTGACCGCCGCGACGACCCGGTCCCGCAGCCGGCCGATCCGTGCCTCCAGGCCCCGGAAGAACTCGCCGGTGCCGATGAACTCCTGCCAGCGGGCCAGAACCTCGCCGCGCAGCAGCCGGCCGTCCCTGAGCCCCTGGTCGACTGTCCGTTCCGCGCCCCGGTACGCGGCCCGTACCCGCTCGTCCAGCGCGTCGGCGGCGGTGCACTGCTCGTCGGCGGCCTCGGCGAGCGCCTCCACCACCGGGTGCAGCGCGGCCAGCGCGCCGTCGAGCGTCTGCCGGACCACCGCGGCGCGGGCGTCGGCGTCGGCGGCGAGCCGGGTGAACCAGTCGCTGAGCGGCGCGGTGATCCGGTCCGGCAGCAGCCCCTGCCCGTCCACCCAGGTCTCCGGCAGGACGAACAGCGGCGCCGCGCCCAGTTCCTGCTCGGCGAGCATCTCGGACAGGTGGGCGGCGACCTCGTCGGCTGCCTCCGGGGGTACCCGGTCCAGCACCATCGCCACCGCCGTGCCCCGGGCGCGGGCGCTGCGCAGCAGCTCCCAGGGGACGGCGTCGGCGTACCGGGCGGCGGTGGTGACGAACAGCCAGAGGTCGGCGGCGGCGAGCAGCTGCCCGGCGAGCGCCCGGTTGGCGTCGACCACGGAGTCGATGTCGGGCGCGTCGAGGAAGGCCAGGCCGGGCGGGAGCGCCGGGGCGGTGACCAGGTGCAGGGTGCCCGGCTGCTCGCTCGGCTCGGTGGTACGGGTCAGGCCGGGCAGCAGCTCGCCCCGTCGGAACCAGGACGCGTCGCTGGGACTGCACACCAGCACCGGTGAGCGGGTGGTCGGGCGGAGCACCCCGGCCGCGCTGACCCGTGCCTGGACCAGGCTGTTGACGAGCGTCGACTTGCCCGCGCCGGTGGAGCCGCCGACGACCACCAGGAGCGGGGCGTCGAGCCGGGCCAGGCGGGGAAGCAGGTAGTCGTCGAGCTGGTCGGTGAGGCTCGTGGCGGCGTGCCGGGCCGGCTCGGCCGAGGGGAGGGCGAGCGGGAAGCGGGCCGTGCCGATCGCCGACCGCAGGCCGGTGAGCGCGGCGGGCAGGCCCTCCGCGGCTTGCGCAGGCTGGTCGGCGCCGGTGGTGGCTCCGGTGCGGGCTGCGACGGCGGGCGCGCCGGCACTGGTGGCGGAATCGCCATGCGTCGTCACCGCTAAAGCGTGCCCGACCGACGCAAGGTAAGACAACCGGGCAGTAGTAACGGTCGGGTTGCGCCGGGTCCGCTCAACCTCGACTTGCGGATTGGCGATGGCGTGGCAGTATTGAGTCAAGTTCACTCAACTTGTGGTGCGACCGCTTCCGGGCGGTCCCCCGGGCAGGCCGTCTGACCTGCTCACCCGTTACGAAGCGAGGAAGCGAACATGGCACGTGCGGTCGGCATCGACCTCGGCACGACGAACTCCTGCGTCAGCGTTCTCGAGGGCGGTGAGCCCACCGTCATCGCCAACGCAGAGGGCTCGCGTACGACTCCCTCGATCGTCGCGTTCGCCCGCAACGGCGAGGTGCTCGTCGGTGAGGTCGCCAAGCGCCAGGCGGTGACCAACCCCGACCGGACCATTCGCTCGGTCAAGCGGGAGATCGGCACCAACTGGACCGTCGACATCGACGGCAAGAAGTACACCCCGCAGGAGATCTCGGCCCGCACGCTGATGAAGCTGAAGCGGGACGCCGAGGCATACCTGGGCGAGCAGATCACCGACGCCGTGATCACCGTCCCGGCCTACTTCAACGACGGACAGCGCCAGGCCACCAAGGAGGCCGGTGAGATCGCCGGCTTCAACGTGCTGCGGATCGTGAACGAGCCGACCGCGGCCGCCCTGGCGTACGGCCTGGACAAGGGTTCCAAGGAGCAGACCGTCCTGGTCTTCGACCTCGGTGGCGGCACCTTCGACGTGTCGCTGCTGGAGCTGGCCGAGGGCGTGGTGGAGGTCAAGTCCACCAGCGGTGACAACCAGCTCGGCGGTGACGACTGGGACCAGCGCATCATCGACCATCTGGTGAAGACGTTCCGCGGCGAGCACGGCATCGACCTCTCGCAGGACAAGATGGCGTTGCAGCGGCTCAAGGAGGCGGCCGAGAAGGCCAAGATCGAGCTGTCCGCCGCCACCACCAGCAACATCAACCTGCCGTACATCACCGCCGGTTCGGCCGGCCCGCTGCACCTCGACGTGACGCTGAGCCGCGCCGAGTTCCAGCGCATGACGCAGGACCTGCTGGACCGCTGCAAGGGCCCGTTCGAGCAGGCCGTCAAGGACGCCGGGATCAAAATCTCCGACGTCGACCACGTCATCCTGGTCGGCGGCTCGACCCGGATGCCGGCCGTCACCGACCTGGTCAAGCAGCTCACCGGCCGTGACCCGAACAAGGGCGTCAACCCGGACGAGGTCGTCGCCGTCGGCGCCGCGCTCCAGGCCGGTGTGCTCAAGGGTGAGGTCAAGGACGTCCTGCTGCTCGACGTGACCCCGCTGAGCCTGGGCATCGAGACCAAGGGCGGCATCTTCACCAAGCTCATCGAACGCAACACCACCATCCCGACCAAGCGCTCCGAGGTCTTCACCACGGCCGACGACAACCAGCCGTCGGTGCTGATCCAGGTGTTCCAGGGCGAGCGGGAGATCGCCGCCTACAACAAGAAGCTCGGCACCTTCGAGCTGACCGGCCTCCCGCCGGCCCCGCGCGGCGTGCCGCAGATCGAGGTCACGTTCGACATCGACGCCAACGGCATCGTGAACGTGCACGCCAAGGACCTGGGCACCGGCAAGGAGCAGAAGATGACGATCACCGGCGGCTCCTCGCTGCCGAAGGACGACATCGAGCGGATGCGCCGGGACGCCGAGGAGCACGCCGACGAGGACAAGCGCCGCCGCGAGGAGGCCGAGACCCGCAACGTGGCCGAGGCGCTCCAGTGGCAGACCGAGAAGTTCCTCGCCGAGAGCGGCGACAAGCTGCCCAGCGAGAACCGTGACCAGCTCAACGAGGCACTCGGCGAGCTGCGCAGCGCGCTCGGCGGCCAGGACATCGAGAAGATCAAGTCCGCGCACGAGAAGCTGGCACAGGTCTCCCAGCAGGCCGGCTCGCTGCTCTACGCCCAGCAGCAGGAGGGCGAGCAGGCCGCGCCGGGCGGCGCGGCCGGGCCGGGCGCCGGCGCGGGTGCGGCCGGTGGCCCGAAGGCCGGTGGCGACGACGACGTGGTCGACGCGGAGATCGTGGACGAGGACAAGAAGTGACATCCGGTCCCGGACACGATGCGCACGGCAGAGGGATGAGGTAACCGCATGACGGACAAGCCACGTGCGGCCGACCCGGGTGCCACTGGGTCGGCGCCGGGCGCCGGCAAGCACGCCGGCGACGAACCCCGGGTCGTCATCCGCGACAAGCGCAAGCTCGGCAAGGTGACCGAGCAGCCGGCGAACAACGTCTCGGCGGCGGACGCCGCTGCCGACGCGCCCGCCGAAGGGCTGGTCGAGGAGGCCGAGGTCGTGGTCGACGAGATCGGCGGCGAGGCCGAGGTCAACGGGCCGACGGTGGTCGACTCCCCGGCCGAGCCGAGCGGGGAGACCGAGGCGAGCGCGCCGCTCGGCGCCGAGCTGGAGTCGCTCCGTACCGACCTGGAGGAGCGCACCCGCGACCTCCAGCGGGTCACGGCGGAGTACGCCAACTACCGCAAGCGGGTCGACCGGGACCGCAACCTGGTCCAGGAGCAGGCCACCGGTGCGGTGCTCAGCGCGCTGCTGCCGATCCTGGACGACCTGGACCGGGCCCGCGAGCACGGCGATCTGGTGGGCCCGTTCGGCAGCGTGGCCGAGCAGCTCACCGGCGCGCTGGGCAAGTTCGGCCTGACCGCCTTCGGCGAGAAGGGCGACCCGTTCGACCCGACCCGGCACGAGGCGGTGGCGCACCAGACCTCCGCCGACGTGACCGAGTCGACCTGCGTGCAGGTCATGCGCCGGGGTTACCAGCTCGGTGAGCGGCTGCTGCGGCCCGCCATGGTCGCGGTCGCGGACCCGGAGTAGTGCCGACCCGTGACGTCCCGCCCGCCCGCACCGGGCGGGCGGGACGGCCGGGCTTCGACCCGTGGAAGGGGGTGGACCGGTGAGTTCCAAGGACTGGATCGAGAAGGACTACTACGCCGCGCTGGGCGTGGAGAAGTCCGCCTCCTCGGACGAGATCAAGAAGGCGTACCGCAAGCTGGCCCGGGAGTCGCACCCGGACCACAACCCCGGTGACACCGGGGCCGAGGAGCGGTTCAAGACCGTCTCCGAGGCGTACGCGGTGCTGGGCGACGAGAAGAAGCGGCGCGAGTACGACGAGATGCGCTCGCTGTTCGGCTCGGGCGCCTTCCGGCGTAACGCCCGTGGCCCGGGCCAGCCGGGCGGCGCGCCGTTCGACGTCTCCGACCTGTTCGGCGGCGGGGCCGGCGGCGGCGACAACCGGTTCGGCGGTGGCGGTTTCACCGACCTGTTCAGCTCGATCTTCTCCGGCGGCGGCGGGGGCGGCGCGGCGCGTCCGCGCGGCCCGGCGCGTGGCCGGGACGTCGAGACCCAGGTGGCGCTGGACTTCTCCGACGCGGTCCGCGGCGTCACGCTGCCGCTGACGCTGCGCGCGCCCGGCGTCTGCGACACCTGCCACGGCAACGGCGCGAAGCCGGGTACGCAGCCGGCGCCCTGCCCGGTCTGCCACGGCGCCGGGGTGACCACGCGCAACCAGGGGTCGTTCAGCTTCTCCGAGCCGTGCCGCAACTGTCAGGGCGTCGGCACGATCGTCGAGGAGAAGTGCCCGGAGTGCCACGGCACCGGCGGGGTCACCAAGACCCGCACGCTCAACGTGCGCTTCCCCGCCGGGGTGGCCGACGGGCAGCGGATCCGGCTGGCCGGCCGGGGTGAGCCCGGCGAGCGGGGCGGTCCGGCGGGCGACCTGTTCGTGCAGGTGAAGGTCCGCCCGGACGAGCTGTTCGGACGCACCGGGGACGATCTGACCCTGAACGTCCCTATCACGTACGCCGAGGCGGTTCTCGGCACCGACCTGCGCGTCCCGACCCTGGACGGGACTGTGACGCTGCGGGTGCCACCGGGTACGCCGAGCGGGCGGGTGCTGCGCGCCCGCGGCATGGGCGTCGTACGCAAGGACGGCCGCGCCGGTGACCTGCTGGTCACGCTCGACGTGGTGGTCCCGGCGAAGGTCTCGGACGAGGCGCGGGCGGCGCTGGAGACCTTCGCAGCGCAGACTCCGCCCGCCGCGCGGGAACATCTCGACGCGCGGGTACGTCGATTCAGTTGACGGCGGCAGCGGAGGTGAGCGGGCATGTCGGAGGAGTACGTCGGCTCAGTTGACCCGGCCTACGAGGCCAAGGTCTTGATGATCTCGGTGGCTGCGCGGATGGCGGGGATGCACCCCCAGACGCTGCGCCAGTACGACCGGCTGGGCCTGGTGCAGGCGGGCCGGGCGTCCGGCGGTGGTCGCCGGTACAGCGTCCGGGACGTGGTGCTGCTGCGCGAGGTGCAGCGGCTCAGCCAGGACGACGGGATCAACCTGGCCGGGGTCAAGCGGATCATCGGGCTGGAGCGGCTGCTCGAAGAGGCGCAGCAGCGGGTGGCCCGCCTGGAGGCGGAGCTGGACGCCGCGTACCGGCGGATCGCCGAGCTGGAGTCGCTCGGTGGCTTTCCCCGCGGCGATCTCGTGCCGACCAACCGCACGTCCACCGCGCTCGTCGTGTGGCGACCGCGCCGCGCTCCCGACCGCTGACCTTCACCGGAAGGCCGGCGCGCCCCGCTCCCCCGGGGCTGCGCCGGCCTTCGTGCGTCCACGGTTCGGGGGCGCTCGGCGGAGGAAAGCCGGATGCGGCAGGGCGCTGTCGACTAGGCTCGCCGGTAGGGCTAAAACCCCTAAATCGGACGCCGAGCTGGCAGGGGGAGCCATGGCGGAACCGGCGAAGAAGGTGGCGGAACGCGCCGAGGAACGGCTGGAGAAGGTGGCCGAGAACGTCCGCGAGCGGTTCGATCGGGTCACCGAGGGACGCTTCAGCGACAAGGTCAAGGATGGGCGCTTCGCCGACCAGACGGACCACGGCGTGGACCGGGCCCGGGACGACGAGAGGCGCAAGAAGCAGGGCGGGGCGACCTGACGATCCGCCGACGAGCTGGGCCGGGATCCACGGGGGATCCCGGCCCGTTCGTGTGCTCGGGATCGCGGCCCGTTCGTGTTCCGGGGGGCGAGGTGTCAGAGGCGGCGGTTCTCGCGGACCAGGCCGCCTTCGCACCAGTCCCGGTAGACGAAGAGGTCCGGCCGGGCGAGCAGCACGCGGCTGTTGTGCGCCCAGTTGCGCATCAGGTCGTCACCGGCGCGTTCGGCCTGCTCGACCAGCTTGCGGAACCGGCGCTTGGGATGGGCGCGGAAGTTCGTCCGGATGCCGTCGGCGGCGTAGATGTAGAGGCAGTGCAGCGCGAACCGGCGGGCCGGGCAGCCCTGGTCCATCGCCAGGTCGAACAGCGTCTGCACCAGGCGGTCACCGGCGACCAGCAGGTCCCAGTCGGGCGGCATCGAGGTCAGCGGCACCGAATCCGGTTGATAGGCCCACGCCCGGAGTTCGGCGGGCGAGGGATCGACCGGATTGGCGAAGCCGTGGAACGTCTCTTCCTGCACGTTCACCGGCCGACCTTCCGCTTGCGCTGGCGGGGGCACCGGCCACCCGCGGACCCTGGCTGCTGGGGCGAAACGTTAACGCGGCTGAGCGGAGCAGTGGTAGACCTTCCGGGGATCAATTTGACAACGCCGGGCCGGATCTGCCCTACGGCGGACCCGGCCCGGCCCCGGTCAGTCTCCGGTCGGCGCGGGCAACGGCGCCGGCGTACGGGCGGCGGCTGCGGCGCGGGTGCGCAGCCACTGCTTGAACCACTGCGTGTCGGGCAGCCGGGCGAGCAGCGGACCGGTCACCACGGTGATCAACACGTACGCGGTGGCGAGCGCCGCCAGCTTCGGGTCCACCGGGTAGAGGGCGGAGACGGCCAGCCCGGCGATGACGATGGAGAACTCACCGCGCGGTGTCAGCGCCAGGCCGGTCCGCCAGCGACCGGGCTCGGCGATCCCGACCCGGCGGGCGGCCAGGTAACCGGTGGCCACCTTCGTCGCCATGGTGACCACTGCCAGCAGCAGCGCGGGCAGTAGCACCGGCGGCATGTCCAGCGGGTTGGTGACCAGCCCGAAGAACACGAAGAAGACCGCGGCGAAGAGATCCCGTAGCGGGGAGAGCAGTTCGGTGGCGTGGTGCGCCACCGGCCCGGACAGCGCGATGCCGACCAGGAACGCGCCGACGGCGGCGGAGACCTGGAGCTTGGCCGCGACGCCCGCGATGAGCAGGGTCAGGCCCAGCACCCCGAGCAGGAGCGCCTCCGGGTCCTTGGCGGACAGCGCGGCGGAGATCAGGTGGCCGTACCGGATCGCCACGGCCAGCACGACGACCACGGTGAACACCGCGATGGCGAGCGCGATGCCGCCCTTCATCAGGCCGACCCCGGCGAGCAGCGCGGTGACCAGCGGCAGGTAGAGGGCCATCGCCAGGTCCTCGATCACCAGGACGGAGAGGATCACCGGTGTCTCCCGGTTACCGACCCGGCCCAGGTCGCCGAGCACCTTGGCGATGACGCCCGAGGACGACACCCAGGTGACGCCCGCGAGCACCACGGCGGCGACCCAGCCCCAGCCGAGCAGCAGCGCGAACCCGAAGCCGGGCAGCGCGTTGAGCACCGCGTCGATCAGACCGGCGGGCGCGGCCGAGCGGAGGTTGCCCACCAGTTCGTTGGCGCTGTACTCCAGGCCGAGCATGACCAGCAGCAGGATCACGCCGATCTCGGCGCCGACGGCGAAGAACTCCTCGCTGGCGTTGAGCGGCAACAGGCCGCCGTGCCCGAAGGCGAGGCCGGCGAGCAGGTAGAGCGGGATGGGCGAGACGCCGAAGCGACGGCTCAGCCGGCCGAGCAGGCCGAGCAGGAGCAGCAGCGCACCGACCTCGATGAGCAGGATTGTGGTTTCGTGCATACGCGTCAGACGTCCGGGTCGGTCTCGGCGAGGATTGCGGTCACGCCGTCGAGCCCCTGGCGGGTCCCGACCACGACGACCACGTCGCCGGCTTCGAACCGGAAAGTGGGATCCGGCGAGACGTTCACCGTGCCCTGACGCAGCACGGCGACGATCGACGCACTGGTCCGGGCCCGCGCCTTGGTGTCACCCAGCCGCTTGTTGACGTACTTCGACCCGGCCGGGATGGCGATCTGCTCGGTCAGCAGCCCGGCGGCCTGCTCGCGCAGCCCGGAGAGCTGACCCAGCATCAGCGACGCGCCGAGGATGTCGGCGAGCGCCTCCGCCTCGTCGTCCGTGAGGGGGATGTCGTGTTGGCAGGAGTCGGGATCTTCCGGGTCGTACAGGACCAGGTCGCGACGGCCATTGCGGTGTGAGACCACTCCGAGCCGGCGGCCGGACTCCGTCATCAGGTCATGACGTACGCCGATACCCGGCAGGGCGGTCTGTTCGACACGTACTCGCACGCCGGTGAGGCTACCGCTGCCGCGCACGCGTTCTCGTCGGGGTCGATGTCTTTCAGTCGGCCCGGCGAGTGGTGACTCAGGTCACACAAGTGGAGTTGAGCGGAATAGACTCAACTCTGGTTGTGTCATGACCAGTGGACACGCCGATCCGGGGGAGCCCATGAACACGGAACGACTCACCACCAAGAGCCGCGAAGCCATCACCGGTGCCGTCGCGCTGGCGAACCAGCGCGGTCACGCCACCGTGGAGCCCTGGCACCTGCTGCTGTCACTGCTGGACACCGAGGGCTCGACCGCCGCGGGTCTGCTGCGCGCCGTCGGGGCCGACCCCGCCGAGCTGCGCCGCGTCGCTCTGCGCTCGGTCGACGCGCTGCCCGCCGCGCGCGGGTCGAGCATCGCCGAGCCGACGCTTGCGCGCGAGTTCGTCAACGCCATCGGCGCCGCCGAGCAGATCGCCCGGCCGCTGGGCGACGAGTACACCTCCACCGAGCACCTGCTGGCCGGGCTGGCCCGCGTCGGCGGCGCGGTCTCGGTCGCGCTGAAGAACTCCGGCGCCACCGAGGAGAACCTGGTCGCCGCGTTCCCGACCGTCCGGGGCGGGGACCGCCGGGTCACCACCGCCGACCCGGAGCAGACCTACCAGGCCCTGGCCAAGTACGGCGTGGACCTCACCGCCAGCGCCCGCGACGGCAAGATCGACCCGGTGATCGGCCGGGACTCGGAGATCCGCCGCGTGATCCAGGTGCTGTCCCGGCGTACCAAGAACAACCCGGTGCTGATCGGCGAGCCGGGCGTCGGCAAGACCGCGATCGTGGAGGGCCTGGCCCAGCGGATCGTGGCCGGCGACGTACCCGAGTCGCTGCGGGACAAGAAGCTCGTCTCGCTCGACCTCGGCGCGATGGTCGCCGGCGCGTCCTACCGCGGCCAGTTCGAGGAGCGGCTGAAGTCCGTGCTGGAGGAGATCAAGAACTCCGACGGCCAGGTCATCACGTTCCTCGACGAGCTGCACACAGTGGTCGGCGCGGGCAAGGGCGAGGGCTCGATGGACGCCGGCAACATGCTCAAGCCGATGCTGGCCCGCGGCGAGCTGCGGATGGTCGGCGCGACCACGCTCGACGAGTACCGCGAGCACATCGAGAAGGACCCGGCCCTGGAGCGCCGCTTCCAGCCGGTGCTGGTCGGCGAGCCGACCATCGAGGACACCATCGGCATCCTGCGCGGGCTCAAGGAGCGCTACGAGGTGCACCACGGCGTACGGATCACCGACGCCGCGCTGGTCGCCGCCGCCGCGCTCTCCGACCGCTACATCACCGACCGGTTCCTGCCGGACAAGGCGATCGACCTGGTCGACGAGTCCGCGTCCCGGCTACGCATGGAGATCGACTCGCGCCCGGTCGAGGTGGACGAGATCGAGCGGGCGGTACGCCGCCTGGAGATCGAGGAGATGGCGCTGGCCAAGGAGCCGGACGCCGCGTCCGCCGAGCGCCTGGAGCGGCTGCGCAAGGAGCTGGCCGACAAGCGCGAGCAGCTCACCGCGCTCTCCGAGCGCTGGCAGACCGAGAAGAGCCACATCACCAAGCTCTCCACCGCCAAGGAGGAGCTGGAGCGCCTCGGCGGCGAGGCCGAGCGGGCCGAGCGCGACGGCGAGCTGGAACGCGCCGCCGAGCTGCGGTACGGCCGGATCCCCGCGCTGCGGACCGAGCTGAAGCAGGCCGAGGAGGAACTGGCCCGGCTCCAGGCCGACGGCGCGATGCTCAAGGAGGAGGTCGGCGCGGACGACATCGCCGCGGTGGTCGCCGCCTGGACCGGCATCCCCGCCGGCCGGCTGCTGGAAGGCGAGACCGCCAAGCTGCTGCGGATGGAGGAGTCGCTGCGCGCCCGCGTGGTCGGCCAGGCCGAGGCGGTCGGCGCGGTCTCCGACGCGGTCCGCCGTGCCCGGGCCGGCGTCGCCGATCCGGACCGGCCGACCGGCAGCTTCCTGTTCCTCGGTCCGACCGGCGTCGGCAAGACCGAGCTGGCAAAGGCGCTCGCCGAGTTCCTCTTCGACGACGAGCGGGCCATGGTCCGCATCGACATGAGTGAGTACGGCGAGAAGCACTCGGTGGCCCGCCTGGTCGGCGCCCCGCCCGGGTACGTCGGCTACGAGGAGGGCGGCCAGCTCACCGAGGCGGTACGCCGCCGCCCGTACTCGGTGATCCTGCTGGACGAGGTGGAGAAGGCACACCCCGACGTCTTCGACGTACTGCTCCAGGTGCTCGACGACGGCCGGCTCACCGACGGTCAGGGCCGTACGGTCGACTTCCGCAACGCGATCCTGATCCTCACCTCGAACCTGGGCTCGTCGGTGATCAGCGACCTGACGCTGACCGAGAACGAGCGCCGGGAGGGCGTGCTCGCGGTGGTCCGGTCCCACTTCAAGCCCGAGTTCCTCAACCGGCTCGACGACATCGTGGTGTTCGCCGCGCTCCAGGGCGAGGACCTGCGGTCGATCGTGGACATCCAGCTCGACCGGATGCGAACCCGTCTTGCGGACCGCCGGTTGGCACTGGACGTCAGCGACTCCGCACGCACCTGGCTGGCCGAGCACGGGTACGACCCGATCTACGGCGCCCGCCCGCTGCGCCGGCTGGTGCAGTCGGCGATCGGCGACCAGCTCGCCAAGGCGCTGCTGTCCGGCGACATCCGCGACGGCGACACGGTGCGCGTCGACCTGTCCGACACGAAGGAGTCCCTGGCGGTCACCGCCGCCTGACCCGCTCCACCCCGCGAAGGCCCGGCCCCTCAAGGCCGGGCCTTCGCCGTCCCTCGCGCCCCCGCCCCCGACCCCGCGCCCCGCCTGCGCCCGCGCGTCGTGCGGTGTTAATAGGGGGCCCTTCCTCTACCGGAGGCGTTAATAAGGGGCCCTTCCTTGCACTCGGGAGGGGTGAGGGGTGAGCGGCGTGGGCACATAGTGGGGTATGAGCGGGACGTGGGAGCGGGAACTGGACGAGGCGGCGCGGGAACTCGACCGCGCGGACACTCTCGCCTTCGGCGGGGTGGGGCTGGCGGGGCAGATGCTGCCCGCGACCGAGGCGTACCGGCGGCTGGAGCAGGGGTTGCGGGAGCACCCGGAGGCGGCCCGCAAGCGGGTCGACAAGCTGCTCCGCAAGGGTTCGCCGGCCGGCCGGGCGTACGCGGCGACGCTGCTGGAGGCGGTCGACCCGGCCGCCGGGCGGGCGGCGTGGACCCGGCTGCGCGACGACGACGGCGAGTTCACCACGTTCTCCGGCTGCCTGATGGGCCGGGCCACGCTGGGCGAGTATGCGGCCGACCGGCTCGCCGGCCATGCAGGTAACTGAGCGAACACTCAGCGTCTAGGGCTTCAGCAAGCTTGTCTGCGGTTGTTACCGTTCCCGCCGAGCATGTTGGGGGAGGCGGTCGTGAACGGTTCGTTGGCGTACGTGGTGACCACGCTGGGGTGCCTCGTCGGGGTGGCCGGTGTGGTGATCGCCGTGATTGCGATGCGGAGATCCCGGTCCGCGTCCGGCCCGAAGACGAAGGCGGCGCCGGGTGACCCGTTCCGGGACCGGGACGCGGACGCGCTGCGTGGTGACCCGCGCGCGCTCAAGCCCGGCGACATCGTCGAGATCCGCGCCGTGCCGTACACGGTGCGCGGCTCGGTGCACCTGGTCGAGGGCGGCTGGAGCTGGGCGGAGCACCTGCTCGACGACGCGGGCGGGGTGAAGCGCTGGCTCTCCGTCGAGTCCGACCCGGATCTGGAGCTGGTGCTCTGGACCAGCGAGCCGGGGGCCACCGTGACGCCGGGCGCCCCGACGCTGGAGATGGCCGGCCGCCGCTACAACTGGGACGAGTCCGGCCAGGCCCGGTACACCGCGACCGAGGGCACCGGCCTCGATCCGCACGGCACCATGCGCTACTACGACTACCAGGCGCCCGGGGGCGCGCGGCTGTCGTTCGAGGCGTACGGGGAGGCCGGCTGGGAGGTCAACCTCGGTGAGGAGCTGCGCCACGCCGAGGTGATGATCTACCCGCAGGGCGGCCCGGAGACGGTGCGCTGACGTGCTCGTCTGCCTGGATGCGCCCTACGTCGACACCAGCGCCGCCGACCTGAGCCTGGCCCTCGGCGGCCCGGAGCTGCCGGCGCTCGCCGTACGCGACATCGACCTGCCCGGGCTGCCCCGGCTGCGGCTGCGCCTGCTCGGCGCCTCCCACCAGGTGATGCTCGGCAGGCTCACCGAGACGGTCGCCTGCCTGCCCGGCCGCCCGCCGCACCTGCCGGACGCGCTGCACGACGAAACTGCCGGCTACCGGTTCATGGCCACTGTGCTCCGGCCGGACGGCGACGGCCTGCGTACCCGGGTCGCGGCGCTGCGCGCCGAGCTGGCCGAGGACCCGTACGCGCTGATCGGGGTCTTCCCCGGCGACGAGGACGCGGTCACCGCGCTCTCCGTCCGGCCCCGCCCGCCGGACGGTCTGCTCGCCTGGCGTACCTGGCACGTCTACCCCCAGACGAACGAGCTGGTCCTGACCGAGACCGTGGTGGAGGAGCTGTGACATACCGACGGTGGTTCGTGGTGGGCGTGGCGGTCGCCGTCGTCGGCGCGCTCGTCGCCGCCTTCACGATCTTCTACGGCAACTTCTCGCCCCGGGGCTACGTGGAGGACAACTTCTCCCGCGCCTCCGGGCGGGACATCGGCTCGAACGCGATCGCGTACACCTCCAGGAAGACACCGAGCGAGGTGTCGAAGCAGATCACCGACGCATGGAGGCCGGCCGACCAGTACGTCGACGGCAGCGGCGTCTACCTGCGCTACGACGACGACTCGGTGGTGATCCTCCCGCTCGCCGTCGGCTCGGTGATCCTGCTGGAGAAGATGACCACCGCCTACCCCCGCTACCACACCGTCGTCGGCAACAGCTGGGGCTGGGGCCGAGGCAGCACGGTGCGGGGCGGCGGCCCCGGTTCCGGTAAGTAGCCCCCTTCGCCCCCTCACCCTGGAGTCTTCTGTGCAGCATCTCGTCACCGATCTGCTGGTCACCCTCGCGTACGGCGTGGTCGGCGTCGTTCTGATGGCCATCGGTTACGTCCTGGTCGACGTGGCCACCCCGGGCAAGCTTCACGAGCTGATCTGGGTCGAGCGCAACCGCAACGCGGCGCTGTTGCTCTCGTCGAACCTGGTCGGGGTGGGCACCATCGTGGTGGCCGCGATCGTGGCCAGCGACAACGATTTCAGGCTTGGGCTGATCGGCGCGGGCGCGTACGGCATCCTCGGCCTGGTGATCATGGCGGTGGCGTTCATGCTGCTCGACGCCGCCACTCCGGGCAAGCTCGGTGAGCTGCTGGTCGACCCGGAGCCGCACCCGGCGGTGTGGGTCTCGGCCACCGTGCACCTCGCCACGGGCGCGATCATCGCAGCCGCAATCATCTGATGGACGGCTGGAGCGCCACGCCGCCAGAGCAGAAGGAGAAGCTCAAGAAGGCGTTCTTCTGGGTCGTGACGGTGATCGTGGTCGCCATCTGCCTCATCGGCAACTTCGGCACCGACTCGGACACCTCCGTCCCCGCCCCGACGGCCGACGAGCGCTCCGGCACGGTGCCGATCCTCAAGGCGGCCACCGACAGCCAGGGCATCTGCTACGGCTGGAGGCTGTCCACCCGGTGGGACGACGTGAGCGTCGGCTCCAACCACGGTGACGGCGTGCCCGTCCCCGGCGCGCCGGGCTGCACGCGCTGGATCGAGGTGACCACGATGGTCAGGTACTCCTCCATGACGAGCGAGAACGACGAGGACTCCGTCGTCGTCTCGATCGAGGGTTCGGACGACATCAGGTACGCCGACCGCACCGCGATCGAAACCGGGCTGGGCCGCTTCGGGCTGGACCCGGACGCGTTCCTCGACGACCCGGGCTGGGCCGTCACCCGGGCCGCCACGATCCTGCCGCTGCTCGCCGCCGAGCGAGGGCTCGCCGGACCGGCGGCGGCGCCCACCGCCGGGCCGTCCACCGTCGCCGCGCCGCTGCCGGACGCCGGCAACGACTTCTGGCGGGACCGGTGGCTCTACATCCTCAGCTCCGTCGGGTTGTTCCTGCTCGCCGCGCTGTTCATCGCCGTGGGCGTGCGGCAGCGCCGCAGCCACCGGGGACGGGTGCCCGCGCAGCGCGCCGGGGCGGGAGCCGCCGGACGTACCTGGACGGGACAGTGACCGCCGACGTGGCCGCACGGCCGCGGTGGCGCCTGGCCCGCGCGGCGGTCCTGCTCGCGGTCTTCGTCTGCGCGGCCTGCGGCCTGGTGTACGAGCTGGCGCTGGTCGCGCTCGGCAGCTACCTGATCGGCGACACGGTCGGCCAGGCGTCGATCGTGCTCGGCGTGATGGTCTTCGCGATGGGCGTCGGCGCGCTGGTGGCGAAGCCGTTGCAGTCCCGGGCGGTGGTCTCGTTCGCGGTGATCGAGCTGACGCTGGCGCTGCTCGGCGGCCTGTCCGTGCTCGGCCTCTACGCCGCGTTCGCCTGGCTCGACCTGTACGGCCCGGCGCTCGTCGGTACCGCGTTCGTGCTCGGCCTGCTGATCGGCGCGGAGATCCCGCTGCTCATGGTGATGCTGCAACGCATCCGGGAGCAGTCCGCGGGCAGCGCGGTGGCCGATCTGTTCGCCGCCGACTACGTGGGCGCGCTGCTCGGCGGGCTCGCCTTCCCGTTCCTGCTGATCCCGGTCTTCGGCCAGCTCAAGGGCGCGCTCGTGGTGGGCGCGGTGAACGCGGTCGCCGGTGTGGTGCTCGTCTTCACCGTGTTCCGCGCCGAACTCAGCCGGCGGGCGCGGGCCGCGCTGGGCGCGGCCACCGTCGTGGTCGGCCTGCTCCTCGGGTACGCGTGGGTGACCGCCCACGACTTCGAGGTGACCACCCGCCAGCAGCTCTACCGTGACCCGGTGGTGCACGCCGAGCGCAGCCGCTACCAGGAGATCGTGCTGACCCGCTCGGTGCGCGAGCCCGGCCACGCCGCCACCGACCTGCGGCTGTTCCTCAACGGCGACCTCCAGTTCAGCTCGATCGACGAGTACCGCTACCACGAGGCGCTCGTGCACCCGGCGATGCGCGGGGCGCACGGCGACGTGCTGGTGCTCGGCGCCGGGGACGGGCTGGCCGCGCGGGAGATCCTCAAGTACCCGGACGTGCGCTCGGTGACGCTCGTCGACCTCGACCCGGCCGTGGTCGAGCTGGCCCGCCGCGAACCGCAGCTGCGCGAGCTGAACGGCGGCTCGCTCACCGACCCCCGGGTACGGGTGCTGAACCTGGACGCGTTCGCGTGGCTGCGTACCGCCACGGACCGCTTCGACGTGGTGATCGCCGACCTGCCCGACCCGGACGAGACGGCCACCGCGAAGCTCTACACGATCGAGTTCTACACGCTGATCCGGCCGGTGCTGGCCCCCGGCGGGCGGCTCGTGGTGCAGTCCGGCTCGCCCTACTTCGCGCCCCGGTCGTACTGGTCGATCGAGCGGTCGATCCGCGAGGCCGGTTTCGCCACCGTGCCGTACCACGTCGACGTGCCGAGCTTCGGCGACTGGGGCTTCGTGCTCGCCGCGTCGGGGGGCGTCGCGCCGGAGCTGGCGCTGCCGGACGACCCGCCGCCGCTGCGCTTCCTCACCCCGGCGGTGCTGGCCGCCGCCGCCGCGTTCCCCGCCGACCGGGCCCGGCTGGACGTGCCGGCCAACACGTTGTTGCGGCCCAGGGTGCTGGACTACGCCCGCGAGGAGTGGCGCGGCTACTAGGTTTCGGGGCATGCCACCCGAATCGCCGCGCTACCGGCCGGGGATCGGCTGGCTGGTCCGCCGGCTGCCGACCCGGGCGATCCAGGCGGCGTCCTACCTCCAGGCGTTCGTGCTCTCCGGCGTGGTCACCGTGCTGGCCGTGCGCGCGTACCTGAAGGCCACCGACTATCCGCAGCTCGGCGGCGGCGGACTGCACATCGCGCACGTGCTCTGGGGCGGTCTGCTGCTCGCCGTGGGCCTGGGGATCCCGCTGGTCTTCCTCGGCGGCGGCGCCCGTACCGGCGGCGCGATCGTCGGCGGCATCGGGTTCGGGCTGTTCATCGACGAGGTGGGCAAGTTCGTCACCACCGGCACTGACTACTTCTACGCCCCCGCCGCCGCCATTATCTACGTCGCGTTCGCGTTGCTGGTCCTGCTCACCCAGGCGGTACGCGGGCGCACCGGCCGATCCCGCCTCACCCCCGCCGAGCGCACCGCCAACGCGCTGGACGTGGTGCTCAGCGGCCTGCCCGCCGGGCTGACCGACAGGCGGCGGATCGCCGTGCTGCGTCTCGTGCAGGGCACCGGACCGGCCACCGAGACCGCAATGGCGCACCTGCTGGACGCCGTACCCCACCGGGAACCGCCGCCGGTGCGGGTCTGGCAGCGCGCGGCGGACCGGGCCCGACGTCTCGCCGCCTGGGCGGCCGGACGCCGCTGGCTGGTCTGGCCGGTGGTGGTCTACCTGGTGGTGGAGCCGGTGCTCACAGTTGTCGCGGTGGTCCTGGACGGCGTCACCGGCCACCTGGACCAGGAACGGGAGTGGGGCGCGGTGCTCGGCGTCAGCGCCACCGCGCTGATCACCGCCGTGCTCGGCCTCTGGGCCGCCTGGCTGCTGCGGCGGAACCGGGCCGAGGCGTTCCGGCTGTTCAAGCTGGCGCTCCTGGTCGACCTGCTGTTCGGGCAGGTCTTCAACTTCACCGTCAACCAGTTCGGCGCGGTCTCCGCGGTCGCGCTCGACCTGGCGCTGCTCGGCGTGGTCACCGCCGAGCACCGACGGCTGCGCCGCGCCGAGGACCGGTGAGCCGGTCCGGCGTGCTGACCTGGTGCGAGATCGCTACGGTGGTCACCTGATCCAGGAAGGGAGAATCATGGCCGATGCTCCGGGCACCGCGCCCCGCGTGCGTCCCAGTGTGGTGACGCTTTCCAGTTGGCTGCTCATTCTCGTCGCCGTGATCCAGGTGGTGAACCTGATCGTGGCGCTGTCCGTCGTGGGCACCGTCCGCGACGTCCTCACCGACGCGTACGCGGGCACCTCGGCCGAGGGCGCCGCCGACATCGCGTACGTGTTCAGCATCGCCACGGCGATCCTGTCGCTGCTGTTCGCGGCCGGGCTCGTCGTGCTCGCGCTGCTGAACAACAGGGGCAAGAACGCCTCCCGGATCACCACCTGGGTGCTGGGCGGCATCCTGTTCTGCTGCACCGGCGGCGGGCTGCTCACCGGCCTCACCGGTGGCATGACCGGCGGCGGCACCACTGGTGACATGCCCAGCCCGGACGAGATCCAGCGCCGGCTCGACGACGCTCTGCCGTCCTGGTACACGCCGGTCAACCTGCTGCTGGGCCTGGTGGCGCTGCTCGCCCTGCTGGCCGCGCTGATCCTGCTGGCGCTGCCGAAGGCGAACGAGTTCTTCCGCAAGCGCAAGGCCGGCTGGGAGCCACCGGTACCGGGCGGCGCGTACCCGGCGGCCCCGGGGCACCCGGGTGAGCCGTCGTACCCGTCGTACCCGGGCCCGACCGGCGACCCGGCGTACCCCCCGGCTCCCGGCACCCCACCGCCGTCCACGCCGGGCGGTCAGCCGCCGTCGGCCGGTCAGCCGCCGTCGGCCGGTCAGCCGCCGTCGGCCGGTCAGCCGCCGGCCGGGCCGGGCGGTCAGCCGGGCGAGCGCCGCGACCCGGAGCCGCCGCCCGGAAGTTGACGTCCGGATTGCGGCGACGCCGACGATCCCTCCGAGTAGGTTGCAACCCGACGCCTACCGGAGGGATCAGTCGTGTCGTACCCCGATCGGGCCGCACCCCGGCGGCCGGGCACGGTCCTCGCCGCGGTGGCGGTGCTGCTGGCAATGGCGGTCGGCGCCGTGGCGTACGCGGTGGCCAACCTCGCCGTCACCGGCGGCACGGTGGAGCGGTTCCGGGCCGCCGCGGCGGACGAGACCGGCGCGAGCGGCGGCGACATCGACCAGGTGGCCGGCCTGCTGCGCGCCTCGACCTACCTGGCCGCCGTGTTCGGCGTGCTGGCCGCGCTGCTGCTGGTCGGGCTGGCGCTCGGCCTGCTCGCCGGCCGGTCCGGCGCCCGCGTGGGAACCTGGGTCGTCGCCGGCACCGGCCTGCTCTGCGGCTGTTGCGGGCTGGCGTTGCTGGTCGGCCAGCGGGCCGCCCCGCTGCAACTCGGTCCCGAGGACCGGATCACCGCCGACCTGCTGGGGCTGGTTGGTGACGCGTACCCGGCGTGGTGGATTCCGGTGAACGCGGCGGTGTCGGTGGCGCAGATCCTGGGCTACCTGGTGGTCGCCGGGCTGCTCACGTTGCCGTCGGCCGGCGCGTTCCTGCGTCGCGGCACCGGACCGGCCCGGCCGTCCGGCTACGGCGTCACCGTGTCCGGCGCGCCCGCCTCCGGGCCGACGCCCTGGGGACCGCCGCCCGGCCTGCACCAGCCGTCCGCGCCGCCGGCGCCTCCGGCGTCCGCCCCGCCCGCGTCGCCGCCCCCGTCCGCTCCGCCGTGGGCGCCACCGCCGGCGACCTCGCCGCCCCCGTCCGCTCCGCCCGCGCCGCCGAGCGGGTTCCCGCCGCCTCCCGAGGACCGCCCATGACAGGTGAAACCCACCCCTCCCGGCGCCGCGCCCTGGTGACCGGCGCCAGCCTGGGCATCGGCGAGGCGTTCGCCCGGCGGCTCGCCGCCGACGGCTGGGACCTCGTCCTGGTGGCCCGGGACGCCGCCCGGCTCGACGCGCTGGCGACCGAGCTGACCGGCCGGCACGGCGGCGACGCGGAGACGATCGCGGCCGATCTGTCCACCGAGGACGGTTGCGCGACGGTCGAGCGCCGGCTGGCCGACGGCCCGCGGGTCGACCTGCTGGTGAACAACGCGGGGATCAGCCTGAACACCTCGTTCGTCCGCTCGCCGGTGGCCGAGGAGGCGCGGCTGGTCCGGCTCAACGTGCTCGCGGTGCTGCGCCTGACCCACGCCGCGCTCGGTCCGATGATCGAACAAGGTGACGGGGCAGTGATAAATGTCTCTTCCGTTGCGGGCTTCGGTGTCCCCATGCCGGGATCCACGTACTCGGCCAGCAAGGCGTGGGTGACGAATTTCAGCGAGTCGATCGGCCAGTCCGTCGCGCCGCTCGGCGTACGGGTGATGGCGCTCTGCCCCGGCTACACCCGCACCGGCAACCACGAGCGGGCCGGCATCGACATGTCGCGCCTGCCCGCCTGGGCCTGGCTGCGCGCCGACGATGTGGTCGCCGAAGGGCTCCGTGACCTGCATAAAGGCAAGTTTGTGAGTGTCCCGGACTGGAAGTACAAGGTCGCGGTGGCCGGGTTGCGGTACGTGCCGAAGCGCCTGCTGCGGGGCTTCAACCGGGACACCCGGGGCGCGGTCGACCGGCGACGCGGCTGAGCGGTGTGGGCCGGATCGGCGGCCGGCCGGGATGGACGGTCGCGCAGCGTAGCCGCTCATCGCCACCCATCGGTCGCCCACTGGGTTGACCAGGGCGGACCCCAAGCACGGCGCTCAGACTTGCGAAGTACGCTCTTGGGCCATGGGCGACCGCGACGACCTGCGCAAATTCATCAGTGACCTGGCTGTGGTCCACGGCCGGGTCGTGCTCTCGTCGGGTCGCGAGGCGGACTGGTACGTGGATCTGCGCCGGGTCACGCTCCATCACGAAGCGGCTCCGTTGATCGGTCGGGTCATGCTCGACCTGACCGCCGACTGGGCGTACGACGCGGTCGGTGGGCTGACCCTGGGCGCCGATCCGGTGGCCGCCGCCATGTTGCACGCCTCGGCCGGCACCGACGACGCGGTGGACGCGTTCGTGGTCCGCAAGGAGGGCAAGGCGCACGGCCTTCAGCGCCGGATCGAAGGTCCGGACGTGGCCGGTCGTCGGGTCCTGGCGGTCGAGGACACCTCCACCACTGGCGGAAGTGTGTTGACGGCGGTCGAGGCATTACGCGAGGCGGGGGCCGAAGTGGTGGGTGTGGCGGTTATTGTTGATCGAGGCGCCGGCGACGCGGTGCGAGCCGCCGGATTGCCCTATCGGGCGGCCTATACGTTGGCTGACCTCGGCCTTGTGGCGTAAAAGTCTGCCGATTCGGATCTGCTGATATGCAGGCGGATCGATGCTGCTGGTGGAAGGATGGAATACGTGGGAACTGCGTTGGCTGAAATGACCATGCCTCAGATCTCGCCGCTTGCCGGCGAGCCGATCGAACGCGCCGACGCCGAGCGGCTCGCGGGGGTCCTCAAGGCCCTCGCGGACCCCGCACGGCTGCGGCTGCTCAGCCTGATCCAGTCGGCTCCCGAGGGGGAGGCGTGCGTGTGTGACCTCACCGCGCCGCTCGGCCTCTCGCAGCCGACGGTCAGCCACCACCTGCGAATCCTCACCGAGGCCGGCTTGCTGGAGCGGGAGAAGCGCGGGGTCTGGGCGTACTACCGGCTGGTGCCGTCCGCGATCGCCACGATCGCGGATCTGCTCACCCCGCCGCGGAAGCGGGCCACCAAGAAGGCTCGCTGAAACCTTCGGGCCGACCCGACGAGGGTCGTCCCGGCCGGGTGCCCGGTGGCGTGCGAGGGGTGGCGCCATCAGCGCACGATGACGGCTGCGGCCGTTTGTGTGACCCGGTTCGATGATTCATGCCGAAAGCCGGTCCTCGCCCGAGGGCCGGCTTTCGGTGTCTGAACGCGCTCAGCGGCGGTGCTGCCCGCCGTCTCCGTGGCCGGGCCGGTGCTCCTCGATGCCCTCGCGAGCCGCCTCCACAGTGCCGGCCACGGTCGCCGCGGTGATCACCGCGACCGCCTCGCCGCGCTTGCGCGCCCGCCGGTCCCGCAGGAACTCGAAGAAGATCGGCAGCACCGAGATCACGATGATCAACGCGACCACCGGCAGGATGTACCTGTCGATCTTGTCGCCGATGGCGTCGTAGATCTGCCGGGCCAGCAGGTAGCCGATCAGCAGGATGCCGTCCACCCAGAGGACCGCGCCCACCACGTTCCACACGAAGAACTGGCGGGCCGGCATGCCGAGCACCCCGGCCACCGGGTTGAGGAACGTCCGCACGATCGGGATGAACCGGGCCAGCACCACCGCCTTCGCCGGCCCGAACCGCTGGAAGTAGTACTCCGCCTTCTCCACGTACTCCCGCTTGAACAGCCGGGAGTTGGGCTTCTCGAACATGCGGCGGCCGTACCGGGCGCCGAGCCAGTGCCCGAGCTGCGCGCCGACGATGGCGCAGAGCGGCCCGCCGATCATCAGACCGGCCAGGGACAGGCGGGTGCCGTCGCCGAAGATGGCGTCGGCCACCGGGGAGGCGGCCACCCCGGCCAGGAACAGAAGCGAGTCGCCCGGGAAGAAGAAGCCGACCAGGAGCCCGGTCTCGGCGAACAGAATGACCCAGACGCCGATCATGCCGAAGGTGTGGATGAGGTCCTTCGGATCGAGCGGGTTCAGAGCCACGCTCTCGGAGAACATCCGTGTCTTCTCTGCTGTGTCCACGGCCACACAGGGTACCCCGGCCCGGTCCGGCATTTCGGCCGGACCGGGCGTCCTCGTCAGAGGCGGGGATCGACGGGCTCGGACTCGCAGGCGAGGATCGCGAACACCAGCTCGTGGCGACGCCAGAGCGGCGCGTCCTCGGCCAGCGCGTCCAGGGCGGCCAGGCCCAGGCCGTGCTCGCGCAGCGCGAGCCCGCGCTTGCGGCCCAGCGAGCGACGGCGCAGCGCGGCGAGCTGACCCGCCTCCGTGTAGCCGGGACCGTAGATGATCCGCAGGTACTCGCGGCCCCGGCACTTGATCCCCGGCTGCAGCAGCGAGCCCTTCGGGCCACGGGCGGCCAGGCCTGCGTACGGCTTCACCACCATGCCCTCGCCGCCGGCCGCGGTGAGCGCCAGCCACCACTCGGTCGCCTCCGCCACCGCCGCCTCGTCGGCCAGCTCCACCACCCGCCGACGGGTCGGCGTGAAGAACTCCGGGTCGGCGGCGCAGAGCCGGTCGGCCAGCGCCAGGTGCCAGCCGTGGTCGCGGTCGGCGTAGCTCACCCCGGCCCCGGCCAGCACCGCGAACGGCGCCAGCGTCACCCCGCGCAGCCCGTCGGTCGGCCGGACGTACGCCCGGTACGCCGCCGAGTAGGCGGTGACCTCGGCGGCCCGGTCGGCCATCCGGGCGTGCAGCCCGTCCACCGGCAGCCCGCGCCCGGCGGCGGTGTCCAGCGCGGCGAGCACCGCCGGCAGCGCCGCCCGCCCCGCCGCGCCGACCCCGGCGTACTGCTCGCGGATCAGCCCGCTCGCCTTCGCCGACCAGGGCAGCAGCTCGGCGTCGAGCAGCAGCCAGTCGGTGCCCAGCTCGGCCCAGAGACCGGCGGCGGTGACCGCGGCGCGCACCCGCGCCAGCAGCTCGCCGTCGAGCGGCGGGTCGAAGAACGGCCTACCGGTACGGGTGTGCACCACCCCGCCGTCGAACCGGCCCGGCTCCCGCTCCACGAGCACAACCGCTCGCGAGCCCATGTGCTTCTCCTCGCAGACCACCCGGTCGACACCGGCAGCCCGGTAGTCGGCGAACGCCTCGGCCGGGTGCTCCAGGAACCCCTCGACTGTCGACGTGGAGCAGGGCGCCATGGTCGGCGGCAGCCACACCAGCCGGCCCGGGTCGACGGCGAACCGGCTCATCACCTCCAGCGCGGCGGCGGCGTTCTCGGCCGGCACTGTCAGCGACCCGTACTGGTGGGTCACGTGGCGTCGCCCGGTCACGTCGGCCAGGTCCAGCACGGTGTCCGGCCGCGTCGGCGCGACCGGGACCAGCGGCCGGGCCGGGGCGTACCACTCCTTCACCGCCGGTACGGCGACCAGCTCCTTCTCCGGGTAGCGCAGCGCGGTGAGCTTCCCGCCGAACACGCAACCGGTGTCCAGGCAGATGGTGTTGTTCACCCACTCCGGCTCGGGAGTCGGCGTGTGCCCGTACACGACCATGGCCGAGCCCCGGTAGTCCCGCGCCCATGGGTAACGCACCGGCAGGCCGTACTCGTCGGTCTCGCCGGTGGTCTCGCCGTACAGCGCGAACGACCGCACCCGGCCGGACGCCCGCCCGTGGTACGCCTCCTTCAGTCCGGCGTGCGCCACCACCAGCCGGCCGCCGTCGAGCACGAAGTGGCTGACCAGTCCGTCGATGAACGTCTCCACCCCGGCGACGAACTCCGGCGGCTCGGTGGCGAGCTGCTCCATCGTCTCGGCCAGGCCGTGGGTCAGCCGGACGTCCCGGCCGCGCAGCTTGCGCAGCAGCTTCTGCTCGTGGTTGCCCGGCACGCAGATCGCGTGGCCGGCCGCCACCATGCCCATCACCAGGCGGAGCACGCCGGGCGAGTCCGGGCCGCGGTCCACCAGGTCACCGACGAACACCGCGGTACGCCCCGACGGGTGCGCCGCGTCCACCGGGCGGCCCGCGTCGTCGCGGCGCAGCACGTAGCCGAGCCGGGACAGCAGCGCCTCCAGCTCGGCACGGCAGCCGTGCACGTCCCCGACCACGTCGAACGGCCCGGTCAGCTCGCGCCGGTCGTTGAACATCTTCTCGTAGCGGATCTCCGCGGCGTCGATCTCCTCCACCCCGCGCAGCACGTGCACCTTGCGGAAGCCCTCGCGGGCCAGCCGCCCGAAAGACTGCCGCAGGTCGCGGCGCATCCGGTTGAGCACCTGCCGGCCGAACGTGCGGTCGGCGCGAGCCTCGGTACGCTCCCAGGCCACCGCCTCCGGCACGTCCAGCACGATCGCCACCGGCAGCACGTCGTGTTCCCGGGCGACCCGGATCAGCCCGGCGCGGGCGTGCGGCTGGAGGTTCGTCGCGTCGACCACTGTCAGCAGTCCCCGCCGCAGCCGGATGGCGGCGACGTGGTGCAGCGCGTCGAACGCGTCGGCGGACGCCGACTGGTCGTTCTCGTCGTCGGCGACCAGCCCACGGAACGTGTCCGAGGAGAGCACCTGGCTGGGCGCGAAGTGCCGCCGGGCGAACGTCGACTTGCCGGAGCCGGAGACGCCGACGAGCGCCACCAGTGCCAGCTCGGGGATGTCCAGGACGGTCATCGGTTCGTCGCCTCCTTCCGGTCGTTGCTGGTGTTCTCATCGCGGTCGGCGCGGGTGAGCACCGCCATCTGGGTCGGCGCGCCCACCTCCGGGTCGTCGTCGCCGACACCGCCGAGCACCGCCGTGTAGCCGTGCGCCGCCGCCACCCGCTCCACCCAGGCGGCGAACTCGGCACGGGACCACTCGAACCGGTGGTCCGCGTGCCGGAACCGGCCCGGCCCGAGCCCCTCGTAGCGGACGTTGTACTCGACGTTCGGGGTGGTCACCACCACCGTGCCCGGCCGGGCGTGACCGAACACCGCGTCCTCAAGCGCCGGCAGGCGCGGCGGATCGAGGTGTTCGACGACCTCCATCAGCACCGCCGCGTCGTACCCCCGGAGCCGGTCGTCTCGGTACGTCAGCGCCGACTGCCACAGCCGGATCCGGTCCCGCTGCCGCTCCGGCAGCCGGTCCAGGCGCAGCCGCCGGGCCGCCAGGCCGAGCGACCGGTCGGACACGTCGACGCCCACCACCTCGGTGAACCGCCGGTCGGCGACGAGCGCGGTGAGCAGCGCGCCGCCACCGCAGCCCAGGTCCAGCACCCGGCTCGCGCCACTGTCCCGCAGCGCGGTGAGCACCGCCTCGCGTCGCCGTACCGCCAGTGACGCGCGGCGGACGTCCTCCGCCACCGGGGCTTCTCCGGGCGCGGGGTCGATGCTGTCGTCTGCGGGCGGCTCGTCGGCCAGGCGCAGTTCGGTCAGGCGGGCCATCGCCACGCCCGCGAGCGCCCGGCGGTGTGCCAGGTAGCGCCGCGTGATCAGGGCCCGCTCCGGATGACCGGCCAGCCAGCCGGCACCCGCGCGCAGCAGCTTGTCCACCTCGTCCGGCGCCACCCAGTAGTGCTTCGCGTCGTCGAGCACCGGCAGCAGCACGTACAGGTGGTTGAGGGCGTCCGCGAGCCGCAGCGTGCCGGTCAGCGTCAGGTCGACGTAGCGGCTGTCGCCCCAATCCGGGTACGTCTCGTCGAGCGGGATCGGGGTGGCCGTCACGGTCCAGCCCAGCGGGGCGAAGATCCGTACCGCCAGCTCCGCGCCGCCCCGGCAGCGCAGCACCGGCACCCGTACGGTCAGCGGGATCGCGGTCGCGGCCAGTTCGGGACGGTCACGCGACTCGCCGCGCAGGGCGGAGCGGAACACCTTCGACAGCGCCGACGAGAGCAGGCTGGAGGCCGCGTACGGGCGGTCGTTGACGTACTGCCCGAGCGCGAAGCCCTCCGGCGCGCGGTTCCGACGGCCGCCGCCCAGCTTGAGCGGATCGACCTCGACCAGCAGCGCCGCCGTGCAGCGCGCCTCGTCCGCCTCCGGGTAGAACACATGCGCGGTGCCGGCGGGCAGATCGAAGGTCTGCACGCGGTCCGGATGCTTCACCAGGAGGTGGCCGAGGTCGGTTGCGGGGCGGTGGGTCGTGGTCAGGGTCAGCAGCACTTGTCGATGATCTCTCGGTTTGTTGGTCTGTGTCGTGGGGGTTTCCGGGGGAGCCCGACCCGCGCAGGGATCAAGCCTGACCGCCCGGAGCGGGTCGGGCTCCCCCGGAAACCCGACCTGGTCCGGCTTGTCTCATCCGTGCTGCTGGGTGTCTTTCGCTTCTATGTGGCGGTGCCCCGCCGACCTTTGGTCGACGGGGCACCTTTGTGCTTCGGGTCAGGCTACGAAGCGGGTCCTGCGGCGGCGGGTCAGCACGTAGCCGACCGCGCCGGCGGCGAGCAGCAGCGCGCCGACGCCGGCGATCAGGCCGGTGGAGGAACCGGTGATCGGCAGCGTGCCGCCGTCACCGCCACCCTGGCCACCGTCGCCGCCACCCGGCGCCGCGTTGACGACGACCTTGGCGGTGTCGTTGGCCGGCTTCAGGTCACGGTAGAAGCCACCGTCGCACTCGCACGGCACGTTGATCTTCACGAGGCCGGTGTCGTTGGCGATCACCTTGTCGATCTTCAGGCCGAAGTCGAGCGTGACGGTCTCGCCGGCCTTCAGCAGCGAGCCGAAGTAGCAGCGGTAGTGACGCCCACCCGGCTGGCCGGGCTCACCCCACTCGTCGCCCTTGACCGGGAAGCAGTTCTCCGGAACGGCCGTCGTGGTGGTGCCCTTCGGCACGTCGAAGGTCAGGTAGGTGACCGAGCTGCCGGAACGGCTGTAGTCGAGGGTGGCCGGGCCGTTGTTGCGCAGACCGATGGCCGCCTTGACCGTCGCGCCGGCCTTGCCGGTCACGGCGGCGCCGAGCGCCTCCAGGTCGGTGCCGTTGTTGCCGGTGACCTTCACCTCGAGGTACGTGCCGTTGTTCTCCGGCCGGGGGTCGGCCTGGAAGCCCCGCGCCGTGGCCTTGCCGGCGGCCTCGGCCAGCGTCAGCTTGCCGTCGGTGCCCGGCTCGCCGATGGTCACGTCGTAGTTGTCGAGGTAGCCCTCGAAGTCCTCGAACTCGTTCGGCGTCATCCAGATGATCTCGCCGTACTTGGAGCCGGGCGCCATGCTGTCCGCGCCGAGCGCGTACGGCAGGGTCGCGCCGAACGTACCGCCGGCGGGAAGCTCCTCGTCGAACCGGCAGGTGCGCAGCTCGTCGCCGACGTACGTGCAGTTGCTGTAGTGCTTGGTGGAGTTCAGGCCGTAGTCGTTGTAGAAGATGACGGCGGCGCCCTTGGCGGTTGTCTCGCCGACGTTCGTCACCTTCAGCGGCGCGGTGAAGCTCTTGCCGGGGGCGGCAGACACCGTGGTCTCCGGGCCGGCCGCCAGGTCGACGCCCTCACCGACGCGCACCTTGGCCTCGTGCGAGACGCCGTCGAAGCCGTTCGCCGACAGCGTCACCTTGATCGTGCCGGCGTCGCCGTCCGCGGCCTTGTCGGTGGCCTTGATCTGCACCGGGAAGAGCCCGCCATGGCCCCACTCGTCGACCTCCACCTCCCACGGCGACGTGCACACGAGCACGTTCGCGGAGGGCGAGGTGCAGTCGGCGGAGGTGTCCTCATCCTTGCCGACAGTCACCTTGCCGGCGAGGCCGGTGAAGTCGTAGCGGACGGTGAGGTCGTGCAGCACGACCGGGGCCGAGCTGTGGACGGTGCTGGACTCGATCTTGCCGTCCGAATCGGTGGCGATCGTCGTGTCGCCGAAGTAGACGCCGAGCTTGACCTTGGGGTCCGCCGCGAAGCCGGGTGTGGCGGAGGCTGCGACGAACGCGCCTGCGACGCCCAACCCGGCGAGCAGACGCCGGCTGGAGTTGCTGAGCATGTGGGGGGTCCTCCCGTGGGGGTGATCAGGTGGAGCCCACGGAGCTTAAAGATTCCTTAAGGGATCGCGTTGTCCCAGATGATGAATATTGACCGAACGGATGATCGTCGTCGCCGCAATGTTCCAGCTGCCCGGGACCGTCCTTCAAACGGACACCGGGAGGTGCAGTGACGTACGAGGAGTTCGCCGACGCGCGGTTGGGCGCCCTGCTGCGGTACGCGGTCATGCTGACCGGAGACCCGCACCAGGCCCAGGACCTGGTGCAGGAAACCATGGTCCGGGTCCAGCTCCACTGGCGGCGGGTGGCTCGCAGCGACGTCCCGGAGCGGTACGTGCGCCGCATGCTCACCAACCAGTTCATCGACTGGCGGCGCGGCTCGTGGGCGCGGCGGGTGCTGCTGCGCGGCGAGGTCGACGACTCGGTGCCCGCCACGGCCGACCACGCCCAGTCCACCGTGGACCGGGACCAGGTCCGGTCCTGGCTGTCCCGGTTGCCCCGGCGGCAGCGCGCCGCCCTGGTGCTGCGCTACTACGAGGACCTGCCGGACGGGGAGATAGCCGAGATTCTCGGCTGCGCCGTGGGCACCGTCCGGTCCAGTATCTCGCGCGCGCTGGCCACCCTCCGAGCCGAACTCGTGGAGGTCTCCTGATGATCGAGGACGAACTGCGGGCCGCGTTCGCCCGCATCGAGGAGTCGACCCCGCCCGTCGGCCCGGTCCGGGCCGCCGTCGACCAAGCGGTGATCACTCGCCGTCGACGCCGCCGGCGGGTACGCCTGGCCGGCACGGCGCTGGCGGTCGCCGCCGTCGCGCTCGTCGGCTTCACCGCCATGGCGCCCCGGCCACCGGCGCCCACGGCGGCACCCATGCTCGCCACGCCGGAGCCGGAGCCCGGCGGCGCGTTGAACGTGCTGCTGCTCGGCGTCGACCAGGCCGCCGGCAGCCGCCGTGCCGACTCGATCCTGCTGGTGCACGTGCCGGCCGACCGGAGCCGGCTCTTCCTGGTGTCGCTCCCGCGCGACCTGCTGGTGCCCATGCCGCCGCAAGGCGGGCTGGAGAAACTCAACGCGACCTTCTCCCGCGCCGCCGGTTCGGGCACCGACCTGGCCGCCGGCTTCCGGGCGACCCGCCAGGCGGTCGCCCGGCTGACCGGGGTACGCGTCGACGCCGGCGCGGTGCTCACGTACCCGGGGGCACGTGCGTTGACCGACGCGGTCGGCGGCGTACCGGTCTGCCTGCCGGAGCCGGTTCGCTCGGTGCACACCGAGCGGCGTTTCCCGTCCGGATGCCAGCGGCTCGACGGCGCGGCGGCGGTGGACCTGCTGCGGCAGCGGTACGGCCTGCCCGACGGCGGACTGGACCGCGACCGCAACGCGGCGCGCTACGCCGCCGGCCTGCTCCACCAGATGCGGGAGCAGGGGACGGCGACGGACCCGGCGCAACTCGGCCGGCTGCTCCTGCGGGTCGGATCGGACGTCACTGTCGACACCGGCGACCTGTCGCTGTCGGCGCTGGTGGCCGCGAGCAGCCGCGCAGCCGCGGCGGAGCCGGTCGCGGTTGCCTTCCCGGTGCTCGCCGAGTGGAACGGTCGCGGCTACGAGCCGGACCCGGAACTCACCCCGGGGCTCCTGGACGCGCTGCGGGCCGACCGGCTGGGGGAGTGGGCCGTTGCCCACCCGGCCTGGGTCACCAGCCTGCGGTGACCCGGTGCCGGATCAGCGGTAGTCGTCCTCGTCGGCGGTGACGACGCGGGCCTGCTCCATGGCGTCCCAGTCGTCGACCTCCATGCCGCGACGCGGCTCGCCGTCGCTGTCGTCGGTCACCGTGGTGGCCTGCTCGACCGCGTCGGCCGGTTCGGCCTCCAGATCCCGCTCCTCCGGGGCGAGGTGGTCACTGGGCGCGAAGTCCTCGTCGGGCTGACCCATCGTCCCTCCCTGATCTCCGTGCGGGCATCGTCCCCACCACCGTACGGGCTGGTCCGGGCCGCCGCTGGGTGGCGGGCGGAACGCCGAGTCGGCGATTGTCCCGCTCCCGGCGCGCGGCCGGTGCCAGGATGGTTGCCATGGGCTTTCTGATCCGACTGGCGATCACCGCTGTCGCGTTGTGGATCGCGACGCTGATCGTGCCCGGGGTGGACGTGAGCGGCCGTAACACCGGCAACAACGTGCTCACCCTGATCGTGGTGGCGCTGGTCTTCGGTGTGGTCAACGCGGTGCTCAAGCCGCTCATCAAGGTGTTCGGCTGCGTGTTCTACCTGCTCACGCTCGGCCTGTTCGCGCTCGTGGTGAACGCCCTGCTGTTCCTGCTGACCGACTGGATCGCCGGCGTGCTGAAGCTGCCCTTCCACGTGGACGGGTTCTGGGCCGCCTTCTGGGGCGCCATCGTGGTGGCGGTGGTGAGCTGGCTGATCAGCGTCGTCGTGCCGGACCGGCTGGAGAATCGGTGAGCGGCGTCCGGGCCGGTTGTGCCCCGCTCGCGCTCCTACGGGATACTGCCCGCGGTGGACAGCGCGGTCCGGCGCACCCGTGGACGTCAGCGGCCGGAACGGTCGCCTCCATGGAAGACAGCGGCCTGCACGGCCGAGAGCGGTAAGTAAGGAGCGTTCGACATGCCCATCGCTTCCCCTGAGGCTTACGCGGAGATGCTGGACCGGGCCAAGGCCGGCCGGTACGCGTACCCCGCGATCAACGTGACCTCCTCGCAGACGCTGAACGCGGCGCTCAAGGGCTTCGCCGACGCGGAGAGCGACGGCATCATCCAGGTCTCCACCGGCGGCGCGGAGTACCTGTCCGGCCCGTCCGTGAAGGACATGGTGACCGGCGCGGTGGCGTTCGCCGCGTACGCGCACGAGGTCGCCAAGAAGTACCCGGTGAACATCGCGCTGCACACCGACCACTGTCCGAAGGACAAGCTGGACAAGTTCGTCCGGCCGCTGATGGCCATCTCCCAGGAGCGCGTCAAGTCCGGCCAGGAGCCGCTGTTCCAGTCGCACATGTGGGACGGCTCGGCCGTGCCGGTGGCGGAGAACCTGGAGATCGCCGAGCAGCTGCTCGCCGAGGCCGCCAAGGGCAAGATCGTCCTGGAGATCGAGGTCGGCGTCGTCGGCGGCGAGGAGGACGGCGTCGAGAACGCCATCAACGACAAGCTCTACACCACGGTCGAGGACGGCCTGGCCATGGTCGACGCGCTCGGCCTGGGCGAGAAGGGCCGCTACATGGCGGCGCTGACCTTCGGCAACGTGCACGGCGTCTACAAGCCGGGCAACGTCAAGCTGCGCCCCGAGGTGCTCAAGCAGATCCAGGACGCGGTCGGCGCCAAGTACGGCAAGGACAAGCCGCTCAGCCTGGTCTTCCACGGCGGCTCCGGCTCGCTGCTGTCGGAGATCCGGGAGGCGCTGGACTACGGCGTGGTGAAGATGAACATCGACACCGACACCCAGTACACCTTCACCCGCCCGGTCGCGGACCACATGCTCCGCAACTACGACGGCGTGCTGAAGGTCGACGGCGAGGTCGGCAACAAGAAGCTGTACGACCCGCGCGTCTGGGGCAAGGCCGCCGAGGCCGGCATGGCCGCCCGTGTGGTCGAGGCCTGCGAGCACCTGCGCTCCACCGGCACCACCATGAAGTGACACCCCTGATGTAAGGAAGGGCCCCTTGTTAACCGCTGTGGTTAACAAGGGGCCCTTCCTCTACCGGAGGCGTTAAAAGGGGGCCCTTCCTTTCACCGCACCAGGAGGGTGACTGCCTCGCGGGCGTCGTCGGTCAGGTGGATCGTGTGCGACAGGTCGCCGAACGGGGACGCGGCGAACAGCGGCCGCAGCAGCGACTCCACCGGCAACTCCGTGGTCCAGTACGTGCGGTCCAGGAAGACGTACGCCCCGCTCGCCCCGTCTGTGCCGTAGAACGTCTTCGTGGCCGCCTGGAACACCTCCTGCACGGTGCCGGCCCGGCCGGGCGCGAACACGATGCCGCCCCGGGCCAGCCGCAGGATCGTGTCCTCCCGGATGGCGTTGGAGAAGTACTTGGCGATCCGGCCCGCGAACAGGTTCGCCGGCTCGTGGCCGTACAGCCAGGTGGGGATGGCCAGCCCGCCGGAACGGGCCCACTCGGTGCCGGGCGCCGACGGGCGGGGCGAGGGCAGCGACGGGCCGTCCGCGTACCGCTTGCGCACCGCCAGCGCCGCCGCCGTGTACCGCTCGTGGTCGGTGAAGTCCGGCGCGACGGCGAGCGTGTCGATCGCGGCGGACAGCTCCTCGGCCGGCCAGGCCGCGAGGAACGCGCCGAGGTTCGCCGCCTCCATCACGCCGGGACCGCCGCCGGTCACCACTAGGCGGTCGGCCCGCGCCAGCTCCCAGCCCAGCACCGCCGCCATCCGGTACGCGGCGCTGCCGCGCTCTACCGCGTGCCCGCCCATCACACCCACCACCGACTGCGGCCCGTGCGCGGCCAGCCACGACCGGGTGGCGTCGGCGAGCGCGTTGTCCACGCCGTGGTCGTGCAGCCGCTGACCGAGCGCCTCGCGTACGTCCGGCAGCGCGCCGCCGTGCGCCCGGAAGTGCGCGTACACCCGGGTGTCGTACATCCCGGCGAACCCGCCCTCGGCGAACCCGGCGGCCAGCTCGTCGGCGGTGTAGAGGTGCGACGGCTGGGTCGGGTAGGGCAGCCCGGAGAAGGGCGGGACCACGTTGGCGCCCCGCCGGACCAGGTCCGCGCCCACCTCGCGGCCGGCGAAGCGGCAGCCCACGAAGAGCGTGCCGGTGACGTCGACGTCGCGCAGGTCGGGAACCGGGTCGAGGTCGAGGCGGAGGCCCTGCACGGTCAGCCCGGCCAGGGTCCCTCCGGCCAGCCGCTGCTCGAACGCGGTGCGGGTCTCGATCTCGTTGACGTGGGGGGCGTGCGGCTCGATGACGTCCGCGGGTGGTGGGGTCGGCACCCCGTCATCCTGCCCCCGCACGGCAAGGGCCGAAACTGGGGCGGGAACGACAGGAGCCCGGCGGGCACGCCGCCGGGCTCCTGCGTAACCGGGTCCTGGGGAGGCTCCGGATCTGTATTTGTAGTGCAAGAACCACGCCGGCGGCATGGGCCGCGGGTACGTGCGCTCCCGCCGCAGGCGTGACGAAACCCTCAGCCGTTCAGCCAACCGTACGGGCGAGGCCCCTCGCGTACCCGAGGGCGAAGCGGGTTGAATGGGGCGATGCAGAACCTGTTGCCTGAGCCACCGGCCACCCTGCTCCCGACCCACGAGGAGGCCGACGCCGCGCTGGCGGCGGCGGCCGAGCAGGGCACCGACGAGGCGTACGCCGAGGTCGCGGCCCGCTTCCCGACCTACAGCGCGGCCTGGGGGGCGCTGGCCGGCCGCTCGCTCGCCGCGGGTCAGGTCGTGACGGCGTACGCGTACGCCCGCACCGGCTACCACCGGGGCCTGGACCAGCTGCGCCGCAGCGGCTGGAAGGGCCACGGCCCGGTGCCCTGGTCGCACGCGCCCAACCAGGGCTTCCTGCGCTGCCTCTACGTGCTGTCCCGCGCCGCGGGGGAGATCGGTGAGGCGGACGAGGCGGCCCGCTGCGCCCAGTTCCTCCGCGACTGCGACCCGGCCGCCGGGGACGCGCTGTCCGGCGACTGACCCGCCCCGCGACGGCCGGCATCTTGCGGCCGGCCGTCGCGTCCGTCCCTACAGCCCTTCCGCCACCGACGCGGCGATCTTCAGCCAGGCGTCGCGGGTGGCGGAGGAGAGCTGCCCGTACCGCAGCGGCTCGCCGGTGTCGATGAGCCGCTCGTACGGCGCCAGCAGCACCGCCCGGGTCCGGGCCGCGAAGTGGGCCTGGATGGCCGGCAGGTCGATCTCCTTGCGGGACGGCGGCATCGACACCACTGTCACGGCCTGCCGGACCAGCCGCTGCCGGCCGCTCTGCTCCAGGTGGTCGAGCATCCGGGCGGCGGTCTCGGCCGAGTCGTTGCGGGCCGACATGGTCACCACGAGCTGGTCGGTGGCGTCCATCGCGGCCTGCCAGTTCTGCGCCCGGACGTTGTTCCCGGTGTCCACGAAGATCAGCTTGTAGAACCGGCTGACCACCTCGCGGATCTCCGCGAACGCGGCAGCGGTGAGCATCTCGCCGCCGGTCGCCGACTCGTCCGAGGCGAGCACGTCGAACATGCCCTCGCCCTGCGAGCGGACGTACTGCGACAGGTCGCCGACCCGGCCGTGCGGCCCCTGGAACTGGGCCAGGTCACGCAGCATGTCGCGCACCGTACGGGCGTGGAAGTCCTGCTGCGCCCGCATGCCGAGGGTGCCCTGGGTCTCGTTGTTGTCCCAGGCCAGCACGTATCCGCCGCGCTTCTGGCCGAACGTCATGGCGAGCAGCAGGATGGCCACCGTCTTGCCGGCGCCGCCCTTCGGGTTGACCACTGTCACCTGGCGCAGCCCGCCGAAGTTGCGGCGGACCATCTCGATGTCGCGCTTCACCTCCTGCTCGTGCCGCCCGGGCGCGAGCCGGACCAGCCCGATCTTGTTGACCACCGCGCGTACGCCCATGGTTGCCACCGGGTCGACCGGGCGGACGTGGCGGCGGCGGGCGAAGTCCTCGGCGGTCGGTGGCACCGCCTGCTGCGGCGTCCAGCTTTGCTCCGGGTACGCCGGCGGGGGCGCGGCCGGACCGGACACCGGCGGGGCGGTCGCCTGCGGTGGCACCGGGGCGCCCGGCTGCGGCGCGCCTGCCTGCGGTGGGCCGGCCTGCGGCGTCCAGCCGGGCGGCGGGTACCAGCCGGGCTGGCCGGGTTGCGGCTGGTACCCGGCCTGGGGGTAGCCGTTGCCGTAAGGCGAGGGCGGCGCCGGCACGCCCGGCGACGGTGGGAACGGCCCGAGGCGCGGCGGTTCCGGCGCGGGCTCACCCGACAGTGGCGTGTCCGGCCCGTGCGACGAGGCCCCGGTGACCGACGCCCGGCCGGAGGCCGGGGCGGTGTCGGGCGGCGGGAGCGGTGTTCCGGTGACCGAGGCCCGGCCGGAGACGGTGCCGTCGGCCCGCACGACCCTCGGCGCGTCGGTGCCGGGCGTGGCGCCGTCAGCGGGAGCGGGGTCCGGCGCGGAGTCGGCGGTGGCTCGCTGCGGCGGCTGGGCCCACGGCGACGCCGCCCGGCCGTTCCCGCCGCCCTCGCCGTCCGGGTCGGCCGTTTCCGGCGTGGCGGCCGAGTGCGCCGTTGTCCGCGTGTCGTTCGGGTCGGCTGTTGTCCGCATGTCAGCCGGGTTGACCGACGTCCGCGTGGCGGCCGCGCCGGGATCGGGCGCGGCCTGCGATGTGGGATACGCGGCGGCCGTGACCGGTGAGCCGGGTGACGCTGGCCCCGGCTGGGCCGGCGCCGGGCCGGAAGGCGGCTGGTCGAGCGTGAACGGCAGGTCCAGGTCGACCGCGGGCGCCGGTGGCCCCGGGACGTCCGCCGCCGACGGCGTGGCAGCGTCGGCCGGTGGGAGCGGCCAGGGTACGGCCGCCCAGGGCGGGGCGGTGACCGCCGCACCGTCGGTCTCCTCCGGCGGCCAGAGCGGCTCGACGTCCCGCTCCGGCACCTGCCCTCGACCCGGCACGTGGGCCCGGTCGTCGTTGTCGTGCACCACGGTTCCTCCCCATTCCTTCCGCCGAGGATAGGCGGTACGGCCAGCGGCGCGAGCCGGGCGGGGATCGACCGAGGTCAGCCCGTCCAGACCGCCCAGGCCCCCGGCTCGGTCCACCAGGAGCGTTTGCGGGTCAGCTCGCCCTCGACGCCGTCGTCGAGGAAGGGCACCTTCTCGTCGCGGGGCACCACCGCCACCGCACGTCCCCGCGCCCGGCGTACCTCCAGCCGGACCTTCTTCCGGCCCAACGCCGACCGGGTCACCACTGGTACGGCGACCCCGACCGTCACCCGGCCGTCGGCCGGGTCCGGACCGGCCAGCAGGTCCACCTCGCCGAGGCGCGCGTACCCGCCCGCGTTGCCGATCGCGCAGGCGGTGATCGGCTCGGAGCCGTCGCTGAGCACCGTGCCGTCGACCTCGACCCGGGCCCGCCAGTGCAGCGGTCGGCCGGCGTCGTCGGCGGCGCCGAGCAGCGCGCCGTCCAGCGTCACCGAGCCGCCGTCGTTGCGCAGCAGGTCCAGCCGCCGGGGGGTGCCGTCCAGCACCGCCGCGGCCACCCCGGCCGGGTCCCGGGGCAGCCCGAGCTGCGCGGCCAGGTCGCGCGCCGTCCCGGACCGGGCCGGATCGAGCGGGAGTACGCCGACCGGGGGCAGGTCGGGCACCGTCCGGTTCTCGGCCAGGTCCGCGGGGCGGCGGCTCGGCGGCGGAGCGTACCTGCGCACCAGCCGGCGCAGGACGGCGCGCAACTGACCGTCACTCGCAGTGGCGACGATCAGCCGGGTCTTGCCGTCGGGGTCCGGCCAGGTGAGGCCGTCGGCGCGCGGCGGGCCGTCGAGCCGGGCCAGCACCTCGTCGATCTCGGCGTCCGACCGGGCGGTCACCGTGCTCACCCGGGCGCCCCGGGCGGTCAGCTCGTCCGCGCAGGCCAGTACCGGTACGCGCGGCGTCTCGCAGCGCTCCTCGCCGGTCTCGGCGGCGGTGTCGTCCGCGCCGCCGCAGCAGGCGCCGCCGTTGCCGCAGCCACCACCGGGAGCGTCCCGCTCCGAGCCGAGGGTGAGCAGCACCACGTCGTACACGAAGGAGCCTCCTGCTTCTCGACCAACCCCTGCTGGTCCCGCCGTCACTACTTGTTAGCCTGACACCCCGGGCTCGCAGACCGGTCGCCACCTGGCACCCGAGCCTTCTGGAGGCGGAAAAGATGCCAGCGATCGTGCTGCTCGGCGCCCAGTGGGGCGACGAGGGCAAGGGCAAGGTTACCGACCTGCTCGGTGAGCGGGTCGACTACGTCGTGCGCTACTCCGGCGGCAACAACGCAGGCCACACGGTGATCACGCCGGACGGCCAGAAGTACGCGCTGCACCTCATGCCGTCCGGTGCGCTGTCACCGAGCGCGATGATCGTGATCGGCAACGGCGTGGTGGTCGACCCGAAGGTGCTGCTGCAGGAGATCGACGGGCTCGCCGAGCGCGGCGTGGACGTGTCCCGCCTGCGCATCTCCGGTGACGCGCACCTGATCATGCCGCACCACCGGGCGCTGGACCGGGTGGTCGAGCGCTACCTCGGCAGCTCCCGCATCGGCACCACCGGCCGGGGCATCGGCCCCGCGTACGGCGACAAGGTCGCCCGGATGGGCATCCGCCTGCAGGACCTGCTCGACCCGGGCATCCTGCGCAAGAAGCTGGAGCTGGCGCTCCGCGAGAAGAACCAGCTGCTGTTCAAGATCTACAACCGCAAGGCGATCGACGTCGAGGAGACAGTCGAGGAGTACCTCCAGTACGCCGAGCGGCTGCGCCCGTACATCGCCGAGACCCGGGTGATGCTCTGGGACGCGCTCGACCGCGGCGAGACCGTGCTGCTCGAGGGCGCCCAGGCCACCATGCTCGACATGGACCACGGCACCTACCCGTTCGTCACCTCGTCGAACCCGACGGCCGGCGGGGCGTGCGTGGGCGCGGGCATCCCGCCGACCGCGATCACCAAGGTCATCGCGGTGAGCAAGGCGTACACGACGCGGGTGGGCTCCGGCCCGTTCCCCACGGAGCTGTTCGACGACAACGGGCAGCACCTGCGCAAGATCGGCCACGAGTACGGCACCACCACCGGCCGGGAGCGCCGCTGCGGCTGGTTCGACGCCGTGGTGGCCCGGTACGCGTGCCGCCTCAACGGGGTCACCGACCTCGTGGTCACCAAGCTGGACGTGCTGACCGGCCTGGCCAAGGTGCCGATCTGCGTCGGGTACGAGATCAACGGCGAGCGGTTCGACGACATGCCGATGACGCAGACCGACTTCCACCACGCCACGCCGATCTACGAAGAGCACGACGGCTGGTGGGAGGACATCACCAAGGCGCGGACCGAGGACGAGCTCCCCGAGAACGCGAGGCGCTACATCGCCCGCATCGAGGAGCTGACCGGCACCCGCGTGAGCGTGGTAGGTGTGGGCCCGGGCCGAGAGGAAAACGTCCTCCGCCACCCCCTCCTCCCCTAACCCCTCCCCGGGCCCTCGGCCCTCCCGGTCCTCGGGCCCTCCGGGCCCCACACCGGTGATCAAGGAGTTTGTGTCCAGTCCGGCGTCGGATCCGGACACAAACTCCTTGATCACCGGGGCGGGTGGGCACGGGGTGGAGGCGGGACGGGCTGCAGGAGGGCGGTTGTCCACAGGGTTGTCCACAGGGGTGTCGGCTGTGGGGTGGCGCGGGGGAGCCTGCGCGTGTGGGTGGATTCGACGAGCTGACGCGGCTGGCCGCCGGGCAGGGCGGGTTTGTCACCGCTGGGCAGGCGTTGCGCCTGGGCCTCGGCCGGGAGCAGATCCGGTACCTCGTCCGGGCCGGACGATGGACGCGCGTCTCGCGCGGCTGCTACCTCCCGTCCGCAGGGTCGACGGCGGTGGTGCTGCGGCGTGTCCGCATCCGCGCCGCGATCGCGAGCCTGGGGCAGGGCGCGGTCGCCGTACTCGACACCGCCGCCGAACTGCACGGCATCAGCGGCCTTGCGCCGACGGCGGCGATCCACGTCTCGGTGCCACCCGGTCGGCCGCACGTGCAGCGCCGGGCGGAGCCGGGACTGACGGTGCACCAGTTGACGCTCGCCGACGCGGACGTGTGCCGGGCCAGCGGCGTACCGGTCACCACACCGGCGCGGACCGTTGCCGACGTGTTGCTGCGGGCTCGGCGCTACCCGGCGGTGTGCGTTCTCGACTCCGCGCTCAACCAGGGGATCCTGGCCGAGGACGACCTGTACCTGGTGCTGGCGCATCTCGCGGGACGCCGAGGGGCGGTCGCCGCGCGGGGGTACCTGGCCGAGGCGGACGGCCGGGCGCAGTCGCCCCTGGAGACGCGCGCCCGGCTCCGGTGTGTCGACGGCGGCGTCCCGCCGGACGCCCTCCAACTGCCGGTCCGGGACGAGGACGGTTACCTGCTCGGCATCGGGGACCTGGCCTGGCGGGGCGCACGCCTGATCGCCGAGGCGGACGGCCGGGCCCCGCACCTGACCCCCGAGGCGGTCTACGCCGACCGCTTCCGGCAGAACCGCCTGGTCAACGCCGGCTGGCGAATCCTCCGCTTCACCTGGTCCGACACCCTGCGCCCCGACTACATCCCCCAGACGGTCAGACGCGCCCTGCGCCAGAGCCGCCAGCGCGGTTGATCAAGGAGTTTGCGGACTCCCGCCCCCGAATCTGGGACGCAAACTCCTTGATCAACGGGGTGGGGTGGGGTGGTCAGTAGGATGCGGGGTCGTGCGCGTACTTCTTGTGGGTGGTGGTGGGCGGGAGCACGCTCTCGCGCTCGGACTCGCCGGGGATCCGGCTGTCGAGGCGCTCGTCGCGGCTCCGGGGAATCCGGGGATCGCGGCCGTGGCGCAGCTGCGGGAGGTGACACCCACCGACCCGGCCGCCGTGGCGGCCCTCGCCGTCGAGGTCGCGGCGGACCTGGTGGTCATCGGGCCGGAGGCGCCGCTGGTGGCGGGCGTCGCCGACGCGGTACGTGCCAAGGGCATCGCGGTGTTCGGCCCGAGCGCGGAGGCGGCCCGGCTGGAGGGCTCGAAGACGTTCGCGAAGGACGTGATGACCGCCGCCGGCGTGCCGACCGCCCGCGCGTACACCTGTGACGACGCGGCGGCCGTGGCGCGGGCGCTGGACGAGTTCGGCGCGCCGTACGTGGTGAAGGACGATGGGCTCGCCGCCGGCAAGGGCGTGGTGGTGACCGACGACCGGGCCGCCGCCGAGCGGCACGCCGCGGAGTGCGGCCGGGTGGTGATCGAGGAGTACCTGTCCGGCCCCGAGGTCTCCCTGTTCGTGGTCACCGACGGCGAGGCGGCGGTGCCGCTGCTGCCCGCGCAGGACTTCAAGCGCGTCGGCGACGGTGACACCGGCCCGAACACGGGCGGGATGGGCGCGTACGCGCCGCTGCCGTGGGCCCCGCCGAACCTGGTGGACGACGTGATGCGCGACGTGGTGCACCCGACGCTCGCCGAGCTGCGCCGCCGGGGCACCCCGTTCGCCGGCCTGCTCTACGTGGGACTGGCGATCACCCCGTCCGGTCCGCGCGTGATCGAGTTCAACGCGCGCTTCGGCGATCCGGAGACCCAGGTGGTGCTCGCCCTGCTGGAGACGCCGCTGGGCGGGCTGCTGCACGCCGCAGCCACCGGCACGCTGGGCGCGCACCCGCCGCTGCGCTGGCGCGACGGTGCGGCGGTCACCGTCGTGGTGGCGGCCGAGGGCTACCCGGCGGGCCCGCGTACCGGTGACGTGATCACCGGCGTGGACCGCGCCGGGATCATCCACGCCGGGACCCGCCGCGACGCCGACGGCACGTTGCGGTCCGCTGGGGGCCGGGTCCTCTGCGGTACGGCGACCGGCCCGGACCTGGCCGCCGCGCGCGACGCCGCCTACGAGTTGGTACGCGAGGTCGAGCTGGCCGGTTCCCACCACCGCACCGACATCGCGGCGGCGGCGGTGGACGGCCGGATCACGCTTCCCGGCTGACGGGCGGCGCCCCGCGGCGGGACCGGCTCGCGGGGCGCCGCCCGTCAGTCGAAGTAGCGGCGCAACTCCCGGCTCAGCACCTTGCCGGTGGCGTTGCGCGGCAGGTACTTGACGAACACCACGTCCCGGGGCACGGAGAAGCGGGCCAGGTAGCGCCGGACGTACTCGCGGACCGCCTCCGGGTCGAGCGTCTCGCCCGGCCGCAGCGCCAGGAACGCGGCCAGCCGCTGGCCGTAGTCGGGGTCCGGTACGCCGATCACCGCGACCTCGCGGACCTGCGGCAGCCGGGCGATCAGGTCCTCCACCTCGGACGGGAACACGTTCTCGCCGCCGGAGACGATCATGTCGTCCGCCCGGCCGTCCACGAAGAGCAGGCCGTCGGCGTCGAGCCGGCCGAGGTCGCCGGTGTCCAGCAGGCCGTCGCGGCGCTCCCGCCCCGCGCCCGAGGTGTAGCCCTCGAAGAGCATCTCGTTGCCCACGAAGATCCGCCCGACCTCGCCGTCCCGGACGGGACGGCCGTTCTCGTCCAGGATCGCCAGCCGGGTGCCGTGCGGCGGCCGGCCCGCCGTGGTGGGCGCGGCGCGCAGTTCGCGCGGGCCGGCGATGGAGGCCCAGGAGACCTCGGTCGAGCCGTAGAGGTTGTACAGCACGTCGCCGTAGCGGTCCATGAAGGCGATGGCCAGGTTGCCGGGCAGGGCGGATCCGCTGACCGCGACCACCTTGAGCGGGGGCCGGGGCTGCGGCGGCTCGACCTCCATGAGTCGTTGCAGCATCACCGGTACGGCGAACATCGCGTCGCACCGCTGGGCGACGAGCGCGGTCAGCGTGGCGGCGGGGTCGAAGCGGCGGTGCAGCACGACTGTGGCGCGCAGCGCGAACGAGACCTGGAGGGCGGCGTACCCCCAGGTGTGGAAGATCGGCGCGGCGATCATGGTGGTGTTCCGCGTGTGCAGCGGGATGCGGTCGATGATGGACACCAGCGGGCCGAAGCCGTGCGGGGTGGGGCGGCGGGCGCCCTTGGGCGCGCCGGTGGTGCCGGAGGTCAGCACTATGGTGCGGCCGTCCCGCTCGGGCGGCTGGAGCTGTTCGCCGGGGACCGCGGCGGCGATCAGCTCCTCGTGCCGCCGCTCGTCGACCCGGTGCACCTCGCCGGGGAGGCCGAGGACGCGCTCGGTGAACTCGCCGTCGTGGACCAGGACGCGCAGGCCCTGTTCCTCGGCCACGGTGCCCAGCTGTGCCGCGGACAGGCCGGTGTTGACCAGGACGGCGTCCGCGCCGAGCAGCATCGCGGCGACTATCGCCTCGATCAGGCCGTGGTGGTTGCGGCAGAGCACGCCGACCCGGTCGCCGGCCTGTACGCCGAGGTGGGACCGGAGTGACCGGGCCAGCCGCTCGGAGCGCTCCAGCAGTTCCTGGTACGTCATGGTGGCGCCGCGCTCGTCGACCACAGCGACGCGGCCGGGGTCGCGGGCGGCTGCCTGACGCAGCTCCCCGGCGAGGCTCCAGCCCCACCGGCGCAGCGCGTTCAGCTGCGAGACGACCCGGATCGGGCGGCCCGGGGTGAGCAGTCCACGGCGGGTCAGCGTGGCGGCGATGAACGGCAGGTCCAAGGCGCAACTCCTTCGCGTTCGTGGTTCGTCGACCAGGCTCCGGACGGGTCAGCCGTCCGGTTTTGCGTGATCTTGCGCCCGATCGCGGGTCGGGCCGGCCAGGCGGGGGCGCCCGGCCCGCGACGGCACTTCCTGTCGTCACGGGCCGGGCGGCGGCCGCCGGCGGTCAGCGGATCTGCATCCCGGAGATGGCCCGGGAGATGACCAGCCGCTGGATCTCGGAGGTGCCCTCGAAGATGGTGTAGATCTTGGCGTCGCGGTACCACCGCTCGACCGGGTGGTCGCGCAGGAAACCCGCGCCGCCGAGGAGCTGGACCGCCTTGTCGGTCACCGAGACGGCCACCTCACCGGCCTTGAGCTTGGACATCGAGCCCTCACCGGCGGTGAACGGCCGGTTGTTGCGGCCCATCCAGGAGGCGCGCCAGACCAGGAGCCGGGCCGCGTCGATCTCCATCTTCATGTCGGCGAGCGCGAACGCGACCGCCTGGTTGGCGATGATCGGCCGTCCGAACTGGACCCGCTCCTTGGCGTAGTCCAGGGCGTACTCGTAGGCGGCGCGGGCCACGCCGAGCGCCTGCGCGCCGACTGTCGGACGGGACAGTTCGAACGTCCGCATCGCCGCCTGGCCGGAGGCGCGCTGCCCGGACCGGGCGCGGGCCAGGCGCTCGTCGAGCGCGTCCTTGCCGCCGAGCAGGCAGCGGCCCGGCACCCGGACGTCGTCGAGGAAGACGTCCGCGGTGTGCGAGGCGCGCAGCCCGAGCTTGCGCAGCTTGCGGGTGGCGGTCAGACCGGAGGTGCCCGGGGGTACGACGAACGCGGCCTGCCCGCGCGAGCCCAGCTCGGGGTCGATCGAGGCGGTGACCACGTGCACTCCGGCGATGCCGCCGTTCGTGGCGTACGCCTTCTGCCCGTTGAGCACCCACTCGTCGGCGGCCTCGTCGTAGACGGCGCGGGTACGCATCGACCCGACGTCGGAGCCGGCTTCCGGCTCGCTCGTGCAGAACGCGGCGACGGCTGGCTGGTCGACGTCGCCGAAGCACTGCGGCACCCATTCGACGAGCTGGTCGGGGGTGCCGGCGCCGTAGATCGCGGCGACCGCGAGCGAGGTGCCGAAGATGCTCAGGCCGATGCCGGCGTCACCCCAGAAGAATTCTTCGCTGGCGATCGGCAGGGAGAGGCCGGTGGGGTCGGCCCAGCAGGTGGCGAGGAACTCGAAGCCGTACAGGCCGACCTTCGCCGCTTCCTGGATGATCGGCCACGGGGTCTCCTCCCGGGCGTCCCACTCGGCCGCGGCCGGGCGCACGACCTCGGCTGCGAAGCCGTGCACCCAGTCGCGTAGATCCCGCTGTTCCTCGTTCAGGTCGAGCGAGAACTCGGCCATGTCAGCTCTTGGGGATGTCGAACAGGTTGGCGATGTTGGCGGCCAGGCCCAGGTCGCCCTTGGCCTTCAGCTTGCCGGTCATGAACATCATCACCGGGTTGGCGCCACCGGAGACGATCTTCAGGAACTCGACCGGGCCCATGGTGAGGCTCAGCTTCGGGTCGCGGGTCGGGGTCTCCGAGGCGGTGCAGGTGCCGTTCTCGATGACGATCTCGTACGTGTCGGTGCCACCGTCCGGGCGGCCGGTGATGTTCCAGTGGATGACCGCGTTGGTGGCACCGGCGCGGTCGGCGCGGAACAGCGCGGGCATCCGGTTGAAGACCTCGCTGAGGATCTTGCCGCGCGCCTCACCGGACATGATCTCGGCGAGCTTGGCGTCCGGCGTGGACTTGACCAGCTGCGCGAACTCCTTGGGGCCGACGTTCGCGAAGTTGGCCGGGTCGAAGTCAGTCATAAGGGATTGCACCTCTCGGGCGGGTCCGACTTAGTTACTCTGGCGTAACCTTACGCACGGGTAGGTATGCTCGCAAGAGTGTCCAGCACGCCGACCTTCAAGCGCCTTCCCCGCGCCGTACGCGAGCAGCAGATGCTCGACGCGGCGGTGAAGGTGTTCTCCCGCCGCGGCTTCCACGCCGCCAGCATGGACGAGATCGCCGACGACGCCGGCATCTCCAAACCGATGGTCTACGCCTACCTCGGCACCAAGGAAGAGCTCTTCGTCGCCTGCCTGCACCGGGAGAGCACCCGGATGATGGAGGCCATCGCCGGGGCCGCCGCCCCCGACCTGCCCGCCGACGAGCGGCTCTGGCGCGGACTGCGCGCGTTCTTCGGCTTCGTCGGCGCGCACCGGGACGGCTGGGCCGTGCTCTACCGGCAGGCCCGCGGCTCGCAGCCGTTCGCCACCGAACTCGCCGCCATGCGGGGACGGCTGGTCGAGGTGGTCGCCGGGATGCTCGACCACGCGCTGCACGCCGCCGGACGGGAGGTCGGCGCCACCGACCTGGAGGTGGTCGCGTACGCGCTCGTCGGCGCCTCCGAGTCGCTCGCCGACTGGCTGGCCGACCACCCGGAGGCCGACGCGGGCAAGACCGCGACCCGGATGATGAACGTGGCCTGGCTCGGTGCCGACCAACTGTTGCGCGGCACCACCTGGCACCCGGGCGCTGTGTAAGGAAGGGCCCCTTCTTAACGCCTCCGGTAGAGGAAGGGTCCCTTGTTAACAGTCGCGCCGAGCGGCCGCCCGGGCGTGTGCCCTGCGCCGACCCCACCGGACGGCCTCGAACAGGCCGGTGACCGCGAGCGAGATGGCGACCCCGGCGAGGAGCCCGGAGACGGGGTTGTGCTCGAACGCCAGGCCGCCGAAGTAGCCGAGCAGCGCGCAGTAGATTCCCCAGGTCGCGCAGGCCAGCGAGTCGTAGAGCAGGAACATCCGCGCCGGGTAGCGGACCGCGCCCATGGTCAGCGTGACGGCGGTCCGGCCGCCGGGGACGTACCGGGCGGTGGTCAGGATCATCCCGCCGCGCCTGTCGACGGCCCGGCGGGCCCACTCGGAGCTGGCCCGCCGCCGGCTGTCCGCGGGGAGCCGGGCGAGCCGGTGCGCGCCGCCGCCGCGCCCGATCGCGTACGAGATGTGATCGCCGACGAGCGCGCCGAACGCGGCGGTCACGATCACCAGCACCAGGTTCGGCTCCCCGCCCGCCGCGAAGACCCCGGCCGTGATCACCACCGTCTCGCCGGGCACCGCCGGGAAGAACGCGTCGATCGCGGTGACCGCGATGATCACCAGATACACCCACGGTGAGGTCACCGTGTGGTGCAGCAGGTCGAGCACGTCCCCCATGCACCCATGCTCGGGGGTGCGGTGTTAAGCAGGGGCCCTTCCCATACAAAAGGCGTTAACAAGGGGCCCTTCCTTCTCCTCGGCCGTGGGCCCGCGCGACGTGAGCACCACCGGCGCGCCCAGCGCCTCCGAGACCGCCGCCGGCCAGTCGCCCGGCGCCTCCTCCAGCACCGGCCGAGCCCGCAGCAGCCGCTGCGTGAGCGTCGCCTGCCGGTCCAGGTCACCGGCCGGCCCGGGGACGAGCCGGTCCAGCCCTTCGTACCGGCGGCAGATCCGCAGCTCCGGGCCGGCCAGGTCGAGGTGGGTCAGCGCCAACCCGTCCACCCCGCCTGCCACCTCCAGCGCGTACCGGTGGGCGACCGCGTCGAAGTGCCCGAACCGGAACCGGCCCTGCCAGGGGTTCGTCCCGTTGTGCCGGTCGGTGAACGGCAGCGCCGCGTCCTCGGTGACCAGCGGCCCGGGGCCGTGCCGGGTGGTGGTCGTCCGCAGCACGCCGAGCCGCTGCGCGGTCCCGGCCAGGCCCGCCTCGGCGAGCAGCGTCTCGGCGTTGGCGAACGTCGTGGTGCTCCACGTCGTGTACGGGTGGAAGCCGTGCCACTCGTCCAGCAGCACCCCCTGCGCGCCCTCGAACACGCAGGTGCCCTCGCGCAACGCAGATGCCAGCCAGGTCCGGTCGACGATCGCCACCCGGCGCGCGAAGGCCGCGTACGCGGGCAGGCAGTCCTCCACCGGCGGCGCGTCCAGTGGCCCCAGCTCGGCGGTGAGCCGGTCGCGCAGCGCGGCCAGCCGGCGGCGCAGCACCGCCGGGCGGCGGCAGTCCACCACCCGGGGCGCCTCGTCGGGGTGGGCGAGACCGTACGCGACGGCCTCGCCCACCCCGAGCCCGCAGGAGCCGTGCCGGTCGGCTCCCCGGGCGATCTCCCGGGCGCGGTTGGCGGCCCGGTGGTACGGGGTGGCGAGCAGCGCCTCCCCGTCCACTGTCAGCCGGTCGAGCGCGTCGGGCACGCCGACCGACGTGAGGTGGTCGGCCTCGGCGGCCAGCGCCAGCGGGTCCACCACGACGTGCCGCGCCAGGTGTGTCCGTACGCCCGGACGGAACGTCCCGGAGCCGAACTGCGCGAACGTGTGGTGCCGCCCGTCGCGCAGCACGACGTTGTGCGCCGCCTGCGCGCCCCCGTTGAAGCGGATGACCGTGTGCACCTGCCGGGTGGCGCAGAGCAGGTCCACCACTGTGCCCTTGCCGGCGTCGCCGTAGCCGAGGTCGACCACCATCACGTGGTTCACAGCCGGGTGACCCCGCTTGCGCCGTCGGCCGGGCTGAACGGCAGCGTCGCCACCGCGCGTCGCTCCGAGCCGAGCCGGGCCAGCGCCTTCGAGACGGTCCGGGTGGCGGTGGAGCCGGCCCGGTCCAGGTCGCGCAGTCCGGCGTCCAGGTCGATGGCCTGCTCGCCGAGGCCGACGGTGAGCGCGATCGTCTCGCAGACCGCGTCCAGGTCGTCCAGCTCGACAGCGTTCTGCCCGAGCAGGCCGCGCCAGAAGTCCAGCACCTTGCGGTTGCCCGCGTAGTGGCTGCCGGCCGGGAGCAGGTAGTAGGTGTCCCAGCGCGCGGTCACCTCGTCCACCATCTGCCGGACCGGCATGTCCTCGCGCAGGTCGTCGCCGATCAGCCGGGCCACCTCCGCGGCCTTGACCCCCGGGTACGCCAGTTCGTCGCCGATGATGAACAGGTAGCCGCGCCGGCCGCGCTTGTCCCAGCTGTCGGTGGCGGTGTGCCGGGCCATGAAGTAGAGCGCCAGCTCGTACGACTCCATCATCTGGCCGCCACCGCCGCCCTCCAGCACGATCCGGCCGAGGTCGTCGTCCATCCGGTTGTCGGATTCGAACTGCCCGACCTGCAACGGCACCCGGTCGCAGGTGGCGTCGCCGATCGCGCCGAACATGACCTGCGGGTCCTTCGCGTACCCCTGGCGCAGCAGCAGGCCGAGCAGCTGCGGCAGCTTGCTCTGCAGCACCCGGGGCACGTGCCCCATCGAGCCGGTGACGTCGAACAGCACGGCGATCGGCGTCGACTGCGGGTGCTCGGCCGAGTCGCGGCTCTCCCGCAGCGCGTCGCGCGGGTCGAGCGCCGAGTGCACCTTGCGGGCACCGCTGTCGCTGTACGAGAACGCGCTCTTGCCGGTGCGGCGCCGGTAGCGGTCGGCGGCGTCGTACACGTCGGTCGACCAGATTCCACTGCCCATGGCAGCCTCCCTAGGGGTTGAGGGTGAAGGGTCGGAAGGTGCGCGGCCCGTACAGCCGGTGCAGCACCTCGTCGAGTTCGCGCAGCAGCCGCCAGGCGTCGTCGGGCCGGGTGGCGAGCGCGGCGCCCTGGCAGCCGTCGGCGAAGGCCCGCAGCTCGCGCGGCGCGCGGTCGCCCATCAGCCAGGTCATGCAGCGGGCGGCGAGCGCGATGTCGGTGCCCGGGCCGCACTGCCGCTTCGCGACGACCTCCGGCGGATACCAGTCCTCGTGGCCGGGCACCAGCGCCGGCACGAGCCCGCCCGGCTCGGCCGAGAAGCACCAGTCGACGAGCACCAGGCCGTGCGCGTACGGCTCGATCAGCACGTGCCGGGGCAGCACCGCGCCGTGCACCACGCCGGCCCGGTGGGCCAGGCCGAGCGCCACGAGCAGCCGCCGCCACATCCAAGAGGCGTCGCGCGGGTCCAGCCCGTCGGGGTACGCGCGGCGCACGTCGTCCAGGCTGTGCAGACCGGGTACGGTCGCCAGCTCGTTCACCTGCCGTTGCACTCCGGTCGACGGGTCGCGCGCCGGGTAGGAGTCGACCAGCCTCGGCACGTACGCGAGGTGCTTGGCGTCGCCCCGCTCGGCGATCCGGCGCAACGCGCGCGCCTCGCGGGCCATCAGGTCGTTGTCGCCGGGGTGCCGGGCCACCTTCGCCAGGTGATAAGAAGGGGCCCTTCCTCTACCGGAGGCGTTAACAGGGGGCCCTTCCTTACGTTCGTGCAGGGTGGCGACGTCGCCGGTGTACGTGGGGGCCGGGGTGCGCCAGCGCGTGGTGACGGTGATCAGCGCGTCGGCGGCGGCAGCGCGTACCCCGGGGTCGGCCGCGCCCAGCCGGTCGGGGTGCAGCGCGCCGACCAACTCGCGGTAGCGGCGGGCCGGCTCGTCCGCGCCGAACAGGTCGGCGTCGGTGCGCGCGGCAGTGACCAGCCGGATCGCCTCTTCGGTCCTCACCGCACCGTCTCCTCCCGCGCGGGGCGCAGCAGCGCCGGGTGCAGCAGCCGGGCGTCTCCGGCGCGGTAGAGCTTGGCCCGGGGGCCGCCGCGCGCGCCGCCGCGTTCGGTGCTGGCGCCGGTGCTCTCCACGAAGCCGGGCACCGAGAGCACCTTGCGGTGGAAGTTGCCGGCGTGCAGCGGGTGGCCCCAGACCGTCTCGTAGACCTCGCGGAGTTCGGTGACGGTGAACTCGGGGGCGAGGAATCGGGTGGCCAGCGGCGTGTACTCCAGCTTGGAGCGGGCCCGCTCCAGCCCGTCGTCGATGATCCGGGCGTGGTCGAAGGCGAGCTGCCGGCTGGTCAGCGCGGTCACCGGCAGCCAGATCGCCTCGTCGGCGTCGGTGTCGGCGACCGGGTCGGGCAGGTCGGGGGCGAACGCCAGGTGCGCGACCGAGACCACCCGCATGCGCGGGTCGCGGTCCGGCGCGCCGTAGCTGCCGAGCTGTTCCAGGTGCACCCGGCGCAGCCGCTCGCCGCCGAGGCCGGTCTCCTCGGCCAGCTCGCGCCGGGCACCGGTGGTCAGGTCCTCGTCCGGCTGGACGAAACCGCCGGGCAGCGCCCAGTGCCCCTCGTAGGGCGGCGCGCCCCGGCGGATCAGCAGCAGGTGCAGCGCGCCCTCGCGGATGGTCAGCGCGACCACGTCGACGGTGACCGCGACCGCCGGGTAGTCCCGGGGGTCGTACCCGGCGAGGAAGTCCTGCTCGTTCACGGCCGCTCACTCTCTCAGGTTGAGAATAACTCAATCTGAGAACAACTTAGCGCCGAAAAGAGGGGACGGCAAGTCCCCTCTTTCACTCAGCGCACGGAACCGGTCAGGTGCGGTCTCCCGTCCCGGGCGCTGTGCAGCGCGAAGTCCCAGCCCGCGCCCGCCGCCGAGGCGCTGAACGCCACAGTCGACGGCAGCGGCACCGGCAGCTTGAACGACACGTCCACCGTGTACGCCTCGGGTAGCCGCGGCTCCAACGCGGCCAGGCAGCGGGCCTTGCTCCACATGCCGTGCGCGATCGGGCGCGGGAAGCCGAACAGCCGCGCGCCCAGCTTCGAGGTGTGGATCGGGTTGTGGTCGCCGGAGACGCGCGCGTAGTCGGTACCCACGCGCGGCGTCACCCGCCACTGCGCGGAGAAGGCCGGCGGCGCCGGACGGTCGTCCCGGTCGCGCCGCGGGCCGCCGCCGGACGCGCGCTCCTTCCCGAGGTACGTGGACACGCCGCGCCAGACCTCCTCGCCGCCGATCGACCCGATCAGCACCACGTCGAGCTGGCGGCCCCGCTCGTGCGGGCGCAGGTTCTCCGCGTACGTGTGGAAGTCGACGCGCTCGCCGACCTCGACCGGCCGGCGCACGGTGATCCGGTTGGCCACGTGCACCACGCCGGTGAGTGGGATCGGGAAGCCCGGACTCGTCATCAGCCGCAGCGACAGCGGAAACCCGAGCACGTGCAGGTACGTCGCCGGCAGCCGGTCGGTCAGCCGGAACCCGCACACCCGGTCGTAGTCCGCCAGGTGCCGCTGATCCACGGCCACCCCGCCGACGGCGAGTTCAAGCCCCGGCACGTCCGCCCCGCGCCGCCCCCCAACCCCAGGCACCGCTCCCAGCAACGCACGGCGATAAAGCGCCCCACTGGCAGGCAGCCGCTCCAGCTTCACCCGCCGCCGCCCCTCCGGCCCCGCCCTCTCACCCCGTTGATCATGAGGTTGGCTGCCTTGTGGATCTCCCGAAGTGCCGTCAACTTCATGATCGTCGGAGGCCGGGCGGGCCTGGATGCGGGCGAGGGCGGCGGCGCGGGCGGAGGTCAGGTCTCGGGTGGGGCCCTCGATCAGGTCGTGCAGGGTCAGGTCGTCGTCCTCGTGGTCACGGGGTGCCATCACGCCCCCAGCAGGCTCTGGCCGCAGACCCGGACCACGTTGCCGCTGACCGCGCCGCTCGCCGGCCAGGAGAGCCAGCCGATCGTCTCGGCCACGTCCACCGGCAGGCCGCCCTGGGCCATGCTGTTCATCCGGCGTCCCGCCTCGCGGATGGTCAGCGGGATGCGCGCGGTCAGCCGGGTCTCGATGAAGCCCGGCGCGACAGCGTTCAGGCTGATCCCGCGCTCACGCAGCACCGGGGAGAGCGAGTCGACAAGGCCGATCACGCCGGCCTTGCTGGTGGCGTAGTTGGTCTGCCCCCGGTTGCCGGCGATACCGGCGATCGAGGAGACCGACACGATCCGGCCGCCGGCCGGGATCAGATCGCGCTCCAGCAGCACGTCGTTGATGCGCTCCTGACTGGACAGGTTGACGTCGATCACCGAGTCCCACCGGTCGGCGTCCATCCGGCCCAGCGTCTTGTCCCGGGTGATACCCGCGTTGTGCACCACCACGTCGACCCGCCCGTGCCGCGACGCCAGATGCTCCGCCAGCCGGATCGGCGCGTCCGGCGCGGTCAGGTCGAGCTGCACCGCGCTGCCGCCGATGTCGTTGGCGACGGCGGCCAGCTCGTCCCCGGCCGCCGGGATGTCCAGCGCCACCACCTGCGCGCCGTCGCGGGCCAGCACCTTCGCCAGCGCCGCGCCGATGCCCCGGGCCGCGCCGGTCACCAGCACCACCTGCCCGTCCAGCGGCCGGTCCCAGTCGGCGGGCGCGACGGCGGTGCCGGCACCGACCCGGATCACCTGGCCCGAGACGTACGCGGACCGGCCGGAGAGCAGGAACCGGAGCGTGGACTCCAGGCTCACCGGAGTGCCGGCATCACCCTCGCGGGTCACGTAGACGAGCTGGGCGGTGACGCCCCTGCCGAACTCCTTGCCGATGCTGCGGGTCAGGCCCTCCAGCGCGCGCTGGGCGGTAGCCTCCCGAGGGGAGCCGCACTCGGCCGGCGGCGTGCCCAGCACGATCACCCGGCCGCTCGGCACCAGCGAGCGGGCCTGCGGGTGGAAGAAGTCGTACAGCTGGCGCAGCCCGCTGGAGTCGGTGATGCCGCTGGCGTCGTACACCAGGGCCGCGAAGCGGCGGTCGGCGTCGTGGGCGGCGACCGGTTCGGCCAGCTCGACCCCGGCGGCGGTCAGAATCTTCCCGGCCGGCTCGGCGATCCGGCCCCGGGCCGAGGATCCGAGCAGGACCGGCCCGGGAACGAGCGGGTCGCCCGGCGTGTGCCGGCGCAGTCGGGGCGGGTCGGGCAGCCCGAGGCGCTTGACCAGCGCGCGACCGGCCCCCGTCTGGACGAAGCTCGCGTACCTGTCGGTCATAGGCGTAGCCTACTGGCGAGTAGGGTTGGGGCAACAGTTTCGAGGGAGGCCGATCGTGCAGAGTGTCCGGCGGGTCGCGGTCATCGGGGGCAACCGCATCCCCTTCGCCCGGTCCAACTCGCGCTACGCGCACGCGTCGAACTCCGACATGCTGGGCGCGGCGCTCGACGGGCTGGTCGCCCGGTTCGGGCTGGCCGGCGAGCGGGTCGGCGAGGTGGTGGCCGGCGCGGTGCTCAAGCACTCCCGCGACTTCAACCTCACCCGCGAGGTGGTGCTCGGCTCCCGGCTCGACCCGCACACCCCCGCGTACGACATCCAGCAGGCGTGCGGCACCGGTCTGGAGGCCGCCATCCTGGTCGCCAACAAGATCGCGCTCGGGCAGATCGAGGTCGGCATCGCCGGCGGCGTCGACACCACCTCGGACGCGCCGCTCGCCGTCAACGAGGACATGCGGCGCACCCTGCTCCAGCTCAACTCCGCCCGTACGCTCGGCGAACGACTCAAGATCGCGGCGAAGCTGCGCCCGCACCAGCCGTTCAAGCCGGACATCCCGCGCAACGCCGAGCCGCGTACCGGACTGTCCATGGGCGAGCACGCGGCCCGGACCGCGCTGCGCTGGAACGTCGACCGGACCGCCCAGGACGAACTCGCGCTGCGCTCGCACCAGCGGCTCGCGGCCGCGTACGACAAGGGGTTCTTCGACGATCTGATGACCCCCTACCTGGGGCTGACCCGCGACCAGAACCTCCGCCCGGACACCAGCCTGGAGAAGCTCGGCTCGCTCAAGCCGGTCTTCGGCGCCTCCGGCGCGGACGCCGAGCAGGCCACCATGACCGCCGGCAACTCCTCGCCGCTCACCGACGGCGCGTCGACGGTGCTGCTCGCCTCCGAGGAGTGGGCCAAGGCGCACAACCTGCCGGTGCTCGCCTGGTTCTCCTGGTCCGAGACCGCCGCCGTCGACTTCGTGCACGGCGACGAGGGCCTGCTGATGGCCCCCGCGTACGCGGTGCCCCGGATGCTGGCCCGCGCCGGGCTCAGCCTCCAGGACTTCGACTACTACGAGATCCACGAGGCGTTCGCCTCCCAGGTGCTGGCCACTCTCGCCGCCTGGGAGTCGCCGGAGTTCTGCAAGGAGCGCCTCGGCCTGGACGCGCCGCTCGGCTCGATCGACCGGGAGAAGCTGAACGTCAACGGCTCCTCGCTGGCGGCCGGCCACCCGTTCGCCGCCACCGGCGGCCGGATCGTCGCCACGCTGGCCAAACTGCTCGACCAGAAGGGGAGCGGGCGCGGCCTGATCTCCATCTGCGCGGCCGGCGGGCAGGGCGTGACCGCGATCCTGGAGCGCTGACGGCTTCGGAGCAGGGCTGCGGTCCCGGCCGCAGCCCTGCTCCACGCTCTGTCGGTGCCCGGAGCAACCCGACGGCGGCTCAGCCGCGTCACCTGGGCATGAGGCGTACGAGAGGCTTCGGGACGTGAACCGGGCCGAGGAAGACGAGTACCGGCAGTTCGTCACCGCCCGGCTGGAGTCGTTGCGCCGCACCGCGTACCTCCTGTGCCGCGAGTGGCACACCGCCGACGACCTGGTCTCCATCACGATCGGCAAGCTCTACCGGCACTGGCGCCGGGTCCGCGCGGCGGAGAACGTCGACGCGTACGTGCGCGGAATGCTCACCAACGCCTGGCTGGACGAGCGGCGGCGGCCCTGGCGGCGCGAGCGGGCGACCGACGAGGTGCCGGAGCAGGTCGATCTGGCGTTGCCGTACGCCGCCCTGGCTGACCGGCAGGCGCTGCTCGACCTGCTGGACCAGTTGCCGGCGCGGCGGCGGGCGGTGATCGTGCTGCGCTTCTACTGCGACCTGTCCGTGGAGCAGACCGCCGAGGCGTTAGGAATCAGCCCCGGCACGGTGAAGAGCCAGGCGGCCCGCGGTCTCGACACGCTCCGCGTCCTCGCCACCAACGCGTCGGGCCGACCCATGGAGGAGTGGGCATGAGCTACCGGCAGCTTCTGGACGAGGCCATCGGCGACTCGCCCGCCTCGACGATCGATGTCGACCAGGTGATCGGGCGGCAACGCCGCAATCGCAGGCTGCGTCGCTGGGGGGTCTGCGGCGGCGCGGCGGCGACGGTGCTGGGTGTGATCGCCACGGCAGTCCTCGTGCTGCCGTCGGCCGGGCGGCAGCCGGCCCCCGCTGAGCGCCCGCGGATCACCACCATGGCCGGCACCCCGGAGGACGTCGCGCGCCTGGACGCTGCGGTCATCGCGGCGGTGACCCGCCAGGCGCCGGAGGTGAAGTGGGATGGCTCCCCGCCGCGGTGGCGGCAAGGGGGCAAGCCGCCGAACACGATCGAGCACTACTTCGGGCAGGGCGGGATCGCGGTCGACGGGGTCGAGGGGCACCTCATGGTGCAGATCGAACGGTTCGCGAGTCGACGAACCCGCATGTCCTGTCCCTACAGTTCCCATCACGAAAGCTGCCAGGACAGTGTGGAATCGAACGGCGAGCGGATCCAGGTGTCGACCAGCGGCCGGACCGACAAGGACCGGAATGGCCGGCAGTTGGTTTCGAGCACGCGACTCGCGACGGTGCTGCGGCCGGGCGACATGTTGGTGTCAGTGACCTTGATGAGTAACAGGTCGCGGCTCGACGGCGCGCTGCCGCTCACCGTCGAGCAGCAGACCGCGATCGCGCTCGACCCGGCCCTCGCCCTGGCCCCGGTGCCGCCCGGCGTGGTGCTGACCCCGCCGCCGCTGCTCTCCGAGGCACCGGCTCCGCCGCCGAGCCCTTCCCCGCCCAGCGGCCAGTTCGACCCGGCCGAGCAGAACCGCATCGACAACGCCGTGTTCGCGGCGCTGCGACGGCATGCACCAGGGGTCAAGGGTGCAGACGGTGCCGACGAGACCCCGACCGACCTCGCGTCGGTCTGGGACGAGAGCGGCGGGGAGAACACGGCCGACGCCTACTGGGGGCAAGGCCGGCTCCTGGTCGGCGGCACGACCGGACTCTTCTCGGTCCAGATCTGGCGGACCGATCCAGGCTTCTTTGGGGATCTGACCTGCGGGAAGCCGACCAAGGTCTACAGCTGCAAGGCGGGGGTCGGGCCGCACGGTGAGCGGTATCGCACCGTCACCCGTACCCGTCGGGAGGGTTCGGGCGTTGCGGGCGAGCGGGAGGTCGACGTCCGGCGCAAGGACGGCTCGTGGCTTTCGGTCACCCTCGCTGGCGACTCGCCGAGCGGGAAGTACCCGCTGACCGCCGCGCAGCAGCAGGCCGTCGCTTTCGACCCCGCGATAGCGCTCGCTCCCCTGAGGTAGCCGCCACGGGGGCAGCGGTCGTGAACGGGACCGCTGCCCTGGCCCTCGATCGCGGCGGCAACCGGGTCAGGCGGTGGCGCCACCGTCGATGGCGATCGACGCGCCGGTAATGTGCCGCCCGCCCTCGCCGACCAGATGGCTGACCGTCGCCGCCACGTCCTCCGGCGTCCCGTACCGGCCCAGCGCGATGTGCACCCGCTGAGCGTCGGCCCCGGCGCTGTCCGCCCGGTTCATGTCGGTGTCGGTGGAACCGGGGAGGACCACGTTGACGGTGATCCCGCGCGGGCCGAGCTCCCGGGCGAGCGCCCTGGTCAGGCCGTTGACCGCGGTCTTGGTCATGGCGTAGACGCTCACCCCGGGGGCGGGGACCCGGCTGGCGAAGCTGCTGCCGATGTTGACGATCCGCCCGCCGGCGGGCATGTGGCGTACCGCCGCCTGGGTGGCCAGGAACGCCCCGCGGACGTGCACGGCGATGGCCCGGTCGAGGTAGTCGAGGCTGACCTCCTCGATCGGCGCCGACGCGAACACCCCGGCGTTGTTGACCAGGATGTCCAGCCGTCCCAGCTCGGCGACGGTCCGCTCGACCGCGCCGACCACCGCCGCCCCGTCGGTGCTGTCGGCCTGGATCGCCAGGCCGGTGCGGCCGTACGCCTCGATGTCGGCGACCACGGCTTTCGCGCTGTCCGCCGCCTCGCGGTAGGTGAACGCGACGTCTGCGCCGTCCCCGGCGAGGCGGCGCACGACGGCGGCGCCGATGCCGCGGCTTCCGCCGGTGACCAGGGCGACGCTGCCGGTAAGTCTGGACATGCTTTCCCAATCCGGTCTGTCGACTCAGGAGGATGAGGATGATCACCATAACCGGCGCCCTGTCCGCGCTGCCGGGGGCGTGCGTGGGCTCCCGCGCCGGGTTGCCGGCAGTTTCTACCGTGGACGCCAGCCCGCTCGGACGTCACCCGCGGCGGCACCCCGAAATGGAGTGGTCATGACCGGTCCAGTCCTGCTCCGTACCACCGTCGCCGCGCTGATCGTCGCGCTGGCCACGGCCGGCTGCACGTCCACCGGCACGAACGGCACGGAGTCCACCGCCCCGACCGCCGTCACCGAGGTTGCCGACGACGCGACGGCGGCGCCCGCGTCCGCCGCGCCGGGCAGCAGCGCGGCAACGCCGGCCGGCAGCGGCACGACCGGTGGCGGCAGCAAGGGTGGGCAGCCCGCCGGCAAGCTGGCCACGAGCGCCCCGAAGGCCACCGGACCCACCATCGGTTACTTCCGGGTCGCCCAGAAGCCGTCCTGCCCGAGCGGCACCAACATCAACCCGATCGCCGGCACGCCGGTCGTCCTGGAGTGGAAGACCAGCAACGTCGACTCCGTCGCACTCTCCGTCGACGGGCCGGGGGTGTACGCCGACAACTACCCGCCCACAAGCAGCGAGACCCTGAACTTCCCCTGCTCCGGCACGGAGGGCGACGTCCAGCGGCACACGTACCTGCTGACCGTGCGCAACGCCCACGGCAAGCAGACCAGGACCCTCGTGGTGACCGCGACCGTGCACGAGATCAAGCAGGTGTGACGTAACCCAACCGGGCGCCGGCCGGCGGGTGCGCGAGAATGAGGGCCGTGACGACGATCCCGAACGTGCTCGCCAACCGGTACGCCTCGCCCGAACTGGTCGCCCTCTGGTCGCCGGAGGAGAAGGTCCGGATGGAGCGCCGGCTCTGGCTGGCGGTGCTCAAGGCCCAGCGTGATCTCGGCGTGCCGGTGCCGGACGGTGTGGTCGAGGCGTACGAGCGGGTGGTCGACGACGTCGACCTGGCCTCGATCGCGGCGCGGGAGCGGGTCACCCGGCACGACGTGAAGGCCCGGATCGAGGAGTTCAGCGCGCTCGCCGGGCACGAGCACGTGCACAAGGGGATGACCTCCCGCGACCTCACCGAGAACGTCGAGCAGCTCCAGATCCGTGCCTCGCTGGAGCTGATCCGGGACCGGGTGGTCGCCACGCTGGTCCGGCTGGGCTGGCACGCGGGCGAGTACTCGGCGCTGGTGATGACCGGCCGGTCGCACAACGTCGCCGCGCAGGCCACCACGCTCGGCAAGCGCTTCGCGTCCGCCGCGGAGGAGCTGCTGATCGCGTACGAGCGGCTGGAGGACCTGATCGGCCGCTACCCGCTGCGGGGGATCAAGGGGCCGGTGGGCACCGCCGCCGACCAGCTGGACCTGTTCGACGGCGATGCCGGGAAGGTGGCCGAGCTGGAGCGCCGGGTGGCCGGGCACCTGGGCTTCAGCCGGGTGCTGGACAGCGTCGGCCAGGTCTACCCGCGTTCGCTGGACTTCGACGTGCTCTCCGCGCTGGCCCAGGTGGCCGCCGCGCCGTCGTCGCTGGCCACCACGATCCGGCTGATGGTGGGGCAGGAGCTGGTCACCGAGGGCTTCAAGCCGGGCCAGGTCGGGTCCAGCGCCATGCCGCACAAGATGAACACGCGCTCGTCGGAGCGGGTGAACGGCTTCGCGGTGATCATCCGGGGCTACCTGTCGATGGTCGGCGAGCTGGCCGGTGACCAGTGGAACGAGGGGGACGTCTCCTGCTCGGTGGTGCGCCGGGTGGCGCTGCCTGATGCGTTCTTCGCCGCCGACGGGCTGTTCCAGACGTTCCTCACCGTGCTGGACGAGTTCGGCCCGTACCCGGCGGTGATCAACCGGGAGCTGGAGCGCTTCCTGCCGTTCCTCGCCACCACGAAGATCCTGGTGGCAGCCGTACGCCGGGGCGTCGGCCGCGAGGTCGCGCACGAGGTGATCAAGGAGCACGCGGTCGCCGTGGCGCTGGCCATGCGGGAGAAGGGCGCGGCCGAGAACGATCTGTTCGACCGCCTGGCCGCCGACGGCCGGCTGGGCCTGACCCGGGCCGAGATCGACACCCTGGTGGCCGACCGCAACGCCTTCGTCGGCGCCGCCGCCGACCAGGTCAACCGCGTGACCGCGAGGATCACCGGTGTGGTCGAGTCCCACCCCCAGGCGGCGACCTACTCCCCACCCCCCATCCTCTGACCCTCGCCCTCTTCTCGGTGATCAAGGAGTTTGTGTCCTGCACGGAGCGCCGCAGTGACACAAACTCCTTGATCAACAGGGTGGTGGGGCGGTCAGGTGCCGGTGGGGGTTTCGGCTGCCGAACTCAGGTTGGGGGCGCTCGCCGGTTCGGCGATGCCGCCGGGCGCGGAGGCGATCTCCGGCTCGTGGGCGGTCTCGGCGGCGATCGCCGGCTGGTCCGGCGGCATGACGTCCGGCATCTTGGGCGCGACGATCACCGCCGTGCCGTACGCGCAGATCTCCATCCACATCTCGCCGCAGTCGCGGCTGTCGAAGCGCATGCCGATCACCGCGTTCGCGCCGAGGCGGCGGGCCTCCTCGCCGAGGCGGGCCACCGAGTCGGTACGCCACCGGGTCAGGTTGTCCGGCGCCAGCGGATCGTAGGCGCCACCGCGCAGGTTCTTGACCCCCTCGCGGTACGGGTTGCGGGTCCTCGCCATCGAGGAGACCACTTCGCCGAGGATCTGGCGGATCTCGTAGCCGGGCAGTTGATCCGTCGTCACGACCAGCACGTTTCCGATGCTGTCAGTCCCCGGCCGGGTGGTTCGCGAGCCGTGTTCAGCTGATCGCATGCTGAAAAACGACGCGGCGCGGACGCCCGGGCTGCACCCGGCCGATCCGCGCCGCATCGGCATCAACCGTCAGACACCGGCCGTCGAGGTGATCCAGGACCGGTTGTACGCGACACTGCCGTAGTTCTGGATGCTCTGGCCGTCGGCGGTGGAGGCGACGCCGACCTGCTGGCCGTTGTAGAACTGCGGGCCGCCCGAGTCGCCCCGCCAGGCGTTGCCGTTGACCCGGGTGCTCCGGATCGCCTGGCCGCCGTACGCGTCGGTGACGCTGGTGCTGGTCACCCGTACGCTCGCGGTCTTGAGCTGGGGCGACGCGCCGCAACCGCTGTAGCAGGTCATGCCCCAGCCGTAGATGGTGTTGGTCGAGCCGACCGGCGGGTTGCTGCGGGCCAGCGTGACCGCGGAGGTGCTCACCGTGCTCGACAGGCGCAGCAGGGCCAGGTCGTAGCGGGTGTAGGAGGCGCTCACCGTGCGGGTGACGCCGCCCGAGGCGTAGTAGACGCTGCCGACCCGCACGGACATGGTGCCGCTGACGCAGTGCCGGGCGGTGAGCACCCACTGGGGCGCGATCACGCTGCCGGAGCAGGTGAACGAGCCGTTGCTGAAGACGGCGGCGGCCCACGGGGCGGACGAGACGGTGCCGCCACCGATGATCGGCTGCGGGCCGGCCGGCGCGGCGGTGGCGCCGGAGGCGGTGGCCAGGACACCGGCCAGCGCGGTGGTCAGCACGGCGAGCAGGGGACGGAGGCGCATGTCGGGGCTCCTTCTGCGCGACGCCCGGGGTTGCCGGGCAGGGGGTGACACCCGCCGGGTGGGGTGAGCCGGCGAGAGGCGTCGATCGAGTGCATCGACATCTGACGATGCATGCTACGGGTGTGCCATGCGGTGTCACAAGAGATGAATCGAACAACGCCGATGGCGTGATGTCCGACGCGCGCCGCGCCGACGCGCTGTCGGATACCTGTCCAAGCTGGGGCGTTTCGCGGCAGAATGCCTGCTAGGAGGGGGTGCGGAGGGTCACCCACAGGCACCGAGCGCAACGAATTCGCATCGACGCCGCAACGAACGGGCAACGGTGTCCGGCCGGCGTCGCCGGTCCCGCCGAGCACTGCCGGAAGTGCCCCCGGCCGGTTCGGGCCGGGCGGTATCTGCCAGGTAGGCTGGCTGCGCTCGCCCGATAGTGGGCCGGCACCCAACTGCGTACACAGTCAGGAGTGCCCCGTGCCTCGCGTCGTAGTCGACGTCATGCTCAAGCCCGAGATCCTCGATCCGCAGGGCCAGGCCGTCGCAAACGCGCTGCCCCGGCTCGGCGTCAGTGACGTCGCCTCGGTTCGGATCGGCAGGCGGATCGAGATCGAGTTCACCGGCGAACCGGACCTGGACCGGGCCCGCGAGATCGCCGACAAGCTGCTGGCCAACCCGGTCATCGAGGACTTCACCGTCCGCGTGGTCAACGCCGACGAGACCGCGGGCGCGCAGTCGTGACCGCCCGGGTCGGTGTGGTGACCTTCCCCGGCTCGCTCGACGACGGGGACGCGGCCCGGGCCGTGCGGATCGCCGGCGCCGAGGCGGTCCGGCTCTGGCACGGCGACCCGGACCTGCACGGGGTGGACGCCGTCGTCCTGCCCGGCGGCTTCTCCTACGGTGACTACCTGCGCTGCGGCGCCATCGCCCGGTTCGCCCCGGTGATGGAGACGATCGTCCAGGCCGCCCGCGGCGGCCTGCCGGTGCTCGGCATCTGCAACGGCTTCCAGATCCTCTGCGAGGCGCACCTGCTGCCCGGCGCGCTCACCCGCAACCAGCACCTGCACTTCCGCAACCGGGACCAGGTCCTGCGCATCGAGGGCACCGGCACCGCCTGGACCAACGCGTTCCAGCCGGGCCAGGAGGTGCTCATTCCGGTCAAGAACGGCGAGGGCTGCTACGTCGCCGACTCCGCGACGCTCGACCGGCTGGAGGGCGAGGGCCGCGTCGTCGCCCGGTACGTCGGCGGCAACCCCAACGGATCGCTGCGCGACATCGCCGCGATCACCAACGAGGCCGGCAACGTGGTCGGCATCATGCCGCACCCCGAGCACGCGGTGGAGGCGCTCACCGGCCCGTCCCTGGACGGCCTCGGCTTCTTCACCTCGGTGCTCAAGCACCTGGTGGGAGCGCCGGCGTGATGGTGGCCGTGATCATCGGTCGGCTCATCCGCCGCACCGGCGGCGAGCGCAACAAGGAGACGTCATGACCACCCATCCGGACCCGGCCCTGCGGGAGCCGCAGGGCGGCCCGACCGACGAGTGGGCGCCGGGCGTGGACACCGTCCCCCGGGCCGCCGAGACGCCGGAAGAGCTTCAGCCGTACGCCGAGCTGGGCCTCCTCGACGACGAGTACGACCGGATCCGGCACATCCTCGGCCGCCGGCCGACCCAGGCCGAGCTGGCCATGTACTCGATCATGTGGAGCGAGCACTGCTCCTACAAGTCGAGCAAGGTGCACCTGCGCCAGTTCGGTGAGAAGGCCCCGCCGAGCGACCGGCTGCTCGCCGGCATCGGGGAGAACGCCGGCGTGGTCCAGGTCTCCGACGAGCTGGCGGTGACCTTCAAGGTCGAGTCGCACAACCACCCGAGCTTCGTCGAGCCGTACCAGGGCGCGGCGACCGGCGTCGGCGGCATCGTCCGCGACATCCTCGCCATGGGCGCCCGCCCGGTGGCCGTGATGGACCCGCTGCGCTTCGGCGCGGCCGACCACCCGGACACCGCCCGGGTGCTGCCCGGCGTGGTCGCCGGCGTCGGCGGCTACGGCAACTGCCTCGGCCTGCCCAACATCGGCGGCGAGGTCGTCTTCGACCCCTGCTACCAGGGCAACCCGCTGGTCAACGCGCTCTGCCTGGGCGTGCTGCCGGTCGACCGGCTGCAGAAGAAGGACGCCACCGGCCCCGGCAACATCGTGGTGCTGATGGGCGCCAAGACCGGCCGCGACGGCATCGGCGGCGTGTCGGTGCTGGCCAGCGCCACCTTCGACGAGGGCAGCGAGCAGCGCCGCCCGTCCGTGCAGGTCGGCGACCCGTTCATGGAGAAGCTGCTGATCGAGGCGTGCCTGGAGCTGTACGACGCCGAACTGGTCGTCGGCATCCAGGACCTCGGCGGCGCCGGTCTGACCTGCGCCCTCACCGAGACCGCCGCCTCGGCCGGCACCGGCATGCGGGTGTGGCTGGAGCGCGTGCCGCTGCGCGAGCCGTCGATGGAGCCGCACGAGATCCTGGCCAGTGAGTCCCAGGAGCGGATGCTGCTCGTCGTCTCCCCGGACAAGCTCGACGCGGTGCTCAAGACCGCCGAGAAGTGGGGCGTCTGGGCCACCGCCATCGGCGAGGTCACCGCGCCGTCCCCGGACGGCCGGCCGGGCCGCCTGGTCGTCACCTGGCGCGACCAGCTCGTGGTGGACGTGCCGCCGGGCTCGCTCGTCGACGACGGCCCGGTCTACGCCCGGCCGATGCGCGAGCCGGCCGACCTGATCCTGCTCCAGGCCGACCGCGCCGAGACCCTGCCCCGGCCGAACACCCCGGAGGCGCTCCGGGAGACCGTGCTGCGCATGATCGCGTCGCCGAACCTGGCCGACAAGACCTGGGTCACCGAGCAGTACGACCGCTACGTGCTCGGCAACACCGTGCTCGCCCAGCCGGAGGACTCCGGCGTGATCCGGATCGACGAGCGCAGCGGCCTCGGCGTCGCGCTCTCCGTCGACGGCAACGGCCGGTACGCCCGCCTCGACCCGTACCACGGCACGAAGCTGGCGCTGGCCGAGGCGTACCGGAACGTGGCGGTGACCGGCGCGAAGCCGATCGCCGTGACCAACTGCCTGAACTTCGGCTCGCCGGAGGACCCGGGCGTGATGTGGCAGTTCGCCGAGGCCGTGCGCGGCCTGGCGGACGGCTGCCTGGAGCTGGGCATCCCGGTGACCGGCGGCAACGTCAGCTTCTACAACCAGACCGGCGCCGCGGCCATCCACCCGACCCCGGTGGTCGGCGTGCTCGGCGTGCTCGACGACGTGGCGAACCGGGTGCCGATGGGCTTCGTGCCCCGGGCGGCCGGTGACCACGACCAGCTCTTCCTGCTGGGCGAGACGCACGTCGAGCTGTCCGGCTCGGAGTGGGCCTGGGTGACCCACGAGCACCTGGGCGGCATCCCGCCGCAGGTCGACCTGGCCCGCGAGCGTCAGCTCGCCGAGCTGCTGGCCGAGGCGGCCCGCGTCGGGCACCTCAGCTCGGCGCACGACCTCTCCGACGGCGGCCTGGCGCAGAGCCTTGTCGAGTCGGCCCTGCGCCAAGGCGTCGGCGCCCGGGTCGTCGTGCCGGAGCACTTCGCCGGTGGCTCGATGCCGTTCGTCTTCCTGTTCAGCGAGTCCGCCGGCCGGGCGCTGGTGTCGGTGCCGCGCGGGCACGAGAAGGCGTTCACCGCCCTCTGCGCCGAGCGCGGCGTGCCGTGGGAGTTCGTCGGCGTCACCGACCCGGCCTCCGGCGCGCTGGAGGTGCACGGCCAGTTCCGGATCGGCCTGGACGAGCTGCGCGAGGCACACACCGGCACGCTGCCGCGCCTGTTCGGCGCGGCCGAGGCGGCGCGGGTGGAGGTGGCGGCCACCCGTACCGGGACCACCACCGTGGTCCCGGCCACCGCCGAGCAGCCGATCGGTGTGGACCCGGCCGAGGTCGTCTCCGAGCCGATCGCCGAGGCGGGCACCGACGACTCGTCGGCCGGGGCGCCCGCGCCGGACGCGGCCGGCGCGGGCGCCCCGGCCGCGTCCGAGGCTGACTCCGGCGTACCCGCTGCGGCGGAGCCCGCCGCCGAGGCGCGGGACGAGACCGCGCCGGCCGCCGACACGAACCCGGCGCAGGACGGGTCCGACGGCCCGGCTCCCGGTGAGCCGGCGCCGGACCAGCGCTGAGGCCCGGGCCTTGGCCGTTTTCGCCCAGCCCGGCGCCGGTGCCCGGTTCGACTGGGGACTGACCGGGGCGGCGGAACTCGGCCGGGTCTGCGCCGCCCTGGTGGTGGTGGACGTGCTGTCGTTCACCACCGCCGTGGAGGTCGCGGTGAGCCGCGGTATGCGGGTGCACCCGTTCCCGTGGGGCGAGCAGGCCGCCGACTACGCCCGCCGGATCGGCGCCGTCGCGGCGGTGGGCCGCCGGAGGACGACAGCGGAGCACCCGTGGTCGCTCTCCCCGGCGGCGCTGCGGGCCGCGCCTGCCGTCGCCGACCTGGTGCTGCCGTCGCCGAACGGCTCGGCGATCAGCGCCGCCGCGAGCACCACCGGCGTGCCGGTGGTCGCGGCCTGCCTGCGCAACGCGCGCGCCGTCGGGCACTGGCTCCGCACCCAGGGGTACGGTTCGACCGACGCTCCCGTGGGTGTCGTGGCGGCCGGGGAACGCTGGCCCGACGGGTCACTGCGGCCGTGCGTGGAGGACCAGCTCGGCGCGGCCTGCGTGCTCGACGCGCTCGCCGGGGTACCCGGTGGGCTCTCGGTGGAGGCCGCGATGGCGCTGGCCGCGCTCGCCAGCACCCCTGATGTGCCGGCGGCGGTGCGGGGGTGCGTGTCCGGCCGGGAACTCGCCGAGGGTGGCTTCGCCGAGGACGTCGACGTCGCGACCGAGGTCGGCGTCTCCGACGTGGTGCCGGTGCTCCGCCAGGACTACTTCGCCGCGGCCTGAGCCTCCGCTTCCGCTGCCCGCGCGACGGGGCGTATCGACAACTGTGGCCGCCCGCAAGCGCGGGCGGCCACAGTCGTGCGTGCTGATTCGGGTCAGTCGTCGAGCCAGTCGAGTCGCCGCCCGGCGCGGTCCCCCTGCGCGTCCGGGCGAGCGCGACCGGCCTGCGCCGGGTCGTTGGGGTAGGCGTCGTCGTAGCCGGCACCGCGCTGCTGCGGCGGCTCCTGGCCGTAACCACCCTGCTGGCCGTATCCGCCCTGCGGGGACTGGCCGTAACCGTCGCCGTATCCGGCGCCCTGCTGGCCGTATCCGCCCGCCTGGTGTCCGCCGTCGTACCCGCCGCCGGTGTTGCCGTAGCCGCCACCGGCCGGGCCGTTGTCGTAGCCGCCCTGCTGCCGACCGTCGTAGCCGCTGGCCGGGCTGTCGTAGCCACCGGCCGGAGCGTCGCCGTATCCACCCTGCTGGCGGCCGGCGTCGTAGCCACCGGCCGGGGCGTCGTAGCCGCCTGCGGGCGCGTCGCCGTATCCACCGGTGGCCCGGCCACCGCTGTAGCCCGCGTCGCCGTACCCGCCGGCCGGGGCGTCGCCGTAGCCACCGGCGCTGCCGTAGCCACCCGCCGGGGCGTCGCCGTATCCGCCCTGCTGGCGGCCGCTGTCGTAGCCGCCGGTGGGCGCGTTGTCGTAGCCACCCGAGGCGGCGCCGTACCCGCCGCCGGCGCGGTAGCCGTCGCCCTGCTCCGCGCCGCGGCCGTACGCGGCCGGACCGGACTGGTCGTAGCCGCGATCCTGCTCCGGCTGGTAGGTGCTGGTCGGGTACGGGTCGGCCGCCGGCGCGTACTGGGTGCTGTCGCCGGTGTAACGGCCGGTCGGCTCGTCGAAGCGCTCGTTGCCGTACCCGCCGCCCTGGGCCGCGTATCCGGCCGCCCCGGCCGCAGCGCCGGCGGCGTAGTCCGGGCTGCCGTAGCCGGCGCCGGAGGACGGACCGTTGCCGTAACCGCTGCCCGAGGAGGGCGCGGTGCCGTATCCGCCGCCGGAGGCAGGCGCGTCGCCGTAGCCGCTGCCGGCGCCGTAGCCGCCCTGACCGGGCGCGTCGTCGCCGTAGCCGTACCCGGCCTGTCCCGCGCCGACGCCGTACGCCGGTCCGGGCGGCGCGCCGTACGGGTCCGGCGGGACGTCGTCCACGACCGGCCGCTGGAGCATGGTGGGGGCCTCGCTGATCGACGGGCCGCCGACCATCGTCGCGGCCGGCCCGGCGCCCATGCCGTTCACTACCCGGGTCTGGTCGTCCGTGCCGTGGTACGCGCCCCGGGCAGCGGGGATCGCGCCGGCCGCCGCTGCGCCGCCGGGGCCACCCGGACCGATCGGCCCGCCCGGGCCGTCGCCGTCACCGTCGTCGCCCTCGTTCTTGCGCCGCATGTAGAGCAGCACGATGGTGCCCACACCGACGGCGACGAACAGGCCGCCGAGCAGGATCAGCAGCCAGGAGCCGAAGCCGCCGGAGTCCTCGTTCGCGGTCGGCTGCTGGGCGGCCGGCGCGTCGGTGGCCGGGGTGTCGGTCGCCTCCTCGTCGAGCGGTTCTTCCGACGGCGGGGCGGACTCGCTCGCCGACGGGGTGGCGCTCGGGCTCGCCGACGCCCGCACCTGGATGCTGAGCCGGATGCCGGTCACCGACGCACCGGCGGCCGCGTTGATCGACCTGGCGCTCGGGGCGGCGCCGTCCGTCGACGCGCCCAGGTCGATCCGGCCGGGCGCGATCGGTTCGGACGCGGAGCCGCTGAAGCTGAAGTTGCCGTTGCCGCCGGTGTTGGTGCGGCGCTGCTTGCCCGCGCTGTCGCGCAGCATGACGAGGGCGCCTTCGATCGGCTCGCCGTCGGCGTTGACCACCTTGCCGGACACCGTCTTGACCGTCTGCGGCTGGTCCGGCGTCGGCGGGGCGGTCGCTCTGACGGTGACCCGGAGCGGACGTTCGCTTCCGCTTACCTTGATCGTCGCCTGCGAACTGTTTGCGGCCGGTGCATTGGGGGCAGCTGAAAGGTTGAGGACGACGGCTTTCGTCTGCTGCCCGCCGAAGTCGATAGGGCCGCAGCCTCCGCAGGTGACTCCGTCCGGCAGGTCGGTCACGTCGATGTCGGCGGATGTCTCGTCCCCGCCGAGGCGGACGAGCACGTTGACACGGCCGGCCCGACCGGCATCGATCGTCACCGAGTTATCCGCAGTGACGATGCTGGCGGCGAGGGCGGGGGTGGCGGGGACGGTGAGCAGGGCGCCGAAGACCAGCGCAACGACCACACCGGCCCGCTGCTTCCAGGCACGTCGGTGTGTTGACACGTCCACCGCCTTCCGGGTCTGATCTCTCCGCCGACCGCTCGGCCGAGGTTGATCACTCACGGTACGAACAACGCCGTCGGCAACTATGCCTTGTCTGACCGGATCATCTCTACCCAGGGCCGCCGGAGGGCGGCCTTCTGCCGGGTCGTATCGTCCCGTCGTGTCCTCTCCGCACGCTTATTCCGAAGCGGTACTCGCCGCGCTGGCGGCGCTGGACGAGGGGCGTACGCCCGAACGGCCGGTCCTCCGGGAGGCGGTCCGGACCCTCTTGGCTGCCCTCACGGATCGCGCCCCCGGCCGATCGGTGGAGGTGCGCGTCCCACCCTACGGTGCGGTGCAGTGCGTGAGTGGCCCACGACACACCCGGGGCACGCCCCCGAATGTGGTGGAGATGGACCCGCCGACGTGGCTGGCGCTCGCCACCGGACGCCTCGACTGGGAGCGGGCGGTCACCGACGGTCGCGTACGGGTGTCGGGGAGCCGGGCCGACCTCTCCGCGTACCTCCCGATTTAGTCGGCGGGAGGCGGCGACGCCTCCTCACCCTGAGCGGGGGCTCCGTGACTGTCGGTATCGACTGCTGTTCGCGTACACTGAGAGCCGACGACGGTCCCGGCCCATGCGTGCGGAGCTGACCCCCGGCTCCGCCAGGCCAGTCCAGACCCCACTGCGAGGGAGCGGCAGGTGCCCCGAGGCGATGGCCGGCTGAGCCACGACCTTGACCCCCAGCGACCCGGCCCCCAGGACGCGTGCGGCGTCTTCGGCGTCTGGGCGCCCGGGGAAGAGGTCGCGAACCTCACCTACTTCGGGCTGTACGCCCTCCAGCACCGCGGCCAGGAGGCCGCGGGCATCGCGGTCAGCGACGGTTCCGGCGTCGTGGTCTACAAGGATCTCGGCCTGGTCGCCCAGGTGTTCGACGAGCCGACGCTCGCCAGCCTGCGCGGGCACGTCGCGATCGGGCACGCGCGCTACTCCACCACCGGTGGCTCGACCTGGGAGAACGCCCAGCCGACGATCCGGGCCACCAGCGCCGGCACCACTATCGCGCTGGCGCACAACGGCAACCTGGTGAACACCGCCGAGCTGCAGCGCGAGGCGGCGGCGCGCGGGCTGGACTCCGACGGTTCGACGAACGACACCTCGCTGGTCACCATGCTGCTGGCCAGCCGGCCCGACCTGTCGGTCGAGGCGGCCGCGCTGGAGGTGCTGCCGCAGCTGCGCGGCGCGTTCAGCTTCGTCTTCATGGACGAGTCGACGCTCTACGCGGCGCGGGACGCGCACGGCGTACGCCCGCTGATGCTCGGCCGGCTGGAGCGCGGCTGGGTGGTGGCGAGCGAGACCGCCGCGCTGGACATCGTCGGCGCGAGCGTGGTCCGCGAGGTGGAGCCGGGCGAGCTGATCGCCATCGACGAGAACGGGATGCGTTCCAGCCGGTTCGCCTCGCCCGAGCCCAAGGGCTGCCTCTTCGAGTACGTGTACATCGCCCGGCCGGACGCCACCATCGCCGGCCGTAACGTGCACGCCGCACGGGTGCAGATCGGCCGCCAGCTCGCCAAGGAGCACCCGGTCGAGGCCGACCTGGTGATCCCGGTGCCGGAGTCCGGCACCCCGGCCGCGATCGGCTACGCCGAGGAGTCCGGCATCACCTACGGCCAGGGCCTGATGAAGAACCCGTACGTCGGGCGCACCTTCATCCAGCCCTCGCAGACGCTGCGCGCGCTCGGCGTCCGGCTGAAGCTGAACCCGCTGCGGCAGAACGTGCGCGGCAAGCGCCTGGTGGTGGTGGACGACTCGATCGTGCGGGGCACCACCCAGCGGGCGATCGTCCGGTTGCTGCGCGAGGCGGGCGCTCTTGAGGTCCATGTCCGGATCTCCTCGCCGCCGGTGAGCTGGCCCTGCTTCTACGGAATCGACTTCGCCACCCGGGCCGAACTGCTGGCCAACGGGCTGGACAACGAGGGAATCCGGCGCTCGATCGGCGCCGACACGCTCGGGTACGTATCGCTGCCCGGTCTCATCGCCGCGACCGAGCAGCCGAAGAGCCGGCTCTGTCGGGCGTGCTTCGATGGGGAGTACCCGATCGAACTGCCGGCCGGAAACCTGATCGGCAAGCACGTGCTCGAAGGAGTGGGACGCCGGGTCGCCGCCGAGGCTGCCGGGCCGACCGGTCCGCTCGTCGCCACACCGACCCACCACCCGTAGCACCACCGACGCGGGTCCGGCCGCTCCGGGCTCGCGGGAACCACAAAGGGGAGAACCGTGACGCACGTGTCCGAGCGCAGCGGCGCAGGATCCAGCCCGTCGGGCGCCGGCGGCGACCGCCAGCCCTGGTCGGCGGGGTCCGGCCGGACGCAGCGCAAACGCTCGGTCTCGTACGCCGACGCCGGGGTGTCGATCGAGGCGGGCGACCGCGCGGTCGAGCTGCTCAAGTCCAAGGTCAAGCAGACCCGGCGCCCCGAGGTCATGGGCGACCTGGGCGGCTTCGCCGGCCTGTTCCGGCTGGACACCAAGAAGTACAAGAACCCGATCCTGGCCTCCTCGACCGACGGCGTGGGCACCAAGCTGGTGATCGCGCAGCAGCTCGACATCCACGACACGGTCGGCATCGACCTGGTCGCCATGGTCGTCGACGACCTGGTCGCCTGCGGCGCCGAGCCGCTGTTCCTGCTCGACTACATCGCCACCGGCGAGGTCGTGCCGGACAAGGTCGCCGAGATCGGCGCCGGCATCGCGGACGGCTGCCGGTACGCCGGTTGCGCGCTGCTGGGTGGCGAGACCGCCGAGCACCCGGGCGTGCTGCGCCCCGACGAGTACGACATCTCCGCCACCGGCGTGGGCGTGGTGGAGGAGAGCGACATCCTCCGCCCGGAGCGGGTGGAGGTGGGCGACGTGGTGATCGCCATGCGTTCCTCCGGCCTGCACTCCAACGGCTACTCCCTGGTTCGGCACGTGCTGCTGGGCGCCGGCCGGATGCGGCTGGACGTGGTGATCGACGACTTCGGCCGCCAGCGGACGCTCGGCGAGGAGCTGCTCACCCCGACCAAGATCTACGCGCAGGACTGCCTCAAGCTGATCGCCGAGGCCGAGGTGCGGGCGCTGGCCCACGTCACCGGCGGCGGCATCCCCGGCAACCTGGTCCGGGTGCTGCCCGAGAACGTCGACGCCGTGGTCAACCGCTCCACCTGGAAGCCGCAGCCGATCTTCGACCTGATCCAGTCCAAGGGCCGGATCGAGGACCCGGAGATGGAGGCGACCTTCAACATGGGCGTCGGCATGTTCGCGATCGTCTCCGCCGAGGACGCCGACCGCGCGCTGGCCACCCTGACCGGCCGGGGCGTGGACGCCTGGCAGGCGGGCGAGATCATCGAGGGGTCCGGCAACGTGCAGATGGTCGGGCAGCACACCCGGGGCTGATCACCCTGCGCCGATCGGCCGGGCACCTGATCGGGGGTTCACCCGAGCGGTCGCCGCGGCCTAGCCTGGAGGTTCGGTTTTCAGGCAGGCGGGGGAGGTGCTGATGGCTGCGCGCACGCCCGAAGGGATGCGGGGCATCGCCGCCGTCCCGTCGTATGTGGTGATGCAGCCGACGACGCTGTGCAACCTCGACTGCGCCTACTGCTACCTGCCGCTACGGGCGGCCGACAGGCGGATGCCGGTGGCTGTCGCCGAGGCGGTGGCGGCGTCGGTGAACCCGTGGGCGGCGGGTGGCCGCTTCTCCGTCGTCTGGCACGGCGGCGAGCCGCTCGCCGCCGGCCGGGAGCATCTGGCCGCCCTGCTGGCGCCGTTCGGGCCGGACGTCGAGCACCACGTGCAGACGAACGCCACGCTCGTCGACGACGCCTGGTGCGCGTTCTTCGCCGAGCACCGGGTGCGGGTCAGCGTCAGCGTGGACGGGCCACGGGCCCGCAACGCCGAGCGGGTCACCCGGGGCGGACGGCCGGCGTACGACCGGATCGTGGCCGGGGTGGCGGCGCTGCGCCGCCACGGCGTGCCGTTCTCGGCGCTGGCTGTGGTGTCGCGGCCGGAGCCGGGTCTGGCGACCGAGTTGTACGACTACTTCCTCGACCTGGGCTGCGACGTGCTCGGCGTCAACATCGAGGAGACCGAGGGCGTCAACACCCGGACGAACGCCCGGGACGCGGGCGCGGTCACCGGGTTCTGGGCGGAGCTGGTGGCGGCGTGGCGCCGCGATCCCCGGATCCATCTGCGCGAGGTGGAGTGGTCGCTGCGGTACGCGGGCGCGGTCCTGGCCGGCACCGCCGACGACCTGCTGCCCCGCCGCCTCGACCCGATCCCGACGGTCGGGCACGACGGCTCGGTGGTGGTGCTCTCGCCGGAGCTGGCCGGCTTCACGGACCCGCACTACGGCGACTTCGCCAGTGGGAACGTGCTCACCACCCCGCTGGGCGAGATCCTCGCCGGCGCGGCCGGCACGCCCTGGGTGGGGGAGTTCCTCACCGGCGTGGAGGCGTGCCGGACGTCCTGCGCGTACTTCGGCTTCTGTGGCGGTGGGCACGCCGCCAACCGCTACTTCGAGCTGGGGCGTTTCGACGGCACGGAGACCGAGCACTGCCGGAACAGCAAGATCCGCCTACTGGAGGGAGTGTTGGAGCATGCCCGAGACCATCAGTGACACCGACCGGGGGGCCGTGGCCGACCGGGTGCGGGACGCCGCTGCGGGGCTTACCGCTCTGCTCCGTGAGGCGGAGGCGGCGCGGCTGCTGCGGGCGGAGGTGTCGGGCGGCGACGGCGCCAACGCGGTCTGCGCGTGGAACCACTTCGAGAACATCCCGACGTTCTACAACTGGAACAACCGGCCACGCTGAGGAGACGGTTCCGCGATCAGGGACCTGTCGGCGAGTCGGGGCGGCACCCCGGCGCGGCAGGTCCCTGATCGTCGGTCGTACGCCGGCTCAGCAGAGCACATGCGTGAGCACGCGGGGGTTACCGCGTGCTCAGATGTGACCGGAGGTCAGCGGGTCGGACGAGCCCAGGTGTCCGGGTCGTCGTCCGCATGGTCCTCGTCATCGTCGTCGACATACTCTTTGTAGTCGTCGTCGAAGTTGTGCTCAGACTTCCCACTGCCCGCAAGTTCGCGCTGCAAGGCGGTTAGGTCGGTGTTCGGGGAGTGGTACTTCAACTCCCGGGCCACCTTCGTCTGCTTGGCCTTAGCACGGCCGCGCCCCATGGCTCGACCCCCTCGCACAGAATGCGGGGCAGCCCGAAGGCGGGCCCCGATGACGTCAGGCATCTCTCGTGGCTCTTACGGTACATGGGGATGCCATCGTTCGGCACCTCGGGTCACCGTCGACCGGACCTGCGCGTCGCAGTTGTCCAGCCGTCACCAAGTGTACCCGGTAAGGGGTAAGGTCCGGGGCTGGCCGTGACAGCGGACAAATCGGTAGAAAGTAGCCCGAGCGTCAGCGTACCGCGCGGGTCCCCGAGGGCGGAGGGGGTCGGTCGCCCTCGGGGGTGAGCTTCACCGCAGATGGATCGCGCGCAGCCGGCCGACGTCGGCCATCCGCCGCTCGGCGAGCCGGTCCGCGGCCACCGCCGGGGGCACGCCCTCGTCCTCGGCCAGCTGGAGGATCTGCCGGGTGGTGTCGAAGATCCGGGTGGCCCGCAGCTTGGCGCGCTCGAAGTTGAAGCCCTCGATCTCGTCCGCCACCTGGATCACGCCGCCCGAGTTCACCACGTAGTCCGGGGTGTAGAGGATGCCCCGGTCGGCGAGCACCTTCTCGATGCCCGAGTGGGCGAGCTGGTTGTTCGCGGCCCCGGTGACCACCTTCGCCCGCAGCACCGGCACGGTCTCGTCGTTCAGCGCGCCGCCGAGCGCGCACGGGGCGTACACGTCGATGTCGGAGGCGACGAGCGCCGCGGTGTCGTCGACCAGGGTGACCTGCGGGTGGGTGGTGCGCGCCCACTCCAGGGCGCGGGGGTTCACGTCGGTCGCCACCACCTCGGCGCCGTCGTCGAGCAGGTGGGCGGTCAGGTACTTGCCGACCTTGCCCAGCCCGGACACGCCGACCCGCCGGCCGGCCAGCGTCGGGCTGCCCCAGACGTGCTCGGCGGCGGCCCGCATGCCCTGGAACACGCCCCACGCGGTGAGGATCGAGGAGTCACCGGCGCCGCCGTGCTCCACGCTGCGGCCGGTGACGTACCGGGTCTCGCGCGCGATCACGTCCATGTCCGCGACGTACGTGCCGACGTCGCAGGCGGTGTAGTAGCGGCCGTTGAGCGACTCGACGAAGCGGCCGTACGCGCGCAGCAGCGCCTCGCTCTTGATCTGCTCGGGGTCGCCCCAGATGACCGCCTTGCCGCCACCGAGGTCGAGGTTCGCCAGGGCGTTCTTGTACGCCATGCCGCGCGAGAGGTCGAGCACGTCGGCGAGGGCGTCCTCCTCCGTCGCGTACGGGTAGAACCGGGTGCCGCCGAGCGCGGGGCCCAGCGCGGTGGAGTAGATCCCGATGATCGCCTTCAGGCCGGACTGCTTGTCCTGGCAGAACACGACCTGCTCATGCCCCGTGGAAACGGGGTCGTCGGTGCTGGCGAATACGCCCATGGCTGACTCCTGTGTCGGTGAGCGCCCTTGTGGGGAGCGGAACCTGGTGGCACGCCGGCGGGATGGTGCCGGTGTCTCTGAGCCTAATATCGGCCGGGACCGTACTGTCGCGCACGTCACGCCACGGGCTTGCGGGCGGCGACGGGGGGTCCCGTCTCGTGGGAGGATCGCGCCGTGCCGTCGCTCTTCGCTTCATACCTGCGCGTGTACGAGCCGTTGACCGCCTTCGACAGGGACCGGCAGTCGTACTGGCGCCGGTACGTCAGCGAAGGCCGGGCGATCGCCCCGCTGGAGGGGCCGGTACGACAACGGACCGCGGTGATCGAGGCGCTGGGCGCGGGCTGGACCCGATTGCCCGACCTGCCCGACGAGGCGTACGTCCTGGAGTCGGACGACTCGTTGCTGGTCTGCCCCTGGAACCTGCGTATCCGGGTCGCCGAGGCGGCGCTGAGCGCCCGCGACGGCGTGCCCTCGGTGTTGGCCGACGCGTTCGTGCCGCCGGTGCTCGCCGGGCAGGCCAAGGCCGTGGTGGAGGACTGGCGCAGCGGCGCCCGGGTGCTGGAGCACGGCGTGCCCAGGGTGCACGAGCAGATCGCCACCTGGGGCGTGCCGCTGCGCTGGTTCGTGCTGTTCGAAGCCGGCGAGCGGCACCTGGTCACCGAGCCGGAGCGGCGCGCGCTGCGCTACCGCACCGAGATCTCCAAGGCGCGCCGCCGGGCCTCGCGGGCGCTGTCGGTGCTGCGCAAGTCGATCGGCGAGGCGCCGATCACCGAGGCGGTCGAGGAGGCCGCCCGGTGGCTGGAGGAGTTCCACCCGCGCTCGGTGGTCGAGCTGGACTACGGCGGCCTGGTGCAACTGCTGCCGGACGAGACGCTCGAGGCCGACGACTCGACCGATCTGGTGGCCACCGGACTGTCCGGACTGGGCCGGGGCGAGGCGGAGGAGGCGTCCGCCGCGTACGACAAGCTGGTCGCCCGCTGGCGCGCGGTGCAGCTGCTGGAGCGCTGCAATTGACGCCCGGTTTGCCCCTTTAAGTGGCCTTAGACACGAGAGTGTCTCGTAGTTGATGCGTCACGACCCGTGATCATGAGTCCGAATAAGGTACTTTCTGCGGCATAAAAGTCGTAAAAATCGGGCATGCTTCATCCGTCCGTCTAGGGACCTTCAGCCGTTCGGCCCATGTCGGACATCGGGGACTAGCCGGACCATGGGAGACGCGTCGGCCGGCGGGACCCCGGCCGATGTCTATACATGTGGAGGAGTGACCCCGATGGCATCGCGAACGCACGAACCTGAGCCGCTACTCACACCGGCCGAGGTGGCGTCGATGTTCCGTGTCGACCCTAAAACGGTGACCCGGTGGGCCAAGGCTGGCAAGCTCAGCGCCATCCGGACCCTTGGCGGTCACCGCCGCTACCGTGAGTCAGAGGTTCGGGCCCTGCTGCAGGGGCAGATCCCCCAGCAGCGCCAGGGAGACTGACGAACCGGCGTTCTCCGGCGTTCCCGATCAGGGGCGGTGCCGTCGCGGCAGCGACGATCCACCGCCCTTAATCGCGTCCGGGCTCAATCGTGTCCGGGGGCCGCGCCGTCCAGCACGATCCGCAACCCCACAGTGCCCCCCTCGCCCCGGCGCAGCCGGCTGCCCAGCAGGCTCAGCCGCCCGATCAGCCGGTACTTCTGCTTGAGCAGGCCCCGCACCCGCTGGGTGCTCTCCGGACCGGCGATCGTCGCGTGCCCCGGCACCGCCTCGCCGTGCGGCCGCCCGCGCACGTCGCACGGCGCCACAGTCACCCGGCCGTCGCGCCGGATCCGCTTCACCTTGCCGGAGTCGGACACCGTCCACACCGCCAGCGAGTCACCGTCGCGCACCGCCCACACCGGTGTCGCCACCGCCCGGCCGTCCTTGCGGAACGTGGTGAGCAGGACGTACTTCTCCGCCGCCAGGCGGTCCAGGTCGGTCACGCCGCCCAGGATACGGCGGCGACAGCCCGGCCGAGCACGGATAGCGTGCTCACATGACCGGGGAACCCGAGATCGGCGACGTGTTCGGCGAGATGATCCGCGACGCGTACGCGGTCGCCACCGGGATCGGACCCCGGCCGATGGCAGGTGGACGCCTGCCCCGCCCGGTCATCGAGATCATCGAACGGGACGACGGGCTGATCAACGGCGCGCCCGCGGGGCACTACCTGGACCCGCCGCAGCTGTGGCAGCCGCACGACCACCGGGCCGTGGACCGGGTACGCGGGCACGTGCTCGACGTCGGCGTCGGCGCCGGACGGATCGCGCTGGAACTCCAGGAGCGCGGCGTGCCGGTCACCGGCCTGGACACCTCGCTGGGCGCGCTGCGGGTCAGCCGGCACCGGGGCGTACGCGACCTCGTCCACGGCACCGTCGACGAGCACGCCGCCGACGGACCGCGCTACGACACGTTCCTGCTGCTCGGCAACAACCTCGGACTGTTCGAGGGGCGGGAACGGGCGCCAGCGATGCTGGCCGCGCTCGCCGCCCTGGCGCGCCCCGGCGCCCGGGTGATCGCCCATGGCACCGACCCGTACGGCACCACCGACCCGGCGCACACCGGCTACCACGAGCGCAACCGGCAACGGGGCCGGCTGGGCGGGCAACTGCGGCTGCGGCTGCGCTACCGGCTGCTCGGCACCGGGTGGTTCGACTACCTGGTCTGCTCGCCCGAGGAGTTCGCCGAGCTGGTCCACGGCTCACCGTGGCAACTGGCCGACGTGGACGACACCGACCACCCCTACTACCTCGCCACCCTGGCGCTGCGGCGTTAGGAAGGGCCCCTTTCAAGCGCCTACGCGTTAACAAGGGGCCCTTCCTTACCGCTCAGACCTGGACGGTGGGGATGGTCTGCTCCGGGGGCAGGCCGCCGTCGCCGTCGACCACCTCGTCCGGCGTGCCGTCCTCGTCGATGTCCACCATGGTGATGTCCACCTTGCCGTCACCGTCGGTGTCGAACTGGAACAGGTCGGCCTTGCCGTCGCCGTCGGTGTCCACCACCCACACGTCGGTCTTGCCGTCGTTGTTGGTGTCCGCGCGGAGCAGGTCCACCCGCTCGTCGCCGCGGGTCTCGACCGTCTCGGTGTTCTCCGCGCTCTCCGGTGCCTGGCTCATCTCGTTCCTTCCTTCGGCGTTGACGGCCGTCCTTACCCCGTCCGCTCCGCCCCCACTCATTCCGGCGGCCCGGCCCTGCATAGGGTCGCATGCAGGAACGAGCGAGCGGACGGGCCCGGCGGCGGAGACCCCGCGCGCCCCCGCCGCGGCGAGGGGACATCGATGAGTGGTCGTTTTGTGGTCGTCGGGGCCGGCACCATGGGCCTCGGCATCGCGTACGTGGCGGCCGGCGCCGGGTACGCGGTCGAACTGGTCGAGGTCGACCCCGCCCGGGGCGCCGAGGCCGTCCGCCGGCTCGGCGAGCTGTGGGACCGGGGCGTGCAGCGCGGCAAGCTGACCGAGGAGGCGGCCACCGCCAACCGCGAGCGCGTCACGTTGCGGTCCGGGCTCGCCGAGGTGGCCGAGGGCGCCGACGTCATCGTGGAGGCGGTGCCCGAGCGGCTCGACCTGAAGCGTGCCGTGCTGCGCGAGGCGGAGAGCCGCCGGCCGGTGCTGCTGGGCAGCAACACCTCCAGCATCGCCATCGCCGAGCTGGCCGCCGGGCTGGACCGCCCGGCCGGCTTCGTCGGGCTGCACTTCTTCAACCCGGTGTGGGCGATGGCGCTGCTGGAGGTCGTGGTCGGCCCGGCCACCGCGCCGCAGACCACCGAGGCGGCCGTCGCGCTCGCCGGCCGGCTGGGCAAGGACCCCGTCGTCGTACGCGACATGCCCGGCTTCGCCACTTCCCGGCTCGGCGTCACGCTCGGCCTGGAGGCGATCCGGATGGTGGCCGACGAGGTGGCGAGCCCGGCCGACATCGACAAGGCGATGGTGCTCGGCTACCGGCATCCGATCGGCCCGCTGGAGCTGACCGACCTGGTCGGGCTGGACGTGCGGCTCGACATCGCGCGGACGCTCCAGGCCGCGTACGGGGACCGCTTCGCGCCGCCGCCGCTGCTGGTCGAGATGGTGGCCGCCGGGAAGCTGGGCAAGAAGTCCGGGCAGGGCTTCTACACCTGGGAAGGCGGTGTACGGCAGTGAGCGCGAGGAGTGAGCTTGCGAGCCCCGCAGTCGCGAACGAAAGGCTGGCACAGCAGTGACCGGACTGCGGATCGAGGAGCTGCCGGACCGGCTGGTGGTCACGCTGGACCGGCCGGAGAAACGCAACGCGATCGACGCCGACCTGGTGGCCGAGCTGCACGCGGTCTGCGCCGACCTGGAGGCGCGCCCCCGGCTGCTGCTGCTCACCGGCGGCGCGGCGGGGATCTTCGCCGGGGGCGCCGACATCGCCCAGCTCCGCGAGCGCGGCCGGCTGGACGCGCTGGCCGCCATCAACCAGGGCGTCTTCGCCCGCATCCGGGCGCTCCCGATGCCCACTGTGGCCGCCGTCGACGGGCCGGCGCTGGGCGGCGGCGCCGAACTGGCGTACGCCTGCGATCTGCGGGTGTGCACGGAGCGCGCGGTCTTCGGCCAGCCCGAGGTGCGGCTGGGCATCCTGGCCGGCGCCGGCGCCACCTACCGGCTGCCCGCGCTGATCGGTGAGGCGCGGGCCAAGGAACTGCTCTTCACCGGCCGCCGGGTGGACGCCGCGGAGGCGCTGCGGATCGGGCTGGTGAACCGGGTGGTGGCCGACCCGGAGGAACTGCTGCCCACCGCGCACGGCCTGCTCGACGAGATGGCAAAGGGCTCCGCGCTGGCCCTGCGGCTGACCAAGCTGGCAGTGGACGCCCCGGCGGCCGCGCACCCGCAGCTCGACCTGCTCAGCCAGGCGGTGCTCTTCGAGGACGAGGAGAAGCACCGGCGGATGACCGAGTTCCTGGACCGGCGCAGGGCGCGCTGAGCCGGATACGACGCGAGGGCCGCGCCGGTGTTCCGGCGCGGCCCTCGTCGTCGGCGCTTCTCAGCGTCTGATCTGGACTCCGGCGTCGGCCAGCGCCGGGATCGCCGGCGCGGACTCGGCGAAGCCGATGAGCAGCAGCGCCTCCGGCCCGTACGCCTTGATCTCCTGGGCGATGCCGGTGAAGTCGACGGGGGTCTTCGGGTCCTCCGGCGGCTCGTAGGTCAGCAGCTTGACCCGGTCCGCGCCGATGCCGGCCTTCTCCAGCTCCGAGCGGACGTTCTCCTGGAGGCCCTCGCCGTAGGAGTCCTTACGGGCCAGGATCGCGATCTTGCGCGGCCCGTCCCGGAGCATCACGTCGGCCAGCGCCCGACCCTGGAGGCTGTCCGGCGGGGCGGTACGGAAGTAGAGGCCCTTGTCGTCCACCTCGCTCAGCCCCGCGTCGGTGTTCGACGGCGAGAACAGGATCCGCCCGGCGGCCACCACGTCCGGCAGCACCGCCCGGGAGATGCCGGATCCGCCCGCGCCGATGATGACCTGGACGCCCTCCCGGACGTGCGAGGCGACGGTGGCCTTGGCGACCGCCGGGTTGGTGCCGTCGTCGCCCTCGATCCACCTCACCGGCTCGCCGAGCACACCACCGGCGGCGTTGACCTCGCGCAGGGCGAGCGTGGCGCCGGCGGCCAGCGGCGGGTACGCCAGAGCCAGGTCACCGGTCCTCGGCAGGAGGCCGCCGAGGACCAGCGGCGCGTCCTTCGCCTTCCCGTCGCGCAGCTTGCGACCACGCGGCGGCGTCTTGCTGCTCGCCCCGGACTCCTCACCGGCGCCGACGAACTCGGTCTTGCTGTCGTCGATCTTCTGGTTGTCGAAGTGCATGGTGCCGTAGCTCGCGGTGGCCGGCTCGCCGGTGTCGGTGAACCCGGCGCGGGTGAGCGACACGCCCCGGTACTCGATGTCCTGACCGGCGCGGGCGAGCTGAAGGCAGGCCGCCACGTCGTCACAGCGCTCGCCGCCGGTGGTCACCCCGACGATCTGCTTGGCGATCTCGGCCGGCGCGGTGGTGCCGGCGAGCTGGGCGGCCAGCGCGCTGATCACGACCGCGTCGTAGGACTCGGCGGAGTAGAGGAAGTCACCCAGCTTCGCGTCTACGGCGAGTAGTCGTTCCTTGAAGCTCTCGGGCAGCGGAGTGAGGGGCGTGGTGCCCTTCATCCCGTTCACCAGATCCGCCCGATCCTTCAGCTCGGCTGGGTATGAATTGAGCATGTTGCCGTCGGTGCCGTAGAGGCGCACCTGGGTGGCGGGCGCTTCTTCCGGCTCGTCGCTCCCGCAGGCGCTCGTGGCGAGCAGGAGCGCCGCGCAGGCCATGGACAGGGCCGCGCGCGACGTGCGTGTTCTCAGCATGGTCGTCCTTCCTCCGGCGAAGGTCCGCTGCGCACCTTAGCGTGCCCACGCGGCAGGCGGGACTGTGGAGTCGGCTGCGTCGGCACCCCGACTGCGGGTGTCACGCTCCGTGTTCATCGAGCGATTTCCGGGTCACGGCTTGACCCCCGACGCTACTGTTCCGCGGGTGAACGACGAAGCACAGCAGACGCTGGACGACGCGACCGCCGTGCTCCGTTCCGCCCTGGCCGGCGACGGCGCCGGGGTGGTGGGCACGTTCGACGCGGTGGTGGACCGCTCCGGCATGGCCGGCGCGTACGGGGTGGCCTGGTGCCTGGCCGCCACCATGCTCGGCGACGACGCGCCGGCCGGCGGCGCCGCCCTCGACTTCCCCGGCATCGACCAGGCCGACTACGACACCCGCTGGGTGGCCCGCTTCGTCAGCGCGTGCGCCAACGACGACGCCGACACCGGCGAGGCGCTGTTCGGCGCGGCGGCCGCCGACGGGCTGCTGCCCGACTGCCTGCTCACCCTCGCCGGCTCGACAATCGCCACGCTGCGCAGCCGGTCCGACTGAGCCCGCCGCGCCGCGCCGCGCCCCGGCTGTGATAGCTCTGGGGCATGTCCGAGGCGATGCTCAGCAAGGTGCGCAAGCTGCTCGCCCAGGCCGAGGACCCGGCCTGCACGCCCGCCGAGTCGGCCGCGTTCATGGCCAAGGCCACCGAGCTGATCGCCCGTTACGGCGTCGACCGGGCGCTGCTCGCCGTCCGCGACCCGGCCGTCGACCCGGTCGGCGACCGGACGGTCGAGGTGGTCGCGCCGTACGCCCGGGACAAGGCCGGACTGCTGGCGGCCGTCGCCGAACCGTTGCGCTGCCGCTGCGTACGCCGACGGCAGGGCAACGGCTTCGCCATGCACCTGTTCGGCTTCGCCAGCGACCTGGAACGCGTCGAGCTGCTGTTCACCTCGCTGCTGGTGCAGGCCGCGCACGGACTGGTGGGGGCCGCCGTGCCGGACGGGGAGCACCCGGCAGCGTTCCGGCGTACCTGGCTGGCCGGCTTCGCGTACGTCGTCGCGGAACGACTGCGCGCAGCCGAGAACAAGGCGGTGGCGGAGTCGGGCGGTCCCTCGACGGCCCTGGTGCTCGCCGACCGCTCCGACCGGGTCCAGCGTCGGGTCGCCGAGGCGTACCCCAGGTTGCGCACCGCACCGCGACGGCGCCTCGCGGGCGGTGGTTTCGGACCGGGCGCGGCCGCCGGCCGCCGCGCCGACCTCGGCGGCACCGGCGTGGCCGGCGCCGGAGCGACCCCGGGCATCGCCGGCTGATCCGGACCCACCCGACGGGTACGGGTCAGGTGGTGCGGGCGACTGTCGCCAGGTAGCGGCAGAGCAACTCGTGCCAGCCGGCCGTGAGCGCCTCGCGGTAGCCCTCGGCCGCGGTGCCGTGCCGGTCGAAGTAGCGGTGCTCGACCTCCACCCGGGTCAGCTCCGGGCCCTCTGGGTGGAACAGGACCTCCACCTCGCTGGCGCCGGCCGGGTCCGGCACCGGCACCCGGTCCGGGCCGATCTGCCAGGTGAAGACCAGACGCCGGGGCGGATCCCAGGTCAGCACGCGGCCCCAGTCGTTGCGGAAGCCGTACGGACCGATCTCGTAGAGCATGCCGCCGGCCCGGGGTTCGACGCCGAGCGCGGCGAGCGCCTGCGGGCCGGACCAGGTGTACTCGCGTACCCACCAGTCGGCGAGCGATCCGGTGAACACGGCGTATGCCCGCTCGGCCGACGCCGGGACGAACAGGTTGCTGCGGAGGGAGAAGCGGTCGGATTCCTGCCGGACCTCATCCGGATCGGCCATCTCCTGTCCCATAGGTCCGGACCATACCGGCTCATGTCTCGGTGCGCAGCTTCCGTTGCGCCCGCTTCCGGACACCGGGAACGCCGCTCCACGACAGCGCTGAGTGGCGGGACAGGCGCGCTGCGCAAGGTGCGGCGACGCTTCGGGGAGGTCAGGCGGGCGACCGCGAGGGATGCCGTACCGGAAAGCGGGTAAGCGCCGCCGACCGGACCGACTGGGAGAGCGGGGAGCATGACCGACAGCCGAGCCACCGAACCAGTGCCGGACCCCGGCTACGAGCCGCCCACCTCGCCGATCGATCCCGAGTCGGAGCCGGACGTCCTGCTCGACGTCCCGGAGCTGACCGTCGACGAGATCCGGCTCACGGTGGACGGCCTCGACGCCGACCTGTCGTTGCGAGCCCGGCTGGCCAACCTGCTCCAACTCGACGCCGGAGTGCGGGTGCACCTGGAAGGCGTCGAGCTGGACATCACCGGGGTGAGCGCCGAGGCGCTGCTCAAGGTGCGGCTGGAGAAGCTGGTGCAGATCCTGGACCGGGCGCTGACCACCATCGACCGCAACCCGCAGCTCATCGACGCGCTGGCCCGCTCGGCCGGCGTCGCCCTGGACGACGTGCACCGGCTCGCCGCGCCGGTCGTGGACCAGGCCGGGCGTACGGTGGCCGCGGCCGGCGAGGTGGTCGAGCGCACCGGTCCGGCGGTGGTCGATCGGGCGGCGCCGGCGGCCGGTGAGGTGGTCGATCGGGAGGGTCCCGCTGTGTCCGGCCCGATCGAGGCACCCGAACCGCCCCAGCGCCCGGCTCGGACGGAGTCGCCACCGCCGGCTGGTGGCGGGCGGGAAGGTAAGGCGGAGTCCGAGCGCGCTGCCGGTCCGGGGCCGGGCGCCGGCGCGGGCTCGTCGGCCGATCGTCCCGGCGAGAAGAGCCGCGGTTCGGAGCGAACGGGCCAGCCGGCGAGCGCCGCGGCCGAGGCGGCGCAGCTGGCGGGACAGGCCGGACAGGCGCTCCGGCAGGCAGGCCGAAGCGTCTGGGAGGCGATCCAGGGCAGCCCCACCCAGAACCGCCGCTCTCCGAAAACCTGACCCCGCCCCATTTCGTTGATCAAGGAGTTTGTGTCCGGCTCACCCGCCCTGGATGACACAAACTCCTTGATCACCGAGGCGGGGCGGAGCCGTCCGGACCGACCGCCGTGGCGGCCTGCTGGTGGCGGCGGAGCAACTCCTGGAGGGCGGCGATCTCGGAGTGCAGGGCCTGACGGCCCTCCTGGGTGATCCGGATCCACGTCCGTGGACGACGGCCGTGGTAACCCTTCTCCACCTCGATCAGGCGTGCCTCTTCCAGCACGGTGAGGTGCCGGGACAGGTTGCCCGCGGTGAGTTCGAGGGCCTCCCTGAGATAGGCCACCTCCACCCGCTCGCCTTCGGCGGCGATGGTCAGGATGCCGAGCCGGTGCCGTTGGTGGACCGTGTCGTCGAGGCCGTTCGTCGGGAATGGCCCGCTCGCGCGAGGATCGTCCACGGTGCTCACGATTACCGATTGTGCTGCTTCTTCGCGGCGGCGAGCGCCAGACCCCCGCCGATCAGCAGGATCGGTGCCGGGAGCAAGGCGGCGAGCATGAAGCTGAACCGGGTCAGGTCGCCCGGTTGCAGGTCGGAGACCTGGAACCAGGCGTTCACGGCGACGAGCACGACTGTGTAGAGACCGACCACCACCCACAGGCGTCGGCTGCGTTCCAGGTGGGCGAGAACCGCCAGACCCACGGCGATCACGAGGTGCGGCAGCATGCCCCGGTTGGCGAGGCCGAGCAGCGGACCGGTCAGCCAACTGGTGCCGCCCGACACGGGTGCGCTGGTGTTGAACAGCAGGAACTCCAGGACGATCGGAAGGGCGAGGCCGACGAGCGTGCCCGCGATGCCGGCGACGACGTACGCCCGGGTCGGCGTCTGGACGCCGGCTCGCCGGCCGTGCCAGCGGTACCAGGCCAGGCCGGCCAGATAGCCGCCGACGAGCGCGGCCAGCCAGTACCAGCCCAGAGTGGCCGACTTCTCCAGGAAGCCGCCGCCGAGACCGGTCAGGGCGGGGCCGTCGGACCCGGCGCGCAGCGGGGCTGGTTCCACCGACTCGACGTACAACGGCGCGGCCGCCGAGATGAGCAGCCCGAAGAGCAGGAGCGGAAGCCAGTACGCCTGACGGGCCGCCCGGGCCTGCCGCCGGAGGGTGGTCATCGAGGCGAGCAGTTCCTGAGCACTGTCCTCGTGGGGTGACTCGGATGGCACGGTTCCTCCCGACAGTCGAAGCACTGCGACCCAAATAGATTTGCATTGCAAACCTGTTGGCGCAAGAGGCCGGGGCTGGTGTGCCTCAGTCGCGGCCGAGGTCGGCTAGCAGGGCCTCGACCCGGGCCCGGATCTCGTCGCGCACGCCTCGCACCACGTCCAATGGCTGACCCGCAGCCAGGCGGTGGCCATCTGGGAGCGGCCGGCGTTGTGCACGCAGACGAACAGGACGCTTGGCTTGTCGTTCATCGAGCTTCGGTCTCCCGGGTGAGGTGCGGTACGACCACGTCGCCCGCGGTGTCGGCGGCGTGCGGGTACCAGAGGGCGAGGGCGGCGACGGCGAGCACGCCGCCGGCCAGTTGGGCGGCGAGGAAGCCGGGCACCGAGGCGGGCGCGATGCCGGCGAACGTGTCGGTGACGGCCCGGCCGACGGTGACGGCGGGGTTGGCGAACGAGGTCGACGAGGTGAACCAGTAGGCCGCGCCGATCCAGGCGCCGACGGCGGCCGGCGCGGCGGCGGTACGGCCGGACCGGGCGAGCGCGAAGACGAGGACCACCAGACCGGCGGTGGCGACCACCTCGGCCAGCAGGAGGTGGCTTCCGCCGCGTACGGTGCGGGACCAGGTCGCGGCCGGCAGGCCGAACATCAGGTGGGCGAGGACGGCCCCGGTGATCGCGCCACCGACCTGCGCCACGGCGTACGTGACGAGGTCCCGCCCGGTGAGGCCGGTGCCGGCGCGGCGGCCGAGCCACCAGTCGACGGCGGAGACCATCGGGTTGAGGTGGGCGCCGGACACCGGGCCGAAGATCAGGATGAGCGCGCCGAGCGCCAGCGCGGTGGCGATCGCGTTCTCCAGCAGTTGCAGCCCGACGTCGGACGGGGAGAGCCGGGTGGCCGCGATGCCGGAGCCGACCACGGCGGTAACCAGCAGCGCGGTGCCGGCGAACTCCGCCGAGGCGCGCCGGGGCAGGGCGAGCGTCACGAGTCGTGGGCGGGGATCTGGAGCAGCGCGCCCAGTTGGCGGAACACGTCGGGGCGTACCCGGTACCAGACCCAGGTGCCGCGCCGCTCGGAGTCGACCAGCCCGGCCTCCCGCAGCACCTTGAGGTGGTGCGAGATGGTCGGCCCGGACAGGTCGAACGCCGGGGTCAGGTCGCAGACGCAGATCTCCGGCACCGAGGCGATCATCGACATCAGGCGCAGCCGGATCGGGTCGCCGAGTGCCTTGAACATCGGCGCCACCACTGCCGCCTGGTCCGGCTCCATCGGGCGGACGGACATCGGCGGGCAGCAGGCGACCGCGTCTATGTCCACCACCGGCAGCGCTTGTTTCGACATTCCTCTAGGTTGACAGACTTCAAAACAGCGAGCAAGGTGGAGCCTGCTTCGACATTCATCTAGACAGGGGTTCACATGTCCCGCGTCCAGCTCGCCCTGCGCGTGTCCGACCTCGAAGGCTCAGTCGCCTTCTACAGCAAGCTGTTCGGCGTCGAGCCGGCCAAGCGCCGCCCCGGCTACGCCAACTTCGCGGTGGAGAACCCGCCGCTGAAGCTCGTACTCCTCGAAGGTGAGCCCGGCCTGCCGACGGTGATGGACCACCTCGGGGTCGAGGTGACCACCACCGACGAGGTGAACGCCGCGACCAACCGGCTCACCGAGTCCGGCCTGATCACGCTGGAGGAGAACGACACCGAGTGCTGCTACGCGCTCCAGGACAAGGTCTGGGTACGCGGCCCCGGCGACGAGCCGTGGGAGGTCTACACGGTCAAGGCCGACTCACCGCAGCTGGAGAAGGTGACCGAGAGCGCCTGCTGCACCTCGGACGCCGCCGAGCAGCCCGCCGCCGTCTGAGCCGGACACCGCGAGATCCTCACCGGCGGACGCGCCGGTGAGGATCTCTGTCGTACGGCGAAGGCTCAGGTACCGAGATTCCGCATGACCCAGGTGGGCAACGGCTCCGCGAAGGCGTGCACCACCTCCCAGCCGGCGCGCCGGTACACCTCCACGTTGTCCGGGTTGCTGGTCTCCAGAATCGCCGGCAGGCCGTCCGCGGCGGCCCGGTCCAGCCCCACCCGCATCACGGCGTGGCCCCACCTGCGGCCGGCGTGGTCCGGGTGCGTACCGAGCACCCCCAGGTACCAGAACGGCGCCGCCGGCAGCGCGGCGTGCACCGCCTCGTCGTAGGCGCGGACGCGGTGCAACACGTCGGCGGGAAGCTGGGCGGCAAGATCGTCGTCCGGCTGTGCGCCCTCGGATGCCGGCGGCTCCCAGATCGCCACCGACGCGCCGTGCCCGATCGTCCAGATCGTCTCCTTGTGCACCCGCTTGTCGAACAGGTGCCCGAAGAACGCCGCGGCGTACCGCGCATAGGTCGCCTCGTGGGGGAACAGGTGCCGCAGGACCGGACCTTGGTGAAGGCGGCGACCAGCGAGGTGACCACGCGGCCACGGTCTTCCGGCGTCGCAACGGTGATCTCAGGCCCTGTCACAGCGTGCAACATATCGTGCGGCCGATACCCGGGGCGTCCCCTGCGACCTGAGCCGGCCGGCGACTACCGTGCTTCGGCGAACCTCAGCCGTCTGAAGGCCTCGACGCAGAAGAACCGCTTGCCGTCCGGAGAGAAGCTCGGGTGGTACGCGCGGGCGCCGTCGGCAATCCTCGTCTTCTTTCCGGGAAGCGCAACCGTCGCGAGCCCCAGCGGGACCGGACCACGGCCGTGACCTCGACCTCGAGCACAGCGCCCGGCAGGAAGAGCTTGCTGATCTCGACAGTCGTGCTCGCCGGCGGCGGCGTGCCCGGGAAGATCCGGCGCCGGACGGCCGCGTACGCCGGCAGGTCAGCCAGGTCCGTCATGAACGTGCGGATGTGCAGCACGTCGTCGAAGCGCGCGCCGTGCGCCGCGAGCACGCCGTCCACGATCTCGAAGATCCGTTCGGCCTGGGCGCCGGGGTCTCCGGGGGCCACCACCTTGCCGTCGTCGTCGACGGCGACCTGTCCGGCGAGCATCAGCATCCCTTCAGGAAGTCGGCTGAGACGAGGGAGGAGACATCGGCGTCCTGGTCCGGCGCGGCCTGCATCAGGTTGAGGGCGGCCTCCAGCACGGGAGCCGGCACCGGGCGGCGCAGCGCCAGCCGCGCATCCTTCGCCGCCATCGCGACTGCGAACGAGGCGCCCGGCGCTGTGACCCGTCCGACCGCCCCGGAAAGGGCCCCACGGCTCAGCACGTCGAGGGCGGTCTGCCTGTCGACACCGAGCGCCGCGGCGACAGCCAGCGCGTCGTGCAGCGCGGCGACAGCCGTCACCAGGCCCGTGTTCGCGACGAGCTTGACGGCGGCGCCTGCGCCGATCGGACCGCAGTGACGGACCGAACCGAGTTGTTCCAGCACCGGAACCGCGCTCGCCACGGCATCGGCAGAGCCGCCCGCGAAGATCACCAGAGTGCCGGCCTGGGCGGCGTTGACGCTGCCGCCGACGGGAGCGTCGAGGAGTGAGACGCCCGCCGGGAGGCGACCGGCCACCGCTCGGACTTCGTCCGGCCCGATCGTCGACATCTGCACCACGACCGTCCCGGGTCGGAACGTGGTGGCGGCGCCGTCCGGCCCGAACAGCACCGTCTCGACCGCGCCGGCGTCGGCGAGCATGACGACGACGACGTCGGCTCCGTCGACCGCGGCGGACGGGCTCGCGGCCACCGTCGCGCCGACCGCGGCGAGCGGCTCCGAACGCTCCGGGCTGCGGTTCCACACTCTGACCCGGTTGCCACCGGCCAGGAAGCGGCGCGCGATCGGCGTACCCATGTGTCCTGTCCCGAGGACCGCGATGATCTTCACGCCGTAACGCTAGGCCGGTGAAAGCAATGCGGCCAACGAATGTATCGCATGTCTGCCATGCGCGAATACCATGCCTGCCATGGAGACTCAGCTGCTGGAGGTGTTCCGCACCGTCGCGCGGCACGGCTCGATCACCACCGCTGCCCGCGCCCTCCGCTTCACCCAGTCGGCTGTCTCCCGGCAGATCGCCGCGCTCGAGGCCGACATCGGCGCTCGGCTCTTCGACCGGCTGCCCCGCGGCGTCGCCCTCACCGAGGAGGGACGGGAGCTGCTCCCGCACGCCGAGGCGGTCCTCGACCGGCTCGCCGCGGTCCGGCGTGACCTTGAGGACCTGCGCGGGCTCGGCCGAGGGCGGCTGCGTGTGGGCGCCTTCCCGACCGCTGTCGCGGCTCTCGTACCCCGGGCGATGGCGTCGTTCCGCTCGGCCTACCCGGAGATCTCGCTGTCGCTGGTCGAGGGTGTGACGCCGCGGCTGCTGGAGCGCCTGCTCGCGGAGGAGGCGAATGTGGCAGTGGTCAGCACCTCGCCCACCGGTGAGCTGGACCGCGAACGATTCGACCTGCGACATCTGCTCGACGAGCGGCTCCTGGTCGCGGTCGCGCGTGACCACCGGCTCGCGCGCCGCCGCTCGGTGCGCCTGGCGGACCTCGCCCAGGACGCGTTCGTCGTGGGCTCGGCCACCGCGGAGAACAGCCTGCTCCGCGCAAGCCTGCCCAGCGGTTTCTCGCCACGCATCGACATCGTCGCGGCCGAGTGGACCGGCAAGCTGGGTTGCGTTGCCGCCGGGTTGGGGGTGGCTCTGGTTCCGGCCCTGGCGGTACGCGGAACCCCGCCGGACATCGCCCTGCTACGCCTGCACCCGGACGACGAGTCGGTACGGCAGATATTTGCGGCAACCGTGCGGGGCAGGACGCCGCCGCCGGCGGTAACGCACTTTCTTGAGCATCTGCGGGCGGAGGCGGCCCACCTGGGCTGACCACCTCGACGTCATCCCTGCCCGGACCGGACAGACGGGCCCGCCGGGCCGCAAAGCAGAACGCCGACCTGCGTCTCCGCTGGTCGGCGTTCCTGTAGCCCGGCGAAAGGCTATGTGGCCAGGGGCGGGGTCGAACCGCCGACCTTCCGATTTTCAGTCGGACGCTCGTACCAACTGAGCTACCTGGCCGTGGTGCTCGGCACATGCTACCGCACGAGCCGATACGCAGAACGCCGCGCATTGAGCTGCGCGGCGTCAGCGCTTGCGGTCCTGACGGGACTTGAACCCGCGACCTCCGCCTTGACAGGGCGGCGAGCACTCCAACTGCTCCACAGGACCTGGCTGGTGTTGCATCCGGCGCGAGCCGGACCGTGCCCCCAACGGGATTCGAACCCGTGCTACCGCCTTGAAAGGGCGGCGTCCTGGGCCGCTAGACGATGAGGGCGGCCCCGCCATCATTGCACACTCGCAACTTCAAGCGGACTTGCTCCCATCCGGCCCCGCCGGAGGCAGGAGAAGCATATGTCATGCCTGCACGGACGGCCAAACCGGTATGGGCACGGCTGTGGAGCCGGGTAAAACCGCAGGTCAACGGAGGTGTGCGATCCCGTACCGCCGCTTCAGGTCCGGGATCAGGCGCCGGCACGCAGCCATCGTCTGGGCCCGGTCACCGCCCGCGTCGTGCATCAGCACGACCGAGCCGTGCCGGGTGGCACCCGTCACCCGCTTGATGATCGTCTTCGCCGGTGGGTGGTCCCAGTCCTGCGGGTCCACGCTCCAGTGCAGCGGGCGCAGGCCCATCTGCCGGGCCACCACGATCTCCTCGGCGGTCCACCGGCCGCCGGGCTGGCGGAACCAGGTGATCGGCGCCTTGGGCGCGGCGGCGCGGATGGCGTCGTTGGTCCGCTCCAGGTCGGCCCGGATCTCGGCGGCCGACCGCCGGCCGAGGTTCACGTCGTGGTGCCAGCTGTGGTTGCAGAGCTGGTGACCCTCGCGGACGATCCGGGCCACCAGTTCCGGGTAGCGCTTGGCCTGCTGGCCGACCACGCAGAACGTCGCGGTGACGCGGGCCGCCCGGAGCTGGGCCAGGATCTGCGGGGTGTAGCGGGGGTCCGGCCCGTCGTCGAAGGTGAGCACCACCCCGGCGCTGCCGCTGGTCCGGTGCAGGCCCGCCGGGAGCTTCTTGGGCACCGGGCGCAGCTTCGGCTTCGCGGGGGTGGTGGTGGGGGTCGGCGAGGGCTTCGTCACGGGTGTCGGCGACGCCGAGGCCGACGGCGAGGCCGCCGCCTGCTCGGGTGACTTGCCGGTCTCGCCGCAGGCGGTGGCGAGGAGCGCCAGGCCCAGGACGAGCGCCGGCAGGGCGCGTGGACGCATTCGTCGCTCCCGGAGGGGTCGGGGTCAGACGGACTTTCCGACCGTAGTGGACGCGCCCCGGAGCGGAAAGGGCCGTCAGCCCGTGGTCGACTGGTCCAGCGAGTCCCGAACCGCCACGGCGAGTGAGAGCGCCTCGGCCAGATCCACCGGCCGGACCACCCCGGCCGGCAGCGAGTCGGCCCGCCAGCCGGGCCCGGCGGCGAGCACCAGCAGCGGCCGGCGCGGGACCGTCAGCAGCGCGGTGAGCTGGCACGGGTCGGCGGTCGAGCGGGTGTGCGACCAGAGGACCACGGCGGCCGGCCCGGTCCGGTTGACCGCCTCCACGAGGGCGGGCACCGGCACCCGGGCGCCGAGCATGCGACAGCTCACCCCGGCCTCCGCGAGCGCGGCGGCGAGCGCCTCCAGCGGCAGCGAGTGCTGTTCCTCGTCAGCGCAGGAGAGCAGGATCCGGGGCGGCCCGCCGTTCGGGTGGGCCCGGATCACAGTGGCGAACGCCACCGAGACGCACCGGGACATCAGGTGTTCCACCTCGATCAGGCCGGCGGTGGCGGCGTGCCGTTCCCCGATGCCGGTGAGCACCGGCCGGAGCAGCCCTTCCCAGGTCGCCACCACCCCGTCGGCGGCGAGCGCGTCGGCGATGGTCCGCGCGATGGTCACCGAGTCCAGGCGCATCGCGGCGCGGGCCAGCCCTCGTGCGGCGGGCCCGGCCCGGCCGACCGGGATGGTCGTGCCGCCGCCGTCGCGTACCGTCGAGGTCCGTGCCTTGAGCGCGAGCCGGTCCGGAGGCAGCACGGCCGGGGCCTGCCGGGCCCAGCGGGCCGCCTCTGCGGGCGCCACCCCCTCGGTGGTCAGCCGGCGCATGATCTCCAGGCGGGCGAGGTCGGCGGGCGTGTAGCGCCGGTGGTGGCCCGGCACATGCTCGCTGGGACCGAGGCCGTAGCGCTGGTGCCAGGTGCGCAGCGTGGTGACCGCCACACCGAGTCGGCGTGCCACGGCCCCCGCGCTCAGCGCCTCATCGGCCACCCGACCGCTCCGGTGCCTCGGAGGCTGCGACGCCCGGCCGGGCCGGGCCCGCCGGATGCAGCAGCCGGTTGACCACGCCGCCCAGCCACGGGGCGTACGCCCGGGGGTCGGCGTCCAGGTCGGCCACCACCGCATCGGGGTCGGCCCAGCGCAGGTCGGCCACCTCGTCCGGATCGGGCCGCGTCACCAGGTCCGCGGGTACGTCGGCGCGCAGCACGTGGTCGTACTCGAACTCGACGCGGCCGGTGGCCGGGTCCTCGGCGTAGTAGATGTAGACGCCCACCTCGGTGAGCGCGACCGGGCCGAGGCCCAGTTCCTCGGCGAGCCGCCGGTTGGCGGCCTCGGTCAGCGACTGGTCCGGCAGCGGGTGCCCGCAGCAGGAGTTCGCCCAGCGCAGCGGGAACCGCGTCTTCACCGCGGCCCGCTGCTGCAACAGCACCCGCCCCTGCGGGTCGACGAGGAGCACCGAGAAGGCCCGGTGCAGCCGGCCGGGTGGCTGGTGGGCGGTCGCCACTGTGGTCTCGCCGAGCACCTGCCCGTCGTCGCCGACCAGCTCGACGAGGTGTTCCTCCCGCTCGCTCATGCCGTCGCCCCGGTGATCCGGGCCGCGGCGAGCTTGCCGCTGATCAGCACCATCGGTACCCCCACGCCCGGCTGCGTGCCGGAGCCGACGAAGACCACGTTGTCCAGCTTCCGGTGCAGGTTGGAGGGGCGGAACGGGCCGGTCTGGAAGAGGCTGTGGGCGGCGGCGAACGGCGTGCCGGCGGCCATGCCCTGTGCCGCCCAGTCGGCCGGGGTGACGGCCTCCATCACCTCGATGCCGTCGCCGAAGCCGACGTAGCCGCGTTCCTCCAGCGTGCCCACGAGCTGTTCGGCGTACCGCTGCGTGAGGTCGCCCGTCCAGTCGAACGGTGCCCGCTCCAGGTTCGGCACCGGCGCCAGCACGTAGTAGGTGTGCTTCCCGGCCGGCGCCACCGACGGGTCGGTGCGGCTCGGGTTCGTCACCAGCAGCGACGGGTCGGTCATCAGCTCGCCTCGGCGGATCACCTCGTCGAACGTGCCCTTCCAGGACCGCCCGAAGTGAATGTTGTGGTGGGCGATCTTGCCATAGCCCTGCGTCGAACCGATGTGCAGCACCACGCAGGACGGCGAGTAGGTGAGCTTGCGCTGCCGGCTGGGCGGCAGCAGGTCCTCGTAGGCGACCGGCAGGTCCGGGTTGAGCACCACCGTGTCGGCGGGGACGAAGTCGCCGTCCGCGGTGATCACGCCGGTGGCGCGGCCGTTGGCGGTCTCCACCCGGGTCACCGTGGTGCCGTACCGGAACTGCACGCCGTGCTTCTCCGCCGCGCCGGCCATGCCGCGGGAGACCGCGTGGATGCCGCCGCGCGGGAAGGACACCCCGGCCACCGAGTCGAGGTACGCGATGACCGTGTAGATCGCCAGCGCGTCGTGCGGCGACAGGCCCGCGTACATGGCCTGGAAGGAGAAGATCCGCTGGGTACGCGGGTCGCGGAAGAACTGGTTGATCTTCGTCTGGAGTCGCCGGAAGGCGCCGTTGGCGAACAGCTTCAACAGGTTGCCGGTGAGCAGGTCGGTCGGCGCGTCGAGGTTGCGCTCGATGAAGTCGGCCCGTTCCCACTGCCACAGGTTGCGGGCGTAGTCGACGAAACGCAGGTAGCCGTCGGCCTCCCGGGGGCCGCAGACGCGGGCGATCTCGGCCGCCATCCGGGTGGTGTCGGTGATGACGTCGAGCGTCGACCCGTCCGGGTAGTAGGCGCGGTACGCCGGGTCGAGCGGGCTCAGGTCGAGCCAGTCGGTCAGCTCCTCGCCCACCGCGCCGAGCGCCTCGGCGATCAGGTCGGGCATGGTGAGGACGGTCGGGCCGGTGTCGAACTCGTACCCGTCGACGCTGAGCCGCCCGGCGCGCCCGCCCGGCACCGGCTCGCGTTCCAGCACCGTCACCTGCCGGCCACTGCCGGCCAGGTGCAGCGCGCATGCCAGCCCACCCAGCCCGGCGCCGACCACTACCACCCGGTCGGTCCGTCCCTTGACGGTACGCATTCCGGCCCCCTTGCTCACGAAGTTGCTCATCATGCCCGCCGCGCGGTGGCGGCGGTGGCGAGACCCGTCAGCGCGGTGCGCGCGGTCTCGTCTATCGGTGCGGTGCCGAGCGCGGCGAGCGCCTCGGTGACCCGGTCGGCGATCATCCGCTCCACCCGGGCCGCGGCACCGGTGTCGCGGACCACGTCGGCCAGCCGGTCCACGTCGCGTGCCGTGGTGACCGAGCCGGCCCGGTCCAGCACCCGGCGCTGCGCCGGGTCGGCGAGCTGCCGGGCGAGCATGAGCAGCGCGGTCGGCTTGCCGGTACGCAGGTCGTCCCCGGCCGGCTTGCCGGTGGTCTCCGGGTCGCCGTAGACGCCGAGGAGGTCGTCGCGGAGCTGGAACGCCTCGCCGACGGCCAGCCCGTACCGGGTGTACGCGGCGATGAGCGGGTCGTCCGCGTCGGTGCCGGCCAGGCAGGCGCCGAAGAGCAGCGGCCGCTGGACGGTGTAGCTGGCGGTCTTGTACCGGGCCACGCGCAGCGCCCGGTCGACGGTCCAGTTCCCCGCGTCGTTCTCGCCGAGCACGTCCAGGAACTGCCCGGCGACCGTCTCCACCCGCATCTGGTCGTAGCAGCGGCGCACGTCGAGCAGCCGCTCCGCGGGGACTGCCGCGTGGCTCATGAGGCGGTCGGCCCACACCATGCAGAGGTCACCGATGAGTACGGCGACTGCTTCGCCGTACCGGTCGGGGTCGCCCGAGTGCCCGGCGGCCCGGTGCCGGGCGGCGGCGGCCCGGTGCGCGGTCGGCATTCCGCGCCGGGTGTCGGAGGCGTCCATCACGTCGTCGTGCACGAGCGCGAACGTGTGCAGCAGTTCGAGGGCGGACAGGGCCGGGAGCACCGAACACATCGGTTCCTCCCCGCCGACCGCGCCCCGCCATCCCCAGTACGCGAACGTGGGGCGGACCCGCTTGCCGCCGGCCAGCACGCAGTCGCGCGCGGTCGCGGCGAAAGCACCCATCGCTGCGTCGATCTCGGTGAGCGAGTCGACTTCCGCGGCCAGGAACGCCACCAGCGTCTCATCGACCCCTTTGATCAGGTCTTTCGTGAACGCGGCCAGTACGCCGCGGACCGGATCGTCCGTCGCCCCGGGCTGAGCCGGCGCGACGCGGAGCGCATTACCCGCAACTGCGTCGTTGGCCATGTGGGCGAGCGTACCCTAGGGTTACGAGTTGCGTCGATTACTGCGTCGAAACCGAGGAGGGCTGATGGACGTGGATCTGGCCGCCGCCTATGACCGTTGCCGCGAGTTGCACCGGCGTCACGGCCGTACCTACTATCTCGCCACCCGACTGCTCCCCGCCTGGAAACGGCGGCATGTGCACGCCTTGTACGGATTCACTCGCTACGCGGACGAGATCGTCGACCGCACCGAGGACCTGCCGCCCGCCGAGCGCGCGGCCCGGCTGCGCGAGTGGTCGGATCGATTCGTGGCCGGGCTGCACGGCGCGTCGGTCGACGACCCGCTGCTCCCCGCCGTGCTGCACACCATCGCCGTGTTCGACCTGGACCGGGACGACTTCGCGTCGTTCCTGCGCAGCATGGCGATGGACCTGACGGTCATGTCGTACCCGACCTACGACGACCTGCTCGACTACATGGAGGGCTCGGCGGCCGTCATCGGCACCATGATGCTGCCGATCCTGGGCAGCTCCGACCCGGCCGCCGCCCGGGAGCCCGCCCGCCAGCTCGGCTTCGCGTTCCAGCTCACCAACTTCATCCGGGACGTCGCCGAGGACCTCGACCGGGGCCGGACCTACCTGCCCGACGAGGATCTGGCCAAGTTCGACGTCACGCGCGCCGACCTGGTCGCGGCCAAGGCCGCCGGGCGCACCACGCCGCGCATCCGAGAGCTGATCGAGTACGAGGTGACCCGCGCGCAGGCCCACTACCTCGCCGCCGCCCCGGGCATCCCGCTGCTCAACCCCGCCTCGCAGGCGTGCATGCGCACCGCGTACGCGCTCTACGGCGGCATCCTGGACGAGGTCGCCGCGCAGGACTACGACGTCTTCGTCCGCCGGGCCCTGGTGCCGCAGCGGCGCCGGATGGCGGTGGCCGCGCGGGCGCTGCTCACCCCGGCCGGCACGCCGGTGCAGGTGCCCGGCCCGGCGCTGGAACCGGCCCTGGCCGGATGACCGGCCGGACGGCGGTCGTGCTGCTCACCCGCGACCTGCGGGTGCACGACCACCCGGCGCTGGCCGCCGCCTGCTCCGCGTTCGAGCGGGTGGTGCCGCTCTACGTGCTCGACCCGGCGTTGCAGAAGCTCTCGGCGAACCGCACCCGGTTCCTGCACCAGAGCCTGGCCGACCTGCGCGAGGCGCTGCGCGCACTCGGCGGCGACCTGGTGGTCCGGCGCGGCGACCCGGTGACCGAGACGGTCGAGCTGGCCCGGAAGGTGGGCGCCGAGGGCGTCGGGCTCTCCGCCGACGTCAGCCGCTACGCCCGCCGCCGGGAACGCCGTTTGCGCGCCGAGTGCGACCGGCACCGCATGTTCCTGCGGCTGTTCCCCGGCCTGACGATCGTCGAGCCGGGAGCGCTGCGCCCCAGCGGCGGCGACCACTACCGGGTGTTCAGCCCCTACTTCCGCGCCTGGCAGGGCGTGCGCCCGCGGGACGAACTCGCCGCGCCGAAGCGGGTCCGGCTGCCCGACGGCGTCGACCCGGGTCGCCTGCCCGACCCGCCGAAGGGCGACAGCCCGGCCGCCGCCGCGGGCGGGGAGAGCGTCGCCCGCCGCCGGCTCACCGCCTGGCTGCCCACCCTCGACCGGTACGACGACATCCACGACGACATGGCCGGTGACGAGACCTCCCGGCTCAGCCCGTACCTGCGCTTCGGCTGTGTCTCGCCGCTGACCGTGGCGAACCGGGCCGGTGACCGGGACGGGCCGTTCGTCCGGCAGCTCTGCTGGCGCGACTTCTACCACCAGGTCGTCGCCGGATTCCCTGACCTGTCCATTACTGCCTACCGGCGCGGCGCCCGGGAGGACTGGCGGTACGACGAGCACGCGCTCGACGCCTGGGCCGAGGGACGGACCGGCATGCCGATCGTGGACGCCGGCATGCGTCAGATGCGCGCCGAGGGCTGGATGCACAATCGGGCCCGCCTGATCACCGCCGGCTACCTGACCAAGCACCTCGGGCTGGACTGGCGGCCCGGCCTGGAGGTCTTCTTCCGGTGGCTGCTCGACGGCGACCGGGTCAACAACTCGGGCAACTGGCAGTGGGTGGCCGGCACCGGCAACGACACCCGGCCGTACCGCGGCTTCAACCCGGTACGGCAGGCCGAGCGTTACGACCCCGACGGCGCGTACGTGCGGCGGTGGGTTCCGGAGTTGGAGTCGGTGGCGGGCAAGGCGGTGCACCAGCCGTGGCGGCTGCCCGACGGGGTACGCCGCACGCTCGGCTACCCGCCGCCGCTGGAGGTGCCGGGCGCCGACCCGGTCTGGCTCCGCTGACGCCGCTCGCTGACATCGCCGACGCAGCTCGCGCGGGTCGCGGACGCTGCTTCATGGTTACTTGCAGTGATTGCGCCGCTCGCCAGGCCATCCACCTCCGGTCTCCTTTGCTCTGCAGCCATATCCGCACCGGTTGCGGAACGTGACCGCCCGGACCTTGCGCGGTTTTCGGGCGGTCCCGCCCGCCGAATGCGCTGCGTGACGATGCCCGGGAATCACCGAACGTGACTGATGGTCAGAGGCAGGAGTGCAGCGCCTCGACCAGATCCTCCACCCGATCGTGGTCGGCCAGCCGGGCGGTCGCGTACGCGAAGGTGTAACCCCGCTCCGGATCCGCCCAGGCGCTGCTGCCGCCGATCCCGCCCATGCCCCAGCTGCCGTCCGGCTCCCACTGCATGCCGAGCGTCCAGTCCACCGGACGGTCCAGCAGCAGGTCCGGGCCGGAGTACTGCACCCGCGTCGCCTCGGCGACCAGTTCCGGGCTGAACAGACGTACCCCGTCCAGGGTGCCGCCGGCGAGCAGGCCCGCGTACAGCCGGGCCAGCGCTCCGGCGGTGGCGTGCAGGTTCACCGCCGGGATCTCGGCGGCCCGCCACAGCTCGCTGTTCACCATCGCGACGTCCATCCCGCCCGGCGGATTGTCCAGCGCCCGCGCCCGCAGCGAGCCCGGCTCGCCGCGCATCTGGTCCGGCCAGGCCGGATCGGCGTACGACAGGTCGGCGCACCGCCGCCGGTCCGCCGCTTCCAGCCCGAAGGCCAGGTCCAGGCGCCACGGACCGGCGATCTCCTCGGCCAGGAACCGGCCCACCGGCCGCCCGTCCACCCGGCGGACCAGCTCGCCCACCAGATGCCCGTACGTCCAGGCGTGCTCGCCCGCGACGGTGCCCGGCGTCCACTCCGGGTCCGCCGCCGCCAGGTCGGCGCAGAGCAGGTCCCAGTCGGCGATCGCCGCGGCGGGCCGGGGCGCCGGGAAGGCGGGCAGCCCGGCCGTGTGGACGAGCACCTGCCGCACTGTGGCCGGGGTGCGGAACTCCGGCCAGTACGCCGACACCGGCGCGTCCAGGTCGACGCGGCCCCGGTCGACGAGCAGCAGCAGGCAGAGCGCCACCACCGGCTTGCCGGTCGAGTAGACGTCCACGAGCGTGTCCGGCCGCCACACGCGGTCTGCCCCGGAAGCCGGCACGACCGCGCCGGGCGGGACCGTCGCCGCCGTGCCGCCCACCAGGTCGATCACCGGTACGCCGTCGTGCCACACCGCCAGCGACGCGCCCGTCTCCCGGCCGGTGCCGAACAGGTCGTGGAAGCAGTCCCGGACCGGGGTGAAGCGCGTGTGCATGCGGGCCACGGTAGGCGGTCGCGTCGGTTACCGGCGCGGGAATTCAGGCCCGGCGCGGTGGCCGGTGTCCCGCAGGTACGGAATGCTTGCGGAATGGCGGAGCCGGAACAGGTGGACGTAGTAGTGGTCGGGCTCGGCGTCGGCGGCGAGGAAGTGGCCGGGCGGCTCGCCGAGGCCGGCCTCACAGTGGTCGGCATCGAACGGGACCTGGTCGGGGGCGAGTGCCCGTACTGGGGGTGCGTGCCGAGCAAGATGATGATCCGGGCGGCGAACGCGCTGGCCGAGGCGCACCGCGTCAACGAGCTGGCCGGTTCCGCCCAGGTGCGGCCCGACTGGGCGCCGGTGGCGAAGCGGATCCGGGCCGAGGCCACCGACACCTGGGACGACAAGGTGGCGGTGGAGCGGTTCACCGGCAAGGGCGGCCGGTTCGTCCGGGGCAGCGGGCGGCTCGACGGCCCGAACCGGGTATGCGTCGGCGACCAGGTGTTCCAGGCCCGGTACGGGGTGGTCCTCGGCACCGGCACCCGGCCCTCGGTCCCGCCGATCGCCGGACTGGCCGGCACGCCGTACTGGACGAATCACCAGGCCATCGAGGTCGAGGAGCTGCCCGGGTCGCTGCTGGTGCTCGGCGGCGGCGCGATCGGGCTGGAACTGGCCCAGGTCTTCGCCCGTTTTGGCGTCCGGGTGACGGTGATCGAGGCGGCCGACCGGGTGCTGGCCGTCGAGGAGCCGGAGGCGTCGGCGCTCGCCGCCGACGCGCTGCGCGCCGACGGGGTGCAGATCCACACCGGGGTCAGGGCCGGCCGGGTCAGCCACGACGGGGCAGCGTTCACCGTGCACGCCGACGGCTCCGAGTTCACCGGCGAGAAGCTGCTCGTGGTGACCGGCCGCAAGGCGCACCTGGAGGAGCTGGGCCTGGACACGGTGGGGGTGGACGCCGGACAGCGCTACCTGCCGGTGAACGACCGGATGCACGTCACCGACGGGATCTGGGCGGTCGGCGACCTCACCGGCGAGGGCGCGTTCACCCACATCGCCATGTACCAGGCCGGCATCGTGGTGGCGGACATGCTCGACCACATGCGGCGTACCAAGGGCGGCCCGGACGCCAGCGGCACCGCGAGCGTGGTCGGCGGCGCGGCCGGTGTGGTCAGCTCGGTCGGCGGCGCGATGAGCGCGGGCGGGTCGACGGCCGCGCCCGGCAGCGTCCCGGTCGCCGACTACCGGGCGCTGCCCCGGGTCACGTTCACCGACCCCGAGGTCGGCGCGGTCGGCCTCACCGAGCAGCAGGCCCGCGAACGCGGGATCAACCTCCAGGTCGGATACGCCGACCTCACCTCGTCGACCCGCGGCTGGATCCACAAGACCGGCAACGCCGGGTTCATCAAGCTGATCGCCGACGCCGACCAGGGCGTGCTCGTCGGCGCCACCTCGGCCGGACCGGCCGGCGGGGAGGTGCTCTCCGCGCTGGTCGTGGCGGTGCACGCGGCAGTGCCGATCAGCCAGCTCCGGCACATGATCTACGCGTACCCCACGTTCCACAGGGCCATCGAGGACGCCCTGCGCGCCCTGAAGTGACGCCTCAGCCGGCCGGTGCCCCGTGCCGGCCGGCCCCGGCGGCGAACCGCCCGGCGCCGCGTACCCCGTCGACTGTCAGCGACTCCGTGCCGTAGGCCAGCTCGGTCGCCATCGCCTCCGGCTCCGGCCGGCCCGCGCCGTCCAGCACCGCCGCCCGGTCGTTGCGCAGGCACGTCTGCGGAAACCGGGCGATCCCGGCGGCCAGCTCCTCGGCCGCCGCGCGGGCCGCACCCGGCGCGACCAGCCGGTTGACCAGACCCATCGCGTACGCCTCGTCGGCCGGCACCGGGCGGCCGGTGAGGATCAGGTCCATCGCCCGGCTCTCGCCGATCAGCCGGGGCAGCCGGACCGTCCCGCCGTCGACCAGCGGCACGCCCCACCGGCGGCAGAACACGCCGAGCGTCGCGTCCGACTCGGCGACCCGCAGATCGCACCAGAGCGCCAGCTCCAGGCCGCCGGCCACCGCGTACCCGGAGATCGCCGCGATCACCGGCTTGGACAGCCGCATCCGGGTGGGGCCCATCGGCCCGTCCCCCTCGGGCTCGACCCGGTTGCCGCGCGGCGTGCCGACGGCCTTCAGGTCGGCGCCGGAGCAGAACGTGCCGCCCGCGCCCCAGAGCACGGCGACCGCCGCGTCCGGGTCGGCGTCGAACGCGCGGAACGCGTCGGCGAGCGCCCGGGCGGTCGGCCCGTCCACGGCGTTACGCGCCTCGGGCCGGTCCAGGATCACAGTGGTCACGGCACCGGCGTGCTCGACGCGTACCCCCATGCGCTCAGCATGCCCGCGACGGCGCTGCCGCGGCTACGGCCTATTTGATCGTGTCGGGTCGGGTCAGCCAGCGCATCGGCTGGCCGGTGACGGCGCCGACCTGGTCGAAGTCCCGGTCGTAGTGCAGCAGCGAGAGGCCGTGGTATTCGGCGGTGGCGGCGATGAGCAGGTCGACGGCGCCCGCCGAGCGGTGCGTACCCCGCGCGGTCAGCTCGCCCTGGATCTCGGCGGCGCGCTCGTAGATCCGGTCCGGCATGACCACCCAGCCGAAGGCGGCCCGGAGCTGCTCGGTCAGGCGCGTCCGGTCGGCGACCGACCGGGCGGTGTAGAGGAATTCCAGCTCGACAAGCGGGCACACGGCGAGCAGGCCCGCTGTCACCTGTTGTTCCCAGCGAGCCAGCACGTCGGGATCACGCAGGAGCCGGACGAGGGCGCTGGTGTCGATCAGGTAGTCGGCCAGCTTCACGAGCGGTAGGCGCCCTTGTCGAGCAGTTCGTCGAAGTCACCGGCCTGCCCGCGTTCGGCCAGCTCCGCCAACGCCCGGGCGCGGCGCAGTCTCGCCGCGCCCTCGCGGAGAGCGACGTTCACCGTGTCCTTCTTGGTCTTCGTGCCGAACGCCTCGGCGGCATCCGCCAGCGCCTCGTCGTCGACGTCCACCAGGATCTTGGTCATCGCGGCTCCCTATATACGACCAGCCGTCCGAGTATATCCAGCGGGGAGGCCGTGCGAGGGAATTCCGGGGCGTCCGGTTTGGGGGCTCTCCTGCCGGGAAGTCGGAACGGGTGCGCGAACTACTGACGAAGATCGAACAGGCCAGCGGCCTCGACCGGGTGGGTGACCGGTTGCAGCGCGCCGTCCAGGGCACGCTGCGTTCCCAGCGGGTACGCGACGCGCTGCACGGCGTGTGGCTCGGCCATCCGCTGCACCCCGCGATGGTGCAGGTGCCGGTCGGCGCGTGGATCTCCGCCGCCGTGGTGGACCTGCTGCCCGGCCAGCGCCGGGCCGCCACCGCGCTGGTGGGCCTCGGCACGGTCAGCGCGGTGCCCGCAGCCGTAGCGGGGCTCAACGACTGGGCCACGCTCTCCCGCGACCAGCGCCGGATCGGGCTGGTGCACGCCGCCGCCAACACGGTCGGCCTGGCGCTGTACGCCGGCTCGCTGGCGGCCCGCCTCAACGGGCGGCACGGCCTCGGTCGGGCGCTGTCCTACCTCGGCCTGTCCGCCGCGAGCGGCGGCGCGTACCTGGGCGGGCACCTCGCCTACAAGCAGGGCGCCCAGGCCAGCCAGAGCGTCTCCGAGCTGCACCTGATCAGCGACGGGTGGCACCGGGTCGGCGACCTGAGCAGCCTGCCCCGGCACGAGCTGGTCACCAAGAAGATCGACGAGGTCTCGGTGATCCTCTACCGGGACGGCGACGACGTCACGGTGATGCTGGAGCGCTGCCCGCACCAGAGCGGCCCACTCGGCGAGGGCAAGGTGGAGCAGATCGACGGTCACGCCTGCGTGGTCTGCCCCTGGCACGGCAGCGCGTTCCGGCTCAACGGCGGCGAGGTCGTGCACGGCCCGGCCGCGAACGACCAGGTCGTGCTCCCCACCCGTGTGGTGGCCGGCCAGGTCGAGGCCCGGCTGCCCTGACTCAGTCCCGCCGGTGCCGCCCGCTGGACCCCGCGCGGGCGGGCACCGGCCGCTTGCGCAACCCGAGCAGCGCGCCGATCTGCGCGCCCACGATGCTCGCGACCGCCAGCACCGCCGAGATGGCGAGCGGACGGTTGATGCCCTCCTCCGCGGTGGGCCGGGACGCGCCCGCCGACATGGCCGGCGGCTGACCGACCGGCGCCTCCACGGTGGGCGTCGCGTCCCGCGGGGTGGGCTTCGGCTTCGCCTTCGGCGCGGTCGAGGACGCGCCGCCGCCACCCGGCTTGACCGGCGCGGTCTGGGCCGGCTTGGTGACCACCAGCCGCCCGGTGGCGTGCCGCCGGGCGCCGGAGTCCGTCGCGCCGTCCGGCAGTGTGATGAGCTGACCCGGGCGGATCCGGTCCGGGTCGGCGAGCCGGTTCAGCCGGGCCAACTCCCGGTATCTGTCGAAGTCGTCCAGGTAGCGGTCGGCCACCTCGCCCAGGTAGTCGCCCTTGGCGACCCGGTACACCGCCGGGTCGCTGGTCTCCGCCGCGACAGGGGCCGGCGGCGCGACCTGGCTCGTGGCCACGGCCGGTGAGGTGACGGCGGCGACCGCCGGGTGCGGCGCGGTCAGCGCTGCGGCGCTCGCCGCGGCCGGGCTCGCGGCCAGAATCAGCGCGACCGAACCGACGAGCGCGGCGGCCGCCTTCTGCTGGCGGTGCATGCCGGGCAGCTTCGGCGCCGGCCGGCGTACCGCCGCCGCGAGCAGTTCCACCACGACGGAGAACGCGAAGGTGGCCCAGCCGAACCAGCCCACCACCGCCAGCGCCCGCAGGAAGAGCTGACCGTCGTCGCGGCTGGTCAACGTCGTACCGATCTCGGCGAACGTGGGTAGGTGATCCGGCAGCGGGTTGCCGGCGAACGCCAGCAACGCGACCGGCCCGCCGGCCAGCACGCCGACGAGCACGACGAGGGCGCCGAGCCCGGTGAGGACCTGGCCGGCGCGGCGGACGGGGGAGCGTCGGGGTGCGCCCATGGCGGCCTTCCTTCCTACGGTGGTCCGGTGAGCGCCCGAGCGGTGGCCTCACCGGAGACGATGGCGGTTTTCTGCATGCCGAACAGACCCAGCAGGTCCCGGCTGTAGGTGATCTGCACGCTCACCCGGATCTGGGTCTCGGCGCCGACCACGGGGAAGTCGACCTCGTGGTCGGCGACCCCGCCCGCGGCGTCGAGGTAGGCGGCGACCGCGGCGCGGGCGGCGACCTGGTCGATCTGCTTCGGGCCGCCCTCGATGGCCCGCGCGCGGTCGATCATCTGGCCGCCCGCGCGCGCCGCCTCGGCGGCCAGGTTGTCCGCGCGCTGGAGCGTGCGTAGTTGACCGGCGCCGTCGTAGGCGAGGCCGATGATCGCCAGCACGCCTGTCATCGCCACGGCCAGGAAGAGGCTCACCCGGCCGTTCTCCGCCTCGCGCCGCCCGGTCATCCGCGACTCCGGTAGGTGTCCAGCGGCGAGGTGAAGCGCGCCGAGACGGTCTTGCCACCCGGCACCCCGGGCAGGCCGGGCGCGCTCAGGTCGTCGAAGGAGACGGTGCAGGTCACAGTGACCGTCACCGTCGCGGGCACGCCTGCGGCGCTCTGGTACGCGGCGGCGAAGCTCGTCGCCGTCCCGGCCACCGAGCCCGCGAGGTCGAGCTGGGGTGGGCCGGTGCAGTTCAGTCCCGCCCAGCCGAGCTGGTCCCGGGCCGCGTCCTCGGCGGCCTCCGCGCCGTCGTCGGCGTTGCGGGCGAGCGAGGCGGCCCGGGCGGCGTCGTGAGCGGCCGACTCCACCGCCTCGTCGGCGACAGCGGTCCGCCCGGCGACCCCGGCCAGCACCATCAGCCCGATGAAGGCGGGCGCGAGCACCGCCACCTCGATCGAGACGGAACCCTGCTCCCGCCGCGGCCCGGCGCTCATCCGGTGGTCCAGCGTTCGGCCGGGCCGTGCGCGGTCTGCGTGACCTCGAACGAGACTCCCGGGATGACCGACAGGGAGCGTCCCTGCACCGTGCAGGTGACGGCGGTGGCGGTCTCGACGCAGGTCGGTCCGGTCTGCTCCCAGTCGACCAGCCAGTCGCCGGACTGTCGCAGGAAGCTGATCGCCCGTTCCCGGCCGGCGTCCGGCCCGGCGTCGATCGTGCGCTGGGCGTTCACAGCGGTCTGCGCGGCGTTCAGCGCTGTGGACCGGGCCACGAACCAGACGGCGACCTGGATCGAGCCGAACAGCATCACCAGGATCACCGGCATCACCACGGCCAGCTCGACCGGGTTGGCGCCCCGCTCGCCCTCGGCCAGACGGGCGCGCAGGGCGGCGGCGATCCGCCCCGGACCGGGCGGACCGGCGGGCCGGCCGGCGTGCGCCGGCCGGCTCCGGACCGTACGGGCGGGGCGCGGCATCACGGGGCCTGCGGCGCCGTGTTGTTCGGGATGGCGTTCATCCAGTTGTTCGCCTTGGCCAGGGCGAGTCCGGTGACCGCCATGGCCACCGCGACCAGGCCGAAGATGATCACCGCGGTCGGCACCGGGCTGTCGCCGCGCTCGGAGTCCCGGCGCAACTCGGCGAGGCGGGTGCTCACCGCCACGTACAGGTAGGCGTAGAGGTGCATGGTCGTCTCCTTCTCGAAGGTGGGTTCACAGACGGGCGAGGAACGGATAGACGGCGAAGCCGAGCAGGACGAACACCAGCAGCGAGCCGGGGATGTCCAACTTGCTGGTGACCCCCTCGGCCCGGGCCAGGTTGTCGGTACGGATCTGGTCGCGCAGCGAGTCGGCACGGGACCGCAACGTCTCGTGCACCTGGGCGCCCTCGCTGCCGGAGGAGCGCATGATGGCGCCCACGTCGCCCAGCTCCGGGATGCCGATCCGGTCGGCCAGTTCCTGCAACTCGTCCCAGGGCGAGTGCATCTGGAGCTGGGCGAGCCGCAGCGCCTCCCGGATCCGGTCGAAGACCCAGCCGTCGCAGACCGCCGCCGCGCGTTCCAGCGACTGCACCGGGCCGTGCGCGGCGGACAGCTGCAACGCCACCAGGTCGAGGTAGGTGCAGACCGCCTGCCGGAACTCGTCCCGGGCGGCGTCGGCCTTGGCCAGGACCGCGCGGTGCGCGAGCAGTCCGGCGCCGAGCGCCAGGCCCAGGCTGGCCAGCACCGGTACGGCCACCGGCAGCGCCACCCCGCCGACGAAGAGCACTGCCGAGGCGACCGCCGGGGTGGCGAACCCGACGAGCGTGGAGAGCAGCACGGAAAGGGCGTACTGCTCGGGGGTGCGGTCGAGCAGGGCGAGCTGCCGGTGCGGCGGGCGCAGCCAGCGGGCGAACCCGCCGAGCCAGTCCGGCCCGGCGCCGGCGGCCGGGGCCTGGCCGGGCGGCTGGTGCAGCCGGCGCAGCGCCGGGCCGAGCGCCGGGGTGGCCGGCAGCGCCTCGCGGACCACCATGAACAGTCCGAGCCCGACCGCGCACCCGCCGAGCACCGCGATCGCCATCTGCCAGTTGAGGATCATGCGATCGCCTCCTCCAGGTCGGGCGCCGGCAGGAAGCGCGCGGGCCGGGGCGGCTGGCTCATCGAACGCACCCAGACCAGCAGGCCGACGAACGCCGCGCCGAGCACCGCCATCATGAGCTGGCCGGTCACGGTTCCGTAGGGACGGATGTAGTCGCTGTTCACCAGCCCGTACGCCAGCGTCGCCAGCGTCATGCCGGTGAGGAAGCGGACCGCGAACCGGGGCTGGGTGCGCTTGGCCTCGACCTCCCGCCGGGTCGCGACCTCGGCCGACGCGGCGGTGGCGATCGACCCGAGCACGTCGCCGAGGCGCTCGCCCCGGTCGGTGAGGTGCAGGATCAGCGCTGCCACCACCTGGTCGGCGACCGGGTCGGCGATCTCGTCGGCGAAGGCGAGCAGCGCGGAGCGCGCCAGCCAGCCGGCCTGGAGGCGGGCCGCGAGCGTGCGTACCTCCTCCTGGATCTCCTCCGGCGCGGTGGCGATGGTGCCGATGATCGCCTGCTGGAGTCCCTGGCCGGTGGCCGAGATGTCCTTGAGCCGACGGGTCCACTCGCCTACGGCTTCGACCCGGGCGATGGCCCGCTGCTCGGCCCGGCCCACCGCGAACAGCCACGGCACGCCCGGCACCGCGAGCGCCACCAGCAGGCCGACCACCGGCAGCCCGGTGAGCAGGAACGCCGCCGCTCCGGCGACCACCGCGGCGCCGAGCAGGAGCTGGTAGCGGCGCTGGTCGGCGCGGCTCGCGCCGGAACCGGTCCAGAGCCGGCTCAGGCCCGGCCCGGCGCCCGGTGCCGGACCCGGCGGGCGGCGGGTGCCGACGAGCGCGACCACTGTCAGCACCAGCCCGGCCACGCAGGCCGCGCCGGAGACCAGGGCGATCAGTTCGATCTGCGTCACGCCGGGCCTCCGCTCGGCCGCGCCCCGAGACGGGTGTGCCGGGGCCGCCGCCACGCGCCCACACCGGCCTCCACGAACCGGGTGAGCAGCCGGGCGTCGTAGCCGACGCGCAGCAACTGCTCGCGGATGCGTTCGGGCAGGTGGCGGGGGACCGCGCGGCCGTCCGGCCCCGGACCGAAGACGGTCGTGGTGGTGATCCGGTTGCCCTCGCCGACGCCGATGACCTCCTCGACGTGCGAGACGAAGCGGTGCTTGCGCCCGCCGATCGCGGTCTCGTCCTCGACGGTCACGTAGACGATGAGGTCGAGCGCGTTGCCGGCCATCCGGCGGGCCTGGTCGACTGTCATCTCCCGGCCGTGCGACAGCGCCAGCTCGATGATGCGATCGCTCACCCCCGAGGGGGTGCGCGCGTGGATGGTGCACATCGACCCGCGGCTCGTCGTCATCGCCTGGAGCATCGGCACGATCTCCCGGGACCGCACCTCGCCGACGATGATCCGCAGCACGCCCATCCGCAGCGACACCGGGATCAGGTCGGCGATGCTGACCTCACCCGCCGGCCGCCCGTCCGCGCCGCGCTCGCCGTGCCCCTCCCGGGACTCGAAGCTCATCACCGCCCGGTGTTTGTGCCCACGCCGGGCCGGCAGCAGTTCCCGGCTCTCCTCCAGCAGCACGTACGGCTCGTCGGCCGGGATCTCGTCCATCAGCGCCCGGATGACAGTGGTCTTCCCGGCCCCGGCGAGCCCGGCGACCATGATGTTCAACCCGGCCCGCATCGACGCGCGGAAGAAGTCGCGCAGCAGCGGATCGATCATCTCGTCCAGGTCGGGCCGGCCGCCCGCGATGTCCTCCAGGCTCACCGCGAGCGTGTTGTGCTTGCGGATCACCGCGTACGGGCGGTGGCTGACCAGGAACACGGCGGCGAGTCGGCTGCCGTCGGGCAGTTGCAGGTCGAGCGTGGGCTTCGAGGTCGACAGCGAGCGTTCGGTGGCCCCGGCCCGGCGGGCCGCCGCCTGGAGGATCTCCACCAGCTCGTCGTCGGTCTCGGCGATCGGCTCGGCCCAGTCGACGCCGCCGCCGTGCCGGGTGATGCGCACCTGGTCGCAGCCGAGGATGTGCACCTCCTCGATGCTGTCGTCGACGAGCAGCGTCTGGAGCCGGCCCAGCCCGACGAGTTCGGCTGTCACCTGGTCGAGCAGCAGCCGTTCGGAGTCCGCGGCCATCGGCGTGCCGGACCGGCGTACCGAGTCGGCGTACGCGGAGACCACTGTGACGGCCAGCCGGGCGCGCTCGACCTCCTCGGCGTCGGCGTCGAACTCGCGGCCGCGCTGCCAGTGGGTGAGCCGTTCGCTCAGCTCCCGGCGCAGCTCGCGGACCACAGCGAAGTCGATCCGGGGGCGCGGCGGCGGCGGGGGCGCGGCGGGGAGCGGGCCGGGGACGTGGTGCCGGCCGTTCGGCGGCGCCAGCGGCGGGACCGTGGAGACGACGCCGGGCTGCTGCCCGCGCGGGTCGTGGGAGACCGGCTCAAACCGCACCGGACACCCCCGGCGCGCTCGGCGCGGTCACCGCGCGCGGTGTGGTCGCGCCCGGCCAGGCGAGCCGGGCCCGCCGCCGGTCCAGCAGCGCCCGGACCGGCACCTCCAGGGCGCCGGCCGCGCGCATCAACGGCCGGTTCGCGCGTACGGTGCCGCCGTGGCCGAGCACCTCGGCGGTACGCGGGTCGTGCGGCAGGCGGGCGATCACCGGCAGCCGCAGCGCCTTGCTGATCTCGCTGGTGCCGTGCCCGTCCCCGACCACGAGCAGCCGCAGCGTGCCCGGCGGTACGCGGTGCTCGGTGAGGTCCCGTTCGATCGCCCGGGCGGTGGCCCGGGTGGCGGAGAGGTCGGGCAGGTTCGCCCGGGTCACCAGCAGCACCACAGTGGCGGCGCGGAGCAGCGGCCACGGTGGACCGCCGACGGCCAGCCGGCCACAGTCGACGAGCACGTCGTAGGGCGGTTCGCCGCGCTCCAGCCCGGTGAAGTAGTCGGCGAAGCGCTGCCACAGCGGAATCACGCTGCCGGCCTGGGCCGGGTCGACCACGCCGGGTAGCAGCAGCCGCTCGCGCCGGGGCGCGTCCAGGTCGACCAGCTGGGACCAGAACGCCTGTTCCAGGCTGCCGTCGCGCAGCTCGCCCACCGCCAGCTCGCCGATGCCGCGCGGGCCGTCCAGGGTCCCGCCGAGGTAGCCGGCGAGGATCGAGCCGCCCGCCGGGTCGCACTCGGCCAGCACGAGCCGCCGATGCCAGCTCAGCGCGGCGGCGAGCGCCGCGGTGGTGACGCCCGGCGAACCCTTCGCCGAGACCAGGGCGATGATCGCCATCAGGCCGCCTCGGTGAGCACGAGCGCGATCCGGTCGTCGGCGGCGAGCGCCACGACCGCCGGCACGTCCCGTACGGTCAGCGCCAGGTAGACCACCACGTCGCCGTTCTGCGGCGTGGCGGTGTCGATCACGGTGCCCTCGAACCGGGTTCCGCCGCCGCGGGACGCGTCGGAGCCGTTCGTGGCGTTGCTCGGCGTGCTGACCAGCAGCACCTTGTCGCCGGGGTTCAGCTTGCGGGCCGGCACCTGCTCGGGTTCCAGTCCCAGCGCGATCTGCTGCTGGCCGGGGCCGAGCAGCGGGGCCTCGGTGAGCTGCGCCGGGGTGAGCAGCGTGCCCGGGGTGAGCTGGACGGCCGCCCGCAGTCCCAGCACCTCGTCCATCCGGTCGGCCGGAACCGGCTGGAGTTCCCGTCCGCCGGAGACGCGCACCGGCACCAGGTCGTCGGCGGTGAGTTGCCGGCCCACGTCGACCGGCCGGGCCACCGCCAGGTACGTGCCGGTGGAGCGCACCGAGGTGACCGCGAACGCCGCGCCCAGCCCGCCGAGGGCGATCAGCAGGATTGCCAGGCCGAGCAGGCCGGGCCGGACACGTCGCTGCCGGACCACCTTCGGCGGCGCGATCGGCGCCTCCATCGGGGTTCCGTTTCGGGATGCCACCACACTCATCGGGTCACCACCTGAAGCTCGTTGATCTGTACCGGGATGACGCCGCTGGACCGGCTCTGGGCGATCACGCCGCTCTCGCCGCCGCCGGACCACTCGACTGTCCAGAACGTGGTGGCGCTCACCTGGTAGGTGGCGGCCTTCGGATAGCCCTGGTCGAGACCGCAGTCCGGCGAGGTGGAGCCGGCCCGCGGCCCGTCGGCCCGGTACGGCGTGCCCGGCCCGTGGCAGGTGACGTCGATGTCGTCGGACATGTGCCAGACGATCCGGTCCACCCGGGCGGTGATCCGGACGGTCAGCCCGCGGTCCGAGGCGGAGGCGTTCAGCGGCCCGAAGTACGAGGTCCCTGGGCTGGCCCACATCCAGACCGGCAGCCCGACCAGGCCCGGCCCCTGACTGCGCCGGGGCGCGACCGAGGCCCGGGGCGGGAGCAGCGAGATGGAGGCCAGCGCGCGCCGGGCCAGTTCCTCCGGGTCCGGCGGCGCGCCGTAGCCGGGCGGCGGGGCGTCCAGGAGTTCCTGTCGCATGCTGCCCGTGTCGCCGCCGTTGCAGGTGAGCTGGTACCACTGCTTGCCGGGGGGCGCCTCGTCCTGCGGCTCGGCGAGTTTGTAGTAGCAGCCGTCGGCGTTGTTGAACCAGCCGAGCGCCTCGTTGTAGCAGGGGATGACGCGGCCGTTCCACTGGCACTTCGGCGCGCCGCCGCCGTTGCCGCCACCGCCGCCGTTGTCCCCGCCACCACCTGGTCCGCCCGGTCCGCCGGGGGTGCCCGGGTCGTCGTCCCACACGTCGCAGTCGGTCTGTTCCGGCGGGCACGAGCCGCCGGGATCGGCGGCACGCGCGGGCGCGCCGGTGAGCGTCAGCAGCGCGGCGAGGCCGGCGGCGAGCAGCAGCCGGCGGAGCGTCCCGGCCCGGGGCTGGCGGGCCGGGACACCCCTTCCTCCCCAGGTCAGCACGGCTGGTCCTGGTGCGCGGCGCCGCCGTTGATCAGCCACCGGCCGTCCGGGAAGCGGACCGCGGTGGCGGTGGCGAGGTAGCGCCCGCCGCGGGTGCCCGGCACGGCCTTGCGGTCCTTGGCGTAGACGAGCCGGTAGCCGCTCGCGTCCAGGCAGTCCTGGATCTCGACGGTGGGCGGGCGGGCGGCCAGGTCGACCGAGACCACTGTGGGATCGGAGACCAGTTTCCCGGTACGCATCGCGCCGTGCTCCTTCGCGTCGAGAATTGCCATTCGCACCCGGGTCAGCAGCGGATCAGCCAGAAAACGGGCCAGAGCGGGATGGGATGGATCGCTTCGGGCGCTCGCCGCCCGGGACGCGTCGAGATAGCCGGAATAGGCGGCAAGCGCTGCCTTTTCGGCTTCCTTATCCGCCTCGGCGGAATGGGTGGCGGGGGCGGCGGCGCGGCCGGTGAGCGGGCGGGTGGCCGCCTCCGGCTCGGTGCCGCAGCCGGCCGCGCCGACCGCCAGCGCGAGGCTGAGCAGGTAGATTTCCCATCGGCGGGATTGCCGTGTGCGCAACGCCGATCCCTCCTCGTGCCGGCCCGGGGCGATCACGCCGACCCGCTCCGGGCATGCGGAAGCGCACCCGGAACTGTCACTCCGGGTCCCCGTCGCCACCACTGGTATTGACCTGTACTGATTGCTGCGGACTCGTGCCCTGACTCCTCCGACGCCAATTGATCGGGGGTTGCGTCGTACCCAAGGGGCGAGCATAAGCTCACGTCCGCCGATGCAACAGAGGCAATTCACGTGAACACGGTGAGTGAAGACGGGAGGTGGTGGCCGGTGTGTGTCGTCACGATGACGAGCGGGCTTCCGGTGGGCTCCGGCCCGGCGGGCGTGTGCTCACCCGTACGCGCCGCGCCGGTGGCGACGAGCCGTCGGTATGGGTGGGGAGCGTGCCGCTCGTCCGATCCGTCCCGTCGTCCACCCGGGCCGGGGTCTCGGTGCGCTCCGGCCCGCCGCGCGTCGCGCCGCACGCCGGTCCGGGTCTCACCCGTCACACGTGGACGGACCAAGAATCACTCTGCGTGCTCCACGACGGAACCGTGGGCAACTGAACGGGGGAGCCGGCGTGACCGCTGAACGGGTGCGGCGTACCGGACCGGTGGCCGAGGTCCGCCGTCCGGTCGTCCGGCTGCTTGCCGCCCTCGCGGTCGTACCGCTGCTCCGGCTGGCGGTGGCGCGTTACGCCGTACCCCCGGATTCTCCGGACCGCGCGGCCTGCGACGGCTGCGCCGCCCCGATCGGGCTGGACCGGCCACTGCCGGCGCTCGGGCCCGGCGCCCGCTGCCCGGTCTGCCGGGCCCGGATCGGCGCGGCCCCCGCAGTGATCGAGGTGGCGTTGCTGCTCGCGGTGGCCGTGCCGGTGCTCACCGGCGGCGCGGCCGCCGCGCGGCTGGCGCTCGCCTGGTGGCTGCTCTGGGCGGTACCGATGACGATCGTGGACGCGATGGCGCACCGGCTGCCCGACCGGCTCACCTGGCCGGCCGCGGCCGGAGCGTGGGCGCTGCTCGGGGTCGCCGCGCTTACTGGCCCGGGCGCGGACCCGTGGATCCGCGCCACAGTCGCCGCTCTGGCGCTCGGCGGCGGCTTCGCCGCGACCACACTGCTGCTCGGGCGGCGCGGTTTCGGTCTCGGCGACGCCAAGCTGGCCCTCGGCGCGGGCGCGCTGCTCGGCTGGTACGGCTGGCCGGTGCTGGTGGCCGGTCTCGTGCTCGCGCTCGTCCTCGCCGGGCTGGCCGGGGTGGCGCTGCTCGCCGCCCGGCGGGTCCGCTGGACCGGGCACCTGCCGTTCGGGCCGTTCCTGGTGCTCGGCACCGCCGCCACGCTGGTGCTCGTCACCGTGTGATCGGCCACCCGCAGGTGCGGGCGGGGTTCGCCACGGGTATCGGAGTCCCAGCCGCCTCCCAGCCGGGTCTGGTTCGGTGGCGGTCCAGGCTTCGGACTCGGGAGGGCACGTGTCGCACGGCGACGACGGTTGGCGGATCCGGCGCACCAGCGCGGACCTGGACCGGCTGGGTGAGACCGAGTCGGTCTTCGCGCTGGCGAACGGCTGGGTGGGCTGGCGCGGGACGCTCGACGAGGGCGAGCCGTGTGGCATGCCGGGCAGCTACCTCAACGGGTTCCACGAGCAGCACGAGCTGAGCTACCCGGAGAGCGGATACGCCTTCCCGGAGCGCAGCGACACGGTGATCAGCGCCCCGAACGCCGCCCTGATCCGGCTCTGGGTCGACGACGAGCCGCTCGACCTGCGTACCGGCACGATCCGGCGGCACCACCAGGAGCTGGACCTGCGCGCCGGCGTGGTCCGCCGGGAGACCGAGTGGATCTCGCCGGGCGGCCGGGGCGTCCGCGTCCGCAGCACCCGGGTGGTCTCGCTGACCCGTCGTCCGGTCGCCGCCGTCGACTGGGCGGTCGAGCCGCTGGACGAGCCGGTCCGGCTGCGGGTCGGCGCCGACCTGCTCGCCAACCAGCGGGTGCCGGAACGCGCCGACGACCCCCGGGCCGCCTCGGTGATCCACGATCCGCTCACCGGCGAGGTCCGCCGCCACGACGGCCTCGACGGTGTGCTGGTGCACCGGACCGGGCGCAGCGGCCAGCGGGTCGCCGTCGCCGTCGCGAACCGGGTCGAGGCCCCGGACGAGATCGCCACCGACACCGAGCTGACCGCCGACCGGTTCCGGCTGGCGCTGTCCGGCCCGGTACGCCCCGGCGAGCACATCCGGGTCACCCGGTTCGCCGCGTACGAGTGCGCGGAGGTCGACGGCACGCCGCCCGGTGAGCTGGCCGACCTGGTCGTCGCGGAGGCGGACGCGGCCCGGGCCGACGGATTCGACGCCCTGCTCGCCGAGCAGCGCGCCGCGCTGGACGCCGCGTGGGCCACCGCCGACGTCGAGCTGGACGGCGATCCAGAGCTGCAACTCGCGGTGCGGTTCTCCGTGTTCCACCTGCTCCAGTCGGGGCGCGCCGACGGTGACCGGACCATCCCGGCGAAGGGGCTGACCGGCAACGGCTACGACGGGCACGTGCTCTGGGACACCGAGGGCTACGTGCTGCCGGTGCTGACGTACCTGAGGCCGGAACTGGCCCGCTCGGCGCTGCGCTGGCGGCACGCCCACCTGCCCGAGGCCCGGGAACGCGCGGCCGAGCTGCGCCTGACCGGCGCCACCTACCCCTGGCGGACGCTCAGCGGCCGGGAGTGCTCCGGCTACTGGCCGGCCGGCAGCGCGGGCCTGCACGTCAACGCGGACATCGCGGACGCGATCCTGCGGTACGTGGCGGCCACCGGCGACACCGCGTTCCTCGCCGAGTGCGGCGCCGAGGTGCTGATCGAGACCGCCCGGCTGTGGCACGGCTACGGCCACTTCGACGACGGCGGCGCGTTCCACCTGACCGGCGTCACCGGGCCGGACGAGTACTCCGCGCTGGTCGACGACAACGTCTTCACCAACCTGATGGCGCGGCGCAACCTGCGTGGGGCCGCCGACGCCGCCGAGCACTGCCCGGAGGTCGCCGCCCGGCTGGGTGTCGACGCCGCCGAGGTGGCCGGCTGGCGGGCCGCCGCCGACGCGGTGTTCGTCCCGTACGACGGCAAGCGCGGCGTGCACGAGCAGTCGGCCGGTTTCACAGCGCAGCCGGAGTGGGACTTCGCCGGCACCGGCGAGGACGACTACCCGCTGCTGCTGCACTTCCCCTACCAGGAGCTGTACCGCAAGCAGGTGGTCAAGCAGGCCGACCTGGTGCTGGCCATGCTGCGCTGCCCGGGGGAGTTCACCGCCGAGGAGAAGACGCGCAACGTCGCCTACTACGAGGCGCGGACCGTCCGGGACTCGTCGCTGTCGGCGTCCGCGCAGGCGATCCTCGCCGCCGAGGTCGGGCACCTCGACCTGGCGTACGACCTGTTCGCCGAGACGGCGTTGCAGGACCTCGCCGACCTGGGCGACAAGACCGCCGACGGGCTGCACCTGGCGTCCCTGGCCGGCGCCTGGCTGGTGGTGGCGCAGGGCTTCGGCGGGCTGCGCGACGACCGGGGCGTGCTCTCCTTCGACCCGCGGCTACCAGGGCGGATCACCCGGCTGGTGTTCCACCTGCGTTGGCACGGGCACCGGCTGCGGGTCACGCTGACCGGGCAGGAGGCCCGCTACGAGCTGCCGGACGCCGGTCCGGGCGACGCGGTCGAGCTGTGGCACCACGGCGAACAGCTCCGGGTCACCGGCGACGAGCCGGTCACCCGGCCGATGCCGCCGGCACCCGACCCCGGCCCGGAGCCGCAGGCCCCGCCGGGCCGCCGTCCCGAACGACGCGCTCAGGAGGAGGCGGGCGACGACGACTGAGCCGGTAGGCCGGACATCCGCGCGACGACCTCCTCCAGCGCCTCGAACGCGTACGCCCAGTTGTGGCACTTGAAGCTGCGCAACCCGGTGATCGGGGTCCGGCAGTCGGCACAGTGGACACCCGGGATCGCGTCCGGCACCTCGGTGTTCACGTACTTGCGTTCGCCGAGGATCACCCGGGCGATCATCGTGCGGTCGTGCACGCCGTGCAGCGCGGACGCGACGATGTCGTACCAGGTCGCCCGCCGCCCGCACTTCGGGCAGTCCGGCTCGTCGCCGCTGACCCACAGCGGCGCGCCGATGCTGCGCGCCGGCATGTTCAGCAGCTTCTCCAGCCGCCGCACGTCCGCCTCCGGGGTGGTCCACCGGTGCCGCCCCGGCAGCGAGGCGGGCGAGTCGTAGACGGCGCGGAACACCACCGGATCGACCTCCACTGTCTCCCGTCCACCTGTCATCGGTACCTCCTCGCGACGGCGTGTCCCACCGTCGTACCAGGTGGACGGCGGGATCGGCCGGATCATCGACACGACGGGTCAGCGGTGTGTCGCCCAGAGTGCTAGACAACGAGGCGTGACGGAGGCTGAGAACCGACCCAATGTCGCCCGGATGTACGACTACTACCTGGGCGGCTGCCACAACTTCGCCGCCGACCGTGCCGCCGCCGAGGAGATCCTGAGGATCTTCCCGGACACCGGGGTCGCCGCGCAGAGCAACCGCGCGTTCCTGCGCCGGGTCGTGCGCTGGGCCGCCGAGCAGGGCATACGTCAGTTCCTCGACATCGGCGCCGGCCTGCCCACGCAGGGCAACGTGCACGAGGTGGTCCGCGCGATCCGCCCCGACGCCCGGGTGGTCTACGTCGACCACGACGAGGTGGCGGTCGCGTACGCCCGGCGGCTGCTGCCCGTCGACGGCCGCACCGTGGTGCTCCGGGGTGACCTGCGGCGCCCCGATGAGTTGCTGGCCGATCCGACGCTGCGGGCCACCATCGACCTGACCGAGCCGGTGGCGGTGCTGCTGCTCGCGGTGCTGCACTTCGTGCCGGACGCCGACGACCCGTACGCGGCGGTGGCGACGCTGCGCGACGCCACCGTGCCGGGCAGCGTGCTCGCGCTGTCCCACCTCACGCTGGACGGCCTGCCGACGCTGCCCACCGAGCAGGGCACCGCGATCTACCGCCGCAGCAGCTCACCGCTGGTGCCCCGCACCCGCGACCAGGTGGCCCGCTTCCTCGACGGGTACGAGCTTGTCGAACCGGGCCTGGTCAAGGTGGCCCAGTGGCGGCCCGACGGCGAGCCGCAGGCCGCGGTGTCGCACGGGTACGGCGGGGTGGGCGTGCGCCGCTGAGGGCGGTCGGTCCAGCGCAGTTCCTCCGGCGATCGTCGCACGATCGCGTGCTCACCGGCGCAGCGTCGTTTCCCGGGTCATGCGGGACAGCTTCTCCGGGTTGCGCACCGCGTAGAGGCCGCTGATCCGGCCGTCGTCGAGGCGTACCGCGACGACGGTGTCCAGCTCGCCGTCGAGGCGTACCAGCAGCGCCGGGTAGCCGTTGACCTGCACCGGCTCCATCGACGCCACCGCCGCGATCCGGTGCCATCCGCCGGCCAGCAGCCGGGCCACCTTGTCGCCGCCGGTGACCGGACGGGCGAGCGCCTGCTTGATCCCGCCGCCGTCGCCGACCAGCACCGCGTCCGGGGCCAGGACGCGGAGCAGCCCGTCCAGGTCGCCGGTCTCGACCGCCCGCCGGAACGCCTCCAGGGCGTCGCGGGCCTCGGCCGCCGGGACGGTACGCCGGGGGCGGCGCGCCGCGACGTGGGCCCGCGCCCGGTGCGCGATCTGCCGCACGGCGACGGGAGTCCGCTCGACCGTCTCGGCGATCTCGTCGTAGCCGACGTCGAACACCTCACGCAGCACGAACACGGCCCGCTCGGTCGGTGTGAGCGTCTCCAGCACCAGCAGCATCGCCATCGACACGCTCTCGGCCAGCGCCACGTCGTCTGCGACGTCGGGCGCGGTGAGCAGCGGCTCGGGCAGCCACGACCCGACGTACGACTCCTTGCGCCGGCCCAGTGTGCGCAGCCGGGACAGCGCCTGGCGGGTGGTGATCCGCACCAGGTAGGCGCGCCGGTCCCGCACCTCGCCGAGGTCGACGCCGGCCCAGCGCAGCCAGGTCTCCTGCACCACGTCCTCCGCGTCGGCCGCCGAGCCGAGCATCTCGTACGCGACGGTGAAGAGCAGGTTTCGGTGCGCGAGAAAGTCCTCGGTGGCCTGGTCCGCCATGGCTGGCTCCTCCACTGTCCGGCTGCGCTCCCCACCAGACGCCGCCCGCCGCCGCCGTGTGACATCGGGTCGCTGTGGTGGTCCTCACCCGGCCCCGCCGTCACGCCGGGCGAGCCGGCGACATCTCGTGTTCGTCCGACACCACGCCAGCAGAGAGGTCGCCACCATGCAGACCCGATTCAACCTGTTCGACAACCAGGTCGCCATGACGTTCATGAAGCGCTTCGCCGGCGCGGGCCTGGTGATCCACCAGTCGTCGCTGCCCCGCACCGTCCAGGAGCTGGTGTCGCTGCGGGCCAGCCAGATCAACGGCTGCGGCTGGTGCATCGACATGCACACCAAGGAGGCGGTGGCCGGGGGCGAGAGCGCGGTCCGGCTGAACCTGGTCGCCGCCTGGCGCGAGTCGACAGTGTTCACCGACGCCGAGCAGGCGGCGCTGGCGTTCGCCGAGGAGGGCACCCGGCTCGCCGACGCCCATCAGGGCGTGTCCGACGAGACGTGGGCGCAGGTGCGCGAGCACTACGACGACGACCAGATCGCCGCGCTCGTCTGCCTGCTCGGGCTGATCAACGCGGCGAACCGGTTCGCGGTGCTCGTGCACCAGCGCGGCGGCTCGTACGAGCCGGGGATGTTCGCGGCGGCGATGAGCTGAACGCCGCGGCGGTGGTCCGGCCCGGGTTGTCCCGGGCCGGACCGTCGCCGGAAAACGCGGCGACACCCGTGCTCCCCGGTGGCCATACTGCTCGCCATGAAGATTGCGGAGGCCCTTGCGCTGCGGGCGGATGCGGCGCGACGCGCCGAACAGCTCCGTGCCCGCATCACCGCGAGCGCCCGCTACCAGGAGGGCGAGACGCCCGCCGAGGACGCCTCGGCGCTGCTCGTCGAGGCGGCCGGGGTGCTCGGTGAGCTGGAGACGCTGATTCGGCGGATCAACCGTACGAACGCCGCGACTGTCGTGGACGGTGGCACCCTGACCGACGCGCTCGCGCGTCGCGACGTGCTGCGCCTGCGGCACGGCGTGGTCACCGCGGCAGCGGACGCCGCCGCGGGCGAGGGCCAGCGCGGCTACCGTCAGCTCCGGTCGGAGCTGAAGATGGTCCCGGCGTTGCCGGTGGCGGAGCTGCGCCGGCAGGCCGACGAGCTGGCCCGGCAGATCCGCGAGGTGGACACCACGATCCAGCGGACGAACTGGGAGGTCGATCTGCTGGACTGACGAGTCGCGGAGCAGGTAGCCGACGTGGAGGCGTGCACGCCCCGAGAGCCGGCGGGCAATCCGGCTCACTCCTGGCGCGCCGAGGGCAGGCGCAGGGGTTCGACTCCCCGGCACACAACGCATGCCCAGCACGGGACACAGGTGACGGCGCACAGGGCACGGCACACCACCAGGTGCAGATCCACGACGGTGAGGGTGGGACAGGGGACTTCCGCGACTCGTCCCAGGCGTCATCGCAGGTTCCAGAAGAACGACCGGACGTCGTCGACGAACAGGTCCGGCACCTCCAGCGCGGCGAAGTGGCCGCCCCGGTCGAACTCGCTCCACTGCCGGATCGTGTACGTCAGCTCGGCGATCGGGCGGACGGACCGGGTGATGTCGTGCGCGAACACGGCTACCCCGACCGGCGGCGGGCAGGGCGCGGGCGGTCCACCGAACGCGCTCTCCCGCACCAGCCGCGCCGACGACGCGGCGGTGCCGGTGAACCAGTAGACCGAGACGTCGGTGAGGATGCGATCCACGCTGACAGTGGAGCGCGGGTCGGCCCACTCGGTGAGCTTCTCGGCGATCCACGCGAGCTGCCCGACGGGTGAGTCGTGCAGTGCGTACGAGACGGTCTGCGGGCGGCTGGCGTAGAGCACCTGGTGCGGGTGCCGCTGCGTCTTGAGCCGCATGATCCGGGCGAGCCGGTCCCGGTCCTCGTCGGACAGGCCGGCCTCGCCGGTCCACCCGGGCGGCGGGGGCGTGGGCAGGTAGTTGAGGTGCACGCCGACGACGTGTTCCGGGTCGATGCCGCCGAGCCGGGTGGAGATCACCGAGCCCCAGTCGCCGCCCTGGGCGCCGTACCGCCGGTAGCCGAGCCGGCGCATCAGCTCGGCCCAGGCGCGGGCGACCCGGTCGACGTCCCAGCCGCGTTCCCGGGTCGGGCCGGAGAAGCCGAATCCGGGGATCGACGGTACGACCAGGTGGAACTGCTCGGACAACGGGCCGAGCACGTCGAGGAACTCCACGATCGAGCCGGGCCAGCCGTGGGTGAGGATCAGCGGCAGCGCGTCCGGGTCGGCGGCCCGTACGTGCAGGAAGTGGACGCTCTGCCCGTCGATGATGGTGGTGAACTGCGGATACCGGTTCAGCTCGGCTTCGGCCGCCCGCCAGTCGTACGTGGTGCGCCAGCGTTCGGCCAGCTCGCGTACGCGGGCCAGCGGGATGCCGTAGTCCCAGTCGGCGCCTGGTAGCTCGTCGGGCCAGCGGGTGCGGGCGAGGCGGTCGGCCAGGTCGTCGAGGTCGGCCTGGGGGACGTGGACACGGAACGGTTCGATCACGGCTGCCGTCCTTCGTTGGTCGCACAAACGTTAGGGGGGCCAACGGTAGCGCGAATCATTGGGGACGCCAACGTTTCCGGATAGGCTGGGCACGTGGAGAACCCGGAGCCGGACCTCGTACCGACCCGCCTGGCCGGCCTGCCGAGCTGGCTGATCACCCAGACCGCCGTACGCGCCGGCCGGCTGGTCGCCGACGGGCTGGCGGCGGCCGACGCCCGCGGTTACCACTTCCGGCTGCTCGCCACGCTCGACGAGTTCGGCCCGGCCAGCCAGGCAGCCCTGGGCCGGCGCAGCGGCATCCACGTCAGCGACGTGGTGGCCGCACTCAACGAACTCGCCGAGCGGGAGTTCGTTGTCCGCGCCCCGGACCCGGCCGACCGGCGGCGCAACGTCGTCACCATCACCGCCGCCGGGCGGCGGCAGTTGCGGCGGCTGGAGAAGCGCCTCGCCGCCGTCCAGGACGAGCTGCTCGCGCCGCTGACGCCGGACGAGCGCGCTGACCTGACCCGGCTGCTGGCGCGGGTGCTGGCCCACCACACCCGCCTGTCCGTCTGATCGTCCGGCCTTCGCGCCCCGGTCGCTCCACCCTCTACCTATATCGCTCTCGATAGTGATAACGTCCGGCCATGGCGATGTCGATGGAGCGGTGGGCGGAGGTGGCGCTGCACCCGGTGCGGCTCCGCGTCCTGCGTGCCGTGGCGGGCACCCGGGTGACCACTCACGACCTGGCCGAGCTGCTGCCCGACGTCCCGCACGCCACGCTCTACCGGCACCTGGCGACGCTCGTGAAGACCGGGATGCTCGACGTGGTGGAGGAGCGCAAGGTGCGCGGCGCCGTCGAGCGGGTGTACGCGCTGCCCGCGCACGGCGCGGCGCTGGACCCGGCGGCCCTGGCGACGGCGACGCCGGAGGACCACGCACGCTACTTCACCGCGTTCGTGTCGAGCCTGCTGTCCGAGTTCTCCCGCTACCTCGCCCGGGAGTCCGTCGACTTCGTCGCCGACGGGGTCGGATACCAGCAGCTCGTACTGCACCTGACGGACGCCGAGCTGCACGAGTTCGCGGCCGGGCTCAACGCGCTGGTCGGCCCGCTGCTCGCCAGAGGGCCCGGCGACGGTCGGATCCCCCGGCTGCTGGCGACCATCCTGATGCCCGCCGATCGCCAGGCGACCCCCGGCGACACGCACACATCGGCGCACGACTCCGACACGACGAAGGGCGACGACTGATGGCCTCCGTAATGCTCAACGGCGATGTGATCGACATCCGGTTCACCGGATGGGAACGGATGTGGGCCGGGCGGGAGCGGTTCGCGCTGCGCCTGGCCGCCGTGCGGCACGCCGCCCCGGTGGACGAGCCGATCCGGCTGGCCCGCGGCGCCCGGCGCGGGTACGCCGTGTCCGGCTTCGCCAAGATCGGCGTCTGGGGGCTGTTCGGTGGTCCCCGGCAGCTCGTGGCGGCCCGGCGGGGTCAGCCCGGCCTGCACCTGGTGCTGGACCGCGCGGCGGCCGGCGGGGAGTTCGACGAGGTGGTGGTCTCCGACCCGGCCGCGTCGGGCCTCGCCGAGACGATCGAGCGTGCGACGCGGGGCCGGCCGTGACCGGCGACCACCTGGCGATCGAGGCGTCGGGCCTGACCAAACGCTACGGCGACGTCACCGCCGTACGCGATCTGACCTTCACCGTGCGACCCGGCGCGGTCACCGGCTTCCTCGGCCCGAACGGCGCCGGCAAGACCACCACGATGCGCATGCTGACCGGTCTGGTGACGCCGACCAGCGGCGCCGCCACCATCGGCGGGCAGCCCTACGGCCGGCTGGCCCAGCCGTCACGGACCGTCGGCGCGGTGTTCGACGGCAACGCGTTCCACCCCGGCCACACCGCCCGTGACCACCTGGGCGTCTACGCCGCGATGGCAGGTTGCCCGGACAGCCGGGTCGCGGAACTGCTGGATCTGCTCGGCCTCGCCCACGCCGCCGACCGTCGTACCCGAGGGTTCTCCACCGGCATGCGGCAACGGCTCAGCCTCGCCACGGCGCTGCTCGGCGACCCTCGCGTCCTGCTGCTCGACGAACCGGCGAACGGCCTGGACCCGGAAGGCATGTCGTGGCTGCGCGGGCTGCTGCGCCGGCTCGCCGACGAGGGCCGCACCGTGCTGGTCTCCAGCCACGTCCTGCACGAGGTCCAGCAGGTGGTGGACGACGTGGTGGTCATCCGGCGCGGGGAACTCGTCGCCGCCGGGCCGTGGTCCCGGCTCACCGGCCCGCCGACGGTGCTCGTCACCTCGCCGGACGCGACAGCTCTGGCCGCCGCGCTGGCGGCCGCCGCCGGGTCCGTCGAGGCCGCCGGGCCCGGCCGGCTGCGGGTACGCGGACTGGACGCGCCGGGCGTCGCCGACCTCGCCGCGGCCCATCGCGTGCGGGTCCACGAGCTGGTCACCGAGACCACAAGCCTCGAACAGCTCTTCCTCGACCTGACCACCGACAAGGCGGAGGCCCGATGAACCTGCTCAGAGCGGAACTGCGCCGGGTGCTGGCGACCCGGATGTGGGGTGCGCTGCTGCTCGCCTCCGTCGCGCTGGGCGGCGGCCTGGTCGGGATGATGGCGCTGGTCGGGCCGGAGAACTTCGACCCGCCGATGCCCGGCCTGCACACCGAGGAGGGCCTGCGGTCGATCCTCGGCATCCTCGGCTTCACCGCCTTCGTGCCGGCCGCCGCCGGCGCCCTCGCGGCCACCTCCGAGTACCGGCACGGCACCGCCGCCGTCACATTCGTGTTCGCGCCGCGCCGAGGGCGGGTGCTCGCCGCCAAACTCGCCACCCACGCGGTCGTCGGCCTCGCCTACGGCCTCGCGCTCGCCGTCGCCGCGGCGGCAGCCCTGTTCACAGTCGCCGCCGCGCGTGGCGTGCCGCTGGGCCTGCCCGCCTCCACGGTGCTGGCGCTGCTCGCCCGCATCGGCGTCGCGATGGCTGTCTACCTGCTCGTCGGCGTCGGCGTGGGCGCCCTGCTCCGTAACCAGGTCGCGGCCGTCTGCGTGGTGGTCGGTTACCTGTACCTGGCCGAGCCCGTCCTGATGATGATCCCCGGCGTCAACGCGCTCTACCCGCTCCTGCCCGGCGGGGCCACCGCCGCGCTCACCGACTTTACCTACGTCGCCGACGCGATGTCCGCGCAGCTCGGCAACGACGCCGTCGCGCTCCTGCCACCGGCGGCCGGCGCCCTGCTGCTGACCGCGTACGCGCTGACCGCAGCCGCGATCGCCGTGGTCGTCCCGATGCGCCGCGACATCACCTGAGCGTCGCGAGCCGGACGATCTCCTCCGCGGTCAGCGGGCTGCGCGGATGGTGGGTCAGGCACATCGGCGCCTGCATCTTGACGAACCGGGCACCCTCCACGGTGGCGTAGAACTGGCCGGTACGCAGTTTGCCGATGTCCGGGACGTCGGTGCCCTTCGCCCTGGCCACGTCCCGGGCCGCCTCGATCTGTACCGGCACGGTGAGCAGGCCGAAGAACTGCGTGGCGGCGTTGCCGGGGATCTGGTTGTGCAACGCCTTCGGCGCCTGGGTGGCGAAGACCAGCCCCAGCCCGTACTTGCGGGCCTGCGAGGTCAGCGCGAGCGTGCTCTGGGTGCAGGCGGTCACGGCGCCGGACGGGGCGAGCGTCTGTGCCTCGTCCATGACGAAGAGTCCACCGAGTGGCCGGTCCCCGGCCGGATGGCGCTTGATCCAGGTGAACAGGGCGAGCTGCAACTGGTTGACGAAGCTCTGCCGCTGATTCTCCTCGGACAGCCCGGCGAGGTTGATCACCGAGACCCGGGCGCGGTGACCGGGTGGCGGGGTGAGTAGTTCGCCCGGGTCGACAGGCGTTCCGACGCCGCCCAGGAGCGGGTCGTTGATCAGGGCGGCCTTGAGCAGTTGTGCCATGCCAGCGGCCAGCTTGGGCGCGCTGTCGAGCTGACTCACCCCGTCCGGGAGGTCGTTGAGGACGTCGGTGAACTCACGCAGGTCACTTGCGCCGCTGCGGGCGTAGCCGATCAGGGCCTCGCGCAGCACGGCGCGGCCGAGTCGGGCCTTGTCGGTTCCGCCGTCCACCCGGGCGTGCGGGGCGAGCGTGGCGACGGCGGCGTTGACGGCCGAGGCGAACCCGTCCGGGTCGTCGAGCACGTCGGCGAAGGCCGGCAACGGCTGGAAGCTCAATGGTCGACCGGCCTGCCGTCCCGGCGTCCAGACGACCACGTCGGTGCCGGCCAGATATTCCGCTGCGCGACGGGCGTCGTCGGCGCCCCAGCCCGGCGGCGGCTCGGGCCAGGCCTCGCCGAGCCGGGCCAGGTCGTTGTTGGGGTCGAGCACGATGGCCGACACGCCGCGTAGGGCGCACTCCTCGATCAGGCGACGGATCAGGACGGTCTTGCCGGAGCCGGAGCCGGCGAAGATGACCGTGTGCCGGCGCAGCGCTTCGAGGTCGATGCCGACCGGGTCCGGCCGCCCGGTGACCGTGCCGATCTCCATCCGCTCCGGGTCGATGCCCGCCACCGGCGGCAGGGGAGCGATCATCGGCGGAACCGGGCCGGAACCGGCGGACCGCGGCGCAGGGACGAGACTGGCGGAGCGCGATGCGGGGACGGGACCGGCGGAGCGCGGCGCAGCGGTGACCGGCGGTGGCGTCCCGACCGGGGGTCGGTCCGGCACCTCCTCCGGCCGCTCCTCGGCCCGGACGGCTTCCGGCGCGCCCGGCCAGTCGCCCAGCGCCTCCCGCAGGCAGGTGATGTCGGAGGCCGGCCGGCGATCGGCGAACCAGGGTCGCAGCGTCTCCCGCCCGTAGTCCTGGATGAGTTGTTCGAGCGCGACCATCCGGGCGACGTCCGGCGTGTCCAGGGGGAGCCTCCGGCCACCGGCCCGCTCGAACGCGTCCAGCACCTCGCGGGTACGGGCACCGGCCGACCACTCCGCGCTGCGTAGCAGGAAGAGCCGGCGTTTGGCGACCCCTTCGGTGAGCCCGGCGGTCGTGATCGCGTTGCGAATCCGGTTGAGCACAGCGATGTGGTGCGGCGCGGAGATCGCCCGGAACGACCAGTGCTCCTCGTCCTCGCTGTCCTCGCTCAGGCTGTGCCGTAGCCGAGCGTGCAGCGCCGGCTTGGTCCCGGCGGGGATCGGGTCGAGGCTGAACGCGTCGACGGCCGTCCCCTGCGCGGCGATCCACGCGGTCAGGCCGGCTTCGAGCAGGCGCGGGACACGGCCGTCCTCTGACTCCGGGGATACGGCAGAGCCGGTGTCGGCGGCGGCGATCAGCTCCGCGTACCGGGCGTCGATCTTGCTGAATCCGTTCGCCCGGTTCTCCGGCGGCGGCCCGGTGACCGGGGCGTGGACGAGCCCGTCGGCGACGCGATCGCCGCTGGCGTGCAGCAGGTGCCGCAGCTCCCGCGCCTCGCCGTCGGCCAGGCAGGCCCGGACGTGTGTGTCGATCCGCCGCAGCAGCTCACGCGGGGTGAAGCCGACGACCTCCTGGAACGCGTCCGGGTGGACCGGCCAGGTGGGATGGGGCGGCATGAACCCGAGGCCCTCGAAGAGCACCGCGAACCGCTTCTCGACCAGCTCGCGGCCCACCTCGACGGAGGGGATCTCCTTGAGCGGGGCAGCCTCCCGGAACCGGTCCTGGACGGTGTCCGTCGCCTGCTGCTGGATGCTGCGCCATGTCTGCGGCAGGCACGAGACGACGGACAGGGTCCGGCGGGTGGTCTCGCGCAGCGCCATCAGGCCGCTGGCGACCTGTTCGAGCAGGAGCGAGGTCTGCCAGTCCGCCTCGCCCCGGGCGTCCTGGTTGGTCGCCTTCACGGACTGGGCGATCATCAGGTCGATCTGGTCCACCGCGATCACGGTCGGGCCGACGACGGCGAGCAGCCGGGAGATGTCCCGGACCACCTCCTGGGGCGCACGTCGGTTTCGCCGCAGCCCCCATCCGGCCCGCTGGCCGGGTTCCTCCTCGTCCATGGAGGACAGGAAGTCGTAGCCGATGTCCTGCACGGCGGACTGCTCGGCCGCGTAGAGCACCAGGGCACGCGCGGTGTCCTGGCACTCCGTACCGATCTGGCGGTCCTTCTTGCGGATCAGGTCGACGAACGCGTCGAGCGTGGAACGGCTGAGTTCGGTCTCGCCGGCGACCGCGCGGCGTACCGTGCGGGGCGCCCTCACTTCGTCGGCCAGCCGGCGCAGGAACGTCCGCAGCTGGGTGGTCTCGTCCGGCATCGGCCGGACCAGGCCCTCCAGCATCGAGATCGCGGTGCGTTGCCAGAACGTCCGGGCCTCGAGCAACTCGACCAGGAAGAAGAAGCCGCCGCGCCCCTGTACCTGCTGGCGGACCGTGCCGATGAGGTGGGTCTTGCCGGTGCCGCGCTGGCCGAGGATGGCCACCCCCACCGGACTGGAGTCGGTGCTGGCCTGAGCCTCCGCGAAGCTGTCCAGCACCGTCGAGACGACGTCGTGGTGCAGGCCCTCGACGTGGAAGGGAGTCGGTTTCCAGACGTCGTCCGGGGTCGGAGCCCAGTTGAACCTCAGCGCCGCCAGGGCGCGGCGTTGCTCGTCCCCGATCATGACGAGATGGCGACCAGATGCTTGTCCTGGTTGCCGATGGTCACCGCCGCCGCCCGCTCCTGCGGCTTGAGCACCTTCTGGTTGGACTCGGGCACCAGGTTCACGCCGCGCTCCCGGTTGAGCGTCACCAGCGCGGCGTCGAACTCGTGGCGGGGCAGATCGGCGAGGGCCTCGCGAAGGTCTGCCAGCATGACGTAGTCACCGGGCTTGGCGGCCAGCTCGTGGTACGCCTGCCGGATCAGCGCCACCGCGTCGACGGCCGCGGATGCCGGCGACGCCACCGGCGGCGCGACGACCTCGTCCCGGTTGATCTGCATCCGGAACAGGTCGTCGGCGCGGATCCCGGAGTGGTCGATCAGCCGGCGCAGGAAGTCGAGCGCGACGTAGAGGGTTCCGCCCGCCGTGCCCGCGCGCTTTGGCGGCTCTGCCCCCAACTCCTCGGTAGCCCGATTCCAGCCCTTGTCGGTGAGGGTCAGAACAATCCTCGGCTTCTCCGTGACCTCGATCAGACCGAGTGATTTAAGTCGGCTGCGGTGCTCCGGCTTCAGACTGATTCCGGCGACGTTCTTGAAGTAGGTCTGTGGCAAAGGTGCCGCCTTCACCATCAGCGTGACAAGAATGCACCGGTCGACTAGGGTCAGTTCCTTTTCCGGCATGCGGATGCTCCTCTGCGGCACGAGCTCCCACCGCGTCGACGGTGTGATCGAAGGCTCGGAAGGGGTGGCCATGATCGAGGTGGGCAACGGGGACGGCCCCGGCGCACGGGCCGATTCTGCCGACGGTCTCCGGCTCGCGCAAGGTCACCGATCTCGCTGACGAAAGCCGACAGGACAGCACAGTGGATCTCCGACGGTCCTGCGTGGACGGCCCGGCTGAAACGCCTGTTCGACCGATTCGGCGCGGTTCGCTGGCCGGACCATTGCGAAGTGACAAGGGCAACGGGCAGCATGGCAGACCGGCGGGAGGGCCGGAGTTCTGCTCCGCCGCGAACCCTCCTGCCCGTTCCCCTGAAATACGTCACGGAGGTGACCGTGCAGTCTGAGGTGGTCCGCTACCAGGTCGACGACGAAACGGTTGCCTTGATCGAAGTCGAGCCGACGCCAGGTTTCCAGCCCGCCGGCTTCGGCGACGTCGCCGGCTGGGTACGCGAATCCGCGGCGCCGGCAGTCGCCGCCGCCCGGGAATTGCTGGAACAGGTCAAGACCGTCTCTCCCGATGCGGTGGAGGTGCGCTTCGGGATCAAGGCCACCGGCACGGCGAGCTGGGTGGTGGCGAAGGCGACCGGAGAGGCGAACTTCGAAGTCACGCTCGCCTGGCAGCCGGACGGCCCCACCGATCGCGGTGCCGGCCCACGGCGCTGACGGACGGGTCGGCCCGTGACAACGGCCCCGGACGAGTGCTCGTGGGCGGTGGCCCTGCACCGTGAGGCGGACCCGCACAAGGCGCTCGGCACCGGCATCGTCATCGCCACCAACCTGGTGCTCACCTGCCACCACGTGGCGTTCGCCGCCGACGGCACCCTCCGGCCCGATCTCACTGTCGCCTTTCCGCGCGCGCCCAGGGTCGCCTACTTCGATCGGCGCAAGGTCCGGCGGTGCCGGCACGACGGCATGCGGGAGGCGCACGTCGACCTGGTCGTGCTCGAACTCGTCGAGCCGGTGCCGGCCGCCGTCACCCCGGCGCGGTTGCGTTGCCTCGCCCCCAAGCCGCTGCTCGACCGGCCGTTCTGGGCGTACGGCTTCCCGGACGGAGTGGTCGGCGGCCTCCAGGCGACCGGTTCCGTCGTCGAAGCCGGCGGGTACGGCCGCGTGACCATCGACAGCGGCGCCGCCGGGCCGCTCAGCAAGGGGTTCAGCGGGGGCGCTGTTTGGTCCCCGGAGTATCAGGCGGTGGTCGGCGTGGTCGTCACGGCCGACGGCAAGGGCAAGGGCCAGGCGGTCACCCTGAGCCACGCCGACGAACAGGTGCCGGCGATGGCGTTGGGCGCGTTGTCGGCCTGGCGGGTCGAGGACGCCGACGACGCCGCCCTCTCGGCCTGGGGGTGGACGTTGAGCACCGACGGCGAGGCCGGCCGGCACTGGCTGCCCCGGGCGCGGGGGGTCGCCGTGGACACCGAGGGCGGTGCGCGGTTTCGGGGTCGTACGGCTGCGCTCCGGCGGATCGTCGACTTCATCGACGGGGAGGCGCCTGCCATCCGACCACTGATCGTCACGGGCTCGCCCGGGGTCGGCAAGTCCGCTGTCCTGGGCCGCGTGGTGACCACTGCCGATCAGCAGATCCAGGCCAGCCTGCCGGGCGGCGACATCGCCGTGCGGGCCACGGTCGGCTCGGTGTCCTGCGCCGTGCACGCCAAGGGCAAGACCGCACTCGAGGTGGCGATCGAGATCGCACGGGCCGCCGCCGTCGACCTGCCCGGCGCGCCGGCCGACCTGATGCCGGTGGTGCGGGAGCGGCTGGCGCGTCGTCCGGCTCGCTTCGCGCTGGTCATCGACGCGCTGGACGAGACGGCCGACCCGGGTCAGGCGCGGCAGGTCATCGACGACGTCCTGCTGCCGCTGGCCCGGGAGTGCGGCCGGTACGGCGTCCGGGTGGTCGTCGGCACCCGGCGCGGCGACGACCGGGGCGACCTGATCGCCTGCTTCGGTGATCCGGCCGAGCTGCTGGATCTGGACACGCCGGAGTACTTCGCCGAGGCCGACCTGGTGAACTACGCCCTGGCGACCCTGCGGCTGCTCGGCGCGGAACGGTCGGGCAATCCGTACACCGACTCGGCGGCGGCCGCCCCGCTGGCCCGACGCATCGCCGAGCTGGCGAAGGGAAACTTCCTGGTGGCCGGTCTCGTCGCCCGGGCACACGCGCTGCGCGACATCGAGCCGGTCGACCCGGCCTCGGTGTCGTTCACCGCGACAGTGGCCCATGCGCTCGACTCCTACCTGGCCGGGTTGCCGGCCGCCGGCTCGGCCTCCGCCCGGCTCGCCCTCACCGCTCTGGCGTACGCCGAGACGCCGGGTCTGCCGCTGTCGCTCTGGCGGATCGCGGTGACCGCACTCGGCGGCACGGTCACCGAGGACGAACTCCTCGCGTTCGCCCGTACGTCGGCGGCGAACTTCCTGGTCGAGACCGGCGGCGGCAGCCAGCCCGCGTACCGCCTGTTCCACCAGGCCCTCAACGACGCGTTGCTGGCCGGGACATCACGCCGGGACGACCAGCGACGGCTGGTCGCCGCCTGGACGGAGCTGGCGGCCGAGGTGGGATGGGCCTCGGTGCCCGACTACCTGCGGCGCTCCCTGCCCCAGCACGCCTCCCGTGCCGGGCTCGTGGAACGGCTCCTCACCGACGAGGGCTATCTCCTGCACGCGCACCTGGAGCGGTTGCTCTCGGTCGTCGACATGGAGAAGCCGCTGGAACCGCTGTCCCGATCACGGGTGCGGCTGCTGCACCGCACGCCGCTCGCGGTCGCGGCGGCGCCGGCCGAGCGCGCCGCCCTCTTCTCGGTGGTCGACCGGCTCGACGGGTTGGGCAGCGGGATCGAGGCCGACGCCGCGCCGTACCGCGCGCGCTGGGCGCACACGCCGCCCCGGCAGGAGCGCAGCGTGCTGGACGGGCACTCGCAGGCCGTCTACGACGTGGCGGCCGTCGAGCTGGACGATCGGTGGTTGCTCGCCTCCGCCGGTGACGACGGCACGGTCCGGCTCTGGGACCCGATGACCAACCAGGCCGTGGCGGTCTTCACCTGTCACGACGACACGATCCGCGGGTTGTGCGCCGTCCGTACCGGCGGTGGCGAGACGCTGATCGCCACCGCCAGCCACGACGGGACCGTCGGCCTCTGGGATCCACGAACCGGTCAGCGCCGGCACGAACTGCGCGGGCACGACGACTGGGTCCGCAACATCTGCGTCATTCCGCTGCCGGACGGCGACCTGCTCGCCTCGGCGGGCGACGATCGGACGGTCCGGATCTGGGATCCGGTGACCGGGACGCAGCGCTATGCGTTGACCGGGCACTCGGGCTGGGTGACCGCCGTGACGTACGTCCCGGCGGGCGGCCGGCACCTGCTCGCCTCCACCGGTTTCGACGGCGTCGTCCGGGTCTGGGAGCCGACATGCGACACGCGCCCGACGTTGACCCTCACCGGACACGTCGGCTGGGTGACCACCCTCTACGCCGTTCGTGCGCCGGGCGGCACGTTGCTCGCCTCGGCCGGCTACGACGGCACGGTCCGGCTCTGGGATCCGCAGAGCGGCGAATGCGTCCACGTCCTGGAAACCGGCGGACCCGTCACCGATCTCTGCACGGTCGAGGTCGACGAGGGCTGCCTGCTCGTGTCGACGGGTGAGGACGGGCTCATCCGTGTCTGGGACGTGCCGACCTGGACCACCCGGCCGAGCCTGCGGGGACACGCGAGCTGGATCCGCGCGGTCTGCGAGCTGCGTACGGCGAAGGACCGGATGCTGGCGACGGCGGGTGACGACGGCACCGTGCGACTGTGGGACCCGGCCGGCGGCCGGCCGGACACCGTCGCCGAGCGGGACCGGCTCGGGCCCGTGCACAGCCTCTGCGCGGTCCCCGGCGAGCGGCCGGGTCTCGTCGCCTCCGGCGGTGCCGACGGTCGGGTGGGAGTCTGGGACGCCGCGACCGGCGAGCGGTTGCGGGAGATCCCGACACCCGGCGGGCCGGTCAACGCGATGTGCGCGGTCGCCGACGTCGAGGAGCCGCTGCTCGTCACCGCGCAGGACGACAACACGGTCGGGACCTGGAGTGTGCGGCACAGCGCATTGGTGGGGGAGATGAACGAGCACCACGCTCCGGTGGCGGCGGTCTGCCCGATCGTCATCGGCGGTGAGACGCTCGTCGCGTCGGCCGGCGACGACCAGGCCATCCGGCTGTGGCACCCGCAGAGCGGCGCCGTGCGGGCGGTCCTGCTCGGGCACGTCACCCGTGCCTGGGTGACCGCCCTCGCGACGGTCCGGTGGCCCGAGATGGAGGCGCTCGCGTCGGCCGACAAGAGCGGCACGGTGATGCTGTGGGGCGGTGGTGACACGCCGGTATGGACCCGGCAGGGACACCAGGACGCTGTCACCGCGCTCTGCGGTCTTGTCGTGGCGGGCCGCCGGATGCTGGCGTCGGCCAGTGCCGACCACACGATCCGTCTGTGGGACGCCGAGTGGGGCGAGCCCGTGGACGTGTTCACCGGTCACACGGCTGCCGTCACCGGGCTGAGCGTGGTGCGGGTCGGCGGGCGGGACCTGCTCGCCTCGACCAGCCGCGACCGGACGGTGCGGATCTGGGACCCGTCCACCGGACGGGCGCTGCACACCATCCCCGTCTATCACCCGGCGCTCACCTGCTGCACTGTCGACGGGACCTTGCTCGTCGGTCTGGATCAGGGCCTGCTGGCGTTGGACGTAGACGGCCGGAGCGACCTGCCACCCGAGGCCGCGGACCGCGCGGTCGCTCGGGTGGCGGTGCGCTGCTGATCAGGGACGCAGGACGTAGCGCCCGCGTACCCCGCCCTTGGCCGTCTCCCGGTGCGCGTCCGCCACCCGGTCCAGCGGCACCACCGCGTGCACCCGCGCCGGCAGCTCACCGGCAGCGGTGCGGGCGAGCAGGTCGGCCAGACGTACCCCGTCGGCGTGCACCTCGACCGCGCGCACCGTGACGCCGCGCTCGGCGGCCGGGTGGGCGTTCGGCCGGACCCCGACGAACACGCCGCCGTCACCCACCAGCGCGAGCCCTCGGTCCTGGAGCGCCGCGGCGTCGGCTACCGCGTCCCAGCCCGGCTCGGCGGCGGTGGTGAAGTCGGCGCCGAGCCCGCGCACGAACTCCTCGTCCTCGGCCCGCGCCAGGCCGGTCACCCGCCATCCCCGATCCCGGGCGAGCGGCACGACGTAGCCGCCCACCGCGCCGGCCGCGCCGGTGACCAGCAGCCGGCCGCCGGCGGGCGGGTCGCCGAGCAGGTCGACGATCTGCGCCGCGGTCAGGCCGTTGAGCGGCACTGTCGCCGCCGCCACCAGGTCCAGATTATCGGGTACGACGGCCAGGTCGGCGGCGGGCACGACGAGCTGCTCGGCGTACGTGCCGAAGTCGCGGTCGAACCCGACCACCAGACCGGCGACCCGGGTGCCCACGGCGAGGTCGACGCCCGCCCCGGCCGCGGCGACGACACCGGCGAAGTCCCAGCCCAGGCCGGTGTGGTGCGGCTGGTGGATGAGCCCCAGCGAGTGGAAGAAGCCGCCGACGACGCCGAGGTCGACCGGGTTGACCGGTGCCGCCGCGACGTCCACCCGGACCTCGCCGGGCCCCGGCTCGCGCTGCGGAACGTCGATGACCTCGATGGCGTCGGGCCCGCTCGGGGTGCGGACGACTGCGGTGCGGAAGGTACGCGTACCCATGGTTCTGTCTCCTTGGTCGTGAGGGATGCCCTGCTCCACGATGGAGGGGTAACTTTCCATCGGGAAGTACGCACTTCGGAGTGCGTTGGGTACCCCCGGGTAGGAGGCGCGGACGATGCCGACGCAGACGGCGGCGCAGAAGCGGGCGCAGGCGCGGGAGGAGTACGACGCGTTCCTCGCCGGCTGCCCGAGCCGGCAACTCCTGGACCGGATCTCCGACAAGTGGGTGGCGCTGATCCTGGCCGCGCTCGGCCGTGACGGGCCCGACCGCGACGCGGGGCCGCAGGTCATGCGCTATTCCGAGCTGTCGCGGCGGCTGGCCGGGGTCAGCCAGAAGATGCTCACCCAGACGTTGCGCTCGCTGGAGCGCGACGGCCTGGTCACCCGCACCGTGACGCCGAGCGTGCCGGTGACTGTCACCTACGAGCTGACCGGCCTCGGTCAGTCGCTGCACCAGCTGATGTACGGCATGAAGTTGTGGGCCGAGGCGCACATGGACGAGGTGCACGCCAACCGCGAGCGGTACGACGCCGCGGCCGGTCGCTGACCGGATTTCCGAAACTTTCGGTCCGCGTCGCGCTTCTGCGGGCTCGGCCCGCGCGCCGTGCCGCGAGGGACATCCGTGGGCTGGTGCCCTGATCGGCCGTATCGGGTCCATGTTGACCTTAACATCGACATTGACCGATCGTGCCGTCGCGGATATCTTCCCAGGGAAGTTACCGGTACATCTTCGAAAAGTTTCAGGGCAGTGACGCGGGATCGAGCGCACCTCGGCTCCCACCCGCGTCAAGCCGGGCATCGCCAGCGCATCATCGTCCGATATGCAGAGGAGTGTCATGAAACATCTACCGAGGCGCAGCCACCGCGTGGTGCTGGCCGCCGTCAGCAGCGCGCTGGCTCTCGCCGGCGCCGCGCTCGTGGTGCCCAGCATGGCCCAGGCGGCGGCGAGCACGCTCGGTGCCGCCGCGGCACAGTCGGGCCGCTACTTCGGCACCGCCATCGCGGCGAACCGACTGAGCGACTCGACCTACAGCACCATCGCGGCGCGTGAGTTCAACATGATCACCGCCGAGAACGAGATGAAGCCGGAAGCGCTCCAGCCCAACCGGGGCCAGTTCAACTTCAACTCCGGTGACCAGATCTACAACTGGGCCACCCAGCGCGGTCTCCAGGTCCGCGGCCACACGCTGGCCTGGCACGCGCAGCAGCCGGGCTGGATGCAGAGCCTGAACGGCAGCAACCTGCGTCAGGCGATGATCGATCACATCAACGGCGTGATGGCCCACTACCGGGGCAAGCTGGCCGCGTGGGACGTGGTGAACGAGGCGTTCAACGAGGACGGCAGCCGCCGCAGCTCCAACCTGCAGGGCACCGGCAACGACTGGATCGAGGTCGCGTTCCGCACCGCGCGGGCGGCCGATCCGTCGACGAAGCTCTGCTACAACGACTACAACATCGAGAACTGGTCGTACGGCAAGACGCAGGGTGTCTACAACATGATCCGGGACTTCAAGTCCCGGGGCGTGCCGATCGACTGCGTCGGCCTGCAGACCCACTTCACCGGCGGCAGCTCCCTGCCGAGCAACTTCCAGACCACGCTGCAGAACTTCGCCGCGCTCGGTGTGGACGTGGCGCTGACCGAGGTCGACGTCACGAACTCCTCGACCAGCCAGTACGCCGGGCTGACCCAGGCGTGCCTGAACGTGCCGCGCTGCATCGGCATCACCGTGTGGGGTGTCCGTGACAGCGACTCGTGGCGTTCGAACGAGAACCCGCTGCTGTTCGACGGCAGCGGCAACAAGAAGGCCGCGTACAACTCGGTCCTCAACGCCCTCAACGCCGCGACGCCCAACCCCACCCCGACCGTGACCCCGACCGTGACGCCGACCGTGACGCCGACCGGCGGACCGACCACGCCGCCGCCGACCAGCGGCGCGAGCCGAATCGTCGGCAGCCAGTCCGGCCGGTGCATCGACGTGCCGAACTCCTCGCAGAGCAACGGCACCCGGGTACAGCTCTACGACTGCCACGGCCAGACCAACCAGCGGTGGACCCACACCTCCAGCCGGCAACTGACCGTGTACGGCTCGATGTGCCTGGACGCCGCCGGCTCCGGCAACGGCTCGGCGGTCCAGATCTACAGCTGCAACGGCCAGACGAACCAGCAGTGGAACGTCAACTCCAACGGCACCATCACCGGAGTCCAGTCCGGCCGCTGCCTCGACGTCTGGGGCACCGGCAACGGCCAGCAGGTGCAGCTCTACGACTGCAACGGCCAGGCCAACCAGCGATTCCAGCTCGTCGCGACGAGCTGACCTCCTCGTACGGACAACGGCTCACCGTTGCGGCCTCGGCCGCGGCGGTGAGCCGTTGCGTTGTGCCGGGTTCGCGGCCGGTGTCAGCCGATCAGCAACTCCGTGCGGTAGTCCGCAGCCAGCGCGGCGGCCCGGCTCCGGCGCTCGGCCTGCTCCTCCTCGGTGAGAGCCGGCGGCGCCGCCGTGGGACCGTCGACCCGGTCGCCGACGCGCAGGAAGTACTCGTCCTGCCCGGCCGGCGTGCACATGCACAGCAGCCGCGCCGGCTGGTCGAAGGAGTTGCGGAAGAAGTGCGGCGCGTTCGCCGGAATGTTCACCGTCTCCCCGGCCCGCGCCGTGACCTGCTCGCCCCGGAACGTGAACTCCACGGCCCCGTCGAGCACCGTGAACATCTCCTCGAAGTCGTGTCGGTGCGGAGGCGGCCCACCACCGGGCGGAACCCGCATGTCGATCAGGCAGTACCGGCCGGCCGTCTGCTCGCCGGTGACCAGGATCGTGTAGGTGCCGCCCGCGATGGCGAGGTGCGCAAGGCCGGGGTCGTCGGGCCGGGCGTGGACGAGGGTACGGGTCGGATCGTCGGACGGGATCGCACCGCTGGCCATCGGCTCTCTCCTCGATCGTCGGTCTGCGGATCGATTTCCCTCATAGCCATCCGGCAAGCTGCTAAACCTGGGGCGTTTCCCGTGGTGGGGCCGTCATGCCGGTCGGCGGGCGACAACCGCCAGGGCCATGCCGAAGAACTTCAACGGCGAGCGTTCGATCGCGTCGGTCACCGGCCGGATGCGACGCCCGAAGCGGGACCTGTCGAACGGCGGCATGATGTAGTCCACCGCTACCGGCTCCAGCCCGGCCTGCCGGAGCTGCCCGGACAAGCCACGGGCGGTGAAGGAACGGGCGTCGGCGAGCCGACGGTGCAGCGGAACGATCCACGGCAGGAACGGACCCCGCGCCGGCCGGTACCGCCGGCCGCGGATCAGGAAGCCGTGCGTCTCGAACGGGAACCACCGGTTGGGCGTCGTCAGCGCGAACCGGCCGCCGGGTACGAGCACGCGGTGGACCTGCCGCAGGGCGGCATCCAGGTCGTCGATGTGCTCCACCACCTCGATGGCGGTGACCAGGTCGAAGCTGCCGTCCGGGTAGTCCAGCTCGGTGGCTGACAACTCCCGTACGTTGATCTTCTGGGCCGCCGCCGGGTCGTCAGCCAGCCGTTCCCGGAACAGCTCCAGCCGATCCTGCTGGATGTCCACGGCCTCGATCTGCGCGAACGCGTCGACCAGCCGCATCGTGTACGTGCCGTCCCCGCAGCCGATCTCCAGTAATCGCCGGCCGGTCAGCGATGTGTGCCGGCCTAATGTGCCGAGCCTCTTCGCGACCCCACGCTCGCCGAACGCGCTGCCGTGCCCCAGCCCCAGATTGCGATTCGTATTCACCATGGTCGCTGACCATAGACCTAACGAGCGTTAGCGTGGGGGCACCCGATCGAGCGGCGGTGCCGGCCCTTATGGCGTCCTGATCTCTGACGCCAGAAGGGCCGGCCGCGTACCGCGTCGTCGTCAGCCGCCGTTGGACACGTGGATGTAGTAGCGGGTGACATCGGTGTCCGTGCCGTCCGCCTTGTGACCGGTCACCGACAAGGTGTACGTCTGGAAGTTCTGCGTCGGCGTGAAGGTGATCGACGCCTTCCCCTGGCTGTCAGCCGGCACGTCCGTCGACGGTCCGTCGTCGATCTGCCAGGTGAAGGAGACGATTCCCGGGGTGCCGCCGCTGAACTCGAAGGTGCCGGGAACACCGGCGCCGCCCGACCAGGTGCCGTCCGGATACTGGGCGCTCACGACGTAGGGCGCGTTGCCGACGGTGAACTCGAAGTCCGTCACGGGCGAGAACTCACCGTCCGCCGTACGGCTCCGCACGTGGATCGTGTTGGTGCCGTTGCGTTCGAACGGCACCGCGACCCGCGTCGACGTGCCCTCGGTGCTCGCCGGCAGGACCTGCTCCGGGCCGTCGTTGACGCGGTAGTGGTACTCGGTCACCTCGCCGAACATCTGGGTGTGGAAGTAGAAGTAACCGGTCCAGCCGATCCCCACCCGCGACCAGTCGTAGGTGCTGTACACGCTGACCCTGTTGTCCCGGACGCTGAAGGGCGCGATCCGCAGCTCCGACTCGGTGCCGTCCGTACCGACGCTCGTGACCCGGACGTCGTTGTAGCCCCACGAACTCGGCGTGTACGTGACAGTCGCGGTGCCGTCGGGACCGGCCGCGATCGTCTGCTCGTCGGCACCGCCCAGCGAGTAGCGGTAGGAGGCGACGTCCGGCAGCCCGGGACGGAACGTGAACGTCACGGGCCGGCCGACAGTGCCCTCGCCCTCCGGTGTCTGCGTGACCAAGGGCCCGGACCAGATGCGGAACGTGTAGGTGGTGGCTGGTGATCGGGTGCCGTCCGACAGCAGCGCCTGGACGACCACCGTGTTGTCGCCGGCGTGCTGCGGCGTGACAGTGACGTAGACGTACGGGTTGCCCCCGCTGGACACGGTCTGCTCGGCGCCGCCGTCGAACCGGTAGACGAAGCCGGTCAGGTTCGGCAGCTGGCTCCCCAACTCGATGCTCAACGGCACGCCGACCCCGTCCCGGCGCGGCCAGCTGGTCAGGTCGTGGGCGTAGGCGGTCGGGCGCGCGTCGATGACGAAGAACTGATAGTCGGTGACCATCGACGTGGAACCGTCCGCCTTGACCGACCGGACGACCATCGAGTGCCAGCCCGGCGTCGCCGTCCACGACAGCACTGCGGTGTCGTCCTCGGCCGCCGGAACGGTCTTCCACTCGTCGTCGAGGTTGTACTGGTAGGCGACGACATCGCTGTTGCGCGGGGTGAAGCGGAACGTGCCGACCTTGCCCGCGACCTGGTCGGTTTCCAGGTTGAACTCCGCCGACTCGACGCCGGGGGCGTCGGTGACCCAGACATTCAGCGTCTCCTGCCCGATCAGCTTGTTCCGGGCGTAGCTGCGGACAGCCATCTCGATCTGGCCCGCGGTGGTGAACGTGACCGGACCGGTGGCCCGGCCGTCGACAGCCGGGAGGCGGACCTCCGCGCCGTCCTTGAGCTGATACCCGAACGCGGTGGTCTCGGGCTTCGACGCGACAAACGTGATCGTGCTCGGCAGGCCGACGCCGTTCACCACGACTTCGGCGTACGGCGCGGTCTCGGCGACCCGGAACCGGTAGTTCTTCTCCGGCCCGCGGTTGCCCGCCGCGTCGACGGACGCGACGTAGAGGTCGGTGCTGAACCGCAGCTTCGGGGTGTACTTCAGGATCCCCGTGCCGCCCGGGCGCCGGGCGGGAACCTGCCCGTAGTACCCCCAGGAGTCACGCCAGGCGAACGCGACCACGTCGCGGTCACCGGCACCGTCGAAGCGGAAGGTGCCCTCGATGCCCGTGCCACCGCCCGGGGAGTCGCCCTCCGGATAGGTCCGCGACGAGACCTGCGGCGGATTCGCCGGAGCGGTCACGTCCATGACGATGTAGCAGGTCCTGCTCCACGGCCCCTCGTCGTCGTAGTCGCTGGCCCGGGCCTGCCACGCGAGGACCGTGCCGTCGGCGTACTGGCTCAGGTCCGTGCCGTAGTAGTCGTGGAACTCGCGACGCTGCTCGGGATGGTCGACCGGCCAGATCGCGTACAGCACGCTCGTGTAGTCGCCCTCGTCCCGATCGCTGGCGGTGGCCGCGAACACCGTGTTCCGCGCCGCGGGCGACGGCTTGGCCGGCGTTCCGCACGGCCGGTCCGGGGACTTCAGCTGCAGGCTCGTGATGGTGGGCGGATGGTTCGCCGTGGCACTGAGCACCGGCTTCGCGAAGGTGCGACCGGTCCGCACGTCGGCCTCCTGAGCGGCGGCGACCCGAATCTCCACGGTGATGCTCCTGTCGCGCCGGCTCAGCGCCGCGTTGAGCGTGGCCACCATGTCCAGGCCCAGGTAGGCCGGGCAGGAGGCGCCGGCCCCCCGAGTGGCGGTCAGCAGCTTCTCGACCTCGGCCGGCGGGCGCAGCCAGGTGGTGTTGTCAGTGACCGGGCGGGTCCGCCACACCTCGATGGTCGCCGGGGCGGAGCAGTCGGCGACCGTCTTCTCGACGGTCCACAGGTACGAGTTGTGGACGACAGTGCCCTTCAAGTTGCTCAGGTCGTACGTGAAGTAGGAGCGGTAGGTGTGCGTCCGGCCGGCCGCGTCGCGGGACGTGCCGACCGGCGGGTTCACGTCCGCGTCGACGAACTTCGCCCTGGGGCTTTGCGAGTCGAGATAGGCCCAACTCTTCAGCGGAACATCGTAGGAAGTGGCGGCTGAGGCCGGAGAGCCGACGGTGAGCCCGGCGGCGACGACGGCGAGGACCGTGATCGGGACAGCAGCTTTGAGGCGTTTCATGTGGACGCTTACCTCCCCCGTGGCGGCGCCTCTATCGACGCCGACGGGCGTCATCGTAGCGAGGGAAATCCATGCGATGGGGGGCGGTCGGCTGTCGTCGTTTTTCCAGGACAACGCCACAATCGGCGTCAGCCGACCGAGCCGGGTCGTCCTTTGAGATCCGATACGCGAGCTCGTGTTCGCGATCGGTGCGGCGGGGATCAGAAGCCGGACAATTCCGTCCTTCTCAAGGTCCGCCAGCGCAGACCAGTCGCCGTGGCTAGACCTGCTGGATCCCTCTGGTCGGCGAACAGGAAGCACGGACGACGCCAGAAGCTAGAGCCGTAGAACATGTTGTTCGACACTGATAGCCATGGAACGCATCAGTGTCCGGGAGCTGAACCAGAACACGAGCCAGGTGTTGGCTCGGGTGAGTGGCGGCGAGACCGTCGAGATCACTGACCGCGGTCACCCGATCGCCCGACTTGTCCCGGTTGGCGGCGACAGATCAATCTTGGTCAAGTTGGTAGCGGCGGGGCGAGCCGTCGCCCCCACCGGCGGCGGCTCCGTTCCAATCCCACCGAAGCTCGGTGACGAGAGTGTGGACGTGGCGGCCTCGCTCGCTGCGATGCGTGACGAGGAACGCTGCTGATGTATTTCGATTCAGATGCCGTCGTCAAGCTGGCTCGGCAGGAGGTGTGCAGCGCCGACCTTGTCTCCTGGCTCGACAAGCACGACGACGGACCGCTGGTTCCCTCCGCGCTCGTCGAGGTGGAAGTACTCCGGAGCGCTGCGCCGATCAGCTCCGCAAGCTACCGGTCGCCGTAGTGGTATCGGCAGGCGATGATTTCGACGTCGTCCTTGGTGATCCGGTACACCAGCCGGTGCTCGCGATCGATCCGGCGGGACCAGAAGCCGGACAGCTCTCCCCGCAAGGGCTCCGGCTTGCCGATGCCCTCGTATCCGTTGCGCATCACGTCCGTGATCAGGTCGTTGATGCGCTTGACCAACTTGCGGTCGGTGTGGCTGAGGTACTGATTCCAGGCCGTCGCGGTGAAGACCAGCCTCACGCGACGTCTCGCACGGTGGCCGGGTCGATGAGGTCCCGCTCAGCCGCGTCACCCTGCTCAAGCTCGGCGATCGATCGGCGCAGGGCTGCGGCGTTGGCCGGATTGCGCAGGAGGTATTCGGTTTCCTTCATCGCCTCGTACTCGGCAAGCGGGACGATGACCACCGGTTCGTGGCCCGAGCGGGTCACCACCACTTCCTCGGCGTCGTTGATGACGCTGTCGAGTTCGGCGGCCAGGTTCTGGCGTAGTTGGGTGAAGTTCACGGTCCGCATGACCACCTCCAGGGCAGGTACAGAAAACTGTACCTCAGGCGGGCGATGTTGGCCCACTCCAGGTCGCCTGCTGTACGGCGCCGGGATCGCGGTTCGACAGGCGTCCGGAAGGGCCGCTGACCTGCGGAAGAGTGGGCCGCCAGGGACTCGAACCCTGAACCTATGGATTAAAAGTCCACAGCTCTGCCATTGAGCTAGCGGCCCGCCCGCTCAGGTTACCGGAACCCACCCGCCCTAAGCTCGCGGCTTCCGCCGCCTGTCGATCTTCAGACCCGCACCAGGCGACGTGCCGGACGCGAGGCGTGAACCTCCCCACCCGGGGAACCGAGGCAACCATGCGAGTGACCAGCACCGCCGCCGTCGCGGCGTCCCGCGAGGTTCCGGGCGCCGACGGCGTACGCCGGCCCGGCGGTGAGGTGCACGCCTGGTTGCCGGGCCAGAACCAGACGCTGTGCGGGCTGCCGCTGAGCCGTACCCGCCTGCGCCGCTTCCCGCACGTGCCGTTCGACTACTCCGGCACCGACGTCCTCACCGAGGCCGACCCGGAGGGCTGGGTCTGCCCGCGCTGCCTGGCCGCCACGTCGGGTCGCCGCGATCGGGAGAAGGGCTGGGTGCGCACGAACCCCCGTCCGTGAGCGGTTGCTGCCCGGTTCAGCGGGTACCGCACCGGACATGCGCATCGTGATCGTGGGAGCGACCGGCAACGTGGGGACGGCCGTGCTGCGCCGGCTGCGGCGGGAGACGGGAGCGGAACTGGTTGGGGTGGCGCGCCGGCTGCCCGGACCGGACGCCGGTGAGCCGTACGCGGACGTGGAATGGCACTCCTGCGACATCGGCGCGCCCGGCGCCGCCGACCAGCTCGTGCGGATCTTCGCCGGGGCGCGGGCGGTGGTGCACCTGGCCTGGCAGATCCAGCCCAGCCACGACCGCCGAACGCTCTACCGGACCAACGTCGGCGGCAGCCGCGCGGTGATCGAGGCCGCCGTCCGGGTCGGCGTTCCGGCCCTGGTGTACGCCTCGTCGGTCGGCACCTACGCGCCCGGCCCGAAGAACCATCCGGTCAGCGAGAACTGGCCGGCGACCGGGGTGGAGTCGTCGTCGTACAGCCGGGACAAGGCGGAGGTGGAGGCGCTGCTCGACGGCGTGCAGCGGGAGCACCCGAAGCTCCGGGTGGTACGCCTGCGGCCAGGGCTGATCTTCCAGCGGGAGGCCGGTACGGAGATCAGCCGCTACTTCCTCGGCCCGCTCGCGCCGGTGCGCCTTCTCCGGTACGGCCGCATTCCGCTGGTGCCGTCGAACAAGCGACTGCGGATGCAGGCGGTGCACGCCGACGACGTGGCTGACGCGTACGCCCGGGCGGTTCTGGGGGACGCGAGTGGCGCCTTCAACGTGGCGGCCGACCCGGTGCTGACGCCGGAGTTGGTGGCCCGGCACTTCCACGGCTGGACGGTGCCGGTGGCGACGCCGGTGCTGCGCGCGGCAGCGGCGCTGACCTGGCGGGCGCGGCTGCAACCGGTCGACACGGGCTGGGTCGACCTGGCGCTGAACGTGCCACTGATGTCCAGCCAACGCGCCGAGACCGAACTCGGCTGGACGCCGGCGGTCGACACGGTGACCGCCCTGAAGGACCTGTTCACCGGCATGGCCACGAGAGCCGGCACAGACGCCCCACCGCTGTCCCCGGACCCGACCCTCCCCGGCCGCCCCACAGCCCTGACCAGAGGCCGCCTCCCCGGCCACCCCAACCCCTACTGACCGCGCCCCCACTCCGGCCCGCTCCGGTTCACCGCCACCCCGTCCTGATGATCAAGGAGTTTGTGTCACCCGAGGAGATCCACTAGGACACAAACTCCTTGATCACCGGGGAGAACGGGAGCTGGGCGAAGAGGGGGAAGTCAGGAGATGCGGGCGCCCAGGAAGAAGATGCCGGGGTGGCCCTTGGTCTCGAAGCCTCTGCTCGGGTTGCGGCGCAGCGTCGAGCTGTCGATCGCCAGCGTGCCGGTGCGGTTGTTGCTGACGAAGAAGATCGCGCCGCCGCCCTCGTTCGCGCTGTTGTCCTCGATCACCGTGCCGGCGATCCGTACCGCGAACTCGTTGCCGTCGCAGTAGATCGCGCCGCCGCTGCCGCCGCCGGGGGTGCCGCCCCGGGCCGGGTTCGCGCCGGTGCCGACCGCCCGGTTGTCCCGGAAGACGCTGTTCAGCACCGTCCAGGAGACGCCGATGCTGCTCAGCGCCCCGCCGTTGGCGCACACTCCGCCGGTGAAGGTGCTGCTCACCACGTACACCGGTTTGTTCTCGAACTGGCTGAGCACGCGCACCGCCGCGCCGCCCAGGTCGGGGCCGGTACGGTCGCAGCGGTTGCCGATGAACCGCGAGTTGACGACCTTGAACCGCCCGCCCCGGACGAAGACCGCGCCGCCCCCGCCGCCCTCGGTCCGCTCGCCGGTGGAGTCGCCGTCGGTGAACGTCAGGTTCTGCACGGTGAGCTGCGGATGGTCCTGGTTCTGGCAGTGCGAGGTGGTGAAGCCCTGCGCCTGGTCGCAGGTGTTCATGTAGAGGATGCGGCGCTTGCCGCCGCCGCTGAGCGTGACCCTGCCGCCGCCGTCCAGCACGATGCGCGGGCCGTGCGAGTTCACCACCTTGGCGGTGGCCTTCATGGTGATGGTCACCGGCGCGGGCCCGCAGTCGAAGGTGATGACGCCGCCGGCCGCGACGGCCTTCACCACCGCCTCGGACGTGCAGCTCGCCGGGGTGCCGCTGCCGACGGTACGGGTCGGGCGCGAGGTGTCCACCGCCCGCGCCTCGGCCGGCACGCTCGCCCGGCCGGCGGGGTTGCCGGCGCGGAACGCCACGGTGGCGGGGGTGGGGCTCGGCCGGGCGCTGCCCAGCCCGGCCCGGCTGCTCGGGGACGCCGCCGGGGCGGCATCCGGGGCAGCCGGCGTGGTGGCAGCCGGGGCGGAAGCGGGGGCCGGATCGTCGCCGCAGGCGGGGAGCGTCGCCGTCGCCAGGGCGAGAACGAGCAGAGTGACAGCCGACTTCACGCGCACCGCCCGATGCTAGGAGGACCGGCCGCCCGGGCACGACTCCACAGCCGATCCTTAACCCGCCGCTAAGCCGCAGCCGGCGGCCGCGCGGCGGCAGGCAGCGCCCCCGGCGCCGCGCGCGACGGTCAGGCGTGCGACAACGCGAACGCGACCAGGAAGCCGAGCACGGTGATCAGACCGACCAGCAGGTGCGCGTCCGCGAACGCCTCCGGGACCATGGTGTCGGTGATCATCGCGAGGATCGCGCCCGCGGCGAGCGCCGTGATCGTCGCCAGCACCTCGGGCGGCGCGCCGCCGAGCAGCGTGTACCCGGCCAGCGACGCCGCGCCGGAGATCAGCGCGATGGCCGCCCACAGCCCGAACACGTAGCGCCGGGTGCGCCCGGCCTGCCGCATCCCGGCCGCGCTGGAGAGCCCTTCCGGCACGTTGCTGAGGAACACCGCGATGACGGTGACCAGGCTGACCGGTCCGCCGGCCAGGAGGCTCGCGCCGATCACCACCGATTCGGGTACGCCGTCGAGCAGGGCGCCGACCGCTATCGCCGTACCCGAGCCGGGCTGCTCCCGCTCGGAGGGCTGCTCGTCGCCGGAGCGCTTGCGGTGCCGCGCGCCGTGCCGGGCCAGCAGCACGTTCGCCCCGGTGTACAGCAGCGCGCCGGCCGCCGCGCCGATCACCACCGGCAGCAGCCCGCCCTGCTCGTGCGCCTCGTCGATCAGCTCGAACGAGACGGCGGAGAGCAGCACGCCTGCCCCGAACGCCATCACCGAGGCGGTCACCGGGCGCGGTACGCGCGCGAAGAACCCGACGGCCGCCCCGATCAGCAGGGCCGACCCGGCGAGCAGGCCCCAGAATCCCGCTTCCAGCCACTCCGGCACGCGCTGGACCCTACCCCCGGACGCGTGCCGCCAACCGGGTCAGAAGTCGGCGAACAGGTGCGGCAGCTCGCGCGGGAAGAGGCGGCGCAGCTCACCTGCTGCGTCCACCGGGACGTCACCCAGGCCGCGTACGACCACCTCGGCCGGGTCGAGCACGCCGTACGCCAGGGCGGACAGCCCGGCGGCGGTGAGCCGGGCGGCCGGCAAGCCGCCCTCCGCGGTGGTCTGCGCGGGCAGCACCGCCAGTTTGCCGGTGGTGCCGTCGAGCAGGTGCCTCCCGGCGAGCCAGCGGTCGCCGACCAGCTCGACCAGCACCCGGCCGACCCCGACCGGCTGGTCGGCGAGCGCGTCCAGGCTGAGCAGCCGGGCCATCGGCGCGGTCGGGTCGGGCCGGGCCACCCGTGCCTCCACCTGTACGTCGAGGTCGGTGAGCCACAGCTCGGGCAGTTCGTCAGGGGGAATCTGGACGCTGATCCGGGCGACCTGGTCGACGTGCCGGGCGAAGAACTGGAGCACCGACGTCCGCGCGTGCGGGTCGTCGACGAGCAGGTCGTCGGCGTGCAGCGTGCCGGCGTGGTCGTCGATGCGGTAGGTGACAGCGCCGACCGTCTCGCCGCCGCGCACCACGCTGACCAGCCAGCGGTCGTCCCGGTCGCGCAGCCCGACCGCCCGGAAGTCCGGGAAGACCGCGAAGCCGTGCCGTTCGCGCAGGCAGCGCTCGGTGTACGCGCGCCACCGCGCGTACCCCGCGCCGATCCGCTCCCAGACCAGCTCGTCGGGCAGTTCGGCCCGCAGCAGCGGCGCCAGGTCCGCCGGGTTGAAGACAGCGGTACGCCGCCGGGGCAGCCCGATGTAGCCGAAGCGCTCGTAGAACGAGGCGCGGAACGGGTGCAGCGCGCTGAGCTGCTGCCCCTCGTCCCGCATGCCGTCGAGGAGCTGCTGCATCAGCGTGCGGACGTGCCCGCGCCGGCGGGCCAGCGGATGGGTGGCCACACCTGCGACACCGGCCATCGGCAGCACCGCGCCGCGCAGGTTCTGCCGCATCGGGATCGCCGAGGCCGCCGCCGCGGTGACCCCGTCCTCCTCGGCCACGAGCGTCGTGTTCCCGGCGTTGTACGGCAGGTAGGCGCGGAACTGGTCGGTCCGGGAGGCGCCCATCGGCGAGGCCTCGAACGCGTACGCCTGGAGCGGGAAGCTGGTGGTCAGTCGTTCATCGGCGGCCAGCCGGCGGATGTGCATCCATTCATCCCAACCGCACCGGGCGCGGTCCGCAACCGGAAAGGCCGCCCGCTCATGCCTCGGTGACGTCCGAGATGACCACCGTCACGTTGTCCGGCGCGCCGGCCTGGTGGGCCAGCTTCACCAGTTGCTCGCCGCACTGCTGGCGGTCGCCGTACGTGGCGAGCGCCGCCGCGATGGCGGCGTCCTCCACGTAGTCGGAGAGGCCGTCGCTGCACAGCAGCAGCCGGTCGCCGGGGAACACGGTGAGCGCCCCGACTGCGGGTGGCGCGTCGGAGCCCTGCACCGCTCGGGTGACGAGTGAGCGCTGCGGGTGGTGCCGGGCCTGGTCGCGGGAGAGCGCGCCCTGGTCGACGAGCGCCTGCACGAACGTGTCGTCGCGGGTGAGCTGGGTCAGCTCGTGGTCGCGCAGCAGGTAGCAGCGGGAGTCGCCGACCTGGGCGAGCACCAGGGTGTCGCCGGCGAGCAGGGCGGCGGTCAGCGTCGTACCCATGCCGTCCCGGGCCGGGTCGACAGTGATGGCCGCGCGGATGCGCTGGTTTGCGGTGCTGACCACGGCGCGCAGCGCGTCGGCCGCCTCGTCGGCGCCGGTGGGCGGGGTCAGCTCGTCCAGGATCCGGATGACGATCTCGCTGGCCACCTCGCCGGCGGGGAGCCCGCCCATGCCGTCGGCCACCGCCACGAGGCGGTCACCGGCGAGGGCGGAGTCCTCGTTGTTGGTCCGGACCAGGCCGACGTCGTTGAGGATGGCCGAGCGGAGGATGAGCGTCATGAGGACAAGCTTGCCAAGAAGAACGGCTCCGCGTCTCTACGCGGTGGCGGGTCTGCTGAAAGAAATGTCATCCGCTTGCATCCTGGGTATGTGTCAACTGTCCGGTGTGGACGGCCGAGGATAACGCAGCAGCAGGCTCGCGTGGACCTCCTCCTCGCCCACCACCGCGTACGTGTGCGGCACGTCGGAGATCCACCGCAGGTAGCCGCCCGGACCGGCGGTCAGCGGGGCGTCGACCGGGCCGGCGCGCAGGACGCCGGAGAAGACGGTCACATGCTCGGTCACGCCGCTGGAGTGGGCGGGGGAGAGCTGCGCCGGGCCGGGGGTGACCCACATCCGGTACAGCTCGTAGGTCGCCTCCCGGTCGCCGAAGACCTCCAGCAGCGTTGCGCCGACAGCGGCCCCGCGTACCGTCGGTGCCTGTTCGGGTGCGGAGAGTACGGCGGTCAGCGGCACGCCGAGCTGCGCGGTGATCGCGTACAGGGTCTCCAGCCGGGGGTTGCGTACGCCGTTCTCCAGGCCGGAGAGCGTGGCCTTGCCGACGCCCGCGAGGCGGGCCAGCTCGGACAGGGAGATCCCACGTTCCGCGCGCAGCGCGCGGATGCGCCGGCCGACCTCCTGTGCGCTCCGGTCACCGGCTGGTGGGGCACCTGTCATGGGGCTATGGTGCTACACCGTGCCGTTCCGTAAACGGAACGGGCGGAGGGGGGAAGCGTGGCCGGTCGACTCCAGCCTGTGCTGGCCGGCGTGGTGACCGCACTGGTCGGCTTCGCCAGCTCGTTCACAGTCGTCCTGGCCGGGCTGCGCGCGGTCGGCGCCGACCGGGACCAGGCGGCCTCCGGCCTGCTCGCGCTCTGCGTCGCCAGCGGCGCCTGCGCGGTCTGGCTCGGCCTGCGGCACCGGCTGCCGCTGTCGATCGCCTGGTCCACGCCGGGCGCGGCGCTGCTCGTGGCCACCGGACCGGTCACCGGCGGCTGGCCCGCCGCGGTCGGCGCCTTCCTGCTCGCCGGCCTGCTGATCGTCGCCGCCGGGCTGATCCCCGCGCTCGGCCGCGCGGTCGCCGCGATCCCCGCCCCGATCGCCTCCGCCATGCTCGCCGGGGTGCTGCTGCCGTTGTGTACGGCACCCGTACGCGCCCTCGTGGAGGTGCCCCGGCTGGCCGGGCCGGTGGTGCTGGTCTGGCTGCTGCTGCACCGGTTCGCCCGCCGCTGGGCGGTACCCGGCGCGCTCGCCGTGGCAGTGGTGGCGATCGCGCTCACCACCTCCGGCCCGGCGCGGTTGGACGCCGCGCCGGTCGTCGCGCTCACCGCGCCGGCCTGGACGCTGCCCGCCGTCGTCGGGCTCGCGCTGCCGCTGTTCCTGGTCACCATGGCCGCCCAGAACGTGCCCGGCACCGCGGTGCTCGCCGGGTACGGCTACCGGGCCCCGCTGGGCTCGGCGCTGCGGGTGACCGGGCTCGCCACCGCCCTCGGCGCTCCGGCCGGCGGGCACGCGGTGAACCTGGCCGCGATCACCGCCGCCCTGGCCGCCGGGCCGGACGCCCACCCGGACCCGGAACGGCGCTGGATCGCCTCGGTCACCGCCGGGATCGGCCTGGCGCTGCTCGGCCTCGGCGCGGGCGTGGCCACCACCCTGGTGCTGCTCTCCCCGCCGGTGCTGGTCGAGGCCGTCGCCGGCCTCGCGCTGCTCGGCGCGCTGGCCGGGGCGGTCGCGGCGGCGGTGGCCCAACCGGACGCGCGGGAAGCAGCGGTGGTGACGTTCGTGGTCACCGCCTCCGGGATCAGCCTGCTCGGGGTGGGCGGCGCGTTCTGGGGTCTGGTGGCCGGCTGGCTGATGCTGCTGCTCTTCCGGCGCCGCGCTGCAGTGCCCCCGCCGGCCGGGCCGCCCGAGGCGGAAGCCGCCTCGCCGCTTCCCAGCCGGACCGGGTGACAACAGTCATCCCATGGCGGTCTGCTGAGGCGGCAGCCGCAGTTCGAGCTCGATGCTCTGAACCTCCTCCTGACCCACAGTTATCGGTTCCGGCCGCCCGATCTGATAACCCTGGGCGAAGTCGACCTCCGCGGCGCGCAGAAGGTCAAGGGTCTCCTGGTCCTGGACGTACTCCGCGGCGACCCGGATGCCGAGCGTGTGGCACAGCTCGACGAGCGCCGACACCACAGCCCGATCGGCCGGCGACCGGCAGAGGTCGACGATGAACGCGCCGTCGATCTTCACCAGGTCCACCGGCAGGTATTTGAGTTGGGCGAGAGCGCCGTATCCGGTGCCGAAGTCGTCGAGCGCCAGGTGGCAGCCGACTTCTCTGATCCCGGTGGCGAATGCCACCGCCTCGTTGCGATTCTCGATGAGCGCGGTCTCGGTGATTTCGAACGTCAGGCATTCCGGCTTGACGTGATGCCGGTGGATCGCCTCGGTCACGAAGGCGAGCAGTCCCGGGTCGGCGAGCGACTTCCCGGAAATGTTTACCTGGTAATGGGAGGTCTGTGCCCCGCGGCCGATCAGTTCCAGAGCGTGGTCAATCACCCACTTGTCCACCGACAGGATCTCGCCGACCCGCTCGGCCATGTCGAGAAAGGCCCACGGCGCGACCGGCTCGCCGGTGTCGCTGCGAACGCGCAGCAGGATCTCGTGGCGGGCGACCTGATTGAGCCCGAGATCGATGATGGGCTGGGCGTAGAGGGCGAACCGGTTGGCCGCGACGGCGCGACGAATCCGCCGTCGGCACCGGTCCGTCCGTTCCCTCTCGGCGACCGGCTGCTCCAGCACCTTGACGGCGGTGGCGTTGCGGTGCGCGTCGCGGGCCGCGTGCTCGCCGTCCACGAGAAGGTCGAATCCGGTGTCCGGGATGTCGTTGCCGAAATGGACCACACCCGCCGAGGTGTTGAGCCGCAGTGGCTTCTGCCGGACGCTGAAGAGATGGTTCCGGAACTTGTCCACGATCCGGGCGGCCAGGGTCTCGGCGGTCTCCGCGTCGTCGCGGGGGGCGAGCAGTAGGCCCCACGAGCCGGAGCCCACCAGGCCGCTGGTGACGTCGTCCCCGACGACTGTGCGCAGGGTCCGGGCGATCTCCGCCGTCAACTGGTCCCGGTCCTCGTCGGTGAGCGGCGCGTCGGGCAGCCGGGTGGCCGGCTCGGTCGCCACGACGATCAGGGCGCCGCCCGTGGTACGCCGCGCCCGGTCGACCTCGTCGATCACGTAGCCGCGAGTCTGGAGCCCGGTGAGCACGTCCCGTACGGCCGGGTCTGCGCCGAGCATCCGGCTGCGCACGGCGAGCCGGCGCTGCTCCTGGCGGGCGAGTTCGAGCGCGGTGATGTCCTCGCCCGTGGCGATGACGCCCACCGGCCGACCCGCGTCGGTCAGGAGCTCAAGGTGGCAGTACACGTGGCGGATGCTGCCTCCGGGCTGGACCACCCGGAAGCCGATCTCGTCGGGGCGGCCCTGCTCCCACGCCGTCCGCGCCGCGGCGAGGACGCGCTCGACATCGGCGGGATGAACGAGTTCGAAGAGCGCCCGCGGGGTGAGGCGGAGCGTTCCCGGCGCGTGTCCGACGATCATCGCCATCTCGTCGGACCAGGAGAGCCGCTCGAAGCGCTCCGTCCTGCCGTCACCGAACAGCCAGGTGACGGTGCCCTGCTTCGCCAACTGGGCGGCGCGGGTGACCCGGGTGGCCTCGTCGGCGTCCCAGGTCAGGGGATCGGCAAGGTCGGTGTCCACGATGATCTGGTAGCCCTCGGAGAGGGAGAGGTCGTGCTGACTCTGCACGGTCCGCGCGACACGGCGGGCGCGGGCGAGCTCCAGAGGGCTGGGCGTGGTCTCGGCGAGCGCCAGGATGTCATCGAGATCCACGGCTGGCCCCCTGCCGTCGGTCGCTCTCCGATCGGGTGAAGCCGGCTTTCTCCGCCAGTTCGCACAGCCCTTTCTTGGCGGCGGCCTTGTAGGAGCGGACGCTGTTCTCGGTCAGTCCGAGGATGCGGGCGATCTCCTGGTTGGAGAAGCCCTCCTTCGACATCTGGAACACTTCGGCGTGCCGTACCGGCAGCTGGTGCAACCAGCCGCGCAGCGTCTCCTGCGCCTCCCACGCGTCCGCGATGTCCGAGTGGGACGAGGGCGGGAGGTCCTCCGGCGCCACCGCGGCTTCCCGCTGGCGCCGGTCGTGATCCTTCATGATCTTGAATCGGGCCGTGCGGATGATCCAGCCGATCGGCCGGACGTGGTCACGAAGCTTGGGCCATTCGACCAGACCGTGCAGAAAGGCTTCGTGAAGCGCGTCCTCCACCGCCTGGCGATCCCGGCATCTCGCCCTGAGGATCCGTTCCACTGTGTGGTACGAGCCTTCGGTGAATTCGGCGAACTCCCGGTCGTGAACGGCCTTCAGGCGGGCCGCCTCGGCCTCGCGCAGAGCGTCGTTGTCGTCGGGATTCGGCGTCAGAGCGGCTGTGCCCTTGATGTCGGTCACGCCGCCTCCTCGACGGCCCCGGGCTTCGACGCGCTGCGCCCGCCCAGCTCGACCTCCCGATGTCCGTCGCGATCGCGCTCCACGATCCGTACGACGTCGTGGTCGGCCTCCGCGAGCCGGATCAGCCACGTCACCCGGGCTGTGGTGCGTGTTGTCGCCTCGCGTTCCTCGTTCATTCGGGCGCGGTGTGCCACGTAGGCTCGCACCAGGCCCGCCACCGCTCCGGCGACGGCAGTGGCAACGGCCACCACCTGATATCCGGTGAGCGGTTCCGCCAGCGCTTCGTTCATTGTTCCCCCTCGGCCCCCTTGGTTCGCCAATTACTATCCGTGGCGAGAGGCCGATGTAGATACCAGAACACGCGCAATGTTTTTGAAGATCAACGATCAAGTCGTTCATCAGCGATTAAAGCGCAAAGTCATGGCATTGGGACTCTGCGCAAGGGGATTGACGGGCGGCTTTTCCGGGCAACTTGCATTGATCACCTATTACTGCGGGTGACAAATCCATCACCTCGGCGGGCGTCACTCCTCGGCGGGAAGCTCCGCGGCCGGAACGGTGAGGCGTACCGCGCCGTCGCTCACCGCCGCGATCCGGTCGGCGAGTACGTAGACCGCGCCGGTGCGGACCAGATCGGTGGAGACCTTGAGGTAGCCGTCGCGCAGCAGCCGCGCGGCCAGGTCGGCCGGTACGTCCGGCTCCTCCACCGCCGCCGACTCGATCAGCTCGTCCAGGCTGCTGCCCGGGTCGACAGGGGCGGGCGCCTGCACGGTCACCGCGGCCGGGTCGCCGCGCTGGACGAGATCGACTGTGCCCACCTCGACGCCCGCGGAGTCGACCACCCGCATGCCGGTGGTGATCCGGGAGACGGTGTCCTGCTGCTGGCTCATGCAGCAGCGGTTCCCGGGCCACGCGGACGCTAAACGGACGGGGCCCAGCCGCCCGGCGGGCGGGGGGACAGCTCGCGCCAGGTGTCGGTGCCGTCCAGCAACGCCCGGACCGTCTCCTCCGCCTCCTCGACGCTGGCGTGCTCGTAGAACCGGGAAACTCCCTCGGCGCCGCCGGCCCGCTGCTCCACGTGCCAGCGGTCGCCGTCCACCCGGAGGAAGACGTCGCGCCGGGCGAGCCGTCCCCATTTCCCGTTCCACCAGTGCCTACGCTGCTCCATGCCCGGACTCTATCGAACATGTGTTCGATACACGTCGGCCCCCGCGGGATTCCCGCGAGGGCCGATCGGTTATGGCGTCAGCGCGGCGCGGGCGGCTCCTGCCGGCGGCCGAGCACGTCGTCCAGGGCGCTGCGCTGCCCGGGCGTGCCGTGGTTGCCGGCGAGCAGCGCGTCCCGGATCTCGGTGAGCAGCTTGACCTCCTCGCTCGGGGCCGAGGGCGGCGGCTCCTCGCCGCGCTGCCGGCGCTCGGCCAGCTTGTTCATCGGGAAGACCACCAGGAAGTACAGAACGGCGGCGGTCAGCAGGAAGGTGATCGCCGCGTTGACGAAGTCCACCCAGGGGAACTTCACGTCACCGATCGTCCAGGTTCCCGACTTGAGTTCACTGCCACCGCTGGCCAGCTTGATCAGCGGCTTCAGGAACGAGCCTGTGAAGGCCGTGACCACGCCGGTGAACGCGGCGCCGATGACGACACCGACCGCCAGGTCGACGACGTTGCCGCGCATGATGAAGTCTTTGAAGCCCTTGAGCATCCGTACTCCTGTGCCCTGATGAGTCTGTGTCGGGGACAACCTATGCCGTTACCCATCGCCGGCTCTAGTGAGCTCGCGATCGGTAGTCCTGCCTTGCGGCCGGACGGTCCCGGTCTGACCCGCTGAGGCAGCGCCGGGTTGACGCTTCACTGCCACCAGCCCAGCATGCTGGGTCTTACGGACGGCTCCACGTCCAGCCACCGGACCACTCCCGGTGGTGTGACTCGCGACTAGGGCGGCCAGATTGCGGGCAGCGTTGAGATCCCTATCAAGTACCAGGCCGCACGTTGTGCAGATGTAGGTCCGCTCGGCTAGGGCCAGCTTGGCTTTCGCCGCACCGCAACCCGAGCAGGTTTTCGATGAGGGATACCAACGGTCGGCCAGAATCATTTGGCCGCCGTACCACTCGGCTTTGTATGCCAGTTGCCGGCGCAGTTCGGCAAAACCGGCATCGGCGATATGCCGCGCCAGCCGTCGATTGCGCAGCATCCCGGCGACGTTGAGGTCTTCTAGCACGATCGTGCCGTGTTCTCGGGCGAGGCGGGTGGTGAGCTTGTGCAACCCGTCGCGACGCAGGTTTCTCACCCGTGCGTGAGCCCGGCTGAGGCGGGCGGATGTCCGTTCCCACCGGCCGGACGGGTGGCGGCTGGCGCACCGATCCGGTCCGGCCTTTCGGGCCAGCGCTCGGCTGAAACGCCGCAACCGCGCCTGTGCACCAATCAGGTGCTGGGGGTTTGGTGCCTTCTCACCGGTCGAGAGCACCGCGAGATGCTTGATGCCAAGGTCGACACCGACCACCGACAGGGGTTGGGTCGGGCGGCGATCGGTTCGCTCGACCTCGCAGGTGAAGGCCACGTGCCACCGGCCGCCGTCACGGCGCACGGTGGCGGACATGATTCGGGCGGTCCCGCTGTCGATGCGGCGGGCGAGCTTACGGGCGGACTCGTGTAGCTTCAGCCGGCCTAGCCGTGGAAGCACTATATGCTTCCGGTCCAACTCCGCCTGGATCGTGCCAGTGGTGAAGCGAACGCTCGGCGCAGTGCGTCGGCGGGACTTGAACCGGGGAAAACCGGCGGGTCGGCCGGCTCGGTGCCCGCTGCGGGAATGGGTCCAGTTCCTCAGTGCTCGGGCGAGTGCGTCGAGACCCGTATTGAACGCTTCTTTGGAGCACTCCGCCCACCATGGGGCGACCTGCCGCTTAGCGGCGTTCCATTCCTTGCGCAGCCCTGGAAGCGACCACGACAGCGCCGGGGTGAGTTGATTATCCGGGATGCCGTAGGTGCGCTCCGCAGCCCGTTGACACATCACTGCTCTGACTCGTGCGAGCGCCCAATTGTGCGCCACACGGGCGGCTCCGGCGTGCGCAAGTGCTGCGCGTTCCTGCGTCGGGGTGAGATCGAGGGCGTATCGGTACGCCTGGATCGTCTTCACGCGGAACCATCGGGAGGTGACGGCGCCGGCCAGGATGCCGTGGCCACTACCTGCTCCTTCGGGTCTCCCGTCATGTCAGGAAGCTAGCGGGTGCCAGTGACATTTTGCGTGCGTCAGCAGCCGCTGCCCCCGGCGGGCCCTTCGAGAAAAGCACCGGCCTCGATCGCCGCCCGCTGCGGGTGGCCGGCCCGGATCGCCTCCACCAGCCGGCCGTGATCCACGTACCGCTCCGGGGTCAGCGCCTCGCCCATCGCCTGGGCCACCGTGCTGCGCAGCGCGGCGCCGACCGAGGCGTACAGCTCGGCGAGCATGGCGTTGTGCGCGGCCGCCACCACTGCTGTGTGCAGCGCGGCGTCCGCCTCGACGAACTCGTCCACCCGGCCGCCGCGCCAGGCGGCCTCCCGGGCCGCGAGCGCGCCGTCGAGCGCCGCCAGGTCCTCGGGGGTACGCCTCAGCGCGGCGAGCCGGGCGGCCTCCACCTCGAACGCGCGCCGGACCTCGATCACCTCGGTCATCCGGTCGTCGGTGAGCCGGCGGGCCACCACCGGCGCCAGCTCGTCTGTCGACACCACGTAGGTGCCGGAGCCCTGCCGGCACGCCAGCACCCCGGCGTGCACGAGCGCCCGGACCGCCTCGCGGACCGTGTTGCGCCCCACGCCCAGCTCGGCGACCAGTTGCGGCTCGGTGGGGATGCGCCCGCCCACCGGCCACTCGCCGCCGAGGATGCGCTCCCGGAGCTGCTCGATGGTCTGGCGGACCCGGTGACCGCGCGGCGGCACGGCGACGGAATCCACGGCGGGTGTCACGGGTTACACCTCATGCCGAAATTCATCCCATGATTGTAGGTTCGAGGTCATGACTCCGCCACCTGCGCCCGCCGCGACAGTGCCCGCCCCGGGCGTCGCGTCCGCGGTCACCCCCACCCCGGCGCCGCGCGCGGTCCGGGGTGGTCTGCTCGTGCTGACCGGGATGCTGCTGGTCGCGCTGAACCTGCGGGCGGCGGTGACCAGCCTGGGCGCCCTGCTCGACGAGGTCCGGGTCGGTCTGGGTCTCTCCGGGGCCATGGCCGGCCTGGTCACCACGCTGCCCACCATCGCGTTCGCCGGGCTGGGCGCGCTCACCCCGTGGCTGGTCCGCCGCTGGGCCGCGCCCCGGGTGCTGGTGCTCGCCATGCTGGCGCTCACCGTCGGGCAGGTGCTGCGCGCGCTCACCGGCTCGGCGGCGGTCTTCGTGCTCACCAGCGCGCTCGCGCTCGCCGGCATCGCGGTGGCGAACATCCTGCTGCCGATGCTCGTCAAGCAGCACTTCTCGCACCGCACCGGGCTGGTCACCGGGGCGTACACGATGGCCCTGACGGTGGGCACGACGGTGGCCGCCGCCGCGGCGGTGCCGGTCGCGCACGCCTTCGGCTCCTGGCGGGCCGGACTCGGCGTCTGGGCCGGGCTGGCCGCGCTGGCCGTACTCCCGTGGGTGCCGCTGGCGCTGCGGGCCCGCGCCGCGCGACGGGCCGCGCCCCCGGCGGTGGCGGTCGCCGCCCCGGCGCGGGTGCGCCCGGAGCGGACCCGGCTCGGCTGGGCCATGGCTGTCTACTTCGGGGCGCAGTCCCTCAGCGGGTACGCGATCATGGGCTGGCTGGCCCAGCTCTTCCGGGACGCCGGGTACCGCCCGGAGGCGGCCGGGCTGCTGCTCGCCGGGGTGACCGCGCTGGGCGTGCCGGTGGCGCTGATGATGCCGACGCTGGCCGGCCGGCTGGCCACGCTCCGGCCGCTGGTGCTGTCACTCACCGTGTTCTCCGCTGCCGCGTACACCGGTCTGGCGCTGGCCCCGCGCGGCCTGGCGCCGCTGTGGGTGCTGCTGCTGGCGCTCGGCCAGGGCGCGTTCCCGCTCATCCTGACCACGATCGGGCTGCGCGCCCGGACCGCCGAGGGCACCGTGGCGTTGTCCGCGTTCGCGCAGAGCACCGGGTACGTCATCGCCGCGCTCGGGCCGCTGCTGGTGGGCATCCTCTACGAGGCGACCGGCGGCTGGACCGCCCCGATCGGCTTCCTGCTGGTGGCGCTGGCCGTGCAGACGGCTGCGGGCATGGTGATCGCCCGTCCCCGCTACATCGAGGACGAGCGCTGAGCAGGACCGGTCAGGAGGAGGTCGTGGTGGGTTCGCCCGCGACGGCCTCTTCCACAGTCGGGTACGTGTGCAGCACCTCGACCAGCCCGCTGACCTCGAGGATGCGCAGCACGCCGCGCTGCGGGGCGGCCAGCCGGACGACGCCGCCGGCCTCGTCGCAGTTGTTCTTCGCCCGGACGAACACGGACAGGCCTGTGGAGTCGCAGAACGACACCTCGGCCAGGTCGAAGACCAGGCGGTTGCGTCCCTTGTCCAGCAGATCCGTGATCTGGTCCTGCAGTTGCGGTGCCGTGGCCATGTCCAGCTCGCCCGCGACTGACACGACGACCACGTCGCCGCGCTGTTCCGTGTGCACCGTCAAGGACATTCGTCGACCTCCTGTGTTCGGAGGAACGGTATCCCACGTCGAGTCCGCCGCGCAGAACGGGAGCGGTACAGGTGCGGGCGATCATTTCTTTGCTCCGCGACAAGTAGTCCACCAGCCTCCGGTGATAGAGTCCGCCCGTCCAAATCAGGGAGGTCAACCATGGCGTTGAGCGCCGAACAGGGTGATCGGCTCGCCCACCTGCTCACTGAGCACGCGGAGCGGTTGACCAGTCGCTGGACCGAGATCGTCGCCGGTTCGCTGCGTGGTCGTCTGAGCCGGGCCGAGCTGGCTCGCCAGGTGCAGGAACTGCACCGCGCGCTGATCGACGCCGGCCGGCATGGCGTCTCCGACCTGGCCGGCGAGCACGCCGGTGAGCTGCGCGCGGTGCTGTCCGAGCTGTCCACGAACCGGGCCCGGCAGGGGTTCTCCGCGACCGAGACCGCGATCAGCGTGTTCGCGTTCAAGGACTCGCTGCTGGAGCTGATGGAGGACGAGAAGGGCGACAACACCCTTCGTGACTTCGTCGCCTACTCCGCGCTCGTCGACCAGATGGGCCTGTTCACCTTCGAGACGTTCGTCCGGGCCCGCGAGAGCCTGATCGCCGACCAGGCGGAGCAGTTGCTGGAGCTCTCCACCCCGGTGGTCAAGCTCTGGGAGGGCGTGGTCGCCGTCCCGCTGGTCGGGACGCTGGACTCGGCCCGCGCCCAGGTCGTGATGGAGCGGCTGCTCCAGACCCTGGTCGACACCGGGTCGCCGTACGCGATCATCGACATCACCGGCGTGCCGGCGGTGGACACCCAGGTCGCGCAGCACATCCTCAAGACCGTGGTGGCCGCCCGGCTGATGGGTGCCGACTGCATCATCTCCGGCATCCGCCCGCAGATCGCCCAGACCATCGTGGCCCTCGGGATCGAGTTCGGCGACATCGCCACCAAGGCGAGCCTCGCCGACGCGCTGCGCCACGTGCTGCGCATGACCGGGGTCGAGACCCCCGCTCGCCGCCCGCGCCGGGAGTCCTGATGGAACGGGTGCCGATCCTCAAGATCGGCGACATCCTGCTGGTCTCCATCCAGCTCGACATGTCCGACCAGACAGCGATCCAGCTGCAGGAGGACCTGGCCGAGCGGATCGTCGCCACCGGCTGCCACGGCGTGATCATCGACATCACGGCGCTGGACATCGTCGACTCGTTCGTCGGCCGGATGCTCTCCACCATCGCGTCCATCTCCAAGGTGCTGGACGCCGAGACGGTGGTGGTCGGCATGCGCCCGGCCGTCGCCATCACGCTCGTCGAGCTGGGGCTGTCGCTCAACGGCATCCGTACCGCGTTGAACGTCGAACGCGGCATGGAGCTGATCGCGGCGAGCCGCGCCGACGAGTGGGACGAGGCGGCCGACGAAGAGGGCACCGACACGACGGCGACGGCATGACCACCGGCGTCGACCTCGGCGTGCCGGCGACGCAGGCGATCCGCAGCGACGAGGACGTGGTGCGGGTCCGGCAGTTGGTGCGTACCACCGCCGTCGCGGTCCGGCTCACCCTGGTCGACCAGACGAAGCTGGTGACCGCCGCCAGCGAGCTGGCCCGCAACACGCTGATCTACGGCGGCGGGGGCCGCGCCGAGGTGAGCACCGTCTCCGACGGGCGACGGCGCGGCGTGCGGATCCTCTTCGCCGACGAGGGGCCGGGCATCCCCGACCTCGACCTGGCGCTGACCGACGGCTACACCACCGGGGGCGGACTGGGCCTCGGGCTCAGCGGGGCCCGCCGGCTCGTGGACGACTTCGACATCCAGACGGCTGTCGGTGAGGGGACGCGGATCACCGTCACCAAGTGGTCGCGATGATCGGCGACGTGGTCCCCGACCACGGGATGTGGTTCCGGATCGACAACGGCGCGACCGCCGGCGGCGTACGCCGGGCCGCCGAGCGTCTCGGCCGGCAGCTCGAAATGAGCGCCGAACGTGTCGCGGACCTGGCCATCGTTACCGCCGAGATCACCAGCAACCTGGTCAAGCACGCCCGCGAGGGCGCGCTCCTGATGCGTCCGGCGCGCCGGGCCGGACTGGCCGGGGTGGAGCTGGTGGCCATCGACTCCGGCCCCGGCATGGCCGACCTCACGCTGTCCTCGGTCGACGGCCACTCCACCGCCGGCACGCTCGGCATCGGCCTCGGCGCGATCGTCCGGCAGGCGAGCCGGTTCGACGGCTACTCGATGCCCGGCCGGGGCACCGTCCTGGTCGTCCAGCTCTGGGACGTCGCACCGCCGGAGCCGGACTGGGCGGGCGGACTGACCCGGCCGATCACCGGGGAGCAGAGCAGCGGCGACGGGTACGCGGTCCGCGAGGTCGACGGCCGCCGCCAGGTGCTGGTCTCCGACGGCCTCGGCCACGGGCCACTGGCCGCCGCCGCGACCGGAGCCGCCGTGTCCGCGTTCCGCTCCGCTCCCGACGGGCCGCCGGACGTGGTGGTGCGGCACCTGCACGCCTCCATGTCGCACACCCGGGGCGCGGCGCTCGCGGTGGCCGAGCTGGATCCCGCCGCCGGGCTGCTCCGCTACGCCGGCCTGGGCAACATCGCCGCGATGATCGTCACACCGGGCGAGCGGCGGCGCGGGCTGGTCTCGCTGCCGGGCATTTCCGGGCACCAGCGTCCGACGATCCGCGGGTACGACTACCCCTTCTCGCGCGACGCCACCCTGGTCATGCACAGTGACGGGGTGGTGGATCGCTGGGACCTGGACAACTATCCCGGGCTGGCCGGGCGCAACCCGTTGCTGGCCGCCGCGACGCTGCTGCGTGACGCCGGCACCCGTCGCGACGACGCCTGCGTCCTGGTGGCGCGGGGGGCGGCATGAGCGAGCCGCTCCTGCACCTCGCACTCCGGGTCGAGCAGGACATCTTCCTGGTCCGGCAGCGTGGCCGGGAGGTGGCCGCGGCGGTCGGGCTGGAACACCAGGACCAGGTGCGGATCGCGACCGCGCTGAGCGAGGTGGCCCGGGAGCTGCTGCGCGGGGCCGACGGCGCGGACGTCACGTTCGCCCTCGCCTGGGACGCCGTGGGCCGCAGGGTGCTTCAGGTGGACCTGTCACCGCTGCGTCCGCTGCCCGGCGGCCGGTACGAGCCGCAGTCCGGCGCCGTCGCGCGTCTGGTGGACACGTTGCGGGTGGTGGCCGTCGAGGGCGATAGCGTCGTGAGGATGTCCAGACGGGTGCCCGACCACGCCGAGGAGCTGACGCCGGAACGCGCCGGCCGGCTCCGCGCCGAGCTGGCCGAGCGTGCTCCGGGCTCCGCGCTGGACGAGCTGGCCGCGCAGAACTCCCAGCTCATCGCGGCCCTCGACGAGGTACGCAGCCAGCGCGACGAGCTGGAGGTGCTCAACTCCGAACTGCAGGAGACCAACCAGGGCGTGATGGCGCTCTACAACCAGCTCACCGAGGAGCTGGAGGAGACCAACCGGGGCGTGGTGGCGCTCTACGCCGAGCTGGAGGAGAAGTCCGCGCAGCTGCGGGCCGCGAGCGAGTCGAAGAGCCGGTTCCTGGCCAACGTCAGCCACGAGCTGCGCGCGCCGGTCACCGCGATCATCGGACTGGCCCGGCTGCTCGCCGACTCCGCCTCCGACCCGCTCACCGGCGAGCAGGCCCGCCAGGTGGGGCTGATCCGGTCCTCGGCGGGCGACCTGCTGGGGCTGGTGAACGAGCTGCTCGACCTGGCGAAGGCGGAGTCGGGCCGGATCGAGCCGGAGTGGTCCGAGGTCGACCTGCGCGCGGTGTTCGGACAGCTGCGCGGCACGCTGCGGGCGCTCACCACCCGCTCCGAGGTAGAGCTGGTGGTCGAGGAGCCGCCGGCTCCGGCGACGCTCCGCTCGGACGAGGTGCTGCTCGCCCAGGTGCTGCGCAACCTGCTGCACAACGGCCTGAAGTTCACCGAGCGCGGCGAGGTACGCCTGCGGGCCGAGCGCCGGGGCGAGCAGTGGATGCTCTTGGTCACCGACACCGGCGTCGGGATCCCGCCCGAACTGCACGAGCGGGTCTTCGAGGAGTTCTACCAGGTGCCCGGCACGACGCGGGTCGGCGGCACCGGGCTCGGCCTGCCGTACGCGCGACGGCTGGTCACGCTGCTCGGCGGGACGCTGGAGCTGAGGAGCGAAACCGGCCGGGGCAGCACGTTCACGGTGCTCCTTCCTGCGGGCGGAGCGTGACGGTGGACAGCGGGGCGGTGACCGTGCTTGTGGTCGACGACAGCGGCCCCAAGCGGTACCTGCTGGTGAACTGGCTCACCCGGGCCGGCTTCGTCACCATCGAGGCCGAGAACGGCACCGAGGCGTTGGACCGGGTGGCCCGGGAGCACGTCGACCTCGTGGTGCTCGACGTGCGGCTGCCCGATATGAGCGGCTTCGAGGTGTGCGAGCGGATCAAGGAAACGTACCCGTACATCCCGGTCATCCACGTCTCCGCCCACGCGGTGGACGTGGTCGACCGGGCGCAGGGTCTCACCCGGGGCGCGGACGCCTACCTGGCCGAGCCGATCGAGCCGGAGGAACTGGTCGCCACCGCGCACGCGGTGCTGCGCTACTACCAGGCCCGGCTGCGTGCCGAGCAGCTCGCCGAGCGGCTCGCCGCGCTCGCCGACGCCACAGTGGAGATGCACGCGACGCCGAACTTCGTCCGGCTGCTGGAGGCGGCCGCGAGCGGCGCGGCACGGATCTTCAAGGCTCCCGCGGCGGTGGTCGCCGAGACGTTCGACGGGGACTGCCTGGCCGGGGTGGCGGTCGACCCGCACACGCCGGCCAGGATCGTGCCGTGGGTGGTGGACGACACCGGAGTGCCGATCGGCACCCGGGTACGCGTCGACGACCCGGGCAACTGGGCGCTGACGGACTGGCCGGACGGTGACACGGTGACAGTGGCCGCCTCCCGGCTGCGGGAGGACCGGGCCCCGCTGTACGTGGTGGTACCGACCGCCACCCAGACCGTCCGTACGCCGGTGCTGGTGCAGCTCGCCCAGGCCGTCGCCTCGGCGGTGGAGGCGCAGCGGTCCTTCGACGAGGAGCACCGGATCGCTGTGACGTTGCAGCGCAGCCTGCTGCCGCAGCGCCTGCCTGACGTCGTGGGCCTGGACCTGGCCGTGCGGTACGAGCCGGCGAGCGCGCAGACCGAGGTGGGCGGCGACTTCTACGAGCTGGTGATGCTCGACGGGCACCTGCTGGTGGCGATCGGTGACGTGGCCGGGCACTCGCTGCACGCCGCCACCGTGATGGCCGAGTTGCGGCACGCGGTGCGCGCGTACGCGGTCGAGGGCCATCAACCCGGGGTGATCCTGGACCGGGTCAACGAGCTGATGCGCAACCTGCTGCCGACCGAGCTGGCCACCATCTGCGTGCTGCTGCTCCACCCGCCGACCGGGCTGGTCCGGCTGGCCAGTGCCGGGCACCTGCCGGCATTGCTGAGTCGCGACGGCCGGGTCGAGTTCGTGTCGCAGTCCGCGCCGCTGCTCGGGGTACGCGCGCGGCGCCCGCCCGATCTGGAGTTCGTGCTTCCCGCCGGGGCGACGCTCGTGCTCTACACCGACGGGCTGATCGAGCGGCGGGACGCCACCATCGACGACGGGATGGCGGCGCTCGGTATGGCCGCCGCCCGGGTGGACGACGACCTGGATGAGTTCTGCCAGCGACTGTTGGTCGAGCTGGCGCCGCCGGAGATCCAGGACGACGTCGCGGTGGTCGCGGTCCGCCGCCGCTGACGCGCTCCCGGTCACGTACCGTAGCTGAGCTGCCTGTCACGTTGCGTCACCGTCGCCGCGGGTGAGCGAGTGGGCCTGCTGCCGACTTTGCTCTGCAGCCATCGGCGCAGCGGGCGCCTGAGCAGGTGCTACCTGTTGACCATGGTCGACGGCGTCGCGCCGCCACCGTCACCGTCGGTGTGCGCTGCGTCAGTGGGTGCAGAGCAAGGTCGGCGCGAGGTGAGGCCCGCCGCTCCGCCGACTGTCACCGTTCGTGACTGCGGAGTGAGGGTGGGCAAGGCGACGGCCCGCGCTCCGCAGGGCGCCTGACCCGCGTCACTGTCTCAGGGACGCCAGCGAGCGGGCGTACGCCGCGGGCGAGACCCCGGCGACGGCGGTGAACTCGCGGACCAGATGGGCCTGGTCGGCGTACCCCAGGTCGGCGGCGACCCGCGACCAGTCCAGCGGCCCGGCGGCGGCCTGTTCGATCGCCTCCTGGAGCCGGTAGCGGCGGATCACCCACTTCGGACCGACGCCCACGTGGTCGAGGAAGAGGCGCTGGAGCCGGCGGACGGAGACGCTCCGCCGCCGCGCGAAGTCGGTCACCCGCAGCACGGTCCGGTCGGCACGGATCTCCTCGACCAGCGCGGTGGCCTCCGCGGCGAGCGGATCCGCGACCGGCGACCACGAGGTCAGCAGCTCGTCCAGCCTCGCGCAGCGCTCGTCGTCGGTCCCCGGGCAGATCGGCCCGTAGGTGATCGGTACGCGCCGGCCGGTCAGCTCGGCGACCGGACGCCGCCAGAACGGCCGGAAGCCGCCCGGGCGGAACTGGACGCCGGAGACCCGGCCGACGCCGTGCAGCGTGATGGCGAACAGGCCGGTGTCGACGCCCGCGATCTCACCGTGTTCGGCCGCGCCGTCCTGCGCCTGGAACACCACGTTCACGGTCGGGTGCGGCACCACCCGTTGCTCGAACGGCTCGTCCAGGTCCCAGTCGATCAGCCAGTAGTGCTCCACCCACCGACGCAACGCCGGGGCGGCCATCCGGCGCCGGAACCGGACCTGCCGGCGCAGCCGGCCCGGATCGAGGATGCCCCGGTTGTCACGCCGCGGTTCGTGTCGCATTTCTTCAATACCACCCTCCTAGGCTGCCCCTATGAGCACGAAGACTAGTGAGCTGCTCGCCGTCGCGGCGCCGCGTACGGTCGCTGTGGTTCGCGGCATCTCCGACGAGCAGCTCGGCCTGCCCACCCCATGCCCCGACTACACGGTGCGTGACCTGCTCGGTCACCTGTTCGACGTGGTGGTCAACTTCCAGGCGCTGGCCCGCCGGGAGACGGTGGACTGGTCCGGCAAGACCGACCACCTGACCGAGGGCTGGCGCGACCGGTTCGCGGCCGAGGCGGCCCGGCTGATCGAGGCATGGTCCGACCCGGCCGCGCTGGACGGCGTTTCACCCGGCATGGGGCTACCCCAGGAGACGGTCGGGTCGATGGCCCTGATCGACCTCACGGTGCACGGGTGGGACCTGGCCCGGGCCACCGGCCAGGAGCTGACAGTGGACCCGGCCGTGGTGTCGGCGGGGCACGAGTTCATGGACCGCATGGGCGACACGGGGCAGAAGATGGGCGCGTTCGGCCCGCCGGTGCCCACCGAGGCGGCGCCGACCAGCATGGGCGCGCTGCTCGGCCGGGCCGGGCGGAACCCGGCCTGGACCCGCTGACCCGAACGGCCCGCGTGGTCCCGCGCGGGCCGTTCGGCCGCGGCGTGCCGGTCCGCGTACCGGATGGCTCGGTGGCCCGTACTTCCGCTGTTGCTCGCCGGCACGGGGCGGCGAGCGGCACGGACGGCCGCGCCCGCCGGGCCGCGACGGCCGGCGTCCGGCCCGGCGGTCAGCGGCCGAGCAGGCCGGCGGAGCCGGCGACCACCAGCCCGATCACCGTCGAGCAGCAGCAGACGACAAGCGCGGCGGCGACCACCACGAGGACCAGCCAGGTGGGTCCCCGTCGCGCCACCGAGGGCTCCTCGTCGCTCATCCCGGCAGTCTAGGTTGATGCGATGGAGCTGATCTCGATCGCCGACGTCCGGGCCGCCGCCGAGGACGTGGCCGGCACCGTGCTGCGGACTCCGTTGATGCCGGTGCTCTGGGACGATCAGCTGTGGCTCAAGCCGGAGAACCTGCAACCGGTGGGGTCGTTCAAGCTGCGCCCTGGCCGCCCGGCTCTTCCACAGTGGCGAGCTGCCGGCCGGCCGTACCGTCGCGGTCGTGACCGGTGGCAACGCCGACCTACACGGCGCGGCCGACGCGGTCCAGGATCCAGGCGTTGACGAACGCCTCCTCGCGCCACGAGTCGTACCGGCCGCTCGGCCCGCCGTGACCCGCGCCCATCTCGGTCTTGAGCAGGTAGTCGCCCTGCGGCGCGGTCGCGCGCAACCGGGCGATCCACTTGGCCGGCTCGTGGTAGAGCACCCGGGTGTCGTTGAGGCTGGTCACCGCCAGGATGGCCGGGTAGTCGGCGGCGGTGACGTTTTCGTACGGCGTGTACGACTTCATGTACGCGTAGACCTCGGGGTCGTCCAGCGGGTTGCCCCACTCCTCCCACTCGGTGACCGTCAGCGGCAGCGACGGGTCGAGGATCGAGGTGAGCGCGTCCACGAACGGCACCTGCGCGACGATCCCGGTGAACGCGTCCGGGGCGAGGTTCGCCACCGCGCCCATCAGCAGGCCACCGGCCGACGCGCCCCGGGCGACCAGCCGGTCGCCGGCCGTCCAGCCCGCCTTGACCAGGTGCCGGGCGCAGGCCACGAAGTCGGTGAACGTGTTCTTCTTGGCCAGCAGCTTGCCCTCGTCGTACCAGCGCCGGCCCAGCTCACCGCCGCCCCTGATGTGCGCCACCGCGAAGATCACGCCGCGGTCGAGCAGGCTCAGCCGGGCGATCGAGAACCACGGGTCCATGCTCGCCTCGTACGACCCATAGCCGTAGATGACGGCGGGCGCCGAGCCGTCACGCGGGGTGTCCCGGCGGCACACGAGCGAGATCGGCACCCGGGTGCCGTCGTCGGCGAGCGCCCAGTCCCGGTGCTGCTCGTAGTCGGCCGGGTCGTACGGCCGCCCGTCCGGCCCGGGGCGTACCGGCTTCTGCCGCCGCAGCGTCAGCTCCCGGGTGACCAGGTCGTAGTCGTAGACCGAGTCCGGCGTGACGAGCGAGGTGTAGCGCAGCCGCACCTCGTTCGTGCGGTACTCCGGGTTGGCGTCCAGCCCGACGCTGTAGATCGGCTCGGGGAAGTCGATGTCCCAGCTGTCGTCGCTGCCGACCGGAAGCACCCGCAGACCGGTCAGCCCGTTGACGCGCAGGGAGACCACGAGGTGGTTCTCGAACGCGTCGACCGCCTCCAGCCGGGTGCCGGGCGTGTGCGGGATCAGCGGCGTCCAGTCGCCCGGCGCGTCCGCCGAGGTGTACGCGAGCGCGAAGTCCTCCGCGCCGTCGTTGTGCAGGATCAGGAAGCGGTGGCCGTGGTGCTCCACCGCGTACTCGATGCCCTGACGCCGCGGGGCCACGACGGCGGGCTCGCCGGTCGGGTTGGCCGCCGGGATCACCCGCACCTCGCTGGTGATCTTGCTGTGGATGTCGATCACCACGAAGCGCTCGGAGCGGGTCAGCTCGACGCCGACCCAGAACCGCTCGTCGTCCTCCTGGTAGACCACCACGTCCTCGGTGGACGACGTGCCGACGGTGTGCCGCCAGACCCGGTTCGGCCGCCACGCCTCGTCCACGGTGACGTAGAACAGCGTCGAGGCGTCGCTCGACCACGCGGTGCCGTAGAACGTGTCCGGCACCTCGTCCGGCAGCGACTCGCCGGTGGTCAGGTCCTTGATCCGCAGCGTGAAGCGCTCGTCGCCGGAGAAGTCGGTGGAGTAGGCCAGCCAGCGGCCGTCCGGGCTGACGTCGAACGCGCCGAGCGAGAAGAAGTCGTGCCCCTCGGCGAGCTGGTTGCCGTCGAGCAGCACCTCCTCGCCGTCGAGCGGCGCGCCGTCCGCGCTGACCGGGGGCGCGGTCTCGCCGGGGCGGACCGCGCGGCGGCAGTGCACGCCGTACTGCTGCCCCTCGACGGTGCGGGTGTAGTACCAGTGACCGTCCTTGCGGGTCGGCACCGACAGGTCGGTCTCCTGGGTGCGCCGGCGCGTCTCCTCGAACAGCTCCGCGCGCAGCTCGGCCAGGTGGGCGGTGCGCGCCTCGGTGTACGCGTTCTCGGCGTCCAGGTAGGCGATCGTGTCCGGGTCGTCCTTGGCGGCGAGCCAGGCGTACTCGTCGAGGACTGTGTCACCGTGATGGACGCGCTCGGTCGGGACGCGCTTGGCGACGGGCAGTGGGGTTTCGGTCACGGCGCCACGTTACCGGGCGCCGGGCCGCCGCCGGGACCGCCCGCCGCGCGAATCCGACGACTCGCCGCCAGGGCTTTCGAACATGTGTACGATGACCGCCATGGCGGATGCAGCTCGTTCCACCAACCGACCCGGAGCCCTCGACATCACCCGGAAGCTGGCGGAGATCTGCGGTTCGCCGTTCGCCCGCTTCGCCGGCCCGGCCGACGAGGTGGCCGGGCGTACCGCCCGTTGGGTGGCCGTGCCCGGCGGCCCGCATGCCGCCGCAGAGGTGTTGCGGCTGGCCGCCGCGTACGACCTGACAGTGGTGCCGCGCGGCGCCGGCACGAAGATCGACTGGGGCGCCGCTCCGGCGCAGGTGGACATCATGCTCGACACCGGCCGCCTCGCCGGGGTCTGGCACGAGCCGCGCGACGCGGCGGTGGCCGAGATCGGCGCCGGTACGCCGATGCGCGCGGTCCAGGCAACGCTGGCGCGCACCAACCGGCGGCTGCCGGTCGACGTGCCCTCGCCGGGGGCGACGCTCGGCGGGGTGCTCGCCGCCGACGAGTCCGGCCCGCTTCGCCACCGGCACGGCAGCCCGTGCGCCCAGCTCATCGGCGTGCGCTACCTCGACGCCGACGGCGAGCTGGTGAGCGTCGGCGAGTCCGGCACGGCGGCGCTCGGCCGGGCCGCCCCGGCGGGCGGAGGCCGGTCGGCTGGTGGCGTTCCGGCGGATGGCGGTGGCCGGGCGGGTGCAGTGGGCGGCGCCTGGTCCGGCGTCGGCGGGCCGGGCGGCGGTGGGTCCACGGGCGATCCCGGTGGCGGTCGGGGCGGGGACGTCGCCTGGGCGCGTGACGCGGACGCGATCCTCGGTCGTGGCGAGGTGCCCGGGCTGGACGTGGCCCGGCTGCTCTGCGGCTCACAGGGCGGGCTCGGCGTGCTGGTCTCGGCCACCATGCGGGTGCAGGCCGTGCCGGCGAGCCGGGTCTGGGTGTCCCGCCCGGTGTGGACGCCGCTGGAGGTGCACGACCTGGTCCGGGCCGTGCTGGCGTCCGGCGTCGGCCCGGCCGCCGTCGAGCTGGACCTGCCGGTGCCGGTGCCGCTGCCCCGTCGCCGGATTCCGGCCACGCACCCGTCGGTGATCAACCGTCCCGATCACCCGGCCGTGACCGGCCGGCCCGCGGCGGGCAGCCTGGTGGTGCTGCTGGAGGGCGGCCCGGCCGACGTGACCGAGCGGGCCGAACGGCTGACCGCAGTCCTCGGCGCCCCGGCGATGGTCGGCCACCACGCGCCGGAGTGGTGGGGGCGCTACCCGTTCGCGCCCGGAGACACCGCGCTGCGCATCGAGGTGCCGATCAACGACCTGCACGCCGCCGTCTACGCGCTGCGTGACGCCGCCGGCGCCCCCGTGCCGGTACGCGGCTCGGCCGGCACGGGCGCGGTGCACGCAGCCCTGCCCGGCGCGCTGCCGCCGGAGCGGGTCGCCTCGATCCTCACCGCTGTCCGCAGCGTTCTGATCGCCCGGCAGGGCCGGTGCGTGGTGGTGGCCGCGCCGACGGCGGTGCGCCGCACCGTCGACCTCTGGGGCGAGCTGCCCGCGTTGCCGCGCCTGCGCAGCGCCAAGGCTCACCTGGACCCGCACCACCGCCTGGCTCCCGGCCGCCTCCCCGGCGGCCTCTGAACACGGTGGCCCAGGCCTGCTCGCCCCGAGGCTCCAGGCTGTCTCCGCACCGGATGCCATTCCAGCGGGCGCGGCAGCAGCAGGCACCAGTTCGGCGTGGTGGTTGTGTCCGCGTGCCCAGGATGCCGCCACTTCGGCGAACTGGTGCCGCCCACCCGCCAGCCCACCGACCGCCCCGCGGACCCGGCCCACCTACCCGCCACCGACAACCCGCACCGCCGCCCGCACTCCCACCACTGTCGTGATCAAGGAGTTTGTGTCACGTTTCGCGCCTCTCCAAGCCCCAAACTCCTTGATCACCGCCGGAGTCGGGGTGGGCGGACGTGAGAGGGGGCGCCGCGGGGAGGGGGTCAGGGGGTGTCGTTTCGGAGGACCAGGATGGCTATGTCGTCACGTGGGGGCTCGACGGAGAAGGCGATGGTGGCGGCGCGCAGCCGGGCAGCCACCACGTCGGCGGAGTACCCGGCCAGCGGCGCCGCCGACTCGCGCAGCCGTTCGGTGCCGAACAGCTCGCGTCCACGCCGCCGTTCGGTGACCCCGTCGGTGTAGAAGATCAGCGCGTCGCCGGGCTTGAGCGCCAGCTCGGCGGTGGGCGTGCTGATGGCGTCGAGCAGGCCCAGCGCCGTACCGCCGGTTCCGATGAACGTGGCGCCGCCCCCGCCGTGCAGCAGCACCGGGCGGTCGTGGCCGGCCAGGTGCAGCGAGACGTCGAGCTGGTCGCCGTCGCCGGGCGAGACCGCCGCCAGCGCCAGCGTGCAGTAGCGCCCGCCGCCGCGCTCGACGAGCGTCTCGTTGAGCCGGCTGAGCACCTCGGGCAGCGGCTTGCCGTCGCCGACGAGAACCCGGATCACGTCCCGGACCAGGCCGGTCACGGCGGCGGCCTGCACGCCCTTGCCCGACACGTCGCCGACCACCACGAGCCAGCGGCCGTCCGGCAACGGGACCACGTCGTAGAAGTCGCCGCCGACCTCCGCGTCGTCGCCGGTGGGGACGTACTCGGCGGCGAAGCCGATGCCCTCGACCACCGGGAGCACGGGCGGCAGCAGCGACTGCTGGAGCGTCTGGGCGACCCGGCGGCGTTCGGCGTGGATGCGGGCGTTCTCGATGGCGAGCGCCGCGCGGCGGGCCACGTCCTCCAGCACGGAGACCTCGTCCGGGTCGTGCCGGTGCCGCTGGTGCCGGCCCACGGCGAGGGTGCCGAGCCGTTGCCCGCGGGCGATCAGCGGTACGGCGAAGCCCTCCATCGGTCCGCCGAACGGCACCTGGGCGGCGCTGCGGGACGCCTCGCGCAGCCGGGACTGGAGCGAGTCCGGGCCGGTCTCCTGGAGGATCCGGTGCAGCTGCGGCAGCATGGCCTCGTCGGCGTGGCTGGACGCGGCGAGGCGCAGCCGTCCCCACTCGTCGGTGGTGTGCACGGCGCACCACTGGCCGAGCCGGGGCACCACGAGCTGCGGGATGAGCGCCATGGTCAACTCGACGTCCAGCGACTGGGCGAGCAGTTCACTCGCCTCGGCCAGGAACGTCAGCCAGGCGGACCGGCGCACGTCGGCGCGGCGCAGGCGGTCGTTCTCCAGGTGCAGCGACAGCCGCTCGGCGGCCAGCACCGCCAGCGGTCGGGCGTACGTCGAGGGCGCCGCGTCCAGTTCCAGCTCACCGGTGTACGGGCGGTGCACGGCGAGCGGTACGCGCAGCAACTCGTTGTCCTCGCGCGGCTGCCGGCCGTACCGGGCGAACATCTGGGTGCCCAACCCGTCGCCCCGGTCCAGCCGGACCGTGCCACCGGCGGCGCCCACCATCTCGCCGACCCGGGTCAGCAGGCCGGTGGCGAACTCGGCCAGCGGCTCGTCCGCGTACGGGTCGGGGGTGATCTGCATCAACTCGCTCATCGCGGCGGCGCTGGGCGCACTGTCGCCGGTCCGTTCCGGCTCGGTCACCGGCGGCGGGCCGGCCGACGGGCGGGCGGGCCCGCCGGGGCCGGGCCGGTCCAGGCGGAACCAGACGCCCTTGCCGGTGGGCAGGTACGTGGTGCCCCATCGGCTGGAGAAGTGGTCGACGAGCAGCAGCCCGCGCCCCCGCGTGGCGACCTCGGCGATGTCGGAGGTGGTGTTGCGCACGCCGACGATCAGCTCGTCGACCGGCCCGGAGGCGAAGTCGGTGACGGTGACGGTGAGGCCGTTCGGGTCGGCTTCGACCTCGATGTCCAGTTCGGTGCGCGCGTGCTCGACGGCGTTCGTGGTCAGCTCGGTGGTGAGCAGCAGCGCCTCGTTCAGCAGTTCGGGCAGCCGGGCTTCGAGCAGCATGGTGCGCACCACGGCGCGGGCCGCCGCCGGGGTGCGGCGGTCGGCGGGGAGGCGGACCCGGCGGACGTGCTCGTCCGCACCGCCGCTCCGAGTGGCCCCCGCCTCTGCTGACACCTCCGTATCCTCCACCGCCCCGACCCCGGGTGCCAAGCGTCCGGCGAACCGGCCAGTCAGGCTGATACGGCGCGTGACGCGGGGTTGCACGCCGTGACCTCGACGGATTACGCGGCAGAATGATGGGATGGCCGCGTGACGGCACGAGCCCGAGCGGAGCGAGGAACCATGACCACGGCAAAACAGTCGGTGACCGCGGACCCGTCCGCGTCCGACCACGAGGTGCTCCTCGGCGAGCTGGTCGACGCGTTGCGCCGGGTGGCGCACGGTGACCTGCGGGTACGCCTGCCGCGCCGGGCCGGACTGCCCGGTGAGGTCGCCGACGCCTTCAACGACGTGGTGTCGTTGCAGGAGCGGCAGCACCTGGACCTGCGCCGGATCAGCCGGATCGTCGGCCGTGACGGCCGGCTCACCGAGCGCCTGGACGACGAGGGCCTGGACGGCTCCTGGGCGGAGGGGCAGCGGGCGGTCAACTCGCTCATCGACGACCTGGGCCGGCCCACCACGGAGATCGCCCGGGTGATCGTGGCGGTGGCCGACGGCGACCTCTCCCAGCACATGGCGCTGGAGATAGACGGTCGTCCGCTCCGCGGTGAGTACCTGCGCATCGGCCGCACGGTGAACACGATGGTGGATCAGCTGTCGTCGTTCGCCGACGAGGTGACGCGGGTGGCCCGCGAGGTGGGCACCGAGGGCAAGCTGGGCGGCCAGGCCGATGTGCGTGGGGTCGCCGGCACCTGGAAGGACCTCACCGACTCGGTGAACACCATGGCGTCGAACCTGACCGGTCAGGTGCGGTCGATCTCGCAGGTGGCCACCGCCGTCGCGAAGGGCGACCTGTCGCAGAAGATCACGGTCGGGGCGCGCGGCGAGGTCGCCGAGCTTGCCGACACGATGAACTCGCTGACCGACACGCTGCGGCTGTTCGCCGAGCAGGTGACCCGGGTGGCCCGCGAGGTGGGCACCGAGGGCAAGTTGGGCGGCCAGGCCGAGGTGCCGGGCGTGGCCGGCACCTGGAAGGACCTGACCGACAACGTCAACTCGATGGCGTCGAACCTGACCGCGCAGGTGCGCAACATCGCGCAGGTGTCGACGGCGGTCGCCAAGGGTGACCTGTCGCAGAAGATCACGGTGGCCGCGCAGGGCGAGATCCTGGAGCTGAAGGACACCGTCAACACGATGGTGGATCAGCTGTCGTCGTTCGCCGACGAGGTGACGCGGGTGGCCCGCGAGGTCGGCATCGAGGGCAAGCTGGGCGGCCAGGCGCAGGTGCGCGGCGTCTCCGGCACCTGGCGCGACCTCACCGAGAACGTCAACCAGCTCGCCGGCAACCTGACCAGCCAGGTCCGCAACATCTCCCAGGTCTCCACGGCTGTGGCCAAGGGCGACCTGGGTCAGAAGATCACCGTGGACGCGCAGGGCGAGATCCTGGAGCTGAAGAACACCGTCAACACGATGGTGGACCAGCTCTCCTCGTTCGCCGACGAGGTGACCCGCGTCGCGCGCGAGGTGGGCACCGAGGGCAAGCTGGGTGGTCAGGCCCAGGTCAAGGGCGTCTCGGGTACGTGGCGGGACCTGACCGACAACGTGAACTCGATGGCGTCGAACCTGACCAGCCAGGTGCGGAACATCGCCTCGGTCACCACGGCCGTGGCGAAGGGTGACCTGTCGCAGAAGATCACCGTGGACGCCCGGGGTGAGATCCTGGAGCTGAAGTCCACTGTCAACACGATGGTGGATCAGCTGTCGTCGTTCGCCGACGAGGTGACGCGGGTGGCCCGCGAGGTGGGCACCGAGGGCAAGCTCGGTGGTCAGGCCCAGGTACGCGGCGTCGCCGGCACCTGGCGGGACCTGACCGACAACGTGAACTCGATGGCGTCGAACCTGACCGCGCAGGTGCGCAACATCGCCCAGGTGTCGACCGCCGTCGCCAAGGGCGACCTGTCGCAGAAGATCACCGTGGACGCCCGGGGTGAGATCCTGGAACTGAAGTCCACTGTCAACACGATGGTGGACCAGCTGTCGTCGTTCGCCGACGAGGTGACGCGGGTGGCCCGTGAGGTCGGTACCGAGGGCAAGCTGGGTGGTCAGGCGCAGGTCAAGGGCGTCTCGGGTACGTGGCGGGACCTGACCGACAACGTGAACTCGATGGCGTCGAACCTGACCAGCCAGGTCCGCAACATCGCCTCGGTCACCACGGCCGTGGCGAACGGTGACCTGGGTCAGAAGATCACCGTGGACGCGCAGGGCGAGATCCTGGAGCTGAAGAACACCGTCAACACGATGGTGGACCAGCTCTCCTCGTTCGCCGACGAGGTGACCCGCGTCGCGCGCGAGGTGGGCACCGAGGGCAAGCTGGGTGGTCAGGCCCAGGTCAAGGGCGTCTCGGGTACGTGGCGCGACCTCACCGAGAACGTCAACCAGCTCGCCTCCACCCTCACCACGCAGTTGCGCGCGATCGCGCAGGTCTCCACGTCGGTGACGCGCGGCGACCTGACCCAGCGGATCAACGTGAAGGCGCAGGGCGAGGTCGCCGAGCTGAAGGACAACATCAACCAGATGATCGTCACCCTCCGGGAGACGACGAAGAAGAACGCCGAGCAGGGCTGGCTCGACTCCAACCTGGCCCGTATCGGCGGTCTGCTCCAGGGCCAGCGCGACCTGGGCGAGGTCTGCCGCATGATCATGATGGAGGTGACCCCGCTGGTGGACGCGCAGCTCGGCGCGTTCTTCCTGGCGGACAGCTCCGAGGGCAGCATGCGGCTGCGGCTCACCGCCTCCTACGGCTACGTGGCCCGCGGCCACGACGTGACGTTCGGTCCGGGTGAGGGGTTGGTCGGGCAGGCCGCGCTGTCCCGCCGGACGATCCGGGTCAAGGCGCAGCCGGACGGGCGCCTCGTGGTGCGTTCCGGGCTGGCCGACACGCCGCCGGCCGACCTGGTGGTGCTCCCCGTCCTGTTCGAGGGCGAGCTGCTCGCCGTGATCGAGTTCGCCGGCGTGGCCACGTTCTCCGACCTGCACCTGGCGTTCCTGGAGCGGCTGGTGCTCACCATCGGCGTCGCGGTCAACACCATCCAGGCCAACCGGCGTACGGAGGAGCTGCTGGCGCAGTCGCAGCGGCTGGCACACGAGATGCAGGACCAGTCGGCCGAGTTGCAGCGCACCAACGCCGAGCTGGAGGACAAGGCGAAGCTGCTGTCCGAGCAGAAGGCGAACATCGAGACGCAGAACCGGGAGATCGAGCTGGCCCGGCTCGGCCTGGAGGAGAAGGCGCAGCAGCTCACCCGGGCGTCGGCGTACAAGTCGGAGTTCCTGGCCAACATGAGCCACGAGCTGCGTACGCCGCTGAACTCGCTGCTCCTGCTGGCCCGGCTGCTGGCCGAGAACCCGGAGCGCAACCTCAGCGCGAAGCAGATCGAGTTCGCCCGGACCATCCACGGCGCCGGGTCGGACCTGCTGTCGCTGATCGACGACATCCTCGACCTGTCCAAGATCGAGGCGGGCCGGATGGACGTGGAGCCCACCGAGATCCAGTTCGCCGAGATCCGGAGCTATGTGGAGCAGGCCTTCGCGCCGCAGGCCGAGGAGAAGGGCCTGGACTTCCAGGTACGGGTCAGCAGCGACCTGCCGCCCGCGCTGGTGACCGACGCCCAGCGGTTGCAGCAGATCCTGCGCAACCTGCTCTCCAACGCGGTGAAGTTCACCGACAACGGCGCGGTGACGCTGCGCATCGGTCCGGCGGCCGAGAACGCCGTCTTCGACGTGCCCGCGCTGACGAACGCGCAGCGGGTGATCGCGTTCACAGTGATAGACACCGGGATCGGGATCTCCGACGACAAGCTGTCGCTGATCTTCGAGGCGTTCCAGCAGGCGGACGGCACTACTAGCCGGCGGTACGGCGGAACCGGCCTCGGGCTGTCCATCAGCCGCGATCTGGCCCGCCTGCTCGGCGGCACGATCACCGTCTCGTCCGCGCCCGGTCAGGGTTCGACGTTCACTCTCTTCGTACCCGATGTGCTGGCGCCGGACGCGGTGGTGGCGCCGGCGCCGCCGTCGCCGAGCCGCGCGGGCCTGCCGTCGTCGCTGCTCATGCCGATGGAGCTGCCGCAGCCGCAGGAGACGCCCGCCACCCGGCGGCTGGACGGCGTGACCGTGCTGATCATCGACGACGACGTGCGGAACGTGTTCGCGCTGACGTCCGCGTTGGAACTGCACGGCATGACCGTGTTGTACTCGGACAACGGGGCGGACGGCGTCCGCCAGCTCGCCGAGCACCCGGAGGTGGACATCGTCCTGATGGACGCCATGATGCCGGACCAGGACGGGTACGAGACGACAGGGCAGATCCGCCGCAACCACCGGTTCGCGGACCTGCCGATCGTCTTCCTGACCGCCAAGGCGATGCCCGGCGACCGGGAGTCGGCGCTCAGCGCCGGCGGCAGCGACTACATCACCAAGCCGGTGGACCTGGACGAGCTGATCGAGCTGATGGCGTCCTGGATCGGCCGCAGCCGAGGCGAGGAGAACCCGTGACGCAGACGGCCAAGGCCCTGCTGGTGGACGACCGGCGGGAGAACCTGATGGCGCTGGAGGCGATCCTCCAGGGCCTCCCGGTGCAGTCGGTCGCGGTGGAGAGCGGCGAGGCCGCGCTCAAGCAGCTCCTCGTGGACGACTTCGCGGTGATCCTGCTGGACGCCCAGATGCCGGACATGGACGGCTTCGAGACGGCCACCCACATCAAGCGGCGCGAGCGCACCCGGCACGTACCGATCATCTTCCTGACCGCCGCGGACAAGGACGCACAGCTCGCGCTGCGCGGCTACGCGGCCGGCGCGGTCGACTACCTGACCAAGCCGTTCGACCCGTGGGTTCTGCGGGCGAAGGTGACAGTCTTCGTCGACCTGTGGGTGAAGACCCGGCAGCTCGCCGCCCAGTCGGACCTGGTGCGGGAGCGGGATCTGCAGTGGCGGCACCTGACCGACGCGGTGGACGAGGCCACAGCGCTGCTGCGCGCCGACGACGACCCGTCTGCCCGGGACCGCGCGGTGGACCTGCTGGAGCAGGCCCGCTGGGGCAACACCCGCTGACGGCTCAGCCGCCGGCCGGGCCACCGTGCCCGGTCGCGGCGCGCCGGGCCCGCCACCGGTCGCCGAGCGATTCCAGTTCCTCCTGTACGAAGAGGAAGAAGTCGCGCATCTCGGCGACCCGTTCCCCGGCCGGGGTGCTCCGGCCGCGCAGCGCGCCGACCCCTCCGGCGGCGATGTCGATGAGAGTCTTGTAGAGCGTGGACTTGGTGATCGTCGCCTCGTACCAGGGGTTGTCCGGCATCCGGTAGCGGTCGCGCCGGGAGCCCTTGACCGGCTCGCGGACCAGCATGGCGAACTGGGTCAGGTAGCGCACCGCGCCGGAGACCGCCGCCGCGCTGACGCCCAGCCGCTCGGCGATCTCGCCTGCGGTGAGCGGCTCGTCGGCGCTCATCACAGTGAACAGGACCCGGGCGGCCATCCGGGGGAAGCCCACGTCGGCGAAGGCCATCGCCATCCGCTCGACGAAGAGGTGGACCTCCTCCTCGTCGCGGTTGGTCGGCACGTTCATGGTCGGCTCCTCGACACTCACCCCGTGACCTTACAGTCTTCACAAGTTTGTGAAACGAGCGTAGCTTCTGAACTATGGAAACGGCAATCGATGTGTCCGGCCTGGTGAAGACCTTCGGCCGCACCCGGGCTCTCGACGGGCTCGACCTGACCGTCCGCACCGGGGAGGTGCACGGCTTCCTGGGCCCGAACGGCTCCGGCAAGTCGACGACCATCCGGGTGCTGCTCGGCCTGCTGCGGGCGGACGCGGGGGCCGTCCGGCTGCTGGGCGGCGACCCCTGGCGGAACGCGGTGGCGCTGCACCGCCGCCTCGCGTACGTGCCAGGAGACGTCACGCTCTGGCCCAACCTCAGCGGCGGCGAGGTCATCGACCTGCTCGGCCGGATGCGCGGCGGGCTCGACCCGAAACGCCGCGCCGAACTGCTGGAGTCGTTCGAGCTGGACCCGCGCAAGAAGGGCCGCACCTACTCCAAGGGCAACCGGCAGAAGGTCGGCCTGGTCGCCGCGCTCGCCTCCGACGTCGAACTGCTCATCCTCGACGAGCCGACCTCCGGGCTCGACCCGCTGATGGAGGAGGTCTTCCAGCACTGGGTCCGCCGGGCCGTCCACGACGGGCGCACCGTGCTGCTGTCAAGCCACATCCTGGCCGAGGTGGAGGCGCTCTGCGACCGGGTGACGATCATCCGGGCCGGGCGGGCCGTGGAGTCCGGCACGCTCGGCGACCTGCGCCACCTGCACCGCACCGCCATCGACGCCGAGGTCGCCGCGCCGCTCGACGGCCTGGCCGACCTGCCGGGCATACACGACCTGCGGGTCGACGGGCGGCGGGTGCGCTTCGACGTCGACACCGCGGCGCTCGACGCCGCGCTGCGCCGGCTCACCGAACTGGGGGTACGCAGCCTGGTCAGCACGCCGCCCACGCTGGAGGAACTGTTCCTGCGGCACTACGAGACGGCGGCCTCCTCCGACGCGGCGTCCTCTTCCGAAGCGGCGCGCCCCGAGACGGCGGACCGGTCATGAGCACGCTCACCGGCACCCGTCACCTGGTCCGGCTGATCCTGCGCCGGGACCGTCTCCTGCTGCCGCTGTGGGTGCTCGTGCTCGCGGTGCTGCCGATGACGTACGCGGCCAGCTTCTTCGAGCTGTTCCCGACCGCCGCCGAGCGGGCCGCGTACCTGGAGGGCACCGCCCGCAACCCGTCCATCGTCGCGCTGCTCGGCCCCGCCTACGGCGACAGCGTCGGCGGGCTGACCGCCCAGCGCAGCGGCTTCCTGCTGCTGATCGTCGCGCTGGCCAGCCTGCTCACAGTCATCCGGCACACCCGCACCGAGGAGGAGGCCGGTCGGCGGGAACTGCTCGGCGGCAACGTGCTCGGGCGGCACGCCGGGCTGACCGCCGCGCTGCTCGTCACGTACGCGGCGGATCTGCTGCTCGGCCTGCTCACCGCCGCCGGGCTGGTCGCGACCGGGCTGCCGGTCGGCGGCTCGGTGGCGTACGCGCTCGTCACCGTGCTGACCGGCGTCGTGTTCGCCACGCTCGGCGGGCTGGCGGCGCAGTTGACCGAGACCGCCGGTGGGGCGCGGGGCATCGGGCTCGCCGGTCTGGGCGCCGCGTTCGGGCTGCGCCTGGCCGGGGACACCGCGAGCAACGACTGGCCGAGCTGGCTCTCCCCGCTGGGCTGGGCCGCCCGGGCCCGCCCGTACCAGGGGGAGCGGTGGTGGGTGCTGCTCCTGCCGCTGGCCGCCACGGCGCTGCTCGCGGCGCTCGCGTACCCGGTCTCGGTCCGTCGTGACCTGGGCGCGGGCGTGCTGCCGCCCCGACTCGGCCCGGCCACCGCCGGTGGTGGCCTGTCCGGCCCGTTCGGCCTGGCCTGGCGGCTGCACCGGGGGCAGATCCTCTGGTGGTCGGTCGGGTTCGGCCTGCTCGGCCTGATTCTCGGGGGCGCGGCCGAGGCGGCCGGCCGGTCCGTCGAGGGGAACCCGCGGATGGAGGAGATCGTGGCCCGGCTCGGCGGGGCGTCCGGCATGGCCGACGCGTACCTGGGCGTGACGCTGAGCCTGGCCGGGCTGGCCGCCGCCGGTTACGGCATCCAGGCCGCGCTGCGGATGCGCGCCGAGGAGTCCGCCGGGCACGCGGAGCCGGTGCTCGCCACCGGCACCCGCCGCTCGACCTGGCTGCTCTCGCACGTGACGTTCGCGCTGCTCGGCCCGGTGGTGGTGCTCGCGGTGACCGGGCTGGCCACCGGCCTGACGTACGGCCTGAGCACCGGCGATGTGCCCCGGCAACTGGGCCGGATGCTCGCCGCGGGCCTGACCCAGGCGCCTGCGGTGTGGGTGCTGGCCGGGCTCGCCGTGCTGCTCTACGGTCTGCTGCCCCGGCTCGCGCCGGCCACCTGGGCGGTGCTGGCGGTCTGCGTGCTGCTCGGGCAGCTCGGCGCGGTGCTGGAGCTGGACCAGTGGCTGCTGGACCTGTCCCCGTTCACGCACACCCCGCAGGTGCTCCGCGACGCCTGGACCCCCACCCCGCTCTACGTCCTGACCGCCCTGGCGGTGACCCTGGCCACAACCGGCCTGCTCACCTTCCGCCGCCGCGACCTCCCCGTCCTCTAGCGGCGTTGATCTTGCACTTGTGGCCCCGACAAAGGGTGTGAATCACCCGAGCGGAGGGCCGCAAGTGCAAGATCGCGAGGTCAGGGGGTGGCTTCGTTGCGGATCATCAGGGCGCTGCGCAGGCCGGTGATGTCCAGGACGCGGATCAGGAAGTCGCCGACGTTGCTGAGCATCAGCAGGCTGCGCGCGTGACTGGCCTTGCGGCTGAGCACCACGAGCGTGCCGAGGCCCTGCGAGTCGCAGAACGTGACCCCGGCGAGGTCGAGCACGATGCGCGGGGGCGGATCCGCCAGCACCTCGTTGACCACCGTCGAGAGCTGGGCGGCCGTGAGCATGTCGATCTCACCGGCCAGACGAAGCACGGCTTCGTCACCGGTCCGCTGTACGGTGATGGACAGTTCGGCACGATCCACCCGGTCAGCCTATCGCGATCTCGACCATCGGGCCTGTCGAGCGGATCGCGGGCGGCCTGCCGCCGCTCACCGGGGTGAGCCTGGTAACCCCCGTCGCGGGGTGCGTGCCAGGCAGTACTCCGACGCTGACACAATGGGCCCATCGTGACCGAGACGCTTTCCGCCGGATCCGGCCGCTACCCGGCCGACGCCCCGGCCTCCGAGGCCCTGTTCGACCGCGCCAAGGCCCTCGTGCCCGGCGGGGTGAACTCCCCCGTGCGCGCGTTCCGTGCCGTCGGCGGCACCCCGCGCTTCATGGTCCGGGGGGAGGGTCCCTGGCTCTTCGACGCCGACGGTCGTCGGTACGTCGACCTGGTCTGCTCCTGGGGCCCGCTCATCCTCGGCCACGCGCACCCGGCAGTGGTGGAGGCGCTACGTGAGGCCGCCGCGCTGGGCACGAGCTTCGGCACGCCCACGCCGGGCGAGGTGGACCTGGCCGAGGAGATCGTCGCGCGGACGCCGGTGGAGCAGGTGCGCCTGGTCAACTCCGGCACCGAGGCGACCATGTCGGCGATCCGGCTGGCCCGCGGCTTCACCGGCCGCGCCAAGATCATCAAGTTCGCCGGCTGCTACCACGGCCACTCGGACGCGCTGCTCGCCGCCGCCGGCTCCGGCGTGGCCACGTTCGGCCTGCCCGACTCGCCCGGCGTGACCGGGGCGGCGGCCGGCGACACGATCGTGCTGCCGTACAACGACCTGCGCGCGGTCGAGGAGGCGTTCGCCGCCCAGGGCCCGCACATCGCCGCGATCATCACCGAGGCCGCCGCCGGCAACATGGGCGTGATCGCGCCCCGGGACGGCTTCAACGCCGAACTGGCCCGGATCGCGCACGCGCACGGCGCGCTGCTCATCGTCGACGAGGTGATGACCGGGTTCCGGGTCTCCCGCGCCGGATGGCACGGCCTCGACCCGTCGGACGCGGACCTGTGGACGTACGGGAAGGTCATGGGTGGGGGCCTGCCCGCCGCGGCGTTCGGCGGGCGCGCGGAGATCATGGCGAAGCTCGCCCCGGCCGGCCCGGTCTACCAGGCCGGGACGCTCTCCGGTAACCCGCTGGCCTGCGCGGCCGGACTGGCCACGCTGCGGCTGGCCGACGACGCGCTCTACCGGCGGCTCGACGAGACCTCCGCCGCGCTGGGCAAGCTCACCACCGAGGCGCTGTCCGCGGCCGGTGTGCCGCACCGCCTCTCCACCGCGGGCAACATGTTCTCGGTCTTCTTCACCGACGCGGACGTGCGTGACTACGACAGCGCCCGCACCCAGGTGGTGCCGGCGTTCAAGGCGTTCTTCCACGCGATGCTCGCCGGTGGCGTCTACCTGCCGCCGAGCGCGTTCGAGTCGTGGTTCGTCTCGACAGCGATCGACGACGCCGCGTGGGAGCAGATCTCCGCCGCCCTGCCGGTGGCGGCGCGGGCGGCGGCAGCGGCAGGACACGGGGGGTAACCAATGGCGGAGACCGTGGTGCACGTGCTGCGGCACGGCGAGGTGCACAACCCGGACGGCATCCTCTACGGCCGTCTGCCCGGGTTCCGCCTCTCCGAGCTGGGCGTGCAGATGGCCAAGGCGGCGGCGCAGGCGCTCGCCGACCGGACCGTGGTGCACGTCGTGGCCAGCCCGCTGGAACGCGCCCAGCAGACCGCCGAGCCGATCGCGGCCCAGTTCGGCCTCTCCGTCGGCGTCGACGAACGGCTGATCGAGAGCGCGAACTGGTTCGAGGGCAAGAAGGTCTCGCCCGGTGACGGCTCGTTCCGTGACCCGCGCAACTGGTGGGTGCTGCGCGACCCGGTGACCCCGTCCTGGGGTGAGGCGTACCGGGTCATCGCCGAGCGCATGTTCGCCGCGCTGCACGCCGCCCGCGTCGCCGCCGAGGGCCGCGAGGCGGTGCTGGTGTCGCACCAGCTCCCGATCTGGACGCTGCGCCGGCACGTCGAGCGCAAGCGGCTCTGGCACGACCCGCGCCGCCGCCAGTGCGGCCTGGCCAGCCTCACCTCGTTCCACTTCGACGGCGCCAAGATCGTCGGTATCGGGTACTCCGAGCCGGCCGCCCACCTCGTCTCGATCTCGCCGACCGCCCGGACGGCCAAGGGGGCCTGATGCTCACCCGGAGGCTCGCCGCCGCCCTGCTCGCCGCCGTCACCGCCGGTACGGCGCTGGTCGGCTGCACCTCCGGCAGCGAGGAGAGCCGTTGCGCGGCCGATGGTTCGGTCGTCACGTGCGAGCCGGGCCAGCGCTCGAAGACGCCGAAGGTCAGCGGTGAGCTGCTCACCGGCGGCGGCTACGACATCTCCCGGGACCGCGGCCAGGTCGTCGTGGTCAACTTCTGGGGCTCCTGGTGCGCGCCCTGCCGCGCCGAGGCCGACGACCTGGAGGACACCTACCAGGCCACCAAGGGCTCCGGCGTGTCGTTCCTCGGCATCAACGTGCAGGACAGCAAGGACAAGGCGCTCGCCTTCGAGGAGGGCCGGGTCACGTACCCGAGCATCTTCGACCCGGCCAGCCGGCAGGCGCTCAACTTCGACATCCCGCCGAACACCACCCCGGCGACTGTCGTGCTCGACCGCGAGGGCCGGATCGCCGTGGTGATCCGCCGGGCCGTCACCCGCGACGAGCTGCGGCCGATCGTCGAGAAGATCGCCGCCGAGTCGCCGGCGCCGAACGGCGCTCGCTGATGGGCGAGACGTTCCGCCAGCTCGCCGAGTCCGGACCGCTGCTCTTCGCGGTCGGCGCGGCGGCCCTGGCCGGTCTGGTCAGCTTCCTGTCCCCGTGCGTGCTCCCGCTCATGCCCGGGTACCTGTCGTACGTGACCGGCCTGGCCGGCGCCGACCTGGAGGGTGTAAGGAAGGGCCCCCTGTTAACGCCTCCGGTAGAGGAAGGGCCCCTTGTTAACAGCGGCGCCGGCGCGAGCGGCACCGCGGGTGGCGGCGGCGGGGGTGGCGTGGGCGTCGCCGAGCGGGCGGCGCCGCAGCGGACCACCGCGGCCGTCAAGGGCCGCGTGCTCGCCGGCACGCTGCTGTTCATCGCCGGCTTCACAGTCGTGTTCGTCGCCACCGCGATCCTCTTCTCCGGCGTCGGCAAGCTCTTCTTCCGGTACGAGCGCACGCTGGAGATCGTCATCGGCGCGCTCGTGGTGGTGCTCGGGCTCGGCTACCTCGGGGTGATTCCCGGAATGCAGCGGGAGTTCCGGATCCGCTGGCTGCCCTCCGCCGGGCTGCTCGGCGCGCCGGTGCTCGGCGCGGTCTTCGCGCTCAGCTGGCTGCCCTGTACCGGCCCCACGCTCGGCGCGGTGCTCGGCATGGCGGCCACCGAGGGCGGGACCGACCGGGCCGTGGTGCTCGCCGTGGCGTACTGCCTGGGGCTGGGGATACCGTTCGTCGTCTTCGGGCTGGGCTTCCAGCGCCTGCTCGGGGTGTTCCGTGCAGTCCGGCGCAACAGTCGCTGGGTCACTCGTATCGGTGGCGCCCTGCTGATCGCGATCGGCCTGGCGCTGATCACCGGCGGCTGGGTGAACGTGGTGATCTGGTTGCAGACGAACGTGGGCGTGGGCGAGGTGAGCATCTGATGACGACCGTTGACGACCGGCCGTCGACCCCTCCGGCGCAGGCGCCCCGGCGGGTCAATCCGGTGCTGGCCCTGCTGCGCAACTCGTGGCGGCAGCTCACCAGCATGCGTACCGCGTTGATCCTGCTGTTCCTGCTCGCCGTCGCGGCCATCCCCGGCTCGGTGCTGCCGCAGCGCGGCGTCAACCCCGAACGAGTCAACCAGTGGTTCGTCGACCACCCCGACCTCGCGCCCCGGCTGGACCAGATCGGCGCGTTCGAGGTCTTCGGGTCGGCCTGGTTCTCCGCGATCTACCTGCTGCTGTTCACCTCGCTGATCGGCTGCATCCTGCCCCGGGCCCGCGACCACGTCCGCGCGCTGCGGATGAAGCCGCCGGCCGCGCCGAAGCGGCTCGAGCGGCTGCCCCAGCACGCGGTGCTGGAGGCCCCGGCCGCCGCCGATCCCGAGGCGATCGCGGCGGTGCTGCGCCGCCGCCGGTGGCGGGTCACCGTGCGCGGCAACGAGGTCTCCGCCGAGAAGGGCTACCTCAAGGAGACCGGCAACCTGCTCTTCCACGTGTCGCTGGTCGCCGTCCTGCTCGGGGTGGCGCTCGGTTCCTGGTACGGCTGGCACGGCAACCGCATCCTGGTCGCCGGCGAGGACAACGCGTTCTGCAACACCCGCCAGCAGTACGCCGAGGCGTCGCTCGGCCCGCGCGTGGACAGCTCCGACCTGCCGCCGTTCTGCCTGACGCTGGAGAAGTTCGAGGCCGACTACCTGCCGTCCGGGCTGGCGTCCCGCTACTGGGCCACCGTCACGGTGGACGAGCCGGGCGGCGCGGAGCGGACCGCCGGTTTCTCGGTCAACTCGCCGCTGCGGCTCGGCTCGGCGAACGTCTACCTGCTCGGCAACGGCTACGCGCCGCTGCTGAAGTACACCGACAAGTACGGCCGTAGCCAGACCAGCGACGCGCCGTTCCTGCGTACCGGCGACTCCAACGCGACCGAGGAGGGCGTGGCGATCTTCCCGGACGCCAACGTCGACCCGAAGACCGGCGCGCGGGCCCCGGACCAGCAGATCGCCTTCGACGGGCTCTACCTGCCCACGGGGCCGGAGAGCGCGCCGTACGTGGCGTCGCAGTATCCGGCCGAGCGGAACCCGATGGTGAACCTGACCGCGTACCGGGGGAACCTCGGCATGGACGCCGGCATCCCCGGCTCGGTCTACGCGCTGGACCGGCGGCAGATCGACGACGGCAAGCTCAAGGAGATCGGCACCAAGCTGCTGCGGCCGGGGGAGAAGTGGACCCTCGACGACGGCAGCACGCTGGAGTTCGTCGGCACCAAGCCGTACATCACGCTCGCGGTCCGGCACGCGCCCGGGCAGACGCTGCTGCTGGTGGCCAGCGGCACGCTGCTGCTGGGCCTGATGGGCTCGCTGTTCGCCCGGCGTCGCCGGGTGTGGTTCCGGGTTTCGCCCCCGGAGGGTGGATCTCCGACGGGCGGTAGTAGTTTGGTGGAGGCCGGTGGGCTGCCGCGCACCGAGCACCCAGGGTTCGCCGACGAGTTCGCGCAGCTCGTCGCCGCGGTGAGCGGCGACGCGCCGGACGCGCGGCGGGCGCGAGAAGGAGACGAGTGATGTCCGCACTCTCCGACCAGCTGGTCGCGTACGCGATCCTGGTGTACCTGATCGCGATGATCAGCCACGCCGTGGAGTTCGCGCTGGGCAACGCGCGGAAGGCTCCCGCGGCCGCACCGGCGAGGGAGCTTGTCGGCGCGGGCGTCGGCGGGGCCGGCGGCACCGTCGACGAGCCGGTCGTCCCGGGCACGCCGCCGCGGCCGGACCGCTCCGCCGCGCGGGCCGTGCTGGCCGGCCGGATCGCCGGCTGGCTCACAGTGCTCGCCGCCGCGCTGCACCTGGGCGCGGTGGTCACGCGGGGCGTCGCCGCCGACCGGATGCCCTGGGGCAACATGTACGAGTTCGTGCTGACCGGCACCTGGATCGGGATGGCGGCCTGGCTCGTCGTGCTCTGGAAGCAGCCGTGGCTGCGCCGGCTCGGGCTGTTCCTGACGCTGGTGATGGTGCTGCTGCTGGCGTTCGCCGAGCTGAAGCTCTACGTGCCGATCGAGCCGCTGATGCCGGCGCTGCAGTCGTGGTGGTTCATCATCCACGTCTCGACGATCATCTTCGCCTCGGGCATCTTCCTGCTGGGCGTGGTGCCCGCTGCCGCGTACCTGATGCGGGCCGGCTGGGAGCAGGGTCGCCGCAGTTTCCCGTACACCCTGGCCCGCCGCCTTCCGGAGGCGGCCGGGCTGGAGCGGTTGACCTTCACCCTGCACGCCTTCTCGTTCCCGATCTTCACCTTCGCGGTGATCGCGGGCGCGATCTGGGCCGAGGCGGCCTGGGGTCGCCCCTGGGCCTGGGACCCCAAGGAGACCTGGGCGTTCATCTCCTGGGTGGTGTACGCGGGCTACCTGCACGCCCGGGCCACGCCGAGCGTGAAGCGCAACGTGGCCACCTGGATCGCCATCGTGGGCTTCCTGACCGTGATGATGAACCTGTTCGGCGTGAACTTCTTCTTCACCGGTCTGCACTCGTACGCCGGGGTGGAGTGACCGGGCGCGCGCTCAGCACCTCGTCCACCCGGCGCGTGACCTGGTAGGCCACCTCCGGCAGGTCGGCCAGTTCGAGGCGGTCGGCCCGGAGCGCGAACTGGGAGTGCAGTTCGCGGGCCACCGCGTCGCGGATCTCTGCTTGGAGCGGGCTGAGGCCGTCCGGGTCACCCACCATGTACGCGTCATCCATCCGCCGATGATGACCCGCCGTCGGCGATCCTGTCAGTGACGAAGAACGTAGGACTACACTTCTTAGAACTGTAGTTATAAGAAGTGTGAGCCTGTATGCCGCTGCTCGGAAAGCCCGCAGAGATCTTCGACCGGGATGTCGAGTGGGCCGAACTCGCCCGGTTCGTGGCCGACGACCGGCCCGGCGCGACTCTCGGCGTGGTCAGCGGCCGCCGGAGGCAGGGCAAGACCCTGCTGCTGTACCAACTGGCGCAGGCGAGCGGCGGCTTCTACTTCGGCGCGACCGAGGCGACGTCGACGGAATCGCTGCGCCGGCTGGGTGAGGCGCTCGGCGCGTACTCCGGGGCGCCGGGACCCGTCCACCTGCCGGACTGGGCCGCGGCGGTCGACGCGTTGCTCGCGCTGGGACGGGACCGTCCCGTCACTGTCGTCCTCGACGAGTTTCCGTACCTGGTGCGGGCGGCGCGTGACCTGCCGTCGATCATCCAGCATGCGCTGACACCGGGGCGTCCGGAACGGACCGGGTCCCGGGCGCGGTTGTTGTTGTGCGGCTCGGCGCTGTCCTTCATGGGAGGACTGCTCGCCGGGTCGGCGCCGCTGCGCGGGCGCGCCGGGCTGGAGCTGCCCGTGCAGCCACTGGACTTCCGCGCCGCGGCGGCCTTCTGGGAGATCGACGACCCGCTGCTCGCGGTGCGCGTCTTCTCCGTCGTCGGCGGCACGCCGGCTTACCGCCGGGAGTATGTGCAGGACGACACTCCGGCCGGGCCGGACGACTTCGACGCGTGGATCGTGCGTACCGTCCTGAACCCGGCCCGGCCGCTCTTCCGCGAGGCCCGATACCTGCTGGCCGAGGACCCGGACCTACGGGACACGGCGCTGTACCACTCGGTTCTCGCCGCCGTCGCGGAAGGGAACGCCAGTCGTGGCGGCATCGCCGGCTACATCGGGCGGAAGGCGACCGACCTCCAGCACCCGCTGACCGTGCTGGAGGATGCCGGACTGCTGCTGCGTGAGCCCGATCCGTTGCGCAGCGGTCGTAGCAGTTACCGGATCACCGAGCCGTTGATCACCTTCTACCAGGCCGTGATGCGCCCGGCGTGGACGGCTCTGGAGCAGCGGCGCGGCCCCGACGTCTGGCGTCGCTCGCAGCGTCGCTACGCCAGCGCGGTTCTCGGGCCCCGGTTCGAGGAGATCGTGCGGCAGTGGTCGCTGCGCTTCGCCGAACCGGAGTTGCTCGGTGGGCACGTCGCCGAGGTGAGCGCCGCGACGCTGACCGATTCGGACACCCGGACGCGTCACGAACTCGACCTGGTCGCGATGGGAGAGCCGCCCTCGGGCGACGGCCCCCGCCCGCTGCTGGCGATCGGTGAGGTGAAGTGGGGCCGTCGGCTTGGTCGGGCCGACCTCCAGCGGCTGGAGCGGATCCGCGCCGTGCTGGTACGGCGACCCGGCTTCGACGCGTCCGGGGCACGGCTGCTGCTGGCGAGCGGCCACGGCTTCGATGACGATCTCGTCGACACCGCCGACGGACGGCCGGACGTGGTGCTTGTCGACCCGGCTCGCCTCTACCGGCGCTGAGCGGGCCTCAGCCGCCGAACCAGCCGGGGACGTCGAGGCGGAACACGTCGGCGGGGACCATCCGGCGCAGGTCGTCCTCGATGGCGGCGACCCGGTCCGCGCCGAGCGTGGCCGCCCAGCGGTCGCGTAGCTCGTCGAAGACCACCGCCGAGCGGTGCAGCCCGTCGCGGCCCTTCGCGGTCGTCCGGACCAGCTTGCGGCGGGCGTCGCCGGGGTCGTCCACGCGTTCCAGGTAGCCGAGCGCGACCAGCCGGTCCACCGTCTTGCCTGCGGCCTGCTTGGAGACGCCGAGGCGCTGGCCGAGGTCGGAGGCGGTGGTGCCGGCCGGGCCGACGGCCTGGAGGACGAAGCCGTGGGCCGGGCGCAGCTCGGGGTGCCCCTGGCGGGCCAGCTCGGCGTGCAGGTCGTCGACGAGCGTACGGAAGCCGGCGAGCAGGAGCAGCGGCAGCGCGAAGCCGGGGCGGTCAGGCGTTGCCATGTTCGACAACCACGTTTACTATTTCGTCAACCACGTTGACCATCTTACGAGAGGGGCACAGTCATGTCCCGCTTCACCGCGTACGAGCCGGACACCGCGCCTGCCGCCGCCCGCCCGGTCATGGCCGGCGTACGCCGCACGCTGGGTCACCTGCCCGCCGCCGTCGGCCTGATGGCCGGCTCGCCCGAACTGCTCAAGGGCTTCCTCGCCGCCAACGCCGCGTTCGAGGCCACCGACCTCGACCCGGTCGCCCGGGAGGTGGTGGTGCTCACCGTCGCCACCCGCAACTGCTGCCACCTCTGCGTGGCGATGCACACCGCGACGCTCGTCCGGCACGCCGCCGCGCCCGAGCTGATCGAGGCGCTGCGGACCGGTACGACGCTGCCCGATCCCCGGCTGGAGGCGCTGCGCCGGTTCACCGTGGCCGTGCTCGACCACCGGGGCGCGGTCCCCGACGCCGACCTGGACGCGCTGCTCGCCGCCGGATGGCAGCCCCGGCACGCGCTGGACGTGGTGCTCGGCGTCGGCACGTACACCATCTCCACGTTCGCGAACCGGCTCACCGAGGCGCCGCTCGACGCGCCGCTGGCCGCGTACGCCTGGACGCCGGCGGCCTGAGCTGCGGGTGTTAAGAAGGGGCCCCTCCTCTACCGGAGGCGTTAAGAGGGGGCCCGTCCTTACCTCCGCAGGAGGGTGCGGGAGGATGGCGGCATGGCGGCTCGCTTCCCGTACACCGATCTCAAGGATTTCCTGGCGGCGCTGGAGCGCGCGGGCGAGCTGCGGCGGGTGAGCACGCCGGTCGACCCCACGCTGGAGATCAGCGAGATCGTCACCCGCACCGTCCGGGCCGACGGGCCGGCGCTGCTGTTCGAGCGTCCCACCCGGGGTGAGATGCCGGTGGCGATCAACCTGTTCGGCACCGAGAAGCGGATGGCGATGGCGCTCGGGGTGGAAGACCTCGACGAGATCGGCGCGCGGATCGGCGACATGCTCAAGCCGGAGCTGCCGCAGGGCTTCTCCGGGATGATGGGCGGCCTCGGCAAGGTCATGCAGCTCAAGTCGATGCCGCCGAAGAAGGTCAAGACCGCTCCCTGCCAGCAGGTCGTCTACCGCGGCGACGACGTCGACCTGAACCGGCTGCCCGGGTTGCAGGTGTGGCCCGGCGACGGCGGGATCTTCCACAACTTCGGGCTGACCCACACCAAGCACCCGGAGACCGGCAAGCGCAACCTCGGGCTCTACCGGCTCCAGCAGCACAGCCACAACACGATCGGCATGCACTGGCAGATCCACAAGAACTCCACGGCGCACCACGCGGTCGCCGAGCGGCTCGGCCAGCGGCTGCCGGTGGCTATCGCGATCGGCGCGGACCCGGTGGTCGCGTACTCGGCCAGCGCGCCGCTTCCGGCCGACATCGACGAGTACCTGTTCGCCGGGTTCCTCGCCGGTGAACGGGTCGAGATGGTCGACTGCCTGACCGTTCCGCTGCAGGTGCCGGCGCACGCGCAGATCGTGCTGGAGGGCTACATCGAGCCGGGCGAGCGGCTTCCCGAGGGCCCGTTCGGCGACCACACCGGCTTCTACACGCCGGTCGAGCCGTTCCCGGTGATGCACATCGAGTGCATGACCATGCAGCGCGACCCGGTCTACCACTCGATCGTCACGTCCCAGCCGCCGCAGGAGGACCACGGCCTCGGCAAGGCCACCGAGCGGATCTTCGCGCCGCTGCTGCGCTTCCTGATCCCGGACATCGTCGACTACGACCTGCCCGCCGCCGGTGTGTTCCACAACTGCGCGATCGTGTCGATCCGCAAGCGCTACCCGAAGCACGCGCAGAAGGTCATGAACGCGATCTGGGGCGCGCACATGATGTCGCTGACCAAGCTGATCGTGATCGTGGACGAGGACTGCGACGTGCACGACTACAACGAGGTCGCGTTCCGCGCCTTCGGCAACGTCGACTACGCCCGCGACCTGCTGCTCACCGAAGGGCCGGTGGACCACCTCGACCACGCCTCGTACCAGCAGTTCTGGGGTGGCAAGGCCGGCATCGACGCGACCCGCAAGCTGCCCGAGGAGGGCTACACCCGGGGCTGGCCGGAGGAGATGCGGATGTCGCCCGAGGTGGTCTCGCTGGTGGACAAGCGCTGGAAGGAATACGGGATCTGATGACGGCGGCGGTACAGGAACGGCCCGGCCGGGTCGCGTCCTTCCTCAAGCTCGTCGCCATCGAGCACTCGGTCTTCGCGCTGCCGTTCGCGTACCTGTCGGCGCTCACCGCCATGCAGCTCAACGGCGGGCGGGTGGACTGGCTCGACCTGCTGCTGATCACGGTGGCGATGGTCGGCGCGCGGACGTTCGCCATGGCCGCGAACCGCATCCTCGACCGGCGGATCGACGCGCGGAACCCGCGTACCGCGAACCGGGAACTGGTCACCGGGGCGGTGAGCGTGCGCACGGCCTGGACCGGCGCGGCCGTCGCGCTCGTGGTGTTCCTGGCCGCCGCCGCCCTGCTCAACCCGCTCTGCCTGGTGCTCGCGCCGCTCGCCGTGGTGCCGCTCATCGTCTACCCGTACGGCAAGCGGTTCACCAACTGGCCGCACGCCATCCTCGCGGTGGCGCAGGCGGTCGGCCCGGTCGGCGCCTGGCTGGCGGTCACCGGCACGCTCGACGGCTCCGGCCCGGCCTGGCTGCTCGGCGCCGCCGTCGGCCTCTGGATCGGCGGCTTCGACCTGATCTACGCCTGCCAGGACGCCGACGTGGACCGGGAGATCGGAGTGCACAGCGTCCCCGCCCGGTACGGGCTGCGCTTCGCGCTGCACGCCTCGACGGTCGCGCACGTGGTGACGTTCGCGTTGTTCGTCTGGTTCGGCGCGTGGGTCGGCTTCGGCTGGCTGTGGTGGATCGGGCTGGCGCTGACCGCTGTCGCCTTCGCCTACCAGCACATGGTGGTCAGCCCCACCGACCTGAGCAAGGTCAACCGGGCGTTCTTCACCGCCAACGGCTTCGTCGGTATCGCGTTGTTCGTCCTCGCGCTGCTCGACCTGGTGGTCCGGCTCGGCCTGCGCCCCTGACCCGGGTCGCCGGTCAGGACGCCGGGGTGACCGGGTAGCGGGCGCTCTCCAGCGTCCAGTCCACGGTGCCGCGAACGGCGGCGGCCAGGCCGTCGAGGTGGATGGCGACGGCGTCGTCGAGCGTCGGCCCGAACGACGGCGCCGCTGCCCGGAGCGCGGTGAAGCGGTCCATCTCGGCCCGCCAGTGCCCGGCCACCAGGTCGACCGCCGCCGGCAGCAGCACGGCCCGCTCGGCGGCCACCGCCAGCACCAGGTTGTGCCCGCCGCCGGTGGCGTGGTCGCGCTCCAGCGAGGCGATGTCGTTGAACCAGGAGAGCAGGTCGTTGGCGAGGTCGGCGAGCCGCCGCAGCGCCGGGTGGTGGTAGACCGCGTCGGGCAGCGGGCGTCCGGACGCGAACTCGATGAGCGGGTACGACACGTACGCCGCCGAGGTGGCCCGGCGCAGCCGCACGTACTCGGCGACGCCCGGTGGACGGCCGGACCCGGTGGCGGCGGCCTCCCGGTGGACGCCGTCGAGGTGGTTGGCGACCGCGTCGGCGAAGCGCAGCCGCCAACGTGCCGGCATCCGGCGGCGGGGCTCGCGCCACGCCTGCACCAGGAGGCGGCGCAGCGGGCCGGAGAAGCCCGGATGGCGGGCTCGCGGCCCCTCGCGCAGCAACGCGAGCGCGCCGTCGCGCAACGCGCGGATCTGCCCCGGCGCCAGCCCGTCCCGCCCGTCGCAGGCGTCGTCGACCAGGAAGAACCAGGTGAACAGCGCGGTCAGCACCCGCAGGTCCGCCTCGGTGGCGTCCGGGTAGAGGCGGCCGGCGTACCGGGCGAACCCGGCCCGCGCCAGCCGCCGCCGGGTGACCGGGTCGGGTGGCAGGCCGAGCCGGTCGACCAGCTCCACCAGCCAGCCCTGCACGTCGTCCGCGTACGGGGAGATGCGGGGCGTGATGGGGCAGTCGGAGCGCAGCGCCCGCAGCACCGCCGCCGTCATCACCGGCCCTTCCCACGGAAGTGGATTTGCCGATCGAAGAATTTCACGTCGAGGGAAGCTCCGTGAACCCACTGGACATCCCGGGCAGGCCGCCCGAACGGGGGTCGTCGCCCGTCGCCCGCGGCGACCAGGCACGCTTGAGGACATGCGCGAACCATGGGTGGTGGGTGTCTCCGGGGCCTCGGGCACGCCGTACGCGGCGGCGGTCGTCCGGGCACTGCTCGACGCCGGCCAGGCGGTGGACCTGATCGTGTCCCGGGCGGCCCGGCTGACAGTGCTGGACGAGACCGGCCGGCCCTTCCGGGACGGGCACTGGGCCGAGGACCTGGCCGCCTGGCTCGACCGCGACCTCACCGGCGCGGACGTGCGGCACTGGCCCGCCGGTGACCTGGCCGCCGGCCCGAGCAGCGGTTCCTACCGGGTACGCGGGATGGCGGTGGTGCCGGCCAGCACCGCCGCGTGCGCCGGCATCGCCATCGGGCTCTCCAAGGATCTGCTCCAGCGTGCCGCCGAGGTGAACCTCAAGGAGCGCCGTCCGGTCGTGGTGGTGCCCCGGGAGACCCCGGTGACCCGCAGCCACCTCGAGCACCTCATCGCGCTGCACGACGCCGGAGCCGTGGTGCTGCCGGCCAGCCCGGGCTTCTACGGCGCCGGGGCGGCGGCCTCCGCCGGGCAACTCGTGGACTTCGTGGCCGGCAAAGTGCTGGACGCGCTGGGCGTCCCGCACACGCTGTTCCGGCGGTGGGCCGGCGAGCTGGCCGCCGGTCGCCGGGAACCCGGCCCGGCCTGACCGGACCCGGCGTACGACGAGCGGGGCGCGGCCTCGATCGGACCGCGCCCCGCCCGTTCAGTACATGCCGGCGTTCGCCGGGCCGGGGCCGGTGGAAGCGGTCGGGCCCATGTTGCGGGCCTTGCCCATGTCCTCCGCCTCGTCCAGCATGCCCTCCCCCTCGAGCAGGGCCCGCACCTCGGATTCCCGAAACCGGCGGTGCCCTCCTGGAGTCCGGATACTGCCGATCCGGCCGGCCGCTGCCCATCTGGTCACGGTTTTCGGGTCAACCCGAAACAGCGCAGCGACCTCACCCGGTGTCAGCAGGCGATCTCCAGTGTCCACAGCCCCCTCCTCGCGTCGACGAAGCCCCCGGCTGAACACACTGCCCCCGGCCGGTGCGAGCCCAGAGCCGTCATGAGGGACGTATGGCAATTACAGCACCGGCTACCGGACGTGTCCGCCAAACGCGAAAAACGCACACACTGGGAAGTTAGGAAATGGTACCGGCGGAGAACCCCCGTGACCGCACGTTTGTGATAGGCGACCGTACCTCACGGGGCATCCGGTGCCCGCCGTGTCAGGTCGCCGTCGAGCGGATAGGGTCACTCTCCGTGGACACGATCGACCTGAGCCTCGTGGAGTTGCTGCGGGGCAACGCCCGCCTGTCGTACGCCGAGCTGGCCCGTCAGGTCGGCCTCTCCGCCCCGGCCGTGCACGAGCGGGTCGGCAAGCTGGAGTCCAGCGGCGTCATCCGGGCGTACCGGGCCGAGGTCGAGCCGGAGTCGATCGGGCTCGGCGTCACCGCGCTGATCGGCATCGTCGAGGACTCCGACGCGGACACCGACGACGTGCTGGAGTCGTTCCGCCGCATCCCCGAGATCGAGTCCTGCTACTTCATGGCCGGTGTCGAGTCGTTCCTGCTCAAGGCGCGGGTCGGCACGATCGCCGAGCTGGAGCAGCTGATCGTCCGGCTGAACCGGACGGCGGGTGTGGCGTCCACCCGTACCAGCATCGCGCTGTCGACCAAGTGGGAGAACCGCCCTCAGCCGCTGGAACTCCCCACCACCTGACGCCTCTGGCCCCGGGGCGGGGGTTGCGGTTACCGTGCGCCGATGACGAGCTCAGGGCGGGGTGCCGCAGTGGTGACCGGCGCGGCCGGTGGGCTGGGCCGGGCGATTGCCGCCGCGCTGCACGCCGACGGGTGGAACGTGCTGCTCACCGACGTCGACGCCGGGGCCGTGCAGACCGCCGCCGCGCCGCTCGGTGGCTGGTCCCGCCCGCTCGACGTACGCGACGAATCCGCCTGCGCGGACGTCGCCGCCGAGGCGGCGGCCGCGCCCGGTGGCCTGGGACTGTGGGTGAACAACGCCGGCGTCCTGGTCACCGGCCCGTCCTGGGAGCACGACGCCGCACGACGCCGCTCGGTGGTCGAGGTGAACGCGCTCGGCGCGATGAACGGCACGCTCGCCGCCGTCGCGGTGATGCGCGAACAGGGCCGCGGCCACGTGCTCAACGTCGTCTCGCTGGCCGGGCTGATCGCCGCGCCCGGCGAGACGGTGTACGCGGCCAGCAAGCACGCCCTGCTCGCGTTCAGCCTCGGCACGTTGAGCGACCTGCGGATGGCCGGCGTCCGGGGCGTACACGTGTCGTGCCTGTGCCCGGACGGGATCTGGACGCCGATGCTGCACGACAAGCTGGACGACCCGGGTGCGCTGGCGTCATTCACCGGCGCGCTGCTGACGCCGGAGCGGGTGGCCGCGCGAGCCGTCCGGCTGGCCCGCCGGCCCCGGCCGGTGGTCAGCCTGCCGCGCTGGCGCGGCGCGCAGGTACGGCTGCTCGACGCCTTCCCCCGGCTCGCCCTGGCCCTCACGCCGGTGATCCGGGCCACCGGCCGGGCCGGTCAGCGGCGGCAGGCTCGCCGGGTCCGGGGAAACCCGAGCCCACCTCGCTTGTAACGTTGCCGACGTGACTCATCTCGACCGGTGCGACGAGGCCAGCCGGCGCTGGGTGACCGAGGCGATCGCCGCTGTCGAGGCGGACGCCAACCGCTCCGCCGACACCCACCTGCTGCCCTTTCCGCTGCCCCGGGACTGGGGGATCGACCTCTACCTCAAGGACGAGTCGGTGCACCCCACCGGGTCGCTCAAGCACCGGCTGGCGCGCTCGCTGTTCCTCTACGGGCTCTGCAACGGCTGGATCGGCCCGGACACCACGATCGTCGAGGCGTCGTCCGGCTCGACGGCGGTCTCCGAGGCGTACTTCGCCCGGATGCTCGGACTGCCGTTCATCGCGGTCATGCCCGCCTCCACCTCGCCGGAGAAGATCGCCCAGATCGAGTTCCAGGGCGGGCGCTGCCACCTCGTCCAGGACCCGGCGAAGGTGGTGGTGGAGGCGCGCTGGCTCGCCGAGGACACCGGCGGCCGGTTCATGGACCAGTTCACGTACGCCGAGCGGGCCACCGACTGGCGGGGCAACAACAACATCGCCGAGTCGATCTACGCCCAGCTCGCGCTCGAACGGCACCCGGTGCCCGCCTGGATCGTGGTCGGCGCCGGCACCGGCGGCACCAGCGCCACCATCGGCCGCTACGCCCGCTACCGCCGGCTGCCCACCAAACTCTGCGTGGTGGACCCGGAGAACTCCGCGTTCTACCCCGCCTGGCAGGCCGGTGACTGGTCGGTGTGCACCGACCGTGGCTCGCGGATCGAGGGCATCGGGCGGCCGACCGTCGAGGCGTCCTTCCTGCCCGGCGTGGTGGACCGGATGGTCCAGGTGCCGGACGCCGCGTCGCTCGCCGCGATGCGGGCCGGCTCGGCGGTGCTCGGCCGCCGCGTGGGCGGCTCCACCGGCACCAACCTGTGGGGCGCGTTCGGGCTGATCGCCCAGATGCTGGCGGACGGACGTACCGGCTCGGTGGTCACGCTGATCTGCGACCCGGGCGACCGGTACAGCGACACCTACTACTCCGACGAGTGGGTGGTCGCGCAGGGCCTCGACCTCGCCCCGCACCTGGCCACCGTCGACCGGTTCCTGACCGACGGCGCCTGGCCCGCCTGAGCGGAGCCCTGGCTTTTCGGCGGCGGGCGGTCAGCGCGGGTCGACCCGCTCGGCCAGCCCCGGGTAGCGCACCACGAAACCCTCCGGGTCGACCTCCAGGTCGGCCGTGAACGTGCCGCTGGCGTACCGGACCCGGCCCGGGCCGAGCGAGGTGTAGACCTGCTCGGCCGGAATCACCGCCAGGCCGGGCAGCAGCACCCAGGCCACAGTCACCGCCGTCGCCATGTCGGCGGGCAGCCGCCCCAGCCCGATCCGGCGGATCGGCATCGTGTTCGTCAGCGGCGACCCGCCCAGGTCGATGTCGAGCGCGTCGTCCAGCCGGCCCGGGTCGTCGGTGCCCGGCAGCCCCGCCGGTGGGTGGCCCGCCGCGCTCAGCGCCGCGTCCAGGTCACCCTCCTCGCCGGTACGCACGCGCCAGCCGTCCTGACCCCGCTCCAGGCGTACGCTCCGCGACCAGCCGGCGCCCTCGGCCTCGACCTCCAGCCGGCTCGTCGACCAGTCGGGCGCGAGCGCCAGGCGGTAACGGCAGGTGTACGGGATCGGGTCCACGGCGAGTGCCACGCCCTGCGCGGTCAGCCCCTGCCCGCCGTCGAGCACGACGTGCTCGGAGCCGGCGGTGTCGGTCCGGGCCCAGAAGAGCGACTTCGGCATGGTCCGGACGTTACGCGACCCGGCGGCCAGCGGCAGCGGATGCGCGAACGCCGCCGCCGCCCGGAGGGCCACCGACTACCCCTGCTCGTCGCCCTCGGTGGGGCGGGGCGGCCGGTTGTGGCGGGCCCACTCGTCGACCTCGTCCGCGTCCCAGACGTTCATGCCGATCAGCCGGGCGAGCGGCTCGGGGAACCCGGGGCGACGGGTGATCTGCAGGACCCGCTGACGCGATACGCCGAACAGGGCGGCCAGCTCGCCGGGCCCGTACAGGCGTGGTCGTCTCACACGCCGAAAGGAGGCACGAGACGTCCTGATCATGCCTCGTCGTGCTACTCGTCGTCGTCCGCCGGCCGGGGCGGCCGGTGCTCTCGGATGTACCGCTCCACGTCCCGCTTCAGCCAGATCGCGCCGACCGACAGCTCTTGATACGGCGCGGGGAATGCGGGATGCCGCCGGATCTCGCGAAACCTCGATCTGCCCACGCCGAGCATCGTCAAGATCTCACCGGCCGCGACAAGTTCGCCCGGTCCCGTCTCCTTGGTCACGACTTCGAAGGTAGGAGCGGGCTATCCCGTCTATGGTGACGCGAACAAATAACCCCACCCACGTGGGCCCGTCAATGTTGCCAGGGGGGCAGGTGGGCGATCTGATGGATTAGGCCCCCGTCCGGTGGCGAGTTCGCGGCGGACCGGGGTGCCACCTGGAAGTCGACCCATGCAGGAGGCCCCGAGTGACCCAGCGCCACGCTCCGCTGAAACCCCTTTGGGTCTGTACGGCAGACCTGCTCAACTGGCCGTGCGAGAACGCCAAGGTCGAGTTGGTCGCTGACTACAAGCACGACCGGCGTAACCTCGCCGTCGATCTGGCCGCCCTCATGCGGCAGGCGACCGATGACCTGGCCAGGCTCTACTCCAAGCCGCCGGATCCCGCCGAGATGCACATCCGGTTCATCGGCTGGCTGCGGTCGGTGCGCAATGTCTGACCCGATCGGCACCGGTTTGCTGTTGGCCGCCGTCATCGCCCAGGCGTTCGGCTGCTGGGTCGCCTGGTCGTGGGGCCGGTCCGCTCGGCGCAGCCTCCGGCAGACCATCGACAAGGCCATCCCGACGCCGCCGCCCGACTGGCAGCCTCGTCACCGGCTGTCGATGTTGAATGAGCCGACCCGGCGGTATCCCGTTCTCGCACCGCGCGGCTAGAACGCCACCGGGCCCTTGACCTGCAGACGCACTGCCGCCGCCGAGCAGGTGCTCGGCGGCGGCAGTGGGTGCGCTCAGATCAGTGGGTACGTGCCGGCGGGCGCCCGCCGAAGCCGCGCCGGTCGTCCCGGCCCCGCCCCTCGGCCCGGAAACCGCCGCTCCGGCGCTCGGCCGGGCGCGCGTCGCCCCGGTCACCGAAACGCCGCTCGGCGTGCGGGCGGTCCTCCTGGCGACGGTCGCCGAAGCCGCGCGAACCGCTCGGCCGGTCGTCGTTCCGCCGCTCGTCGCGGTCGTACCCGCCCCCGGTCGCCGGCCGGTGCCGGTCCCCGAACGGGCGGTCGGCGCGCTCGCCGAAGCGCTCGCCGCGGTCACCGAAGCTCCGGTCGTCGCGCCGCTCCGGCCGCCCGAAGCGGCGCTCGCCGCCGCCGGACCGCTCGCCCGAGTAGCGCTCGCCCGCCGGCCGGTCGCCGAACCGGCGGTCACCGCCGCGGTCCGCGGGCCGGTCGCCGGACCGCTCGCCCGCGGGCCGGTCGCCGTAGCGGCGCTCGCCCCGGCCGTCACGATCGCCGAACCGGCGCTCGCCACGGTCGGAGAAGCCGCCCCGGCCGCCCCGGTCGAAGCCCCGGCCGTCACGGTCGCCGAAGCGGCGCGGGCCGCCGCGTCGCGGCTCCGGCTCGTCCCGCACCGGTACGCCGCTGGGCTCGCGCGCGCCGGTCAACTCGGCCAGCGTCTCGTCGCCCGCCCGGACCCGGGCCTCGGCCGGCTCGACGCCCGCCTTCTCCATCATGGCCAGTGTGGTGCGGCGCTGCTTGGGCAGCACCAGGGTCGCCACCGCGCCCGACTCGCCGGCCCGGGCGGTACGGCCGGCCCGGTGCAGGTAGTCCTTCGGGTCCTTCGGCGGGTCCACGTGCAGCACCAGCGAGACGCCGTCGACGTGGATGCCCCGGGCCGCCACGTCGGTCGCGACCAGCACGGGCGTGCGGCCCTCGCGGAACTCGGCGAGCGTCTTGGTACGCATGCGCTGCGTCTTGCCGCCGTGCAGCCCACCGGCCCGCACGCCGACGGCGGCGAGCTGCTCGACCAGCCGGTCCACGCCGAGCTGCGTACGGGCGAACAGCATGGTGCGGCCCTCACGGGCGGCGATGGACGCCGCGACCGCGAACTTGTCGTGCGGCGGGATCAGCAGCATGTGGTGATCCATGGTGGACACGGCGGCGGTGGCCGGTGCGGTCGAGTGGGTGACCGGGTCGGTCATGAACCGCTTGACGAGCGAGTCGACGTCGTTGTCCAGAGTGGCCGAAAACAGCAGGCGCTGCGCGTCCGCCGGGGTCTTCGCCAGGAGCTTGGTGACCTCGGGCAGGAAGCCCATGTCGGCCATCTGGTCGGCCTCGTCCAGAACGGTGATCTCGACGTCGTCGAGCCGGCAGACGCCGCGCTCGATCAGGTCGCCGAGCCGTCCCGGCGTCGCCACGACGATCTCCACGCCCCGGCGCAGCGCGTCGATCTGCCGGTCGTACGGCACGCCGCCGACGGCGGTCTTCAGGAACACGCCCACCGACTTGCCGAGCGGCACCAGCGCGTCGTTGACCTGCATGGCCAGTTCGCGGGTGGGGACCATGACGAGGGCGCGGGGGTGCAGCGGCCGGGCCCGGTTGCGGTCGGCGAGCCGGGCGATCACCGGCAGGCCGAAGGCGAGCGTCTTGCCGGAGCCGGTCTGGCCCCGGCCGAGTACGTCGCGTCCCGCGAGCGAGTCGGGCAGGGTGGCCCGCTGGATCTCGAACGGGGCGGTGATGCCCTGCCGGGCGAGCACCTCGACGAGCTGCCGGGGCAGGCCGAGCGACGCGAAGTCGACGGCGTCGGAGTTCAGGTCGACGGACGGGGACGTGCTGGATTCAGCGAACGTGGTCAAGAAATGCCTCTCGAGCGGGGCGCATCTTCGCGATGGCCCGCCGCGGCCTGTCACGCCGCCGAATCACCAGCAAGATCGCCCATGGGCGCACACTCTGGGCGCGCCGGGTCAGTAATCAGAGACAAGTGTACGGCGCATCGCCGACTCCGCCAGGGCAACGCGATGCGGTAGTGGGCGGGCTCACCCCTGTCACTCGATCAGCATCGTCCCGGTCAGGCCGCTGAGCGCGTCGTTGGCCAGGAAGACCACGAGCAGGCTGATCGCGATGAGCATGGTCAGCGCGACCGCCAGCACGATGATCACCTTGGTGTTGCCGCCCCGGGCGGCCGGGCTGTCCTCGGACCAGCCCTGAGCCAGGATGTGCCCGGTCAGCGATCCGGAGTTCTCCAGCGGGTTGCCCTGCGGGAACGACACGGTGGCGAACCCCGGGCCGTCCGTCCCGCCGCCGTACGTGGTGCCGGCGAGGTCCGTGCTGCCGGCCTGCGGGCGTACCGGACGGGTCGTGTCGGCGTCGCGGGCCGGCGTGGCCGGCGGCGGCCAGGTCGGCAGCGCCGGCGCCGGCACCGCGGGCGGCGGCGGGGCGGAGACGGGCGCGGCCGCCCACGCCGGACGCGACTCGGCGGAGGGCGCCGGAGTGCCGGGCCCGGACAGCGGGCCTGGCGTGGACGGGAAGGGCGTGGTGGGCGCGGGCGGCGGCACCGCCGAGCCGGCCGACGGCGTGGCGAACGACGGCGGGCCCGCGGTGGCCGGCGGCGTCGCGAACGACGGCCGGCCCGTGGTGGCCGGCGGCGCGGGGAACAGCGGCGCGGGCAGCGGGTTCGCCGCGGCGGTCATCGCCGGTGGCGGCGGGAACGGGGGCGCGGGCATCGGACCCGGTGGGGGCGGCGGCGGGGGCACCGCGGGTCCGGGCGGCGGCACCGGCGGCCCGGGTACCGGCGGAACCGGCCCCGGTGGGGCGGGCGCCGGTGCGGGCGGCGCGGGCACGGGTGGCGTCGGCCGGAACGGCGGCTCCGGCTCCGGCTCCGGCGGCGCGGGCGACGGCGGGGTCGGGCCCGGTACCGGGGTCGGCGCCGGCTCGGGCTCCGGACCGTGCGGGGCAGGGGGCTGCGCGGGCTCCGGCGGCTGGGCGGGCTCCGGCGGCTCCGGGTTCACCGGACCCGCCCGGTAGACCGTCGCGGCGGCGGGAGCGGACACCACCGAGGCGGCGATCTCGTCCGCGGACACCCGGCTCAGGCCGGGTACCGCGGCGCTGGCCCGGGCGTGCCCCACGCTGCCTGGCGCGGCGGGCTTCGCGGACGGCGCGGCACCGAGCCCGGCGGGCTTCGCGGACGGCGCCGCGACCGGCTCGGCGGGTTGCTCGACGAGGGCGGGGGCGGGGGACGCGGTGCCGGAGTCGGCAGACCCGGCTGCCGGGGTGCCGCCCCGTGAGCCGGTGGAGGTGTTCCCGGCCGCGCTCTCCGGACGGCCCGGCGCGGCGTCGCGGTCCGGCCGGTCGTCCGTCGCGACCGCATCCCCGTTGGCGGCGTCCTCGACCGGCGTCTCGCCGCCTGCGGATGCGGGCGCGCCCGGCGGAGTGGACTCGCCAGCCAGAGGCGGGGCGGCCGGAGCGGCCGCGGCAGGCGGAACGGCCGGGGCAGGCGAGCCGTTGGGGGCCGCCGGAGCGGGCGCGGGCACCCGGGCGGAACCGGAGACGCGGGGGGCCGGGATTCCAGCCGCTGGGCCGCCCGGGGAGGGTGCGCTCGTGGCGGCGGGGGCCTCCGGCGTGGCGGCCGGCTCGGGCGTCGCCGGGCGTTCGGCCACGGCGAAGGCGGACCAGGTCGACGGGGGCACTGTCGCGCCGGGGAGACGCCGGTCCAGCGGCGGCACGGCGTCGGCCGGTGCGCCCGCGCGGTACGTGGTGGGGCTGGACGGCGGCGCCGGCCGCTCGTCACCGGCGGGTGGCGGCACGGCCGAACCGGCGACGGTCACCCGTGCCCGCGCGACGGCCACCGGCCCGGGGCGGGACGCTGCCGGGCTGTCGTCGGCCGGGCCGGCGGCGTCGGGCGTCGGTCCCGGGTGGACCTTCTCCGCCGGAACCTCGTGCTCGCCCATCTCGCCCCTCCGCACCCACGCTCGCCCCCGACCGTGGCGCCGGCCGAAAGTGCCTGGATCTCACCGTGCCATATTCCGGCCCGGGAGCACAGCCGGAGTGCGGGTTGGGTCAGTCGGCGCTGCTGCTCGGGCTGGCGGAGGCGCTGCCGGACGTGCTGCGCGACGGGGCGACGCTGCTGCTGCTCGGGGCGGCGCTGGTGCTCGGCGCGGAGCTCTCGCTGTCGCTCGGCTCCGGCTCCGGCTCTTCGGACGGGCTGGGCGGCGTGCTGGGCGTCGGGCTGGACGTCGTCGGATCCGGCGTGGGCGTCGTCGGCCTCGGGGTGGTCGGCGTCGGCCTGGGGGTCGTCGGCGTCGGCTTCGGCGTGGTGGGCGTCGGCTTCGGCGTCGGGGACGACGTCGGCGGGGTGGTCGGCACGGGCGGCGGGGGAGCCGGAGTGGCCGGGGCGGCGACGGCTCCGATCACCCGGGTCGCGGCGTAGAGCCGGGACCAGCGGACCACCGAGATCTTGACGACGTCGCCGGTCCGGGGCGCCTCCACCATCTTGCCGTTGCCGATGTACATGGCGACGTGGTGGATGCTCGTCCAGCTGCTGCTGGAGGCGAAGAAGAGCAGGTCGCCCGGGAGCAGCGCGTTCGGGGAGACGGTGCGGGAGCGGGTGGCGTAGTACTGGTCCTTGGCGACCCGCGGCAGGCCCTTGTAGCCGGCCGCCCGGTAGGAGGCGAGCACCAGGCCGGAGCAGTCGAACCGGTCCGGGCCCTCGGCGGCCCACAGGTAGGGGTCGCCGAGCTGGGCGAGGGCGTAGCGGACCGCGGCGAGCGCCTTGGGGTCCGCCGCCAGGCCGTCGATGCTCTGGTTGACGACGTACGAGCTGCCGAGCTGCTGCTCGGCGGCGTCGGCCAGGCGCTCGATCTCGAGCAGCTTGGCGGCGTTCTCCTTGCGCAGCGCGACAAGCGTCGTCTCCTGCTTACGCAGGTCGGTCTCGGCGCGGGTGAACTCGGCGGCCTTCTCGGTCGCCCGGCGCTGGGCCGACTCGCGCGCCTCCCGGGCGATCCGCTCGGCGTTCGTGGCGCGGAGGAGTTCGCCGGTCACCGACGTGGTGGCGCCCTCGGCCTTGTCGCCCCGGGTGATGCGCTGGAGGTTGGCGAAGTCACGCAGGCTGGCGCCGAACTCGCCGGGCGGCAGCGCCGCGTCGGCCTTGACCGCGTCGGCGGCGGCGCTCTTGGCGTTCTCCTGGGCCCGGGTGAGCGCGTCCTGGGCCTCCTTGAGCCGGGCGGCGGACTGGGTCAGCTCGGCCTGTGCGGCGTCCCGCTCGCCCTTGATCCGCAGCATTTCCTCGCCGAGCAGCCCGACCTGGGCGTCGAGCTGGTTGATCTGCGCGATCAGCGGGCCGTCGGCCGGGTTGGTGACGCCGGTGGTGCCGCCCGGCAACCCCGGGACGGTGACCCCGGGCAGGCCGGGAACGGTGCCGGGCAGGCCGGGAACGGTGCCGGGCACGCCGGGGACGCTGCCGGGCAGTTGCAGTGGGCCGGTGACCTGGGGCCGGGAGCCGGTGCTCGGCACGGTGTCGGGCAGCGGGTCGGCCCAGGCCGGGGTGGCGAGCGCCGCCGCCGCTACCGCACCCAGGAGCGCGGACCAGAGGGCCGGGCGCAGAACCGGTGAGATCACCGGCTGCCGGCCTCGTCGCCGTCGGGCCTTGGTGCTGTCGGACATTCCGCTCCCCGTCCGGTCTGGTGCCCGCCACGCGAGGTGGGGCGTGTCAGGACAGGACGGCACTGGTGTGTGTTCCGCCCCACCCTGTCTTACCTCACCGTCGCAGCGATGTCGATGTGCGGAGAGTGACGGCGGACGAACTGGCTCGACCACGTCGGCGGCAGGTCGGACCCGCGACGTACGCTCGATCGGGAACCCAGGGGGAAGGACGTGGCTTTCGGATGGACGCCGGACTCAAGCGCGAACTCGAAGCGAAGGTGTACGCCGGGGAGCGGCTGACCCGCGAGGACGGCATCGCCCTCTACGCCAGCGACGACCTGACCTGGCTGGGCCGGCTGGCCCACCACAGGCGTACCGAGCTCAACGGCGACCGGGTGATGTTCAACGTCAACCGGCACCTGAACCTGACGAACGTCTGCTCGGCGTCGTGCGCGTACTGCTCGTTCCAGCGCAAGCCGGGCGAGAAGGACGCGTACACGATGCGCATCGACGAGGCGGTCCGTAAGGCCAAGGAGATGGAGGACGAGCAGCTCACCGAGCTGCACATCGTCAACGGCCTGCACCCGACGCTGCCCTGGCGCTACTACCCGAAGGTGCTGCGGGAGCTGAAGGCCGCGCTGCCGAAGATCAAGCTCAAGGCGTTCACCGCGACCGAGGTGCAGTGGTTCGAGAAGATCAGCGGGCTCACCGCCGACGAGATCCTGGACGAGCTGATGGACGCCGGTCTGGAGTCGCTGACCGGCGGCGGCGCGGAGATCTTCGACTGGGAGGTCCGGCAGCACATCGTCGACCACAACTGCCACTGGGAGGACTGGTCGCGCATCCACCGGCTGGCCCACTCGAAGGGCATGAAGACGCCCTCGACCATGCTCTACGGCCACATCGAGGAGCCCCGGCACCGGGTCGACCACGTGCTGCGGCTGCGCGAGCTGCAGGACGAGACCGGCGGCTTCCAGGTCTTCATCCCGCTGCGCTACCAGCACGACTTCGTCGACTCGGCGGACGGCAAGATCCGTAACCGGATCCAGGCCCGGACCACGATGGCGTCGCCGGCCGAGTCGCTGAAGACGTTCGCGGTCTCCCGGCTGCTGTTCGACAACGTGCCGCACGTCAAGTGCTTCTGGGTCATGCACGGCCTGTCGGTGGCGCAGCTCTCGCTGAACTTCGGCGTCGACGACCTGGACGGCTCGGTCGTGGAATACAAGATCACCCACGACGCCGACTCGTACGGCACGCCGAACACCATGCACCGCGACGACCTGCTGCACATGATCTGGGACGCGGGTTTCCGCCCGGTCGAGCGGAACACCCGCTACGAGATCGTCCGCGAGTACGACGCGCCCCCGTCGATGGCGGAGCGCCGGTCCGAGCCGCAGCAGGTCTGGGCCTGACCTGGCGATGAGCGGCGAGGAAGAGCAGCGCGCCTTCCCCCGGCGTGACGCCGAGGGGCGCATCCTGACCCTCGGCGACCTGCTCGGCGTGAGCCTCGCCGGCCTGGTCATCGGGGTGCTGGCGTTGCTGGTCTTCGAATGGGCGTTCGCCACACTGGGCGACAGCGGCTTCGGGGGCACGAACGGCTGGCTGGCGGTGATCCTGCCGCTCTGGTTGTTCTGGGACGAGTTCCGGGCCTGGGAGTTCGGCGCCGCCCGGGTGGTGGCCGCGCTGGTCGGCATCGCGCTCGGCGTGCTGGCCGGGCTGCTGGCCGCCGGGCTGGCCTCGGGGCTGCCCGCGCTGTTCACGGGAGCGTTGGCCGCGGCGGTGTTCACCGTGGTCTACGCGGTTGTCTGGTTTCATGGCGTGCACTGGCTGGCCCGGCGTACGGGCTGAGGCACGAAGAGAGTGGGAATGCGGGAATGAGCGCGGCGCTCAAGTACACGCTGGGCCGGATCGGGCTGTTCGTCGTCGTGCTGGCGGCCCTCTGGTTCGTCGACATGAACATGTTCCTGCGGCTGATGCTGGCGCTGATCTTCTCTGCCACGCTGTCGTTCTTCCTGCTCAAGGGCCTGCGGGACCAGATGGCCGGGGAGATGGCGGAGGCGGCGGAGCGGCGTCGCGTGGAGAAGGACCGGCTGCGCTCCGCGCTCGCCGGTGAGGACCAGGCCGAGCCGGACGGCGAGCGCCGCGACGGCTGAGCGGACCGGCGGGGGCCCGGCACGCGACGTCGCGCCGGGCCCCTCGCCGCTCACCAGTTGGTCGAGCCCGGGACGACCGGCCACGGCCGGTCGACCGGCTTGATCAGGTACGCGATGCCGCCGGAGCCGGAGGCCACGGTGCCGTTCGCCCGGTAGCGCTTGGTGCGCAGCCAGATCTGCTCGAACTGCTCCCGCTTGTAGACGTTGCGCACCGCCTCGTTCGAGGAGGACGCGGGGTCGTTGACGATCACGTCGCCCTCGGCGGTGAAGCCGACGATCACGAACAGGTGCCCGGCGGTGCCGTAGTTGGCCCCGTCGAGTTCGCTGGCGAGGAACGACTGCGAGGTCACCACCGGGATGCCGGCCTTGATGAACCGTTCCGCCTCGTCCAGCGAGTGCAGCCGGGTGACCCGGCCCTCCAGGCCGGGGAAGCTCGCCGCGTACGCGGTGTTGAACGGCCAGTTGCCGGCGCCCTCGTACTCGTAGTCGTAGGTCATCCGGGCGGCGTGGTCGACAGTCGGGTCGGGGTAGGCGGGGTCGACCCAGGAGACGTCCTCGGCCGAGGGCTTGCGGCCCCAGTACTCGACCACCATCTCCGTCGAGGTGGGGGAGCACCACGCCTCGCCGCCGCCGTTGTACTCCGGGTACTCGCCGATGTGGACGTTCTGCGAGTAGCGCGGCACGGCCAGCTCGGTGCCCCAGGCGATGCCGCCCCGGCTCGGGGTGACGGTGAACCGGTCCGGCACGTTCGACGCCATCGCGCCGAGCATCCGGACCTGCGGCGCGGCGGCCTGGCCGGGGGCGCGGTAGAGGGTCAGCCGCAGCTGGTACGAGCGCAGCAGCACCCCGGCGTCGGCGTCGTCGATCGAGAACGTGTCGGTCCAGATGCTCGACCACGGGTCGCCCTGGCCGTCCAGCGTGGACCGCTTGATGTCCTGGTCGCCGGAGGCCCAGCGGCCCATGACGAACCACGGGGTCTGTGCCCCGGTGTTGTACGTGCCGTGCAGCTCGACCTGGATCCAGGTGCCGGCCGGGGTGGCGGCGTTCCAGGACGCGACAAGCTCGGTGGCGTCGAACCCGATCCGCCGTTCGGGCGAGGTCCAGGTGGCGTACTCCCAGGTGCGGGTCGTGCCGGTGTGCTCGTCGGTGAACTCGGTGGTGCCCGCCGGGCGGTCGATGGTCAGCGCGGGGTGGCGACCCGGCACGGCGCGGGTGCCCTGGTGGGAGCCGCTGCGCCAGTCGGGGAAGCGGGAGAACTCCTGGAACGTGATCTGTTCGTCGTGCGTGACGCCCGGCCGCGAGGCGTGTGCCTGGGCCGGTGCGGTGGTGCCGAGGAGGGTGAGCGCGGTGAGGCCGGCGAGGGCGACCGCGCGTAGGGATCTTCCGAACATGGCAGCTCCACAGGGAGACGGCATCGTTGCCGTTCACTGTCGCGCCTGGCGGGAAGTTTCGCCAGATGTTCAGGCATGGAAAATCATTGCCGAAGTGACGATCAGGTCGGGATGGTCAAAGGGAAAGACAGATATTGATATGACCATGTGTCTCCTGGTGGAGTGTGCGGACAACGGGAGCTCTCCCGTACCCCCAGGAGGTTGTCCATGGCCTTCCGCGCCTCTCCGTTCCGCCGTCGGCTGGCGCTCGCCGCCGCCATCGGCCTGACCATCGTCAGCGCGGCCGCCGCGCCAGCCGTCGCCCGGCCCGCACCGGAAGGCTCCGGCGAGCCGTCCACAGTCGCCTACCGGGTGCTCGGCCCACGCACCGCCGCGGACCGCACCGCGGTCGCCGGCACCGGCGCCGCCATCGACTACTCCGAACACGGTGTGTTGCACGTCACGGCCACCAAGGCCGAGGCGAACGCGATCACCCGGCTCGGGTTCCGGCTCGAGAAGGACGTCGTGCCGGAGCACAACCACGCCGACGGGGGCATGACCGCGAACGCGTTCCCGCCCGCCGACTCGAACTACCACGACTACGCCGAGCTGACCACTGTGGTGAACAAGGTGGTCGCCGACCACCCGACGATCGCCCGCAAGCTGAGCATCGGCACGTCGTACCAGGGCCGGGACCTGATGGCCGTGAAGATCTCCGACAACGTCGCCACCGACGAGGCGGAGCCGGAGATCCTGTTCAACTCCCAGCAGCACGCCCGTGAGCACCTGACCGTCGAGATGGCGATCTACCTGCTCAACCTCTTCACCGACAACTACGGCAGCGACTCCCGGATCACGAACATCGTCAACTCCCGGGAGATCTGGATCGTCCCCACCGTCAACCCGGACGGCAGCGAGTACGACATCGCCACCGGCTCCTACCGCTCCTGGCGCAAGAACCGGCAGCCCAACAGCGGCTCGACCGCCATCGGCACCGACCTGAACCGCAACTGGGGCTACCAGTGGGGCTGCTGCGGCGGCTCGTCCAGCTCGAAGTCGTCGGACACCTACCGGGGGCCGTCCGCGTTCTCTGCGCCGGAAACCGCGGCGCTGCGCAACTTCGTCAACAGCCGGGTCGTCGGCGGGGTGCAGCAGATCAAGGCGAACATCGACTTCCACACGTACTCGCAGCTGGTGCTCTGGCCGTACGGCTACACGTACAGCAACACCGCCACCGGCATGACCGCCGACCAGTACAACACCTTCGCCACCATCGGCCAGCAGATGGCGGCGACGAACAACTACACCCCGGAACAGTCGAGCGACCTCTACATCGCCGACGGCACCAGCATCGACTGGATGTGGGGAGCCCACAAGATCTGGGCGTACACCTTCGAGATGTACCCCGGCTCGGCCTCGGGCGGCGGCTTCTACCCGCCGGACGAGGTGATCCCGGCGCAGACCTCGCGTAACCGCAACGCGGTGCTGATGCTGGCCGAGTACGCCGACTGCCCGTACCGGGCGATCGGGAAGCAGAGCCAGTACTGCTGACCTCACTACCGGGTGGGAACCCCGGTTCCACCCCCGCCGGGGTTCCCACCCACCCCCACCGTCCGGACGATCTCCGCTGGTCGTGCGCTACGGTGGCACCGACCGTGCCACAGCGAAGCCGGTGCGAAACCGGCGCTGTCCCGCAACTGTGATGCCCCGTACGCGCGGCGTCGGCCTCCCGCCGGCGCCGACGGACGTGGGACGAGCCAGGTCGCCTGCGGCCCGGTCGCGACACGCGCTCTCGAGGAAGGGCGCCTCGCGGGCGGGCCTTTTCTCCTGTCGGCGAAGCACCACACTCCTCGACCGACAGGAGGCTTCATGTCCAGACGTACCCCCCGGCTCTTCGCCACCGCGCTCGCGGCCGGCGTGCTGCTCCTCGGCGGCTGCGCCGAGAACACCTCGACCGACACCCCCGCCGCCGGCGCCTCCGGCGGCGCGTTCCCGGCCACCGTCGGCAAGCTGACGCTGGAGAAGCGGCCCGAGAAGATCGTCTCGCTCTCGCCGACCTCGACCGAGATGCTCTTCGCCATCGGAGCCGGCAAGCAGGTCACCGCCGTTGACGACCAGTCGAACTACCCGGCCGAGGCACCCCGCACCGACCTGTCCGGCTACCAGCCGAACGCCGAGGCGGTCGCCTCCCGTAACCCCGACCTGGTGGTGATCTCGGACAACCTCAACAAGATCGCCGACCAGCTCGTCGCGCTGAAGATCCCGGTCCTGCAGATCCCCGCCGCGGCCACGCTCGACGACACGTACCGGCAGCTCACCGACCTGGGCACGCTCACCGGCCACCGGTCCGAGGCCGAGGCCGTGGTGCAGAAGATGAAGGACGACATCACCGCGCTGACCAAGGACCTGCCCAAGCGCGCGGAGAAGCTGACCTACTTCCACGAGCTTGGCCCGGAGCTGTACACAGCGACCAGCAAGACCTTCATCGGCACCATCTACGCGCTCGCCGGGCTGGAGAACATCGCCGACCCGTCCGACGCCGACGGGAAGAACGGCGGCTACCCGCAGCTCTCCCAGGAGATCATCGTCAAGGCGAACCCCGACTTCGTCTTCCTGTCCGACACCAAGTGCTGCAAGCAGAGCGCCGACACGGTGAAGGCGCGCAGCGGGTGGGCCGGCATCAACGCTGTGAAGAACAACCAGATCGTGGGTCTGGACGACGACATCGCCTCGCGCTGGGGTCCGCGCGTGGTCGACCTGCTGAAGGTCATCGTCGACGCCACCGCCAAGGTCCCGGCCTGACCGTGGCCGTGCGACCGGCGGAATCCGCCCCCCGCCCGGCCGGGACGCCCGAGGTGTCCCGGCCGGGCGGCCGGCTGCTGCCCCGGCCCGGGCGGCGGGGCACACCCGCCGCCCCGGTCCAGCCCGCCGGACTGCGCAAGCGCTGGTTGCTCGCCGGAGTGGTGGCGGTGCTCGTCGCGCTGGTGGCCGGTGTCTCGCTCGGCCCGGTCAGCCTGCCGCCCGGCAGCGTCGCGGCCGAACTGCTCAACCTGCTACCCGGGGTACGCCTCGACAGCGGGCTCACCGAGCGGGAGATCGCGATCATCACCGAACTGCGGCTGCCCCGGGTCGTGCTCGGGCTGCTGGTGGGCGCGCTCCTCGCCCTGGCCGGCGGCTGCTACCAGGGCGTCTTCCGCAACCCGCTGGCCGACCCGTACCTGCTCGGCGTGGCCGCCGGCGCCGGCTTCGCGGTCACCACGGCGATCGTGCTCGGCGCCGGAGCCGGCGGGGCGCTGACCGGGCTGCCGATCACCATCCCGCTCGCCGCGTTCGTCGGCTCGCTCGGCGCGGTCGTGCTGACGTACCTGCTCGGCGCGGCCGGCGGACGGGACCGGTCACCGGCCACCCTGATCCTGGCCGGGGTGGCGGTCTCGGCGTTCTTCGGCGCCGGGCAGACGTACCTGCTGCAACAGCACTCCGACAACATCCAGCAGGTCTACTCCTGGCTGCTCGGGCGGCTGGCCACCGCCGGCTGGCACGACGTGTGGCTGGTCCTGCCGTACTTCGTGCTCACCGCCGTTGTGGTGCTGCTGCACCGGCGCGAGCTGGACGTGCTCTCCGTCGGCGACGACGAGGCCACCGGCCTGGGGCTGCACCCGCAGCGGTCCCGCTACCTGCTGATCGCCGCCGCGTCGCTCGGTACCGCCGCCGCGGTGTCCGCGTCCGGCCTGATCGGCTTCGTCGGCATCATCGTGCCGCACACCATGCGGCTGCTCTTCGGTTCCAGCCACCGGGTGATCCTGCCGCTGTCGATGCTGTTCGGCGGCGCGTTCCTCGCGCTCACCGACGTGGTCGCCCGTACCGCCGCCGCGCCCGCCGAGATCCCGATCGGCGTGGTCACCGCGCTGCTCGGCGGCCCGTTCTTCGTCCTCGTCCTGCGTACCGCCCGCCGGGTGGCGATGTGAACGCCCCCGCCGTGCGCGTCCACGACCTGCGGGTCGCCCTCGGCGGCAACCCGATCCTGGCCGGCGTCGACCTGACCGTCGCCGCCGGCGAGTGGGTCACCGTGATCGGCCCCAACGGCGCCGGCAAGTCGACCCTGTTGCGCGCCGTCGGCGGCCTGCTGACCGGCCCGGGCGAGGTGGCCCTCTTCGGTACGCCGATCGGCGCGCTCCGCCGCCGCGAACGAGCCCGGGTGGTGGCCACAGTGGCCCAGTCCCCGGTGGTGCCGGCCGGCATGTCGGTCTTCGACTACACGCTGCTCGGGCGCACCCCGTACATCCCGGCGCTGGGCCGTGAGTCGGCAGCCGACCTGGCCGCCGTGCACGAGGTGCTGGACCGGCTCGACCTCGGCCCGTTCGCCCACCGTGAGCTGGCCACGCTCTCCGGCGGCGAGCGGCAGCGCGTCTTCCTGGCCCGGGCGCTGGCCCAGGGCGCCACCCTGCTGCTGCTGGACGAGCCGACGAGCGCGCTGGACATCGGGCACCAGCAGGAGGTGCTGGAACTGGTCGACCAGCTCCGCCGCGCGCACGGCCTGACCGTGCTGGCCACCATGCACGACCTCTCCATCGCCGGCGAGTACGCCGACCGCCTGGTGCTGCTCGCCGACGGCCGGGTGGCCGCCGCCGGCCCACCGGAGCAGGTGCTGACCGAGGACCTGCTGGCCCGCCACTACCGAGCCCACATCCGGGTGATCCCCGGCGAACACGGCCCCCTGGTGGTCCCCGTCCGCCCAACCTGACCCCCGTCCTCGCCCCTCGTCCCCGTCCCGCCCTCGCCCGCCCTGCCCTCACCCGGTCGATCTTGGACTTTGGGCCCCGGCAAAAGGTGCGAATATGGCGCCGCGAGGGCCGAAACTGCAAGATCGACGGACGGGTTGGCGGCCGTCCCGGCCTCGCGCGAGGGAGGGGGGTCAGCGGAGGGTGGAGATGGAGAAGAGGGCGCCGGACGGGTCGCGCAGGGCGGCGCTGCGGCCGGCCGGGTTGTCGCGCGGCGGGACGAGGATGGTGCCGCCCAGTTCGGCGGCCCGCGCGGCGGTGGCGTCGGCGTCCTCCACCGCGAAGTAGACGGCCCAGTACGCGGGCAGGTCCGCCGGCAGCGGCTCGGCCCGGGGCACCATGCCGGCGACGATGCGGGCACCGCAGCGCCACCCGATGTACGCCACCGGCCCGGCGGGACGCTCCTCCGGGTGCCAGCCGAAGACCAGCGCGTAGAACTCCTTGGCGCTCTCCGGATCGGGGGTGACCAGTTCGTTCCAGCACATCGCGCCGGGTGCGTTGAACAGTTCGGCCCCGCGCATCGCCATCGGCTGCCAGACGCTGAACACGGCGCCCGCCGGGTCGGCGAGGACCGCCATCCGGCCCTGCGTGGAGACGTCGAACGGGGAGACCACCACCTGCCCGCCGGCCGCCTCCACCCGGGTCGCGACCAGGTCGGCGTCGTCGGTCGCCACGTACATCGACCAGACCGGCACCTGCTCCGGCGTGGCGGGCGGACCGGCCCCGGCGACGGCCTTGCCGTCCTTCTGGAAGACGGTGTAGCCGCCCGCGTCCGGCTCGGGGGAGATCCGTCCGGTCCAGCCGAACAGCTCGGGGTAGAACTGTCGCGCGTCCTCCAGCCCCGGCGTGGCCAGGTCGGTCCAGCAGGGCGTGCCGGGCTCGACGCCGTTCACGGTGACCCCTCTCGCCGGGGACGGTCCCGCTGGCCCGCCCTGTCGGCATCGTGGCACCGCCGGGTCGGCCGCCGGGCCGGAACCGGACAAAAGGTCAGGTGAAGCGGCGACCCTCGTCCCGCCGGTACGCCCAGCCGGCGGCCGCGGCGAGCACCAGCACCCAGACTCCCAGCATCACCAGCGACAGGGTGCCGGGCCGGAAGTCCGTGCCGGCCGCCCAGATCAGTTCCACGGCGCCCCGGGTCGGCAGGTAGGGGGCGATCGCCTTGATGAAGCCGGGCGCGTCGTCCGGCCCGGAGAGCAGGCCGCCGCCGAACGCCAGCGGGAAGAAGATCACCTGCGCCACCACGATCGCCGCCTTGCTCGGCAGCGCGTAGCCGATCGTCAGGCCGAGCAGCGTGAACGGCACCGAGATCACCGCGACCGCGCCGAGCCCGAGCAGGAACTGCAGCGCGCTGACCCGGGCCTCGGTGGCCACCGCCGCGATCACCACCACCGGGATCATCGACACGTAGGTCAGCACCAGCCCGGCCAGGATCCGCCCGGTCAACCGCGGCGCTGGCCCGGTCGGCAGCGTCCGGGTGTACGGGTTCCAGGGCTGGTCGCGGTCCTCGGCGACGCCCACGCCGTACTGGAAGATGTTCGCGGTCATCACCGCGAACGTGACCATGGCGGCGGTCGCGTAGGTGGCCCCGGTGGGGTCGTCGCCGGCGAACGGCACCACGAAGAAGAGCATCGAGGCGGCGGGGAAGAAGGCGCTGCCCACCACCGCCACCGGCACCCGGATGATCTCCAGGAGGTGGTAGCGGGCGTGGACGAGGGCGAGCGGCACGACGGTCTCCTAGGCGGGGGTGGGCGCGGGCCGGTCGCCGGCCGTGATGGCGAGGAACGCCTCCTCCAGCGAGGTGGGCCGGACCTCCAGGTCGCGGAACGCCACCCCGGCGGTGACCAGGTCACGGACGAGCTGGTCGGCGTCGGTGGTGAGCAGGTGCACCCGCCCGTCGGCGCGTTCGGTGGCGACCACCCCGGGCAGCGTCGGCAGGTCGTCGGCGACCAGGCTGACCCGGCGTACGCCGACGATCCCGCGGATCGCCGCCACCGAGTCGTCGGCCAGCACCCGCCCGTGGCCGATCACCACCACCCGCTGGGCGAGCGCCTCCACCTCTTCCAGGTAGTGGCTGCTCAGCAGCACTGTGCCGCCGTCGGTGTGGAAGCCGCGGATCGCGTCCCAGAGCGCGTGCCGCGCCTCCACGTCGAGCCCGGTGGTCGGCTCGTCGAGCACCACCAGCCGGGGACGGCCGACGAACGCCAGCGCCACCGCGAGCCGGCGACGTTGCCCACCGGAGAGGCCGCCGGTCTGCCGGCGTACCTGGTCGGCCAGGCCGAACCGGTCGAGCAGCTCGCCCCGGGGCACCGGGTCGGGGAAGTGCGCGGAGACGAAGTCGACCACCTCGCCGACCCGCAGCGTGCCGGGCAGGCCGGTCTCCTGCGGCGTGACGCCGAGCTGCCGCCGGCTCGCCGGGTCGCGCGGGTCGCCGCCGCACAGCTCGACCCGGCCGGTGGTCGGCCGGCGCAGCCCGACCAGCAGGTTGATCAGGGTGCTCTTGCCGGCGCCGTTCGGGCCGAGCAGGCCGACCAGCTCCCCGGCCCGGACGGTCAGGTCGACCCGGTCCAGGGCCAGCACGTCGCCGTAGCGGCGGCTGACCTGTTCGGCGCGGGCCAGGATCATCCGGGGCTCCTCGGGCGGCGGAAGGGGTGCATGTGCCTTCCCTGTCTACCGTGCCGGGGCAAACGTCGCCGCCCCCTGTGGAACTGCGCACATCCCCTAGGCTGGTGGCGCCGTCGAGGACGGTGGAAGTTCCGACCGGACACTGGGGAGGGTCCGTGACCAGTCCGAGCAGGAATCTCGAGGTGCAGCCGGAGGCGTTGACGGCGTTCGCCGCCGCCTCCCGGGACCGGGCCGGCCAGTTCCGTGAGCTGCACCGCCTGTTCCGCGACGGCCACGTGGCCCGGCACGCGTTCGGCGTGATGCCGGCGTCGTTCAGCCTCGCCGCCGCCTACGAGCAGCAGTTCGAGGCGTGCCTGGAAGGGCTGGAGGACGGCGCCGAGGTGATGGCGACGATCGCCGAAGGGCTCCGCGACACGGCCGAGGCCTACACCGGCACGGACGTGGCGAACACCGACATGTTCAATCCGGGCGCCTGAGGGGGCGGGATGAGCACCGAGGCGCTGCAGCGCAACAAGACCTACTTCGAACAGATCGTGTCGGGCACGCCCGACCCGTTCAAGCCGCTGTCCAACGCCGTGCTGTGGCCGTTCGAGCAGCTGCTGGAACTGGTCGCCGGCGAGCCGGACGACCTCATGCGGGCGGCCCAGCTCGCGCTGACCACCGGCGACGTGGTCCGGCAGATCGCGGGCGACCAGGTCGCCGACCGGGCCCGGCTGCGCGGCGGCTGGGAGGGCGACGCGGCGGACAAGTTCCACGCCTCGATGGAGTCGATCGAGGAGGCGATGGAGGAGCTGGCCAAAGGGCTGGACGGCACCAAGGAGGTGCTCGTCGACGCCGCGAACGCCGCTGTCGACGCGTTCAACCTGCTGGTCGAGCTGATCCTGGAGTTCCTGCTCTGGTTCCTGACCGAGGTCATCATCGCCGCGGTGGCGGCAGTGCTCAGCGCCGGCGTCAGCCTGGCCGCCACAGTGGTGCGGGTGCTGGCCCGTCTGGCCACCGTGGTGGGTCGCATGGTCAAGATCGTCGCCCGGTTCGCGGAGATCCTCACCAAGCTGGCCACCAAGCTGCAGAAGGTCGCCGAGCTGCTCATGCGCTACCGCAAGGTGGTGCTGGAACTCCGCGAGGCCAAGAAGGCGTACGGCGTGTTCAAGAAGGCCGGCTACACCAGGGAGGCGGTGCTGTTCAAGGCCAAACGCGCCGCCATCCTGTTCCCGGGCAAATTCGCCATCAACCAGACGTCACCGGTGAACATCCCCGGCGTCGGCGGCGCCCTGCTCGACACCGGCATGGGGTTGCACGACATCTCCGACGGGCGCAAGGACCGCAACTACCTGGTGGACGGCACCTACCGCGAGGACCTCGGCCCGTACACCAAGGGCGTGCAGAACGTGTTCGACTCGATCGTGAACTGAGAGGCAGCCATGACGTTCCCGGCCCTGGACCGGATCGAGGCGCTGGCCCGCAACCTGGACGGGTGGCAGCGCGAACTCGGCGCGCGGATGGCCGAGCTGGAGCAGAGCAACGCCACGGGCGTGAGCGACTCGGGCCTGGTCACCGTGGTGGCCGCCGCCGACGGCAAGATCCTCTCCACCGACATCAACGCGCGGGCCATGCGGTTCGACTCCTACACGCTGGCCGAGGAGATCACCGCCGCGGCGAACCGGGCGCAGGAGGCCGCCGCCGCCCGGGTACGCGAGATCGTCGGCGAGGTGATGGGCAACGCCCCGGCGGCGGAGCGCCGTACCGACGACGGCTACGGCGACGGCCGATACTGAGCCGATGGACGAGACCAGATACCGCGATCCGATCGACCGGCTCGTCGAGCCGGGCGAGCGCGTGCTGGCCCACGCCAAGGCCGAGGTCGGCCAGGGGCTCGCTCCGGCGCCGCCGCCCGAGCCGGAGTCCACCGGCGAACCTGGGCGGCGGACCGTCGGCTCGGTGCTGCTGAACGTCCTCCTGCCGCTTGCCACCTGGGACCGCGGTGACCGGCTGGTCGACCTGATCGGCTGGGGGATCGCCGGCCGTGGCGAGCCCGGCTCGGCCGCCTCCCGCCTGCACCGCGCGCTCCGGCCACCACGGCCCGACCTCCAGGTCCGGGAGACGCTGCTCGCCGTCACCGACCGGCGGCTGCTGGTCTGCCGTACCGGAGGGGTCAAGCTGCTCGCCGGGCGCGAGGCCGAGGAACGCGCGCTGGCCGAGACGTCGGTGGCGTGGTCGGCCGCGCGCGCCGAGGTCGCCTCGGCCCGGGTCGGGTGGCACCGCCTCAACCCGAAGCGGCTGCGGATCAACTTCACCGACGGCTCCTGGCTGTCGTTCACAGTGCCGATCGCCGAGTCGGGCCGTCCGCTGCGCGAGGTCGCCGCCGCACTGTCCGCGTGACCGATCCCGCACGCCGGGACCGCGGCCGGCCCGCCGGTCAGGCGGCCAGCGGCGCGGGCAGCGGCTCGCGGTGCAGCACGGCCAGGCGGGAGACCGCCCGGGTCAGCACCACGTAGAGGCGGTGCAGCCCACGCGGCTCGGCGGCCACGATCGCGGCCGGCTCGACGACCACCACGTGGTCGTACTCCAGGCCCTTGACCAGCGTCGCCGGGACCACAGTGACGCGCGCCGCGGCCTCGACGTCGTCGGCGGTCGCGGTCTCGACGCCCGCTTCGGCGAGCGCCGCGCGCAGCCGGTCCACCGCGTCGTCGGCGGCGATCACACCGACCGAGCCGTCGTGCGCGAGCGCCGCCCGCACCTCGGCCACCGTCGCGGCCGTCAGGTCCTCGGCGGTACGCACGTCGAGCGCGCCGTCGTGGCGAAGCGACCGGGCCGCCGGTACGTCGACGGCGAGCGCCGGCAGCAGCCGGTTCGCGAACGCCACCACGGCGGCCGGCACCCGGAAACCCACGCTCAGCGGCACCACTGCGGCGTCCGGCTTGCCCAGGTGGGCCAGGGACTCCCGCCAGTCGGTCGCCGCCCACGGCGCGGTGCCCTGGGCGAGGTCCCCGAGGAGCGTGATCGAGCCGTGCTCGCTGCGCCGGGCGATGGCGCGGCACTGCATCGGGGAGAGGTCCTGCGCCTCGTCGACCACCACGTGCCCGAAGCCGGCGGGCCGTTCGAGCAGCCCGGCCACCTCGTCGACGAGCACCGCGTCGGCGGCGGTCCACCGGGTCGCCTTCGCGGTACGCGCGATCTTGCCGGAGCGGAACAGCTCCTGCTCCTCGGGCGTGAGCAGGCCGTCCGCGGCGGCGGCGAGCGCGTCGGCGTCGGTGCGCAGCCGGTGCAGCAGGCCGTCCGGGGTGAGCGCCGGCCAGACCGCGTCGAGCAGGTCGGTGACCGGCTTGATCCGGCTCATCCGGCGCAGCCAGGCGTCGCTCGGCGACTCCGCCCGGCGCGCCTCGGCCTGACGTTGCAGCAGCCCCACCACCCGCGCCCGCACCCGCTCCCGGCCGGTGGCATACGGCAGCCCTTCCGCCCGGGTCTCGGTGACCAGCCGGTGCAGCGGGTCGAGCCCGATCCGCCACCGGTACGAGCCGTCCGAGACCATGATCGGCTCGGTGGGCGTACCGATGTGGGCCTCGACGGCCCGGCGCAGGACCTCGGCCATCCGGACGTCGTGCTTGAGCGCGGCGGCGGCCGGGTCGTCGACCGCGCGGACCGGGACCCGCGTGACCAGGTCCTCCACGGTGGCCTGTTCGACCTCGACCTCGCCGAGCGCCGGCAGCACCGCCGCGATGTAGGACAGGAACGCCCGGTTCGGCCCGACGATGAGCACGCCCGAGCGGCGCAGCCGTTCCCGGTGCAGGTAGAGCAGGTACGCGGCGCGGTGTAGCCCGACCGCCGTCTTGCCGGTGCCCGGCGCGCCCTGGACGCAGATCGAGTCGGCCAGGTCGGCCCGGACCAGTTCGTCCTGCTCCGGCTGGATGGTGGCGACGATGTCGCGCATCGGGCCGACGCGGGGGCGTTCGATCTCGGCGGTGAGGATGCGGCTGGCGGTGCCGAGTTCCTCGCCCCGGTCCAGGTGCTCGTCCTCGAAGCTGGTCAGCACGCCCGCGCTGAACCCGAACCGGCGGCGTACCGCGACACCCTGCGGGTCGCTCGCGCTGGCCCGGTAGAACGACCGGGAGACCGGCGCCCGCCAGTCCAGCACCAGCGGCTCGCCCAGCTCGTCGGTGATGTGCCGCCGCCCGACGTGGTACTCCCGCCCGGCGTGGTCCGGGTCCACCTCCCCGAAGTCGAGGCGGCCGAAGAACAGCGGCGTGGTGGGGTCGTCGGCCAGCTCCTTGACCCGCCGGGCCATGTGCCGGCCGAGCTGCTCGGCGGTGTACGAGTCGCCGGCCACCTTGTCGCCGGTGGCGAAGAGCGCTTCGGCGCGCTCCCGCATCCGGGTCAGCGCGGCGCGGGAGGCGGTGAGGTGGGCGCGCTCGGCTGCCAGTTCGGCGTCGAGACTGGCAGTGGCGTCAACTTCGGTTGCGGGCACTGTGAACTCCGATGGCTCAACTGAGGCTCGCTCGCGTGTCCGGGGCGGTTGGCCTGCTCCCGGCGCGGGGACGTCCGCTGCGGTGCATGCTCACCGCGGCCGTCGGGCGGCCATCCACGCTACGGCCATCCAGTCGCCGACACCACCGGATTTCGCTGCCGGGCGTGGCACTCGACCAACCGGGTGCTTAATAATATTCTTAAGTCCGGGGGTGAGAAATGGAGTGGGAGATCCTGATGACCGGGCAGGTCGAGGACTTCCTCGATGAGCTCTACGCTGCGGACCGTGAGTCGCACCGCCTGGTGAACCAGGCCATCCTGGTGCTGGAACGTAACGGTCCCATCGAGGGGCGACCCCTGGTCGACAGCATCACTGCATCTCGTCTCAGTAACCTCAAGGAGCTGCGGCCTCCGTCGGCCGGGCGCACCGAGATCAGGATTCTCTTCGTCTTCGACCCGTGGCGCTCCGCGGTTCTGCTGGTCGCCGGCGACAAGTCGGGGCAGTGGACGCGCTGGTACCGGGATGCCATTCCCGAGGCGGAGCAGCTCTACGACACCTACCTCAAGGAGCGGCAGGAGGAGATTCGATGAGCAGCGTCAAGCGGTGGCGTGACACCTCGCACCTGGACCGGGCGGTGGAGACCGCCGGTGGTGAGGAGGCATTCGAGGCCGCGATCGGTGGCATGCTCGACGAAGCCCGCGGCTGGCGTCTCGCGGAGCTGCGGAAGCGGCGCGAGATGACTCAGGAGCAGGTCGCGTCGAGGATGGGTGTGTCGGTCGCGCGGGTGTCGCAGATCGAGGCGGGCAGTGTCGCCACCCAGGACGTGCTCGCGCGATACATCGCCGCTCTCGGCGGCACGCTCAAGCTCATCGCCGATTTCGGCGACGAGCAGCTCAAGGTCGCCTGAGCCGATGGGCTCCACCTCGCGTGTCCGGGTGTCGGCGGCGCGGGATCATTGAGGCATGACCGAGGCGCGGCCCGAGCAGCGCCGGGTGACGATCAGCGACCCGCAGGTGATGCGGGCGCTGGCCCATCCGGCCCGTATGGCGATCATGGAACATCTCGGCACGCTGGAGGGCGGTGCGACGGCCACCGAGTGCGCCGAGATCGCCGGGCTGTCGCCGAGCGCGACCAGCTACCACCTGCGTGAGCTGGCGAAGTTCGGGCTGATCCGGCAGGCGCCCGGCCGGGGTGACGCGCGGGAGCGGGTGTGGCAGGCGGTGAATCCGTCGTTCCACGTCGAGGTGGGGCCCGATGCCGACCCGGAGGCGCGTGCGGCCGAGGCGGCCCTGGTCGAGGCGCATCTGGTCCGCGACGCGCAGCGCGTCCGGGACTGGTTGCGCAAGGCGCCGGACGAGCCGCAGGAGTGGTACGAGGCGACCTGGCTCAGCGACAGCGTGCTGCTGGTGACCGCGGAGGAGTTGACCGGGCTGAACCAGGCGATCCAGGCGCTGATGGAACCGTACCGGCGGCGGAACCGGACCGATCCACCCGCGGGGGTCCGCCCGGTGGCGGCGCAGTACCGGGCGATGCCTATCGATTGAGGGTTGCGCCCGCCAGGTGTGAAGGATTATTTTCGAAGTATGTCCTTCGCATCTGGCTCCTCGCGCTGGCCGGACGTCTGGCTCGCGGCCACCGCGCGCGGCATCTCCAGCTGCGGAAACTTCCTGGTCACCAGCGCCCTCACGCTGGCGCTCCAGTCCGCCGGAGCCGGTGGGCTCGCCGTATCCGGGCTGCTGCTCGCCGCGACGCTGCCGCTGGTCGCGCTCGCGCCGCTGACCGGTCGCCTCGCCGACCGGGTGGACAGCCGGGTGCTGCTGACCGTCGCCGGGATCGGCCAGGGCGCGACATGCCTGGCGCTCGCGTACGCCCCGGAGCCGGCGCTGGTGATCACACTGGTGGCGTTGCTGGCCACCGGCCTCGCGGTCACCCAGCCGGTGATCTCCGCGCTGGTGCCGGCCATGGTGCGGCCCGAGGACCTGCCCCGGGCCGGCGCGCTGAATCAGACCGCCGGCACGCTCGGCGCGCTCGCCGGACCGGCGCTGGCCGGGCTCCTCGTCGGTCAGTTCGGCACCCGGGTGCCGCTGCTCCTCGGCGCGCTCAGCTATCTCTCGCTGGTGGCGGCCGGGCTGCTCGTCCGTACCCGCAGGGGAGGCCGCCGGGTGACAGCCGGGACGGCCGCGGCGGTCGCGCCCCCGTGGCGGTTCCGGCGCGACCCGCTGCTCACGGTGATGGTCGGCAGCGTGGCTGCGGTGATCGGAGCGGTCGGGGCGGTGAACGTGATCGAGGTCTTCTTCATCCGGGAGACGCTCGGCAGCAGCGCCACCGTGTACGGGCTGGTCACCGGCTCGTGGACGCTCGGCGTCGTGCTCGGCGCGTGGCTGTTCGCCCGGGTCGCCCGCCGGCTCGCCGACGACGGCGCGCTGCTCGGCGCCGGGCTGGTGCTGCTCGGCGGATGCTGCCTGGCGGTGCTCGTGTCGGCCGCGGTGCCCTCGGCGTGGCTGCTCGTGCCGATCTGGCTGCTGGGCGGGGTGGGCAACGGCGGCGACAACGTCTTCAACAACCTCCTGCTGGCCCGGCGGGTACCGGAGGCGGCCCGGGGCCGGGCGTTCGCGGTCTTCGGCGCGGCGGCACAGGGCGCCGCGATGGGCGGCTACCTGGTCGGGGGCCTGCTGCTGGAGGTGGCCGGCCCGCGCGCGCTGATCGCCGGCTGCGGCGTGGCCGGCCTGCTGGTCGTGGTGGCGCTGCTCGGTCCGGTCCGCCGGGCGGTACGCGCCGAGCGCGCCGTCGTCCCCGCCGAAGCCGTGGCGGCGGAGCCGGTCTGACCGCTGGTGTTAAGAAGGGCCCCTTCCTCTACCGGAGGCGTTAATAGGGGGCCCTTCCTTTCCGCCGGGTGCGGGGTTCACCACTCGATCGGCTCCCCCGGCGGCGGGGGAGAGGCCGCGGCGATACGGTCGGGTCATGGCCGACCGCATCGCCCGCCCCCGGGTGGGGCACATCCAGTTCCTCAACTGCCTGCCCATCTACTGGGGGCTGATGCGGTCCGGCGCGCTCATCGACGTCGACCTGCACAAGGACTCGCCGGACCGGCTGAGCGCCGACCTGGTCGCCGGTGACCTCGACATCGGCCCGATCACGCTCGTGGAGTTCCTGAAGCACGCCGACGACCTGCTGCTCCTGCCCGACCTGGCGGTCGGCAGCGACGGGCCGGTGCTCTCGGTCAACATGGTGTCCACCCGCCCGCTGGGTGAGCTGGACGGCGCCCGGGTCGCGCTCGGCTCGACGTCGCGTACCGGGGTGCTGCTGGCCCAGCTGTTGCTGGCCGAGCGCCACGGGGTGCGGCCGGAGTACTTCCGCTGCCCGCCGGACCTGACCCAGATGCTGCTGGAGGCCGACGCCGGGGTGCTGATCGGCGACGTGGCGCTGCGCGCGCTCTACGAGGCGCCCGCCAAGGGCCTCGAAGTGACCGACCTGGGCCAGGCGTGGCACGACTGGACCGGGCTGCCGATGGTCTTCGCCGTCTGGGCGGTACGCCGTGACTTCGCCGCCGCCCACCCGGGCCTGGTGAAGGAGGTGCACGAGGCGTTCCTGCGCTCGCGTGACCTGTGCCTGGCCGAGCTGGACCAGGTGGCGGAGGCGGCGGCCCGCTGGGAGACGTTCGACGCGGAGACGCTCGCCACGTACTTCCGGGCGCTGGACTTCTCGCTCGGTGAGCGTCAGGTGGCCGGGCTGCGCGAGTTCGCCCACCGGGCGGCCGCGTACGGGGAGGTGCCGGCGTTGCCGGCCGGCGGACCGGAGTTCTTCCAGGGCTGAGCCGCCCACCGCGCAGGCCGGTGCGCCGGCCCGCGCGAATCAGGTGGCGGGGCGGGTCAGGTCGCCGGGCGCAGCAGCGCCTTGGTGATCCGTTCGCAGGCGTCCATGCCGTACTCCCAGCCGCCCTCGACGCCGAACGGGCTGCGGACCATCACGCCCATCGTCCACGTGTCGCCGATGGCGAGGCAGTTGACGTGGTACTCCTCTTCCTTGTCCCGGTCGATCCACCCGTTCTTGATGGCGATCTTCTTCTGCTGGGCGGCCGGGAACGCCTTGCGGATGCCGAAGTCACCGGGAGCGCGTACCTGGCGCATCTCGCTGAGCAGCCACTTGGTCCACTTCAGCCCGGCCGCGCGGCCGTCGTCGATACAGAGCCCGAGCCGGGCGGTGTCCCGAGGGGACAGCTCGGTGCGGCTCCAGCCGCCGTCGGAGGCGACCGCGCTGTCGGTGAGCTTGCAGATCGAGATCAGCCGCTCGATCGAGTCGGAACCGCCCACGCTCTCGTAGAACTCCTGGGCGCGGGTGTTGTCACTGTCGCGAATGATCTTCGTGGCGTCGGCCAGCTTCGCCTCGCTCGGCGTCTTGCCGTCCTCGGCGCGCAGGCGCAGGTAGTCGGCCACCACCCAGGACTTGATCAGCGAAGCGGTCGTGCTGGTCTCGTCCATGTTCGCCGAGCCGATGATCTTTCCGGTCCGCTTGTCCAGCACGGACCAGCCGTACCAGCCCTTGATCTTCAGGCTGTCCAGGTTCTTCTCCTGAAACGGCAGCGGGGTGAGCGTCGGTGAGGGGGCGACGCGCGGCGCGTTGCGGTCGACCGGTTGCTTGGCGGACCGCTCGGCCGTCGGCTCGGGGTGCGAGTTCGCGGTGGCCTCCAGCGGCGAGCCGGGGATCACCCGCAGGGAGAGGCCGAGCAGTCCGACGAGGACGACTGCCAGCGCGCTGAACGCCAGTGGGCGGCGATGGCTGCCGGGCCGACGCCGGACGCCGGCCATCAGAGCTTCCCGGCTGGCTGTTGCGGCACCTTGAGCGCGGCGCCGGGCTGCGGCGTCACGAGCTGGGTGGCGACGCTGGCGCACATCTCCGCGCCGTACGACAGGCTGGCCCTGCTCGGGTAGCGCATCATGACCGAGAGACTCCACTTGTCGGTGAACGCCAGGCAGCTGACGTGCCAGTTGCCGTCGTATGCGAGCCGCGTCCAGCCGTTCTTCATGTGCACCGGGCCCTGCGCCTTGATCGTCGCGGGCAGGCCGTCGATGATGCCCCATCGGCCACCGCCGGAGCGCTCCCTCTGCTGCTTGACGCTGCCGGCCACCTTGGTCATTTCGCTGAGCAGCCACTTCGTCCACTTGGGCCCGGCGGCGCGGCCGTCGGCGATGCAGTCGCCGAGGCGGACCGCGTCCCGGGGGGACATCTCGGTGAAGCTCCACCAGCCCTTGTATTCGGGCACGTCACCGGGCCGGGTGTCGGTCAGGCCGCAGATGCGGATCGCGCGCGCGATGACCGGGTCCGGCTTGCCGCCCGGCTGCGGCCGGTAGGAGCCGCCGGCCGCCCGGTAGACCCTGTTGGCGCCGTCGTCGTCGCTGTTGCGGATCGCCAGGATCGCCGCCTTCTTCAGTTCGTCGCTCGGCTCCTTCTCGCCGAGCTGGCGCAGGTAGTCCGCGACGATCCAGGCCTTGAGCATCGACTCGGTGGAGCTGGTCTGGCTCATGTTCTTCGCGCCGGTGACGGTGCCCGTCTCGCGGTCCATCAGTGCCCAGGAGAAAAACTCGCCCTCGAACTTCACCGAGACCGGCGCGTCGGCGAGCGTCGGCGGTGCGGGCGCGGTCGGGCTCGGCGCCGGGACCTGCCCACCGCCGATGCCGCCCTCGCCGCTGCCGCCGGCGAACTTGGCGTACGCGGCGGGCACCAGCATGACGCCACCGACGAGGACCGCCACGATGGCGAGCACCATGGTCACGCGAGGTCGCATGAGTGGTGAACTCCAGATGTATGGCCGGGGGGACCGGCGCTTCCGCAGGTTTCGCTCCGGTCGCCACACGGCCGGGGGAATTGGCCTGAACGGTGACGATCTTGGAGCCGAACGGCTTGCCGGGGGAAGTCTACTTCCGGACTGTCGATATGCCAGGTCTCGACACCCGCCGACTTGGCCGGAAGGGCGGGTTATTGACATGCTTTGCCAGCCTTGGGGGGTTTCATCTTCACGGAGTAATCGACATCACACCAACTCTCCGATGGCCACCGACCACGGCAGGCGCTTGTCCGATCACGGAAGGTGGCTCGCGAAAGCTGTTACACCCTCTAGTGTCAATCGTTCCGAGCTGTAACACTGGCTCCATGTATGGCAATGACTTCGCCCCGCCGGAGGACGCTCCGGGCGGCGGCCTGCTCGGCGAGGTGGAGGCGGCGGAGGCGGCGCTGCGCGAAGCGGCGGCGCGGGCCCGGCGCGGCGGCGCGGCGCCGGACGAGGACGTCGAGGCGTACTTCGCCGACGTCATCAACGCCGACCAGAAGATCGAACCCCGCGACTGGATGCCCGAGGCGTACCGCAGGACGCTGATCCGGCAGATCGCCCAGCACGCGCACTCCGAGATCATCGGCATGCAGCCGGAGGGCAACTGGATCAGCCGGGCACCGTCACTCAAGCGCAAGGCCATCCTGCTGGCGAAGGTGCAGGACGAGGCCGGCCACGGCCTCTACCTGTACGCGGCGGCCGAGACGCTCGGGATCAGCCGCGACGAGCTGGTGGAGCTGCTGCTCGACGGGCGGCAGAAGTACAGCTCGATCTTCAACTACCCGACGCTGACCTGGGCCGACGTGGGCGCCATCGGCTGGCTGGTGGACGGCGCGGCGATCGTCAACCAGGTGCCGCTGTGCCGCTGCTCCTACGGGCCGTACGCCCGGGCGATGATCCGGGTCTGCAAGGAGGAGTCGTTCCACCAGCGGCAGGGCTACGAGATCCTGCACACGCTGGCGCACGGCACCGAGGCGCAGAAGGCGATGGCCCAGGACGCGGTGGACCGCTGGTGGTACCCGTCACTTGCCATGTTCGGCCCGCCCGACGGCGACTCGACGCACAGCGCGCAGTCCATGGCCTGGAAGATCAAGCGCTTCTCCAACGACGAGCTGCGCCAGCGCTTCGTCGACATGTGCGTCGGCCAGGCGGAGGTGCTCGGCCTCACCCTGCCCGACCCGGACCTGCGCTGGAACGACGAGCGCCAGGCGTACGACTACACCCAGCCCGACTACGCCGAGCTGATGCGTGTCATCAAGGGCGACGGGCCGTGCAACAGGGAGCGCATGGCGCACCGGCGCAAGGCGCACGCCGACGGCGCGTGGGTACGGGAGGCCGCCGCGGCGTACGCCGCGAAGCGGGCGGAACGAAAGGCGGTAGCGGCATGAGCGAACGCACCGAGCGAAGCGAGGGCCGTGAGGGCATGCCCGGCCAGCCCGGCGTGAGCGGCGCGTCCTCTCCCCTCTGGGAGGTCTTCGTGCGGGCCCGCCGTGGCCTGTCGCACACCCACGTCGGCAGCCTGCACGCCCCCGACGCCGAGCTGGCCCTGCGCAACGCCCGCGACCTCTACACCCGCCGGCAGGAGGGCGTCTCGATCTGGGTGGTGCCGGCGAGCGCGATCACCGCGTCCAGCCCGGACGAGAAGGACGCTTTCTTCGACCCGGCCGCCGACAAGGTCTACCGGCACCCGACGTTCTACGAGGTCCCCGAAGGGGCGGCGCACCTATGAGCCGGTTCGACTTCACGCTCGCCATCGGCGACGACGCGCTCATCGCGGCGCAGCGCCTCGGCGAGTGGACCTCCCGCGCGCCGGAGATGGAAGAGGACATCGCGCTCGCCAACATCGCCCTCGACCAGCTCGGCGCGGCCCGGCTGCTGCTCACGTACGCGGGCGAGCTGGAGGGCGCCGGCCGGGACGAGGACGACCTGGCCTTCCTGCGCGACGACCGCGAGTTCCGCAACTGCCTGCTGGTCGAGCTGCCCAACGGCGACTTCGGCGTGACCATGGCGAAGCTGTTCTTCCTGGCCGCGTACCAGGTGCCGCTGTACACGGCGCTGGCCAGCTGCGCGGACGAGCGGCTGGCAGCGGTCGGCGCGAAGGCGCGCAAGGAGTCGGCGTACCACCTGGACCACGCCGCGCTGTGGGTGAAGCGGCTCGGCGACGGCACCGAGGAGTCGCACCGGCGCATGCAGGACGCGGTCGACCACGTGTGGCCGTACGTCCACGAGCTGTTCGACCCCGATCCGGCGGCGCCGGTCGACCCGGCCACCCTTCGGGCCGACTTCGACGCCACTGTGGCCGCCGTGCTGGACGAGGCGACGCTCACCCGCCCGGAGACGGGCTGGACGCCCGGCGGCGGCCGGGACGGCCTGCACACCGAACACCTCTCCTACCTGCTCGCCGAGATGCAGGTGCTGCACCGCGCCCACCCCGGAGCAAGCTGGTGACAAGCGCGAGGGACGCCGCGGCGGCGGTGGTGGACCCGGAGATCCGGGTCATCACCATCGACGAGCTGGGCATCCTGCGCGCGGTCGACGAGGAGCCCGGCACCGGCCGGGTCGTCGTCACCATCACACCCACCTACACCGGCTGCCCGGCCATGGACGTGATCCGGGAGGACATCCGCCGGGCGCTGGCCACCGCCGGGCATCCGGACGCCGAGGTACGCACCGTCTACCACCCGGCGTGGAGCACGGACTGGATCTCCGACGCGGGCCGGGCCAAGCTCGCCGCCGCCGGCATCGCCCCGCCCGCCTCGCGCGGCGACGACACAGTGGTGCCGCTGACCCTGGCCGTACGCTGCCCGCGCTGCGGCTCGCCGGAGACCACGCAGATCAGCCGCTTCGGCTCGACCGCGTGCAAGGCGCTGTGGCGCTGCCGCTCCTGTTCCGAACCCTTCGACCACCTGAAGGCGCTGTGACTGTCACCATCACGCGGCCGGTTCGCCGCCGGCCGGTCTTCCACCCGCTGCCCGTGGCCGCCGTGGACCGGCTCACCGACGACTCGGTGTCGATCACGTTCGCGGTGCCGGAGGAGCTGCGCGAGACGTTCGCGTTCTCCGCCGGGCAGCACCTCACCGTCCGCCGCCCGGCCGACGCCGACGGCGGGGAGGTGCGGCGGTCGTACTCGATCTGCTCCACCCCCGACGAGCTGGCCCGGCACGGCCGGTTGCGGATCGGGGTGCGTGAGGTGCCGGGCGGGGCGTTCTCCGCGTACGCCTGCGGCGCGCTGCGTGGCGGCGACACCGTCGAGGTGCTGCCGCCGCTGGGCCACTTCACCTCCGCGTTCGCCCCGGACCGGGCCCGCCGGTACGGCGCGGTGGTCGCCGGTTCCGGCATCACCCCGGTGCTCGGGCTGGCCGCGACCGCGCTGGCGGTCGAGCCGCGCAGCACGTTCACGCTGGTGTACGGCAACCGCACGGCGAACTCGGTGATGTTCGCCGAGGAGCTGGCCGACCTGAAGGACCGCTACCCGACCCGGCTGCACCTGGTGCACGTGCTGTCCCGGGAGATGGGCGAGTCGGCGCTGCTGTCCGGTCGGATCGACGCCGACCGGCTGACCCGGCTGCTCGACACCGTCGTACCGGGGGACGAGATCGATGAGTGGTTCCTCTGCGGCCCGTACGGGATGGTGGTGGACGCCAAGGCGGTGCTGGCGGGTCGCGGCGTGCCGGACGCGGCGGTGCACACCGAGCTGTTCCACGTCGACGCCCCGCCGGAGCCGGTGCGCCGCGAGGTCGAGCGGTCCGGCGCCGGCGCCGAGGTGACGATCGTGCTGGACGGGCGCTCGTCGAGTTTCACGATGGGCCGGGACGAGCGGGTGCTGGACGCGGCCCTGCGGGTGCGCGGCGAGCTGCCGTACGCGTGCAAGGGCGGGGTGTGCTCGACCTGCCGGGCCCGGGTGGTCTCGGGCGAGGTGACGATGGCGCGCAACTACGCGCTGGAGCCCGACGAGGTGGCCGCTGGTTACGTGCTGACCTGCCAGTCGAGCCCGGTCACCGACGAGCTGACAGTCGACTACGACGCGTGAGCTGACCGGCGGGCCGGCGCCCGCCGGTCAGATCGACAGCGGCGCCATGGCCTGACGGCCCCGGGCCCGCCGGACGTGGCCACGCCATCCGGCGAGGAGCGCGAACAGCGTCCAGCCGACCGCGCCGAGCACGAGCATGCTCCGCTTGCCGCCGACGTCGACCTTCTCGGCGTCGGCCAGTTCCACCTGCCCCTGCGGGTCGGTGAGCACCGTGAGTTGCTGGCCGACCCGGTAGCCGGGAGCGCTGCCCCGGTATACGAGCGGCTCGTCGAGCGGACCGGAGTCGCCGCGGAGCGCGAACTCGTGCCGCTTGCCGGACGTCTGCACGTCGGTGATGGTGACCTGCTGGGCGACGCCCCGCTGCTGCAGCACCGCCTCGGGGGCGAGCTGCACGCTGCCCACCAGCACGAAGAGGGCCGGCACCACCGACAGGACGGCCAGCCACCAGGCCCGGTGCAGCAGGCGCAGGGCGACGGCGACGGTGAAGCAGCCGGCCAGGCCGAGGCAGATCGGCACGGCCTGCGACAGGCCGACGGTCAGGTACCCGACGAGCGTGTTCACCACGATCACGGCGAGGCCGAGGCCGGCCACCACGGCTGTCATGGCGAGGGACCAGAGGGCAGGGCGGGCGCCCGCCACGACTACCGGGGTGTGCGGATGTGATGCGACGGACACGCCGCGAGCCTAGGCGACGGACGCAAGACCGCCGACGCGCCCGTCGCCCGGACGCGGCTCAGCTCGGCGCTTTGACCTCGCCGTCGAAGGCGATGCTGCGCCAGAGGTCGAACTGGCGGTCGTTGCCGATCAGCGGGTTGCCGACGAGCGCGACGGCGGCGTAGACCTCCTCGTTGTTGCGAAGCAGGCGGAAGTAACCGGGGCCGACCAGGGCGATGCCCCGGTTGGTGGACTGGATGAGCTTCATGTCGTCCTTCCAGAGTTCGAGGGGTGGGTTTCCGGTGAGCTGCCGGGCGACGTCGGCGCGCATGCTGTCGAGGTCGATGAAGGAGGGGTCGATCTTGCCGGTGGTGCTGGTCTCCCGGTGCCCGCGCGCGTAGGAGGCGTCGCGGCCGAGCCGCCTCAGCACGGCGGCGGTGGCGAGCACGGAGGCGGAGTACTGGGCGGGGGTCATCCGCTGGTCGACGCCGTTGTAGTCGATCTCCCAGCCGACCAGGAGCGTGTTGCCGTCACCGGCCGGGATCGGCCCGCTGCCGCGGCTGGACCCGGCGTGGTTGGCCCGCCCGCCGGAGATGACGTGGAAGACGCCGTTGTAGTCGACGAGCGCGTGGCAGAGCGGCCCGGGCAGGTCGGAGCGGCCGTTGATGCAGATGCCCAGGGCGGGGTGCGGGTTGGTGGCGCTGGAGGCGGCGGCGGTGTGGTGCCAGAGCACGCCGATCGGGTTGAACGAGCTGCCGGCCACGCGGCCGAGCCAGTTGCCCTCCTCCACCACCGTGACGCCGGCCGAGCGCAGCACGTCGGCGAGCCACGGAATGGTGGCCATCAGCGCTCCAGCAGGTCGGCGAGGCACTCCGGCGCGGTGGTGGCCGCCGCGGCGGGGCGAGGGCCGGCGGCGAGGGCCAGGCCGCCGGCCGCGAGTGGCGCGAGGACGAGCAAGGCGCGCCGGCGGAACGCGCGCCTCGTGCGGGGTACGGGTGCGTCAGTCATCGATGAATCGTAGGTTATCGATGGAATTCCCGGGGGCGTGGCGCTCGTCACCGTGTTTTCCGCGCCGGATCCCCAGGGTGGGCCGGTCGGGGCCGGGGGCGGTCGGCGTACGCTCGGGAGTGTGACGGCGAACCGGGAGATCGACGACATCCTGCAACGCGGCGCGGACGGCGGGCGCATCACGCCCGAGGAGGCGCTGCTGCTCTACATCGACGCGCCCTTCCACGCGCTGGGCGAGGCGGCCGACGCGGTACGGCGGCGCCGCTACCCGGACAACATCGTCACGTACCTGATCGACCGCAACATCAACTACACGAACGTCTGCGTGACGGCGTGCAAGTTCTGCGCGTTCTACCGGGCCCCCAAGCACAAGGAGGGCTGGACCCACCCGACCGAGGAGATCCTGCGCCGCTGCGGCGAGGCGGTCGAGCTGGGCGCCACCCAGGTCATGCTTCAGGGCGGGCACCACCCGGACTACGGCGTGGAGTACTACGAGGAGTTGTTCTCCTCGGTCAAGAAGGCGTACCCGCAGCTCGCGATCCACTCGATCGGCCCGAGCGAGATCCTGCACATGGCGAAGGTCTCCGGTGTGAGCCTGGACGAGGCCATCGCCCGGATCAAGGCCGCCGGCCTGGACTCGATCGCCGGCGCCGGCGCCGAGATGCTGCCGGACCGGCCGCGCAAGGCGATCGCGCCGCTGAAGGAGTCCGGCGCCCGCTGGCTGGAGGTCATGGAGCTGGCGCACCGGCAGGGCCTGGAGTCGACGGCCACCATGATGATGGGCACCGGCGAGACCAACGCCGAGCGGATCGAGCACCTGCGGATGATCCGCGACGTGCAGGACCGCACCGGCGGCTTCCGGGCCTTCATCCCGTGGACGTACCAGCCGGAGAACAACCACCTGAAGGGCCGCACCCAGGCGACCACGCTGGAGTACCTGCGGCTGGTCGCGGTGGCCCGGCTGTTCTTCGAGACGGTGCCGCACCTGCAGGCGTCCTGGCTGACCACCGGCAAGGACGTCGGGCAGCTCGCGCTGCACATGGGCGTGGACGACCTCGGCTCGATCATGCTGGAGGAGAACGTCATCTCCTCCGCCGGCGCCCGGCACCGGTCCAACCTGCACGAGCTGATCGGCATGATCCGGTCGGCCGACCGGATCCCCGCGCAGCGGGACACGCTCTACAACCGGCTCGCGGTGCACCACACGCCCGCCGACGACCCGAGCGACGACCGCGTGGTCTCGCACTTCTCGTCGATCGCGCTGCCCGGCGGTGGGGCCGGGAAGTCGCTGCCGCTGGTCGAGGTCAACTGACCTCGTTCCCCCGTTCGGCCGGTCGGCTCCCGTCGTGCGGCCGGAGCTCCGCCCGTTTCCGGTGAAGCTTCCGCCAGGGGTCTTCACCTGCGTGATCACCGGCGGCTAGCCTGCCCGCGCGACACCACCGATCCGGCCCGCGAGCAGGCAGGTAACAGGTCGGCGGCGACCCGGGTGAGCACGGCCCGGCACGTCGGCGACGCCATTACGCTGGCGGCGTCCGTCGGGGACGGTCGTCCTCCATCGGCCCATGAGGGCCGTTCACATAACGCACCGCGGCAAGGGCGGGATGGGTGACCATCCCGCCCTTGCCGTCTGTCGAATCGATGGGAATTCCCACCGTGGGACGCTGGCGCGACGCTGCGTCGCTCCGGTACCGTCCCTTCGTTCGTGCGTTGATCGGCGCGTCCCTACCCCCCGGGGGAACAATGACCTTCCGCTACCGGTCCACGCTGGCGCGCGCCGGCGTCGTGGCCCTGCTCTCCACCGCCGGTCTCGGCGCGCTCGCCGGCCCGGCGCAGGCGGCCGGCAAGGCAGACCTCCAGCTCATCCCGCTCAGCTACCAGCTCGCCAACGGCGTCACCGAGGCGAAGGCCAAGCCGTTCAAGTTCCAGGTGAACAACACCGCCGGGACCGTCGACGCGAAGGGCGTCCGGGTCACGGTCGAGACGAAGAACCTCAAGACCGGCAAGGTGGGCGTGCTGGTGCCGAAGGGCTGCGACATCCGCGGCACCACGTTCTCCTGCCTGCTCGGCGATCTGCCCGCGGGCACCACTGAGGACTTCGGACTCCCGCTGTTCTCCACCGGCGGCACGGGCGCGGCCGGCACCCTGACGGTGTCGATCAGCGCGGCCAACGGCGACGGGGTGCTCGACTCCGTCGACCACGACATCACCGTCACCGACCCCGGCTACGACCTCACCACATGGGTCCAGGACGTGTACGTCGACGTGGCGGTCGACGGCGACGACGCCGGTGAGGCGGGCCTGCGCCCGGTCCGGCCGGGCCAGACCGCGCCGCTGGACTGGGCCGTGTTCAACGGTGGCAGCGAGAACGCCACCGGCATCAGCTACGGGATCACACTGCCGGTCGGTGTCACCTTCGCCGAGCTGCCCGAGGGCTGCGTCGAGCAGGACCTGGGCGGGTTCGCCAACGCGTACTGCGAGGACCTGGGCGTGGTGCTCAAGCCCGGCCAGTACTACACCGCCGACGTGCGGGTGAAGGTCGGCGCGGACGTGGCCGAGAAGGTGCTCCGGCCGGGCTTCGTCTGGGCCGCCGGGCTGGAGGCGGCCTCCGGCACGCCGGAGGAGCAGCCGAAGGTCGCCAACTCGGCGCAGCGCCGCGCGTTCTCCGAGGCCGACGACGGCGACAACACCGCCCAGTTCGACGTCTTCGTCGACCAGAGCCCGCAGTCGACCCCGAGCCCGACGCCGACGGTCCAGCCGACCTCGACGCCGACCGCCGAGCCGACTCCGACCGGCAGCGTGACGGCGGTGCCGACCCCGACCGCCGATGGTGGCGCGGGTGGCGGCACCGGCGGCGGTGGCCTGCCGGTGACCGGTATGCAGGTCGGCCTGATCGGCGGGATCGGCGCGGCGGTGGTCGCCGCCGGCGTGGCGCTGATGATGCTGTCCCGGCGCCGCAAGGTGGTGCTCGTCACGCCGGGCGAGGAGCGCACCGAGGACTGACCGGTACGCAGGACGCGGCGAGGGCGGGGTGGGCGACCACCCCGCCCTCTCGCGTACCCGGGGCGGGGCGGGGGCCGCGCGGCTGGCAGAGTGGAGGGGTGAGCCGTACCCCGCAGGGCCAGCGCGCCAGCCTGGACAAGCAGCCGCACGAGGTAGCCGCGATGTTCGACGGTGTCGCGGCCCGCTACGACCTGACCAACACCGTGCTCTCCTTCGGGCAGGACCGGTCCTGGCGGCGTGCCACCCGGGCGGCGCTCGGGTTGCGCCCGGGCGAGCGGGTGCTCGACGTGGGCGCCGGCACCGGCGTCTCGACCGAGGAGCTGGCCCATTCCGGGGCGTACGCGGTGGGCGCCGACCTGTCGCTGGGCATGCTGTACGCGGGCAAGCGCACCCGCCCGTCGGTGCCGCTGCTGGCCGGGGACGCGCTGCGATTGCCGTTCGCCGACGCCAGCTTCGACGCGGTGACCATCTCCTTCGCGTTGCGCAACGTCAACGACACCGACGCGGCGCTGCGCGAACTGGCCCGGGTGACCCGGCCGGGCGGGCGGCTTGTGGTCTGCGAGTTCAGCACCCCGGTCAACCCGGCGTTCCGCACCGTCTACCTGTCGTACCTGATGCGGTCGTTGCCGGCCGTGGCGCGCGCGGTGTCCAGCAACCCCGACGCCTACGTCTACCTGGCGGAGTCGATCCGGGCCTGGCCGGACCAGCCGGCGCTGGCCGCGCGGATCGGCGCGGCCGGCTGGGGCCGGGTGGCGTGGCGCAACCTGACCGGGGGCGTGGTGGCCCTGCACCGGGCCGTCCGAAACTGACCGGACGACCAGGCGCGAGCCGGTCATTTCGTGAATATCCGGTTCTGGTCTACTTTGTCCCGTAGGCTCGCCCCCATGACGGGACCAGACCAGGCCGCCACCGACGACGACGCCGCCGAGCTGATCGCCCAGCTCCGCGAGTTGGCCGGCGCGGATCCCGCTGATGTCCGGCAGGTCGTCGCCGAGGTGCTGGCGGCGCTCGACCGCGCGGCGGGCGGCGCGTTGCGCGACCACCTGCCCGAGGCGATCCGGCTCGACGCCGGGCTCGGACCGGCCGCGCCGGCCCGCCCCTGACCGGTTTCGGCACTCCTACCGGCCCGTTTCCACGAAGTTAGGCCCCCCTCAGCGCGGCCTGGTGTAACGGCGGTCATAGACTCCAACCGGATGGGCTTGTGAAGCATTTCACGAGCATGCGGGAGGAGGCGCGGATGACCGCGGTGGAGAACGACGCCGACGTCATCGTCGTGGGCGCCGGTCCCGGAGGATCGGCCACGGCGTACCACCTGGCGCGGCACGGCGTACGCGTGCTGCTGCTGGAGAAGACGGAGTTTCCCCGGGAGAAGGTCTGCGGCGACGGGCTCACGCCCCGCGCCGTGCGGCAGCTCATCCGGATGGGCGTGGACACCTCGCCCGAGGCCGGCTGGCTGCACAACAAGGGCCTGCGGGTGATCGGCGGCGGGGTGCGCCTGGAGCTGGACTGGCCCGACCTGGCCAGCTTCCCCAACTACGGCCTGGTGCGGACCCGGCTCGACTTCGACGACCTGCTCGCGCAGCGGGCCGTCGCCGCCGGGGCGAAGCTGCGCACCAGCGTCAACGTCCTCGGCCCGGTGCTCGGCGCCGACGACCGGGTGATCGGCGTGCAGGCCGAGGTCGGCCCGGACAACGAGCCCGCCACCTTCCACGCGCCGCTCGTGGTCGCCGCCGACGGCGTCTCCGGCCGCTTCCCGCTCGCCCTCGGGCTGACCAAGCGGGAGGACCGCCCGATCGGCGTGGCGGTCCGCCGCTACTACCGCTCAGCCGCCAAGCACGACGACGACTACCTGGAGTCGTGGCTGGAGCTGCGGGCCAAGGGCAGCGACGCGCTGCTGCCCGGCTACGGCTGGATCTTCGGCCTCGGCGACGGCCGGGTGAACGTCGGCCTCGGCGTGCTGAACTCGTCCTCCGCGTTCGGCAAGACGAACTACCGCAAGCTGCTCACCGACTGGCTCGCGAACACCCCCGAGGAGTGGGGGATGACCGACGAGTCCAATGCGGAGGGTCCGACCCTCGGGGCCGCGCTGCCGATGGGCTTCAACCGGGTCCCGCACTACACCCGTGGCGTCCTGCTCGTCGGCGACTCCGGCGGCATGGTCAACCCGTTCAACGGCGAGGGCATCGCGTACGCGATGGAGTCCGGCGAGATGGCCGCGGAGGTCGTGGTGCAGGCGCTGGCCCGCCCGGCCGGCGCGGAGCGGGAGCGGGCGTTGCTGGCGTACCCGCAGGAGCTGAAGGCCCGCTTCGGCGGCTACTACCGGCTCGGCGGCGTGTTCGTGAAGCTCATCGGCCGCCCCGAGGTGATGCGGCTGGCCACCCGGCACGGCATGCCGCACCCGATGCTCATGCGCTTCGTGCTCAAGCTGCTGGCGAACCTGACCGACCCGCGCGGCGGGGACGCGATGGACCGGGTCATCAACGCGATGACGAAGGTGGCCCCGGCCGTGTAGGAGACGACCGGCCGCGGCCGACCGACCACGAGCCGGACAGAGATCGACCCCCCGACGACCGAGGTCCCAGGGACGTGAATAGTGTGATTTTGGCCAACCACCGAGGTCAGGGAAGGACGAGCAGGGGACAACGATGACGCTCTCTCCTTACGCACCCATCATCGGGCTGTTCGCCCTCGCTGCGGCGTTCGCGCTGTTCTCCGTGGCCGCCGCCCGACTCGCCGGCCCGCGGCGTCTCAACAAGGCCAAGCTCGAGGCGTACGAGTGTGGCATCGAACCGAGCCCGCAGCCGGTCGGCGGCGGCCGGTTCCCGATCAAGTTCTACCTGACGGCGATGCTCTTCATCGTCTTCGACATCGAGATCATCTTCCTCTACCCCTGGGCGGTCTCCTTCGACGCCCTGCCGATCTTCGGCTTCGTGGAGATGGTCCTGTTCATCGTCGCGGTCTTCGTCGCATACGCCTATGTCTGGCGGCGCGGCGGCCTGGACTGGGACTGAGGAGGTAGCAGATGGGCATCGAGGAGAAGCTCCCCTCCGGCGTCCTGCTCACCAGCGTCGAGAAGCTGGTCAACTGGACGCGGAAGACCTCGGTCTGGGGCGCCACGTTCGGTCTGGCCTGCTGCGCCATCGAGATGATGGCAGCGGGCGGCCCGCACTACGACATGGGCCGCTGGGGCATGGAGGTCTTCCGCGCCTCGCCCCGGCAGGCGGACCTGATGATCGTGGCCGGCCGGGTGAGCCAGAAGATGGCCCCGGTGCTGCGCCAGATCTACGACCAGATGGCCGAGCCCCGCTGGGTCATCTCGATGGGCGTCTGCGCCAGCAGCGGCGGCATGTTCAACAACTACGCCATCGTGCAGGGCGTCGACCACGTCGTACCGGTCGACATGTACCTTCCCGGCTGCCCGCCCCGGCCGGAGATGCTCATCGACGCCGTGCTCAAGCTGCGCGAGAAGATCATGCACGAGCCGCTGGGCCCGAACGGCCGCAAGATGCTGGAGGCCCGCAAGGCGCGCGGTGACGTGCCGGTCGTGCCGTACGGCTCGATGCCCTCGTCGTACCGCAGCGACAAGGCCCGGCGTGCCGAGTGGACGAAGGCCGTCCGCGAGGGGCGCGAGGAGCAGCTGCGGATCGAGAACTGGATGAAGGCGCAGAACCACCTTCAGGCGTCGCATAGGGGCCCGAAATGACCGCACCGAACGACAAGAACAACGACGGCGGGGTGCCGGTGCCGACCACCCCGACCGGCGCCAGCTCCACCGCTCCGGCCGAGTACCCGCCGGCCAGCCCGGCCGGCCGGGGGATGTTCGGCAACCAGGGCACCGGTGACGTCTCCGGCTACGGCGGGCTGGTCCGCCCGCGCAAGCCGATCGAGGAGGCGACCCGCCCGTACGGCAGCTACTTCGACGAGGTGCGGGACGCGCTGGAGGAGGCGTACCCGGACTTCGGCGACGCGATCGAGAAGGTCGTGGTCGACCGGGGTGAGCTGACGCTGCACGTGCGCCCGGAGCGCATCGCCGAGGTCTGCCAGGTGATGCGCGACGACCTGTCGCTGCGCTTCGAGCTGTGCTCCTCGGTGTCCGGCGTGGACTACCTGGGCGCGGAACGGCGCCTGCACGTGGTCTACCAGCTGACCTCGATGACCTACCGCCGCATCGTCCGGCTGGAGGTGGCGGTCTCCGCCGAGCAGCCGCACGTGCCGAGCGTCACCGCCGTCTACCCGACCGCCGACTGGCAGGAGCGGGAGGCGTACGACATGTTCGGCGTCGTCTTCGACGGCCACCCCGCCCTGACCCGGATCCTCATGCCGGACGACTGGGAGGGTCACCCGCAGCGCAAGGACTACCCGCTCGGCGGCGTACCGGTCGAGTACAAGGGTGCGGAGATCCCGCCGCCGGACCGGAGGAGGTCGTACCAGTGACCACGTCGAACTACGCGACCGAGCGCGAGACCACCGAGGGCAAGGTCTTCACCGTCACCGGTGGGGACTGGGACGAGGTCGTCTCCGGCGCGGACCCGATCAACGACGAGCGGATCATCGTCAACATGGGTCCGCAGCACCCGTCCACCCACGGCGTGCTCCGGCTGGTCCTGGAGCTGGAGGGCGAGACGGTCCGCGAGGCCCGCTCGGTCGTCGGCTACCTGCACACCGGCATCGAGAAGAACCTGGAGTACCGCAACTGGGTCCAGGGCTCGACGTTCGTGACCCGGATGGACTACCTCTCCCCGCTGTTCAACGAGACGGCGTACGCGCTCGCGGTGGAGAAGCTGCTCGGGATCACCGACGACATCACCGAGCGGGCCAACACCATCCGCGTGCTGATGATGGAGCTCAACCGGATCTCGTCGCACCTGGTCTGGCTGGCGACCACCGCCATGGAGCTGGGCGCGATCAACATGATGTTGTACGGCTTCCGCGAGCGGGAGTACGTCCTCGACATCTTCGAGACCATCACCGGCCTGCGGATGAACCACGCGTACGTGCGGCCGGGCGGTGTGGCGCAGGACGTGCCGGACGACGCGATCCGCAAGATCCGCGACTTCCTCACGCTGATGCCGAAGCGGCTCAAGGAGTACGAGGACCTGCTCTCCGGCCAGCCGATCTGGCTGGAGCGCACGCAGAACGTCGCGGTGCTCGACGTGACCGGCTGCATGGCGCTCGGCGTCACCGGCCCGGTGCTGCGCTCCGCCGGCCTCGCCTGGGACCTGCGCAAGACCATGCCGTACTGCGGCTACGAGACGTACGAGTTCGACGTGCCGACCCACACCGACGGTGACGTGTGGGGCCGCTACCTGGTCCGGGTCGCGGAGATCCGGGAGTCGCTGAAGCTCGTCGAGCAGGCGCTGGACCGCCTGAAGCCGGGCCCGGTGATGGTCTCCGACAAGAAGATCGCCTGGCCGGCGCAGCTCGCCATCGGTGTCGACGGCATGGGCAACTCCCTGGAGCACGTCGCGAAGATCATGGGTCAGTCGATGGAGTCGCTGATCCACCACTTCAAGCTCGTGACCGAGGGCTTCCGGGTCCCGCCGGGCCAGGTGTACGTCGCCATCGAGTCGCCCCGCGGCGAGCTGGGCGTGCACGCGGTGTCCGACGGCGGCACCCGGCCCTACCGGGTGCACTACCGGGAGCCGAGCTTCGTCAACCTCCAGGCCCTCCCGGCGATGGCCGAGGGCGGCCTGATCGCCGACGTGATCGCCGGCGGCGCCTCGCTGGACCCCGTGATGGGTGGTTGTGACCGATGAGCACGTTCACTGAAGAGACCCGGCTCCGGGCGCGGGAGATCATCGCCCGGTACCCGGCCGACCGGTCGCGTTCGGCGCTGCTGCCGCTGCTGCACCTGGTCCAGTCCGAGGAGGGGTACGTCTCCCCGGCCGGTGTCGAGTTCTGCGCCGAGGTGCTCGGGCTGAACAAGGCCCAGGTCGGCGCCGTCGCCACCTTCTACACCATGTACAAGCGCAAGCCCACCGGTGACTACCTGGTCAGCGTCTGCACCAACACGATGTGCGACGTGCTCGGCGGGCAGAAGGTCTACGACGCCCTGGCCGAGCACCTCGGCGTCGGGCACGAGGAGACCACCGCCGACGGGAAGATCACGCTGGAGCACGCCGAGTGCCTCGCGGCGTGTGACTACGGCCCGGTCATGACCGTCAACTACGACTTCTTCGACAACGTGGAGCCGCAGGGCGCGCTCGACGTGGTCGAGGAGCTGCGGGCCGGCGGCCGGCCGATGCCCACCCGGGGCGCGCGTCTGTGCACGCTCAAGGAGATGGCGGTCCAGCTCGCCGGTTTCGCCGACGAGCGGGACGGCGCGGTGGCCGACGGCGGGCCGGGCGTGCCGAGCCTGCGCGGCCTGCGCCTGGCCGAGCAGCACGGCGTATCGGTGCCGGGCTTCGACCCGAAGACCCCGATCCGCAGCAAGGCCGACGCCGACCGGGCCGCCGCCGAGGCGAAGGCGAAGGCCGAGGCCGCGAAGCCGGCGCCGGCCGCCGAGCCGGCCAAGCCGGAGGCGGCCACCGGCAGCACCGCGCCGGACGTGAAGGCGCCGGACGCCAAGTCGCCGCAGGTGCGTACCGCCGAGACCCGGCAGCCGGACGCGGCCACCGCCGTACCGGACGCGCCGGGCACCAAGGTCCCGGTGGACGGCCCGGCGCCGGTGCCCCGCGACGCGCAGGCGGCGCAGGCGGCCGGCACGGCGGCGAACCCGCCGGCCGGTGACGGCAAGCCCGCCGGCGACGCGGTCGGCGCGCAGGAGCGCAACCTCAAGGAAGCTGAGGCCGGTACGGGCGCGGACGGCGCCGACCCGGCGGACGCGAACGGATCGGGGGTCCGGAAGTGACCACTCCTCGGCCGGAGACGCTGGCCAAGCTCACGCCGGTGCTCACCAAGCGCTGGCTGTCGCCGGACGCCTGGCGGCTCGGCACCTACGAGAAGCTGGACGGCTACGCCGCCCTGCGCAAGGCGCTCAAGGCGCACCCGGACGACCTGATCCAGCTGGTCAAGGACTCCGGACTGCGCGGCCGTGGCGGCGCGGGCTTCCCGACCGGCCTGAAGTGGGGCTTCATCCCGCAGGGCGACGGCAAGCCGCACTACCTGGTGGTGAACGCCGACGAGGGCGAGCCGGGCACCTGCAAGGACCTGCCGTTGATGACCTACGACCCGCACTCGCTGGTCGAGGGCGTCATCATCGCCTCGTACGCGATCCGGGCCAACCGCGCGTACATCTACATCCGGGGCGAGGCCGTGCACGCCGCCCGGCGGCTGCGCAACGCGGTCGCCGAGGCGTACGCCAAGGGTTACCTCGGCCGGAACATCCTCGGCTCCGGGTTCGACCTGGACCTGGTGGTGCACTCCGGCGCCGGGGCGTACATCTGCGGCGAGGAGACCGCGCTGCTGGACTCGCTGGAGGGCTTCCGCGGCCAGCCCCGGCTGCGCCCGCCGTTCCCGGCGACCCACGGCCTGTACGCCAGCCCGACTGTGGTCAACAACGTCGGCACCATCGCCAGCGTGCCGTACATCGTGCTCGGTGGCGCGGACTGGTGGAAGACGATGGGCACGGAGAAGTCGTCCGGCCCGATGATCTACTCGCTGTCCGGCCGGATCGCGAACCCCGGCCAGTACGAGTGCTCGATGGGCATCACGCTGCGCGAGCTGATCGAGCTGGCCGGCGGGATGCAGCCCGGGCACAACCTGAAGTTCTGGACCCCGGGTGGCTCGTCGACGCCGCTGCTGACCGCCGAGCACCTGGACGTGCCGCTGGACTTCGAGGGGGTGGCGGGGGCCGGCTCGATCCTGGGCACCACCGCCACGCAGATCTTCTCCGACCAGGACTGCCCGGTGTACGCGACCTACCGGTGGCTGGAGTTCTACCACCACGAGTCGTGCGGCAAGTGCACCCCGTGCCGGGAGGGCAACTACTGGATGGTCCGGGTCTACCGGCGCATCCTGGCCGGCCAGGGCACCCACGAGGACCTGGACACCCTGCTCGACACCTGCGACAACATCCTCGGCCGCTCGTTCTGCGGTCTGGGTGACGGCGCGACCAGCTCGGTCACCTCGTCGCTGAAGTACTTCAAGCAGGACTACCTCGACTACATCGAGGGACGTACCGCTCCGAAGCTGTCGGAGAAGACCCTGGTAGGGGCGCACTGATGACCGACGTAGCCAAGCAGACCGAGACCGTCACGCTGACCATCGACGGTGTCGAGGTCACCGCCCCCAAGGGGGCGCTGCTGATCCGGGTCGCCGAGCAGCTGGGCACCGAGATCCCCCGCTTCTGCGACCACCCGCTGCTGGCCCCGGCCGGCGCCTGCCGGCAGTGCCTGGTGGAGGTGGAGGGCCAGCGCAAGCCGGTCGCCTCCTGCACCCAGACCGTCGCCGACGGCATGGTGGTGCGGACCCAGCTCACCTCCCCGGTCGCCAAGAAGGCCCAGGAGGGGGTGATGGAGCTGCTGCTCCTCAACCACCCCCTGGACTGCCCGATGTGCGACAAGGGCGGCGAGTGCCCGCTGCAGAACCAGGCGATGTCCACCGGCCGGACGGACTCGCGGTTCCACGAGCACAAGCGGGAGTACCCGAAGCCGCTGCCGATCAGCACCCAGGTGCTGCTCGACCGCGAGCGCTGCGTGCTCTGCCAGCGCTGCACCCGGTTCTCCGAGGAGATCGCCGGGGACAAGTTCATCGACCTGATGGGACGCTCCTCGCACGAGGAGATCAACATCTACCGGGACGAGGAGTACGGCGAGGACGGCGACGCCGGTGACGTCCCGTTCAACTCCTACTTCTCCGGCAACACCGTGCAGATCTGCCCGGTGGGCGCGCTGACCGGCGCGCAGTACCGGTTCCGGGCCCGCCCGTTCGACCTGGTCTCCACGCCCAGTGTCTGCGAGCACTGCTCGGCCGGTTGCGCCCAGCGCACCGACTGGCGGCGCGGCAAGGTGCTGCGCCGGCTGGCCGGCGACGACCCGGCGGTGAACGAGGAGTGGAACTGCGACAAGGGCCGCTGGGGCTTCCAGTACGCCCGCGCGTTCGACCGGATCAGCACCCCGCTGGTGCGCGACGAGAAGACCGGTGAGCTGCGCGAGGCGTCCTGGAGCGAGGCGCTGACCCGGGCCGCCGAGGGGCTGCGCGCGGCCCGTGACGGCGCGACCGGCACGGCGGTGCTGACCGGCGGCCGGCTCACCGTCGAGGACGCCTACGCGTACGCGAAGTTCGCCCGTATCGCGCTGAACACCAACGACATCGACTTCCGGGCCCGCCCGGTCTCCCGCGAGGAGGCCGACTTCCTGGCCAGCAGCGTCGCCGGGGTCACCGACGTGACCTACACCGACGTGGAGAACGCGCCCGCGGTGGTGCTCGTCGGCCTGGAGCCGGAGGAGGAGTGCCCGATCCTCTTCCTGCGGCTGCGCAAGGCGTACCTGAAGAAGAAGCTCACTGTGTACGCGATCGCGCCGTTCGCGACGCGCGGCCTGGAGAAGCTCGGGGCGAAGCTGGCCCGCGTGGTGCCGGGCGAGGAGGCCGGCGTGCTGGCCGAGCACGCCACGGTGGCCGAGGCGCTGGGGCAGCCCGGCGCGATCCTGATCGTCGGCGAGCGGCTGGCCGAGGTTCCGGGCGGGCTGTCGGCGGCGGCGGACGTCGCCCGGCGTACCGGCGCCCGGCTGGTCTGGGTGCCGCGGCGCGCGGGTGACCGCGGCGCTGTCGACGCGGGCTGCCTGCCCAACCTGCTCCCCGGCGGCCGTGTGGTCACCGAGCCCGCCGCCCGCGCGGAGCTGGGCGAGGCGTGGGACATCCCGGCCGGGGTGATCCCGAGCCAGGCCGGCCGCGACACCGACGGCATCCTCACCGCCGCCGCGAACGGTCAGCTCGGCGCCCTGGTGGTGGCCGGTGTGGACCCGGCCGATCTGGCCGACCCGCGCCTGGCCGAGACGGCCCTGGACGCGGTGCCGTTCCTGGTCAGCCTGGAACTGCGGATGAGCGCGGTGTCGCGCCGGGCCGACGTGGTCCTGCCGGTCGCGCCGGTGGTCGAGAAGGCCGGCAGCTTCCTGGACTGGGAGGGCCGGCTGCGCACGTTCGACAAGGTGCTGGACACCGGTGCGATGACCGACGCCCGGATCCTCGACGCGATCGCCGCGCAGCTCGACGTGCGGCTGGGCACCGGTGACGTGCCGAGCATCCGCCGCGAGCTGGGCGGGCTGCCGCGTACCCGGGTCGAGCGGCCGTCGGCGCCCTCGGCCGAGCCGGCCGCCGTCCGGCAGCCCGGCGCGGGCGAGGCCGTGCTGTCCACCTGGCACCAGCTCATCGACCTGGGCAGCCTCACCGACGGCGACGAGCACCTCGCCGGCACCGCCCGCCCGCCGGTGGTCCGGCTGGGCAAGGGCACCGCCGAGTCCCTCGGCGTGGCCGACGGCGACGCGGTCACCGTCGGCACCGACCGGGGCGCGGTCACGCTGCCGGCGGCGATCACCGAGATGCCGGACGGCGTCGTCTGGCTGCCGACCAACTCGCCCGGCTCCACCGTGCGGCGCAGCCTCGGCGCGACGTCCGGTTCGCTGGTGAAGGTCTCCGTCGGCGCCGCCGGCGGTCCGGCCGTCCCGGCCGGACGGGTCGCGGCGGACGCCGCGGACCGGCCGGACCCGCTGCTGAACACCGGGAGTGCACAGTGAGCGCGCGCAGGCAACGAGCGGAGCGAGTACGCCTCGCGGTCGCGAACGAAAGGTCGGTGCAGTGAATCTCTACCTCGCGGCGCAGGACCCGACGCTTGCCGACTTCGGCAAGGACCCGTGGTGGCTGGTCCTCGGCAAGATCCTCTTCGCGTTCGTCGTCGCCGTGGCGGCCACGCTGCTGGGCGTCTGGTTCGAGCGCCGGGTCGTGGGCCGGATGGCGGTGCGGCCCGGTCCCAACCAGGCCGGCCCGTTCGGTCTGCTCCAGACGCTCGCCGACGGCGTGAAGCTGGCCTTCAAGGAGGACATCCTCCCGCGCAAGGCCGACAAGGTCGTCTACTTCTTCGCCCCGGTGATCTCCGTGGTCTGCGCGGTCACCGCGCTGTCGGTGATTCCGTTCGGGCCGATGGTGAGCATCTTCGGGCACCGCACGCCGCTGCAGGTCACCGACGTGTCGGTGGCGGTGCTGGTGGTGCTGGCGTTCTCCTCGCTGGCCGTGTACGGCATCGTGCTCGGCGGCTGGGCCAGCGGCTCCACGTACCCTCTCCTCGGTGGTCTGCGCTCCGCCGCCCAGCTGGTGTCCTACGAGGTCACCATGGGCCTGAGCGTGGTCGCGGTCTTCATGACCGCCGGCACCATGTCGACCAGCGGGATCGTCGCCGCGCAGGGCGACGGCACCCGGCTGAGCATCGGCGGCTTCGAGGTCGCGGCCCCCGGCTGGTACGCGATCCTGCTGCTGCCCAGCTTCATCATGTTCTTCATCGCCATCGTCGGTGAGACCAACCGGGCGCCGTTCGACCTGCCCGAGGCGGAGTCGGAGCTGGTGGCCGGCTTCCAGACCGAGTACAGCTCGCTGAAGTTCGCGCTGTTCATGCTCAGCGAGTACGTCGCGATGGTGACGATGTCGGCGTTCACGGTGACCCTCTTCCTCGGCGGCTGGCACGCGCCGTGGCCGATCACGATCTGGTCGGGCGCCAACGAGGGCTGGTGGCCGATGCTGTGGTTCTTCGGCAAGGTCATCCTGCTGGTCTTCGTCTTCGTCTGGCTGCGCGGCACGCTGCCCCGGCTCCGCTACGACCAGTTCATGCGCTTCGGCTGGAAGGTGCTGCTGCCGCTGAACCTGGTCTGGATCATGGTGCTCGCCGGGCTGCGCTCGATCGAGGACTGGCAGGCCCGGGACCGGCTACTCGTCACCGCCGTCGGCGCGGGCGTGCTGCTGCTGGTCACGCTCTTCTGGCCGAGCCGGAAGAAGGAACTCAAGCCGTCGCCCCAGGAGCAGGCGGACAGCCGGCCGTACGGCAGCTTCCCGCTGCCGCCGATGGATCTTCAGGTTCCGCCGAGCCCGCGTACCAAGCGCGTGCTCGCCGAGCGGGAGCCGGCCAACGTCGTCGCCGGCCCGGACTCCAGGGAGGTGTGACGTGGGCGCGATCACCGGAACGTTCAAGGGCTTCGGTGTCACCTTCTCGCACATGTTCAAGAAGGTCGTCACCACCGACTACCCGTTCAAGCCGCCGGTCTCGGCGCCGCGCTACCACGGGCGGCACATCCTCAACCGGCACCCGGACGGGCTGGAGAAGTGCATCGGCTGCGAGCTGTGCGCCTGGGCCTGCCCGGCCGACGCGATCTACGTCGAGGGTGGCGACAACACCGAGGAGCAGCGCTTCTCCCCGGGTGAGCGGTACGCCAGCATCTACCAGATCAACTACGCCCGGTGCATCTTCTGCGGGCTCTGCATCGAGGCCTGCCCGACCCGTTCGCTCACCATGAGCAACGAGTACGAGCTGGCCCGGGACAACCGGCAGGACCTCATCTTCACGAAGGAGCAGCTGCTCGCGCCGCTGCTCGAGGGCATGGAGCAGCCGCCGCACCCGATGCGGCTGGGCGACAGCGAGAAGGACTACTACGTCGGCGCGCTGACCAACCCGGGCACCTCGGCGGGCGCCGAGCGCTCGCCGATGGGCCCCGGCCGGTACCAGGTGGAGGAGCACCCCGGCGTGACCTTCCCCGGTGCCGAGCAGGCCGAGCAGCGGTCCGCCGCGGCGGGCAAGGGAGGCAAGGCATGACCTCGGCTACGGTGCTCGCCGCTGCGGGCCAGGTGTCCGGGGGTGAGGAGGTCACCTTCTGGATCCTCGCCCCGCTGGCCCTGCTCGGGGCGGTCGGCATGGTGTGGGCCCGCAACGCGGTGCACTCCGCGCTGTGGCTCGTGCTGACAATGCTCTGCCTGGGCGTGTTCTACGTGCTCCAGGCCGGGCCGTTCATCGGCATGGTGCAGATCATCGTCTACACCGGCGCGATCATGATGCTGTTCCTGTTCGTGCTGATGCTCGTCGGCCGGGACGCGTCCGACTCGCTCATCGAGACGCTGCGCGGCCAGCGGATCGCCGCCGTCGTCCTCGGGCTCGGCTTCGCCGGCCTGGTGGGCAGCGGCCTGCACCGCGCGCTCGACGGCGTGCGGGCGGCCGGGCTCGACGAGGCGAACGCCGAGGGCAACGTGCAGGGCATCGCCCGGCTGCTGTTCACCAAGTACGTCTTCGCCTTCGAGCTGACCTCGGCGCTGCTGATCACCGCAGCGGTGGGCGCGATGGTGCTGGCGCACGTCGAGCGGCGCAAGGCGGACCGGATGGACCAGATCGCCACCATGAAGGCGCGGTTCCGTCCCGGCAACTACCCCGGCCCGAAGCCCGGCCCGGGTGTCTACGCCACCTCCTCCTCGGTGGCCACCCCGGCCCGCCTGCCCGACGGCCGGCTGACCGAGCGCAGCATCCCGGAGATCCTGCCGGTGCGTGAGCTGACGGCCGAGGAGACCGCACTGAAGGGTACTGAACGGTGAGCGCGAGGAGTGCAGCGAAGCGGAGCTCCGCAGTCGCGAACGAAAGGTCAGCACGGTGACCCCGGACTACTACCTGATCCTCGCGGCGGTGCTGTTCACCATCGGCGCCGTCGGCGTGCTGGTTCGGCGCAACGCGATCGTGCTGTTCATGTGCATCGAGCTGATGCTCAACGCGGCCAACCTGACCCTGGTCACGTTCAGCCGGATCAACGGCGACCTGAACGGCCAGATCATGGCGTTCTTCGTGATGGTGGTCGCGGCGGCCGAGGTAGTGGTCGGTCTCGCGATCATCATGGCGATCTTCCGTACCCGGCGCTCGGCGAGCGTCGACGACGCCAACCTGCTGAAGTACTGAGGGGCTCGTGGTGGAACAGATTCTGACGATCGCCCAGTCTGAGCCAGCCGAGGCCGTCACCTTCGCCACGGCGGACGGGATGCTGGGCTCGGTCTGGCTGCTGGTGGCGATCCCGCTGGTCAGCGCGGCGATCCTGCTGCTGCTGGGCAAGCGGGCGGACCGCTGGGGCCACTGGCTCGGCGTGGGCGCCATCGGCGCCGCCTTCCTGCTCGGGCTCACCTACTTCTTCCAGCTTCGCGGCCTGGAGAACAAGCAGGTCGAGCTGAGCCTCTGGGACTTCATGGTGGTCGGCGACCTGAAGGTGGACTTCGGTCTGCTCTTCGACCCGCTGGCCGCTGTCTTCGTCCTGCTGATCACCGGGGTGGGCTTCCTGATCCACCTCTACGCCGTGGAGTACATGGCGCACGACGAGGGCCGGCGGCTGTTCTTCGCCTACTTCAACCTGTTCGTCGCCGCGATGCTGCTGCTGGTGCTCGGCAACAACTACGTGATGCTCTACTTCGGCTGGGAGGGCGTCGGTCTGGCGTCGTACCTGCTGATCTCCTTCTGGTACGGCCGGCCGAGCGCGGCCACCGCCGGCAAGAAGGCGTTCCTGATGAACCGGGTCGGTGACGCCGGCCTGGCCATCGGCATCTTCATCATGTTCGCCATGCTCGGCACCACCCAGTACGACGAGGTGTTCAACGGGGTCGGCTCGCTGACCTCGACCACGGTGCTGGTGCTCGGCCTGCTCCTGCTGCTCGGCGCGGCCGGCAAGTCCGGCCAGTTCCCGCTCCAGGCGTGGTTGCCGGACGCGATGGAGGGCCCGACCCCGGTGTCCGCGCTCATCCACGCGGCCACCATGGTCACCGCCGGCGTCTACCTGATCGCCCGCTCCAACGCGATCTTCTCGGCCAACGAGACGCTCCAGCTCGTGGTGGTCAGCGTCGGCGCGCTCACCCTGCTGATGGGCTGCATCATCGGCGCGGCCAAGGACGACATCAAGCGGGTGCTGGCCTGGTCGACGGTGAGCCAGATCGGCTACATGTTCCTCGGCGTCGGTCTCGGCGGCGGCGCGTACGCGCTCGCCATCGTGCACCTGCTGGCGCACGGCTTCTTCAAGGCCAACATGTTCCTCGGCGCCGGCTCGGTCATGCACGGCATGAACGACCAGGTCGACATCCGCCGCTTCGGCGGACTGTCGAAGTACATGAAGGTCACCTGGCTGACGTTCATGATGGGCTGGCTCGCCATCATCGGCATGTTCCCGTTCTCCGGCTACTTCTCCAAGGAGCCGATCATCGTGGCCGCGTTCGAGCGGGAGGGCTGGACGGCCTGGCTGTTTGGCCTGGCCGCGCTGCTCGGCGCCGGGCTCACCGCCTTCTACATGACGCGGCTGTTCGTGCTCACGTTCCACGGTCCGAAGCGCTGGACCGAGGACATCGAGCACCCGCACGAGTCGCCGAAGCTGATGACGATCCCGCTGATCCTGCTGGCGATCGGCTCGGTCGGCGCGGGCTTCCTGCTCGCCACCTCCGTGCCGGACTGGCTCACCGCCACCAACGGGCTCGCCGCCGAGAGCGGGGAGCACGCGCCGGTGCTGGCGCACTGGCTGCTCACCGCGCTGTCGCTGCTGCTCACGGTGCTGGGCGCCGGGCTGGCCTGGTTCCTGTTCCGCGGCGGCACGGCCACCGAGCCGCAGCCGGCCGGCGTGGTGGTCACCGCCGCGCGCCGGAACCTCTACACGGACGCCTTCAACGAGGCGGTCTTCGAGAAGCCGGGCATCTTCCTCACCCGGGCGCTCGTGTTCCTCGACAACCGGGGCGTCGACGGGCTGGTCAACGGCCTGGCCGCCGCCGTGGGCGGGGGCTCGGGCCGGCTCCGGCGGCTCCAGACCGGCTTCGTGCGGTCGTACGCGACCTCGATCCTGGCCGGCGCGCTGCTCGTGGTCGCGGCGTTCCTGGCGGTGCAGGCGGGGTGGCTGGCGTGATCGACCTCAACGCGGCCGCCCCCGCCGGCGGGCCACGCAGTCACGACGGAGGTAAGGCCGAATAATGTCCAACTTCCCGTTCCTCTCGGTGCTTACCGTGGCGCCGCTGGTCGGTGCCCTGGTGGTGGCACTGCTGCCCCGCAGCCGCCCGGACCTGGCCAAGATGGTGGCGTTCGGCTGGTCGCTGCTGGTGCTGGTGCTCTCGGTGGTGATGTGGTTCGCCTTCTCCGCCGGCGGTGACCGGTTCCAGTTCCGCGAGTCGTACCCGTGGATCCCGAACTGGGGCGTGAACTTCACCTTCGAGGTGGACGGCATCGCGCTGGTCATGCTGATGCTGATCGCGATCCTGGTGCCGCTGGTGATCCTGGCGTCCTGGCACGACGCCGAGGCGTCGAAGCGCTCGGTGCCCGCCTACTTCGCGCTGCTGCTCGTCCTCGAGTGCACGATGATCGGCGTCTTCGCCGCCGCCGACGTCTTCCTGTTCTACGTGTTCTTCGAGGTCATGCTGGTGCCGATGTACTTCCTGATCGGCAGCTACGGCGGCCACCAGCGGCAGTACGCGGCGGTCAAGTTCTTCCTCTACTCGCTGGTCGGCGGTCTGTTCATGCTGGCCGCGGTGATCGGCCTCTGGGTGGTCGGCGGGAAGACCTTCGACTGGCAGGCGCTGAGCCAGGCGGAGTTCGCCACTGACACGGCCCGCTGGCTGTTCCTCGGCTTCTTCGTCGCCTTCGCGATCAAGGCGCCGTTCTTCCCGTTCCACACCTGGCTGCCGGACGCCGGTGGCGCGGCCCCGGCCGGCGCCGCCGCGCTGCTTGTCGGCGTGCTGGACAAGGTCGGCACGTTCGGCATCCTGCGCTACTGCCTGCCGCTGTTCCCGGAGGCGTCGCGCTGGTTCGCGCCGTGGGCGCTGGCGCTCGGCGTGATCGGCATCATCTACGCCGCGCTGCTGGCGGTCGGCCAGAACGACCTGAAGCGGCTGGTGTCGTACACCTCGATCGCGCACTTCGGGTTCATCGGCATCGGCATCTTCGCGTTCACCACCCAGGCCGGCACCGGCGCGGTGCTCTACATGCTCAACCACGGCCTGGCCACCGGCCTGCTGTTCCTGGTGGTCGGCATGCTGATCGCCCGGCGCGGCTCGGCGCTGATCAGCGACTTCGGCGGCGCGGGCAAGCTGGTGCCGGTGCTGGCCGGCGTGCTCTTCTTCGCCGGTCTGGCCTCGCTGGCGTTGCCCGGCACCGCGCCGTTCGTCTCCGAGTTCCTGGTGCTGATCGGCACGTTCACCGTCAACAAGCCGGTCGCGGTGATCGCCACGCTCGGCATCATCCTGGCGGCGGCGTACGTGCTGTGGATGGTGCAGCGCACCACGCAGGGCACGCTGAACCCGGCGCTGACCGAGGTCGAGGGCATGCGCCGGGACCTCACGCTGCGCGAGAAGGTAGTCGTCGCGCCGCTGATCGCGTTGATCGTGCTGCTCGGCTTCTACCCGAAGCCGGTCACCGATGTCATCAACCCCGCCGTCCAGGCGACCATGCAGGACGTCGGCAAGTCCGATCCCGCCCCTGAGGTCGGCAGCGTCCAGGAGGCCGCGAAGTGAGTGAACTGAAGCTGCCGTCGATCGACTACGCGGCGCTCGCTCCGATCCTGATCATGCTGGGCGCGGCCCTGGTCGGGATCCTGGTCGAGGCGTTCGTGCCGCGTCGCCTGCGCAACGCGGTGCAGCTCGGGCTCGCCCTGGTGGCGATGCTCGCGGCGATCGTGATGGTGATCCTGAACGCGGACGTCCGGCTGATCACCATCGGCGGGGCCATCGCGGTCGACGGGCCGACGCTGTTCCTCCAGGGCGCCATTCTGGTCCTGGCCGTGATGGCGCTGCTGCTCGTCGGCGAGCGCACGGTGGAGCGGGGCGGCGCGTTCGTGGCGCACGCCGCGGTCACCGCCGAGTCGGCGGAGGACCGCCGGCAGGCCGAGGGCGTCGGTGGCGCCACCGAGGTCTACCCGCTGATGTCGTTCGCGATCGCCGGCATGCTGATCTTCGTGGCGGCGAACGACCTGCTGACCATGTTCATCGCGCTTGAGGTCTTCTCGCTGCCGCTCTACCTGCTCTGCGCGCTGGCCCGCCGCCGGCGTCTGCTGAGCCAGGAGGCCGCGCTGAAGTACTTCATGCTCGGCGCGTACGCCTCGGCGTTCTTCCTGTTCGGTGTCGCCCTGATCTACGGCTTCACCTCCGGCATCCCGGGCCGTGGGGCCGGCGTCGACTTCGCCACCGTGCACGCCGCGGTCACCGAGTCCCCGTCCAGCCCGGTGCTGCTGTTCGCCGGCATGGCGCTGCTCAGCATCGGCCTGCTGTTCAAGGCCGCCGCCGCGCCGTTCCACGTCTGGACGCCGGACGTCTACCAGGGCGCTCCGACCCCGGTGACCGGCTTCATGGCCGCCTGCACCAAGGTCGCCGCGTTCGGCGCGCTGCTGCGCGTCTTCCACGTCGCGTTCGCCGGGGCCTCCTGGGACTTCACCCCGGTGCTCGGCACGGTGGCGGTGCTGACCATGCTGGTCGGCGCGGTGCTCGCGGTCACCCAGACGGACATCAAGCGCCTGCTGGCGTACTCGTCGATCGCGAACGCCGGCTACCTGCTGGTCGGTGTGCTGGCGCCGAGCCGCGAAGGGCTCTCCGGCACGATGTTCTACCTGGCCGCGTACGGCTTCTCGGTGCTCGCCGCGTTCGCCGTGGTGACGCTGGTGCGCGACAGCAACGGGGAGGCCACCCACCTGTCCCGCTGGGCCGGGCTGGGCCGCCGCTCGCCGTTCTTCGCGGCGATCTTCACGTTCATCCTGCTGGCCTTCGCCGGCATCCCGCTCACCAGCGGTTTCACCAGCAAGTTCGCGGTCTTCGGCCCGGCCCTGGAGGCCAACCAGGTCTGGCTGGTGATCGCCGGTGTGCTGACCAGCATGGTGCTGGCCTTCCCGTACCTGCGGGTCGTGGTGATGATGTGGCTCTCCGAGCCGGGCGAGGCCACGCCGACGGTGACCGTGCCGGGCGCGCTCACCTCGGCGGCGCTGGTCATCGGCGTGCTGGCCACGCTGGTGCTCGGCGTGGTCCCGGGTCCGCTGCTCGACCTGACGACTGGCGCCGCCGAATTCGTCAGATGACCGAGGTGTTCCCACCGAGGGCCGGTACGCCGTGGCGTGCCGGCCCTCGGCCCGTATCCCCCTCGACGAGCAGGTCGAACGGGTGTGGCATGGTTGAGGACGTGGCGAATCCGGCTGGCGAGCATTCAGGTCAGTTCGGCGCGCTCGGCCTGCACCTCGCGGACCCGCGCGTCGAAGCCTCCGTGCTGGGCGTGCTCGACCGGGTCGAGGCGGAGCTGCGGGCCAGCGTCGCCAGCGCGGACCCGCTGGTGACCGAGGCGGCCCGTCACCTGGTCGAGGCCGGCGGCAAGCGGTTCCGCCCGCTGCTGGTGGCGCTGAGCGCCCAGTTCGGCGACCCGGAGGCCGCGCAGGTCGTCCCGGCCGCCGTGGTGATGGAACTCACCCACCTGGCGACGCTCTACCACGACGACGTGATGGACGAGGCCGCCGTGCGGCGGGGCGCGCCGAGCGCCAACTCCCGCTGGACCAACTCGGTGGCCATCCTGGTCGGCGACTACCTCTTCGCCCGGGCCGCGGACATCGCCGCCGACCTGGGCACCGAGGCGGTACGCCTCCAGGCGCGCACGTTCGCGCGGCTGGTGCACGGCCAGATCGCCGAGACGGTCGGTCCGCGCGACAACGATCCGGTCGCGCACTACCTGCACGTGATCGCCGAGAAGACCGGCTCGCTGATCGCCACGTCGGCGCGCTTCGGCGGCATGTTCGGCGGCGCGGCGCCCGAGCACATCGAGGCGCTCGCCGAGTACGGCGAGATCATCGGCGTCGCGTTCCAGCTCTCCGACGACCTGCTGGACATCTCCAGCGAGTCGATCGAGTCCGGCAAGACGCCCGGCACCGACCTGCGCGAGGGCGTGCCCACGCTGCCGGTGCTCTACGCGCTGGCCTCGGACGACGCGGACGCGGCGAGCGTACGGCTGCGGGAGATCCTGGCCACCGGCCCGCTGGTGGACGACGCGCTGCATGCCGAGGCGCTCGGGCTGCTGCGGGAGTCCCCGGCGCTCAAGCGCGCCCGGGAGACGGTGCGAAGCTACGCCGAGGACGCCCGCGCCCGGCTCGCCCCGCTGCCCGAGGGCCCGGCGCGTCGCGCGCTGGAGTCCCTCTGCGACTACATCGCCGACCGCACCAGCTGACCCCCGCACCCACGGCGAGGGCGGTCAGGGGAGCGCGGGGGCGCGGCGGAGCAGGCGGGCGCCGAGCAGCATCAGGACGGCGGCCAGGAGCATGAGTGCCGCCGCCGTCAGCCACATCGCCGGGTAGCCGACCGTGCCGGCCAGCGCGCCCAGGCCGAGCGGTCCCAGGCAGCCGCCCGCGTACACGCCGGTCTGGGTGATCGAGGTCGCGGCGGCCGGCGCCTGCGGGTGCAGCCGGACCACCGCGAAGTTCATCAGCCCTGGCCAGGCCCAGCCGAGCCCGAAGCCGAGCACCACGCCCGCGAACAGCGGCGCCGGGCCGGCCACCGCGAGCAGGATCAGGCCGACCGAGCCGGTCAGCAGCATCCCCGCGATCAGCCCGACGTGCCCGCCGGCGCGCCGGTCGGCGAGCCAGCCGACGCCCACCCTCGCGAACACGCACACCGCGCTGCCGAGCGTCAGGGTCAGGCCGGCCAGGCCGGGGGAGAGGCCCCGCGCCGCCGCCGAGTCGACCAGGAACGTGCCCAGCGCGTTCGCCGCGGCCGCCGCCAGCGTCGCGGCCAGCCCGATCACCACCAGGGGCCCGGTGCCCCCGTTGCGGCCTCCGGAGGCGGCCCGGGCGCGCCGGTCCCGCCCGGTCCGGGGTACGGCCGGCAGCGCGGCCAGCGCCGCCCCGGCGGCCACCACGAAGGCCCAGCGCCAGCCGGCGGTGAGCGCGACAGTGGGGACCGCCACGCCGGCCAGCAGCGTGGCGACCGGGACGGCGGCCTGCTTCACGCCGAAGGAGAGCCCCTGGCGGTGGGCGGGCACGTGCTCGGCGAGCGCGGCGTTGCTGGCGAGCTGCCCGAGGGCGTTGGCGGCGGCGCTGAGCGCCAGCAGCGTCACAAGCATCGGGTACGACCGGGCCAGCCCGGCCACGGCGAGCAGGGAGGCGGCGGAGAGCAGGATACCGCCGCGGGCGACGGTGGCCGGGCCGTACCGCTCGACCAGGGCCCCGGAGGGCACCGAGGCGAGCGCGCTCACGCCGAAGTAGATCGAGACGGCCAGGCCGAGGCCGGCCGGGCTGAACCGGAGTTCGTCACTGAGCTGAACGGCGAGACCGCCGACGAGGAACACGGGCAGGACGCACACGATCGTGGTGACGGTGGCGCCGGCGCCCGCCCGGACCGCCCGCCGGGCCGACGCGGGCGCGTCTCGCGAAACTGTTTCAGTCATTGCGAGCACACCCTACGCCCGCACGTTTTGGCTGCTCATCGTGTCCGTCGACCTACCGTCTGTGTCCGGTGATCTGGCATCCTCCATCCGAACAGGCATTTCGCACTCGGCCGGTTTTTCATATGGTGTAAGTCCCCGGCGGCGGAGGTGGTTGTGCGCGACCCCTTGGCGGAACCCTCGGACCTGATCCGCAGCGTGTCCCGCGCGCTTCGAGTGCTTGAGTCGGTCGGCCGTGCGCCGAGAGGGCTCACCGTGAAGCAGATCGCCCGGCGTTGCGAGTTGACAGTCGCCACGACCTACCACCTCGTGCGCACTCTCGCGTACGAGGGCTACGTGATCCGGCGCGAGGACGGGACGTACATCGTGGGGTTGGAGGTGGCCGACCGCTACCGCGAGCTGGTCACCGCGTTCCGGGGGCCGCCCGCGGTCGGCGAGGCGCTGCGCCGCGCCGCGTCGGACACCGGCTGGAGCCACTACCTCGGCCGTTTCATCGGCGGGCAGGTGGCGGTGACCGCCTCTGCCGAGGGACCGCGCTCGCCCTACCTGGAAGACCTGGTGCCGGGCTTCGACGAGGGCGCCCACGCCACCGCGCTGGGCAAGAGCCTGCTCGCCACGCTCACCACCGAACAGCGCTTCCGCTACCTGCGCGAGTACGGCATGCGCCCGTTCACCACCGCCACCCTCACCACAGTCGAGGCGTTCGAGGCCGACCTGGCCGCCGGTGACCGGCGCGGCATGCAACTGGAACTCGGGCAGTTCCGGCAGGGTGTGGCGTGCGCGGCGGTGCTCGTCGCCCCGGACAAGGACATCGAGCGCCGGGTGGTGCTCGCGTGCGCGTTGCCGGCCGGCGAGATGATGACCTCCGCCCGGGTGGTCCGCGCGAAGCTGCTCACCGCCGCCAGGTCGATCGCCGACGGCATCGCCTCCGAGAACTAGGAAGGCCACCACCCTGGCGGGGTGGTGGCCTTCGGCGGGCGGTCCGGCGCCGGACCGCCCCGGGGTGGGTCAGCTGCCGACCGGGCCGCCGTCGAGGCGCCAGGTGACCACCACGCCGGGCTTGGCGAAGTCGCCGTCCGGCCAGGTGGAGGCCGGGTTCTCCACCGACGCGCCGGTCACCTCGCCCGGGTGCTGCACCGCGACGAAGACCGAACGGTTGTCACCGGTGATGAACGGGCCGCAGGTCTCCGCGCCGAGCGGCACGGTGAGGAACTGCTTCAGGTGGCCCCGCTCCGGACCCTCGACGGCCGTGGCGAACAGGCCGTCATTGCTGCCGAGCGCGTTGCCGTCGGTCGAGATCCACAGGTTGCCGGTGGCGTCGAAGGCCACGTTGTCCGGGCAGGAGATCGGGGAGACCTTGGTCTTGTCGTACCCGGCGAAGTAGGTCGAGGCGTCGGCCGGGTCGCCGCAGAGGATCGGCAGCGACCAGGTGAAGGTCTCGGCGGTGTTGTCGCCGCGGTCCTCGACCAGCTCCAGGATCTGCCCGTGCCGGTTGCTGTTGCGCGGGTTCGCCTCGTCGGCCGGCGCCTTGCCCGCCTTGCCGCGGTCGCTGTTGTTCGTCAGCGCGACGTACACCTTGCCGGTGAGCAGGCTCGGCTCGACGTCCTCGGGGCGGTCCATCTTCGTCGCTCCGACCCTGTCCCCGGCCAGCCGGGTGAAGGTGAGCACGTCCGCGGCGGTCATGCCGTCGACGTACGAGCGGTTGCCGCTGACCAGCTTGATCCAGCGGCCCCGGCCACCGAAGCCGCCGTCGGCCGGGAGCCTGCCGGAACCGTCGATCTCGGCGGCCGGGCTGTCCCCCTCGATCTTGGCGACGTAGAGCGTGCCCGACTCCAGCAGCGTCAGGTTGTGCCGCCGGGCCACCGAGGACTTCCCCGGCATGAACTTCTTGTCCGACACGAACCTGTAGAGGTAGTCGAAGCGCTCGTCGTCGCCCATGTACGCGACCACGCGGCCGTTGCGCGCCACTATGACGTTCGCGCCCTCGTGCTTGAACCGGCCCAGCGCGGTGTGCTTGCGCGGCTTGGACTGCGGGTCGAACGGGTCGATCTCGACGATCCAGCCGAACCGGTTCGCCTCGTTGGGGTGCCTGGCCAGGTCGAAGCGCTCGTCCGCCCGGTCCCACTTGCGGCTGCCACTCGGGTGGCGCACGTCCGTCGGGATGCCCGTAGCGGGTCAGCTTCGCCTTCTGCTCCTCGGCCACGCCGTCACCGCCGACGAAGTACTGGTTGAAGTTCTCCTCGCCGGAGAGCACTGTGCCCCACGGGGTGACGCCGCCCGCGCAGTTGTTCAACGTGCCGATGACCGTCCGGCCCTTCGGGTCGGCGGCGGTACGCAGCCAGGCCGACCCGGCCGCCGGCCCGGTCAGCTCGAACTTCGTCGCCAGCGCCGTGACCCGGCGGTTGTACTCGCGCCGGCCGCGCCGCACCGGCTGCCACTGCCCGGTGTTCTCCACCCGCTCCAGCTCGGCCACTGACATGCCGTGCGCGGCCATCGCCACCCGCACCTGCTCCACAGTGAGCGCGTCCTGGCTGGTGAAGCCGGGGAACATCAGGTCCTCGTTGGTGTACTCGTGGTTCACCACGAGCAGCGCCCGCCGGCGGTCGATCGGCAGCACGCCGACGAAGTCGTTGTTGTAGCCGAACTGCCTGGACTGGGCGGCGGCGGTCTGCCGGCCCAGGTCGAACGCGGGCGCGCCGGGCACGACCTCGTCGCCCCAGCGGATCACCACCGAGTGGTCGTACCCGTTCGGCACGACGAGCGCGTCGAGCTTGTTCGGCGGGATCGGCTTGAACGTCAGCGCGCCGCTGCCGGGACGACCCGCACCGGTGGCGGCCATCTCGCCCCCGCCCGGCACAGGCGGAGCGGCGGGGGCGGCGGCCGCCGGGGCGCCGGCCAGCGCGCCCGCCGCGGCGCCGCCGAAGCCGAGCACCAGCGCGCCGACCGCGCCGGCCCGGACCACGCCGCGCCGGGAGATCTCGGTGTCGACCAGGTCCCCGAAGTACGGGTTGTCGGTCGGGTTGGGCACCGGGTGGTCGCAGGCGTTGCCGCACCGGTACAGACAGGTCATCGCGTCGCGGCTGCCGTGGCGGGTGCCGCCGAGCAGCGGGAGCAGGCGAGGCCGGTCGCTCATGAGGTGGAGCCTCCTGATCGGACGTGGGGAAGGCGCACGGGCGAACGGCCCGTGCGCTCACCCGCCGGACGCTGCCAGGGCACCGTGAGCGGCGGCCGGCCCGGAGCTGAACCGGACGTGAACAGCTCCGACGTGACCTGCGGCTGAACCGTTCGGCGGCCCGGCACGTATGGAAGGGCGTACACATCGCCGGTTTCCCCGCCGCCGGAAGCGAGGTACCGCCATCAGCGACCACGACGCCCAACTGCTGCGCGCGCTGCACGACGAGCATGCCGACGCGCTGTACGCGCACGCCCTGCGGTTGGTAAACGGCGATCGGCCCCGGGCCGAGGACCTGGTGCAGGAGACGTTGCTGCGCGCCTGGCGGCACCCCGAGTCGCTGGATCCGCGACGCGGCTCGGTACGCGCCTGGCTGTTCACCACCGCGCGGAACCTGGCCATCGACGCCTGGCGGCGGCGCTCGGCCCGGGTCGGCGAGGTGTACACGGACGAACTGCCGGAGACTGCCGAGACGGTCGACGAGACGGAACGCGCGGTGGAGGCGTGGACCGTGGCCGAGGCACTCAACCGGCTCAGCCCGACCCATCGGGAAGTGCTCGTCGAGTGCTTCTACCAGGGGCGTTCGGTGGCGGAGGCGGCCGCCCGCCTGGGCGTGCCACCCGGCACGGTGAAGTCGCGCACCCACTACGCGCTGCGCTCACTACGGTTGGCGCTGGCCGAGATGGGGGTGACCGGATGACACGCTGCGAGTTCGCGCACGACGACGGGGCGTACGTGCTGGGCGCCCTCGCCCCGGCGGACCGGGTCGCCTACGAGCGGCACCTGGCCGGCTGCGCCCAGTGCCGGGAGGCGGTGGCCGAGATCGCCGTGCTGCCCGGCCTGCTGGGACGGCTCGACCCGGCCGGGTTGGAGCAGTTCCTGGAGGTCGGACCCGAGGCGTCGCGGGTGCCCGCACTGCTCGACGCCGCGCGGGAGCGCAAGCGCCGCGAGCGGTCCCGCTCCCGCCGCCAGTACGCGCTGACCGCGCTCGCCGCCGCCGCGCTCGCGGTGGTGGCCGGTGTCGGGGTGGCGCTGGTCCAGCCGCCGGCCGAGCCGTCCACGCCGCAGGTGGCGCTGACCTCCATGCGCCCGGTGGCCGGGACGGTGCCGGTGCACGCCGAGGTGGGGCTGACCGAGACGCCGTGGGGCACCGAGGTCACCATGCACTGCGGCTACGACAGGCGGGCCGGGCACCGGGAGGCATACACGTTCCGGCTGGTCGCGCACGGCCCGGACGGCGCGACGGAGCAGATCGGCTCCTGGCTCGCCGCCCCCGGCGACGACCTGCGCTTCTCCGGCGTCACCCGGTTCACGAAGGGCGAACTGGTCCGCCTGGAACTCCTCCGAGGCGCCAATTCCCCCGTCCTGGCCTACGACTTCCGCTGACTCCGCCCTCTGCTCCGGCGATCTTGCACTTCCGGCCCTCGGTGCGGGTTCTTCGCCCCTTTTGCCGGGGCGGTAAGTGCAAGATCAGCGGCTTGGGGTGGGGTGGGGGTGGGGGGTTGGGTGCGGGCGGCGGATCGGGTGCGGTGGGAGTGGTGCAGGGCGTCGGCCGTGAAGACCATCAGGGCGAGCCAGACCAGCGCGAAGCCGGCCAGCCGGACCGGGGGCATCGGCTCGTGGAAGATCAGCACGCCGCAGCCGAGCTGGAGGATCGGGGCGAGGTACTGCAACATGCCGACAGTGGACAGCGGCAACCGGTTCGCCGCCCCGGCGAAGAGCAGCAGCGGGATCGCGGTGGCGGCGCCGGCGAGCACCAGCAGCGCGGTGTGCCCGGCCGAGACGTGCCCGAACGTCGAGTCGCCGCGAGCCGACAGCCAGCCCAGGTACGCCAGGGCGGGCAGCGCCAGCACCGCCGACTCGACGAAGAGCCCCTCCGTGGCGGGCAGCGCGAGGCGCTTCTTGACCAGGCCGTACCCGGCGAAGCTGAACGCCAGGGTGAGCGCCAGCCAGGGCAGCCGGCCGTAGTCCACGGTGAGCACCGCCACCGCGAACGCGCCGACGCCGAGCGCCGCCCACTGCGCCGGGCGCAGCCGTTCCCGCAGCAGGAACACGCCGAACAGCACCGACACCAGCGGGTTGATGAAGTAGCCGAGCGCCGTCTCCACCACCCGGTCGGAGTTCACGCCGTAGATGTACGTGCCCCAGTTGACGGCGATCAGCGCGGCGGCGAGCCCGATGCCGGCGAGCGCGCGGGGCCGCCGGGCCAGCTTGCGCAGGAAACCGGCGTGCCGCGTTGCGGCCAGCAGCAACGCGACGAACGCCACCGACCAGAGGATCCGGTGCGCGAGGATCTCCACCGGCCCGGCCGGGCGGAGCAGCTTGAGGTAGATCGGGAAGAAACCCCAGATCAGGTACGCGCCGACGCCGTACAGGTAGCCGAGCCGGAGCTGGTTCACCGCTACACCGTAAGTGGTGGATCGGTCTGCTGGTCCTTATCGGTGACCGGCGTCACCCGCTGATCCAGCTCCATCCACCGATCCGGCGCGACAGGGCGGAAGCCGAGCTTCGCGTAGACCCCGTGCGCGTCGAGCGTCGCCAGCAGAATCCGGCGTACGCCCAGCTCGTCCAGGTGGTCGCGGACCGCGCCGGCCAGCCAGGTGCCCAGGCCGCGACCCCGCTCGGACGGGTCCACGTAGACGTCGCAGAGCCAGGCGAACGTGGCCCGGTCGGTGACCACCCGGGCCACCGCGACCTGCCGCCCGTCATCGGGCCGGTAGACGCCGAAGCCGATCGAGCCGGCGAACGAGCGCGCCACCGTCTCCCGCTCCCGCCCCCGCGCCCAGTACGCGTCACCGGCGAGCCAGGCGTGCACCCGGTCCAGGTCGATCCGGTCCGGGTCGGTGCTGATCTGGTAGCCGTCCGCGCGGGTCAGAGTGAACACCCGGCCGACGTTAGCGTCGTCCCCCGGGCCGCTCGCCAGCCAATTCCCTCCTGCTGGCCTGGTGGCCCCGGCCGGTCGCCGTCGCGGCCGGCCGGGACCGGGGCGTCAGTCGCGGTCGAGGACGGCGCCGAGGATCCAGGTGACGATGCCGACGAACAGCGCGCCCAGCACCGCCTCCGGCCAGAACCCGTCCACGTGGAAGGGCAGCCCGGCCTCACCGGCGATCCAGCTGGTGAGCAGGAAGAGCAGGCCGTTCACCACGATCGCGATCAGGCCGAGGGTCAGCAGGTAGAACCCGCAGCCCACGGTCTTGATGATCGGCTGGAGCACCGCGTTGACCACACCGAAGATCACCGCGACGAGCACCAGCGTGATCACGGTCTCGGTGGCCGACTCGGAGTCCAGCGAGATGCCCGGGATGAGCAGCGTGGCGAGCCAGAACGCCACCGCCGTCGAGCCCACACGAATCAGAAGACCCTTCAGGAAATCCATGGCCGGGATCGTGCCACGGACGTACCACCAGGGAAAGTAGCGTCGTCCGACCGGGCCGGGCGCGGCGCCTCAGTGTCGCGCCGGGCGACCGACCAGTTGCGACTCCACAGGCGTCGGTGAGAGCAGCGCCCACCGCAGGGCCCGCCGGTTGACCACAGCCACCATGTCGTCGCGGATGCGGGTCAGCCAGTCGGCGGAGCCGCCGAGCCCGAGCGCCGCTCCGGCCAGCGCCGCCTCGTCCGGGTCGAGCGGTTGGAGGATCGCCAGGTCGGCGCGAGCCAGCGCGGCCGTGTCGGCCGAGGTCAGCTCGTCGCGGACCACGAGCACCGACTGCCAGGCGGCATCCGGGCCGGCGTCCGGCGGCACCGGGCCGACGTCGACCACGACCAGCAGCGGGCACAGCGGCGAGCCGGACGCGCGGCCCACCGGACGCCCCGGCGCAAGCAGCGGTACGCCGCCGCCGAGCGTCCCGACACCGCGTACGAACGGCTCCCAGACCCGGGGGCGGCCGGTCTGCACCGCCACGCGGGCACCCAGCGCCAGTGCCCGCAGCACGAGCAGTTGAGCGGCCGGTACGCCGCCGACCAGCAGAACCCGCGTCGTGGCCGGCCGGAACAGGCGCACGGTGAGCGCGGCGCCGTGGCGGTTGGCGCCCACCATCAGGCCGGCGGTGGCCAGCGGCAGGTCCAGCGCGGGTGGCGGCGACCCGGGCCCGCCGGTCACCCCCAACGGCAGCGTGGCGGCCAGCCCGACCAGGTGCTCCCCGTCCAGCCGGCGCAGCTCGGCGCCGACGTCACCGGCGACCCGCCGCAGCGTCCGATCCGCCGCCGACAACTCGTCCACGCTGCCCGCGGCGACCCGCACCGCCAGCTCGGCCGGGGCCGGACCCGCACCGGTGCGGGGACCCACAGTCAGCGCGACGGTGGTGGCTGTGGCCGGCACCGCGAGCAGCCGGGTGACCAGACCCCGGGCGGCCTCGACGCGCGGATCCGGCCACCGGCGCAGTCGCCAGGTGGCCTGCGCCAGCCCGCCCAGCGCGAGCAGCGGCCACGTCTCCCGGACCGGGGCGCCGGGCTCGTGATGCGCCAGCTCGGCGATCACCCGTAGCGCCGCGTCCCCGCCGAGCGGCCGGGCGGTGAGCGGCCCGAGCCGGCGGACGATCCGCCGCAGCGTGCCGGAGAGCGCCCGCAGCAACTCCTCGTCCGGCCAGCCGTCCGCGCGCAACACCTGGACGGCCAGGACCGCCCGCGCCCGCCCTGCCACCCGGCCGTCGGTGAGCTGCCGGTACGACGTCCCGGCGGGACCGGCCGCGACGGCCGGCGCGGGCGCGGGGGAGGACGAGAAGACGAGCTGCAACCGGATCGCAGGGGCATCCGGGCTGCTCGGCGGGAGCAGGTCGAACGGCGCGGGCAGCCGGCGCGCGTGGTCACCGAGCAGGTCGTCCGGGTCGCCGAGTTCCAGCAGCGCGGTCAGGCCGGCGGCATCGTGCAGCACGGCGGCCGGACCGCCGGCCAGCTCGGTGGAGCCGGCCACCGAACCCGGCCGGACCAGCTCCAGCAGCGCCGCCGGATCGGCGGCCGCCGGCAGGGCGCGGCGCCGGGTCAGGTACGCGACGGCGGTGACGAGCCATTCGTGCAGCCAGCGGCCCCGTACCCGGATCCACGCGGCCGGCAGCACCAGCGCGGCCGTGAGCAGCGCGACGGCGGTCGCCACGACACCCCGCCCGGCGGCAGCCACCAGCACGGCTGCCGCGACCTGTGTCGCCACGACCTGACCGGCCCGCTGCCGAGGGCTCGGCCGATATGTCCACAGTGGGGTGGGCGCGGCCGGTCGGGTCGTAGTCGTCGCGGTCACCGCACCTCCTCGCCCGGGCCTCGCTGTGACGTCACCGTGGCACATCGTAATGGGCGTGTTGTCCACAGGGGAGCCCGAGGGGGTAGCAGAACCGGAATGGGACGGCTACCGTCAGCGACGAAATCGTCGAGTTGCGTGTCCGCCGCCGCCTGGCCTTCCCCTCCATCGGCCCCGGACGCCCTCCCGGCGAGTCCACGGTGGTCACTGCTGTGACCAGCCACGACCGAGGAGACGAGGTGACGTCCGGGATGTCCCAGACCCAGGCAGAAGCCGCGGTGATGCAGCAGACCGCCGCGAAGTTCGAGCAGGTCGACCAGTCGCTGCAGACCATGCTCAGCGGCCTGATGGCCGAGCTGGAGGTGTTGCAGCAGGCCTGGCGGGGCGCCGGTGGGCGCTCGTTCGCGCAGGTCAAGCAGCAGTGGGCGCAGGACCAGGCGGCCCTTCAGCGGGCGCTGCGGGAGACCGCCACCGCGATCCGCACCGCCGGCCGGCAGTACGACCTGTCCGACACCGAGGCCGCCGGCCGGGTGGCGGGCACCAACCGCGGCATCCAGCTGCCCCTCTGACAACCGGAAGGATCGAACTCATGGAGCACGGTGTGCTGGTCGTCAACTTCGCCGCCCTGCAACAGGCCGGCGCGGACATCCAACGGGCGCTGTCCACCCTGGAGAGCCAGCTCGGCCAGCTGGAACGCGACGCCGCCCCGCTGGTGGCGAGCTGGAACGGCTCCGCCCGCGAGGCGTACGAGGTGCGGCAGTCCCGGTGGCGGGCCGCCTCGCAGGACCTCCAGGCGATGCTGCGTGACATCAAGCTCGCGGTGGAGGATTCCGCGGCCGACTACCTCGACACCGAGAAGCGCAACGCCAACCTGTTCCAGTGAAGCGGAGCCGTGCGGCCCGGGTCTCCCTGATCCGGGCCGCACGGCGTTTCAGGCCGGGTCGGCCGCCCGCCAGCGCCGCCGTGCTCCGCGCGGCAGCACCAGGGCGAGCGCCGTCACCAGCGCCACCGCCCCGCCCACGACGGCGGCGGTCAGCAGCGCCCGGTCCCGGGCCGTCCCGCGGCGAGCCTTGCGGGCCAGCGCGGCCGGGTCCGGCCGGTCGGCGGGCAGCGCGGCGCCCGGCCGGGGCCGGGAGTCCACGGCGCCCGCCGACTCGGTCACCGCCCGGTACGGGTTGAGCACCCCCGCCCCGTACCCGGCATCGCGCCCCGGTGCCGGGTCGGCGGCGGCCACGATCCGGGCGGCCACCTCGTCCGCGCTCAGCCGGGGCCGGTACTCGCGCAGCAGCGCCGCGGTGCCGGCCACGAACGGGGTGGCGTAGCTGGTGCCCTCCGCCCGGTGATGTCCCTGCCGGGGAGCCGCCATCAGCACCTCGCTGCCCGGGGCGACCACGTCGACGTACGGGCCGGTCTGGGAGAACGCCGAGCGGGTGCCGTCCGGGCCGATCGCGCCCACTCCCAGCACGCCGTCGTACGCCGCCGGATAGGGCCGGGGATCGCCGTTGTCGTGCAGGTTCCCGGCGGCAGCGACCACCACCACGTCCCGTCGTAGCGCGTAGGCGACGGCGGCGCGCACGTCGGGGTCGTCCGCGTACAGCACGACCGAGAGGTTGAGCACGTCGGCGTCGTGGTCCACCGCCCACCGGATCGCCCGGGCGAAACCGGCTGCGTCGACTGTGCGCCCCGACTCCCGTCCCTCGACCACCTGCTGCTCGCTCACCCGTACCGGCAGGATGCGCGCGTCCGGCGCGAGGCCGCGGAACGCGATGCCGGGCTGCGGGGCGGCGGCGACGATGCTCGCCACGCCGGTGCCGTGCCCGGCGCAGTCCCGGGTGCCGTCCCCGCCCCGGTCGAGGAAGTCGGCGCCGGACAGGACGCGCCCCGCGAGTTGCGGATGGGAGCGGTCCACACCCGAGTCGACCACCGCGACCACGACTCCGGCGCCGGTGGCGAGCGGGGTGAGCCGGTCCGGGGCGTACCGTTGCTGCGGCCACGGCTGTTGCGCCACCGGCCGCGCCGGGGTGGGCGGCGAGGCGCAGCCGGCCGGTGCGTGAGCCGCCGCCGGGGCGACCGGAGACCCGATGAGGAGGAGCGTCGCCAGGGCGGCCACTGCGGGGTACGCGACAGGCCGAGACATCGACGACCTCCGTAACGTGTCGGCTCCGGGACGGGATGTTATCGCCTCGCGGACATCTGGGCCGACCGTCGATGGCCAGAAGTCCTGATCTTGCTGCCACCTTGTAGGTTGTAGGCGATGCCTGTGGCCTGTTCGCGGAAGGAGAGGTGGCCGTGACCGGATGGGAGCCGGCCACCGAGGCCGAGGTGGCGATGCGGGACGCGTTACGCGCCCAGGACCAGCAGCAGTACTTTCGCGCGCTGACGCGCGTCGATCTGTTCCTGCCGGTCGCGGGCGGCTCGGCCGGCGGATGGGGCACCTGGACCTCCGGCGGCCGCACGCACGTGCTCGCCTTCACCTCCGCCGCCGCGCTGCGGGCCAGCCTGGGGGAGAACGCCGGCACGGCCCGCCGTGTCCCCTACCCGGAGCTGGCGGCCGGCTGGCCCAACCCGGAGTGGTGGCTGGCGGTCAACCCCGGGTTGCCGATCGAGGGCTACCTGCCCGCCTGGTACGTCGCTCAGCTCTCCCGGGGCGACGTCCGGCTGCCCGGCCGGACCATGGGCGCCCGGGCCCGGCTGGACCGGGTGGAGAGCGCGGCCCGGAGCGCTCGCAACGGCGTACCCGAGTCCGCGCCCCGCCCCTCGGCCGTGCCCGTCCCGCCGGCCGCCGTTCCGCCCCCTGTGGTTCCCCCGGCCGCCGTTCCGCCGGCCGCAGTACCGCCTCCCGTGGTGCCGCCTCCCGCAGTACCGCCTCCGCCGGTACCGAACGGCCGGGGCGAACGGCGGGCGGAGCACGACGAGCCGCCCACGGTGCCGATGCGCGGCGCTTCGGTCCTGGGACGGCGGCTGCCGACCATGCCGCCCCGCCGCCGGGAGCCGGACCGGGACGGCCCGGGCCGCGCCGACGCCGGCGACGAACCGGGCACGGACGCCCTGGACGGCTGGCTCACCGATCTGCGCCGTCGCCCCGACGAGCCGGACCCCTTCGCCGCCCAGCCGGCGCCGGCCGACGAGCCGCCGGCGGACCCCACCCCACCGCCGCCGTCCCGCTCCTTCTTCGAGCCCGCCTCCGGCCGCTCGACCCGCCGCTCGTCATCGCTGGACGCGCCGCGGCGGGCCGCCGACCGGGCCGCCCCGCCGACCCGCTTCGCCGGCGGCCAGCCGTTTCCGCGTCGCCGCCCGCTGAACGAGCCGGTACGGGAGGAGCCCACCCAGGCGTTCGCGACGCGGGCGGACGAGCCGCCTCCGGTTCCCCGGAGCGACGAGGCGACCCAGGCGTTCCGGCCGACCCGCCCACCCGAGGACGCCGTCGAGACGCTGCCCCGGCGTCACTCCGGTCCCGCCACCCCCGCGACGGACGCCTGGGCCGATCCGCTCGGCCCAGGCCAGGAGGCCCCGCCCTGGAACGCGGCCGAGGACCCGGCGGAGGCGCTGTCGCCGTCGATCGCCGAGCCGGTGTCGAGCCCGCCCGCGCCGCGCCGGGACTTCACTCCCATCGTCATCGAGGGCACCGTCATCGAGGCCCGCGACCTGACCGAGCCCGACCAGCCCTGGTCCTCGCAGTACGCCGACCCGGTGCGTTCCGCGCCCGCCGAACACGCGGCGGCACCCTGGGCCGGCATCGCCGACCCGATCGCGCCGCTCCCGGCCGACCCGCTGGTGACGACCGGCGACGAGACGACGAACCTCACCGAGGCCGCCCACTCCGTTCCACCAGCCGAAACGACGTCGTTCGACCGGATCGGGCGGCTCGACGAGTCGACGGTGTCGTTCGCCTCGACGTCCGAACCCACCGCGCCGTTGCCCGGCTCGCCGACGGAGCCGCTGTTCGACCGGACGTCGGAGGACGCCACCACGTCCCTGTTCGGGACGCCGTCAGCGTCGGCTGAGCCGACCCAGTCCCTGTTCGAGCCGTCGGCTGAGCCGTCCGAGTCGTTGTTCGGCCGCCCGGCGTCGTCGGCCGAACCCACCGTGTCCCTGTTCGAGGCGAACACGCCGTCGGCCGAGCCGGCCACCCCGCTGTACGAGCCGACGCCGGCCGAGCCGACGGCTTCCCTGTTCGCGCCGGCCATCGCCGAGGAGCAGGCCACCGTGTCGCTCTTCGAGCCGGCCACCGACGCCGACCCGGCCACGCAGCCGACCGCCCACGCCGAACCGACCGCCCACGCCGAACCGGTCGCCTTCGACAACTCCGCCACCACGGCGCTGTTCGCCCCGGGTGAGCCGACCGTCGCGCTGCCCACCCCGCACGCGGTGCCGGACGTGGCAGAGCCGCCCGCGCCCGTAGCGGAGCCGGCGCGGATCGGCGCCGACGCGGTGAGCTCCGTCGCTTCGGCCGACTTCGTGCCGGCGAACGACGTGGAGGAGGAGTTGCTGGCCGCCTTGGGCAGCGGGAGCACCGACGGCTTCCTCACCACTCTGCTGCTGGCCCGGGTACTGCTGCCGGCCGCGCCCGAGTCGGCCGCCGGCAGCCGTCCGGGTGATCCGGGTTTCGTCTGGCACACCGAGCCGGTCGACGGCGAGACGTCCGTCTCGGTCTACACCTCCCCGGAGCGCCTCGCCGAGCACGCCGGAGACGCGGTCGAGACGGTACGGGTCAAGTTCGTCCAGCTCATTCGCAAGTGGCCGGACGTGTCCTGGTCGTTCCGGGTGAACCCGGACAGCCCGGTCGGTGCGACGTACCCGGGGGAGCAGGTTCTCGCGCTCGCCAACTGGGCGGCCGAGGTGGGCCTGGGCGACGACGCGGAGCCCGAGCCGGTCACCGCGCCGCAGCCGGCGGGCCGGTCCCGGCCGGAGGCGCCGGCGGTCGCCGACAACCGGCCGGTGACCATGCAGAAGGCGATCGCGGCGAGCCAACTCGCCTACTACCTGGAGCGTGGCTACGACCGGGTCTCCGGTTTCGTGCACCGGGCCGGGGAGTTGGCGCACCTGAACAGCCCGGCGGTGCTGTACCGCGCGCTCGGTCTCGGCCACCCCGGATCCCCGTTCTCCCCGGACGACGAGGAGATCTACCTGCTGCGGTGGCCGGCCTACCGGCCGAGCCTCTACCGGATCCCCTACGGCGGGCCGAACGAGTCCGCCATGCGGGCGATGGAGGGCTGGGTGATCGAGCGGCTGCCGTTCCGCGGCAACGGCTTCGCCCCCGGGGAGAGCAGCGACGTGATCGCCGAGTTCAAGGTGGACAGCGCCCGCCTGCCGCACGGCGCCGAGCTGTGGCGGCTCGGCGCGGACGGCGACACGCGGCTGGTCGCGGTCCTGGACACCGACGCGCTGGTCTGGCGGAAGGCGGACGAGGCGTGACCCGCGACGGCTACGTCGCCCGCTGGCGGGGGCGGGAGTATCAAGCCAGCCCCGCCGGGGACGAGGTCCGCCTCTACCAGCCCGGCCCGGACGAGGGATTCACCGAGGTACGCCCCGGCCGGTACGTCCGGGTGGTGCCGGCGGCCGAGGTCGACGATCTCGCGTACGTGCGGACCACCTGCACCTGGCAGGGGCAGCCGTTCATCGTGCTGGCCGAGCACGAGGGCTGGTTGCGGCTGGAGTACACGGGCGGGCGCTGGCCGGTGGCCGAGGCGATGGGGCTGGAGGCGTTCGACTTCGGCGTCTACCAGGGCTGGGCGCCCGCGTCCGAGGTGGCCGACCTGGGCGAGCAGCGGGTCTGAGTCAGGACTTCGCCCAGCGCAGGATCTCGCCGAGCACCAGGTCCCGGGCCTCCACGTGCGGGAAGTGCCCCACGTCGTCGAGCAGCCGCCACTCGTACGGCGCGCTGACGTAGCGGCCGGAGCCCTGGGCGGTACGGGGCAGCGAGGCGCGGTCCAGCGCGCCGTGCAGTTGCAGGGTCGGCGTGACGAGCGGCTTCTGCATCAGCTTCACGAAGCGGTAGCCGTGCAGCCGCAGCACCGAGCGGAACGCCCAGCGGTAGCCCTCCAGCGCGCAGAACGCGGCCTGCGGGATCTGCATCGCGACCCGGCAGCAGTGGGCGTAGTCGGCGAAGTCGGGGCTGTCCGCCCAGCGTGGGCCGCCCCACCGGCGCAGGATCTCCTCCACCTCGGCGGCGTCGTCCCGGGTCAGGACGTGCTCGTAGCGGGGGAGCTGGAACTTCAGCGTCGCGGTGGCCGAGGCGAACTGGCCGCGCGGGTCGGCGAAGATGGCGGCCCGCAGCCGCAGCGGGTGCGGCGCACCGAGCACCACGAGCCGCCGGACCAGGGTCGGGTGGAAGGAGGCGGCGGTCCAGCCGATGAGCCCGCCCGCGCCGGTGCCGACCACCGTGGCCGACCGCTCGCCCAGTGCGCGGATCAGGCCGGCGACGTCGGCGGCGAGCGTGTAGCCGTCGTACCCCCGGGGTGGCTTGTCGCTCGCGCCGTAGCCGCGCAGGTCGACGGCGACCGCCCGGAAGCCCGCGTCCGCGACCGCCGGAAGCATCTCGTGCCAGGCGTACCAGTACTCGGGGAAGCCGTGCAGGAAGAGCACCATCGGGCCGGCGCCCGCCTCGACGACGTGGAACCGGCTGCCGTTGGCGCCGACGAACCGATGCGTCCACGGCCCTTCGGGCAGGACGCAGGACTCGTCGACGGGTCCGCCGCGCTGGTCGGTCATGGGGCACAGCCTAGGGCCGCCGCTCGCGCATCGGGCTCGCAGGTGACCAGGATCAGGGATTTCTCCGGGAGGCGACCCGTCGAGCCCTGAGATCGCTTGTGACGTCAGGATTCGACGACGCGCATCGGGATGCCGGGCCCGCAGTCGACCGAGCGGTCCCGCGCGGTGAGCCGCAGCGAGACGAAGTCGCCCTTGCGCAGTTCCCCGGTGTTCGGGCCGTACACGGCGTACTCCGTGCCGTTCTCGTCCATCAGGCCGTAGCAGGGGCCGGAGCCGCCCCGGATGATCCAGCCGGCGACGACGCCGGCCGGCCGGTTGTCGGTCGGCTTCTTCGGCGGGCCGGCGGGACGCCGCAGCGTCGGCAGTTCGGTGGCGGACAGCGGCGTGGGCCGGTCGGCGGGCGTGGCCGCGCCGCTCGCGGCCGGTGCGTCGGCTCGGGACGCGGGCGGCGTGACCGGGCCGGCGGAGGCCGGGGTGGGCGGCTGGTGGTCGTCGGACACGGGTCCTCCGTTTCCGGCGCAGCCCGCGGCGGCGAGCAGCGCCGTCGCGAGAGCGGCCGGCAGGGCGGTACGGGGCGTCACGCGGGTAGGACGCGGGCATGGGCCGGCGGGTTCCGGTGGAAAGGGCGATGCCCGGGCGGGGAGCCCGCCCGGGCATCGCGTGGCGCGTCGATCAGTGGATCAGGAGAAGCGGACCTTCAGCGAGGTGCCGTTCTGCTCCAGGACCTTGATCTTGGTGCCGGTGGCCGGGAGCTTGACGCCGTGGTTCGGCAGCTCCGGGTACCAGTACTGCTTGGTGTCGTCGAACAGCGGCTGCGCGTCCTGGCCGCGGATGTACTGCGGCTGGCTGTTGATGTGCAGCGTGAACGAGTCGGCCTTCTTCAGGCTGAACGGCGCGTCGTAGACCTGGACGCGGGCCCGCCAGGGCTGCCCGGTCAGGTTGTAGATCGGCCGCGGGTGCGCGTCGATGATCATGTTCCGACCCTCACCCGGGTGCGCGAACGTGTCGTTGTCCGCGAACCGGAGGTTCCAGTAGGAGATCAGCAGACCCTCCTGGTACGCGTAGTGGTCCACGTAGTCCGGGCGGGTGTTCGCGTAGCCGAAGAAGTACGGGCCGGTCTTGAGGTACTTGTCGTACGAGACGTACGACCGGTGGCCGGCGATGTAGTAGTTGTCGAACTTACGGGTGTAGGTCTCCTCGACGATGCTGAAGCCGCTGAGGGTCCAGCCGTTCGCGCCGGCCTCGGCGCCGTCGGTGAGCACCGTCTGGCCGTCGGCGGTCACGGTGACCGCGTCACCGTAGAAGCCGCCCTCGGAGACGCCGCCGTCCGTCTGGTAGCGGAGCCGGAACTGCACGACCTTGCCGGCGACCGCGTCCATCGGGATGTTGACGTCGACCCACTGGTTGTTGCTGGAGCCGTCCAGGGCGTAGCGCCCGGGGGAGATCTCCTTCAGCGGGGTGCCGTTGGCCGTACCGGGCAGCGAGGCCCAGGTCTGGCCACCGTCGACGGACGCCTCGAAGAACAGGTAGTCGTAGTCCGCCTCGATGCTGTAGCGACCCTTCATCGACAGCGCGGCGCTGGTCTTCCCGGTGAGGTCGACAGTGCGCGTCATCGTGTTGTTCAGGTCGTCGTCGTTGCCCGAGAAGAACTGCTTCGTACCCTCGAACGGCTTGCCGTTCTGGAACGTGTACTCCCGCTGCGGCAGCACCACCACGGCGCCCTGGGCCTTGCTGGAGTTGTACTCCTGCGGCCCGAGTTCCAGGGTGCGCTTCTGGCCGGCGACGATCACCTCGTAGTCGAGCCAGCCGAGTTGGAGCTTGTTCCAGGCGCCGAGGTCGCCACCGCGCTCGCCGATGCCACCGTCGTTCTTGGCGCCGAGCCGGCTCTGGGCCATCAGGGTCCAGTGCTCGTTGTTGTTGTCCCCACCACTGACCACGTTGTAGTCGTCCGGCAGACCGAGGTCGTGGCCGTACTCGTGGTAGAAGACGCTGCGGCCACCGTTCTCCGGCTGGATCGTGTAGTCACCGATCCAGACGCCGGTGTTGCCGATCTGGGTGCCGCCGGCCGGGAAGTTCTCCGGGCCGGTGTTGCCCTGGTCGCTGGCGAAGGCGTACCACCGGTGGCTCCAGATGGCGTCCTCACCCTGGTACGGGTCACCGTCGGCCTCGTCACCGCCGGCGTGGACGATCTGGAAGTGGTCGATGTAGCCGTCCGGCTCGTTGAAGTCGCCGTCGCCGTCGAAGTCGTACCGGTCCCACTCGTCCATCGCCTTGACGTCCGCGGCGATCTCCGCGTCGGAGCGGCCCTGCGCCTTCTGGTCGGCGACCCACTGGTTGGCGGCGTCGCGGACCAGGGCCCAGGTGTTGGTGCAGACGTTCGAGGCGCACGGGTAGCCGCCGGAGCGGCCGTAGCGAGCCTCGTTGTACCGCACCTTCACCCAGTTGGTGACCTCGCCGTCGACGCTGTACCGACCCGAGGACTGGGCCTCGTAGTACTGCTTCAGCGACTCCTCGCCGGGCTTGGTGCCGAAGTACAGATCCCGGTAGTAGTCGGCGCTGTAGTCCGCCTGCCAGACCGTGGAGTTGTCCACCGCCCGGTTGGGCTGGGGGATCTGGTTGCGGAGCGGACCGTCGAACCGGGTCGGGCCCGGGGTGTCCGGGTCGGTGTCCTGGTCCGGGTAGTTCGGGTGCCGCTCGTCGCCGAACTCCGCGAGGATGACGAAGATCTTGTCGGTCCGCTCGCGGGAGAGTTCGACGTACTGGTCCTTGGTCGGACCCTTGCCTGCCTTGGTGCTCTTGGCTGCCTTGCCCGCCGCGGGACCGGCGACAGCCTGCTCGCCGACCTTGACGACCTTGCTGCCGTTGATCTTCTGGGCCTTCGCCCTGCCGGACAGGACCTCGCTGAGGCCCTCCTGGCGCAGCGCGCGCCGCTTCTCCTCCAGCGGGTTGGGCAGGTCGTGCTCAGCCTGCGCAGGCTCGGCCACCGACGGAGCGGCGGCCGGCAGCTTCGGCGTCGGCGCGGCGCTGGCGGACGTGCCTGCCATCAGTCCCGTCGCGGTCAGCGAAAGCCCGAGCAGACCCACTGCGACTTTGCGCACGTGGTACCTCCGGTGTGAGGGAACCGGCCCAACTGGGGGTACGGGCCGGTGGAACGTCCCACTAGTGGGACCAAGGGTGAACATAGACACTGCTGCGACTGGTGGGAAGATGCGTGCGTCGATTTGTTGCAACTTTTTGTTGAGAACGCTTTTCACCGTCACATGACAGCCGTTCGCCGAGCCGTTGACCAGCAACGATGCGCTCAGCGGTGAGTGCAGTGACATGCATGGATTAATCGGTTACGCGGAAGGGCCGGGAGCGCGAGCGCTCCCGGCCCTTCCCCCATCGAGCTGGATCAGATCATTTTTCGGTCATTCCGGTTCCGCTTTGACCGCGCCCGTTTCAGCTACGCGGCGGTACCACGTACACTTGGGCGTACGAGTTGTCCTTGGCGGCCCGCTTGATGATGATCGAGACGCCGTACTGGACGCCCGCGTCACCCGGGTTGCCGGTGCCGAGCACGATCGCCCCGCCACCCAGCGTCGAACCGTAGTAGTCGGTCGCCGGAGTGCCGTCCGGGTTCACCACCCGGGTCGTGTACTGCTGGTTGCCCCGGGACGGGATGACCACCGAGGCGTCGTTGTCCCGCGCGTACGCGGCGCCGTCACGGATCTCGATGCCCGGGTACCAGCCCTTGGCGTCGGTGAAGCCCTTCACCGGCGCCTGCGGGCCGAACTTCGTGCAGTACTCGCTGTACGGCTCGTCCGCCGCCTCCAGGCACTCCTTGAAGGGGTACGTGGGCTTGAGGCCGAACGCGGCGTTGGAGGACTGCGGCCGGCTGGGCAGGTTCTTCAGCACCGACGGGTCCTTCTCGGCCGCGGTGCCCTTGCGGCGCAGCGGGTCGTTGTGCGAGTCGACGATCAGCAGACCGCCCTTCGCGCCGTAGCTGGGCAGCGCGGTCATCTGCGCGGTGACGTGGTTGACGTCGCCGAGTTGGGTGTCCCGGTACCAGACCAGCATGCCCGGCGCGTTGTACGCGATCCGGTCGACCTTCCAGGCCTCGTGCGAGTAGACGGTGTCGTAGGTGTACTTCAGGCCGTTGTCGAAGCCGTCGAAGTTGCGCCACTCGGCCAGGTAGTAGTGCGACTTGACCTGCGTGCCCGAGTCGATGTACCAACCCGCGCCGCTGGTGTCGGTGAAGGTGCCGCCGGTCTGGGTCCAGCCCGCCGTGCCGCTCTCGACGTCGTCGCTCCACGTGGTCGCGCCGCCGCCGGTCACCGAGAAGTCGTCGGCGAACCAGCCGCGCTCGACGAACGCCTCGTCGGTGGCGTACCGCAGCCGCACCTGCACGGTCTGCCCGGCGAACGACGACAGGTCGACGTAGTCGTGCCGCCAGCCGCCGGTGCTGCCGCTCAGGCCGTACTTCTTGTTGCCGAAGTCGACCATCCGGCCGTTCGGGTCGGCGTAGCCGTCGTTGGTGGAGACCAGCGCGCCGCCCTCGGCGTACACCTTCTGCTCGTTCCAGGTGGCGCCGCCGTCGGTGGAGACCTCGACGAAGCCGAAGTCCCAGTCCGCCTCGATGACGTAGTTGTTCCACATCCAGAACTTCGCGTCGGCGGCGTTCGGGACGGTCACCGTGCGGCTCAGCTTGACGTCGGCCCAGTTCTGGTCCGCGCCGGAGTACCACATGTTCCCGCCGCTGTGCGGCGTCGCCAGCGAGATCACCTTGTCCGGCAGGTCGATCTTGATGCCGTCCTCGGTGCCGACCGGCGTGCGAGAGGTCTGCCCGAGCTTGACCAGCTTGGACCGGTCACCCGGCCCGAACGTCTTCGGCTCGGCCCAGCCGAGCACCCACTTGTCCCAGAGGCCCATGTGCGTGGGGAGCGCCTGGAAGATCTCGCCCGAGTGCGAGCCGGACGCCATCAGGTCCCAGAAGTCCACGTCGGAGTCGGCGTTGCCGGAGGTGTCGTAGAGGTCCGGCAGGCCCAGGTCGTGCCCGAACTCGTGGGCGAAGACGCCGACGCCGGCGTCCTCCGGCTGCACGATGTAGTTCGACACCTTCAGGTTGGTGCCCGGGATCGTGTAGCCACCGGTCACGGTCGAGGAGTGCGCCCAGACCGAGTAGATCCCGACGTCGCCGCCGCCACGGGACTTGCCCTGGTTGGCGTGCACCAGCACCAGGTGGTCGATCACGCCGTCCGGCTCGTGGTAGTTGCCGTCGCCGTCGCGGTCGCTCTGGTCCTCGATGTCGTAGTCGGCCCACGGGAAGCTCGGGTCGGACGCGGCCAGCGCGTCGATCGCGTCGGTGGCGAGGCGCCCGGCGCCCTGCGGGTTGTCCGGGTGGCCGTTCATCGACTGCTCACGCCCGGCGACCCAGTTGCCGTTCTCGTCCTGGAAGCAGCGCGACGCGGCGTACCAGCCCTCCGAGTGCGGCACCGTGATCCACGGGCTGGCCTGCCCGTCCACGGTGTACGCGCCCTTGGACATCTCCAGGTACATGTTGTGCATGGTCCGCCCGGCGAGGCTGATGCCCGGCTTGCCGTCCGGCCCCTTGAGGTCCTTGCGGACCCGCTCGGTGATGCCCTTCTTGCTGTAGAGCATCTTGTCGTAGTGGGCCGGCGAGAAGTCCGGCACCCACATCGAGTTGTTGTCCTTGTGCGGCAGCGTGGCCGGGTTGGGGATGGTGTTGTGCCGCGGCCCGTTCTGCACGGTGCCGGGAACGCAGGTGCGGTCCTCGAACACGGTCTTCGGGACCATCACGTTCGTGAAGTCGTCGTTGGCCTTGTCGTTGAACTCGACGAGCAGCGTCAGCAGCTTGGCGGTCTGCGTGCTCTTGGCCTTCTTGATCTTCCGCGGGCTGTGACCGGTCCGGATGGACTTGGCCTCCAGCTTGGCCAGCTCGCGGGCGGCGATCGGGTTGCCGCCGGCGTACTTGCGGTCGTATGCGCGGGCCTCGTCCGCCGGCGAGGAGAAGACGCCGTCGCGACCCTTGATCTCCTTGCCGCCGGTGTCCGGCTGAACCTCGGGCTCGGCGTAGTTGATGTAGTGCTCGTCCGCCCCGATCGTGACCGGTGCGGACCGGGACGGCTGGGCCGCCGCGCTGCCCGTCGCGGTCAGCGACGTGGCCGCGAGCGCGATGACGGGCAGCGCGACGAGTAAGCGTCGCCGTGCCCTGTGCTGCGACATGGGGAGCATGCCACTCCGTTCGTAGGGAATGGTGGGGAACCGGCCGTCTCACTGACGATCGTCGAAATCTGCCGGTGCGGCTGAACGTAACCGACAAGCAGCGACATCGACAGTGGTGGAAAAGTGCTCTGGCCGATCAGGTCAGATCGGGTCCACCGATCGACCAGCGCGGATCCCGGGTACGACGAAGGGGCGGACCGCAGTGCGGTCCGCCCCCTGGCCGGGCTGTGGTCAGTCCTCGTCGGACTTGCCGCCGCTCATCCCCGACGAGATCAACTCCATCACCGAGGAGTCCTGGAGCGTGGTCACGTCGCCGAGCGACCGGTTCTCCGCCACGTCCCGCAACAGCCGGCGCATGATCTTGCCGGAGCGGGTCTTCGGCAGCTCCGGCACCAGCATGATCTGCCGCGGCTTGGCGATCGGGCCGAGCGTCTTCGCCACGTGGTTGCGCAGCTCGGTGATGAGCTGCTCGCCCGCGTCGCCGGCGGTCTCCGCGTTGCCGCGCGGGATGGCGAACGCGACGATCGCCTGCCCGGTGGTCGGGTCGGTCGCGCCGACCACCGCCGCCTCCGCCACCGACGGGTGGCTGACCAGCGCCGACTCCACCTCCGTGGTGGAGATGTTGTGGCCGGACACCAGCATCACGTCGTCGACCCGGCCCAGCAGCCAGATGTGCCCGTCGTCGTCCTTCTTCGCGCCGTCACCGGCGAAGTAGACCCACTCGTCGCCGGTGTTGGCGCCCGCGCCGAACCGCGACCAGTACGTCTCCAGGAACCGGTTGTCGTCACCCCAGATGGTCCGCAGCATCGACGGCCACGGCTCCTTCAGCACCAGGTACCCGCCGCCGCCGTTCGGCACCGACTGGCCCTGGTCGTCCACCACGTCGGCGACGATGCCGGGCAGCGGGCTCATCGCCGAGCCGGGCTTCGCCTCGGTCACGCCCGGCAGTGGCGAGATCATGATGGCGCCGGTCTCGGTCTGCCACCAGGTGTCCACCACCGGCAGCTCACCGCGGCCGACGTGCTGCCGGTACCAGATCCACGCCTCCGGGTTGATCGGCTCACCGACGCTGCCGAGCAGGCGCAGCGACGACAGGTCGAACCCGGCCGGGATGTCCTCGCCCCACTTCATCATGGTGCGGATCAGCGTCGGCGCGGTGTACAGGGTGGTCACCTTGTACTTGTCGACGATCTCCCAGAACCGGCCCTTGTGCGGGGTGTCCGGGGTGCCCTCGTACATGACCTGGGTGGCGCCGTTGGAGAGCGGGCCGTACACGATGTAGGAGTGCCCGGTCACCCAGCCGATGTCGGCCGTGCACCAGTAGACGTCCGTCGCCGGCTTCAGGTCGAACACCGCGTGCGTGGTGTACGACACCTGGGTCAGGTAGCCGCCCGTGGTGTGCAGGATGCCCTTCGGCCGGGCGGTCGTGCCGCTGGTGTAGAGGATGAACAGCGGGTGCTCGGCGTCGAACGGCTGCGCCTCGTGCTCCGGCGACGCGGTCTCCACCGTCTCGTGCCACCAGTGGTCCTTGCCCGACCAGGCGACCTCCTCACCGGTACGCCGGACCACCAGCACGTGCTCCACCGACGGGCACTTCGCCACCGCCTCGTCCACTGTCGGCTTGAGCGCCGACGGCTTGCCCCGCCGGTACCCGCCGTCCGCGGTGATCACCACCTTGGCGCTGGCGTCCTGGATCCGGTTGGTGAGCGCGTCGGCGGAGAAGCCGCCGAACACCACGCTGTGCGTGGCGCCGATCCGGGCGCAGGCGAGCATCGCCACCGCCGCCTCCGGGATCATCGGCATGTAGATCGCCACCCGGTCACCGGCGGTCACGCCCAGCTCGGTCAGCGCGTTCGCCGCCTGGCAGGTGAGCCGGTGCAGGTCGGCGTAGGTGACGGTGCGGGTGTCGCCGGGCTCGCCCTCCCAGTGGATCGCCACCTTGTCCCCGAGGCCCGCCTCGACGTGCCGGTCCAGGCAGTTGTACGCCACATTCAGCCTGCCACCGGTGAACCACTTCGCGAACGGGGCGTTCGACCAGTCGAGCACCTGCTCCCACGGCTGGGCCCAGGCCAGCCGGCCGGCCTGGCGCTCCCAGAAGGCCAGCCGGTCACCGGCCGCCTCCTCGTACGCCTCGGCGGTCACGTTGGCGTTCGCGGCGAGTTCAGCCGGCGGCGGGAACTGGCGCGTCTCGTTCAGCAAGTTGGCCAATGCCTCGCTCATGCGGTGACTCCTTCGTCGCGTGACCTGCGTCTCCTACTCCGGGGAAGGTTAGTCCCGCCGTACCCCGGTCGCGACCGCCCGACCTCTCACCGCGCGCCCAGCGGCCTTCCCCTCGCGCCGAGGTGTAAGGAAGGGCCCCCTGTTAACGCCTCCGGTAGAGGAAGGGCCCCTTCTTAACAACCCCGGGCATGCGGGGAGCCCGGCGGTCGCTAGCGTGACGGGGTGACCACCGATCCGCTCGCCCCGCTGCTCGCGCTCGCCGACGTCGCCCTCGCCGTCGAGCAGGCCCGCGACCGGGTCGACCAGGCCCACCGGCACCGCGCGCTGCGCCGCCAGGGCGGCCAGGTCGCCGCCGAGGTCAGCCTCCGCTCCGCCGTGGCCAGCGCAGCGCTGGAGGGCCGCGACCACGACCGCGAGGAGGTACGCGCCGGCACGGTCACCGACCCGGTGCTGCAGGGCGCGCTGCGGGTGGCCGGAGCGCTCCCCGGGCTCAGCGACCTCTGGCCCAAGGCGCCCCGGCAGGTGCTGGCCCGGCTGCACGTGCTCGCCGCCCGTGACGTGGTGACCGAGGAGGAACTGGGCCGGCCGGTCGCCGACCCGGTGGTCGCGGCCCGCCTCGACGGCCTCGCCGCCCTGGTCGCAGGCGGCACAAAGGTCCCACCGCTGGTGCTGGCCGCCGTCGTACACGGCGAGCTGCTGAACCTGCGCCCGTTCCCCGGCCCGTCCGGGGTGGTGGCCCGGGCCGCCGCCCGGCTGGTGCTGATCTCCACCGGGTTCGACCCACGCGGGCTGGTCGCGGTGGACGTCGGTCACCGCGAGCGCGAACCCGAGTACGTGGGCGCGGCCGGCGCGTTCGCCACCGGCACGCCCGACGGCCTGCGCTCCTGGCTGCGGCACTACATGACGGCCGTGGAGGTCGGCGCCGACCAGATCACGCTCATCGGCGACGAGATCCTCGCCGCGTCCTGAGGGATGGCCGACCTGTCGTCCGGTCAGGCGGTGGGTGCGGTGGCGCGGGTGCGGCGGTGCCGGCCGTACCAGGCGATGCCGATGGCCACGCCGACCCCCACACCGAGCGCCGCCGCCGCGACCGGCACGGCCGGCCGCTCACGCAGGCGGCGGCCCAGCGGAATCGGGTGCCGGAACTCCAGCACCGGCCACGAGTTCTCCACCGCAAGCTTGCGCAGCGCCCGGTCCGGGTTGACCACCGTCGGGTGCCCCACGCACTCCAGCAGCGGCCGATCCGAGTACGAGTCGGAGTACGCGTACGAGTCGCTGAGGTCGTAGTCCCGTTCCAGGGCCAGTTCGCTGACCGCCTCGACCTTGCTCGGACCGGCGGCGTAGAACTCGACCTCACCGCTGTAACGGCCGTCCACCACACCCATGCGGGTGGCGATCACATCGGTGATCCCGAGCAGCTCGCCGATCGGCCGGACCATCTCGTCACCCGACGCGGAGACCAGCACCACGTCCCGGCCGGCGGCCTGGTGCTCCTCGATGAGAGCGGCCGCTTCGGCGTACACATAGGGGTTGATCAGCTCGTGCAGCGTCTCCGCGACGATCTGGCGGACCTGTTCCACCGGCCAGCCCTTGCAGAGTGTGGCCAGGTAGTCCCGGGTGCGGGCCATGGTCTGCTCGTCGGTGCCGCCCAGCCGGAACATCAACTGCGCGTACGCCGACTTGACCACGTCACGCCGAGTGATCAGCCCGTCCCGGTAGAACGGCCGACCGAATGCCAGGGCGCTCGATTTGGCGATGACGGTCTTGTCGAGATCGAAGAAAGCGGCGCTGCGGCCCACGGCGCGAAAGTCTAGCCCGACAGCGGCACGGAGGCGTCCGCCCAGGGTCATGGAAGTTGATGAGCACCCGCAGGAGTGATGGCGGTCACATCTGATGTGCGAGAAATTAGCTTTGCGTGGACTGAACACCACTCGACGTATAAGGGTCGGCTGCGGCATGCTTGTCCTCGCGACGGGAGTTCGCATTCCCGACGCCGCCGACCTCGGCGGTTGCACCCCCCGTAACCGCTGAGTCGGTTCGGCTCGACCCCCCCGGAGCCGAACCACAAGACGACCCCCGTCTCCCCCCGACGGGGGTCGTCCCTTTCCGGTGGGAGCGTGCCACCGCAGGTCACAGGCCCTCCCCGGCGTCCAGGTCACCTCCCGGCGGTGATGCCAGCGCCGGAGGCGGCAGAAGGCACATGGGCCTCCAGGCGCTCGGCGAGCGCCGCTATGGCTGGTCAGTACCTCGACCGGAACGATGCAAGGCAACCTTCCAACCGGCCGTGCGAGGAATGCAGGGCCGCTGGGCGTGCAGAACACCTCTGCCGAGCTGACGACCGTGCGCGCGCACCTGCCCGTTGGCGTGTGCGGCTACAGATCGGTCTCAGGGGTCTTGTGACAGACCACCAAGCCGACATGATCGTCGGGAGCGGAAGGAGCGACGTGGGCGCGAAAACGGCACTGCTGGCGTTTACTGACGGCGACATTCGTCCGGCGCTGCGGGGCGCCAGGCAATCGGAGCGAGCCGACGCCGAGGCGTTGGTGCGTCGAGTCCACCCCGGCTACGTCGTCGAGCCCGCCGATGACGACACCTTGCTCGACGGCGTCTACCCGCCGGACGGCGTCACGTACGCCACCGTGCTGGCCGGGGCGGAGCTGTACTGCGACCGACGGCTCGTGCTCGACCGCCCGTCTGAGCTGCCGGAGCACCTGCGCCTGGCCGGAGCAGGCCGGCGAATCATCATGCACGGGATGCACTCGGCCGTGGACTGGCTCGGCTTCGCGGTGTGGGAGGACGGCGTGCTGGTCAGATCACTGAGTCTGTCGCCCGGCAGCGGCATCCAGGAGAACATCGGCGAGCCGTACGACTTCGAGTTGCCGTACTGGACCGGTGAGCATTCCGTCGAGCCGGTCCCGGGCTGGCACGACCAGGACCCGTACCCGCTGCCGTTTCATCCCCTCGACCTTGGCGAGGAAGCGTTGCGTGCGCTGTTCGGTTTCATCATCGAGGGCCGTCCGTCGCCCGACGACATCGACCCTGACGACGTGCATCTGCACGGCTTTCACGCGACCGATCCGTCCGTTGACGCGCGGGCCGCGCGCGAGGCCGCCCATGCGGAGGCACTGCGGACCATGGGGCCACCGAGGATGTACCGCATGGGTCCGGACGGAACGATGCGCGAGGTCAGCTCCTGATCCGCCGACGGGCGGACCAGCAGGCGCATGCCCGGGTCAGGTGAGGCCGGGCGCCGTGAGGAGTTGCGTGAACCTGGGCGCCACGAGCCGCCAGGAGCATCGGCTGGGGTCGGTCCAGAAGTCACTGGCGACGACCCTCGGGTCAGCGAAATCGGTGCGGTAGTCGAGCGCGAGGGCGACGTCGTCTCCGGGGTTCCGGTTGACCGCGATGGGGACTGCACGATCGGCGTCGAGCCACGGCAGGTCGACCGGACGATCCATGCGGTTGCCGCGGGTCACTCGAAACAGCTGCGACGACGGGGCGTCGTCGGCGAAGAGATCCAGGGCGTCGTTCTCGAACCGCATCCGGTCAAGACTGGCGGGGAACATCAGTGGGTATTGGAACCACGGCATGACGCTCTGAAGCACGTGGTCCCCGGGGTGCCGCCAACGGTCCTGTTCCAGCACGTCGACCAGCGTGGTGGGCAGAGGAAGACCTCGGATCGTCCAATCCTGCCGATCAGAGTCCTCGTACACGTGACCTCGCAACGTCAGCTGTCCGCCAGGGCGGACAGGGTAGCTGTTCAGGGCGCGTAGCCGGGATCGGCGACGGCCTCGGCGATGCGGGTGAGCCAGCGCAGGTCGTTGGCCCGGGACTCCGGACTGGCCTCGGAGTCGAGGATGCTGCGGAGAAAAGCGGCCACGTCGTCGAGGTGCCGCTCGCCGCGGTAGTAACTCAGCAACCTCTGATCCGGCTCCACCGGCCCGTAGCCTCGCCGGAACAGTGCGGCCCGGTGCGCGTCGATCGGGTGGTCGCCGAAGTCCTGGCTGTGGACGAACATCAGGTCCCGCTCGCGCGGCGCGAGCATCGGCGCGTCCCAGTCCACGACGTGCAGCGGACCGTCGCCGTCGGCGATCAGGTTGCCCGGGTGGATGTCGGCGTGGGCGACGACGTGCCGAGCGCGCGTCACACCGGACGCAAGCTCGTCCACCGTGTCCGCCAGCCGGTGCAGCGCGGCACCGTACCGCTTCCAGAACGCGCCGAGGGCGTCGCTCGCCGCGGCCTGTCCCCCGAGCGTTCGCAGCCGCTCGCCCGCGGTCGGCCGGTAGGTCTCCACCGGCAGGACAGCGGCGAGTTCGACGCTCGACGTGACCTGGTGCAGCCGGCCCAGGAACTCGCCGTACTCGATCCACTGGCGGTCGGTGAGACCGCGAGCCCACAGACTGCCGCCCTCATGGAACGGGTAGAGCAGCAGCCGGTAGCCCTCGAAGCTGTGGACGGCGCCGCCGTCCGGAAGGTCGATCGGCGCGACGACCTGCCGGAGGCCCCGCGCGCGAAGGAAACCGGGCAGCGCGACGGCGGCCCGGGTGAACTCGCCGCGGCGCAGCTTCAGGAAGTACCGCCCACCGCCGGTCGTGTCCACCCGGTACGCCCAGGCGTTCCCGTCGAGCCCGACCGGCAGGAACACGAGGTCGGCGCCGTCCAGTGACCAGGCGGCGGCTACCTCGGCCGAAAGCAGCCGCTCGTCGACGCCAGGTTTGTCGATCACGGCCCGGAGCGTCGCAGCCGGCGTCCCGACCGGCAAGCGAGTTGCGGTCGGGTCAGCGGATCACCGCGCGCGAGGTGCGCCTGGCCGGCTCGAAACACACCAGCCCGCCGCCGCGCTCGTCGGTGACCACCCAGGGATGGCCGACGTACGTCTGCTGCCGGTAGGACTGCCGGGGCTCGAGCAGCGCGTACCGCTGACGCCGGCCCTCGTAGTTGAGCCAGTAGACGGTGACAGGCGCGCGCCGGGTGTTGACGAAGTCGATGAACGTCTCCGGTCCGCCGCCGTGTGAACGCAGCATCCGTTCGCGTGACGGCGGCAGCGGGCTGAGCTCGCCGGGACCGATGACCGGCGGTTTCGACCTGGGACGTGAGGGCTTCGGCGACGCCGGCTGCCTGGTCGGAGCGGCGGCCCGGCTCGGCGCGGCTGTCCGGGTGGGCAGGACGGAGCGGCTGGAGAGCGACACCGGTGGCGGCGACCAGGACGCGGTCGGTGCCTCCGTGGCCCGCTCGGGCAGCGGCGGGGACGCCAGGATCGCCTGACCCTCGATCGGTGGCGGAAGGTCGGGGCGGCGGGGCGTCGCGAAGGCGCTGACGATGCTGGCGAGTACCACGACCACGAGCCCGACCGCGATCGCGGCGAGCGCTGTCGGTGAAGGATCACGCAGCCAGGCCTCGCCGCCGGTCGGTTCGCCGGGCAGCGCGTGACGTGGAGGTGGGGGAATCGCGAGGGAGTGCGACGAATCGGTCATGGCCTCGAATCCGCAAGCCGGTGCCGTCCATAGAGCGGCGAGGGGGTCCCGATTATCCGTTACTGATCATCCCCGTAGTCAATGGCTGACCGTGCGCTCAGTCCTCCGCCCTCGCGGCACATAGCAGATCCACTCCTCCGCCGAGGTCTGTCCACATCACACTCCGTCGTCCACAGGCGAGCGGTCATCCCCCTCGCTCGGCTCGTCGACTCGGCAGGCTGCCGGGCACGTCCGAGTCCGACCGATGGAGGCCGCCATGCCGCCGCGCACCCCGCTCCCGCCGTACCGCCGCCTGCCTCTGCTCGTCACCTCCGACGGCGACCTTCTCGACGAGCTGCTGCGGCTCGCGGCGGCCGGTGGCACCGAGGTCGAGCTGGCCGCCGACCCGGCGGCCGCCCGGGCCCGCTGGGCGCCGGCGCCGCTGGTGCTGGTCGGCGCCGACCAGGCGGCGGCCTGCCTGCGGGCACGCCTTCCCCGCCGTCCCCGCACGGTCCTGGTCGGTCGCTCCGGCCAGCTCGATCCGGGTACGGAGTTGGCCGAGCTGATCGGCGCGGAGCACGTCGCGACGCTGCCCGCCGCCGAGCCCTGGCTGGTCGACCGGTTCGCCGAATGCGGGGCCGGTCCGGCGGGACCGGCGTCGGGGCGGGTGGTGGCGGTGCTCGGCGGGCGGGGTGGCGCTGGGGCCAGCGTGCTGGCCGGCGGGCTCGCCGTCACCGCGGCCCGCTCGCGCCTGCGGACGCTGCTTGTGGACGCCGACCCGCTCGGCGGCGGCCTCGATCTCGTACTCGGGTGGGAGCAGCTCGACGGGTTGCGCTGGCCCGAGCTGGCCGGCACGGATGGGCGCGTCGACCCGCCGTCGCTGGTCCGCGCGCTGCCCAGCCGAGGCGACCTCGTGGTGCTCTCCTGGGATCGCGGGGACCTGCGGCACCTGCCGGCCGAGGCGATGGCCGCCACCGTCGACGCCGGCCGTCGAGGGCGGGACCTGGTCGTGCTCGACCTGCCCCGGCACCTCGACGACGCGGCGGTGATCGCGCTCCAGGCCGCCGACCGCGCGCTGCTCGTCGTACCGGCCGAGCTGCGGGCGGCAGCCGCGGCGGCCCGGGTCGCCGCGGTCGCCGCGCCGCACTGCGTCGACCTGTCGGTGATCGTGCGCGGCCCGGCACCCGGCCGGCTCCGCGCAGCCGAGGTGTCCCGGGCACTGGGGCTGCCGCTCGCCGGCACGCTGCGGCCCGAGCCAGGGCTGTGCCGAGGGCTGGAGCGGGGCGAGGCACCGGGCGCGAGCGGCAAGGGCCCGCTCGCCGTCCTGTGCCAGCGGCTCGTGGACGAGCTGGTCGGGTCGCCGGCGGCGGGTGCGGCATGACCGGGCCGGCCGACCCCGGTGAGCTGGCCGTCCGGGTCCGGCACCGGTTCGCCGCCGAGGCGACGCCGGTCACGCCGGCGGCGATCGTCTCGGCCGTACGCGCCGAACCGGCGACCGCGGTGCTCGGCGACACCACGCTGCTGCGGATCGCCGACCGGGTGCACGACGACCTGATCGGCGCCGGTCCGCTCGCGCCGCTGCTCGCCGACCCGCAGGTCACCGACGTGCTGGTGAACGGGGTACGGGTCTGGGTGGACAGGGGGCAGGGGCTGCGTCAGGTGGCCGTGCCGCTGGGCTCGCTCGACGACGTACGCCGGTTGGCGCAGCGCCTCACCGCCGCGGCCGGTCGCCGACTGGACGACGCCGCGCCGTACGCCGACGCGCGGCTGCCCGACGGCACCCGGTTGCACGCCGTGCTGCCGCCGGTGGCGACCGACGGGCCGTACCTGTCGCTGCGTACCTTCCGGCAGCGCCCGTTCACCCTCGACGAGCTGGTGGATCGGGGCACCGTCGCCCGGCCGGTCGCCCCGCTGCTCGCCGCAGTGGTGGCCGCCCGCCTCGCGTACCTGGTCAGCGGCGGCACCGGCTCCGGCAAGACGACGCTGCTCAACACGCTGCTCGGGCTGGTGCCCGGCACCGAGCGGATCGTGCTGGTGGAGGACGCCGCCGAGCTGCGGCCGGTGCATCCGCACGTAATCGGGTTGCAGGCGCGTACCGCGAACGTCGAGGGCGCCGGGGCGGTCGGGCTCGGCGATCTGGTCCGGCAGGCGTTGCGGATGCGGCCGGACCGGCTGGTCGTGGGCGAGTGCCGGGGCGCCGAGGTGGTGGACCTGCTCGCCGCGTTGAACACCGGCCACGACGGCGGGGCGGGGACGCTTCATGCGAACGCTCCGGCCGACGTCCCGGCCCGGCTGGAAGCGCTCGGGATGCTCGGTGGCCTGCCCCGGCTCGCGCTGCACGCGCAGGTCGCGGCCGCGTTGCAGGTCGTCCTCCAGCTCCGGCGGACCGGCGAGGGACGGGTGCTGGACTCCATCGGCCTGCTGCTGCCCGACGGCCCCGACCGTGTGGTGACTGTGATTCCGGCCTGGGTACGTGGGCGAGGTCCCGGTCCGGCGGCCCGTGCGCTCGGCGCCCTGCTGCGGCAGCGGGGTGTGCTGGTGCCGCCGATCCTCCGGGTGTCCGCGGCGGAACCGTCGTGACCGCCCGGCTCGGGCTGGTGGCTCTGCTCCTCGCGGTGGCGGCGGCAGCCGTCGCCTGGCCGGTACGCGCGGGTCGCGCCCGGCAACTGGCGGTCCTGGGCGGTGGCTCGGCCCAGCGGGGAAGGGGTCCGCGCCGTCCGCTCGACGCCGGGCCGCAGTCGTCCGGCCGGCCCCCGGGCCATGCTCGGGAACCACGTCGGCCCGGACCCGGCCACGGCCCGGCGACGCTCGCGGTGGACGGCGACCGATCGGCCGGGCCGCCGGCGCCTCCGCTGTTCGCCCTCCGACGCGCGCTACCCGTGGCGGCGCTGCTCGGCGCCGTGACCGGGGCGCTGCTCGGCGGTCCGGTGGGGGCGCTGGCGCTGGCCACCTACGGCCTGCTCGCGGCGCGGGCGGTGCTGCGTCGGCGCACCCACCGGGCGGCCGCCCTCGCGCACCGCCGCGACCTCGACCGGGTGGCCGCCGTCGCCGCCGACCTGCGGGCCGGGCTGCCGGCCGACCTGGACGACGGGCCGGGTCGGGTCGCGCGACTCGCCCGAGCCGCCGGAAAGCTGGCCGATCGCACCGGGGCGCCCCTGGCCGACCTGCTGGAACGGATCGAGGCCGACGCCCGCGCCGCCGACCGAGGGCTCGCCGCTGCCGCCGCCCAGGCCGCCGGGGCCCGGGCGACCGCCTGGTTGCTCGCCGCGCTGCCCCTGGGCGGGATCGGTCTGGGCTACGGCATCGGAGTGGACCCGGTGGCGGTGCTGCTGCACACGCCCGTGGGTGGCGGCAGCGCGCTGGCCGCCGTCGCGTTGCAGGTCGGCGGGCTGCTCTGGGCGGAGCGGCTCGGCGTCACACCGGGACGGGCCGCCTGATGTCCCGTCAGGTGCTGGCGGCCGTGTGCCTCGGCGGCGCCGCGTTGCTCCTGGTCGTCGTCGCTCCGGCGGTCCGCCCGGCCCGGCGGTTGCGCCGGCTGGCCCCGGCGCCCCGGCGGCCCCGCCCGGCGTGGTGGCCGGATCGGGTACGGCTGGGCGCGGCGCTGGCCGGGCTTGCCGTGCCGGTGGTGGTCGGCGGCTGGACCGGTCTGGTCCTCGGGCTGCTGGCCGGTGTCGCTGCCGATCGTCTGCTGCGGCGGATCGAGCCGCGCGCCGCCCGGGACCGACGTCTGCGGGAGACAGCCGATCTGCCGCTGGCCGCGGACCTGCTGGCCGCCGCGCTGCGGGCGGGCGCGCCGGTCGACCGTTCGGTGCTGGCGGTCGCCGAGGTGCTCGGCGGCCCACTCGCCGACCGGCTCGGCCGGGTGGGCCGCACGCTGGGCCTTGGCGGTACGGCGACCGAGGCCTGGGCGCACCTGAGCTGCGTGGCCGGGGCCGAACCCGTGGTCGCGGCGGCGGTCCGGTCGTCGAACAGCGGCGCGGCGCTGGCTCGCGCGCTGACCCGGCTCGCCGACGATCTCCGCGCCGAACGGTCGACCGCCGCCGAGGCGGCCGCCCGGCGCGCGGGCGTGCTCATCGTGCTGCCGCTCGGGCTCTGTTTTCTGCCCGCCTTCATTCTCGCCGGTCTGGTGCCGGTGATCGTCGCCGTTCTCGGCGACGTGCTGTGAACCATCGAGAAAGGACTACCGACATGCGCAAACTCCTTACCCGCCTGCGGGGTGACGCCGGCATGAACACCGCCGAGTACGCCGTCGGCACGCTCGCCGCGGTCGCCTTCGCCGGGATCCTGCTGAAGGTGCTCACCTCCGGCAACGTGCAGTCCGCGCTGACCGCCGTCATCGACCGGGCCCTGAAGTGATTCCGCGCCGGTGGGCCGGCCGTCACGGGCGCTGGTTCCACGCTCCGGCTTACCCGCTGGGCGTCCCGGCCGGAGCGGGTCCGACCCGCGACGCCGCCGGCATCCGGGCCGGGGTGGTCGCGCGTGCCCTGGTCGGCCTGCTCCGCCGGGGACGTTCGTGGGTCGCGTGCGAGCGGGGCTCCTTCACCGCCGAATTGGCGGCCGGCCTGCCGGCGCTCATGCTGCTGCTCGTCGCGGGGCTGACGGCGGTGAACGCGGTGGGTACCCGGGTCGGCTGCGTCGACGCGGCCCGGGAGGCGGCGCTCGCCGCGGCCCGGGGCGAGTCCGGCGCGGTCGCCGGCCTCCGGTACGCCCCCGACGGCGCCGAGGTGTCGGTGACTGTGGCAGGCGACCGGGTCACGGCGACGGTTCGGGCGCCGGTCCGGACGTTCGGTGCTCGGCTGCCGCGACTGAGCGTGTCGGGGCAGGCGGCGGCGGCAGTGGAACCCGGCGCGCCGGGGCCGGTGCCGTGACGGCCGTCCGGTCGTCGCGCCGAACCGCCGCCGAGCGGGGCGGAGCAACGGTGTGCCTGCTCGCGATCGGGCTGGTGTTCGTGCTGGTCGGGATGTTCGGCGCCGCGCTCGGGGCCGCCCGGTGCGCTCGGCACCAGGCCCGCAACGCGGCGGACCTCGGGGCGCTCGCCGGCGCCGGGCGGGTGCTCGACGGCGTCGAGGGCGCGTGCGCTCGCGCAGCCGAGCTGGTCGCGGCCAACGGGGGCCGGATGACCGGCTGCCGGGTCGACGGGCTCGACCTGATCGTCACGGCGCGGGTACGTGTCGAGCCGCTGCCCGGGCTGACCCGGTACGCCATCGCGGCGTCCCGGGCCGGGCCGGCCCGGGACGCCGACGGCTGAGGCGGCCGAGCCAGGAGGAAGCCCGAAGGATGAGGCGGCCAAGCCAGTGCGGGAAGCCCGAAGGTTGAGGTGGCCGAGCCGGGGCGGGGCGCCGACAGCTGACGCGGCCGGAGCCGGGGCGTCAATCGCTGCCGCGCCCGGCTCCGGCCGGCGGGTTGAACAGGTGGCGCAGGGTCAGCGGGACTGGAGCGCGTCCAGCCCGACGGCCATCGCGATCACCAGGCGACGGTCGATCTGCGGGTGGTGGATGTCGACGACGTACCGGTCACGCAGGCCCCACTTCTTGTCGACCGAGAACACCGGCTGGCCGCCGGCCATGAAGTCGAAGTGGTACGGCAGCCAGGAGAGCGAGTCGACGAAGCGGCGCAGCAGCGCGACCGGCAGGCTGCGCTCCTGCCCGGTGGCCGGCGGCAGCCCGGGCTGCTCGACGTGCCACGTCGAGCGCAGCAGCGACTGCGCGAAGTCCTTGCGGAACAGTCCGATCGGGTTGCCGGCGTGGTCGGTCACGTCGTAGGTGGCGCCGAGGTCGAGCCGCTGCCGGGCCTTGAAGCCGAGAAGGGGGTACTGCTTGGAGTCGTCGGTGTAGATGGTCACCTGCTCCTTGAAGGCGAGCCGCTTCTGCTGCGCGAACGCGAGCAGCCCGGCCTCGGAGCCGTCGGGCGCCGCGGCGTGCACCTCGTACTGGTTGACCATCATCCGGATTCGCTGGCGGACGATGAACCGGTTATGGGCCTGCAGGTTGTCGAGCGACATCAGATCTCCTTCGAGGGGTCGCCGGAGTGTCGCACAGCAGGCCCGCCGCCGCTTACCCCCACTCGCGCCAGGATCACCGCTCGCGGGGGCCTCCGGCTCCCGGGCACCCACCCCGAAAAGGCGAACGGCGACGGAAGGTCAACGACCGCCGTCGACCGTGGCCTTCATCGCCCAAGTGTTCAGCACCTGATGAATGCCGCGCAGGCGCTCGTTGATCTGCTCCAGCCGCTCCGCCTGAGCGAGGGTGGCCAGCGCGGTGCCCAGCGCTATCAGCTGGTCGGGGGTGAGGTTTTCCTGGTCGATCGTGTAGAGCAACTCGACGGTCTCGGCGATCGTGTCGGCCATGGCGGCACCTCCGGCGGGACGGGTCTGGGGTCACCTCTGCGCTACCGGAAATGATGCATGGAAGCGCTCCCATACATCAATGCCCCGAGTGCCCCAGCCTCATGCACCCGTCCCACCCACCAGACCCCCCGGGCCTCGCGAAGCCCTCCAAGCCAGCTTGATCAACACCAGCTCGGCGAAGTGGTGGGGTCCAGCACCCGTCGATACCGCAACCTCCCCGAACTCGCGGGCGGTCCGCCCGAGCGACCGGCGGGGCGGTCAGGCGGGTGGGCTGCCGGTGGCCTGAGCCGGGCGGGTCAGTCGGTCGCCCTGGCGGGGCAACGCCTCGCCTCGCGCCGCCTCCGCACCCGGGCCACCCGCCTCCAGGCCCACGGCTGGCCCTCGGTCCTCACCCGGGCCGCCCGGGTCCGCGCCGCCGACCTTGGCGAGGTTCGCCAGCACCACGTCGAGGACCTTCACCGCCTCCGGCTTCGCCAGCGGGTTGTTGCCGTTTCCGCACTTCGGGGACTGGACGCAGGACGGGCACCCGGTCTCGCACCCGCATTCGACGATCGCGTCCCGGGTGGCGCGCAGCCAGGCGACGGCAGTGCCGTACGCCCGCTCGGCGAAACCCGCGCCGCCGGGATGCCCGTCGTAGACGAAGACCGTGGGCGCCTCGGTGTCCGGGTGCAGGGCGGTGGAGAGCCCACCGATGTCCCACCTGTCGCAGGTCGCCATCAGCGGCAGCAGACCGATGGCGGCGTGCTCGGCGGCGTGCAGCGCGCCCGGCACGTCGGCCGCCTCGACACCGGCGGCGATCAGCGACCCGGGAGAGAGCGTGAACCAGACCGCGACGGTGCGCAGCTCCCGCGCGGGCAGGTCGAGCGGGCGGGTGTCGATCACCTCGCCGGTGGCGATGCGCCGCCGCTGGTACGACACCACCTGGCTGGTCACGTCCACCTCGCCGAGGAAGAGCCCGACCGGGCCGGCGTCCACGTACGAGCGGACCGACACCACCGACAGCGAGGTCACGTCGCGGGCGTGGGTGGACCAGTCCGGCTCCTCGGCGTGCACCAGCGCGCACCCGTCGGCCAGGTCGAGCGAGTCGACCACGTACGAGACGCCCTGGTGCAGGTAGACCGCGCCGGTGTGCAGCAGGAAGTGCGCCGATCCGCCGTCGACGGTGCCGAGCAGCCGGCCGGTGGACTCCTCCACCACGCACACCGGGGCGCCGCCCTCGCCGCGCAGGTCGACCTCGGGGCGTTCCCGGTGCCGCCAGTACCAGCCGGTGGGCCGCTGCCGTAGCGCCCCCGCCTCGACCAGCGAGTCCACCGCCTCCTTCGCGCCTTCACCGAACAGGTCCAGGTCGGCGGGGGTGAGCGGGGACTCGTGGGCGGCGCAGGCGAGTTGCGGGGCGAGCACGTACGGGTTGGCCGGGTCGAGCACCGTTGCCTCGACCGGCCGCCCGAACAGCGCCTCCGGGTGGTGCACCAGGTAGGTGTCGAGCGGGTCGTCGCGGGCCACCAGCACGGCGAGCGCCTCGTCGCCGGAGCGCCCGGCCCGCCCGGCCTGCTGCCACAGCGACGCGCGGGTGCCGGGCCAGCCGCAGATCAGCACCGCGTCCAGCCCGACCAGGTCGACGCCGAGTTCGAGCGCGTTGGTGGAGGCGAGCCCGAGCAGGTCGCCGTGCAGCAGCGCCCGTTCCAGCTCGCGGCGCTCTTCGCGCAGGTAGCCGGCCCGGTAGGCGGCCACCCGCTCGCCGAGGCCGGGCACCGCCTCGTCGAGCGACCGCCGGGCGTTCGCGGCGACCACCTCGGCGCCCCGGCGGGACCGCACGAACGCGAGCGTGCGCACCCCCTCGACCACGCTGTCGGCGAGCAGGTCCGCGGTCTCCCGCAGCGCCGAGCGCCGGACCTGGACGAGGTCGGCGTCAACCGACGAGTCGGTGGGCGGCAGCAGCGGCGGCTCCCAGAGCGCGAACGTCACCCCGCCGCGCGGCGACGTGTCCTCGGTGACGGCGGTGACGGGCAGGCCGGTGAGCCGCCCGGCCGCCGTCGCCGGGTCGCCCGACGTGGCCGACGCGAGCAGAAACACCGGTGTACGCCCGAAGCGCGCGCACTGCCGCCGCAACCGCCGCAGGACGTGCGCGACGTGGGAGCCGAACACGCCCCGGTAGGTGTGGCACTCGTCGACCACCACGTACGCGAGGCGGCGCAGGAACCCGGACCAGTGGGCGTGGCCGGGCAGGATGCCGTGGTGCAGCATGTCCGGGTTGGTCAGCACGAACCGGGAGTGCCGGCGGATCCACTCCCGCTCGGCGCGCGGCGTGTCCCCGTCGTAGGTGGCGGGGCGTACCCCGTCGAGTTCGAGACCGGCGACGGCGCGGAGCTGGTCGGCGGCGAGCGCCTTGGTCGGCGCCAGGTAGAGCACGGTGGCGCGCGGGTCGGCGAGCAGCGTGCTCAGTGCCGGCAGCTGGTACGCCAGTGACTTGCCGGACGCCGTGCCGGTGGCGACCACGACATGACTGCCCGCGTACGCCAGCTCGGCGGCCTCGGCCTGGTGCCGCCACGGGGCGGTGACGCCGCGCCGCGCGAACGCCGCCCGCAGTTCCTCCGGTGCCCAGCCGGGCCACCCGACCGGCTCGCCGGCGCGGGCCGGGACGCGTTCGACGTGGGTGACCGGGTCGGTGGCGTGACGCAGCCGCAGCCGGCGCAGCAGCTCGCCCGGCGCACGCCGCGGGCCGGAGCTGTGGTCGGTCACGTCCTGCACTCTCGCACTGGTGTTCGGAATTGGGAACCGTGGGGTGGGGGTAAGGGAGGGGCGCGGCCGGTGATCCGATCGGGCTGCACGGGGGATGGTTAGATGCCCAGGAGAGTTTACCGAGGAGGGGCCGATGGAGCTGTCGCTGGCGACCCGCGCCGTGGGGGAGCACACGGTGCTCGAGGTCGGTGGTGAGGTGGATGTCTACACCGCCCCCCGCCTGCGGGAACGGCTTCTTGAGCTGATCGACGGCGGGGCCCGCCACGTGGTGGTCGACCTGGGCCGGGTGGACTTCCTCGATTCGACCGGACTGGGCGTGCTCGTGGGCGCGCTCAAGCGGCTGCGCTCGGCCGGTGGCTCGTTCGCCCTGGTCTGCGACAAGGAGCCGCTGCTCAAGATCTTCCGGATCACCGCCCTGGATCAGGTCTTCCCGCTGCACCCGACAGTCGACGCGGCCATCGCCGCCGACTCCACCGGCGCGTGATGGCCACCGTCAAGCTCTCCTTCTCTCCGGCCCCGGTGCACGTGCGCACCGCACGCCTGGTCGGCGTCGCGGTGGCGCGGCGGGCCGGCGTACGCGAGGACCTGCTGGACGAGGTGCGCCTGGCCATCGGTGAGGCGTGCACCCGGGCGGTCGCGCTGCACCGGCAGTACGGCCTGGCCGACCCGGTGTACGTGGAGATGTCCGACACCGGTGGCTACACGGTCCGGGTGGTCGACCGGGCTCCGATCGAGGCGGGCCTCGGCCTGGCCGCGCTCGGGCCGGACGAGCTGGCCAAGGAGTCGCTCAGCGAGGACGCGCTCACCACCGGGGTGGGCTTCGCGCTGCTCGCCGGTTTCGTGGAGGACCTCCAGGTCCGCCCGGTCGAGGAGGGCGTCGGCACCGAGGTCCGGATGACCTGGCCCGCCGGACGCGCCTGACCTTTCCGCTCACGCAGGCCGCGTTCCCCGCACGGGGAGCGCGGCCTCGTCGTGTTGACCGGGCCATATATCAGATTTCTTCGCATAACACAGTTACGAAGATCATCGAGACACGGTGCCCCCTGCCTGTGACCCTCGCCACGCCGGAGGGCTACAGTACCCGGGTTGTCAGCAAGTGATCCGTTCCCGCAGCCAGCGGGAATGGGTGTTCATCGCTGGTCCGCCGGGGTGGGTTGGCGCGCGCTTGCGAGTCCGCATCCAGGCGTCGGCCCGTGCGTCTCCACGAGCCGGCGCGAGTTGTTCGGTACAGGAGGACATAGATGTCCGGGACCTTGGCCGCCGACGGCGGCGCACTGTCCCTTACCGGAGCCAACGTGACGTACGTCGTCATCGCCGCGGTCATCGCGCTGGTGGCGCTCGTCTTCGCGGCCGCCCTCACCAGGGCGGTCCTGGCGGCCGGTACGGGAACCCCCAAGATGCAGGAGATCTCCGGGGCAGTGCAGGAGGGCGCCTCGGCGTACCTGCTGCGGCAGTTCCGCACGCTGGCGATCTTCGTGGCGGTCGCCGTCGTGTTGCTGTTCCTGCTGCCGGTGCACGACACCGACGGCAACGAGACGCTGGTGAAGGTCGGCCGCTCGGCGTTCTTCGTGGTGGGTGCGCTGTTCAGCGCGTTCATCGGCGGCGCCGGCATGTGGCTGGCCACCCGCGCCAACCTGCGGGTAGCCGCGGCCGCGCGGGAGCGCGAAGGCGGGCGCGAGGGCGCCATGAAGATCGCCTTCCGCACCGGCGGCGTGGTCGGCTTCCTCACCGTCGGCCTCGGTCTGTTCGGCGCGGCGCTCGTCGTGCTGATGTTCCGGGGCGACGCCCCGACCGTGCTGGAGGGCTTCGGCTTCGGTGCCGCGCTGCTCGCCATGTTCATGCGGGTGGGCGGCGGCATCTTCACCAAGGCCGCCGACGTCGGCGCCGACCTGGTCGGCAAGGTCGAGCAGGGCATCCCGGAGGACGACCCGCGCAACGCCGCCACCATCGCCGACAACGTGGGCGACAACGTCGGCGACTGCGCCGGCATGGCCGCCGACCTGTTCGAGTCGTACGCGGTCACGCTCGTCGCGGCGCTGATCCTGGGCCGGGCCGCGTTCGGCGAGACCGGCCTGGTCTTCCCGCTGATCATCTCCACCATCGGCGTGCTCGTCGCGATCGTCGGCGTCTTCATCACCCGGCTGCGTGCCAGCGACCGCAACGGCCTGACCGCCATCAACCGGGCGTTCTACCTCTCCGCGCTGATCGCCGCGGTGCTCGTCGCGATCGCGGCGTTCGCGTACCTGCCGGCCACGTTCGGCGAGCTGGAGGGCGGGCTGACCGACGTCGACCGCAACCCGCGGCTGGTGGCCATCGGCGCGGTCGTGATCGGCATCGTGCTGGCCGCCGCGATCCAGGCGCTGACCGGCTACTTCACCGAGACCAACAGGCGCCCGGTGCAGGACATCGGCAAGAGCTCGCAGACCGGTGCCGCCACCGTCATCCTCGCCGGCATCAGCATCGGCCTGGAGTCGGCCGTCTACTCGGCGCTGCTGATCGCCGCCGGCGTCTTCGGCGCGTTCCTGCTGGGCGGCAGCTCGATCACGCTGTCGCTGTTCGCTGTCGCGCTGGCCGGCACCGGCCTGCTCACCACCGTCGGCGTCATCGTCGCGATGGACACGTTCGGCCCGATCTCCGACAACGCGCAGGGCGTGGCCGAGATGTCCGGCGACATCGACGAGCACGGCGCGCAGACGCTGACCGAGCTGGACGCGGTCGGCAACACCACCAAGGCGATCACCAAGGGCATCGCGATCGCCACCGCCGTGCTGGCCGCGACCGCGCTGTTCGGCTCGTACACCGACACGCTGAAGAACGCCTACAGCGACGCGACGGGGGCCGAGGAGACCGACGCGCTGATCGACCAGCTGCTCAACGTGGCGAACCCGCGCAACCTGGTCGGTCTGATCATCGGCGCCGCGGTGGTCTTCCTCTTCTCCGGCCTGGCCATCAACGCGGTCTCCCGCTCGGCGGGCGCCGTGGTGATGGAGGTACGCCGCCAGTTCCGCGAGCTGCCCGGCATCATGGACGGCACGCAGCGGCCCGAGTACGGCAAGGTCGTGGACATCTGCACCCGCGACGCCCAGCGCGAGCTGTTGACCCCCGGCCTGCTGGCCATCCTGGCTCCGATCGCTGTCGGCTTCGGCCTCGGCGCGGGCGCGCTCGCCGCGTACCTGGCCGGCGCGATCGGCGCGGGCACGCTGATGGCGGTGTTCCTGGCCAACTCCGGTGGCGCCTGGGACAACGGCAAGAAGCTGGTGGAGGACGGCGCGTACGGCGGCAAGGGCTCCGACGCGCACGCCGCCACAGTCATCGGCGACACCGTCGGCGACCCGTTCAAGGACACCGCCGGCCCGGCGATCAACCCGCTGCTCAAGGTGATGAACCTGGTGTCGCTGCTGATCGCCCCGGCCGTGGTGGCCTGGAGCGTGGGCGACGACAAGAACAACCCGCTGCGCATCACGATCGCCGTGGTCGCCGCGCTGATCATCGCGGGGGCCGTGGTGTTCAGCAAGCGCAAGGGCGTGGCGATGACCGACTCGGACAGCGACGCCGGCACGCCGGACCAGCGCCCGGAGACGGTCAACGCCTGATCTCCACGCGACGGTTCCCGGCCGGCCCCGGCCGGCCGGGAACCCCGTGCCCGGCAAACCTGAGCGGTGGCGGTTCCGCTTGGAGGTCGTACGCTGCAACGCATGCGTACGCGCCGGGCGGCAACCGCCGGAAAGCTCACGGTGGTCCTGGCCACGCTGGTCCTCGTCGTCGCCGGGTGCGGCGGAGGCCCGAGCCCGCGGGTCTGGGCCGCGTCGGTCTGCCAGGCGCTCGCGCCGTGGCGCGCGGAGATCTCCAAGCTGACCAGCAGTACCCAGCAGCAGATGACCGCGCAGACCACTCCGATGCAGGCCAAGGAGAACCTGGTCCGGCTCTTCGCCGGTGCCGAGCAGGCCAGCGAGACGGCCCGGCGCAAGGTCGAGGAGGCGGGCGTGCCGGAGGCCGAGCGCGGCGCCGAGGTGTCCGCCGGGTTCCTGGGGTCGCTCAGCAAGATGCGCGACGCGTACGGCCGGGCCCGGGACGCCATCGACCAGCTCGACACCGCCCAGGCCGGCCCGTTCTACGACGGCGTGCGCGCCGCCGTGGACACGCTCAACAAGGAGTACGACGCGAGCGCGCTGGACACCAGCAAGCTCAACTCGACCGAGCTGAAAGAGGCCTTCGACGAGGTCCCGGAGTGTCGCTGACCCCTCCCACCCCGAAACCGGCCCGCCAGCCCTCGCTGTTCTCCACCGAGGCGGCCGATCCCGCGCTGGCGGATCTCGCCGGCCTGCTCGCCGGGCCGGGTGAGGTGGGGCGGATGGGCGGAACGGCCCGGATCTCCGTGGTGGTGGACGCCGCCTGGCGGGTGCACGTGCTGGTGGCGGAGCTGGGCGCCCGGGGCGTGCTGGCGAGCTGGGAGCCGACCGAGGACGGGCGGCATCGGGTGCGGACCGCGTACACGAGCATGCTGGCGCCGCTCGCGCGGGCCTGGCTGCGCGGGGCGGTGAAGCGGCCACCGGCCCGCTTCCACCTGGACGGGCGGCGGCTGCGGCTCTGGGTGGCAGCGGCCGGGACGGCCGAGCCGGCCGGGTTCCGGCTGCGGCTCGGCGCGGCCGACGAGCCGTCCTGGCCGGTGGTACGCGCCGCGCTGGCGGCGGTGGGCCTGCCGGCCGCGTTCGTGGAGCCGGACGAGGGCGGGCCCGCGTTCCGGATCGGCGGACGGCGGACGACGCGCCTCGCGGAGCTGGTGGGGGAACGACCGTCGGCCGCGCCGGTGGCGGAGTGGCCCGGGCCGCACGGCTGACCGCCGGTTGTCCGAACCCGGACACCCGATGCCGGCTCCGCCGAGCTGCGCGATCGTCACAGTGACACGCCTGCCGCCCTACCCACGGTGTACCGTGACGCCGTCCGGCAGGGTGCGGCCGGCGGTCGCCGGGAGAGCGCCCGTTTGCCGCCCACGAAACCCGGAACGCGGACGGCGCGTTACGTTGGACATCCGGACCGCCCGTGGTCCGGGTGGCGCAACACGGCCCGAAGCGGGCATGGCGTAGGAGTGAGGTCGGGGAGAGACGTGCCGAGCAACGCTGGAACCACCCGTCTGGTCATCGTCGAGTCTCCGGCGAAGGCCAAGACGATCTCGGGCTACCTCGGCCCGGGGTACGTCGTGGAGGCCAGCTTCGGCCACGTCCGGGACCTGCCCCGCAACGCCGCCGACGTCCCGGCGAAGTACAAGGGTGAGCCGTGGGCGCGGCTCGGCGTCGACGTCGACAACGGCTTCCACGCGCTCTACGTGGTCTCGGCCGACCGTAAGCAGCAGATCAGCAAGCTGGTGAAGCTGGCCAAGGAGGTCGACGAGATCTTCCTGGCGACGGATGAGGACCGCGAGGGCGAGGCCATCGCCTGGCACCTGGTGGAGACGCTCAAGCCCAAGGTGCCGGTCAAGCGGATGGTCTTCCACGAGATCACCAAGCCGGCCATCCAGGCCGCGGTGGCCAACCCCCGGGAGATCGACCGCGACCTGGTCGACGCCCAGGAGGCGCGGCGCATCCTCGACCGCCTCTACGGGTACGAGGTCTCGCCGGTGCTGTGGAAGAAGGTCATGCCGAAGCTGTCGGCGGGCCGGGTGCAGTCCGTGGCGACCCGGATCGTGGTCGAGCGGGAGCGCCAGCGGATGGCGTTCCGCACCGCCGAGTACTGGGACATCCTGGCCACGCTCGCGGTGGGGAAGCCGGGCGAGGGCCCGCGCACGTTCAACGCCACGCTCGTCGCGCTGAACGGCGACCGGATCGCCACCGGCAAGGACTTCGAGCCGACCACCGGCAAGGTGCGGCCCGGCGCGGGCGTGGTGCACCTGGACGAGGGCGGCGCCCGAGGGCTCGCCGCTCGCCTGGCCGACCGGCCGTTCACAGTCACCCGGGTCGAGGAGAAGCCCTACCGCCGCCGCCCGTACGCGCCGTTCATCACCTCCACGCTCCAGCAGGAGGCGGCCCGCAAGATGCGGTTCTCGTCGCAGCAGACGATGCGCACCGCGCAGCGCCTGTACGAGAACGGCTACATCACCTACATGCGTACCGACTCGGTGAACCTGTCCGAGACGGCCATCGCGGCCGCCCGCCGGCAGATCGTCGAGCTGTACGGCGAGCGCAGCGTGCCGCCGGAGCCGCGCCGCTACACCGGCAAGGTGAAGAACGCGCAGGAGGCGCACGAGGCGATCCGCCCGGCCGGCGACAACTTCCGCACCCCCGGTGAGGTGGCCAAGGAGCTGTCCGCCGAGGAGTTCAAGCTCTACGAGCTGATCTGGCGGCGCACCATCGCCTCGCAGATGACCGACGCGGTCGGCTCCAGCGTGTCGGTGCGCATCCGCGCCGTCTCCTCCGCCCAGGAGGAGGCCGACTTCGGCGCGACCGGCAAGACCATCACCGACCCCGGCTTCCTGCGCGCGTACGTCGAGTCCAGCGACGACGAGAACGCCGAGGCCGAGGACGCCGAGCGGCGGCTGCCCACGCTGGTCAAGGACCAGCCGCTGACCGCCGACGAGCTGAACGCGCAGGGCCACCACACCCAGCCGCCCGCCCGCTACACCGAGGCGTCGCTGGTCAAGGCGCTGGAGGAGTTGGGCATCGGCCGGCCCTCCACGTACGCGTCGATCATGCAGACGATCCAGGACCGCGGGTACGTGGTGAAGCGCGGCCAGGCCATGATCCCGTCGTTCCTGGCGTTCGCGGTGATCGGGCTGATGGAGCGGCACTACCCGCGCCTGATCGACTACGACTTCACCGCCAGCATGGAGAACGAGCTGGACGAGATCGCCGGTGGTGACCACGCCGCCGTCGACTTCCTCACCTCCTTCTACTTCGGCAGCACCAACGGCACCGGCGACCAGGCCATCGCGCACGCCGGTGGCCTGAAGAAGCTGGTCACCGAGGACCTCAGCGAGATCGACGCGCGCAGCGTCAACTCCATCCCGCTGTTCACCGACGACGAGGGCCGCGAGGTCGTCGTCCGGGTCGGCCGGTACGGGCCGTACCTGCAGCGGGCGCTGCCCGGCGAGCAGCAGACGCCGGCGGCCTCGGGTGAGGGCGAGGAGGGCGGCTCGCAGGGCGACCGGGCGCCGATCCCGGAGGGCCTGGCGCCCGACGAGCTGACCCCGGAGAAGGTGCACGAGCTGTTCCTCGGCGGCGGCGGTGAGCGCAAGCTCGGCGACGACCCGTCGACCGGCGAGCCGATCCTGCTCAAGTCCGGCCGGTTCGGCCCGTACGTGGCCAGCGGCGAGCGCAAGTCGTCGCTGCTGCGCTCGCAGACGCCGGACAGCCTCACCCTGGAGCAGGCGTTGCAGCTGCTGCGCCTGCCCCGGCTGATCGGCGTGGCCCCGGACGGCGCCGAGGTCGTCGCCAACAACGGCCGCTACGGCCCGTACGTCAAGCGCGGTGACGATTTCCGTTCGCTGGACTCGGAAGACAAGATGTTCACCGTCACGCTGGACGAGGCGCTGGCGTTGCTGGCGGCCCCGAAGGCCCGCCAGCGCCGGGCCGCCGCGCCGCCGCTGCGGGAGATGGGCAACGACCCGCTCACCGAGAAGCCGCTGGTGATCAAGGACGGGCGCTTCGGGCCGTACGTCACGGACGGCGAGTTCAACGCGTCGCTGCGGCGCGGGCAGACGCCGGAGGAGCTGACGCTGGAGCAGGCGTCGGAGATGCTCGCCGAGAAGCGCGCGAAGGGCCCGGCCCCGAAGAAGAAGGCCGCGAAGAAGGCCGCCCCGGCCAAGAAGGCCACGGCGGCCAAGAAGACGACTGCCGCGAAGAAGACAACGGCCGCCAAGGCCACGGCGGCCAAGAAGGCCCCCGCGAAGAAGGCCGCTCCGAAAAAGGCAACCTCAACCCCGAACGACTGACCCCTCCCGAGATCTTGGAAGGAAAGGGCCCCTATGAGGGCCGTTTTCTTCCAAGATCTGGTGGTTGTCCACAGGGGCGGCGAAGGAGCCGCGTCGGGGGCCACCGTGGGTAGGTGGGGAACTCCTGGGCGGGGATGCGGCGGGCTCTGCCGTCGGATGACGCGGACGAACTGACCTGGCTGCTCTTCCGGCAGGAGGACGTGCTCAGCCTCCAGCAGGCGCGGGCGCACCTGACCCGCAAGGCGATCCGTCACCGGGTGACGACCGGCCGGTGGCGACACGCGCATCGTGCGGTACTCGTCGCGCACAACGGCCCGGTCGGTCCCGCGCAACTCCGGTGGATCGCGGTACTGGCGGCCGGCCCCACCGCGCTCCTGGGCGGCATGACGGCGGCTCAGGCGGGCGGGCTGCGGGGGTTCCCGGACCGGGTGGTCCACCTCCTCCTGCCCGCCGCAACCCGTCGATCCCCGCTTCCGACCGGCGTGCTGGCACACCGGACGACACATCTGGCCGAGCGCGACGTGGTGCCGGTCGCAGCGCCACCTCGGACGGCGGTGGCCCGGTCGGTGGTCGACGCGGCGCAGTGGGCGCCGACCGACATCCAGGCCCGCGCGATCGTCGCGGCTGCCTTTCAGCAACGGCTGGTCGGTGGCGACGACCTGCACGAGGTGGTGGAGCGGATGCCCCGGATCCGCCGCCGACGGCTGATCCTGTCCACCGCCACCGATGCGGCCGGCGGTGCCCACTCCCTGGGCGAGCTGGACCTGCTCGGTCTCGTGCGCCGCGCCGGCCTGCCCGAGCCGACGCGCCAGCTGGTCCGCCGTGACGCTGCCGGCCGCCGACGTTATCTCGACGCGTACTTCGAGCAGTGGCGCGTGCACGTCGAGGTGGACGGCGGACAGCATCTGGACCCGGCGCACGCATGGGCGGACATGCGCCGGCAGAACGATCTCTGGGTGGAGGGTGATCGTGTCCTCCGGTTCCCCGCCTGGGTCCTGCGCGCTGACCCCGAAGCGGTGATCGCCCAGCTTCGCGCCGCCCTGCGGGCGGCCGGCTGGCGAGGCTGAGGGTGAGCCGAGATCTTGGAAGAAAACGGCCCTTATGAGGGCCCTTTCCTTCGAAGATCCTCAGGAGCCTAGGACCTGACTCAGGTAGGGGTTCTGGAAAAGGTTGTGGGGGTCCAGGCGGGAGCGGACGGACTGGAAGTCGGCGAATCTCGGGTAGGCCGTCGCCAGGGACTCCGCGTCGCGCCAGTGCAGCTTGCCCCAGTGCGGTCGGCCGCCCAGCTCGGTCGCCACCTGCTCGAACGCGCGGAAGTACGGCTCGTACGGCATGCCCACGTACTGGTGCACGGCGATGTACGCCGAGTCCCGCCCGTACGAGTGGGACAGCCAGATGTCGTCGGCGGCGGTGAACCGCACCTCGACCGGGAACAGCACCTTGAACGGCAGCCGGTCCACGATCCGGCGCAGCTCGGCCAGCGCGGTGGGCAGCGCCTCGCGCGGCAGCCCGTACTCCATCTCCACGAAACGGACCCGGCGCGGGGTGCAGAAGACGCGGTCGGAGCGGCCGGTGTAGGTGCGTTCGGTGAGCGCGCGGGCGGAGACGGCGCTGATCGTGGGCGCGAGGGCGGGCACGGCGCGGCCGAGGCGGCAGGCGCCGGCGAAGACGGTGTTGGAGAGGAACTCGTCGTCGAGCCAGCCGCGCCAGCCGGGCAAGGGCCGGTCGTCGGCGGGTACCCGGTCGTTGGTCTTGACCTGCACCCGGTCGGTGTACGGGAACCAGTAGAACTCGGCGTGGTCGTGCGTCTCGTACAGGGCGGGCAGGTCGTCGAGCACCTCGGCGAGCGGGGCCGGGCGTTCGTGCGCGCGCAGCACGAAGGCGTCGACGCAGCGCAGCGTGACCTCGACAAGCACGCCGACCGCGCCGAGCCCGACCCGGGCGGCGTCGAAGACGTCGCGGTTCTCCTCGGCCGAGCAGCGCAGCACCTCGCCGGTGCCGGTGACGAGCGTCAGCCCGGCCACGAAGGTGGACAGGCAGCCGAGTTTCGCCCCGGTGCCGTGGGTGCCGGTGGAGAGCGCGCCGGCGATGGTCTGGGCGTCGATGTCGCCGAGGTTCGGCATCGCCAGGCCGTGCCCGGCGAGCAGTTCGTTGAGCGTGTGCAACGTCATCCCAGCCGGTACGGTGACCAGGCGGCGCGCCACATCGACGCTGACGTCTGTCTCCAGTTCGGCGAGGTCGATGCGGTGCCCGTCGGCCACAGCCGTGGCGGTGAAGGAGTGGCCGCTGCCGGTGGCCCGGACGGTCCGGCCGGCCGCGGCGGCCTGGCGGACCGCCTCGACGACGTCGGAGACGCTACGCGGGCGCACGGTGAGGAGCGCGGTGCTGTGCTGGTTGCCGGCCCAGTTGGACCAGGTGGCGGTGGTACCGGTCATCGCGGCCACTCCTCGACATGAATATGAACTGAATTCATATCAGGAACGTTGTGCCTGGTAAATACCGCAATCGAGCCCGGCTCGTTGTACCGGTAGTCACAGACTCGTGACGTGCAGATATGTTCATCCGTCGAAGGGGGGTGGCGCCGAGTGTCCACACCAGCCGCCACGACCGGGCCGCTGCGTCGGGTACCGGTGCAGGGTCGAAGTGTCGCGCGGGTCCAGCGGATGCTGGACGCCTGCGCCGAGCTCGTCGACGAGGTGGGGTACGAAGGGCTGACCACTACCCTGCTCGCCGAGCGCGCCGAGGTGGCGATCGGGTCGGTGTACCAGTTCTTTCCGGACAAGCGGGCCATCGTGCAGGCGCTGACGCTGCGGACCATGGAGTCCTACCTCCAGCGGCTCGACGAGCGGTTCGCCTCGGACGATCTGACGTACTGGTGGGACGGCGTCGATGCGGCGATCGACGAGTACATCTCGATGCACCGCACCGTCCCCGGTTTCCGTACCCTGCACTTCGGCGACGTGGTCGACCTGCACCTGCTGGACGACCAGCGGGACAACAACGGGGTCATCGCGGAGCAGCTCGCCCGCGTGCTCACCGAGCGTTTCGGCCTGGCCGGGGTGCCCGACCTGCGGTTCCACCTGGAGGTCGCGGTCGAGGCCGCCGACGCCCTGATCAAGCTGGCCTTCCGCCGCCGCACCGACGGCGACGAGCGGGTGCTGGTCGAGGCGAAGGCGCTCATCCGGGAGTACCTGCACCGGCAGGTCAACGCCCCGGCCGAGGCCGTGTCCCAGGGCTGAGCGGCACGCCGAGCGGCGGGTTCCCGGTGCGCCGGGGCCCGCCGTCGTCACGCCGCGGGTGCGTCAGAGGAAGGCGTGGCCCTCGCCCCGGTAGGTGGGCACCGTCGCGACCACCGCGTCCCCGTCGACCAGGTGCACCTCGTTGACGTGCTCGCACATCTCGCCAGCCTTGGCGTGGCGGAACCACACCCGGTCACCGACCCGCAGGTCGTCCGCGGTATCCCCGGCGAGCGGCGTCTGCACCTCACCGGCGCCCTCCGCGCCGAGCAGCTTCAGGCCGTCCGGCAGCCAGGGCCGGGGCAGCCGGCTGCTCGCCGCCTGGCCGGAGGCGATCCAGCCGCCGCCGAGCACCGTGGCCAGCCCTGACGCCGGGCGGCGGACCACCGCGCAGGCGAAGAACGCCGCCGGAGTCGGCCGCCAGGCACGGTACGCGTCGAACAGCGTCGGCCCGTACAGGCCGGAGCCGGCGGTGACCTCGGTGACCGCGGGGTCGGCGCTGGTGGCGGCCACGCTGCCGGTGCCGCCGCCGTTGACGAACTCCAGGTCGGCGTGCTCGCGTACCGCGGCGACCGCGACCGAGCGGCGGGCCAGCAGTTCCCGGTACGACCCGCGCTGCGCGACCCGGATCGCCGAGCCGAGCACCGTCTGCCCGGGCGGCGCGTCACCCAGGCCGGCGATCTGCGCCTCGTACGACATCAGGCCGACCAGCCGAAAGCCCGGCCGCCCGGCGACGGCGGCGGCGAGCGCGCCGGCCGCCGCGGCGCTGTGCACCGGGGAGCGGCGCACACCGACGTGCACCCGGCCCCGCAGCGGGCGCCAGGAGGCGTCCAGGTCGAGGCAGACCCGCAGCGCGGGGCGGTGAGCTGGCGGGCAGACCTGGTCGATCAGGTCGAGCTGGGCGGCGTCGTCGACCATCAGCGTCACCGCGTCGGCGAGCGCCGGGTCGGCGGCCAGCTCGGCGAGGCCGGCCCGGTGCGCCGTCGGGTACGCCACCAGCACGTCGTCGCTGACGCCGGAGCGGGCGAGCCACACCGCCTCGGGCAGGGTGAAGGCCATCACACCCTGCCAGCCGGGGCGTCCGAGTACGCGGGTCAGCAGCTCGCGGACCCGTACCGACTTGCTCGCCACGCGCAGCGGCTTGCCGTCGGCCCGGCCGGTCAGCGCGCCGGCGTTGGCGTCGAACGCGGAGAGGTCGACCACCGCGTACGGCGGGTCGAGGTGAGCGGTCGCCCGGTCGAGACGCTCGCGAAGTTTGTCACGGTCGATGGCCACGTCTGCACGCTAACTGTCTGGGCGACAATGCGAAATACCCTCGCGTCTGTCCGGGCTGCGGGCGGTGGTCCCGGCGGCCTAGGCTCGGCGAGCAGGTGAATGTCGCGCAGGACTACTCCTCCCACGCGACTAGAGTGTTCCACCGGGGATGCCCAGACCTGGGCCGGCACGTGGAGGTACGGCCATCGAAAGCCAGAACAACGGCGAGTCGCCCGGCGTGTCGTCGTCCGGCACAGCCGCCGACCACTCCGGTCTCGCCGCCATCCGCTCGGTGCTGCGTATCCGGCCGTTCCGCAGGCTGTGGATCGTACTCAGCGCCGCCTCCTTCGGCGACTGGCTCGGCCTGCTCGCCACCGCGCTGTTCGCCGCCTCCCAGGTCTCCGGCAGCACCGCCCAGGGCGCCGCGTTCGGCGGTGTGACAGCGATCCGGCTGCTGCCGGCGCTGGTGCTCGGCCCGGTGGCGGGCGTCTTCGCCGACCGGTTCGACCGCCGGTGGACCATGGTCATCTGCGACCTGCTGCGCTTCGTGCTGTTCGCCTCGATTCCGCTGTACGCGCTCACCGGCGCCGCCGGCGGGCTGGTGGTCGGCTGGGCGCTGATCGCCACGTTCCTGATCGAGTCGATCACGCTGCTGTGGATCCCGGCCAAGGAAGCGGCGGTCCCGAACCTCATCCCGCGTACCCGGCTGGAGGCGGCGAACCAGCTCACGCTGATCACCACGTACGGCCTCACGCCGGTGGCCGCGGCCGTCGCGCTGGCCGTGCTGACCCGCGGCCTGCCCAGCGCGGTCGGCGGCAACCTGCCGAACTGGGCCGAGCCGGCCCAGCTCGCGCTCTGGTTCAACGCCTTCTCCCGGCTGGCCACCGCGCTCGTGGTGGCGTTCGGGATCAAGGAGATCAGCCAGGCCCAGCGCGCCGAGGCGGAGCGCACCGAGCAGAGCATGTTCCGGCAGTTCTCCGAGGGCTGGAAATACATCGGCCAGACCCCGCTCGTCCGTGGCCTGGTGCTGGGCATCTTCGGCGCCTTCGCCGGCGGCGGCATCGTGGTCGGCACGGGCAAGTTCTTCGCCAACTCGCTCGGCGCCGGTGACGCCGCCTTCTCGCTGCTCTTCGGCGCGATCTTCGTCGGCCTGGCGCTCGGCATCGGCCTCGGGCCGATGATCGTGCGGGACATGTCCCGCCGCCGCTGGTTCGGCATGAGCATCGTGCTCGCCAGCGCCTCGGTGCTGGTGCTCGCCTTCGCCATCCACCTGTCGATGGCCATCCTCGGCGCGATCCTGGTCGGCGCCGGCGCCGGCATGGCGTTCCTGGCCGGCACCACGCTGCTCGGCGGCGAGGTCGCCGACGAGGTACGCGGGCGCGTCTTCGCAGTGGTGCAGATCGGCACGCGGCTGGTGCTGATCCTTGCCATCGCGCTCAGCAGCCTCCTGGTCGGCGTCGGCGGCTCCCGCCAGCTCACCATCGCCGACCTGGGCATCTCCATCTCCTCGACCCGCCTGCTGCTGCTCGCCGCCGGCGCGGCCGGCATCATCGCCGGCATCAGCGCGTTCGGCCAGATGGACGACAAGAAGGGCGTGCCGGTCCTCGCCGACCTCTGGGGCTCGATCCGGGGGCGCCCGCTGATGCCGGCCGAGCCGTTCGTCTCCAGCGGCCTGTTCGTGGTCTTCGAGGGCGGCGAGGGCGCCGGCAAGTCCACCCAGCTCGCCGTGCTCGCCGAGCGCCTACGCGGGCAGGGGCGGGACGTGGTGGTCACCCGCGAGCCGGGCGCCACCCCGGTCGGTGAGCGGATCCGCTCGCTGGTGCTGGACACCGGCAAGGACGAGGCGCCGTCGCCGCGCGCCGAGGCGCTGCTCTACGCCGCCGACCGGGCGCACCATGTCGCGACTGTCGTCCGCCCGGCGCTCGTGCGCGGCGCGGTGGTGATCAGTGACCGGTACGTCGACTCGTCACTGGCGTACCAGGGTGCCGGCCGGACGCTGCCGGTGGACGAGGTCTCCTGGCTCTCGTCCTGGGCCACCGGCGGGCTCAAGCCCGACCTGGTGGTGCTGCTCGACGTCGAGCCGCGTACCGGCCTGAGCCGGGTGGAGACGCGCAACGAGGGGGCCGACCGGCTGGAGGCCGAGTCGCTGACGTTCCACGAGCGGGTCCGGTACGCCTTCCTCGACCTGGCCGCCGGTGACCCGAAGCGTTACCTGGTGCTCGACGCGTCCCGTCCGGTGGACGAGATCGCCGAGGCGGTGGCGCGCCGGGTGGGTGAGTTCCTCGCCGACCCGGGCGGGATCGTGCACCCGCGTCCGGCGCAGGGCCCGGACACCTCGGTCCAGCCGGAGTTATCCGACGCGGAGCTGGTGACGATGGAGCAACCCCGAAGATGACCGACGTCTTCGGCGATCTGGTCGGGCAGGACGAGGCGGTGGACACGCTGCGGCGGGCCGCCGCCTCGGCCGCCGCGCTGCTGCGCGCCGCCGTTCCCGTCGCGGCCGGCGCGTCGGCAGGCGGGTACGACGACCTCGACGCGCTCGCCGAGGAGTTCGACAGCACGGACACCGACCCAGGTCCGGTGCCCGCCGCTGAAGCCGATCCCGGCGCCGGGATGACCCACGCCTGGATCTTCACCGGGCCGCCCGGATCGGGCCGGTCGGTGGCCGCCCGCGCGTTCGCCGCCGCCCTGCAGTGTGTGCACGGCACCGGATGCGGCAGCTGCCCCGGCTGCCACACCACGCTCACCGGCACGCACGCCGATGTGCGGCTCGTCGTGCCGGACGGGCTCTCCATCGGCGTCGGCGAGATGCGGGCGCTCGTGCTCCGCGCGGCGAGCACCCCGTCCGGCGGCCGGTGGCAGGTCGTCATCATCGAGGACGCCGACCGGCTCACCGAGGCCGCCGGCAACGCGCTGCTCAAGGCGATCGAGGAGCCGCCGCCGCGTACCGTCTTCCTGCTCTGCGCCCCGTCCACCCACCCCGACGACATCTCCGTGACCATCCGGTCGCGCTGCCGCGTCGTACCGCTGCGCCAGCCGCCACCGGCCGCGGTGGCCGAGGTGCTGGTCCGTCGCGACGGCGTCGCGCCGGACGTGGCCGAGTGGGCCGCGGCGGCCGCGCAGGGGCACGTGGGCCGGGCCCGTCGGCTGGCCCGCGACCCGGAGGCCCGGCAGCGGCGCGATGCGGTGCTGGCCGTGCCGCGCCGGCTGACCGGCGTCGGCGCGGCGTTCGACGCCGCCTCGGCGCTGATCGAGGCCGCCGAGGCGGAGGCCGCCGCCTCGGTCGTCGAGATCGACGAGGCGGAACGGTCGGCGTTGCAGACCGCGCTCGGCGCGGGCGGCACCGGCCGTGGCGCGGCCGGCGCCATGCGCGGCGCCGCCGGTCAGCTCAAGGACCTGGAGAAGCGGCAGAAGTCGCGGGCGACCCGCGCCCAGCGGGACGCGCTAGACCGGGCGCTTGTCGACCTGGCCGGGTTCTATCGGGACGCGCTCACCATGGCGTTGCGGGCGCCGGTCGCCCCGGTGCACACCGACACCGCGGCGCTGGCCGGCGCGGGCGCGCAGAAGTGGGACGCCGAGGGCTCGCTGCGCCGCCTGGAGGCGGTGCTGGAGTGCCGGGCGGCGATCGAGGCGAACGTCAAGCCGCGGATCGCGGTGGAGGCGATGATGCTCAACCTCTGGCGCGGCTGACCCACGCCCGTTCCGCGCTGTCCACAGGGCATCGACACGCGCGATTGGCGTGCGGTACGGTCCCCGGTGATGCCGCGGTGATCGAGGCGGCACGCTCAGTGATGTTGGGGCCGACCGGCCGGGAGGAGTCCGCCGATGCCGCGGGGCGAGATCGACGAGGCCTGGATCGAGGAGGCGGTGCGGCGCTACCGCCGCATCGAGAACCTGCAGGCCGAGTTCGACCAGGCGGTGGCCACTGTCGAGGTCACCGTCCGCTCGCCCGACGGCCTCGTCGAGGTGGTGGTGACCGCCGGTGGGCGGATCACCGACGTGCGTTTCCTCGGTCCGCTGCACCACCGCAGCCCACGTGACGTGGCCGGTTCGGTGCAGGCGGCGGTCACCGCCGCCGCCGACGCGGCGCAGTGGGCGCGGGAGAAGCTGCACAACGAGACGTTCGCGGCCTACCGGCCGCTGGCGGGAGCCTGACATGGAGACGCTGCGTGCCCTGGCCGCCCGCCTCGACGAGGCCGGCGCGACCCTCGCCACGCTGGCCCGCACGGTCACCGCCACCGACCCGCCCCACCCCGCGTTCGGCGCGCACGCCGCCGGCCGCCCCGGTGACGTGGGCCGCGCGCTGCACCGGCAGTGGACCGCCGCCACCGCCGACCGGGCACGCGAGGCGCAGGCCGCCGCCGTCCGGCTCGCAGCCGCCGCGGCCGCGCTGCGCAGCGCCGCCGACCGCTACGCCGCCGCCGACGACGGCGTGGCCCGGCGGCTGGCCCGGGAGGCCTGATGGACGCGCTCGACCGCCTCGCCGAGCCAGGGCTCGACCTGCTCGCCCGCGTCGACACGCTGCTCGCCGCGGGCGCGCCCGAGGGGCACCGCCTCTGGCCGCTGCTGCGCCGCATGCAGGTGCTTCCCGGCGCGGCAGTGCGCGAGTTCCTCGACCTGCACCCCGCGCCGCTGACCGGCGCCGGCCACGCCGTGCGCCGGCTCGTCCGGGGGTACGACGACACCTGCGCCCTGCTCGGCGACACGATCGCCTGGTCGGGTGCTGCCGCGTCGGCGTACGACGAGGCGCGCGCAACACTGCTCCGGCACCTGGACGAGGGGCCGGAGAGCCTGGTCGGGCGGCTGGAGTCCACGGCGAGTTACGCGGACGCGCTGGCCGGCTGGGTGGAGGGCAGCCGGGTCGCGCTGGCCCGCGCGCTGGCCGAGGTGCTGGGTTCGTCCGAGGCGGTCGCCGTGCACGCGGCGACCCGACCCGGCGTCCACGCCGGACCGGCCGGGGCGTCGGCCGCGGCCGAGATCGCCACCCGGATCCTCGGTGTGCTCGGAGTCGCCTACGACGGCGCCGAGACGCTGCTGCGTCAGTGGGGGCCGAGTCTCGCCGAGACGGTCTGGCGGGATCGGCCGGCGGTCGCGCCGCACTACGGCGGCACCACCCGAATCGGCTACTGACGGTCCACGGCGCCGCGCGCCGGACCGGCCGTGGCCGGGCAACGGCGGCGACGCCGTGGACTTCCCCTGCACCCCCCGCAGGTATGTCTTCACTCAACGCTGTCGACACACGCTTGTCCCGGCAGCGGGCGAGGTTTCAGCCGTCCGGGCGAGGCGAAGGGGGCGATTCGGCCGGATCGACGGAGCCGATCGCCGCAGTCGGTGACCGGACGGCGACCGCCCGCCGTACGGCGGGCACCGATCCGCGTAGGGTGGGGCGCATGGGCATGCTCTGCGCGGTCAGTTTCAACCGGTACGGGCGCCTCTACTACCTCGACCCGGGCGAGCTGCGCCCGCAGGTGGGCGACCGGGTGCTGGTGCCCACCGACGAGGGCCCCGAGGTGGCCGAGTGCGTCTGGGCAGCCCAGTGGGTCAGCGAGGACACCGACGGGTTCCCGAAACTCGCCGGGCTCGCCGAGGACGACGACCTGCGCCGCGACGAGACGCTGCGCCGGCGCAAGGCCGAGGCGAAGGTGGCCGCCAAGCGGCTGATCCGCGAACACGGCCTGCCGATGAAGGTGGTAGCCGTCGACCACGTCCTGGCCACGCCGGAGAACGGCAGCGACCGCACCACCATCTACTTCACCGCGCCGCACCGGGTCGACTTCCGCTCCCTGGTCCGTGACCTGGGCGCCACCCTGCACTGCCGGGTCGAGCTGCGGCAGCTGTCCGCCCGTGACTCGGCACGGGTGCAGGGCGGCATCGGCTCCTGCGGACGTGACCTGTGCTGCGCCACGTTCCTCAACGACTTCGAGCCGGTGACCATCCGGATGGCGAAGGACCAGGACCTGCCGCTCAACCCGCTGCGCATCTCCGGCGCGTGCGGGCGGCTGATGTGCTGCCTCAAGTACGAGCACCCGCTGTACCAGAAGTTCCAGGAGTCGGCCCCCGCGGTCGGCAGCCGGGTCTCCACGCCGCAGGGCGAGGGCAAGGTGGTCGGCCACAGCGTCCCGCGCGACGCGGTGACGGTACGCCTGGACGCCGACGGCTCGCGCTCGATGTGCTCGCGGGCGTCGGTGTGCGCCCCCCGACAGGCCCACGACCAGCACTACCCCCAGCCCTGACCCCGAGCCCTCCCGCCCCTTCGGCGGTGATCGGGGGTCAGCGGATGACGATCGGGGGTTCGGCGAGGCGGGGGGTCAGCGGGGTCTTCGGGGTCAGCCACGGGGCCGTCGGGGACTGGTCGGGGTTGAGCTGCCAGCCGTGGGACACCTTGTCCACAGCGATCGGGTAGATCGTCAGCGTGCCGTCCGGGGCGATCCGGAACCGCAGGAACGCCTTCGAGTCCTCGATGCCCTGGGCGGCGAACAACTCGTTCAGGTTGACCCCGAACGCGCCGGCCACCAGCAGGTAGAGCGCGACGAGCTGACTGGCGACCAGACCGCTCACCGGCCCGTAGAGCACCACCGCGGCGACCGCCGGCATCGGCCACGGCCAGTCGTAGAACGGAAGCTGCAACCAGACCCACGTGCCCCCGGCGGCGAGCGCCACCTGGGCCAGCCCGTGCGCCACCCCGAGGATCCAGTGCCGGGCGTGCCGTTTCCCGCCCGCCGTCGGCGGCTTGGCGAAGAACACCGCGCCCATCATCGCCGCCACCAGCATGATCGCCAGCGGCACGCTGAACAGCCGCTGCTCGGTGGTGCCCACCCGCTGCACCGCCACGCCGGCCATGGCCAGCATCAGTAGCGTGTGCAGGGTGCCGAGCAACGTGGTGAAGCCCGGGTTGCGGAACGGCAGCCGGGCGAAGATCCCCCAGCCGTACCGGCGGGAACGCGCCTTGTCCGGGTAGCGCGCGGCCAGGTCGTACTCCTGGGTGTTGCTGGCCCGCCTGGTCAGCGTGTCACGCGGCGGCACCTCCAGCTTCTCCGGCAGCCGGTGCGTGGGGTAGAGGTATGCGCCGCCACCGCCGCACGTGATGAGCTGCCGGTCCGCCCCGGCGTAACGGGCGTAGTGGTGCAGGTCGCCGGAGACCAGCACCCGCACCTGCGCGCCGGTCGGCGCGACGAGAGTACGGATGAAGTAGTCGATCGAGTCGTACGCGTTGGGGTGGTCGACGGCCTTGACCCACGTCGGCGCCGGCACCGCCAGGATCACCTTCGACTCCGGGGTGAGCTTGCGGGCCACCTCGTCGAAGTAGGTGAGCTGCGGGTCGTCCAGGTACGAACCGGACTGGTCGTCGAGGCCGAGCAGCCACCAGCCGGCCGGCAGCTCGACCGCGAAGTACGAGCGGGACTGGCCGGTGCCCCAGCCGCCGAAGTGCCGGTCCCGGGTCCGCACGAACAGCCGCAGGAACGCCGTCAGTCCGTCGTACCAGTCGTGGTTGCCCGGCACCGCGAACAGCGTCGGCTGCTCCGGCGGCGCGACCGGCAACGCCGCCTGGTACGGGCCCTTGCAGCGGTCCTCGTACGCCTCGTAGCCCGCCGCCGGGTAGACCTGGTCGCCGCCCATCACCAGCGTCTGCGCCCGGGGAAGCCGGTGCCCGTCCACCGTCAGCTCCGGCTGGGCGAGCAGGTACGCCACCGAGTACGTGGCGTCGAAGCCGTCACCCAGGTCCGCCACGTAGTCGAGCCAGAGCCCGCCGTCCGGACCGACCTGCCGGAACGTGCCGTCGCCGAACGCGTTCTGCAGCTCGCGCTTGTCCAGGTACGCCCCGAACAACATCGCGAGCAGCGTACGCAGGCCGGTGCTGATCAGCAGCAGCGGCGCGAGCCAGGGCACCGGCCGGCGCGGGGTGAAACCCAGCTCCCGGGGGTCCATGCTGCGGGGGCGGCGGGTGGCGCGCTCGCCGGGATGCGCCTCGGGGGCCGCTGGCCGCGGCGGTTCGTCGGTCACCCGCCGCAGGGTAGTCGGGACGCGGCGCGAAGTCTCTCCCGTGACGGGGCAGATGTGGTCCGGTGCCCGGGTTCGGAGGCGGGGGATCCGGTTCGGCACAAGCTCGGTCGTGCCGTACACTTGGCGGTCGTTGCCGCCTTAGCTCAGTCGGCTAGAGCGACGCACTCGTAATGCGTAGGTCGACGGTTCGATTCCGTCAGGCGGCTCCACAGAAAGGCCCAGGTCACCGGCTTGATCGCCGATCATGACCTGGGCCTTTTGCCTACCCTCGCGAGGCCGGGCAGCCAAGCGAGCAGCCAACCTACACACCTGACCACAGCGCCCCCTCCAACCGCGAAGCCGCTTCCCGCGCGATCTCCGGAGCTACGTGGGCTTTGGTCAGGTGATGCCGCCGTCGCTGTGTAAGAGTTGGCCGTTGATCCAGCCCCCGTCGGGTGAGCACAGGAACGCGACGAGGTTCGCGCAGTCCTGTGGGCGCCCGAGGCGACCGAGCGGCGTGGCCCGTAGGACCGCATCCCTGATCTCCGGGGTCATCCAGCCGGTATCGGTCGGACCCGGATCGATGGCGTTGGCGGTCACGCCGAGGTGGGCCAGTTCTTGAGCGGCGGCCAGGGTGATCCGATCGAGTGCGCCTTTGCTGGCTCCGTAGGGAAGGTTGCCGACAGTAGCGTCACTGGTCAGGCTGATGATGCGTCCCGTGCCGTGTGGCCCGTGGAACCGTTGGGCGTACTCGCGAATCAGGAGCCAGCTTGCCCGGGTGTTGACCGCGAAGTGACGGTCGAAGCTTTCGATGCTGGTGTCGAGCAGGCCCGAGCTGACGCTCTCGCAGTGGGCGAGGACGAGCGCGCTGACCGCGCCGAGTTCTCGCTCCACGGCCGTGAAGATGCCGGCCGTGGCGTGAGGATCAGCGAGGTCCGCCTCGACTGCTGCGGTTTTCGCCCCGTGCTTGGCGGCTTGGCTGCTGAGCTGCGTCACGGCCTCGGGATCGGCTCCCCAGGGCATCCGCTCGTCGTACGGGGTCCAGTAGGTGAAGCCGACATCCCAGCCGGTCTGGGCCAGCGTCAGCACCACCGATGCGGCGATGCCGGCGCTGCGGCCGGCACCGGTCACCAGGGCGACGGGTCGATGCTGGTGGTCGACGCCATCCGTATGTGCCATCCGTGGTCGCACCCCCTTCGATGCGCCATCCTTGCTGCCCGCTCAAAGGCCGTCATCGGAATTACCCCGCCAATACAGCCGAGCTGGCGATACATCGCCACAGCGTCAAGCATCAACCGAGGTCGCAGTGTCAACCATCAACCGGAGTCGGACAGCCAACTGCCGACGATGTTGGGTCTCGGGACGTGCGTGACGGAGCAGTCTCAGGACGTGCGTGACACGTCCGGCTAGACGATCTTGTCTGCCTCCGGGAAGTTCGTGTCGGCAGAGTTGCGGACGGTACGTGTAGGCGGACGCGGTTGCGCCACCTCCCTGCGGTGAGGGCTTTCTGTATTGGGCTCGATTCTTGAACTGGATCGACAGCGAGAGGTGCAGATGATGGACGAGCATGCCGGTAAGCAGGAGGGGCTGTCCGCGGAAGAACTCGCGCGCCGCACCAGGTGGTTTGAGCAGTACGTCGAGGCGTTGAATCAGCGATCTGTAGTGGCTGAAGCGGGTGGCGAACCGTACGCGTGCCCCTGCTGTCGGCACCCGACGCTTGAGGGGCGAGGTCAGTTCGAGATTTGCTTCGCCTGCGGCTGGGAGGACGACGGGCAGGATGACGAAGACGCTGACACGGTGCGAGGCGGCCCCAACGGTTCGCTCAGTCTGACGGATGCCCGGCGTGCCTACGCCGAACGGCCGGTCAGCCTGGCAGATGCGCGGCGTGCCTACGCCAGACGACAAGCCCGTTGGGAAGAGCGCAGACGCCGATCGGCGCCCGAGACGACTTGACCTGATTGGATCGCATGCCGATCGCTTCGGCGCTCTCGCGGAGTGTCACCCAGGTCCTGATACCGATCCGTCAGAGGGAGATACCTCTAGGTTCACCCCGTCCTTGCCCATTCATGGTCCGGGTAGTTCGCCGGTCAGCGGCGCATCTGGCCTCAGCCGAGGTGCAGCAGCAACACTTGGTCGTCGCGGAGTTCGGAGATGCTGTCGCGCAACAGCCTCAGCCCATCCGAACCGGCCGTGCCGCTCTCCTCGAAGTCCAGCCCCATTTCCTCGAAGTGGGCGGCCAACTCCTCCTCGCGGTGCCTGGCGGGGTCGAGTTGATCCAGGAACCGCTTGTGTTCCGGAGTGATGAGCACGGTCAGGTCGTGCACCTTGTTGATGGCCGCCGACTCGGCATCGAACTCCGACTGCTCCAGGTCGACGTCGCGCTCCTCCAGATAGCTCAAGACGTGCAGCATGCAGTACCCGGACCAGTCGTACTCCTTCCGCGGCTCGCGTCCGTGCTCGGCGAGGTAGGAGCCGAGTGACGATGGCGATGTGCGGGCGAGGTGGGCCAACTCGGGGATGCTTCTCCTGGGGACCAGGGTCAGTGACGCGACAGCAGACAACGCACCCTCCGTCGTACGAACTCTGCCGGGCAGGCTACGGGGAGGGAGCGACAACGTGTCAGCGGATCGTTGGGGCGGCCGGGCATCGGTAGGTCCCCGGAGTGATCCCGGGACTGAATATGGGACACCGCGACCCGCCCTCCGCCACGCAGACCCACGGGCCCGAGGTGAGCGGCCCGCATCCAATCCGCATCCCGCGTTGCGACCGCCTCGCCCAGCCGGTTGGCGACCGCGTCCAGGTCGTCACCGAACAGAGCCACGGACACGTCCAGGTGATGGTGCGGGGGAGCCGGACCAGCCGGCGGCAGCGGCCCAGGCCAGCAGTACGCCCATGGTCAGGCCGGGCGGCAGGTACCAGAACGTGAGGAATCCGGCTGGTGGCGTCAACGGCAGTGCCGCGACGAGCGCCCATGCGACGCGGCGCGGCAGCACGCCGCGACGCAGCCCCTGCAGCCCACACCAGACGGTGCCCACCAGGGCCGCCAACAGGGCCACGAGGTCGAACATCCACCCGTACCCGGGGCTGCTGTATTCCAGGCCGATCGCGATGGCCGCGGTGAGGAGCCCGTACCTCGTGAGGCGGCGGGGCGTCGCGGTGGCGTGGCCGGTGACCGTCCAGACGAGCGGCAGCGCCAGCAGCACGGACACGAAGAAGGGCCCGCGCCAGATCCACGCCGGCTCCCCACCGTCGAACAACGGCAGGTTCTCGGCCATCCATCGCGACGGAGCGGGGAGGGAGCTGACGGCTCGGCCGCCGCCGACCTCCCACTGCGTGGCCATAGCGGCGCCGAGCACCGCCGCGATCACCGGTGCGAGAACCGCCAGGACGCGCCGCCAGCGGGCGACCGGCAACCTGTCCTCGACGCCGGTCGGGCCGGCGCGATCGGGTACGTGCTGCGGACGCTCTTGTCCCATCGGTCGATCGTCATTGCGTCGCCGGGAAATCTCATCAGGGGAACAGCCGAGATCACCATCGGCGTATCGGCGGTCCACGTGGGTTGTCTCGGTCCGCGGCGGTCAGCGCACCAGCAGGTCGATGACGCCCGTCAGGTCCTCCTCGCCGCTGCCCTCGGCCAGCCGGCGGCGCATCAGCTCGAAGTAGGGGCTGAGTAGTTCCGGGCTGACGCCCTGCTGCTCGGCGGTGCTGAGGAACGTCGGCGTGCCGGCTACCTGCATGGCGAGGTTGGAGACGACGCCCTTCGTGTAGTCGCCGCTCCGCAACTGGTCGGCGGTCTGGTGAACGGCCGGGGCCATCGCGACGAGCCAGTCGGCGAGCAGCGGGGCCAGCGACGTGGGGTCGATGTCCTCCCGGCGGATCAGGGCGAAGGCGTGCGCTGCCCCGGCGAACATCCCGTACATGGCGCTGAGCAGGGCGACGTCGTGCAGGGCGGCGAAGCCCGCGTCCCGGCCGACATAGGTGGTGCCGGCCGGGACGCCGAGCGTCTCCCGGTGCCGTTCGAACAGCTCGCGGGAGCCGCTGTAGAAGACGTAGCCGCCCGCGTCCGGGACGCCGATCATCGGAGGAACGGCCATGATCCCGCCGTCGAGGTAGCGGGCGCCGCGCTCGCGGGCCCAGTCGGCTCGGACGCGGGCGTGGGCGGGCGTACTCGTGGTCAGGTTGACCAGGTCCTTGCCGGCCAGGTCGGTGCCGGCCAGCACCTCCTCGACCGAGGCGTCGTCCAGCAGGCAGACGACGACAAGGGTGTTCGCTGCGACGGCCTCGGCGGCGCTCTCCGCGGCCCTCGCTCCTTCGGCGCAGATCGCCGCGGCGCGGGCCGGGGTGCGGTTCCAGACGGTGAGCGGGTGGCCGGCGGCGAGCCAGGCGCGGCCCAGCGCGGCGCCCATCGCGCCGAGGCCCAGCAGCGTGACGGGCGTCTTCTCCACAGTGTCGTGTGCCATGCCGATCAGGCTGGTCGCAGGCCCGCAGATGATCAAGTACGCACTTCGGAGTAGGTGGTTACTCTGAGGTGAGCGAGCAGGTCGGAAGGGCGGGGGCATGACGACGTTGAACCGGCCGGGCGCACCGGACGGCCATGTCTGCGGGATCGACGCCGCGATGGAGGTGATCGGGGGCAAGTGGAAGGTGCTGATCCTCTGGGCACTTCACGAGCACCCGTACCGCCGCTTCGGCGAATTGCGCCGGCTGCTGCCGGGGATCACCGAGAAGGTGCTGGCCGCACACCTGCGCGAGATGGAGGCGGACGGCGTCGTGCGTCGCGTCTCCTACGACGAGGTGCCGCCGCGCGTCGAGTACTCGCTGACCGAGGACGGCGTACGGCTCAACGACGCGCTCGAACCGCTGGCCGCGTGGGGCCGTGAGCGGCGGGACGTGGGAGGCTCCCGCCCGTGACGGACGACGAGTCGAAAGTCGTGCAGCTCTACTGCCGTTTCGAGATCAGGGTCGACGACCCGGAGGCGGTGTTCGAGGCCGCCGAACGGGAGTTGCGGAGCGCCGACGTCGGCTGGCCGGGCGAGCAGGAGACCCTGGACGAGGCGGTTGCCGAGCTGCGGGGAGACCTGGCGCAGTCGGTCGCCGGCCTGGTCGACCCCGACCGGGTGTTGGCCGGTGTGCCCGGTCTGGAGGTACGCCGGGGGCGGTGGTGGGCCGAGGTCGGGCCGCCGTCCGATCGGTTCCAGCCCGGCTTCGGCTCGCCGGAGGAGGACGCCAATCGCTAGCGCTGCTTCGCGCGCTGCCGGGCGGCCTCGTACAGCGCCACCGTCCCGGCCGCCGCCGCGTTCAGCGAACTGGCCGCACCGACGATCGGGATGCGTACCATCCGGTCGGCAGCCTCCTGCCAGCCCTTGCTGAGTCCGTGCGTCTCGTTGCCGACGAGCAGGACAGTGGGCCCGGTCAGGTCGTGCTCCGCGACGTCCACGTCGCCGTGTTCGTCCGTACCGATGATCTGGATCTGTGGTCCCTCCTTCCGCGCCGCGGCGACCCAGTCGAGGACGGCGTGGTGGCTGGGGACGCGCACGGCCGGTACGGCGAACAGCGACCCGGTGCTGGCCCGTACCGCCTTCGGGTCGTAGGGGTCGGCGGCGTGGCCGGTGACCACCACGCCGGACGCGCCGAAGGCGTCGGCGGAACGGATCAGCGTGCCGATGTTGCCCGGGGTCTTGGGGCGGTCGAAGACCACCACGAGCATGTCGGGCCCGACCGGGATGCGGGCCAGGTCGTCATCGGGCTGCGCCACCACGGCCAGCAGTTCGGGTGACTCCTCCTCCTTGCCGCTGAGTTCCCGCATCAGTTCGGGCGCGAGGGCGACCCGCCGGGCGTCGGCGCGGTCGAGCAGTTCCCGGCACCAGCGGGACAGCGGCTGCCGGTCCGGGTACAGCAGCGCCCGGATCTCCCACCCCTGTTCCAGGGCGACGGTGATCGGGCGTACCCCCTGGACCAGGAACTCCCCGGCACGCTGGCGCTTGTTGCGGTTGGTCAGCAGCGCCTGCCACTGCTGGAAGCTCGCGTTCCGGGTGGTGATCGTCAAGGTCTTCGCCACGTAGCCGATTCAACCCCATCGGGGGTCGGTCCCGGGGTTGCGGCCCCCGGCGACGATGGTCAGGTGATCAACCGCCGGTCGTTCCTGATCCACCTCGCATGCGTACTGCTGGTGGCCGGCGGCGGCGCGTTGCTGTGGCTGCCGTTCCACACCCAGATGGAGCTGGACGACTGGGCGGTGACGCTGCGTGAGCGGGGTACGCCCGCGCGGGCGGTCGTCGTCGATCAGGTGACGAAGAGCGGCGGCAACCGGAGTTCCTCGTCGAGGACCATGTACTTCAGCTACGAGCTCGACGGCCGGACGCACGCGCAGGAGGTGGCCTGCTTCGAGGTGTGCCGGGCCGCCGGGGCCGAGGTGCCGATCTGGGTGAACCCGGCGGACCCGGGCGACTTCGTGACCGACTTCGGGCAGCTCAGCGGCCACCGCGGCCGTGTGCAGGGCGTCCTCGGCGTGGTCGGGCTGGCCGTCCTGGGCGTCGGGGTGGTGCTGACCCTGTCCCGTATCAGGCGTCGGCGTTCCAACCGGCCGCGCCGCGACCGGCCGCGCCGGATGGAGCCGGCGGCGGACGGTCGCGGGTACGTGGGCCGGGGCAAGCGCAAGCGCAACGTCCGGCCCTGACCACGGACCTCAGCGGTACAGGGTCTCCAGGTAGGCCGGGCCGTAATGGCGTTCCAGGTCGGCCAGGCTCTCCGCCGGGGCCTCCACCTCTTTGATCAGCCGGGCCCGGGCCGGCAGCACGTCCGGCTGCCAGGTCTCCGGCTGCCACAGCTCGGAACGGAGGAAAGCCTTCGCGCAGTGGTAGAAGATCTGCTCGATCGCGACCTCGACGGCCAGCAGCGGCCGGTGGCCCTTGACCTCCATGTCGTCGAACCACGGCGCGTCGGCGATCAGCCGGGCCCGCCCGTTGATCCGCAGCGTGTCGGTGCGGCCGGGGATCAGGAAGATCAGCCCGACGTGCGGGTTGGCCAGGATATTGCGGTAGCCGTCGGCCCGCCGGTTGCCGGGCCGCTCCGGGATGGCGATCGTGGTGTCGTCCAGCACGAGCGCGAAGCCGGGCGGGTCACCCTTCGGGGAGACGTCGCAGGTGCCGTCCGCGCCAGCGGTGGCGATCAGGCAGAACGGTGACGCGGCGAGCCACTCCCGGTCGCGTTCGTGCAGCGTACGGCGGTCCTTGGCGGCCGCGCGCGGCATCGGCGTCCCGATCAGCTCGCGTAGTTCGGCCTCGCTGGTGATCTCCCGGGTCGTCACGTCTTCCTCCCCCGTCCGTTGATCGTCACGACGGTTCCGGCCCGCGACGGGCTGGTTTCCGCCACTGTCAGCCTAGGAGACGCGTCGAGTGCCGGGTTTGCCCCCGGGACCGGCGGGTAGGGACCGGTTCGCAGCGTGCGTCCGGACGTGACGGATGGAGGCCGAGATGGAGAGCCGACTGAAGGTGCTCGGCCATCCCGTGCACCCGATGCTCGTGATGTTTCCGGTGGCGCTTCTCGTGACCGCGGTGATCTTCGATCTGGTGGACACCGTGGGCGGACCGGACTTCCTCGGCGAGGTGGCGTACTGGAACATCACAGTCGGCCTGATCGGCGGCCTGCTGGCCGCGGCGGCCGGGGCGTTCGACCTGCTCGCCCTACCGGTCGGTACCCGCGCGAAGCGGGTCGGGCTGACCCACGCCGCCGCCAACGTGGCGGTGATCCTGCTCTTCGCCGCGGTCTGGGTGGTCCGGCTCAACGCCGACTCGCGGGCCGCCGGTGGCGCGCTGATCGCGATCGAGGTGGTCGCGGTGGCGATCCTCGGGGTCAGCGCCTGGCTCGGCGGTGAGCTGGTGGACCGGCTCGGCGTCGGCGTCGACCCGGAGCACGATCTGAACGCGCCCAGCTCGCTGCGATCCCCCTCGGCGAACCAGCGGATCGGAGACGTGCGATGACCGAACAGAGCGGCGGACGGGGCTGGCGTGGCCGCCAGCAGGGCTGGGACCCGATGGGTGAGCTGCAGTCGCTGCGCTCCGAGCTGAGCCGGCTGGTCGGCGGACGCTCCGGCGGCCAGGACGTGGATCTGGCCGAGACGGCCGACGGCTGGGAGGTCGTCGTCCGGCTCCCCGGCGTGGCGCCGGAGGAGGTCGCCGTCGAGTTGGACGACCGGGAGCTGTGCGTCCGCGCCCGGTCGGAGGCCGAGGTCAACGCCGACCACGGCATCCCGGGCGGGTTCACCACCCGCGGCTTCGAGTACCGCGTCGACCTGCCGTCCCGCGTGGACCCGGACCGGATCGACGCGGTGATGGACCACGGCCTGCTGCGGGTACGCCTGCCCCGGGCAACCCGGCCCACGCCGCGCACCATCACCGTCGGCCGTACCGGCCCACGTGCGAGCGCCGACCGTACGCCGATGCCCGCCGACCCGGCCGCGGACCGGGAGCTGCACCACCCGGACACCGCGCTCGACGAGATCGACCGGCCGTAGGGGCCGCGTGACCAGCCCGTTCGACGACTCCAGCTCGGCGCGTCTGTCGCCGCGCCGCGACCTGGAGCCGTCGGTGCTCGGCCCGGTCGGCGAGCGCGTATCCGACGTCGAACGGATCGCCGTGCTGCGCGCCAACGCGCTCGGCGACTTCATCTTCGTGCTGCCGGCGCTGGACGCGCTGCGGTCGGCGTACCCGTCGGCGGAGATCGTGCTGCTCGGCGCGCCGTGGCACGCGGCGCTCTGGCGCGACCGGCCCGGCCCGGTGGATCGGGTGCTGGTGGTGCCGGCGGCGCCCGGCATCCGCGATCCCGGCGCCGGCGAGGAGCCGGGAGACGTCGCGGAGTTCCTGGCCGCGGCCCGTGCCGAGCGGTTCGACCTGGCCTTGCAGGTGCACGGCGGCGGGGCGAACTCCAACCCGCTGGTGGCGGGCCTGGGCGCGCGGGTCACCGCCGGCCTGCGGGCCGAGGGTGCGCCGCCGCTCGACCGCTGGCTGCGCTACGTCTACTACCAGCACGAGGTGATCCGCTACCTGGAGGTGGCCGCGCTGGTCGGCGCGCCCGCCACCACGATCGTCCCATCGCTCGCGGTGACCGCCGCCGACCGGGCCGAGGCCGCCGCCGTGCTCGGCCCGCAGAGGCGGCCGCTGGTGGCGCTGCACCCGGGCGCCACCGACACGCGGCGGCGCTGGCCGCCGGAATGCTTCGCCGAGGTCGCCCGCGCGCTCACCGGAGACGGGTACGAGGTGCTGGTCACCGGCACTCCCGCCGAGCAGGAGACGGTGGACGCGGTGGCGGCGGCCGCCGGCGTGCCGGTACGCCCGCAGGTCGGCACGCTCAGCCTCGGGGCGCTGGCCGCCGCGTACGCCGACTGCGCGCTCGTGGTCTCCAACGACACCGGACCGCTGCACCTGGCCGCCGCCGTGGGCGCGCCGACTGTCGGTGTGTTCTGGGTCGGCAACCTGATCAACGGGGCGTCGCCGCTGCGCGACCGGCACCGCCCGATCGCCGCCTGGACCACCCACTGCCCGGTCTGCGGCGTCGACTGCACACCGGGGATCTACCCGCACCGGCCCGGCGACGGGGAGTGCCCGCACCGGGTGTCGTTCGTGGCCGACGTGCCAGCGGTCGAGGTGATCGAGGCGGCCCGCGAGCTGCTCACACCTCCGCCGCCGACTCGCTGAGCACGACCTCCCACGCCTCCACGTCCCGCTCGGTGACAGTGGTCGGCGACTCCAAATGGTAGGCCCCGCTGGGCAGCACACCGGCGCCGCCGTGGCGCTCCAGCACCGCGAGCTGGGCGGCGACGTCCTCGCCCTGGTGCCGGTCGGGCAGCCGCTCCCAGAAGTCGAAGCCACCGGCCTCGACCAGCTTCGCCCGGTCGTAGAGCACGCAGCCGCCGATCCAGGAGACCTTGTACGCGCGCCACTGCCCCGGCGGCAGGTTCAGCTTCTCGGTGACGTGCAGCAGGTTCGCGGCCGGGTGGATGGACGCCCGATGCCACTCCGGCGTACCGGGCAGGATGCGTTCCGGCACCGGCCGCCCGGTCCACTCCTCGTAGTGCTCGTGCGTCTCCGGGCGGACGTCGTCGGCGTAGGAGAGCCCGTGCACCGCGTTGCCGACGAACCCGCAGCCCAGCTCGTCCAGCGCGGTGACCAGGCGGGACAGCGTGCCCGGCTCCAGCCACACGTCGTCGTCAAGGCAGAGCACGGCGTCCGCCGCCGACTGGGCGAGCAGGTAGGACCGGTGTTCGGCCAGGCCGCGCCGGGGCAGCCGCCGGGTCAGCAGCACCGGGTGCCCCCGGTGCCGCAACGCCCGGACCATCGTGGCGGCGGCCGGATGCGCGTACGCGGGCTCGCCGTCGGACTGGTCGCTGACCACCACCCCGAAGCCGGGTACGCCCTCCTGGGCGGCCAGCCCGGAGAGGGTGACAGCCAGTTCGGCGGGCCGGTTGCGGGTGGGAATCAGCACGTCGAGCCGCCGGTGCTGCCGGAACTGCCCGGGCGTGCCCGGGTCGAGCGGTCGGGTCACGCCGGCCTGCCTTCGCCCACGGCGGGGCTGTGCTGGTCAGGCACGGCCTCACGGCCCTCGCTTCGCTCGGTGCGTTCGCTCATGCCGACCGACTGGGCGCGGATCCGGTCGATGATCGCCGAGGTGGAGCGGTCCGGCACGTACCCGAGCGTGCGTACCTGCCCGCCCAGCCGCCGCACCAGCGGTGCCTCCGGCACCATCTCCGGCGGGTAGTCGCCGCCCTTGACGTAGACGTCCGGCCGGACCGCCTCGATCAGCCGGGCCGGCGAGTCCTCCTCGAAGACCACCACGTGGTCGACGCAGGCCAGCGCCGCCAGCAGGGCGATGCGGTCCTCGACCGGGTTGACCGGCCGGTCCGCGCCCTTGAGCCGGCGCACGCTGCCGTCCGAGTTGACCGCCACGATCAGCAGGTCACCGAGCGCGCGGGCCTGGGTCAGGTAGCGGACGTGCCCCGGGTGCAGCACGTCGAAGCAGCCGTTGGTGAACACCACCGACCGGCCGGCCTGCCGGTGCTCGTCCACGAGCGCGGCCAGTTCGTCGGCGCCGACCAACGCCGGGTGCCCGCCCTCCTCCGGGCCGGCGCCGAGTGCTGCGAGCAGGTCCTCCTGGCGGCACACGCAGGTGCCGGTGTCGGCCACCGTGATGGTGGCGGCGAGCTGCGCGAGCTGGGCGGCGGTGGGCAGGCCCGAGTCGGCGGCGAGCGCCAGCGTCATGGCCGCCAGGTACGCGTCCCCGGCGCCCACCGCGTGGCTGGCCGGGACCGGGGTGCTGTGGCTGCGCCGGGGCTCACCCTCGGCGCCGCCGACCACCGCGCCCTCGGTGTCCAGGGTCACCGCCACCACGTCCGCGCCGGTGTGCGCGCGCAGCTCGGGCAGGCGCGACTCGGCGAGCACGGCCCGGTCCACGCCGGTACCGGCGGTTGCGCTCACCGTCACGCCGGTGCCGGTGACGCTGAGTCCGTCCCCGGTCAGCGCCACCCGCTCCTCGCCGGGCGTCGGCTCGCCGGTCGGGCCGGTGGAGCCGTCGGTGGTCCGGGCGGCGGGCGCGCCCGAGGTCGGGTGCGGGCTACCAGGCGCGCGGTCGCCGGACCCGCCGGGCGCCGCGCCGACCATCAGCTCGGACGGGCCTTCGGCCTCCGGCGGGTGGTCCAGGTGCAGGTCACCACCATTGGGTACGGCGTTGCGCTCGCCGTGCGCGAAACCGGCGGCGGCGCGGGCCAGCAGCCGGGTGGCCTCGGCGAAGCTCGGCGTCACCACAGTCGGGTTCAGCCCACGCCAGTCGGCCAGATCGTGCGCGTCCAGCGCCACGGTGCCGTAGCGGTCCCGGTTGGCGACCAGCCAGGCGCGTACCGCCGAGGGCAGGCCGCCCAGTCCGTAGTCGCAGACCACGAGCGTGAGCGGCTGTCCCGGGGCCACCGCGCGCAGTTCCTCGGTGGCGCAGTGCAGCGCGGTCAGCAGCCGTGCCACCCCGTCGTCGTCCAGCGCGTCCTCCGGGCCGCCGGAGTCCTCCCGGAGCAGGATCTGGTTGCCGGCGAGCATCCGCCGCTTGACCGGCGTCGGGCGGCCGGGCTGGCTCACCGTACGGTCCCAGACCGCCGCGCGGTCCAGGCAGTCGTGCAGCTCGTCGCCGGCCACGTCGGCGCCGACCGGGGCGACCAGCGCGGCCCGGCCGCCGAGCGCCGCGACGTTCACCGCCGTGTTGGCGGCGCCCCCGGCCGCGGAGATCCGCCGCCGCAGGGTGAGGACCGGCGCGGGCGCCTCGCGGCAGAGCCGCTCCGACTCGGCGAACCGCCACTCGTCCAGCATGGCGTCCCCGACGACCAGCACGGGACGCTGCTGCCAGCTCGCCACCACGGTGGCCAGCCGGCGCTCTTCCGCTGCTGCTCCTGCCATGCCTCTGCGGATCCCCCCACGCCGTCAGGACAAACCTGGTGCGACGCGGGCCACCCGGTGCGCCCGGTTTCGCCGCATCGGCCGGGGGAACGGTTCAGACATACCCCGGAGAGGAGAGAAGAGCATGGCAGCGACACTTCAGGGCAAGCGCATCGCCTTCCTGGCCGCCGACGGCGTCGAGGAGGTCGAGTACACCCAGCCCCGGGAGGCGGTGGAGAACGCGGGCGCGCAGGTCGAGCTGGTCTCCCTCGACTCCGGCTCGATCCAGGCCTTCAACCACCTCGACCACGGCAAGCAGTACCAGGTCGACGTCACCGTCAAGGAGGCGGACGCCGGGGCGTACGACGGGCTGGTGCTGCCCGGCGGCGTGGCGAACCCGGACTTCCTGCGCGCGGACCCGGACGCGGTCCGGTTCGTGAAGTCGTTCTTCGACGCCGGCAAGCCGGTCGGGGTGATCTGCCACGGCCCGTGGACGCTCGTTGAGGCCGACGTGGTGCGGGGCCGCACGATCACGTCCTGGCCGAGCCTGCGCACCGACCTCACGAACGCCGGCGCGAACTGGGTCGACAAGGAGGTCGTCACCGACAACGGGCTGGTCAGCAGCCGCAAACCGGACGACCTGCCCGCGTTCTGCGCCAAGATCGTGGAGGAGTTCGCCGAGGGCCGGCACACCGCCTGAGGAAAGTCACCCGCCCACCGGGGGCATGATCCGCCCTCGGTGGGATAGGAAGCGGGATGACCGCCCAGACCGCCCCGCCCGCGCTGCCCGCCCGCCAGATCCGCCTGCTGATGTTCGGTCTGATGACCGGCATGCTGCTGGCGGCGCTCGACCAGACCATCGTCGGCACCGCCCTGCCGACGATCGTGGGGGAGCTGGGCGGCATCAACCACTACTCGTGGGTGGTCACCGCATACCTGCTGGCCTCGACCGCCTCGACGCCGCTGTACGGCAAGATGGCCGACCTGTACGGACGCCGGCCGGTCTTCCTGTTCTCGATCGGCATGTTCCTGCTCGGCTCGTTGCTGGCCGGGCTGTCGCAGAACATGACCCAGCTGATCGTCACGCGCGGTGTGCAGGGTATCGGCGCGGGTGGCCTGATGACGCTGGCGTTCACCATCATCTCGGACGTGGTCTCGCCCCGGGAGCGTGGCCGCTACCAGGGGTTGTTCGGCGCGGTGTTCGGCGTGTCCTCGGTGGCCGGGCCGCTCGTCGGCGGTTACTTCGCGGAGACCAACTGGCGGTGGATCTTCTACATCAACGTGCCGCTGGCGATCCTCGCCATCGTGGTCTGCTGGCACGTGATGCGGCTGGTGCCGTTCGAGCGCCGGGAGCACACAGTCGACTGGATCGGCGCGGCGCTGCTGGTAGCCGGGGTGAGCTGCCTGCTGCTGGCGCTGAGCTGGGGTGGCGCCGAGTACGCCTGGGGTTCCGGCGTGATCGTCGGCCTGTTCGTCGCGGGAGCGGTGCTGGGCGTGCTGTTCGTCGTCCAGGAGGCGCGGACCCGGGAACCGATCCTGCCGCTGCGGTTGTTCCGCAGCGCCACGTTCGCGCTCGCCAACGCGGCGGGCTTCGTCCTCGGTCTGGTGATGTTCGGGTCGATCATCTTCATCCCGCTCTACCTCCAGATCGTCAAGGGCGCCTCACCGACGCGCAGCGGTCTGCTGATGCTGCCGATGATGGCCGGCGTCATCATCACCTCGATCATCACCGGCCGGGCGATGAGCCGGATCGGCAGGTACAAGTGGTTCCCGGTGGCGGGCGCGGCCGTGCTGGTGGTCGGCATGCTGCTGTTCCAGCAGCTCCAGGTGGCCACCACGCTGTGGGCCGCGTTCGGCTACATGGTGGTGATCGGTGTCGGGCTGGGCCTGTGCATGCAGTCGCTGATCCTCGCGGTGCAGAACGCGGTCAGCGTGCGCGACCTGGGCGCGGGCACCTCCTCGGCCACGTTCTTCCGGTCGCTCGGCGGCTCGTTCGGCGTGGCCATCCTCGGCGCGGTGCTGTCGTCCCGGCTCACCACCGAACTGGCCGGCCGGCTGCCCGGCGCGCTCGCGCAGCTCCCGCCGGAGCAGCGGGCCGCGGTGTCGGCCGGCGGGAACTTCTCGATCAACGACCCGGCGGCCGTCCTGGCCCTGCCCGCCCCGGTACGCGCCGCCGTACAGGCCGCGTTCGTCGAGTCGCTGCACCTGGTCTTCCTGACCACCGGGCTGATCGCGATCGTCGCGGTGCTGGTCACGCTGGCGATGCCGAACCACCAGCTGCGCGGTACCGGTCCGCAGGGCGCCACCGGCGGCGCCGACCCGATCGGCGGCAAGGCCCCCGCGCCGGGCGGCAAGCCGCTCACCAAGGAGTCGAAGGAGGAGGCCGCCGCCGACATGGAGGCGAAGTCGCAGACGATGCTGTGACCGGCGGCTACTTGAGGATCAGCCGGTTGGTCTGCTCGAACACGTCCAGGTCGGCGAGCGTCTCGTGGACGCTCGTCGAGAGCGGGTGCGGGAAGTCCGCCGGACGGAAGAATCCGGCGTCGGTGGTCTCGTCGGTGAACCGGTCCAGCTCGCCGTCCCACTCGTCGACCCGGAACGCGGCGGTGAAGACCTGGTACGTGTGCCCGTACATGTTGGTGTGGGTGCGGTCCGGGCCGGTGTAGAGCGCGAACGCGCTGACCCGCAGCGCCCGTAGGCCGGTCTCCTCGCGCACCTCCCGGACCGCGCAGTCGGCGATCGACTCGCCGAGTTCCATGGCGCCGGCCGGCAGTGCCCACTGGCCGTTGTCGGAGCGCTGGATCAGCAGCACCCGCGCGGCGTTGTCGCGCACCACGGCGCGGGCGCCGACGAACATCAGGGTGCGGTCACCGGCCAGGGCGCGGAGTTGCCCCACGTACGAGTCGGCCCACGAGATGCTCACCCGGACAATCTACGCATCATCCGCGATCACCTCTGTGGTTCCGGGGGGTTCCGTAGATGTGACCGCCGCCACTACTTTGTTACCCATGCGTAGCACGATGATGGACGCCCCCCTTCAGGTCGCCCGGATCCTCGAACACGGCGCCACCGTGCACGGCACGGCCGAGGTGGTCACCTGGACCGGCGCCGAACCCCGCCGGATGACGTACGCGGAGGTCGGCCGCTCCGCCGCCCGGCTGGCCCACGCGCTGCGCGCGGAGTGCGGCGTGACCGGCGACGAGCGGGTCGCGACGTTCATGTGGAACAACAACGAGCACCTGGTGGCCTACTTCGCCGTGCCGAGCATGGGGGCGGTGCTGCACACGCTCAACATCCGGCTCTTCCCCGACCAGGTCGCCTACATCGCCAACCACGCCGAGGACCGCGTGGTGCTCGTCGACACCACGCTCATCCCGCTGCTCGCCCGGGTGATCGGCGAGATGACCACTGTGGAGCATGTGGTGGTGGTCGGCGGCGGCGACCCGGCCCCGCTGCTGGCCGCGGCCGGTGACCGGATCACCGTGCACCACTGGGACGCGCTGCTGGCCGACCGCCCGGAGCACTACGACTGGCCGGAGGTGGACGAACGCGACGCGGCCGCGCTCTGCTACACCTCGGGCACCACCGGTCACCCCAAGGGTGTCGCCTACTCGCACCGCTCGATCTACCTGCACTCGCTCCAGGTCTGCATGCCGGAGGGCTTCGGCCTCGGCCCGAACGACCGTGAGCTGGCCATCGTCCCGATGTTCCACGCGATGTCCTGGGGCCTGCCGTACGCGACCTTCCTCTCCGGCGCCTCGCTGATCATGCCGGACCGGTTCCTCCAGGCCGAGCCGATCGCCGCGATGATCGCCGCCGAGCGCCCCACGCTCGCGGGCGCGGTGCCGACCATCTGGACCGACCTGCTGGCCTACCTGGACGCGCACGAGGTGGACCTCTCCTCGCTGAAGGAGGTCATCGTCGGCGGGTCGGCCTGCCCGCCGGCGCTGATGCACGCGTTCCACGACCGCTACGGCATCGACGTCATCCACGCCTGGGGCATGACCGAGATGTCGCCGCTGGGCTCGGTGTCCCGGGCGCCGGCCGGCGCGACCGGCGACGACGCCTGGCGCTACCGCTACACCCAGGGCCGCGTTCCGGCGGGCGTGACCGCGCGGATCGTCGGCCCGGCGGGTGAGCCGCTGCCCGCCGACGGGGCGTCGGTGGGCGAGCTGGAGGTGCGCGGGCCGTGGGTGACGGCCCGGTACATCGGCGACGACGTGCCGGAGGAGGAGAAGTTCCGGGACGGCTGGCTGCGCACCGGTGACGTCGGCACGCTCTCGCCGGACGGCTACATCACGCTCACCGACCGCGCCAAGGACGTGATCAAGTCGGGCGGGGAGTGGATCTCCTCGGTCGAGCTGGAGAATGCCCTGATGGCGCACCCGTCGGTGCTGGAGGCATGCGTGGTGGGCGTGCCGGACGAGCGCTGGGACGAGCGTCCGCTGGCCACCGTGGTGGTCCGCGAGGGCGCCTCGGTGACCGCCGAGGAGCTGCGGGACTTCCTGGCCGGCTCGGTGGCCCGCTGGCAGTTGCCGGAACGCTGGGCGTTCATCGACGCCGTGCCGAAGACGAGCGTCGGCAAGTTCGACAAGAAGGTGGTGCGCTCGCGGTACGCCGACGGCGGGCTCGACGTGCGGGAACTGACCGCGACGTAACGTTTCGGGGCGTACCGTCGCCTACACGGGCAGGAACACGTTTCCAACGGGCATTCCTCCCAGAGGGCGGCCCCGGCGTTCGCACCGCGCCGGGGCCGCCCGTCCGTTACGGGCTGACCCGCACCGTCATTGTTGCGAAACTTGTTCGCGTCTGTCCGGCTGTCGGGGAAATCCGGTCGCCTACTCGTCCGCGGTGGTGACCAGCACCTTGCCCACCACGCTGTCCTGCACCGCCTGCTGCGCGGCGGCGGCCTCCGCCAGCGGATACCGGTGCAGCGGCAGCCCGGCGTCCTCACCGACCCGGATCGCGCCCTGCGCCACCGCCGCCGCGATGTCCGTGACCGCCTGCGCCTTGGCGACCTTCGGCGCGGTGTAGATCAGCACGAACTGCCAGCGCGCGTTCGGACCCATCAGCGGCCGGATCGGCAACGTGACCTCGTCGCCGCCGTCGTCGGCGTACACGCAGACCGCCGCGCCGGTGCGCAGCATCCGCACGTCCGCGGCGGCGTTGCGGGCGGCGGAGACCTCGACGATCGTGTGCACCCCGTCGGGCGCGACCTTGCGGACCTCCTCGACCACGTCCTGCTCGCGATAATTGATCACGAAGTCGGCTCCGGCCGCCGCCGCGAGCTGCGCCTTCTCCGGGCTGCTCACAGTGGTGATGACGCACGCGTCGGCCCAGCTCGCGAGCTGGATCGCCGCGTTGCCCACCGCGCCCGCGCCGCCCTGCACCAGCACCACGTGGTCGCTCAGCGCGCCCGCGTGCAGCTTGTCCGGCATGTACTCACCGGCGGTCAGGCAGCGGTGCGCGGTCATGAACGGGATGCCGAGCGCCGCCCCCAGGTCGAACGACGCCGGACCGAGCGGCACCGCGTGCCGGACCGGAACCAGCGTGTACTCCGCTGCGGTGCCCCACGGCCGCTGCCACGCCGCCTCCCACACCCAGACCCGCTCGCCGATCAGCGTCCGGTCCACGCCCTCGCCGACCGCCTCGACCACCCCGGCGCCGTCCTGGTGCGGGATCTGCCAGCCGGCCGGGAGCGGCCACGCCTGCCGGGCCTTCCAGTCGGTCGGGTTCACCCCCGACACGGCCAGCCGCACCAGCACCTCGCCGGGGCCAGGCTCCGGCACGGGCCGCTCGACAACCTGGAGCACCGAGGCGTCCCCGGTGCGCTCGTACACGATCGCCTTCATCCGCCCTCCCCTTCCCACCTGCGCTACCCCGCCGCCCGCCGATCATTCAAGGAAGGGCCCCCTATTAACGCCTCAGGTAGAGGAAGGGCCCCTTGTCAACACCCCTCGACCACCTCGGGGGTGAGCGCGTCGATCGAGGGGAGCAGCACGGCCGCGAGCGCCTCGGCGTCCGGATCGAGCGGGTACGACCCGTGCGGCACCGCCACCACCCGGCACCCGGCGGCAGCCGCCGAACGGACCCCGTTCGACGAGTCCTCCACCGCCACGCAGCGGGCCGGGTCCACACCCAGCCGCCCGGCCACGGCCAGCCAGACGTCCGGCGCCGGCTTGCCCCGGGCGGTCTCCTCCGTCGACAGCGTCGCCCCGAACGACCCCGCCAGGCCCGTCGCGTCCAGCGCCGCGGCGATCAACCGGGTCGGGGAGGAACTGGCCAACCCCAGCGGCCACCGCGCGGCCACCCGGCGCACGACCTCCTCCGCCCCGTCGATCACGGGTACGCGCTGCGCGTACCGCCGGGCCATCTCGGTCACCACCTCGGTGGCGACCTGCTCGGCCGACCTGTCGACGCCCAGCTCACCGCTGAGATAGGCGGCCCACTCGCCGGTGCTCATGCCCATCAGCCGGCGCTGCGTGTCCGGTTGCCAGGTGCCGCCGTGCTGCGCCACGTACGCGCGCCGGACCTCCTCCCAAACCGGCTCGGAGTCCACGATCACGCCGTCCAGGTCGAAAAGCACCGCGTCCACCATGCCGCCATCCTGCCCCAGCCGGCGGCCCGGCTCACCGTGGCAGCGCGGCTCCGGCCGACCGCTGCGCCGGCAGACCGATCGGCGCCTTGGCCGGAATGATCGTGCGGCAGCGCGTCGCGATCGGTTCCAGCAGTTCCCGCAGCCGGGCGGTGCGCTCCGCGCCCAGCGCCCGCCACGGGCCCGAAGCGGCCCGGTCGGTGGCCTCCTCGACCGTGCGGAACGTCTCGGTGGCGTACGGCGTGGGGCTCCGGTCGTCGGTCAGCCAGCCCTTCTCCACCAGCCGCTCCTCGGCCGTGGTCCACTGCTCGTCGGTCCAGCCCCGGGCCGGCTGGTGGAACTCGCGGGACTGGTCCACCCGGCACCGCCAGGCCACCACCTCGACCGGTTCCAACCCGGTCGTCACCAGCGCCGCCACATGCCCGTCGCCGCGGTGCTCGCGCAGCGTGGTGGCGGCCTGCCAGAGCCGGGCCAGCGGGTACTCGCCTTGAGGCAGCGCGGCGTTGACCGCGCCGAGCACCCGGCCGGCGACGTCCACCCGCCCGGCCGCCTCCTCCAGCAGGTCGGCGGCCTCGACCAGATGCGACTCGGGCAGCTCGTAGGTGAACTCGGCGAGCGCCTGCACACCCCCGGTGAGCCGGGCCCGCAGCGCCTCCTCCGGGGTGGCCAGGCGCCACACCGACGGCAGCGCGCGGGCCACCATGGCCGGCGCGAAGCTGAAGAACGCCGCAGTCACGGCGGGCGCGTCGACCGCGCCCAGCGGCGCGGCCCGCCCGGCGAAGTAGCCGCGCCAGTAGCCGCGCAACCCGACCGCCTCGAACGCGGCGCGGGCCCGCGGGTGGAAGTAGGTCACCGCGTGGACCGGCTCGTACAGCGTCCACATCTGCCGGGTCGCCCCGGCCCCGTCCAGCGCCGCCACGTGCACCTCCGCGTCGGTGAGCAGATCACCGCGGGCGGACGTACCGCCCGCGGTGACCATGAACCTACTGCCGCAGGGTGACCGGACGGAAGCCCGCAGTGAGCTACTGCGCAGCCAGCACGTCGACGACGAAGCGCAGCGGCCCGGCCGGACGGCCGCCCGCGGCGTCGTTGCCGTACGCCAGATCGGCCGGCAGGTCCAGCTGCACCCGGCTGCCCACCGGCACGCCGACCAGGCCCTGGTCCCAGCCCTTGATGACCTGGCCCACGCCGATCGGGAAGGTGGCCGGCTGGCCGTTGTCCCACGACGCGTCGAACTGCTTGCCGTCCTTGTAGAACACACCCACGTAGTTCGTGGTGATGTTCTGCCCGGCCTTCACCGCCGGCCCGGTGCCCTTCACCAGCGTGGTGACGGTGAGCTTGGTCAGCTCGCCGGTGCCGGCCTGCACGGTCGGCTTGGTCTTCAGCGCCGGGTCGATGCCGGCGGGCAGCTCCTGAGCGGGCATCGCGCTGGACTCGCCCGGGGCGGTGGGGCTGGCCGAGGAGCCGGCGGTGGCAGCCTTGTCGTCGTCCCCGCTGTTCAGCCAGACCAGGCCGCCGACCAGGGCCACCACGGCGAGCACGCCGACCGCCGCGCCGAGCATCGACTGCCGGCGGCGACGCGCCTCGGCTGCCTTCTTCTCGGCCAGTTGGGCGGCCAGCCGCCGCTGTGCCTTGGTGGCCGGGGCCTGGCCCGCCGACCGGTTCTCCACACGCTCGCTCACGTCGACTCCCTGCAGGGTGGGTGGGTGCGCCCCCGGCGGGCCGCCGCCGAGGCCAGCGCACACGGTACCCGCCCGGACCCCCAGCGTGCCCATACGCCCGCACCGATCAGGACACAGAGCCCGATACGGGGGCACCGCACAGGCCAAGGGGCGGCAGAAGTACCTGAACATGTCGCGCAACCCGGTGGTCGCGGTCTCGGTGGCGGACAAGGCCGACGACTTCCGCACGCTCTGGATCAAGGGCACCGTCGAGTTCGTCACCGAGGGCGCCGACGAGCACATCGACCGGATGGCGAAGAAGTACCTCGGCCAGGACACGTACCCGTGGCGGCGCCCCGGCGAGGAGCGCGTCATCGTCCGGGTCACCCCGACCGAGAAGCTCGGCCGAGGCTGAGCGGTCCGGCCCCGCCTCCACCGAGGGCGGGGCCCCGGCCGTACGCGTCAGGCGGTCTTCTTCTTCTTCGCCGCCGTCTTCTTGGCGGCGGTCTTCTTGGCCGGCTCGGCCTTCTTCGCGGCCGTCTTCTTCGCGGGCGTCTTCTTGGCCGCCGTCTTCTTGGCCGGCTCGGCCTTCTTCGCCGGCGCCTTCTTCGCGGCCTTCTTCGCCGACCGGGCCGACGAGATCGGCGTGGGCTCGGCCCCGCCGCCGGACGGCGCCTCGCCCCGGGCCGCCCGGGCCCGCTCCACGGACGCCTTCAGCGCGGCCATCAGGTCCACCGCGGCGGCCGGCGCGGCCTCTTCCTCCTCCGGCTGCACCACCTCGCGGCCCTCGACCTTCGCGTCGATGACCTCCTGCAACGCCGCCCGGTAGTCGTCGGTGAAGGCGTCCGGCTCGAACTCCCCGGCCATCGAGTCGATCAGCGAACTGGCCATCGCCAGCTCGGGCGGGCGTACCTTCAGGTCCTCGTCCAGGAACCCGAAGTCGGGCCGGCGGATCTCGTCCGGCCACAGCATGGTGTTGAGCAGCAGCACACCCTCGCGTACCCGCAGCGTCGCCAACTGCTCCCGCTGGCGCAGCGCCACCTTGACGATCGCCACCCGCTCCGAGTCGGACAGCGCGTCGCGCAGCAGCACGTACGGCTTGGTGGCCGAGCCCTCCGGCTCCAGGAAGTACGCCTTGTTGTAGAGGATCGGGTCGACCTGCTCGGCCGGTACGAACTCCAGCACGTCGATCGCGTGCGAGGTGCTCAACGGCAGGTCGGCGAAGTCCTCGTCGGTGAGGATGACCATCTCCCCGCCGCCGATGTCGTACCCCTTGGCGATGTCGTCGTAGGTGACCTCCTCGCCGCAGACCGAGCAGGTGCGCTTGTAGCGGATCCGGCCGCCGTCCTCACGGTGCACCTGGTGGAAACGGATGTCCTTCTCCTCGGTGGCCGAGTAGACCTTCACCCCGATCGACACCAGGCCGAACGACACCGCTCCTTTCCAGATCGCCCGCATCCTGCGCTCCTCTCCCCGGTTGACAACCAGAATCGCAAATGATCGAACGGGACGCACGCGCTTCCGCACCCAACTACAGTCGGAACGTGCCCGGCGCGCCGTTGAAGCCGATGCTCGCGACGACCGGGCAGCTCCCGGCCGGCGCCGCCTGGGCGTACGAGTTCAAGTGGGACGGGGTGCGTGCGCTCGCCGACATCTCGCGCGGCGACCGGCACTTCTACGCCCGCTCCGGCGTCGAGATCACCACCGCGTACCCGGAACTGCTCAACCTGGCCGAGCAGGTCGGCGACGCGCTGCTCGACGGCGAGGTGGTGCTCTTCACCGACGGGCAGCCCTCGTTCACCGCGCTCGCCGAGCGGATGCACGTCCGCAACCCGGCCAAGGCGGCGCGGCTGGCGGCGACCGTACCCGTCACGTACATGATCTTCGACCTGTTGCGGCTCGACGGCGAGGACCTGACCGCCCGGCCGTGGCGGGAGCGGCGGGCGGCGCTGGAGGCGCTCGGGCTCGGCGCCGCCCGATGGGCGGTGCCGCCGGTCTTCGGCGACGGGCCGGCCACCTACGCGGCGGCGGGCGAGCACGGGCTGGAAGGGGTGATGGCCAAGCGGGTCGACTCGCTCTACCGGCCCGGCGTGCGCTCCCCGGACTGGGTGAAGGTCAAGCTGGAGGTCACCGGCGACTTCGTGGTCGGAGGCTGGCGGCCCGGCGCGCGCCGCGTCGGCGGCCTGCTGGTCGGCGTGCCCGGCCCGGACGGGCGGCTGATCTACCGGGGGCGGGTCGGCGGCGGGATCGGCGCGGCGATCGAACGGGAACTGCTGCGGGAGTTGGAGCCGCTGCGGGCCACCGCGTCGCCGTTCGCCGCCGGGGTGCCGCGCGAGGATGCCCGCGGCGCGATCTGGGTAAGTCCCCGGGTCGTGGTGGAGGTCAAGTACGGCCAGCGCACGCCGGACGGCCGGCTGCGCTTCCCGCGCATCCTGCGCCTGCGCCCGGACAAGCCGCCCGAGGAGGTCGACGATGCCGGCTGACCGGCTCAAGGTCGAGGTCGAGGGGCGTTCGCTGGAGCTGTCCAACCTGGACAAGGTGCTGTTCCCGCAGGCCGGCTTCACCAAGGGCGAGGTCATCGACTACTACACCCGGATCGCCCCGGTGCTGCTGCCGCACCTGCGCGACCGCGCGCTGACCCGGATCCGGTTCCCCAACGGCGTCGACGGCGGCTCGTTCTTCGAGAAGAACGCGCCCGCCGCGACCCCCGGCTGGGTACGCACCGAGAACCTGCCCGCCCCCGGGTCGAGCAAAGGGCGGGAGACCATCGACTACGTGGTCTGCGACGAGCTGCCCACGCTCGTGTGGCTGGCCAACCTGGCCGCGCTGGAGCTGCACACTCCGCAGTGGAAGGTCGGCGCGCACCCGGACATGATGGTGGTCGACCTGGACCCGGGCGCCCCGGCCGCGCTCAAGCAGTGCTGCCAGGTGGCCCTGCTGATGCGCGACCGGCTGGCTTCCGACGGCATCGAGGCGTTCCCGAAGACGTCGGGGAAGAAGGGCATGCAGCTCTGCTGCCCGATCGCCGGCACGCAGGACGCCGAACTCGTCTCCGACTACGCCAAGCGGATCGCGCAGGAACTGGAGAAGGCACACCCGAAGCTGATCGTGTCGAAGATGGCGAAGAACCTGCGTCCCGGCAAGGTCTTCATCGACTGGAGTCAGAACAACGCGGCGAAGACGACAGTGGCGCCGTACTCGCTGCGGGCCCAGTCGGTGCCGGCCGTGTCGACGCCGCTGACCTGGGGCGAGGTGGAGGCCGGCGCGGCCGGGAAGCGGCCGTCGGCGCGGCCCTACACGGCCGGGGAGGTGCTCAAGCGGGTGGAGAAGCAGGGCGACCTGCTGGCGCCGCTGCTCGACGGCGGTCCCGAGCTGCCGACCGGCTGACCCGCCACCACGCGCCGCCGACCAGCAGCAGCACGATCACGCTGATCGCCACGTCACCCACCAGCGCCGCCGCCGGGCTCGCCGGGGCATAGGTCGGCACTGTGTACGCGAGCGCGGCCGCGACGACCAGGCCGGCCGCGCCGGTGGCGAGCACGTGCGGCTGCTCCCAGCCGGGTCGCCGGGACCAGCGCGTCAGCAGGACGGCGGCGACAGTGGCGAGCGCGAGGGCGAGCGTGACTCCCGGCCAGCCCGGGGCGACAGTGGACCCCCGGTACGCCACCACCACGACCAGCGCGGGCCAGACCGGCCGGGGCGGGCCGGCTTCGGCGTGCGGTCGGCCGGCGTGCGGTGGCCCGGCGCGCGTCGGCCCGGGCGTTGGCGCGACGGGTGATGGCCCGGCGTGCCGGCGGCGGAGCAGGGCGGCGGTGATCAGGGCCAGCGCCACGCCGGTGGCGAACGCCAACTGGGTCGGCGAGGCCAGGAAGTTCTTGCGGCCACCGTCGTCGGCGAACACCAGCAGGCTGCCGCCGAGCCAGAGCAGCGTCGCCACGGTCAGCCCTGGTCGGCCCAGCCAGGGCCGCGTCCGGCGGCCCGCACCGAGGTACGACTCGACGAGCGCGATCGGCGCGCAGATGGTCAGCACCACGTGGTTGCCGACGTAGTCGACCGCCTGCCGCGCGCTGAACCCGAGGCCGGGCACCAGGCTGGCCTCGGCTGCGGCCCGGGTGTCGGCGAACTCGGTGTCGTCCAGGAACCCGGGGTTGAACAGCGACTGGTCGACCAGGCCGGCCTGGACCACGCCGAACGCGGCGGCGAGCAGCGCGATCCCCGGCCAGCCGAGCCCGAGCCGCCGGGCCGTCTCGCGGATCAGCAGCGCGGCCCCGCCGTACATCGGGGCGAGCACCAGCACGACGAACGGCATGCCGGTGAGGGTGAAGCCGCCCCAGGAGCACTCGGCGGTCCACGGGGCGAGCAGCAGCAACGCGATCGCCGGCACCAGCCGCCGAGGCGGGGGTTCGATAGTCATGACCGCACCGTCCCGCAGCCATCCGGCCCTTCGATACGGCCGCCGGGCGACCGGGCCCGCGACCAAAGTCGACGGCCGCGGACCGGTGGGCCGGCTAGATCGCGAACAGCAGGGCGGCGCTGACGAGGACGACCACGGCGGTGGCGAAGTGGATGCCGAAGGCGGTCGCCCGGGAGCCGCCGTGCCGCAGCACGATGACTGTGTCGCCCAGCGGCGCGAGCGCGACGACAAGCATGAACCAGGCGACAGCGTCGGCGCTGGTGAAGGCGATCAGGGCGAGGCCGACCAGGCCGTAGGTGAGGTCACGTAGCCCTTTGACGGTGAGGTACGCGGGATCTCCGGTGCCCTCCGTAGCCGGGACGCCGTAGCCGGCGGCGGCGGCTCGGGGAGCCAGCAGAAAGCGTGCGCCGATCAGGACGATGAACAGGCTGAGGACGATGGCGAGCCCGTAGGCGATGGGGGTGAGCAATTCGGCTCCCGATTTCTAGCACTGCTAGGGATGGGAGCGAAGCTAGCAGAGCATCGATAGATTGGCTAGCGGTGCTAGAGTCCCTGGCATGTCGATTCGGGCCCGCCGGGAGCGGGAGCGGGCGGAACGCGAACGGGCGATCATCACCGCCGCCCGCGACCTGGCCGAGTCGGAGGGCTGGGACGCTGTCACCACCCGCCGCCTGGCCGCCGAGATCGAGTACAGCCAGCCCGTCCTCTACAGCCACTTCAAGGGCAAGGACGCCATCATGGCGGCAGTCGCCGTGGAGGGCTGCGCCGAACTGGCCGCCGAACTCGCCGCCGCCCGGGCCGCCGCGACCGACCCGCGGGCCGCGGTGGCCGGCATCGCCACGGCGTACGCCGCATTCGCCGAACGCCGGCCCGCGCTCTACGACGCGATCTTCACACTTCCCGTCGCCCTCTCCTTCGCCAGCCAGGACACGCCGGTCGAACTGGTCCGGGCCTTCGCCGAACTGGCCGAGACGCTGCGCCCGTTCGCCGGTGACGACGACCTGGAGACGTTCACCGAGACGTTCTGGAGCGGACTGCACGGCCAGGTCACGCTGATGCGCGACGGCCGTCTTCGGCGGGCGGAACACGAGCGGCGGCTGGCCCTCCTGGTCGACCGGTTCACCCGGCTAGGGTGAGCTGACCGCCAGGGAGGAGCACATCCGATGGCCACCCGCGCACCCGCCGCCGTCGCGACCGACGAGCCGCTGCTGACCTACCTCGACGACGCCACCGGCGAGCGCACCGAGCTGACCGGGCCGCAACTGGGCGAGTGGACGGCCCGCAGCGCCGGGCTGCTGCGCGACGGTTGCGGACTGCGCCCCGGCGACCGGGTGGCGGTGCTGCTGCCGCCGCACTGGCGTACCGCGGCAGTGCTGCTCGGGGCCTGGTCGGTGGGCCTGTCCGTCTCGTTCCGACCCCGCGCGCTGGCCGGTCTGCCGGTGCTGGAACCCGGAGCGGACCGGCCGTACGACGCGGTGTTCGTGACCCCGGAACGCCTCGACGACTGGCTGGAGGACGTACCCGAGGGGACACACCGCTACCTGGTGGGCACCGGGCCGGGCCCGCTGGCCGAGGTACCGCCGGGCTGGCTGGACTGGTCGGCCGAGGTGCTGCGGCACCCCACCGACCCGCCGGACTACACAGCTGTCGACCCGTCCGGCCCGGCCACGGCGGACGGCACCAGCTTCGGCGCGTGGCGGCGCCTGGCCGCCGAGATCGCCACCCAGCTCGATCTGCACCCCGGCGACCGCCTGGTGATCGACCCCACCGAGGACGAGCAGCCCCTGAAGTGGCTGCTGGCCCCCCTGTCCGCCCGGGCCACAGTCCTGATCCACGCCACCCGAGCCTCCCAGCCTCGCTGATCTTGCAGTTGCGGCCCCTCGGATGCCGCTTTTGCGGCACTTGCCGGGGCCGTAACTGCATGATCAACGGCGTTCCTGGCGTTCGCGTCGATCCACAAAGAGATCTTGGAGCCAAACGGCCCTCATGTGGGCTCTCATGTGGGCCCTTTCCTTCCAAGATCTCCGCGAGTCCCAGTGGGCGAAACGCTCGTCTCCTGTTGCGGCCGGCGGGTGGCCGCGGGGTGGGTGGGGAATCCGGTTGACCGTGGGGGAGGGGGTGGGGCCTACTGCCTCGGTGAGCCGGACCGTGAGGTCGGGCGGGGCGACAGGAGTGGGCGTGGGTGGGACGGATGCGCTTGTGTGGCGGGAGTTCGGCGAGGACGACCTGGCCGCGTTGACCGGCCTGGCGCAGGCGTGTCTCGCCACTGACGGCGGGTTGCCGCTGTTCGGGCGTACCCCGTTGGTGCGGGCACGGCTGCTGCAGACGCGTACCCACGGTGCGTGGTCCGGCGGCGACCTGGTCGCGGCCGTCGGGGTCGGCGCCGGGCGGACGCCGGCCACCGCCACCGGCCTGGTGCACCCGGCGTGGCGCGGGCGCGGGCTCGGCGGCGCGCTGCTCGACTGGGCCGAGAAGCACGCCGGCGCCGGGGGCCTGCTGGTCACCACGGAGACGTGGAACGCGGGTGCGGAGGAGTTGTTCGCCCAGCGCGGCTACACGCGGACGTTCCTGGAGTGGGTGCTGCGGCACGACCTCGACGCGCTGCCCGAGGTCGCCGCGCCGGACGGCGTGACTGTGGAGCCTGCCGCGCTGGGGCCGGAGCTGTTCGCCACCTATCGCGCGTCGTTCGCCGACCGGCCCGGATTCGTGGAGCCGGAGGCCGACGAGTGGCTGGGCGACCTGCGCGACGACGAGGACTTCCGTCCGGAGTTGACGCTGCTCGCGCGCGGTCCGGAAGGTGAGGCGACCGGCTTCGTCACCGTGCTCGACAACTGGATCGACCAGGTCGGTGTGGTGCCGGGCTGGCGCGGGCGGCGGGTCGGCGCGTACCTGGTGGCGCGCGTGCTGCGCGGCCTCGCCGACGCGGGCGCGGATGCCGCGTGGCTCTGCGTCAACGACGACAACCCGGCGGCCGGGCTGTACCGGCGGCTCGGCTTCCGCGACTTCGGCCGCCGCGCCCGCTACCTCCATGACTGACGCGACCCGGGCGGCCATCGTGCGGGCCCTGGCCGACCTGTGGGAGAACGGCTGCCCGGTGCCCGCGCCTGAGCACCAGGACAGGCTCGCCGACGTCGGCCTGCGCCGATGGCGCAGCGTCGCCCGCCGGCACCGGGGGCGGCGCCTCAGCCCGGACCAGCGCGTCCAGGACGTGGTACGCGGACTGGTCGCCGCGTTCGAGCCGGACCGTGCGCTGGTCGGGCCGCTGGTACGCGACTACGAGTGCGTGGCACGTGCCATCGCCGACGTCATGACGGCGACGGGTCCGCCGGGGACTGTTGGCGATGCCCATTGACGTGGTCTTATGTCGGGACGACGACGTCATCGATCCGCAGCTTTGACAACCCCGCGTCGGTACTCCTTTCATGCCTCTCGAAAGGTGCAACGATGCACAGGAAACCGACGATCCACCTGGCAGTGCTCGTCGCTGCCGCCGCCACCTTCCTGACCGCCGGAGGAGCCTCGGCCACGCCCGCACCCGTGGCCGCCTCCCCGATGGTCGCCGAGTGCGAGCCGGGCGCGGACAGCCACAGCGCCGCCCGGGTACGCGAGGGCACCACCGCCAAGGAGCCCGAGCTCTACTCGACCAACGAGGCCAAGGCGTACGGCGTCATCAAGGACTCGCCGCGCCTCGCCAACGGCAGCGTCACAGTGCCGACGGTCTTCCACATGATCTCCGACCACGAGCTGAGCGCGGCCGAGAAGGCCCGCTGGAACACGCTCATCTCGGCGCAGATGACGGTGCTCAACGACTCGTTCGCGGGTCGTACCGCGGCCGACGCCTCGGACACGCCGTTCCGCTTCTCGCTGGTCGACACCACGTGGACCGTCAACAGCACCTGGTACACGGTGGTGCCGGGCAAGAACGAGCGGGACATGAAGAAGGCGCTCTACACCGGCGACTCCCGCACCCTCAACGTGTACGCGGCGAACATCGGTGGCGGGCTGCTCGGCTGGGCGTACTTCCCGAAGGGCTACAACAACGGCCGCGACTACATCGACGGCGTGGTGATGCTGGACGAGTCGATGCCGGGCGGCACGGCCGGCAAGTACGCGCTCGGCGACACGCTCACCCACGAGGTCGGGCACTGGCTGATGCTGGAGCACACGTTCGCGCACGGCTGCTCCGCGTCCGGCGACTTCGTGGCGGACACGCCGCGTGAGGCGGCGCCGCAGTTCAACTGCCCGATCGAGGCGGACACCTGCACCGCGCCGGGGCTCGACCCGATCCACAACTTCATGGACTACACGCAGGACTCCTGCATGAACATGTTCACCCCGGGCCAGGCCGACCGGATGAGCGACGCCTGGGTCGCGTTCCGGGCCAGCGGCAAGGGCTGACCGCGAGGCCGGGCGGGCCGCACCACAGCGGCCCGCCCCGGCACGCCGGTCAGTCGACTGTCGGCAGCTTCGGCCCGAGCACGTCGTCGGCGTCCACGATGGTGTACGCGTACCCCTGCTCGGCCAGGAACCGCTGCCGGTGCGCGGCGTACTCGGTGTCGATGGTGTCCCGGGAGACCACCGTGTAGAAGTGCGCCTGCCGGCCGTCGGCCTTCGGGCGCAGCACCCGGCCCAGCCGCTGCGCCTCCTCCTGCCGGGAGCCGAACGTGCCGGACACCTGGATCGCGACAGCAGCCTCGGGCAGGTCGATGGAGAAGTTCCCGACCTTGGAGATGACCAGGGTCCGCACCTCGCCGGAGCGGAACGCGTCGAACAGCCGCTCGCGTTCCTTGTTCGTGGTGGAGCCCTGCACGATCGGCGCGTCCAGGTATTCGCCGAGTTGGTGCAGCTGGTCGAGGAACCCGCCGATGACGAGGACCTGCTCGGTGGGGTGCCGGTCCACCAGCGCACGGACCACCGGCAGCTTCGTGCGGGCGGTGGCCGCCATCCGGTAGCGCTCCTCGGCTTCCGCCGTCGCGTACGTCAGCCGCTCGGCGTCGGTGAGCGTCACCCGTACCTCGGTGCACTCCGCCGGGGCGATCCAGCCCTGCTGCTCGATGTCCTTCCACGGCGCGTCGTACCGCTTCGGGCCGATCAGGCTGAACACGTCGCCCTCCCGGCCGTCCTCGCGTACCAGAGTCGCGGTGAGGCCGAGCCGGCGGCGGGCCTGGAGGTCCGCCGTGAAGCGGAAGATCGGCGCGGGCAGCAGGTGCACCTCGTCGTAGACGACCAGGCCCCAGTCGCGGGCGCCGAACAGGTCCAGGTGGGTGAACGCGCCGCCGCGCCGCGAGGTGAGCACCTGGTACGTGGCGATGGTGACCGGGCGGATCTCCTTGCGCTCGCCCGAGTACTCGCCGATCTCCTCCTCGGTCAGCGACGTGCGGGCGATCAGCTCCCGCTTCCACTGGCGTCCCGCCACCGTGTTGGTGACCAGGATCAGCGTGGTCGCCTTCGCCTCGGCCATGGCCGCCGCCCCGACGAGCGTCTTGCCGGCGCCGCAGGGCAGCACCACCACGCCGGAGCCGCCGGCCCAGAACGCCTCGACCGCCTCCCGCTGGTACGACCGCAGCGTCCACGGCTTGCCGCCGTCCTTGCCGGACTCGGCCAGCTCGATCTGGTGCGCCTCGCCGTCCACGTACCCGGCCAGGTCCTCCGCCGGCCAGCCCAGCTTGAGCAGCGCCTGCTTGAGCCGCCCCCGCTCGGACGGGTGCACCGCGATGGTGTCGTCGTCCAGCTTCGCGCCGAGCATGCCGGCGAGCTTCTTGCTCTTGGCGACCTCGATCAGCACCACCCGGTCCAGCGCGCGCAGCACCAGGCCGTGCACCGGGTCGTTGGCGAGCTGGAGCCGGCCGTACCGGTCCATCGTCTCGGCCACGTCGACGAGCAGCCCGTGCGGCACCGGGTAGCGGGAGTACTTGATCAGCGAGTCGACCACGCCCTCGGCGTCGTGGCCGGCAGCCCGGGCGTTCCACAGGCCCAGCGGCGTGAGCCGGTACGTGTGCACGTGCTCGGGGGAGCGTTCCAGCTCGGCGAAGGGCGCGATCGCCATCCGGCACGCCTGCGCGTCGGGGTGATCGATCTCCAGCAGCAGCGTCTTGTCCGACTGCACGATCAGTGGTCCACCGCTCACGCCAGCGTCCTCTCGCATCGCTCGGAACCCCGCTGCCCGGAACCCCGCCGCACCCGCCGCACCCCGGCTGACCTGCCGGAGGCCGACCAACCAGTGTTGCACGCCGGAGGGCCCCGCAAAAAAGTCCGGCTGGACAGGCAACGTCATACTCGTCCCACACGTCTAGCAAGCGGGACAACTGTCCAGGGAGGGCCCATGCAGCGTGTCCGGTTTCTCGCCCGGGTCACCGCCCTGGCGGTGGTCGTGCTGGTCGGTGTCGGCGCCTGCGCGCTCGATCCGCAGGCGGACGGCGCCGGGGGGAGCACCCCCGGCCCGGTCGGGCTGACGGAGGGAGCATCGGGGGCGAGCGCGTCGCCCACGCCGGAGCAGCCGGTCACGTCCCCGTCGGCGCAGCCGAGCCGGACGGCCTCGCCGAAACCCTCCCGATCGCCGGAGGCGACGAAGACGACGAAGCCCAAGCCGAAGCCGAGCGCGTCCGCCGGATGCCCGCAGGGGGAGCACCAGCGGGCCGTGGAGACGTACCTGACGCGGCTGGGCGGCTTCGGGACGCTGACCGTGGACGGCGAGCAGTCCGCCGCCGACTGCGCGGCGATCAAGAAGTTCCAGATCCGGTACGGCATCAGCCCGTCCTCGGGCCGCGCCGGCCCCACCACGTACGACGTGGCGAAGCGGCTGGCCGCCACCGACACCGCGCGGTGCAAGGCCGGTTCCCGGCTCACCTTCTGCGTCGACCTGACCCGGCAGACGGTCTGGGCGATGCGCGGCGGCACCGTGGTGATGGGCCCGACCGTCACCCGCACCGGCATGTCCGGCTACGCCACCCCGGCCGGCACGTACTCGGTGGGCCGGAAGAACCCGCGCGAGTGGTCCAACCCGTACGAGGTGTGGCTGCCGTACTGGCAGCAGTTCAACGGCGGGATCGGCTTCCACGAGACCACCACGTACCTGCACAACGGCGCGATCGGCTCACACGGCTGCGTCAACCTGCTGCACCGCGACGCGGTACGCCTGTGGGAGCTGGGTTCGGTCGGCACCCGCGTGGTCGTGATCGGCCGCCGCCCCGGCACCTGAGCCGCCCCGGCCGTCCCCACCCGTGACCGGACCGCCCGGATCAGGGTTTTAACCCCTGTCCGCCCGGTCCGGCAGGTGCCACTCTGGAAGCCGGGTCCATGCCGGGGCGGGGAGGGACTGCCATGACCGTTGACCAGGACGTGCTTCCCGACGAGGAGCGGACGCAGCAGCAGGAGGTGCCCACCGCGGTCCTGTTCGGCTACGCGGCCGCCGCCGTCGGGGTGTTCGGCTGGTTCCTGTTCGGGCTGCTGGTGCAGCAGCAGGGCTTCGTCGACTCGGTCGGCGAGTCGGCCGGGGCGGCGTTCGCGTTGCTGCTGGCCGTGTCGGTAGTGGGCACGCTGCGCCGCAACGGGGACTGACCCCTCACTCCTCCAGCACCGCCGCGGTGATCCGGTGCAGCGCGAACGTGTGCAGCATCTCCGTCCGGTCGTCCTCGGCGCGCAGGTAGCCGGCGCCGATCGACACCGGCCGGACCAGCCGGGACGCGGTCGCGCCGTGCGCGTCGACGTAGCCGACCCAGACCAGCGCCTTGTCCCGTACCGCCTGCTGGAGCACCGCCAGCGCGTCGCCGTGACCGGGCACCGGCGCGGGACCGCCCGTGCCCGCGCCGCCCCGGACCACCGCCGGGGCCCGCCGCGCCGCCCGGGCCGCCGCGTCGCCCCGGCGGATCTGCTCCACCACGCCGAGCAGGCGGGGCATGGGCAGCTTCGGCGTGGCGAGCGGGTCCACAGTGCGGCCGACCCCGGTACGGGCGGGCGCCCGCCGGGTCTTCGGCCGGGCCAGCACAGTCGCTCCGCTGGCGTCCTCGGGCACCGGGGCGTACCCGGCGTCGCGCAACGCGGTGAGCATCCGGTTGACCTGGTACGGCGTCACAAGCACTGTCGGGGCGAGCCGGCGGAACGCCAGCGGCTCCAGGCGCCGGTCGGCCTGCACCTCACTGAGCAGCGCCTCGTCGTCGCTGCGCACGTACCCGCCGGCCGAGCCGACGCGCAGCCCGCCGTGCTTGCGGGCCACATCGTCGACCAGGTAGGTCAGGCCCTGCGGCACCGGGGTACGCGACCGGCGGCGGAACAACGCGTGCAGGTCCTCGGCGGTGTAGCCGGCGTCCAGCGCCCGCCGGATGCTCCCCGTGGTGACCCGGTGCACGCTCGCCCCGCCCGCCGACTCGTGCTCGGCCACCACGTCCAGTTCGGCGGCGAGCGCCGGGTCGGGCGGGCCGGGCACCACTACTGTCAGGTCGGCCTGCACCAGCACGTGGTCGACCGGGGCGGGCAGCAGCCCGTCCAGCGCGCGGACGGTGGTCGACGGGTCGCCCGACTCGGCGTCGGAGCGCAGCCCGAGCGGGTCGTCGCCGCGTTCGTCGGCGTCGGTCAGCTCGGCGAGCAGCAGCCGCCCGTACGTGGTCAGCGCGCCGAGCCCGGTCACGCCCAGCGCGGCCGCCTCGGCCAGCACCTCCCGGTGCGCCGCCTCCCGCCCACGGGCCCGCCGGGGCGCGCGCCAGTCCAGCAGTTCCAGCACCTCGTCGGGGGTGGGCGCGGTGCCGGCCGGCAGGTCGGCGAGCACGGCGAGCACCGCGCGCCGGGCGGCCGGCGCTCCGGCTCGTTCCGCCTCGGCGGAGAGCACCGAGATGGGCCGGTCCCGGTCGTCGCGCTGCCCGATCAGGCCGGCCTGGCGGGGCATCGACATCCAGGCGCGGGCGAGCTGCTCCCAGCGCTGGGCCAGCGACGCCGCGCGCCACACCTCGTACCCGCCGGTGGGCAGGATCTGCTGGTCGCCGCCGTAGCGGGTGGTGGCCGCGCCGGAAAGCTCCAGCTCACCGGTCAGCCCGGCCGCGTACGCCACCTCGAACAGCAGCGCGGTGGTCGTCTCGTCCAGCCCGAGGCCACGGGCGAGCCGGCGCAGGTCGCGTACGCCGACGCCGCCGGAGCGCAGGACCGGGGCCGGCTCCACGATCAGCGCCTCCAGCAGCGCCTCGGTGTGCCGGACCACCTCCATCGTCTGCCCGGCCCCGGCCGAGTCGACGGACTTGACCTCGCGGGGCGGGCCGGAGGCCGCCGGCGGGCTGGTGCGCAGCGGGCCGAGCGGACCGGCGTCGCGGCGCAGCACCAGCCCCACCTCGCGGGGCAGCTCGACGGTGCCGTTGCGGCCGCCGGACATCCGTACCAGCAGCCGGTGCTCGACCAGCCAGCGGATCGGGGAGCCGGTCGGCGCGCCGCCGTTGACCAGGTCCGGCGGGAGCACGTCCTCGGCGCCGGTGGCGGGCGCCTCCAGCGCGCCCGGTGCGACAGTGCCGACCGGCGGCCCGGCGGCGAGCCGGTCCAGGACCGCGCGGGCCGAGGGCGGCGCGGACAGCAGCGTCCGCCGCAGCTTCGCCGGGTCCGCGCAGAGGGCCGCCACGCGCGGGTCCAGCTCCGCCGCCGGCCGGCCCAGCCCTGCCGGGTACGGGGACACCTCGTCGATGCCGCCGGCCACGCACAGGTCGTGCTCGGGGCCGTACAGCAGGAACCGGGCCCGGAGCCGGTCGACGGCGGCGCGGACCGCCGTGGGTGCGGGGGGCTGCGGTCCGGCGGTGGCCATGGCGAGGATCTGGTCGGTGGAGGTGGCGCCCTCGGGGCCGCGGGTGAGGCGGGCGGCGTCGAGGATCTGGAGGGTGAACTGGTCCAGCCCGTCGAGCGCCCGGGCCACGGAGACCCGGGACTGGGCGCGCAGGGCGAGGGCGGACACGTCGGCCGGCACCGGCACGACGAGGTCCGGCCGCAGCTGGAGCAGCGCGGCGAGGGACTCGTCGGGGAGGGCCCGCAGGTGGTCGGCGAGTGAGGTGGTCATCGTCGTACCACGCTAGCCCGCTGGGTAGGTTCTCGGCATGCCTCCGCTGATGGTCGGCTTCGACCTCGACATGACACTGGTCGACTCCCGCCCCGGGATCGCCGCCGCGTTCCGGGCGCTCACCGCGCGGACCGGCGTGCACGTGGACGGGGATCTGGCGGTCTCGCGGCTGGGCCCGCCGCTGCGCACCGAGCTGGCGCACTGGTTCCCGGCGGAGCGCGTGGAGGAGGCGGTGACGGTCTACCGGGAGCTGTATCCGGCGTACGCGATCACCCCGACGGTGCCGATGCCGGGTGCGGAGGCCGCGTTGCGCGCGGTGCAGGCGCGCGGCGGCCGGACGATGGTGGTGACCGCGAAGATCGGCCGGTTGGCGAAGCTGCACCTGGACCACCTCGGGCTGCCGGTGGACGAGCTGGCCGGGGACGTGTTCGCCGAGCAGAAGGCGGTCGCGTTGCGCGAGCACGGCGCGACGCTGTACGTGGGTGATCACGTGGCCGACATGGCCGCCGCGCGGGCTGCGGGAATCCCAGGCGTGGCAGTGGCGACCGGTCCCTGCTCGGCCGCCGAACTGACCGAGGCCGGGGCGTACCTGGTGCTTGATGATCTCGTCGAATTCCCGAGGGCGCTGGACCGGATCATCGGGCTAGCCTTGGAGGGGTAGACGGTTCGAGTGGAGCGGGGTTCAACAGGTGCCAACGGGTCGAGTGAAGTGGTACGACGCCGCCAAGGGGTACGGGTTCGTCACCAGTGACGAGGGCGGCGACGTGTTCCTGCCGAAGGGCGCGCTACCGGCGGGTGTCGCCGACCTGAAGGGGGGCCAGCGGGTCGATTTCAGCGTGGTCGACAGCCGGCGGGGCGCCCAGGCCATGGGAGTCAAGCTGCTGGAGGCGCCGCCGTCCGTGGCGGAGCTGCGCCGCCGGCCGGCCGAGGAGCTGCACGGCCTGGTGGAAGACATGATCAAGGTGCTGGAGGCGAAGGTCCAGCCGGACCTGCGCCGGGGTCGCTTCCCGGACCGCAAGGCCGCCCAGAAGATCGCTCAGCTGGTCCACGCGGTGGCGCGCGAGCTGGAGGTCTGAGGCACGAGCCCGGCGTCGGCGGCCCGGCCCAGCAGCGCCTCCACGGCGGCGAAGCCGGCCTCACCCAGGTCGGCGGTGAACTCGTTGACGTAGAGGCCGATGTGCCGGTCCACCACGTCGGGCTCCATCTCCTGCGCGTGCGCGAGGACGTACTCGCGGCTGGCCTCCGGGTCGGCCCACGCCTGGCGTACCGACTCGCGGATCCACGCGGCGGCCTCGACCGGGTCGACAGCGCCGCGGCGGGCCAGGATCGCGCCCAGCGGGATCGGCAGCCCGGTGTCGCCCTCCCACCACTCGCCGAGGTCGACCAGCGCGGTCAGCCCGTGTCGCGGGTAGGTGAAGCGCGCCTCGTGGATGACCAGGCCCGCGTCGTACCGGCCGGCGGCGACGCCCGGCATGATCTCGTGGAACGGCACCACCTCGATGCGCGCCGGGGCCTGGCCGGCCGCCCAGAGCCGGAACAGCAGGTACGCGGTGGTCCGCTCGCCGGGCACCGCCACCGTCGCCCCGGACAGGTCGGTCCGGTCGCCCCGGGTCAGCACCAGCGGGCCGCAGCCCCGGCCGAGCGCGCCGCCGCAGGGCAGCAGGTGGTAGTCGTCGAGCAGCCACGGCAGCGCCGCGTAGCTGACCTTCACCAGGTCGAACGCCCCTCGCTCGGCGGCCGTGTTCGTGACGTCCACGTCCGCGTAGGTCACCTCGACCGGCGGCGCGCCGGGCACCCGGCCGTGCACCAGGGCGTCGAAGACGAACGTGTCGTTGGGGCAGGGGGAGATCGCCAGGGAGAGCGCCACGTCCCCACCGTAACCCCGGGGGCCGGGCGGCCCGTCACAGCGTCCGGTGTGACGTCCAGCCGTCCCGGTGCAGCCGTTCGATGCCGTCGAGCAGCAGGTCCAGCGCGAACTCGAACTCGAACTGGTCGTCGCAGCCCGGCCCGACGACCGAGTCGCCGTCGTGCGACGCCGCGGTGGCGATCGCCGCGAGGTTGGGGAACCGGGCGGCCATCTCCGGCGGCAGGTCGGCGGGCGGCTCGGGCACTGTCGCGCCGGACCGGCCGGCCTGCCGGCTGGTGTCGAACAGCTCCTGGCTGAAGCCCAGGACACGGCTGCCCATGGCATGCATCACGTGGTGGGCGAGGTCGGTGGAGAACCCACCGGCCCGCAACGCCTCGACCGTCGAGTCCAGGTACGCGAGCACGGCCGGCGTCGCAGTGTTGCGGGACTCGATCGCCAGCGCCGCCCAGGGGTGGCGCAGCAGCACCTGTCGTGCGGAGAGGATGCGCCGCCGGATCGCGTGCTTCCAGTCGCCGGCCTCGGGCGGGTCGATCTCCGCGACCACGACGTCGATCATGCCGTCGACCAGTTCGTCCTTGTTGGCCACGTGCTTGTAGAGCGCCATCGGCACGACGCCCAGGTCCTGCGCGAGGTTGCGCATGCTGAGCGACTCGATGCCTGTCTCGTCGGCGAGCGCGACGGCGGCGCGCAGGATCCGGTCCCTGCTCAGCGGTGCCCGGCGCACCTTCTCCGCCTGCTTCGGCATGTGTTCCTCGCCTTCCCGGGGGCGGTTGTCACAGTATCCGCCTTGACTGGTGTACGGCGTACACCTAGCCTGGTCCCATCGAGGTGTACGCCGTACACCTGGGAGGGAGCGGGACCATGAGAGCGATCGTCCAGGACCGGTACGGCCCGCCCGAGACACTCACGCTCGCCGACGTCGACACGCCCGTGCCCGCCGCCGACGAGGTGCTGGTCCGGGTCGAGGCGGCAGCGCTCAACGCGTACGACTGGCACGTCATGCGCGGCGACCCCCGGCTGTCGCGGCTGGCGCTCGGCCTCGGGCGGCCCCGGGCGCGCATCCGTGGCCGCGACGTCGCCGGCCGGGTCGAGGCCGTCGGCGCCCAGGTGCGGCAGGTACGCCCCGGTGACGCCGTCTTCGCCGACCTCGGCGAGGCCGACGGCGCGTTCGCCGAGTACGTGTGCGTACCCGAACGCCTGGTCGCGACGCGGCCGGCGAACCTGACGCCGGAGCAGGCCGCCGCGCTGCCGCTGGCCGGCGTCACCGCGCTCCAGGGGCTGCGCGACGCCGGGCAGGTCCGGCCCGGCCACCGAGTCCTGATCAACGGGGCGTCCGGCGGCGTCGGCACGCTCGCCGTCCAGCTGGCCAAGGCGCTCGGCGCGACGGTGACCGGCGTGTGCAGCACCCGCAACGCCGACCTGGTCCGCTCGCTCGGCGCCGACCACGTCGTCCACTACACCCGGGCGGACTTCACCCGCGCCGGGGAGCGACACGACGTGGTGTTCGACCTGGTCGGCAACCGTTCACTGCGCGCGCTGCGGCGCGCGCTGACGCCGGACGGCACGCTCGTGCTCTCCGGCGGCGGCGTCTACCGCGGTGGCAGCCTCATCGGACCGGTCGGGCTGCTCGCCCGCGGACGGCTGACGGCGCCCTTCGTCCGGCAGCGCATCGTCGCGCTCGCCACCTCACCCGGCCGGCCGCACCTGGACGTGCTCCGCGAGCACGCCGAGGCCGGCCGTCTCGCGGCGGTCATCGACCGCACCTATCCACTGCACGAGGTGCCCGACGCCATCCGGTACCTCGAAGCGGAGCACGCGCGGGCGAAGGTCGTCATCACGATCTGAGGTCGTCATCCCCAGCCCGGCGAGTTGTCCACAGGGTTGTCCACAGGTGGACAAGATCAGTGGAGGGCGGCAGCGGCGACGGTGAGCGCGGCGAACGCCTCGCGCATGCGCCACGCGCTCCGGTCGCGCGGGCCGATCGGGTTGGAGACCGTACGCAGCTCGGCGAAGCGCACGCCGGCCTGGGCGGCGGCGACCGCCACGCCGTACCCCTCCATGGCCTCGGCCACCGCGTCCGGGTGCCGTTCGGCGAGGGCCGCGGTACTCGCGGCGGTGCCGGTCACCGTGCTCACCGTCAGCACCGTGCCGACCGTCGCCCCCGGCAGGGCGGCCCGCAGCCCAGCCAGCAGGCCCGGGTCGGCGGGCACGGTCCGGCCGCCGCCCAGCAGCTCGGGGGGCATGCCCAGATCCTCCACCGGGATGAACCCGCCCGGCGACTCGGCACCCAGGTCGGCGGCGACACTGCGGTCGGCCAGCACCGTGCCGCCGACGGCGACCCGGCCGGCGAACCCACCGGCGATGCCCGCGCTGACCACCGCCCGGTACGGCCGCCCGGCGGCCTCGGCCAGCGCCAGCAGCCGTGCCGTGGCGGCAGCGGCGACAGCCGGGCCGACGCCGACCGGCACCACTGTCACCGTCTCGTCCGGTGCGGTGAGGCCGGCACGGATCGCCTCGGCCTCGGCGGGTACCGCCGTGACCACGAGCAGCCCGCTCACGCCACCGGCCCTCGGGGGTCGCGCCGCTCGGTGTCCTCGACCCCGCCGGGACCGCCCACCGACGAGGAGGGCCGGTAGATGTGGAAGCCGGGCGGCGCGAGACCGTCGTCGTCCGGCGGGCCGGGCCGCTGGGGCGCCGGTGACGTCGGGGCCGGGTCGTCGAACGAGGTGGTGGCCGGTTCCTCGGCCCGGGTGGCCTGCTCCGCCGCCAGTTCCTCGTCGCCGAGCGGCCGGCCGACCAGGTGCTCGCCGCGCAGCTTGCCGGCGACCAGCACCCCGCGTACGGCCACCAGCGCGGCCACCGCGGCGGCGACGGTCACGCCGATCAGCCCGGTGAACGGCACCAGCCCGAGCCCGCCCCCGGCCACGAACGCGAGCATCAGCGCGGTCTCCGAGTGCGCGAACGAGCTGGCCCGCAGCCGCTCCGGGATGCGTTCCTGGATCGAGGCGTCCACTGTCAGCTTGGCGATCCCGCTCATCATCGCCGCCACCAGGCAGAGCAGCGCCACCATGGGCAGGGAGAACTTCAGCGCGGCGAGCACCGCCACGCCGGCCACCACTATCGTGCCGCTGGACTGGAGCGCTGTCGGCCGGTGGATGCGCAGCCGGGTGCCGATCGCGGTGGCCAGGAACGTGCCGACGGCCAGCGAGCCGCCGACCAGGCCCAGCGCGCCCTGGGCGCCGAGGTCACGGCCGAAGAAGTCGGTGGTCAGGTCACCGGCCTTGATGGCGAAGGCCAGGAAGAGCAGCAGGAAGCCGTAGAGCCCGCGCAGCGCCGCCGCGCCGATCAGCGTGGCGATCACCAGGCGGCCGGCCGGGCGGCCCCGGCCCAGCGGGCGCTCGCCGTCACGGCGGCGCATCGCGCGCAGCGGGTGCGGCATCCGCTCCGGCGGCTCGGAGTCGGCCTTCGGCGGCAGCCGGAGTGAGATCACCATGCCGATCAGGAAGATCACCGAGGCGACCCGCAGCGGCCACTGCGGCCCGAACCAGAACGCGGCCAGCCCGATCGGCGCGACGAGCGCGCCCGCCACCGTGCCGTAGACGCTCGCCCGCGCCCCGACCTGGGACAGCCCGAGGCCCTCGGGCAGCAGCCGGGGGACCGCCGCCGAGCGGGCCACGCCGTACGCCCGGGAGAGCGCGAGCACGCCGAACGCCGCCGGGTAGAGCCCGAAGCCGCCGATGTAGTCGGAGATCAACCAGGCCAGGAACGCGCGGCCGAGCATGGTGGTGGCAAGCGCGTACCGCCGGCCGTGGCGGAAGTGGTCGAGCAGCGGGCCGACCACCGGGGCGAGCATGGCGAACGGGACCATGGTCACCAGCAGGTAGAGGGCGACCTTGTTGCGCGCCTCGCCCAGCGGCACGTCGAAGAAGATCGTCCCGGCCAGGCCGATGGCGATGAGCGTGTCACCGGCGCAGGAGAGGGCGTGCAGGTCGAACAGCCGGACCATGCCCACCTCGTTGCCGGCGCTGCGGGCCCGGGCGGTGCCGGCGCGACGGGTCATCCAGCGCCCGCCGTGCAGAGACCCGCGCAACAGCAGCCGGGTGGCGCGGATGCCGGTGCCGACGGTCCGCCCCAGGAAGGAGCGGCCGGAGCGGGAGGACAGCGCCATGCGTCCCATCCTCGCCCATTCGATCCACGCGCGCCGCATCACCCGTGGAGAACGACTCCGGGGAGTGCCTGTCACCCGTGGACGGGCATGGGGAACAATGGTCGGGTGACCAGGCCCGCCTCCGCCCGCGCTCCCCGGCTCGACCAGGTCTGCGCCGCCGCCGTCGAGGTGGCCCGCGACGCCATCACCGAGGTGGAGCCGACAGACATCGGTGACCATCTCCAGGCCGTCGCCGAGGGCGACCGGATCGTCACCCATTACTTCGAATGCCGGATGGCCGGTTACCGCGGCTGGCGCTGGGCCGTCACGGTGACCCGGGTGCCGCGCAGCCGGCACGTCACCATCTGCGAGACGGTGCTGCTGCCCGGCCCGGACGCGCTGCTCGCCCCGGGCTGGCTGCCCTGGCAGGAGCGGCTCAAGCCGGGTGACCTGGGCCCGGGCGACCTGCTGCCCACCCCCGCCGACGACGAGCGGCTGACCCCCGGCTACCTGCTCTCCGACGACCCGGCGGTCGAGGAGATCGCCTGGGAGCTGGGACTGGGCCGGGCCCGGGTGCTTTCCCGGGAGGGGCGTGCCGAGGCCGCCCAGCGCTGGTACGACGGTGACCACGGCCCGGACGCCGCGATCTCGGTGGCCGCGCCGGCCGCCGCCCGTTGCGGCACGTGCGGCTTCTACCTGCCGCTGGCCGGCGCGCTGCGCCTTGCCTTCGGCGCGTGCGGCAACTTCTACGCGCCCGACGACGGCCGGGTGGTCAGCGCCGACCACGGGTGCGGCGCGCACTCGGAGACGATGGTGGAGACGCCCGAGACGCCCGTCGAGGAGCTGCCCACCATCTACGACGACAGCGCGGTCGAGGCCATGACGGTCAGCCGGGCCCTCGGCTCGGTCGAGGCGGCCGAGCCGGCGGAGCCGTACGGCCACCCCTGACCGGTCAGCGGGGGCGCTGCGCGGCGGCCGCGCGCCGGCGGCGCCGGTTGGCGTCGTGCCGCATCATCACCGCCAGGCCGGGAAAGCCCCACAGAAAACCGGCCAGGCAGGTCCAGAGCCAGTTCTGACGCCCGGACTCGGTGAGCCAGTCCCGGAAGAAGATCAGTAGCACCAGGCCGGCCACCGCCCAGGCGATCAGCCCGGCGACGGCGAACGGCACCATCGGCGGGTCGAGCGGCTCCGGCCGCGGCTGTTGCTCCTGTGACACCGGCCCAGCCTACGTGATCGTTCTTCCCTGCCCGCCAGGTGATCTGGGACGATGCGCGCGACAAAACCCGGCCGATTACCAGATGAGGAACCATGTCCATTGCGCCGCCGCCGGATCACGGCACTCCGCCCGATCCCGCGCATCCACGTAACGGCTTCGACCGCTTCTTCTTGATCTCGGAGCGTGGGTCCACGCTGAGCCGGGAGCTCCGGGGCGGTTTCGCCACGTTCTTCACGATGGCGTACATCGTGGTGTTGAACCCGCTGATCCTCGGCAGCGGGAAGGACGGCGACGGCCGTTCGCTGGCCATTCCGGCGCTCGCCGCGGCGACCGCGCTGGTCGCCGGTCTGATGACCATCCTGATGGGTGTGGTGGCCCGGTTCCCGATCGCGCTCGCGGCCGGCCTGGGCGTGAACGCGCTCGTCGCCTACGAGATCGCGCCGCAGATGACCTGGGCGGACGCGATGGGTCTGGTGGTCATCGAGGGTGTGCTGATCGGCATCCTGGTGCTCACCGGGCTGCGTACCGCGGTGTTCCGGTCGGTGCCGACGCAGCTCAAGACCGCGATCGGCGTCGGCATCGGTCTGTTCCTGACGATCATCGGCCTGGTCGACGCCGGATTCGTCCGGCGCGTGCCGGACGCGGCGGGCTCCACCGTGCCGGTCGGGCTGGGCATCAACGGCAAGATCGTCAGCTGGCCGATGCTGGTCTTCGTGGTCGGCCTGCTGATCACCCTGGTCCTTGTGGTACGCCGGGTCCGGGGCGCGATCCTGATCGGCATCCTCGCCTCCACCGTGCTGGCCATCGTGGTCGAGGCGATCGCCAACGTCGGCCCGTCCTTCGTCGACGGCAAGCCGAACCCGAAGGGCTGGTCGCTGAACGTGCCCGAGTTGCCCAAGCAGATCGTGGACCTGCCCGACCTGTCGTTGCTGGGCCAGTTCAACGTGCTCAACTCGTGGAGCCGGGTCGGCTGGCTGGTGCCGCTGATGTTCATCTTCACGCTGCTGATCACGGACTTCTTCGACACCATGGGCACGATGGTCGCGATCGGCCAGGAAGGGGACATGCTCGACGAGACGGGCACCCCGCCGAAGGCCAAGGAGATCCTGCTCGTCGACTCGATCGCCGCTGCCGCGGGTGGCGCCGCCTCGGTGTCCAGCAACACGTCGTACATCGAGAGCGCCGCAGGTGTCGCGGAGGGCGCCCGGACCGGCGTGGCCAACCTGGTCACCGGTGCCCTGTTCCTGCTGGCCATGTTCCTCGCGCCGCTGTCGTTGATCGTGCCGTTCGAGGCCGCGTCGACGGCCCTGGTGGTGGTCGGCTTCCTGATGATGACGGCGGTCCGCACGATCGACTGGACCGACTACGAGATCGCCATCCCGGCGTTCCTCACCATCGCGCTGATGCCGTTCACCTATTCGATCTCCAACGGCATCGGGGCCGGCGTGATCAGCTTCGTGCTGCTGAAGGTGGCGAAGGGTAAGGCCCGGGAGGTCCACCCGCTCCTGTACGGGGTCGCCGTGCTGTTCATCGTGTACTTCCTGCGCGGGCCGGTCGAGTCCGTGTTGCTCTGACGCTGGTGAGCCTGGTCATAACGCATGTCGTTAGCCAGGCTCATTAGTTAAGCTAACGAGTGTGACGGAGCGGACGGTGACGGCGAAACGCGTGCCACCGGCGCAGCTGGCCCCTCAGCTGCGAGATGCGATCACCCGACTCAACCGGCGGGTCCGACAGGCCCGGCCGGTCGGCGACCTCACGGTCACCCAGCTGTCGGCGCTCACCAGCCTCAAACTGGCGGGCGCCCTCACACCACGGGAACTTGCCGATGTCGAACGGGTGCAGCCGCCCACGATGACGAAGATCGTCGCGAAGCTGGAGGAGCGGGGCCTCGTGCAACGCACCCCCCACCCGACCGACGGACGGCAGGTCATCCTGGCGGCTACCGAAGGGGGACGGGCCGTGCTCGACCAGTTCGAGCGGGCCCGCAACGAGTGGCTGGCCAGCCGGCTGGCCGATCTCACCGAGGACGAACGCGAAACGCTACGGCGCGCCGCGGACATCCTCCAAGGCATCGCTCGCGCCTGACACCGCCGCCCGCGGTTCGCTTCGTCAGCTGTGGATGAAGCGTACCGACGCAAGGAGGCGCACCTAGAGTGCAGGCCAAATTGAGCACGATGTTCCAGTCCCTAGGGGTCCGCAACTACCGACTCTTCGCCACCGGACAGCTGATCAAACTGATCGGCGTCTGGATGATGTTCATCGCCCAGGACTGGCTCGTGCTCGAGCTCAGCGACAACTCGGCGACCGCGCTCGGCGTGGTCACCGCGTTGCAGTTCACGCCCGTACTCCTGCTCACGCTGCTGTCCGGACGACTCGCCGACCGCTACGACAAGCGGATGCTGCTCTTCGTCGCCAACGTGTTCTGGACCGTGCTCGCGCTGGCCATGAGCGTCCTGGTCCTCACCGGCCTGGTGCAGCTCTGGCACGTCTTCACGTTCGCCGCACTGCTCGGCGTCTCCAACGCGGTCGAGACGCCGGTCCGCCAGGCGTTCGTCTCCGAGCTGGTCGGCATGCCGCTGCTGCCGAACGCGCTCTCGCTCAACGCAGCAGTGTTCAACTCCGCCCGGATCGTCGGCCCCGCCGTCGCCGGCCTGGCCATCGCCGCCGTCGACGTCGGCCCGGTCTTCCTGGTCACCGCGCTCAGCTCGATCGCCCCGCTGGTCAACGTGGTCCGGATGCGTACCGACGAGCTGCACCGCAAGGACCTGCCGCCGGTCGGCGAGCGGGACCAGGCCCGGGTGGTCGACGGCCTCCGGTACGTGGCACGCCGCCCCGACATCCTGCTGCCGATGGTCCTCATGTCGGTGATCGGGATGAGCCTGTTCAACTTCCAGCTCACCCTCGCCGCGCTCGCGAAGACCGTGTTCAACACCGGCGCCGCCTCGTTCGGCCTGTTCAGCACCGCCCTCGCGGCCGGCGCGCTGGTCGGGGCGCTGGCCGGCACCGGACGGCGCAGCCGGCCCTCGGTCTGGCTCGTGCTCGGCGCCGCGATCGGCTGCGCGGTCTTCGGCACGCTCGTCGGGCTCGCCCCGGCGTACTGGCTGGTCGTGACGCTGCTGCTGCCCGCCGGGTTCTTCATGATCTACTTCGCCCAGGCCGCCAACCAGCGTGTACAGCTCGGTGTCGACGCCTCCTTCCGGGGACGGGTGATGGCGCTGTGGGTGCTGGTGTTCCTGGGCACCAACCCGGTCGGCGCGCCGCTGATCGGCTGGGTCGCCGAGACGTACGGCGCGGGCGCGAGCATCTGGGCCGGCGGTCTGATCTCGCTCACCGCCGCGCTGCTGGCGCTCACCTGGCAGCTGCGCCGCTCCGGCGCCCGGCTGCGCATGCGGGTGCTGCCCATGCCCCGCTTCTACGTGGTGTCACCCGGAGCCAAGTAGTCCCGTCCCCTGGCCGGCCGTACCGGTCCGATTACCCAAACGGGTGGCGGGCCGGTGCGGCAGGGCTTAGCGTCGATGTGTGGACGTGGGGCAGGGGCTACTGCTGGCGCTGGCGATCCTTGCCGTGTGCTGCCTGCCCGCCCTGTTCGCGCTGCTGTTCTGCGCCGACGAGATCATCGACCGGGTCGCCTGCGGGTGGGCCGAGTGGCGCGAGCAACGCCGGGAACGCCGCACCATCGCCCGGCTCGACCGGGCCATCGAAGCCGAGGCGCTGACCCGCGACATCGACCTCACCGAGTTCGACAGGGACGGCCGACGGCCGCTGGACCAGCTCGCCACCGACCTGCGCCGCCTCGGCGGCCACCGGCTCGCCGCCGCCGACCGCAGCGTGGTGTGGCACGGCGCGGTCATCGAGGCGTACGACGAACGGCTGCGCGCCGCCTGCCGGGCGCTCGACATCGTCGAGCACCTGGCCGAGCTGGACGGCGTCGACCGGGAGATCGAACGGGTACGCGTCGAAGGGCTGCTGCACGCCGCCGGGCTGACGTTGCCGGCCGCCCGCGCCGCGCACCACCAGCGGCATCGCTGACCTGGTGCGTCTCTTCGCGGCGATCTACCCACCTGCCGTGGCGGTCGTGGACCTGACCGCCCGGGTCAAGGGCCTGCGGGTCGCGTCCGCCCGCCACGCCCGGCTCGCCGACCCGGCGAACCTGCACCTCACGCTGGCCTTCCTCGGTGAGGTGCCGGACGTCCGCCTGCCCGACGTGGAGCACGCGCTCGCCTCGGCCGCCCGGTCGGCTCGTTCCCCGCGGCTGTGCCTGGCCGCGGGCGGCAGCTTCGGTCAGGGCCGGTCCACGGTGCTCTGGGTCGACGTACGCGGCGACGTCGAGGCGCTCGACGCGCTCGCCCGGTCGATCCGCGGCGCGCTGTGCGAGGCCGGGCTGCCCTGCGACGACAAGCCGTTCCGGGCGCACCTGACCATCGCCCGGCCCGGCGACCGAGTGCCCGAGGCCGACCTCCACGCCGACCGGGACACCCTGAACGGGTACGTCGGGCCACAGTGGTCGGCCGGCGAGGTGGTGCTGGTCCGCAGCCACCCGGGCGGTACGCCGCGCTACACCCGCGTCGCCGCGTGGGCGCTCGCGGCTGGGCGTTAAGCGCGTGGGCGCTCGCGGCAGGGCGTTAAGAAGGGGCCCCTCCTCTACCTGAGGCGTTAAGAAGGGGCCCTTCCTTTCACCTACCAGGCCCAGGCCTCCGGGCCTGGGCCGCCGTTGCCGACCGGCGGGAACAGCTCGTCGAGACGGGTCAGCGTGGGCTCGTCCAGGTGGACGTCGAGCGCGCCCAGGTTGCGGTCGAGCTGGTCCATGGTGCGCGGACCGACGATCGGGGCGGTCACGCCCGGGCGGGACAGCAGCCAGGCCAGCGCCACGTCGGCCGGGTCGTGGCCGAGGTCGGCGCAGAGCTTCTCGTACGCCTCGATGGTGCTGCGGTGCTCGGCCAGCGCGTCGGCCGAGCGGCCGGTGGTGCCGCGCGCCGCGCTGCCGTCGGCCATCTTGCGGATGATGCCGGAGAGCAGCCCGCCGTGCAGCGGCGACCAGGGGATGACGCCCAGCCCGTAGTGCTGCGCGGCCGGGACGACCTCCAGTTCGACGTGGCGGGTCAGCAGGTTGTAGATGCACTGCTCGGAGACGAGGCCGAGGAAGTTGCGCTTGCCGGCAGCGGCCTGCGCCTGGGCGATGTGCCAGCCGGCGAAGTTGGACGAGCCGACGTAGAGCACCTTGCCCTGGGCGACGAGCGTCTCCATCGCCTGCCAGATCTCCTCCCACGGCGTGGTCCGGGAGATGTGGTGCATCTGGTAGAGGTCGATGGTGTCGGTCTGCAGGCGGCGCAGCGAGTCCTCGCAGGCCCGGATGATGTGCCGGGCGCTCAGGCCCTGCTCGTTGGGCCACTCGCCCATCTTGCCGTACACCTTGGTGGCGAGGACGACCTTGTCGCGCCGCCCGCCGCCCTGCGCGAACCAGCGGCCGACGATCTGCTCGGTGACGCCCTCACCGAGCTTCCAGCCGTAGACGTTCGCGGTGTCGAAGAAGTTGATCCCGTGTTCGAGCGCCCGGTCCATGATGGCAAAGCTGTCCGGCTCGTCGGTCTGCGGACCGAAGTTCATCGTGCCGAGGCAGAGGCGGCTCACCGAGAGGCCGGTGCGTCCCAGGTTCGTGTACTCCATGGCTCCACCCTGGCACGCCGGCACTTCGAGTGCCCTCTCAACGAGCCAGGGTGGAGCTGTGGATCAGGAGGATTCGCGCGCTGCCGGGCCGGTGCCGAAGAGCACGTCGTCCCAGCTCGGCAGCCGCTTGCGCGGCTTGCCACCGGCCTCGGTGGACTCGGCGCCCGCGCCGCCGGTCGCCGCCGCGGCGCCGGTGCGCCGGGGCCGCAGCACGGCGAGCGAGGGTACGGCCGGGACCTCCTTCGGCGCGTCCGAGTCGTCGTCGAAGGCCGAGCCCTGCCCGCCCCCGAGCAGCGCGGCTGCGCCACCGGCGACCGCACGCTGGCGGGGTGCCTCCGAGCCGGCCAGCGCGGCCGGGGACCGGGTGTCGAGGCCGCGCCCCGACGTGCCGCCGAGCGGCCGGTCCAGCGAGGCGAGCAGCGCGTCCCGGCCGGCGCGGATCGGGTCGCGCCCCGGACGGGCGTGGTCGGCCCCGGAGGGCAGGCCGTGCCCGCCCCGGCTCGGCTCGCCACGCGACGGACCGGGCAGCGCGTGGCCGCCCCGCTCCGGCGCCGGCTCCTGGCCGAGGATCGGCGTGGGCCGCTCGGCGCACAGGTACTGCGCCATGTCGTCGTGTGGGGCGACGTTCTGGCGGGTCTTGTCCAGGTCCCACACCGCCTGCGCGGTGGCCTTGCCGGACGGCCAGGTCGCGATGATCCGCCAGGTGCCGTCGTCGCGGCGGTAGGCGTCCCACGAGATCTTCTCGGTGTCGATCCCGTGCTGGGCCAGCCGGCCGTTGACGACCTCGGCCAGCGGGGTCGGCTTCTCCGCGCCCTTCAGCCGGGTGCGCCGGGCGTGCTGGGCGAGCATGGCCCGCTCCTGGAGCACCGGGCCGGCGTAGCGCAGCACCCGGTCGACAGGCACGCCGGCGATGCGGGCGACGTCCTCGGCGGACTCACCGGAGCGGATCCGGGCCTGGATGTCCCGTGGGGACAGTGACGGTGTCAGGTCGGCGGCGCTCGGCACCACCACGAGCGGCGGGGCGCCCGGCTCGGCGTGCAGCGCCGACGCGATCCGTTCGTCGATGGGCAGGGCGAGCAGGCGCCCCACCTCGTCGGCGAGCACCAGGGCCTGGCCGTCCTCGGAGAGGGCGACGAAGCGTACTGGGCGCATGGGCTTGCCTCCGTCCCGCTTCGCTGGCCGTCACGCCACGGGAGCCGGCCACCCGGGCGTCTCGCACCACCGTACGCTCATCTACCCGGCGATGGGGACTGCGACACCCCGGCATGTCGTGACTGAGCTGCGGTAATGATCACGGTGGGTGGCCGCCGGAGCCCTGACGGCCACGCACCGTGACGGAGTGATCAGAGTCGCTCGACCACGTAGTCGATCGACGCGGTGAGCGCTTCGACGTCGGCCGGCTCGACGGCCGGGAAGAGCGCCACCCGCAGCTGGTTGCGGCCCAGCTTGCGGTACGGCTCGGTGTCGACGATGCCGTTCGCGCGCAGCGCCTTCGCGATCGCCGTGGCGTCCACCCCGTCGGCGAAGTCGACTGTGGCGACCACGTTGGACCGCAGCGCCGGGTCCGACACGAACGGCGTGGCGAACGACGAGCGCTCGGCCCAGCCGTACACGATGCCGGCGCTCTCGGCGGTGCGCTTGGCCGCCCAGGTCAGCCCGCCCTGGGAGTTCATCCAGTCGGTCTGCTCGGCGGCCAGGAAGATGGTCGCCAGCGCCGGGGTGTTGTACGTCTGCTCCAGCCGCGAGTTGTCGATCGCGGTGACCAGGTCGAGGAAGGCCGGGATGTAGCGGCCGGACTCCTTGATCTCGGTGGCCCGGGCCAGCGCGGCCGGCGACATCAGGGCCAGCCAGAGGCCGCCGTCGGAGCCGAAGCACTTCTGCGGCGCGAAGTAGTAGACGTCGGTCTGCGCGACGTCCACGTCCAGCCCGCCGGCGCCGGAGGTGGCGTCGACGAGCAGCAGCGAGCCCTCGTCGGCGCCCGCCACCCGGCTGATCGGCACCGCGACACCGGTGGAGGTCTCGTTGTGCGGGGTGGCGTAGACGTCCACGCCGGCCTCGGCCACCAGCGTCGGGGCGCTGCCCGCGTCGGACTTGCGCACCGTCGGCTCGCCCAGGAACGGCGCGTCGGAGACCGACTTGGCGAACTTGGCGCCGAACTCGCCGAAGCTGGCGAACTGGGCCCGGTCGCGGATCAGGCCGAACGTGGCGACCTCCCAGAACGCGGTGGTGCCGCCGTTGCCGAGCACCACCTCGTACCCCTCGGGCAGGGAGTAGAACTCGGCCAGGCCGCGGCGCAGCCGGGCGACCTGGTCGCGGACCGTCTTCTGCCGGTGCGACGTGCCCAGGTAGCTGGTGGCGACGTCGGCCAGGGCGGAGACCGCGGCCGGACGGACCTTGGACGGCCCGCAGCCGAATCGTCCGTCGGCGGGCCTGATCTCGTCGGGAATCCGGATGGTCGGTGCGTCAGCCACGGTCTTCAAGATCCTTCCGCATGGGCGAGAGCCCGGTGAGCTGGCAGGGCGCGGACGATGTCCTGCCGCCGTACGGCGGGCGGCGTCCGAGCCTTGTTCCGGCGACACTGCCACGGCCATCCTCGCACCTGCTCGGGGCCGTCCGGCGGCCAGTCCCACGCCGGTCGGTGAGGCGTCCGCCACACGGGCGGCGACGGTGGGTTGCCCGCGTCCGCGATCATGAGTTGCGGAGGTGACGGATGAGCCGAAGACACCGCCGCCCGTTCGGGGAGTGGCTGGCGCTGGCGTTCGGCGCCGTGGCGGCGACGGTCTTCCTGACGCTCGCCGTCCAAAAGGCGGATCAGGACGCGCGCCTGCTCCACGCGGAGCACACCGCCACCGGCATCGTGCTGGGATTTGAGGGTGACCCGGCGCGGGTGGCCTTCGTCACCGCCGAGGGCCGGCGGGTGGTTGCCAAGATCGATGTCTACTCCGGCACCCGGGTCGGCGACGAGGTGCCCCTGCTGTACCACCCGGACGACCCGTCCTGGTATGCCATGGACACCCGGACCCACCACCTGCCGTTCCTCCTGCCGGCCATCGCGCTGGCCGGAGCGGCGGTCATGGGCGGGATCACCTGGCACCTGTGGCGGCGCTGACCGGGGCGCCCCCGGACGTGCCGGGGCCCCGCTCCACCGGCGGGTGGAAGCGGGGCCCCGGGCGAGACGTCAGACGCCGTGCGGGATCGCGTCCCAGCCCTCGACCTCCTGCGGCTTGCGCGAGCCGGGACCGACGTACGTCGCCGACGGGCGCACCAGCCGCTGGAGCTTCTTCTGCTCCAGGATGTGCGCGGACCAGCCGCCCATCCGCGCGCAGGTGAACATCGAGGTGAACATGTGCGCCGGCACCTCGGCGAAGTCCAGCACCACTGCCGACCAGAACTCGACGTTGGTGGCGAGGACGCGGTCCGGGCGGCGGGCCTGCAGCTCGGCCAGCGCGGCCTTCTCCAGCGCCTCGGCGACCTCGAAGCGCGGCGCGCCCAGGTCCTTGGCGGTACGCCGCAGCACGCGGGCGCGGGGGTCCTCGGCCCGGTAGACCCGGTGGCCGAAGCCCATCAGCCGCTCGCCCCGGTCGAGCACGCCCTTGACGTACCCGTCGGCGTCGCCGCTGCGCTCGACCGCCTCCAGCATGCTGAGCACCCGGGACGGTGCGCCGCCGTGCAGCGGGCCGGAGAGCGCGCCGATGCCGGAGGAGATGCAGGCCGCGGCGTCCGCGCCGGTGGAGGCGACGATCCGGGCGGTGAAGGTGGAGGCGTTCAGGCCGTGCTCGGCGGCCGAGATGAAGTACGCGTCGACGGCCTTGACGTGCCGCGGGTCGGGCTCACCCCGCCACCGCTTCATGAACCGCTCGACGATGGTCTCCGCCTTGTCGATCTCCTTCTGCGGCACGGCCGGCAGGCCCAGGCCGCGCGCCGACTGGGCGACGAAGGACAGCGCGGTCACCGACACCCGGGCCAGGTCCTCGCGGGCCTGCTCGTCGGAGATGTCGAGGAGCTGGTTGAGCCCCCAGTACGGCGCCAGCATGGCGACCGCGGACTGCACGTCGACGCGGATGTCACCGGAGTGCACCGGCACCGGGAACGGTTCGGCCGGCGGCAGGCCCGGGCCGAACCGGCCGTCCACCAGCAGTGCCCAGACGTTGCCGAACGAGACCTGGCCGATCAGGTCCTCGATGTCCACGCCCCGGTAGCGCAGTGATCCCCCCGCGCGGTCGGGTTCGGCGATCTCGGTCTCGAAGGCTACGACGCCCTCCAAGCCGGGTTTGAAATCGGACATGTCGTCTCCTGGCTTCGGCTCGGCGCGCCCGGGCGGGCTGATCGAGCCCCGCAGCTCAGGCGACCCTTCAGGGATGTGGTTCGGAACATCTTGCCCGGTGGGTAACAAGCTGCGCGACCCACAGCCACTGTGCGCCACGCGACATCCCCGCCGCTGGCCGTCGGTGAGAGTAGGAGAAGACTGGGTAGCGGGGCCTGGCCAGCGTCGGGGGACGCCGGCACGCCCGGGAGAGGGACGACCACAGTGACAGGCGACACACCCGCACCGGCCGGAATGCGTAACGAGTACGCCGCCGACCTGGGCCTGACCGAGACGGACCTGGCGACGGACTGGCACACCCAGTTCGCCAGATGGTTCGCCGACGCGGTGGCACATCCGCTGCCCGAGCCGAACGCGATGGTGCTCGGCACCGCCGACGCCCGGGGCCGGCCCAGCGGGCGCACCGTGCTGCTCAAGGGGTACGACCCGGAGGGCTTCGTCTTCTACACCAACCACGGCTCGCGCAAGGGCGCCGAGATGACCGGGAACCCGTGGGCCAGCCTGGTGTTCCCCTGGTTCCCGATGCAGCGGCAGGTGACGGTGACCGGCCGGGTCGAGCAGGTGGACCGGGCCGAGACCGAGGCGTACTTCGCCAGCCGGCCGCGCGGCTCGCAGCTCGGGGCGTGGGCCAGTGCCCAGTCGTCGGTGGTGCCGGACCGGGCCGCGCTGGACGAGGCGTACCGGGCGGCGGCGGAGCGGTTCGCCGACGTGGACCCGATTCCCGCGCCGCCGCACTGGGGCGGGTTCCGGGTCCGGCCGGAGACCGTCGAGTTCTGGCAGGGCCGGGCCAGCCGGCTGCACGACCGGCTGCGCTTCCGGCGTACCGGGGACGGGGTTTTCGTCGTCGAGCGGCTCGCGCCGTGACCGACGTCACCACGCCCCGGCGGCGGGAAGCGCGCCGCTGGGCGATCGACCTGCGTCCGCTGCGCGTGCCGGCGTACCGGCGGGTGTGGACCGGCAACGCGATCGCCATGTTCGGCTTCCAGTTCACCGCCGTGGCGGTGCCGGTGGAGATGTTCGACCTGACCGGCGGCTCGCTCTGGGTCGGCCTGCTGGGCATCGCCGGTTTCGTGCCGCTGCTGGTGTTCGGGTTGTGGGGCGGCGCGATCGCCGACGCCCGGGACCGCCGCCGGGTGCTGCTCGTCGGCGGTTGCGTGCTCTGGGCCTCGACGCTGGGGCTGCTGGTGCAGTCGCTGGCCGGCGCGCGCAGCCCGCTGCTGCTCCTGCTGCTCGTCGGCCTCCAGTCGACTGCCTTCGCGATCACCTCGCCGGCCCGCAGCGCGATCCTGCCCCGGCTGGTGCCGGCCGAGCTGGTTCCGGCGGCCACCACGCTGAACTTCACCACGTTCACCGCCGCCGCCGTCTTCGGCCCGCTCGCCGCCGGCCTGATCTTCGCCGGGTGGCAGGTCGAGACGGCGCTGCCCATCGCGTACGCGGTGGACGCGCTGCTGTACACCGCGGCGCTCTGGGCCACGCTGCGGCTGCCCGCGATGCCGCCCACGCCGGACCCGGACGGCGGCGTCCGCAAGGCCGGGCTGGCCAGCATCGTCGACGGCTTCCGCTACCTGGCCTCCACGCGGGTGCTGCTGCTCTCCTTCGCCATCGACCTGATCGCGATGATCCTGGCCATGCCGCGCGCGCTCTTCCCGGAACTGGCGCAGGAACGCTTCGGCGGCGCCTCGGCGGTGGGCTGGCTCTACAGCTCCATCGCCATCGGCGCGATGCTGGGCGGCCTGACCTCCGGATGGATCGGCCGGGTACGCCGGCAGGGCGTCGCGCTCACCGTGGCGGTGGTGGGCTGGGGCGTGGCGATCGCGCTCGCCGGGCTGGCTGGCCAGTTGTGGCTGGCGGTGGTGCTGCTCGGCGTCGCCGGGGCGGCGGACCTGGTCAGCGCCACGCTGCGCCAGTCGATGCTGCTGGTCTACGCGCCCGACCGGATGCGGGGCCGCCTCCAGGGCGTGAACACCGTCGTGGTGGCCGGTGGCCCGCGCCTGGGCGACCTGCGTGCCGGCGCGATGGCCGCCGGGTTCGGCACCGGTTTCGCCATGGTCGGGGGCGGTCTCGCCGCCGCCGTACTCGCCGTGCTGCTGGTGGCGGCGTTCCCGGCGTTGCTGCGCTATCGCTCCACCACCCCAGCCGAGGAGCGGCGCTGACGGTAGGGTCGCCGACATGGGGATCGACGTGCAGCCACCGTCCGGTACACAGTGGACCATCGCCGCCGACGGCCACGAGGCCGTCGTGGTCGAGGTGGGCGGCGGGCTGCGGGCATACCGGCACGACGGCCTGGACTACCTCGACGGGTACGCCGAGGACGAGGTCTGCCCCGGCTCGGCCGGCCAGGTGCTCGCGCCCTGGCCGAACCGGATCCGGGACGGCGTCTACTCGTTCGGGGAGAAGTCGTTCCAGCTCGACCTCACCGAGCCGGAGCGGCACAACGCCCTGCACGGCCTGGTGAACTGGGCGCGATGGCAGCTGATCGAGCAGTCTGCGGACAGCGTGACGATCGGCTACGACCTGCCGCCCAGCCCCGGCTACCCGTGGGCGCTGCGGGTGCGGGCCCGGTGGAGCGTCGGCCCGGACGGGCTGCGGGCCGAGCACGAGGCGACGAACCTGTCCGGCGAGCCCGCGCCGTTCGGCTTCTCCGTGCACCCCTACCTGCAACTGCCGAAGGTCGGCGTGGACGGGCTGCGGCTGCACCTGCCGGCCCGGCGGCGGGTGCTGGTGGACGGCCGGCTGCTGCCCGTCGGGGCGACCGAGGTGACCGGCTCCGAGTTCGACTTCACCAGCCCACGCCCGATCGGCGACCTGGTCCTCGACACCGCCTTCGGTGACGTCGAGCGGGACGCCGACGGCGGTTCGGCGGTGACGCTCAGCGCGCCGGACGGCTCGTCCGGGCTGCGGATCTGGGCGGACCGCGAGTTCGGCTGGTGGCAGGTGTTCACCGGCGACACGCTCGGCGGGGAACGGCACCGCCGGTCGGTGGCGGTGGAGCCGATGACCTGCCCGCCGGATGCGTTCCGTTCCGGCCGGGACGTCATCACGCTGGAGCCGGGGCAGACCTGGCGGGGCGCCTGGGGCGTCCGGCCGGAGGTCTGAGCGTGGAGTTCGCCGAGGTCGTCCGCCGCCGCCGGATGGTGCGCAACTACGACCCCGACCGGCCGGTGCCGCCGGAGGTGGTGGACCGGCTGCTGGACCACGCCGTCCGGGCGCCGTCGGCCGGGTTCGCCCAGGGCTGGGGCTTCCTGGTGCTGGAGGAACCCGAGGACCGGGAACGGTTCTGGGCGGCGACCACGCCTGGTGGCGGCGGCCGGGAACGCTGGCTGGCCGGGATGCGCCGGGCGCCGCTGATCGTGGTGCCGCACGCCAACCGCGACGCCTACCTGGACCGCTACGCCGAGCCGGACAAGGGCTGGGCGGACCGTGCCGAGGACCGCTGGCCGGTGCCCTACTGGTACGTGGACACCGGCTTCGCCGCTCTGCTGATGCTGCTCACCGCCGTGGACGAAGGGCTGGGCGCCTGCTTCTTCGGCATTGCGTCGCAGCGGATCGAGGCGTACCGGGAGGCGTTCGGGGTACCGCCGGAACTCAGCCCCGTCGGTGCCATCACTGTGGGTTACCGGGCTGCCGACCATCGGTCACCGTCGCTGCGCCGAGGGCGGCGTCCGGTGCAGGATGTGGTGCGGCGGGGACGGTGGACCTGAGCGGTTAGGCTGACATCCACATCGTCAGCCGGGCCTGGGGGAGGAGAGCACGCCGTGATCTTCAGGGCGGTCCGGGACGGGCGTCCCTACCCGGAGCACAACCTCACGCTGAAGCAGTGGGCCGAGATCCCGCCGCGCCCGCTGCGGCTGGACCAGCTCATCACCACCAAGCGCGAACTGGCGCTGGACAAGCTGCTCGCGGAGGACTCCACCTTCTACGGCGACCTCTTCCCGCACGTGGTCCAGTGGAACGGCGGCCTCTACCTGGAGGACGGCCTGCACCGGGCGCTGCGCGCGGCGCTGCAGCAGCGCAACCAGATCCACGCGCGCGTGCTGGTCCTCGGCGACCAGGGCGAGTGACGCCCGGCTGAGCCTTGGTTAAGGTGACGCCATGACTCCTCTGGACCTGCTCGACATCGATGCGTCGCTCAGCGAGGAGGAGCGGCAGATCCGCGCCGTCGTGCGCCAGCTCGTGACCGACCGGGTACGCCCCCACGTCGCCGGCTGGTACGAGGACGGCCAGGTCCCGGCGCGCGAGCTGGCCCGCGAGTTCGGCAAGCTCGGTCTGCTCGGCATGCATCTGACCGGGTACGGCTGCGCCGGCGCGTCCGCCGTCGCGTACGGGCTGGCCTGCCTGGAACTGGAGGCCGGCGACTCGGGCGTCCGCTCGCTGGTGTCGGTGCAGGGATCGCTGGCCATGTACGCCATCTGGCGCTTCGGCAGCGAGGAGCAGAAGCAGCGCTGGCTGCCCGCCATGGCGACCGGCGAGGCGATCGGCTGCTTCGGGCTCACCGAACCCGACCACGGCTCCGATCCAGGGTCGATGGCCACCCGTGCCCGCCGCGACGGCGACGACTGGATCCTCAACGGCAGCAAACTGTGGATCACCAACGCCCCGATCGCCGACGTGGGCGTGATCTGGGCGCGCACCGACGAGGGCGTGCGCGGCTTCGCCGTACCCATGGACACGCCGGGGGTGACGGCGCGCGAGATCCGGCACAAGATGTCGCTGCGCGCGTCCCTGACCGGCGAGATCGCGCTCGACGACGTCCGGCTGCCGGCGGACGCGCGACTGCCCGAGGCGATCGGGCTGAAGGCGCCGCTGGGGTGCCTGACCGAGGCCCGGCACGGCATCGTCTGGGGCGCGCTCGGCGCGGCCCGCGACTGCCTGGAGACCGCCCTGGAGTACGCGACCACGCGCACCCAGTTCGGCCGCCCGCTCGCCGGTTTCCAGCTCACCCAGGCCAAGCTGGCCGACATGGCGGTGGAGTGGAACAAGGGGATGCTGCTCGCGCTGCACCTGGGCCGCCTCGCCGACGCGGGCACGCTGCGGCCCGATCAGGTGAGCGTGGGCAAGCTGAACAACGTGCGGGAGGCGCTCGCCATCGCCCGGCAGTGCCGCACGATCCTGGGCGCGAACGGCGTCTCCGGCGAGTACCCGGTGATGCGGCACGCCAACAACCTGGAGAGCGTGCTCACCTACGAGGGCACCTCCGAGATCCACCAGCTCGTCATCGGCCAGCGGCTCACCGGCCTGTCCGCGTTCGCCTGACCTGCGGTTTCACCCGATCGGGGCGCTCGGCGAGCGACTGTCGCACGGTGGCCGTACCGTCATTGTCAGTCGATGTGTCGGACGAGGACGGTGAGGGCGATGGCCCGCGACGGTGACATCAACGAGCCCACCCGGGAGTTCCCGGACTACCCCACCAGCGAGTCCCTTCGCGACCGGGCGGAGGGCTCGCCCGACCCGGACCGCGAGCCCGGTCCGGGAGTCCCGCCGTCGGGCGGCGGCGCGGCACGTGGCCTGCTCTGGGTGCTCGGCGCGGCGGCTCTGGCGGTGGTGGTGCTGCTCGGCGTGCAGGCCACCGGTCTGCTGCCCGACTTCCGCAATCCGTTCGCCAAGGAGCAGACCGACCGCAGCCAGCCGCCACTGCTCAAGTCGATCCGTGACCTGAGCCGCTACGTCGCCGCCGAGGGCAACTTCCAGGTCGTGGTCGACGTGCAGAACGACAGGCGCAACGTGCCCGACTTCCTGCTCAACGAGCGCACGCTGTTCGTCGGGGCGGGCCGCGTCGAGGCGTACGTCGACTTCGCGAAGATCGCCGACGGCGCCGTGGTCGTCTCCGAGGACGGCAAGTCCGCCGAGATCAAGCTGCCCGCGCCGCAGCTCGGCGAGACCGACCTGGACATGGACAAGAGCTACGTGTTCGCCGAGCAGCGCGGCCTGATCAACCGGCTCAACGACCTGGTGGCCGGCGACCCCAACCGGCAGCAGCAGGTATACAAGCTCGCCGAGGACCGGATCACCGCGGCGGCCCGGGACAGCGGGCTCGCCGCCCGCGCCGAGGAGAACACCCGCAAGATGCTGGAAGGGCTGCTGCGGTCCCTCGGCTACGAGAAGGTGACAGTCACCTACACGGCTCCCTGATCTTCATGCGCTGACGCCGCGCGCCCGCCCCGATCGTCCGGGGCGGGCGCGTTCGCGTGCCGGTGTGCCGGCTTCGTGTCGCGTCAGCGGGTGGCGAGGTAGCGGTCCTCGTTCGGCATCAGAACCCACAGGATCAGGTAGATGATCACCTGCGTGCCGGGCAGCAGCAGCGACAGCAGGAACAGCAGCCGGACCATGCCGGCCGACATGCCGAACCGCTGCCCCAGGCCGGCGCAGACACCGGCGATCATGCGCCCCTGGCGGGGCCGGACCAGTTTGCGACTCATCGTCGTCTCCCACTTCTGCGGCGATCCGCCGCGCTGATTCCACGGTAGAAAGGGGTGCGCGCCGCGCCCTCGGCCCCGAGGATGATCGGCGACCCGGGCACCCGTAGGTGCATACCCCGGACCATCCCCATCGACTCGCCCGCGAAGATTCCCCGCCCGCCGCCGCGCGGCGTCTACGGTCACGCCGCTCCTGCTCCTGCGATCTTGCACTTGAGGCCCCGGCCGCGCCCCATTTGCGGTGGATTGACGGGGCCGGAAGTGCAAGATCGCGGGAGTGGTGGGGGTGGTGGGCGGCCGGGAGCATCGTTCGGTCGGGTGTTGCTTCGGGTGCGTTTCGTGTGGCGAGACAGGTGTTCCGGTTGGTGGGATTGGTCGAGATCTTGGTAGGAGAGGGCCCCTGTGGGGGCCGTTTGGTTCCAAGATCTCTCGGGGTCGGTCGCGGGTGCGGCGATCTTGGAGTTGTGGCAGTTCGCGAAAGCCGTAAACCTGTCCATCCTGGGTGCCACAACTCCAAGATCGACGGGGAGGAGGGCGGGCGGTTGCTGCGGGGTGGGCATGCGGCGGAGTGGGGGCGGGTATTCATGAGGGCGGGGTAGGCTCGCCGGTCGGGCGCCCCCACCCCGGGCGCCGGCCGTCCACCCGCCTGGCGGGCGCGGCAACCCACGCACCGGCTCGGATCCGCACAACGGGGACGACGGCGAGGAAGCAGCACATGATCAGTGTTTTCGATCTTTTCAGCGTCGGTATCGGGCCGTCCAGCTCGCACACCGTCGGGCCGATGCGGGCCGCCCGTACGTTCGTGGCGGGCCTGAAGGCCGACGGGCAGCTCGCCGACGTGGCGCGCGTACGGGCGGAGCTGTTCGGCTCGCTCGGCGCGACCGGGCACGGGCACGGCAGCGGCCGGGCGGTGCTGCTGGGGCTGGAGGGCGAGGTCCCGGAGACTGTCGACACCGACTCGGTGGGGCCGCGTGTGGAGCGGATCCGCACGCAGCGGCGGCTCGACCTGTTCGGCAGCCAGGGGATCGACTTCGACCCGGACGCCGACCTGGTGCTGCACCGCCGGCGCTCGTTGCCGTACCACCCGAACGGGATGACGTTCGCGGCGTACGACGCGGCCGGGAACGAGGTGCGGTCACGCACGTACTACTCGGTCGGCGGCGGCTTCGTGGTGGACGAGGAGGCGGCCGGGGCGGACCGGATCAAGCCGGACGCCACCCGGGTACGGCACCCGTTCCTCACCGGCGCGGAGCTGCTCAAGGTCACCACCGACACCGGGCTGTCGATCAGCGAGGTGATGCTCGCCAACGAGCTGTCCTGGCGCAGCGAGGCGGATGTCCGCGCGGGGCTGCTGGAGATCTGGCGCGTGATGCGCGAGTGCGTGGAGAGCGGCTGCACGCGTGACGGCGTACTCCCGGGTGGGTTGAAGGTCCGGCGGCGCGCGGCCGAGATGCGGCGCAGCCTGGAGGCGGAGACCGGCAGCCAGGACCCGCTGCGCGCGATGGACTGGGTGACGTTGTTCGCGCTGGCGGTCAACGAGGAGAACGCGGCCGGTGGACGGGTGGTCACCGCGCCGACGAACGGCGCCGCCGGGATCATTCCGGCCGTGCTGCACTACTACACCCGGTTCGTGCCCGGCGCCTCCGAGGAAGGCGTGGTCCGGTTCCTGCTGGCCGCGGGCGCGATCGGCGTGCTGTTCAAGGAGAACGCCTCGATCTCCGGCGCCGAGGTGGGCTGCCAGGGCGAGGTGGGGTCGGCGTGTTCGATGGCGGCGGCCGGGCTGGCCGAGGCGCTCGGCGGTACGCCGGAGCAGGTGGAGAACGCCGCCGAGATCGGCATGGAGCACAACCTGGGGCTGACCTGCGACCCGGTGGGTGGCCTGGTGCAGATCCCGTGCATCGAGCGCAACGCGGTGGCCAGCATCAAGGCGATCACCGCGGCCCGGCTGGCGTTGCGTGGCGACGGGGTGCACCACGTGTCGCTGGACAAGGTCATCAAGACCATGCGGGAGACCGGCGCGGACATGAAGGTCAAGTACAAGGAGACCGCGCGGGGCGGGCTCGCCGTCAACGTGATCGAGTGCTGACTCCGTTGGAGTGACCCGGCGCGGACAGCAGTCGCGCGGGTACGAGAAGGCGCGACCATGATGCGGTGACGTCAGGCGTCGCGGCGCTCTGGTCCGCCCGCACCTCGCTGCGCATCCTGGTCCGGCGGGATCTCGCGGTGAAGTACCAGCAGTCGGTGCTGGGCTACTTCTGGTCGCTGATCGAGCCGCTCGGCATGGGCCTGATCTACTGGTTCGTCTTCGGCGTGCTCTACTCCGGCGCGACCCGGCGGCACCTGGGCGAGGCGGCCGGCTCGTACCCGCTGTTCCTGATCACCGGGATCTTCGCCTGGATGTGGGCGAGTTCGGCGCTGACCGAGGCGGCGAACGCGCTGACCGGGCAGTCCCGGCTGATCACCACGATGAACCTGCCCCGGCCGATCTTCCCGATCGGGCGGGTCACCGGTCGCTTCGCCGAGTACCTGGCCGGGCTGCCGATCCTGGTCGCCGTGGCGGCGATCTACGCGAGCCAGGGGAGGATCCGGCCCGGGTGGAGCCTGCTCGCCCTGCCGCTCGCGGTGGCGGTGCAGTTCGTGCTGCTGGTGGGCCTGGCGCTGCTGCTGTCGGCGGGCAACGTGCTGATGCGCGACATCGAGCGCACCATGCGGTTGATCATCCGGCTGTTGTTCTACGCCACGCCGATCATCTATCCGCTCGACCTGGTCCGGGAGTCGGGCATGCCGGGCTGGCTCAAGATCGGGTACGAGCTGAACCCGCTGGTCGGGATCTTCCAGCTGCACCACGCGGTCTGGTACCCGGACGAGTTCCCGGACGCCCGGCTGCTCATCATCACGGTGTCCGGCAGCGTGGCGGTGCTGGCGCTCGGCTGGTGGGCGTTCCACCGCCTCGAACCGGCAGTGCTGAAGGAACTCTGATGGCCCCGATCATCGAGGCGGACGGGCTCGGCATCCGGTTCGTCCGCAACCGGCGCCGTCAGCTGCGGCTGCGGGAGCTGATCGTGCACCGGGGCGCCCGCGACCCGGACGCCGGCCGGTTCTGGCCGTTGCGCGACCTGTCGTTCCGGGTCGAGCCGGGCGAGACGGTGGGCGTGGTGGGGCGCAACGGCACCGGCAAGAGCACGCTGCTGCGGCTGATCGCCGGCGTGCTCATCCCGGACGAGGGCTCGATCCGGGTGCACGGCCGGGTGGCGCCGCTGCTCGAACTGTCCGCCGGGTTCTCCGGTGACCTGACCGGCCGGGAGAACCTGTACCTGGTGGGTGGGCTGCACGGACTGTCGTCGGCGTACCTACGGGAACACTTCGACGAGATCGTCTCGTTCGCCGGTGAGCAGGTGGAACGCGCCATCGACACGTCGGTGCGGCACTACTCGTCGGGGATGAAGGTGCGGCTGGGCTTCGCGGTGATCGCGCACCTGCCGCACCCGGTGCTGCTTGTGGACGAGGTGACAGCGGTCGGGGACGCGGAGTTCCGCGCGAAGTGCTATGCGACCATCGAGCGACTTCTCGCGGAAGGGCGCACGCTGGTGCTGGTGTCACACAACGACAAGGACCTCACTCGGTTCTGCCGTCGGGGGCTCTACCTCGACGCCGGACGGCTGATCGTCGACGGGACGATCGACGAGGCGCTGGCGGCCTACGCCGACGCGGCGAAGCGGTGACGCTCGCGATCGTGCTCGCGGCCGACCCGGCGGCGGGCCACCCCACCGAACCCGGCCGAGCCGCCGGGGAATCGCTCACCGAGCGCCTGGCGGCGCAGTGGCGTCGGGCCGGGGCGGACGACGTGCGTATCGCCGCCGACCTGACCGAGCTGGCCGACCTGGTGGCCGCCGCGACCGGCCCGGTGCTGGTGAGCGGCGCGGACCTGGTGGCGCACACGGCCGTACTCAGGCATCTCGCGACCAGCCCGGTCGGGCCGACGGTGGCGCTGGTGCTCACCGATCCACCCGCTCCCGGGCAGGCGACGGTGCGCGAGGAACGCGGGCAGGTGGTCGAGGTCGACGCCGACGACGCGAGCGGCGTGTTCGGCGGCGCGCTGCGGGTGGGCGCGGCCGACCTTCCGGCGCTCGCCGACGCCGCCCGCCGCGCCGCAGACGGCGGGCCGCTGGGCGCGGTGGACCGGCTCGTGGCCGACCTCGCCGCGCGGGGCACGCTGATCTTCGCCCAGAGGGTACGTCTGCTCGTGGCGCACCGGGTCGGCGACGAGACGCAGCGGGTGGCGGCCGAGGCGGCGGTGGCCGCCGTCGACGAGGACCGCGCCGAGTTGAAGCTGTCGGTGAAGGAGCGGGACGACTTCTTCACCACGTTCTTCGTCAGTACCTGGTCCCCGTACGTCACGAAGGCGGCGGCGCGGATCGGGATCGGGCCGACCGGGGTCACCATGGTCTCGGTGGCGTTCGCGGTGGCCGCGGCGGTGCTGTTCGGCGCCGGGGGACGGCCCGCGCTGGTGGCCGGGGCGGTTCTGCTCTACCTGGGGTTCGTGCTGGACTGCGTGGACGGGCAGCTCGCCCGCTACACCCGGCACTTCAGCGCCTGGGGCGGCTGGCTGGACACGATGGCCGACCGGTTCAAGGAGTACGTGGTCTACGCCGGTCTCGGTTTCGGGGCCACGCACGCCGGGTTCCGGTACGGCTGGGCGCTGGCGCTGGCAGCGATGACGTTGCAGACCGTGCGGCACATGACCGACACCTGGTACGGGGCGCTGCACGACGAGGCGGCCCGGCGGCCGAAGGTGGTGACCGCTGACGCGGGCGGCATCGGCGGAAAGCTGAACGCCGCGTCGACGCGGGTGCAGGCGGACACCGGCTCGGTGTCGTACTGGCTGAAGCGCACAGTGGTGTTCCCGATCGGGGAGCGGTGGGCGCTGATCGCGATCGCCGCCGCGCTGTTCGGTCAGCTGGTGGCGCTGGTCGCGGTACTGGTCTGGGGTGCGCTGGCGTTCGCGTACACCGGGGGGTTGCGGACCTTGCGGGCGCGGTGGATGCGGGTGCCGGTGATGGCCACTGTGGACGCGGCTCTGCACCGCGACGACGGCGTGCTGGCGCGGACGCTGCCGACCACGCGGCGGCCGCTGCTGCTGGCGGTGCTCGGCGCGCTCGGCTCGGCGGGGACGCTGGTGTGGGCGCTGCTCGCGGTGCACGGCGGCGGCGACCTGCCGGTCTTCGTGCCGGTGCTCGCGCTGGTGCTGCTGCTGGGCGCCGCGCAGGCTTCGCGGGCGCCGCACGACGGGTCGCTGGACTGGCTGGTGCCGGCCGCGTTGCGGGCCGCCGAGTACCTGTTCGCCATCGCGGTCGGGGTGGCGGGCCGGGCGCCCGCGTGGCTGATCTTCGGGTACGTCCTGGTGCTGACGCTGCACCACTACGACCTGACCGCCCGGCTGGAGAAGCGGCAGTCGGCGCCGCCGCTGCACGCCGCCACGCTGGGCTGGCCGGGGCGTTCCCTGCTGCTGGCAATCGGGCTGATCGCCGGATATGCGAGTATCGCTCTGGCTACACTCGGTGCGTACCTTCTCGTGGTTTTTGTCGCGAGCGTGGTCCTCGCCTGGGTGGTCCTGCCGGCCCGCGCCCATGGGGGTGTGCGCTCGCCGGGCTGACGGAGGGCGGGCCGGGGTGACCTTGATCAGCTTCGTCGTACCGGCCTTCAAGGTGCAGGGCTACCTGCGGGAATGTCTCGACTCGATCCTCGACCAGCCGTTCGGCGACATCGAGGTCATCGGTGTCGACGACGCCTCCCCTGACGACAGCGGCGAGATCCTGGCCGAGTACGCGCTGCGCGACCCCCGCGTGCGCCCGGTCCGGCTCGCCGAGAACGTCGGGCTCGGTCCGGCCCGCAACATCGGGCTGGACCGGGCCGTCGGCGAGTACGTGTGGTTCGTCGACGGGGACGACTGGCTGGTGCCCGGCTGCCTGCCGCACGTCGCCGACCGGCTCCGCGACACCGCGCCGGACGTGCTGATCGTGGACCACGTCCGGGCGCACTGGAACAACATCGGCACCCGCAGCGCGATGCGCGACGTGTTCCCGGTGCCGCCGGGCGCGACGACGTTCGCGCTGCGGGACCGGCCGGAGACGCTGAAGCTGCTGCACACCGCGTGGAACCGGGTGGTGCGGCGGGAGTTCCTGATCGAGCGCGGGCTGCGCTTCGAGCCGGGCTGGTACGAGGACGTCTCGTTCAGCTATCCGGCGCTGATGGCCGCCGGGCGGATCGGCGTACTCGATCGGATCTGCCTGAACTACCGGCAACGCCGCACCGGCGCGATCACGAAGACCCGGGGGGACCGGCACTTCGAGGTCTTCGCGCAGTGGCACCGGGTGTTCGGGCTGATGGACCGCTGGAAGGTGACCGGGCTGCGCCCGGCGGTCTTCGAGCGGATGATCTGGCACTACCTCACGGTGCTCGGCAACGGCGACCGGATCGCGCCCGAGCTGCGGGCGCCGTTCTTCGCCCAGATGCACGCCGACTACGTGCGGTTCCTGCCGCCCGAGGGCTATCCGGTCCCGCCCGGCCCGGAAGGGCTCAAGCACCGGCTGGTGGCGGCCGGCCGATGGCGGACGTTCAGCGCGTTGCGCGAGGCGCACCAGGCGGGAGAGACGGCCCGGCGGACCGCCCGGCGGGCCCGGCGGCGGGTCGCACCCGTGGTGCGGCGTACCGCCCGGAGGGCCCGTGACCTGGCGCTGGGCGAGTACTACCGGGCCGAGCTGCACCGGCCGGTCGACCCGACGCTCGCCGTCTACGCGGCCTACTGGTACCGGGGTTACTCGTGCAACCCGGCCGCGATCTACGAGGCGGCCCGCCGGCTCGCGCCGCAGGTGCGTGGCGTGTGGATCGTCCGCCGCGACCGGGTGGCCACGTTGCCGCCCGGCGTCGAGTACGTGGTGGCCGGCACCCGCGAGTACCACCGCGTCCTGGCCCGTGCCCGCTGGCTCGTCAACAACGTCAACTTCCCGGACTTCGTCCGCAAGCGGCCCGGTTCGGTGCACGTGCAGACCCACCACGGCACGCCGGTCAAGGTGATGGGCCTGGATCAGCAGCGCTACCCGGTGGGCGCGGTGGGGATGAACTTCGCCGGCCTGCTGCGCCGGGTGGACCGCTGGGACTACAGCATCACGTCGAACAGCTTCTCGACGCAGATGTGGGAGCGGGCGTACCCGGCGGACTACACCACGCTGGAGGTCGGCTACCCGCGCAACGACCGGCTGGCGCTGGCCACCGCCGAGGACCGCGGCCAGGTCCGCGCCGCGCTGGGCATCGCACCCGACGAGTACGTGGTGCTGTACGCGCCGACGCACCGGGAGCACCTGCCCGGGTGGCGGCCGCCGTTCGACCCGGACCGGATGCTCGACGTCCTCGGGCCCCGGGGCCGGCTGCTGATGCGCAGCCACTACTTCCACGACCGGGAGCGGCGCCCCGGGGGACCGGCGGCGGACGGCGTGCTGGACGTGAGCGCGTACGACCGGGTGGAGGACCTCTACCTGGCGGCGGACGTGCTGATCACCGACTATTCCTCGGCGATGTTCGACTACGCGGTGCTGGACCGGCCGATAGTGGTCTACGCGCCGGACTGGGACGCCTACCGGGTGGCCCGTGGTGTCTACTTCGACCTGCTGGCCGAGCCGCCGGGCGCTGTCGCGCTGGACTTCCCCGGGCTGCTCGACGTGTTCCGTTCCGGCGCTGTCGACGACGAGGCGGCCGAGCGGGCCCGGACGGCGTTCCGGTCGCGGTTCTGCGCCCTGGACGACGGGCACGCCGCCGAGCGCGTGGTGCGCCGCGTGTTCCTCGGCGAAACGCCGTAAAAGCGGCTACTCGCTGGTCACTTAAGCGTGGAGTCCGGCGAACACCGCTTAATAGGACTGTCACGAGCCGAACATGGCACGTTTACCCGATGTGCGGATCAGATGATCCTGGTCACAGTCATTCCCGGGTTTGGGGAGAGAAAACTGGGGAGGTGGCGGTGGCGACCGTCGCGCTCAAGGATGTCACCAAGGTGTTCCCGGATGGAACAGTCGCGGTCGACACCATCAATCTGGACGTCAACGACGGCGAGTTCATGGTGCTGCTCGGCCCGTCGGGCTGCGGGAAGTCGACGGTGCTGCGCATGGTCGCCGGGCTGGAGGACCCGTCCTCCGGCGCGATCATGCTCGGCGGTGAGCTGGCGAACGACCTGCCGCCACGCGACCGAAAGATCGCCATGGTCTTCCAGGACTTCGCGCTCTATCCGCACATGACAGTCGGCGACAACATCGGCTTCCCGCTGCGGCTCTCCGGCGTCGAGCCCGGCCCGCGCGGTGAGCGGATCCAGGACGTGGCGAGCGCGCTCGGCATCGGCGACGTACTCGCGCGTAAGCCAAGCCAGCTCTCCGGCGGCCAGCGGCAGCGGGTCGCCATGGGGCGGGCGATAGTGCGCCGGCCCGGCCTGTTCCTGATGGACGAGCCGCTGTCGAACCTGGACAGCGGACTGCGCGCCGAGCTGCGCGCCGAGATCTCCGGCCTCACCCGCGAACTCGGCGTCACCACCATCTACGTCACCCACGACCAGGCCGAGGCGCTGACCATGGCCGATCGGGTGGCGATCATGCGCAAGGGCGTGCTCCAGGACGTGGGCACCCCCACCCAGGTGTACGGCCGTCCGGCCACGCTCTACGTCGCCGCGTTCCTCGGCAGCCCTCGGATGAACCTGCTGGAGGCGTCGGTCTACGTCCACCTCGACCGGTACGTCGCGCTGAACCTCGGTGAGCAGTCGCTCTACCTGCCCTGGGACGACATCCGCAGCCGGGCGGTGGCGCACTACCACGGCGAGCGGATCGTGGTCGGTATGCGTGCCGAGGCGCTCACCCCGGTCGCCCCGGACACCGCCGGTGACGTGCTGCACGGGCGCATCCGCTTCCTGGAGCACCACGGGCACGAGTCGCTCGCGTTCCTCGACATCGGCGCCACCGCGATCGTGGTCGACGAGATGGGCACCGCTGTCGAGCAGGCCGCACCGGGCCAGCGCGGCCTGCGCCGGTTCAACCAGGTGATGCAGCGGCTCACCGGGCGTGCGACGGAGTCTTCCGCGCCCGCCCCGGAAGCCGGCGGGGGCGGCGGCAACCGGACGAGCGTGCTGCCCGACCCGGGCCGCCACCACCGCCGTCCGGCGGAACTGGCGGTACGGCTGGCGCCGTACCCGCAGGTGTCGCCCGGGCACCCGCTCGCCGTGCAGGTGCGGATGGACGCGCTGCACTTCTTCGACGAGCGAGGCGACCGCATCGACGTCGGCTGGCGGTGAAAGGAGGGGCACCCTGTTAACGCCTCCGGTAGAGGAAGGGCCCCTTATTAACAACCGCCGCCCGGAGGGACGGGCCGGTGACGGCGGTACGGGCCCCAGCCGACGAAGCGGGCGAACATGTCGGCCGGGGCGGGCGCGTCGTTCGGGTTCAGCCGGTAGAGGTCGCGCGTCGCCTCGTACAGCAGGCCGCACAGGTAGATGGACAGCCCGATCCGGTTGTCCTCGTACTCGCTGCGCAGCAGCAGACGGGCCGTCGGGCACGGCCACGGCTGGCCGCACGCCCGGCAGCACCACATCGGACGCAGCGGCGTGTGCGGGGTGGCGTGCAACGGGTACGGGCGGGGGCGATCCGGCGTCGGCCCGTCCGGCGGCTGCCCGAGCTGGTGGCTGATCATCGAGGCTCCTCGTGGTGGCCGTCTCGCCGGTTGCCGGCGTCGCCGCCGCGCTGCTCCGGGGCGGACCAGCGACCGCCGTTCGCCCGCCACTGCTGGGCCGGGGTGAGGTTGCCGACCCGGCCGGGGCCCATCGTCGGGAGTGGACGGGTAGGTTGCCGCATCCACTCCGGCAGGTTGTCGCCCCGTACCCGCTGGGGCAGTGTCGGTGCCGACGCACCCCGGCAGCGGAACCAGCGCAGTCGCACGGCGCAACTCCTCTCGGTAGCGGGAACCGGACGAATTCGGCTCCACTGCGTGACAGTCTCGTCACCGCGCCGCTAGGGTCGGAAGGCGTTCCACCCCCACCTTCCTGGCCGTCCGACCGGCCGATTTCCGTGTGCAGCCGTGTGCAGAGGTGTGCAGATGATCCGTGTGCCGTTGTGGGAACTGTTCGCCGGTGAGCTGCGCCGGTTACGTACCGATGCGGGGCTGACCCAGGAGGCCCTCGGCGAGCGGGTGAGCTATTCGGCGTCGCTGGTGGCGGCCGTCGAGCAGTGCCGCCGCGCGCCGCGCGCCGAGTTCACCGAGCGCTGCGACGAGGTGCTGAACGGCGGCGGCCTGCTGGTGCGGATCCGGGACGCGCTGATGCAGGAGGCGCTGATGCCGTGGTTCCGCGAGTGGGTGAGCATCGAGCAGGAGGCGACGGCGTTACGCAGCTTCCAACCGCTGGTGGTCCCCGGTCTGTTGCAGACCGAGGAGTACGCACGCGCGCTGCACGAGGGCGCGAGCCCACTTGTCGGCGACGCCATGGAGCAGCAGGTGGCCGCGCGGATGGCGCGGCAAGTGGTGCTGGACCGCCCGGCGCCCCCGCAGTTCGTGGCGGTGCTCGACCATTCGGTGCTCACTCGCGCCGTCGGCGGCCCGAAGGTGATGCGGGAGCAGTTGTCGCACCTGGTCGAGGTGGGTCGTCGGCCTCGCGTGCACCTGCACCTGGTGCCGGAAACGGTCGGTGCCTATCCAGGGCTCAACGGTGCTTTCGTGCTCGCCACCCCGGCCGACGGTGACGACGTGGGCTACCTGGACAACCAGTTGCACGGCACGATTGTGGAGCGACACGCGGACGTAAAATCACTGCGGCAAACCTGGGAGTCGGTGCGCGCGGAGGCTATGCCGCACGGGGCGACTCTGGCGGCGATCACGGAGGCGGCGAAGCGATGGAGTTGACCGGCGCGATCTGGCGCAAGAGCACCCGCAGCAGCGGCAACTCCGGCGACTGTGTCGAGGTGGCGGACAATCTGCCCGGCGTGGTGGGGGTGCGGGACAGCAAGGACCGGCCGGGGCCGGCGCTGACGTTCACGCCGTCGAGCTGGGCGGCGTTCGTCGCGTACGCCAAGCGGGGTTAGGCAGCGACCGCCGTCGTCGGCGGTCCGCCGTCACGGCGCGAACGGCCACTCCTCGAACGACAGGCACCGGCCGTCCTCGGCGAACCGCATGATCCAGAGGTCGCGCCACTCCTGATGGACGGGGTCGCCGTACCGGACATGCACCCGTGCCACAGCGGTGTCGCCGTCGACCGCGACGACCTCCGAGGTCATCTGGAAGACCTCGTCGGGTCCGTCGCGCTCGCTGTCCCACATGCGGACGATGGCGGGCAGGCCGACGACCGGCTCCCGGTACGGGCCCTGCTGGTAGGTCGCGTCGGGCGTGAACATCGTGCCGAGCGCCGCCGTGCCCGGTGTGCGCCACGCCTGCTCGTACGCCTCGATCCAGGCCGCCACCCGATTCCTGTCCATGGTTGCCAGCCTGCCATCCAAGGCCGTCCGGATCTCCCACATCGGCCGCCCGGGGTCGTCGTTGTGCACGACGACGTCGGCGTGCTCGGCCGGGCGGGCAGTGGCGAAGTAGAGCCGCTGGGCGGGAAGGTAACGCTCGCGCCAGCGCCGTTCGACGTCGGCCCGGGACGACACCGGGCTCTCCCGGACCACCGCCCGCTCCACGGTACGGTCCAGCGCTGTCGACACGAAGACGCGCAGCTCCCACCGGTCGACCAGTTCCGGGCGCAGGAGGAAGACCCCGTCGAACACCAGCACGGCGTCGGCGGGGGCGGTCGTGGGCGACCGGGACAGCACCGTATCGGTGGCGTGGTCGTAGACCGCGTGCCGGAAGCGCCTGTCGCCGCCCGGGCCGAGCGGGTCGAGCAGCACCCGGTTCAGCGACTGGTGATCGTGGGTGTCGACGTAGCAGCCCTCGGCCGAGTACTCGCCGCGCCGGTAGCGCTGGGCGCGGGGGAAGAGGAAATCGTCGACTGTCGCGCGGATGACGTACCGGCCCTGGGCGCGCAGGACGGCGGCCAGCTCGTCGGCGAGCGTCGTCTTGCCGGCGGCGGGCGGCCCGTCGACGGCGACCCGGGTCGGGTGCGCCACTGTGACGGACCCGACCGCGTCGGCCAGGAGGCCGATCAGCTGATCGCGGCGGGGATAAATGGATTGCCCCTGCGCCGGGCCGGGAGTTTGACTGCCGTCCATGCCGTCCCCCTCACCGGTCTTCGTCGCGGGCACTGGCCGTTCCGGCACGTCGCGGATCGCCGACGTCATCGGCCAGCACCCGCTGATCCACCGGATCCCGATGGAGACCAAGTTCCTCGTCGAACCGGGTGGCCTGCGGGACCTGGCCGACGCGCTCACCGAACGGTACGACCCCATCGTCGGTGAGGACGCCCTGCACCGGCTGAGCGACTTCCTCACCGTACGGGTGCCCGGACGGCGTGACGATCGTGGCAAGACCGTGCCCGAGCTGGTCGGCGAACGGCGCTACCGGGACGCCGTACACCAGCTCTGGCCGCAGGTGATCGCGCACGCCTTCGAGGAGCCCGCGCCCGCGGCGGGCTTCGGCGACGGCGACCGGCCCGCCGGGCCGTTCGGGCCGGTCAGCCGCCGACGGGTCGTCCCGAGGTATTTCCGTGACCGGGCCGAGTTGATCGCCGTTCTGCGCGGCCTGGTCGAGACGCTGTTCGGCGGGGCGGCGGCCGACGCGGGCAAGCCGACCTGGTGCGAGAAGACGCCGTTCAACCTCTTCGCCATGGACTTCCTCTGGGAGTTGGTCCCCGAGGCGACGATCGTGCACATCAAGCGTCACCCGGTCTCGGTGCTCGCCTCCCACCTCGCCCAGTCATGGGCGCCGTCCGCCGTCGACGGTGCGCTGGCCTACCTCGTGCCTATCTACGACCGGTGGCTGACCTGGAGGAACGCGACCGACCTGACGAGCAGGCGGTACGTCGAGGTGAAGGCGGAGGACCTGGCGGCCGACTGGGCCGGGCAGCGGCGCGCCCTGTTCGAACGGCTCGGCGTCGAGGACGCCGTCACTGCGTTGACGTTCCAGGCGGACAAGCTGGCGCACCGCGACGACCAGTTCGACGCCGGCACCCGCGCTTACGTCGAGCGGGAACTGGGCGAGATCATCCCCGCGATGGGATACGAGTGACGGCCGCGATGTCGAGGGCCGGCCGCGCTGTCCGGAGCTGACCGGCTCGATCAGGTGATGCGGCTCCGGATCACGCCTTGCGGCGCAACTCGCGGAGCACGCCGTGCCGGCGGAGCGCCCACGCCAGGCGCCGCGCGCCGGGGTGCCGGACGAACAGCACCGCCGCCCGGCGGATCAGCCCGAACCGGTTGTCGCTCACCTGGTCGTCGACCGCCCGCCAGATCAGCTCGCGGACGTGGGCGCTGTCCAGCATCGCGCGCACCTCGTGGCGTACCCGGGGGTCCTCGGCCGCGGACGTGACGGCGGTGACCAGACCGGGCCGGTCGGCGAGCGGTTCCACCGCCGCGGCGACGAGCGGCCGGCGTACGGTGTCCCGCTCCAGCAGCAGCAACACCGCCTCCCGGACCTCGGTGCTGTCGAGCCCGGACCGCAGCAGGCCCAGCGCGCTCCGCTCGACCTCGCGGTCGCGGTCCGGAAGGGACAGCGCGGCCAGCAGCACTGTCACCTCGTCGAGGTCGACGAGGTGACGCAGCCCTTCGCGGAACTCCGGCAGCGCCCACGCCACCGTCAGCCCGCGTGCGAGATCGCGGTTCATGGGCCACTCGCTACCCGGAGTCGGCAGCCGTCGAAACGCCGTCAGTCGTTGCCATGTCGCTTAACTGGTGTTCTACTTAACCATAACAATCTGACGGAGGGTCACCAGGGTGATCAACTTTCATGTCGACCGGTCCAGCAGCGTCCCCGCGTACGCCCAGCTGGTGCGGCAGGTCCGTGAGGCGCTGCGGATCGGGACGCTGCGGCCCGGAGACCAGCTCCCCACCGTGCGCAGCGTGGTGACCTCGTGCACCGTCAACCCGACCACAGTGCTCAAGGCCTACCGGGAGCTGGAGCTGTCCGGCCTGGTGGAGGCGAGGCAGGGGGCGGGCACGTTCGTCAGCGGAACGCTCGGGCACGCCGATCCCCACGTCATGGCCCGCCTGCGCGGCAGCCTGGCCCGGTGGCTCGGCCAGGCCCGCGAGGCCGGTCTGGAGGACGAGGACGTCCAGGCGCTGCTCGCCTCGGTGATCGCGGAGAACGCGACACCCGCGAAGAGAGAGAACGCGGAGGGCGCGGCGTGAGCGGCGAGCCGGCCGCCGTCGAGGCGCGTGACCTGAGCCGGCGCTACGGCGCCGTGTGGGCGCTCCGGGAGTGCTCGTTCGCACTGCCCGCCAACCGGGTCGTCGCGCTGGTCGGCGCGAACGGCGCGGGCAAGTCCACGCTGCTGAGCATCATCGCCGGCACCCTGGCGGCCACCAGCGGCACGGTGCTTGTGCATGGCCGGCCGATGGTGCGGGGCGGATCCGTCGACGGCGGCAGCCGGGTGGCGATCCTGGCCCAGGACAAGCCGCTCTACCGCGACTTCACCGTGTCGGACATGCTCCGCTTCGGCCGCTCGACGAACCGCGTGTGGGACCAGCGGCGGGCGCTGTCGTGGCTCGACCGCTTCGCCGTCCCGCTGGACCGGCGCTGCGGCAAGCTGTCCGGCGGGCAGCGGGCGCAGGTCGCGCTGGCGGTCGCGCTCGGCTCCCGCCCCGCGGTGCTGCTCCTGGACGAACCCCTCGCGAACCTGGATCCGCTGGCCCGCGTCGAGGTGACAGGCGAGCTGCTGGCGGAGGTCGCCGACGACGACATGACAGTCGTGCTGTCGACCCACATCGTCGCCGAGCTGAGCGGCGTCGGTGACCACCTGCTGCTGCTCGACGCCGGTCGGCCCGTCCTCACCGGCGACGTCGAGGAGCTGCTCGACAGTCACGTCCGGCTGACCGGGCCCCGGGCCGACCAGCCACCCGGGCCGGGCGTGGTCGTCCAGGCGCAGCACACCGGCCGCCAGTCCACCTTCGTCCTCAGGCGGCCGGCGGCACCGGCGGCGCACGCGGTAGTGGCGCCCGGCTGGACCGCCCGGCCCATCACCCTGGACGAGCTGATCCTGACCCACCTCAGAGCGTCGGCCGCCGCGCCGCACGAGCGGAAGGCAGTCGCATGAGCCCGGTCGGCCAGCTGTCCGCACCCACGAACCGACGGAACGACCCCGGGTACGCCGGGGGCGTACGCGGTCTGCTCTGGCTGACCTGGCGTCAGCACCGCTGGACGGTGATCGGCACGCTGGTCCTGGCCGCGGTCCTGGTGGGCTGGATGACCTACCTGTCCGTGGAGCTGACGAGCCTGTGGCACCAGTGTCACGAGACCTTCTGCGCGGAGGAGTCGCCACAGGGCCGGCGGCTCGGCGGCTCCTCCAGCCTGGTTCTCACCCTGGCCGTCCTGTCGCAGGTGGTGCAGTGGATGCCGCTGCTGATCGGCGTGTTCGTCGGCGTCCCGGTGCTGACCAGGGAACACGAGCAGCGCACCCTGCTGCTGGCCTGGAGCCAGGACGTCTCCCCGCAGCGGTGGCTCTGGACCCGGCTGGCCCTGCTCGGCCTGTTCGTGGCGGCGGTGACCTCGGCCGTCGCCGGTGTCAGCGACCACCTGGAGCGGCTCCAGGCCCGGGTCGCCCCGGTGAGCCTGTTCGAGTACGGGCCGTTCCTCAACACCGCGATGCTTCCGGCCGTGATCAGCCTCTGCTGGTTCGCGGTCGGCGTCGCGCTCGGCGCTGCGATCAAACGCACGCTCCCGGCCGTGTTCGGCGTGGTCGTGGGCTTCGTCGGCCTGACCTATCTCGTCCGGTGGCGCTACCCCACGCTGATGGAGCCGCTGACCGTGCACCGCGTCATCGGCGGGCCGGGCGTGGGTGTGCTGCGTGACAACGCCCTGGTCGTCGACGGCGGCATGATCGACTACGGAATCGACGGGCCGTCCGGCGCGTTCGACCCCTCCGGGCGTGAGCTCAGCGGAGTCGAGCTGCAACGCCTCTGCCCGCCCGACAACGGCAGTGGCCGGACGATCGCATGCTTCGCCGAGCACAACCTTCAGCAGCACCTCCAGTACCAGCCGGGCAGCCGGATCCCCGAGTTCCACCTGATCGTCGCCGGCGGCTATCTGGGTCTCACCGCGCTGGCGCTTCTCGTCGTCTGGTGGATCGTCCGCCGCACCGACCTCAGCGCGGGCTGACCAGGGAATCGGCCTTGCCGGTGTTGTTACCGGCGAGTAGCGTTCGGGCATGAGCATCGACTCTCGCCAGGTGGCGGCCGGTCTCCTCGACGCCGTGCCGTTCGCCCGCACGCTCGGGATCGAGTTCGTCGAGGTGGCGCCCGAGGCCGAGGGCGGGGTCCGTGTCGTGGCCCGGCTCCCCGACATCGCGGCGCACCACAACCACCTCGGCGGCCCGCACGCCGGGGCCATGTTCACGCTGGGGGAGAGCGCCTCGGGCGCGGTCGTCCTGGTCGCATTCGGGCACGTCCTCGACCGGGCCGTACCCCTGCCGGTGACCGCTTCCGTGCACTTCCGCAAGATCGCGATGGGGCCGGTGCTGGCGACCGCGCGACTCGGCGGCGTACCCGCCGAAGTGCTGGCCGAGCTGGACGCCGGGCAGCGGCCCGAGTTCCCGGTCGAGGTCGAGGTGCACACCGAGGACGGCACGCTCACCTCCTCGCTCACCGTGATCTGGACGCTGCGTCCGAACCGCTGACCCGCGAAGTGTGGTTGCCCGGCGTGGGGCCTGGATAGATTCAAACGATGCTGGGCCTCCCCGCGCACGTGAGCGCGTGTCTCTTCGATCTGGACGGTGTGCTGACGCAGACCGCCAAAGTGCACAACGCCGCCTGGGCGGAGACGTTCGACGCGTACCTGCGGCGACGGTCCGTCGAAACCGGCGAGCCGTTCCAACCGTTCGACCCCGGACCGGACTACAACCGTTACGTGGACGGCAGACCGCGCGCCGACGGGGTGCGCACATTCCTGACCTCGCGCGGCATCACCCTGCCCGAGGGCTCGCCCGACGACCCGCCCGAGGCGGACACCGTCAACGGCCTCGGCAACCGCAAGAACGTCGTCCTGCTCCAGCACATCGAGCAGCACGGCGTCGAGGCGTACGAGGGCTCGGTGCGCTACCTGGAGGCAGCCACCGCGGCCGGGCTGCGGCGCGCGGTCGTCTCGGCCAGCGCCAACTGCGCCGCCGTGGTGCACGCCGCCGGGCTGGACCACTGGCTGGAGGCGCGGGTCGACGGCGTGATCGCCCGCGCGAACGGGCTGCGCGGCAAACCGGACCCGGACACCTTCCTGGAAGGCGCGCGGCTGCTCGGCGTCGAACCGTCGCAGGCCGCCGTCTTCGAGGACGCCCTCGCCGGCGTGGCCGCCGGACGGGCCGGCGGATTCGGGTACGTGATCGGCGTCGACCGCGTCGGCCAGGCCGACGAGCTGCTGGCGCACGGCGCCGACGTGGTGGTCACCGACCTCGCCGAACTGCTCGCAGCGGAGCCGGCCGCGTGATCCGGGAACGGGCGTACCCGGTCGAGCCCTGGCACGTCCGGGAGGTACGGCTCGACATGGACGTGCTGGCCCAGTCCGAGTCGGTGTTCGCACTCTCCAACGGGCACATCGGGCTGCGCGGCAACCTCGACGAGGGCGAGCCGCACGGCCTGCCCGGCACCTACCTGAACTCCTTCTACGAGCTGCGCCCGCTGCCGTACGCGGAAGCCGGCTTCGGCTTCCCCGAGTCCGGGCAGACCATCGTCAACGTCACGAACGGCAAGCTGATCCGGCTGCTCGTGGACGACGAACCACTCGACGTCCGCTACGGCGAGGTGCTCGCCCACGAGCGGGTCCTCGACCTGCGCGCCGGGACGCTCCAGCGGGACCTGCACTGGCGCTCCCCGGCCGGGCAAGAGGTCAAGGTCCGCACCACCCGGCTGGTGTCGTTCACCCAGCGTTCGGTCGCCGCCATCCACTACGAGGTGGAGCCGGTCAACGGGCCGCTGCGGCTGATCCTCCAGTCCGAGCTGGTCGCCAACGAGTCGCTGCCGCCGCAGAGCCGCGACCCCCGGGTGGCAGCCGTGCTGGAGTCGCCGTTGCAGGCCGAGGAGGAGCTGACCACCGACGACGGCGGCCTGCTCATCCACCGGACCAAGGTCAGCGGCCTGCGGGTCGCCGCCGCCATGGGCCACGACGTGCACGGCCCCGAACGCACCACGATCGAGAGCGAGGGGTACGAGGACTGGGTCCGCACCACCATCGGCTGCGTGCTCAAGCCCGGCGAGAAGCTGCACGTGATCAAGTACCTGACGTACGGCTGGTCCAGCCGCCGGTCGCTGCCGGCGCTGCGCGACCAGGTCGGCGCGGCGCTGGCCGCGGCCCGGCTCGACGGCTGGGACGGGCTGCGCCGGGCCCAGCGGGAATACCTGGACGCGTTCTGGGACGCCGCCGACGTGCGGGTCGAGGGCGACCCGGAGGTGCAGCAGGCCGTTCGCTTCGGCCTCTTCCACGTGCTCCAGGCCGGCGCCCGCGCGGAACGGCGGCCGATCTCGGCCAAGGGCCTCACCGGTCCCGGGTACGACGGCCACGCGTTCTGGGACACCGAGATGTTCGTGCTGCCGGTGCTCACGTACACCCAGCCCGGCGCGGTGCGCGACGCGCTGCAGTGGCGGTACGCCACGCTCGCCCAGGCCCAGGAGCGGGCCCGCACGCTGAACCTCGACGGTGCCGCCTTCCCGTGGCGCACCATCGAAGGGCCGGAGTCGTCGGCGTACTGGCCGGCCGGGACCGCCGCGTTCCACATCGCCGCCGACGTCGCCGACGCGCTGCGCCGCTACGTGCTGGTGACCGGCGACGAGACGCTGGAACGCGAGATCGGGCTGGAACTGCTTGTCGAAACCGCCCGGCTGTGGCGCTCGCTCGGCCACCACGACCGCGCCGGACGGTTCCACATCGACGGCGTGACCGGCCCCGACGAGTACACGGCGGTGAAGAACGACAACGTCTACACCAACCTGATGGCGCAGCGGAACCTGCGTACCGCCGCGGACTGCGCGATGCGCTACCGGGACCAGGCCCTCGACCTCGGCGTCACCGAGGAGGAGGCCGCCGCCTGGCGGGACGCCGCGAACGACATGCACGTGCCGTACGACGCCGAGACCGAGGTGCACGAGCAGGTCGAGGGGTTCACCCGGTTCCAGGAGTGGGACTTCCAGCACACGCCGCCGGAGAAGTACCCGCTGCTGCTGCACTACCCGTACTTCGACCTCTACCGCAAGCAGGTCGTCAAGCAGGCCGACCTGGTGCTCGCCATGCACTGGCGGGGCGACGCCTTCAGCACCGCCGAGAAGCTGCGCAACTTCGTCTACTACGAGCGGCGCACCGTACGCGACTCGTCGTTGAGCGCCTGCACCCAGGCGGTGCTCGCCGCCGAGGTCGGCTTCCTCGAACTGGCCCACCGCTACCTGCGCGAGGCCGCGCTGATGGACCTGCACGACCTGAACGAGAACACCCGCGACGGCGTGCACATGGCATCCCTGGCCGGCGCCTGGATCGCGCTCGTCGCCGGATTCGGCGGGCTGCGGGACCACGACGGGACGCTCTCCTTCGCGCCCCGGCTCTCCAGCCGCCTCAGCCGGCTGGAGTTCTCGCTCCAGTGGCGCGGGATGCGACTACGCGTCGACGTGCGGCCGCACCAGACGACGTACTCGCTGCGCAACGGCGGCCCGGACACGGTGGTGGAGCTGCGGCATCACGGCGAGCCGCTGCGGATCACCTCGGCGCAGCCGGTCACCGTGCCGATCCCGCCCGAGCACCCGAGCGAGCCGCAGCCGGAGCAGCCGCAGGGCCGCGCGCCGCTGATGCACCTGCCGGAACGCATGTAGCGGTCCCGCCACGACGGGCGGGACCGCTACGTACGCGTACCTCAGAACTGGCGGCCGTTCGACGGACGCCCGCCGGCGTCGCGCGGCGCCGTGGCCCGCGCGTCGTCGGCGGTACGCGCCGTCGCGGCGCGGTCGGCCCACTCCGGCGAGCCCTCAAGCTCCTGCTTGCGGCGCTCCTGGTCGGTGAGTTCCTGTTCCCGGGACCTGTCCTGTTTCGCCATGACGATCCTCGCGATCCGTCGGGGTCCGTGGTCACCCCGCGCGTTCCCGCCCGGCGGCGGATCAACCGTCCAGGTGGCGGGCGAAACTGCGCCGCAGGTGGTCCTTGGGGCGGGAGCCGACGATCGAACCGACCACCTCGCCGTCCCGGAACACCAGCATCGTCGGCGCGGACATGATCCGGTGGGCGCGGGTGGTCGCCGGGTTCTCGTCGGTGTTGAGGGTGACGAAGCGCAGCGCGTCGCCGAACTCGTCGGCCAGCTCGACCAGGTGCTTCGACACCACCCGGCACGGCGGGCACCACTCGGCCCAGAAGTCGACCACCACCGGCCGGTCGGCGGCCAGCACGGTGGCCGCGAAGGTGTCGTCGGTGACCGGGGTCAGTCGGCCGGTCCCCGTGTCCTGAGGCATGTTTCCTCCCGTTGGGCGATCGCGTGGGCGAGCTGGTCGTGCAGCCGGCGGCGGACGTCGCCGAGCCGGTCGAGGTAGTCGTCCACCTCGGCGAGCTTGCGCCGCAGCACCGCCACCGAATCGGGGCAGACGTCACCGGAGTCGTTACCGGCACGCAGGCAGGCGACGAACGGACGGATGTCGTCCAGGCCGAAACCGATCGCCAGCAGGGACCGGATCTCGCGGACGACGCGCAGTTCCGCCTCGTCGTAGACCCGGTACCCGTTGGCGGACCGGCCCGACCGGACCAGGCCGTGAGTTTCGTAGTAGCGCAGGGTGCGGGTGCTCGTACCGGCCCGCCGCGCCAGCTCCCCGATCCGCATCCGCCGCCCCCGTCCCTGCCTGTAGGTCGACGCTAAACCTTGCCGCCGACGTCAACGCAACCCCGCACGCGTCGGCCTCCCCGCTGGCTGTCCCCGTCGATCATGAAGTTGACGGCGTTGTGGATCTCCAAATCTGCCGCCAACTTCATGATCGACCCTGTAGCGGCGGGGCTGGGGTGGCGTCCCCCGTGGTTTTGCCCGGATGGCGTGATCATGAAGTTGGCGGGGTGGGGGAGCGCTTTCTGGGCCGTCAACTTCATGATCGTGCGGCTGGGGGGTATCGGGTGGGCGGGGGTGGAGGGATATGCGTGAGGTTTCGGTGCCTGTGGTGGACGGAGGGCTCGTCGGGGATGTCAGCGTGCCCGGCAACGCCGGTGGGATGGTGCTGTTCGCGCACGGGAGCGGCAGCTCGCGGCACAGCCCGCGCAACATGGCCGTCGGGCGCGCGCTCAACGAGCGTGGGCTGGCCACCGTGCTGGTCGACCTGCTGACCGCCGACGAGGAGGCGCGGGACGAGGTCACCGCCGAGCTGCGCTTCGACATCGGCATGCTGGCCGAGCGCCTGGCCGGGATCGTCGACTGGATGGGCGCCGACCCGGAGCTGGGGCAGCTCCCGGTCGGGCTGTTCGGGGCCAGCACCGGCGCCGCCGCCGCCCTGGTCGCCGCGGCGACCCGGCCGGACCGGGTGGGCGCGGTGGTCTCCCGGGGCGGCCGGCCCGACCTGGCCGGCAGCTCACTGACCGGGGTACGCGCACCGACGCTGCTGCTCGTCGGCGGCCTGGACGAGCAGGTGATCGTGCTCAACGAGCAGGCCCGGGACGCGCTCGGCGAGGTGGCGGAGCTGCGGATCGTGCCCGGCGCCACGCACCTGTTCGAGGAGCCCGGCACGCTGGAGCAGGTGGCCGAACAGGCCGGCACCTGGTTCACCACCCACCTGCGCCAGCCGCACCCTGCCTGAGCGCTGTGCCGCCCGCACCACCGGCGGCCGGCCGGCCCTCGTCCAGCGGCTTCGGCGGCCCGGCTCAGCTCGCGGCCTCGACGGCGCGGCTGTCATGCCGCGGCTTTCGACGGCCCGGCTGTCAGCCGGTGGCTTCGGCGGTGCGGCCGGGTTCGGCAGCCGGGCCGGGACCGATTGCGCGCTTCGCCGCGGCGGCGCGGTGTTGCTGCACGGTGTCCAGCACCCGCCAGAGCACCGCCGCGATCGGCACCGACACGAACGCACCGGCCACCCCGGCTACCAACGTGCCGGCGGTGACCACCACCAGGATGACGGCCGGGTGCAGCTGCACCTGCCGCCGCATCACCAGTGGTTCCAGCAGGTTGCCCTCGATCTGCTGGACGGCGATCACGGCGGCGAGCGTGAGCAGGGCGGTAGTGGGGCCGTTCGCGGCCAGCGCGACCAGTACCGCCACCGCGCCGGCCACCGTGGCGCCGATGATCGGCACGAAGCCGCCGAGGAACGTGATCAGGGCGAGCGGCAGGGCCAGCGGGACACGCAACACGACCAGCGCCAGCCCGATGCCGAGGGCGTCGATCGCCGCGATGATCATCGTGCCCCGGCTGTATGCGCCGAGCGTCCGCCAGCCTGCGCGGCCCGCCTCGGCGGTCAGCTCCCGGCGCGGGCCGGTCAGCCGGCGCAACACCCAATGCCACATCGAGCGGCCGTCCTTGAGCAGGAAGAACAGCAGCACCAGCGCGAGCAGGATCGCGCCGGCCACCTCGGCGACCTTGCGCGCACCGGCCACCGGGTCGGGAGTGCCGCTGCTCAGGCCCTGCCGGATCTGCTCCACCAGCCGGTCGAGCTGCTGGTCGGTGACCGGCAGGCTGGAGGTGACGAAGTCGCGGGTGCGCTGCAGCCCTTCGTCGAGCTGCTGGCTCAGCTCGCTGAACTGGCTCGCGGTGAGATTCCAGACCAGGACACCGGCACCGCCCAGGATGCCGAGCAACAGCAGGATGCTGAACAGGGCGGCGAGCCCGGCCGGCACCCGCAGCCGGCGCAGGCGTACCAGCACCGGGTCGAGCAGCGCGGCGAGGAACAGCGTGCCGGCCAGCGCAACCGCCAGCGGCGCGAGCAGCACCGCGATCTGCCCGAGCAGCCACAGCCCGGCGGTCACCACCAGGAGGCAGGCGCTCCAGGTGACAGCGGTCCGCACCGGCCAGGGCAGTCCCGCCCAGGTCTGCCGCGGGCCGGTCGTCGGTGCCGGCCGCGTCGGCTCGGATCCATCAGCGTCCACGTCGCCTCCTCGATCGTGGCCGTTGGTACCCGACGGACGTCGATCCGACACCAGGGCGGTAATGGCCCACCCGGTGTTTGTGCCCCCAGCCCCAGGGAAGGCTTCCAACGTATCGAAGGGAGATCCGACATGAGTGACTTCATGGACAAGGCGAAGGACTTCGCCGACAAGCATGACAAGCAGGTCGACCAGGGCATCGAGAAGGCTGGCGACGCGGCCGACAAGCGCACCGGCGGCAAGTACGACAACCAGATCGACAAGGGCGTCGACGCGGCGCAGCAGCGGACCGGCGACGGCGACACCGGCCGCTGACCGCACCTGGCGATCCCGGGCCGTCCCACTGAGGGCGGCCGGGACCGTCGTTTCGGGCCCCGAACACCCTCTGGTTCCAGCGACGGATCTCGCTGCCGCCCGCAGGCGGGAGATGGCTCAGGGTCGAGCGTGCGGAGTCGACCGCCCGGGGTGCCGAGAGCCAGCCGGTGACCGACACTTCCAGGTCCTGCCCGTTGGAGGCGATCGGCGTATCCGACCTGGACAACCTTCGGCCGGAACGCCCTGCAGGGCCGACCGGTCACCAGCCGGGGTAGCGCGCCCCGTTCACGTTGATCCGCAGGCTGAACAGCGAGCTGGAGGCGCAGATGTAGAGCTGGTTGCGCCTCGGGCCGCCGAAGGTGAAGTTTGCGACCACCTCCGGCAGGTGCAGCTTTCCGAGCAGCGTGCCGTCCGGGTCGAAGCAGTGCAGCCCGTCGTGGGCGGCCACCCAGACCCGGCCGGCGTCGTCGAGGCGTACCCCGTCGAAGGAGGCGGCGTCGCAGGTGGCGAAGACCTCGCCACCGCGCAGGGTGCCCTCGTTGACAGCGAACCGGCGCAGGTGCTTCGCCCGGGTGTCGACCACGTAGAGCAGCGACTCGTCGGGGCTGAACGCCAGACCGTTCGGCTGCCCGAAGTCGTCGGCGACGCGGCGCACCTCGCCGTCGTGCGGGTCGACCCGGTAGACGTGGTTGCCGCCGATCTCGCTCTCGGCCCGGTGGCCCTCGTAGTCGCTGTCGATGCCGTAGCTCGGGTCGGTGAACCAGATCGAGCCGTCGGAGTGCTCGACCACATCGTTCGGGCTGTTCAGCCGCTTGCCGCGCCAGCGCTCGGCGAGCACCGTATCGGTGCCGTCGGCCTCGGTCCGGGTGACCCGTCGCCGGCCTTGCTCGCAGCTCACCAGCCGCCCCCGTCGATCGACGGTGTGCCCGTTGGCGTAGCCGGCCGGCTGGCGGAACGCCCCGACCGCGCCGGTGGTCTCGTCCCAGCGCAGCAGCCGGTCGTTGGGGATGTCGCTGAAGACCAGGTAGCGCCCGGCGGCGAACCAGGCCGGGCCCTCCAACCAGCGGCCCCCGGTCCAGAGACACTCCGTCCACTCGTCGCCGTTCACCCGGCGGAACCGCTCGTCCCGCACCTCGAAACGCGTCCTGAACCGATCCACGCCGACCGCCTCCACCCGTGACTGATGTTCGGCAAGAAGCTAATATTACCGAACGAGGATCACCTGTGAGGCTAGACGCCGAACGGAGGCACGGTGATGGATGACGTCGATCGGACGCTGCTGGCGGCGCTGCAACACGACGCCACCCAGTCGTACGCGGCGCTGGCCGGGCAGGTCAGGCTCTCCACGGGGGCGGTCCACGAGCGGGTGCGCAAGCTGCGCGAGCAGGGTGTGGTTCGCCGGACCACGGTGGACGTCGAGCCGGCCGCAGTCGGCCGGGGTGTGCTCGCCTTCGTGCTGGTGGAGGCGAACGCCTGGATGGGTGACCACCCCACCCGAGACGCGCTCGCGGCGCTGCCCGAGGTGATGGAGGCGCACGTCATCGCCGGCCCCGCCTCGCTGCTCGTGAAGATCCGCGTAGGCACCCCGGAGCAGCTCCAGGCCAGCCTGCGCCGGCTATTCCAGGTGGAGGGCGTGACCGGGACGCAGACCGTGGTGGTGCTGGAGAGCTTCTTCGAGCGCCCACTCGACCCGTACCCGTAGACTTCCTGACACGCGACGACCTCTTGGCGGCCCGCGAATTCACCGCGGGCGGACTGATGCCGACGGGCCGGCCTCACAGCGGAGACCGGCCCGTGCGTCAAGCAGTTGTGCGGTTCAGGAGCTGTAGCCGCGTCCGGCGATCCAGTTGGCCAGCTCGGTCACGTCCATCCAGTACGTCGGCGCGTCCGGCCGGGCCGGGTCGGCGATGAGGACGGTGTCGACGTCGCCCTCGTACCGCACCACTGTCAGGTAGTGGCCGGGGTAGCTGTGCTCCACGCCGTCGACGTCCCGGGCGCCGCCCAGGATGTTCGCTACCACCGGCCGGTCGTCGTCCACTGCGGCCCGGATGTCCGCGCGTAGGCGTGCGACCTGCTCCGGCGTGGCCACGTCGTCGCGGATCTCGGTGGTCCGGTACTTGCCTCCGGTGTACTCGTTGAGGACCCGGGTGATGTCGATGGCGGAGTCGGTGCCGTTCTGGGTGGTGCCCAGCTTCACGGCCAGCTCGTCCTGGCTCACGTCCTTGCCCTCGGCCGAGAGCGCGATGCGGGCCGAGGCGGGGCCACAGTAGAAGAAGTTCGGCTGGGCCTGGTACTCGTAATCGGCGGTGCGGTCACCCTTGCCCTTGACCGGGGCCGCGTGGGCGGCGGCCGGACCGGCCACAGCCCCGCCGGCAGCGGCGAGGCCGGCGACGGAGAGCACGCACTTGCGGATGATCGGGTTCATGTCGAGGCTCCATTCGGGGGTCGGCGCTCCGTGCGGAGACGCGGCACCAGGAGTGGCGCTCGGCGTACGGAGAGTTCAACCGCCCTGCTTCCGGGCCTCATTTCCGGGCGTGACCGGGGCCACCGCGAAACCGGACAGACCGGCTCAGTCGGGCAGGCTACCCAGAAGCCGGGTGACCGCGATCTCGATGACCACCCGCTCCGGATTCGGACGCGGCGTGCGATAGCGCCCGGCGTACCACCGCTCGGCCTCGGCCACCGAATCCGGGTCCCGGCGCAGCACGGCCCGGCCCTCCACGGTCAGCCACCAGCGGCCGTCGACCTGGCACACGGCCACCGGAGTGCCGTCCGGCCCGGCCGCCGCGACGTGCCGGGCCTTGGCGGACCCCGCGGAGGTGATCACCCGGGCCACTCCGGCCTCCGGGTCGAAGGTCACCCCCACCGGTACGACGTGCGGTGTGCCGTCGGCGCGCAGGGTGGTCAGCGTGGCGAGATGCCGGTCCGCGAAGAAACGGGCCACCCGCCCGTCGTGCGGGTCCAACCGGTGCCGTCCCGCCATGCCGTCTCCTCGCTCGCGTGCCTCATCGACGGGGTGCCGCGCCGGGCGGCAACGCCGGGGCCGGGGACTCCCCGGTGGCCCGCTGCGCGGCGCGGTGCTTGACGGCCAGCCGGCCCAGGTAGAACAGCGCGCCGGCCAGCACGCCCATGTCGTCCAGGTAGATCGGGTCGGGCAGCAGGTCCACCGGCATGATCGTGTAGATCAGCGCGCCGTAGAACGCGACCTTGCCACCGGCGCCGAGCGCGCCGAGCATGCGGCGGGTGCGGACCAGCCGGACGGCGAGCACGACCGCCCCGGCCAACATGGCCGCCGCGACGACGGCGGCGAGTACGACGAGCACCCAGGATTCGCGGGACACGCCACCACGCTAGCTGAGCCGGGTCGATGCCGCCCGCGGGCGCGGCCGTGGCGCGCTGGGTCGTGGCCCGGGGCAACCGGACCGCCACTTCGCCGAAGTGGTGGCAACGAAGTGGTGCCGACCCAGCCACCGCCCCGAACTGGCGAACCGGGCCACCACTACCCCGAAGTGGCGGCAACGGCTCGGGACGGCGGGGCGCTCAGGCCGCGACGGCCGCCCGTCCCCGGGCCACCGGGCTCAGCTCGCGGGTGATGTCGGCGCCGGCCGTCCCGGTCGGCAGCTCCCGGGTGGTGTCCGGCCCGGCGAACCCGACGATGGACAGCTCCGCCTGCGGCTCGACGACCGGGTGCAGTGCCGCGAACACCTCGTCACGCAGGCTCTGCGCCGCCGCCGCGGCCCGCTCGGCGGCCTGCCAGGCGGCCTGCTCCCGTTGCGTGGCGGCCCGGTGCCGCGCGGCGAGGTTGTCCCGGACCAGCCGGCGCAGCAGCAGTTCCTGCTCCACCGGGTGCCGGCTCGGGTCCCAGCCGTTCCCGCCGAGGATGTCGCTGAGCTGCCGCACCGTGATCTCGTTACGCCACTGGGCGTCCATCGCCGCCCGGTGCAGCCAGCGCTCCCGGTCCGCGTACTCGGCCGGGGTCCGGGCGGTCCGGGGCAGCGGCAGCGCCGCGGCGGCGGCCAGGCGCCGCACGTCGTCCTCGGCCGCCTGGTACGTCTGCCAGGCCACCTCGGCCTCCTCCTGAGCGGTCAGCCACTCCGCCCGGCTCCGCTCGGCGGTCGCTGCCGCGCGGGCGGCGGCCACCGCCACCTCGTCGGCGTACCGGTCCCGCTCCCGATCCTGTACGCGGGCCCGCTCGGCCTGGTCGATGCTGCTCGGCCGGGCGGCGTCACTGATCCGGTCGACGAGTTCCGAGCGGAACCGGGACGGGCGGACGATCAGGGCGGCGACCACTGTCGCGGCCACGGCGAGCAGAGCCAGCCAGATCACGGCGGCCGCGGGGATGTCGGGCAGGACGGTGGAGAAGACGGTCTGCATTACCAGCACCTCAAGGTGGAACGACTGACGAACAAACGGTTGTGGCCCGGTCGTCCGGGCGGGTGCGCCTCGTGCGGAGGCGCGACTCGACGCGCGGCAGGGCGCGCGGGGTGCGGCTCATCGGGCCGCTTCGGGGCGTACCGGAAAGTGGTCCGGTCAGGCGCGCGGCGGACCGCGGCGGGCGATGGCCGCCCGAGCCGGGTCGGCGACGGCCACGGCCTCGACGCCGGGCATGCGCCCGGCGGAGGCGGAATCGGTGACGGCCGCGTCGGCGGCGGGACCGGTGGCGGTCCGTGGCGCGCCGTCGGCCGTCGTGGTGCCTGCCGCGACCGGAGACGCGATCGCGCTGGGCGCGAATTCGGTGGATGTCGCTCGGGCGTCGGTCGCCCCGAACCCGGCGGTACGAACCGTCGTGGCGTCGGCCTGCCCGGCCACGGCGGCGTGGGCGGGTGCGGCGGCGATGCCCTGGAGGCCGGCGATCAGCACCAGGCTGGCCACGGCCGTGCGGGCGATCCGGCGCAGCGTCGCCGTCCAGGTGGACGGGGTGAACGCTACGGGCAGCACTGTTTCAACCTATCGGCCGGCGAACGATTTCGCAGCTCAAAGATCTTGCGGGTTACGTGAGCCGTCCCACGGGTCGCTGTGGACGGACCGAGTCGTCGGGGCGGGCGAGCGGACTCCACCCGACGCGAAACGGCGCGGAGCCCGCCGGGGCGCCGCGCCGTTTCGGATGTCGCTGTCAGTTGCCGCCGAGCACCGGCGGCGGGGCGCCGTCGCCGTCGCCCCAGACCATCTCGTCCTCGGTGAGCCAGGTCAGCCGGCCGTCGGACTCGTCGTCGCCGTGGCTGCCGCGACCACCGAGCACGCCGCCACGGCCGGCCATCGCGGGCCGCCCGGTGCCGCCGGCGCGCTCGCCGGCCTTGCCTCCGGACTCGACCACCAGGCCGCGACCGGAGGTGAGCCGGCCGGTGCCGGCCGCCGCGCGGTTTTCCGCGCCGGGCACTCCGCCGAACCGGGCCGCGGACGCCGAGTTGGGACCGGTGCCCGCGAGCGCCCCGGTGCTGAGCACGCCGGGGGCGCCGTAGAGCGCGCCGCCGCCTCCGCCGGCCGTCATCGTCGCCGGGCCGCCGCCGGAGCCGAGGCCCGGGCCGCCGCCGATCGTCGGGCCGCCGGTGGTGCTGGTCAGCGGGCCGGCGCCGGCCAGCGAGGTGCCGGCCGGGTCGACAGTGCCGCCGGTGGTGACCGAACCCGGGACGCCCGCGCCGGGGTTGCCGCCCGGGGCGCCGGCGCCCGGGGTGCCCTCACCCGGCGTGCCGCTGGTGGGTGCCGTGTGGTGCACGCCCGACGTGGTGGCGGTGGCGCTCGCCCCCGGGCCGAAACTGCCCAGGTTCGGGCCGGACGACGGCGTCTTGACCGAGGGGCCGTTCTGCAACGTCGGGTCACCGTTGCTGGTGTTGCCCGGCAGCTCGACCTCGGGCGGGTCCGGCACGACGATCCGGCCGTACGCCGAGAAGTCGTAGCCCTCGGCGAGCTTCGCCACGACCTGCACCATCCGCTGGTGCGCCTTCTCCTGCTCGGCCTTGTCCTGCTGGTGGCCGACGATCCCACCGATCACCGCGCCGGGGGCGCCGCCGAGCAGGAAGCCCTTGCCGGCGCTGGAGAGCAGCTTGTCGTTGTCGTCGGTCTTCTCCGGGCTCTCCGCCTTGGTCTGCGCGGCCCGCAGCTCGCTGGACATCATGTCGAGGCCCTGCCGGATGCCGGTCATGCCCTCGGCGAGGTTGCCGGAGTAGCGCACGACCATGTCGAGCCGCCTGGTGAACTCGCGCGCGGCGTCGCCCGTCCAGCTCTTGGACAGCGCCTCCAGGTCGGCGGTGAGGTCGCGGCTGAGGTCGTCGAGCGTGCCCTTGAGGGAGGTCCACTGGGCGCTGAGCGCCTCGACCTGCCTCGGGTCGCCGGCGTTGACGCCCTGGTAGAGCTCCTCGTGGCTGACGTGCTCGTAGCGCCGGGTGTACTCAGACACGCGGGTCCTCCTTCGGCTGCTTCATCGCCTCGTTCAGCCCCGAGAGGGCGGCGGCGATGTCGGCCGCGGCGGCGGCGTTGCGGGCCTCGGCGGTCTTGTAGTTCGTCATGATCTTGTGGGTCGCCTCGCGGGCGGCCAGGATCGCCCGGCGCAGCCGGTCGACGTGGTTGACGTAGCTCTGGTGCGTCTCGGAGTAGCGACGTGCGTTGTCGGTCGCGTCGGTGAACGTGCCGAGCGCAGGCGGGCGGCACTGCATCTGGGTGTTGAGCTTGCGCAACACCGACTCCGCATCGTGCAGGCGCCGCTCAAGTCGCTGGTGGAAGTCCTCCAGGGACAGTACGTCTACTGTCGTGCGACCCGTCATGGCTGTATCCCCGTAGTCATCGTCGATAACCTTCGCCGCACTCAGGTTAGTCGAAACGCGCCAACCCGGGCGACCCGTGACAGCTTCCATCCACATCGGATCCCGGAAGGGCCGGTCAACCGCCCTGGACCTGGGCCGCCGCGCCGCCGGTGGAGGGGCTCGCGGTGGGCGCCGGCGGGGACGAGGCATCGAAGTACGCCATCGCGTCGCCCCGGGACAGCGTCGGCCCGGTCGGCACCAGCGCCAGCAGCGAGGCGGGTACGGCCACCGGCGTGACTTCGCCGTACCCGAGGGCGCTCTTCGCGTCGCCACCGGCGGTGCCGAGCGGATAGCGGATGCCCTGGGCGGTGATCAGGTAGACCGTCGACCCGGCCGCAGGCTTGCCGCTCTCCCCGGCGGTGGCCTGTGCCAGCACGCCCTTGCCGCCGGGCAGCAGCACGTTCTCGGCGGTGCGTACCGCGTCCCGGCCGCCCTGCCGCGACGGCATCGCGGTCGCCCCGGTCAGCTCGGCCGGCGGGGAGTCGAAGACCTCCAGCGTGGTGGTCGGCGGCTGGCCGGCCGGGCCGGGCCGGTAGGTGGCGCAGAGCACGGTGCGCCCCGGGCGGACCTCGTGCGGCGTCGGCAGCCGGGCGGGCAGGCCGTCCGGCTCCAGCCGCTGGTCGGTGAGGAGTCGGCCCGCCTCGTCGGGAGTGATCTGCGTCACCTCGCCGCCCCGGCCGAGCAGCAGCAACGCGGTGACCTCCCGGACCGTTGCCAGGCCCTGCCGGGTGAGCACGTAGTACTGGCCGGCCGCCTGGTAGACCTGGCCGATCCGGGCCGGCCGGCCGGCGACGGCGAGCCCGCTCGGGCCGCCGTCCCCGTCGATAGTGGGCTTGCGCAGCACCGGGCCCACCGGCACCGCGTTCAGCAGCTGCTGCCCGACGGTGAGGTTCGTGACGCCGGCCATCTTCAACGCCACGAGCGCCTGGTCGTCGCCGGCGACGCGCAGCCGCGAGCCGCCGGTGAGCAGGTAGCGGGCCTCGCCGGTGCGCACCACGACGGCCCGGTCGGTGAGCGCGGTGCCACCGGGCAGCGTCCGGTCGATCACCAGGTGCGTGGTGGAGCGCTGCGTGTCGTTCGGGTCGGGCACGTCGCACACCGACCAGGGGAGCCCGACCAGGGACTTGCGGTCCGGCAGGTCGTCCGGGGCGCCCACGATGCCGACCAGCCGGCCGCGCGGCCGGTCCTTGATGGACGCCTGGGACATGGTGCGCGGCTTCGCCGCCGCGTCGTTGACGATCAGCCGGGCCGAGGCGTAGTTGAGCGTCGGGCGCAGCACCCGGTCCTCGCCGAAGTAGTACGTCGCGCCGGTCTCCCGCTCGATCACCAGCGTGTTCGGCTCCAGCGGCGCCGAGTTGCTGGTGAGCTGCCCGTACGCGCCCACCCCGCCGAGCACCACGGCCGCCGCGATCACGCTGCCGAACACCGCCATGCCGAGGCGGCGCATCGGCAGGTCGTTGGTCTCCGGATCACCCGACAGCAACGCCGAGACGATGCGGCGGGTGACGAAGCGGTACGCCTGCACCTGATCGCGGCGGGTCCGCATGACTAACCTCCGGCGGGGGTGGGTCCACGACGACAGGGCCGAGCGGCGCCGCGGGCTTCCCTACGATAAGGGGCCGCCGGGGGTGCGCCGGACCCCGTCCACCGCCCGAACGCCGCACCCCGCCGGCGGACGCCCAGGATGTCCAGAAGGGACGCTCACCGATGACGCAGCTGCAGGCGCCACCCGGTCGTACGGCCACCGCCCCCGCCGTACCGGCGGACCGGCCGGTCACCCCGGCCGACAAGCGCCGCCGGGGCCGGCTCGGCCCGGTCGTGGTCGGCCAGCTCGTCGTGGTGGAGTGCGCCGCGCTCGCGGTCTGGTTCGCCACCGCCGGCCCGGCCTGGCTGCTCGGGATGGTGGGCGTACTGGCGCTGCTCGCCGTGACTGCCGCGTTCGCCCGTCGGGGCGGTCGCTGGTGGTACGAGGACCTGATGCTCCGCCGCCGGCTGCGCCGCCGCCGCGACCGGGCCCGGGGCGCGACGCCCGGCGGCGACCCCCGGCTGGCCGCGCTCGCCCCGGAACTGACCGTGGTGGAGCTGACCGAGCGCGGCACCCGCCTCGGCATCGGGCAGGACGACAGGGGATGGTTCGCCGCGCTGGCGCTCACCGGCCGGCCCGGCGCGCCCGCGGGCTCGATCGAGGCCGCCGTGGTGGACCGCGCGCTCGCCGTGCTCGCCGACTTCTCCGGCCCGGTCACCCAGACCCAGGTCGTCTCGCACACCCTGGTCTGGTACCCGGCCCCCGGTGCGCCGCCGTCGGCGCACCGGACCGTGTGGGTGGCGCTGCGCCTGTCGGTGGCCGACGCGCGGGCCGAGACGGTGAGCCGGGGCGGCGGCCTGCGCGGCGTGCACCGGACGGTGGCGGCCGGGGTGGGCCGGCTCGGCAAGGCGCTCAACGCCGCCGGTCTCGGCCACCGCGTGCTCGGCCGGGACGAGCTGCACGCGGCGGTGGTGTCCGGGGCCGGGCTCGACCTGGCGCCGGAGTCCCCGGTGGAGACGTGGACAAGCGTGCGCGGGGGCGGCTGGACGCAGCGCTGCCTGGCCCTGCGGGTACGCCCCAACGGCTCGCTCGGCGCGCTCGTGGACGCGGTCACCGCCACCTCCGCGCCCTCGCACACGGTCGCCGCGGTGGTGCTCCCGGGCGGCCGGCGGGTGCCGCCGCTGCTGCGGGTGGCGGCCATGGACGGGCACGCCGAGGCGCTGGTGAAGGCGGTCCGGGACATGGCCGGGCGCGTCGGTGTGCCGGCCCGCCCGCTGGACGGCCAGCACGGTCCCGGCGTCTACGCGACCGCGCCGGTCGGCACCGCGATGGGTACCGTCACGGTCGAAGGTTGACGATCCAGCCGTACATGCCGCACACCCAGACGGCGAGCGGCACCAACGCGATGATCAGCAGGATCTCCACGATGTCCAGGACCCGGCCCCAGACCGGCGAGATCCGCTTGCCGGCCACGGTCAGGCCGTAGACCAGGCTGATCACGGCCACCACGGCCAGGCCGCCGAGGATCAGACCGAGCCGTACCGCCAGCGAGCCGGCGGCGAACACTGCGGCGGCGACCAGCCCCAGGCCGACGGTGCCGGACAACAGCACCGGCGTGCGCTGCCCGCGGCTGAGGAACGGGCGCGCCCGCAGCAGCGACAGCAGCGCCAGCACCATGCAGAGCAGGACCGCCGGCAGGCGGCCGTCCTCGGCCAGCACCACCTCGCCGCCGAGCACCAGCAGCGAGACGGTCCAGAGCAGGCCGGTGAGGAACCCGTCGGCGCGCTCGCTGTTGCGCAGCACCGACGGCCCGTCCACCGACTCGGTGTCCGTCTTCAGGTCGTCCGGTCCGGTGGGAATGGACGGCACCGGCAGCCGGGCGAGGCGGTAGGCGAGCATCGGCAGCGCCGGCAGCGCGCCGAAGGCGACGGTCGCCACCACGGCCGCCGAGGCCGCCGCGTCGATGTCGAAGGCCAGGCTGAGCACCGCGCCGAGGCCGACCGCCGCCCCCACGCCGACCGCGCCGAGGAACAGCGGCAGGCGGTCGCCGACGGCGAGCGCGGCGATCGCGCCGAACACCACCACGGCGGTGCCGGCGAGCAGGACGTGCGGGCTGGCCAGCTCGCCGAGCGTGCGGTCCCCGGCGAGCACGAGCAGGCCGCCGACGCCCGCGTAACCGACCCCGACCAGGGCCAGCACCGCGCCGGTGCGACTGTCGCCGGCCGCCCGGGACAGCACCGCGGCGCCGACCAGCAGCGCCACCGCGACCACGAACGCGGCGGCCGCGCCGGGTAGCTGTGGCGGACCGGTGAGCAGCGCCGCCACCGCTCCGGCGGCCAGCGCGGAGGCCGCCAGGAGGACCGCGAACGTCCGGGTGGTGCCCACCTGCCAGGCGCCCGCCCGCTGCGTGGTGGAGGTGGCGACCGCGTCCACCACGTCGTCGAAGACGATCTCCGGGGCGGTGGCCGCCCGGGGGTTGAAGTAGAGCACCTCGCCGTCGCGGACCCCGAGCTGCGCGGCGGTACGGCCACCGTCGAGCGGCTGGCCGCCGAGCCGGGACAGGCTCCAGCCGCCGTGGCGCACACCCTCGTCGGCCAGATCCTCGCCCGCGTAGCGCAGCAGCGTGGGCAGCAGGTCGGCGAGCGGAACGTCGGACGGCAGCGCCAGATCCATCCTGGTACGCGGCGCCACGATGGTGATCCGGCTCAGCCCGCCGGTCGCCGTCTTCGTCGCCACAGTGGCCTCCTCGTTGCTCGCAGACGATCCGCTCGGCCGTCGGCGTCGCCCTACGGGTCCACGACGCCTCCGGGAGATTACCTACGATGGCGGTCGCACAGGTTGCCCACCCGACGCTCACCGGCGGTGGCAGACCACGATCAGGGCCGCTTCTGAGAGGGGAGAGCCGTGAGTACGGTGGTGTTCCGCCGACTTCCGCGTCAACAGGGGCCCGCGCTGCCGCGCGGCGAGGTGCTGCTGGAGTCCCCGCCCGAGCTGCCGGAGCCGAAGGCCAAGGGCATGGGGCAGGTGCTGATGATCCTGCCGATGCTCTGCGGCGTCGGCGCGATGGCGTTCCTCTACGCCGGCCGCGGCGGCGGCATGATGACGTACGTCGCGGGTGGCCTGTTCGGTGTGTCCATGTTGGGCATGGCGATCGGCACGCTCGGCAACGGCGGCAACGACAAGGCCGAGCTGAACGCGCAGCGCCGCGACTACATGCGCTACCTCGCGCAGATGCGCAAGCGCACCCGCCGGGCCGCCGAGCAGCAGCGCGCCGCGATGACCTGGCGGCACCCGGAGCCGGACGCGCTCTGGTCGATCGCCGCCTCCCGCCGGCTGTGGGAGCGGCGGATCACCGAGGACGACTTCGGCGAGGTGCGGATCGCGCTCGGCCCGCAGCGGCTGGCGGTGGAGATCGTGCCGCCGGAGACCAAGCCGGTGGAGGACCTGGAGCCGATGAGCGCGATCGCGCTGCGCCGGTTCGTCCGGGCCCACTCCAGCGTGCCGGACCTGCCCACCGCGCTGTCGCTGCGCGCGTTCAGCCGGATCGCGTTGCGCGGCGACCGGGAGCCGGTGCTCGACCTGGCGCGGGCCGCGCTGGGCCAGCTCGTCACGTTCCACGCCCCGGAGGACCTGCTGGTGGTCGTGGTGGCCGCGCCGGACCGGCAGCCGGCCTGGGACTGGGTGAAGTGGCTGCCGCACGCCCAGCACCCGGGGCGTACCGACGCGGCGGGCGCGCGCCGGATGGTGTTCGCCGCGCTCGACGAGGCGGAGACCGCGCTCGCCCAGGACCTGGGCGGCCGGCCCCGGTTCGCGCCGGAGGCGAAGCCCCTGACCACCGCGCCGCACGTGGTGGTCGTGCTGGACGGCGGCGAGGTCTCGGCGACCTGCGCGCTGACCGGCGCGGGCCTGCTCGGCACCACCGTGGTCGACCTGTCCGGCACGGTGCCGCGCGACGCCGGGCGCTGGCTGCTCTGCCTGGACGCCGGCGACGGCACCGGGCTCGACCTGGTCCGCGGCACCGCCACGTCCCGGCTCGGCAGCCCGGACCGGCTGTCCCTGTCCGCCGCCGAAGGGCTGGCCCGGCAGATCGCCCCGTTCCGGCTCTCCCAGCAGCAGGGCGCCAGCACGGAGGAGCCGCTGGCCCGCAGCATGGAGCTGCCCGACCTGCTCGGCGTCGGCGACGCGGCCACTGTGGACGTCCGGCAGACCTGGCGGCCGCGCAGCCACCGCGACCGGCTGCGCATCCCGCTCGGCCTGGGCCCGGACGGCAACGTGGTCGAGCTGGACTTCAAGGAGTCCGCGCACGAGGGCATGGGCCCGCACGGCCTGGTGATCGGCGCGACCGGCTCGGGCAAGAGCGAACTGCTGCGTACGGTGGTCGCCGCGCTGGGCGTGACGCACTCCTCGGAGGAGCTGAACTTCGTCCTGGTCGACTTCAAGGGCGGCGCCACGTTCGCCTCGCTGGACGCGCTGCCGCACACCAGCGCGGTGATCACCAACCTCTCGGACGAGCTGCCGCTGGTGGACCGCATGCGGGACGCGCTCGCCGGTGAGATGAACCGCCGGCAGGAGGTGCTGCGGGCGGCCGGAAACTACGTCTCCCGTTACGACTACGAGAAGGCGCGGGCGGCCGGTGAGCCACTGGAGCCGATGCCGAGCCTGCTGATCATCTGTGACGAGTTCTCCGAGCTGCTGGCCGCCAAGCCGGACTTCATCGACCTGTTCGTGATGATCGGCCGCCTCGGCCGGTCGCTCGGCGTGCACCTGCTGCTCGCCTCGCAGCGGCTGGAGGAGGGCAAGCTGCGTGGCCTGGACACGCACCTGTCGTACCGGATCGGCCTGCGCACGTTCTCGGCGGTGGAGAGCCGGATCGTGCTCGGCGTGCCGGACGCGTACGAGCTGCCCAGCGCGCCGGGCCACGGCTACCTGAAGACCGACACCGCCACCATGCTGCGGTTCCGTGCCGCCTACGTGTCCGGCCCGTACCAGGCGCCGGGGCAGGTGCAGCGCTCCACCCGGGCGCAGGTGCAGCGGCGGATCGTCCCGTACGGCATCGACTACGTACCGGCGCCGGCGTTGCCGAGCCCGGCGGAGGCCACGCCGGAGCCGGAGCAGTCGGGCGACGGCAAGGCGGTGGCCATGCTGGACGTGCTGATCGACCAGCTCAAGGGTCGCGGCAAGCCGGCGCACCAGGTCTGGCTGCCGCCGCTCGCCGAGCCGTCCGGGCTGGCCGAGATGCTGCCGAAGCTGAGCGTGCACCCGACGTTCGGCCTGACCACCGCCGACTGGCCGGGCCGCGGCCGGCTCGCCGTGCCGGTCGGGATCGTGGACCGCCCGTACGAGCAGCGCCGCGACCCGATGATGGTCGACCTGGCCGGGGCCGGCGGCAACGTGGTGATCGTCGGCGCGTCGCTGAGCGGCAAGAGCACCATGCTGCGCTCGATGCTGGCCTCGCTGGCGCTCACCCACACGCCGCGTGAGGTGCAGTTCTTCTGCCTCGACTTCGGTGGTGGCGCGCTGCGTAGCCTGGACGGGCTGCCGCACACCTCGGGCGTGGCGGGGCGGCGGGACACCGAGGCGGTCCGGCGGACGGTGGCCGAGGTGGTCGCCGTCATCGACGAGCGGGAGAACCGGTTCACCCAGCACGGCATCGACTCGGTGGCCAGTTACCGGCGCCGCCGCGCGGCCGGTGAGTTCGCCGACGACCCGTTCGGTGACGTCTTCCTCGTGGTGGACGGCTGGAACACGCTGCGCCAGGAGTACGAGGAGCTGGAACAGACCATCACCAACCTGGCGAACCGGGGCCTCGGCTTCGGTGTCCACGTGGTGATCACGGCCGTGCGCTGGGCGGAGATCCGGATCAACATGCGGGACCTGCTCGGCACCAAGCTGGAGCTGCGGCTGGGTGACCCGTCCGAGTCGGAGATCGACCGGCGGGCCGCGCAGAACGTGCCGGTCGGCGCGCCGGGTCGCGGCCTGACCCGCGACAAGCTGCACTTCCTGACCGCGATCTCGCGGATCGACGGCAAGCGCGATATCGAGGACCTGACCGAGGCGTCGGTGGCGCTCGCCGGCCACGTCGCGGCGAACTGGCCGGGCCGCCCGGCGCCGAAGGTCCGGCTGCTGCCGCGCAAGCTGACGGTCACCGAGCTGGCGAAGGTGGTCGACCGCTCCGCGCCGGGCATCCCGATCGGCGTCAACGAGTCGGCGCTCGCCCCGGTCTACCTGGACCTGGCGAGCGAGCCACACCTGACCGTGTTCGGCGACGCCGAGTGCGGCAAGACCAACCTGCTGCGGCTGATCGCCCGAGGGATCGCCGAGCGGTACACCCCGGCCCAGGCGCGGCTGGTCATCGCCGACTACCGGCGCGGCCTGCTCGGCGCGGTCGAGGGTGACCACCTGCTCGACTACGCGCCGTCGAACCAGGTGTTCAGCCAGGGCCTCGGCTCGATCCGCAGCGCGTTGCAGAACCGGCTGCCCGGCCCGGACGTGACCACCGCGCAGCTGCGCGACCGGAGCTGGTGGAAGGGGCCGGACCTCTACATCCTGGTGGACGACTACGACCTGGTCGCCTCCGGCGGGAACAACCCGCTCAGCGCGCTGCACGAGCTGCTGCCGCAGGCGCGGGACATCGGCCTGCACCTGATCGTCACGCGGCGCGTGGGTGGTGTGGCCCGGGCGCTGTACGAGCCGGTGCTGCAACGCCTGCGTGAGCTGGACTCACCGGGCCTGCTCATGTCCGGCAGCCGGGAGGAGGGCGCGGTCTTCGGCAACCTGCGGCCGACTCCGCAGCCGCCGGGCCGGGGCACGCTGGTGCGCCGCCGCGACGGTCAGCAGCTGATCCAGACGGCGTGGACGGAACCGGCCTGACGGGACGGACGACCGGCGCGGGCTTCCGGTAGCGTCGGCCCGATCGATCGTCGCGATTACGGGGAGGGCCCGGAGTTGAGCAGCCCGTCGGGTATCGGTGGAGCCCTGGAAGGCCTGCTGCGGCAGGCGCAGGAGCAGCAGCGGCGGCTGGCCGAGCTCCAGCGCCAGCGTGCGGAGCTGCGCGTCACCGGGGCGAGCCCGGACGGGCTGGTGCGGGTGACAGTCGACGGCGACATGAAGGTCGGCGACGTCGAGCTGAACGCGCGGGCCATGCGGCTGGACAGCTTCTCGCTGGCCGAGTCGATCCAGGCCGCTGTCGACGCCGCGTACGCGGCGTTCGAGGAGCGGCAGCGGGAGATGCTGGGCGAGATGCTCGGCGACTCCGAGATGGTCCGCCGGGCGCAGGACGGCACGCTGACCCCGGAGGACTGGTTCCGCCAGTTCGGGGTGGATCTGTCCAACCCGACCCGCAATCTGCGGCGCTGAGCGAGAGGGGGCGACGATGCCGAACACCGTCGACGTCGACGCGATCCGGAAGGCGAGCCGGATGCTCGACGCCCCGGACGGCCCGATCCAGTACCTGCGCAACGTCGAGGCGCTGCTGGCCGAGGTGAAGCTGCCCGGCAGCGCGCTGAGCTGGTTCGGCACCGGCGCTGTGGAGCGGCACAACGCGGCGGTGGACGGGCACCTCGACAACGTCCGGACCGGCGTGGAGCATCTGCGCAAGGCCGCCGCGCAGCTCGAACAGAGCGCGAAGAACTGGGAGAAGTCGGATCAGCCCTGGGTGGTCAAGTGACCGGCCGGGCCAGCCAGGGGAAGGACGCCTGATGCCACCGGAGATCCTCATCGCCAACGCCTCGGGGACGGTGACCGGCTCGGTGTCGGTCGCCCAGACCACGGCGCCGGTACGGTCGGCCGCGGCCATCGCCAGGGGAAACCTGGTCTGGATCGCCGCCTCGGCGGCGCTGATCGGCACCATCCTCTACCTGGAGTCGTTCGACAACCAGCAGGTGAACGAGTCCATCAAGAAGTGGGACGAGGCGGCCCGTCTGCTCGGGGCGGACCAGTTCGGCGCGGCGATGGCGGCGGTCCCGCCGGAGGCGTCGGAGTGGGACTTCGACGACCGGGACGCGTTCGACCAGTTCATGCGCAAGCTCGGCGCGGAGATCAACTCGCTGGCCGAGGCGTTCGCCGCCAACCGGGACACGCTCACCGCGGCCCGGGACGCGTACAACGACGCGGTCTCCGGCCTGGCTCAGGCGCTCATGCCGATCCTGGTCGCGGTGATCGCCTCGATCGCGCTCCAGTTCTTCCCCGCGACCACCGCTCTGGCCCAGGCCATCGGCATCGCCGGCCTGGCCGCCACCGCCGCGATCCTGGTCCTGGTCTTCGGGGAGATCAGCGCGTTGCTGCACGCGTTGCTCTCCGCGTTCCACACCGACAGCCGATTCACGTTCACCGCGGACTCCCGGCCCGGCTGGGCGCCCGCCGGCTCCGACCCGGACATCAAGGACATCAAAATCGACTGGGTTCAGGACTCCGCGTTCTACAGGTGACGGGAGCGGGCCATGGACACTCTGATCTTCGTGCTGTTTCTGTACGTCCTGCTGACCATCCCGGTCTTCGTGGTCCTGATGCTGTTCGCCGCGCTGACCCGTTCGGCGCGGCTGCGGCGGGCCGCCGAGGTGGTCTCGCTGAGCACCTGCGCGGCGTTGCTGGTGCTGACGTTCCAGCGCGCGTTCGAGAAGCCGCTGCTGTGGGTCGTGGTGGTGTTGCTGATCGCGGTGCTGGCCTTCGGCGTGTCGACGATCGTCAGACGTGTCGATGATCGCCAGAGCGGCACCTGAACGGTCCTGACCTCGGGATGGACCGTCCAACTCGTACGGACAGCGCCGGATCGCCTTGTCGATCCTGGGCTGTCGGAATACATCGATGGGACAGCAGGGCTGCGCGGGTTGGACATCGTCCGCTACGGTTCGGATGAAGTGTCCGTCGGTGGGGTGTGTTCGCCTTGCCGCGGGGGAGGGCGCGGCGGAACCGCCGCCACAAGATGACGGAAGGGTGTGAAGCATGGCGTTCGAGGTCAGTGCAGCGACTCTGCACACCGCCGCGAGTGACGTGCGGTCCACGCGCAGCGAGGTTGACGGCGAGCTGAAGAAGCTGTGGAACGTGGTCGACGACCTCGCGATGGCCTGGAAGGGCCAGGCGTCCATGGGCTTCCAGGGCCTGATGAACCGCTGGACCGAGGACACGACCAAGCTGCTGACCGCGATGGACAACATCGCGGACCTGCTCGACAAGTCGGGCACCACGCACCAGGTCAACGACGAAGAGCAGCAGCAGATGCTGGACAAGTTCCACTCTGCTCTGAACCCGTGATCCGCGAAGACAGGCAGAGGAGGAACTGATGAGCATCAAGGTTGACTACGCTGTTCTGGAGAGCAGCAACCAGCAGATGCAGGCCATCTCGCGGATCATCGACGAGAAGCTCGACACGCTGCGGGCGATGCTGACCAAGCTCGAGTGGGAGGGCCAGGACCGGGCCGCCTACCAGCAGCACCAGGCCCAGTGGGACGCCGCCGTGCGGGACATCAACAAGGTCCTGAACGAGATCGGCGGCGCGGTGGGCATCGCGCGCGAGAACTACATGACCACGGAGATGAGCAACTCCAAGGTCTGGGGCAGCTGACCCCGGACCGGTCCACAACGGCTCCGCTCCGGCTCGTGCCGGGCGGAGCCGTCGTGTATTCCGGCATCGTCGTGTATTCCGGCACCGTCGTCGCGCCTCGCGTCGACGGCGCGGCGGCCGGTCAGGCGTCCTGCGGGACGTCCCGTCGGCCGGGGCGCCAGCCGCGTCGCCGGCCGCGTACCAGGATCGGCCGCAGCGTCAGCAGGACGCCGGCGAGCAGCCCGCCGACGACGGCGACCCAGATCGCGACGGTGCGCTGCCACGCCAGCGGGTCGGTGGGCGGCGCCGGCGGCGGCATGGCGCCCAGCGGCGGGTCAGCACGGGTGCCGAGCAGGCTGGTCACCGCCCGGTAGGGGTTGACCATCCCGTAGCCGACGTCGGCGTTGTGCCCGTCGGGCGGGTTGTCGGCGGTGCGGGTCAGCCGGTGGGCGACCTCGGCGGCGCTGATGTCGGGGTGCGCGGCCCGTACCAGCGCGGCGACCCCGGAGACGTACGCGGTGGCGAAGCTCGTCCCGCCCTGCGGCTCGGCCCGGTAGCCGGACCCCTGCGGCGCGGGCCCGACGATGTTCAGCCCTGGGCCGGCGATGTCCACATAGTCCCCGCTGACCGAGCTGCCCACGTGCCCGCCCTGCTCGTCCAGGCCGGCGACGGCGATGACCCCCGGGTACGCCGCCGGATAGGCCGGCCGGTCCTCCCGGTTCTCCTGCCGGTTGCCGGCGGAGGCGACGACCACCACGTCCTTGTCGAGCGCGTACTGCACCGCCGACTTCAGCGCCGGGTCGTCGAGCGTGACCAGGGACAGGTTGATCACGCCGGCGTCGTTGTCGACCGCCCAGCGGATCGCCTTGCCGATCTCGCCCGGCACGTCCGGGTCGAAGTTCTCCTTGTTCTCGGCCAGCACGCGCAGCGGCAGGATGCGGGCCTCCGGCGCGATGCCGGTGTACGGCGAGCCGGTGCCCTCCCGCCCCGCGATGATGCCGGCGACCATGGTGCCGTGACCGACCAGGTCGCACTGGCCCTGGAGCCGGACGAGCTGGTTGAAGTCCTCACCGGGCAGCACCCGCCCGCGCAGCAGGGGATGGGACGGCGAGACCCCGGAGTCGATCACCGCGACGGTGGTCCCCGCGCCCTTGCCGACGCGCCACGCGGCGGCCGGGTCGAGGCGGCTCAGCGCCCACGGCGTCTCGGTGGGCGCGGGACCGCCGGTGGGCCCGCACTTCGGGGCGGCCACCGCGGGCGAGGGCACCGTCAGCGCGCCGCCGAGCAGGGCGGCCACCGCCGTTCCGGAGAGGACGGCCCTGATCCGGTGTCCGGCCCGGACGCGTCGCTCTGTCGCGCCCGGCCGCAAGCTGTCGCGCACGCGGTGAGATTACCGTCGCGCGCGCTCGCGCGGGCGCACGCGGTCGCGGGAACCGGTCACCGGTCGGCGGTGACGTCGCCGGCCGGCTCGGCGGCGAAGAGGGCCAGCAGGGCCCCCACCTGCTGGTCGGCCTCCGCCGGGTGCCGGAAGCGCCCCTTCGAGTTGATCGTGTACTCGTTGCGCCGCCCCACCCGGGTGCGCCGCAGGTAACCCCCGGCCTCCAGATCGGCGACGATGGCCTGGGCCGCCCGTTCGGTCACGCCCACCTCGTCGGCCACGTCCCGCAGCCGCGCGGTGGGGTTACGCGCGATCGCCAGCAGCACATGCCCGTGATTGGTGAGGAAGGTCCAGTTACGGCGGCTCCCGTCCTCACCTGGTGTCGTCGCCATGGTGGTCATGCTATGGCCATTGCGGCGGTCCCCCGAATCGGGACGGGGCCCGGCACGGGAAAGTATGAAATGCGTATCACGAATCTTGACGTGCCCCAGACGTCGTGTGACCGTGAAGTCGCGAGGCCGTACGGCCTGGTCGTTCCCCAGGTAGGCGAGGTGAGGCAGATGACGCCGAGAAGCCCGGAGCAGGCGCTCGCGGAACTGCGCGCCGGTAACCTCCGGTTCGTCACCGGTGTGCCGCAGCATCCGAATCAGGACGCCGGGCACCGGGCGGCCGTGGCCGACGGCCAGCACCCCTTCGCGGTGATCGTCGGCTGCTCCGACTCGCGGCTCGCGGCGGAGATCATCTTCGACCGGGGTCTCGGCGACCTCTTCGTGGTGCGTACCGCCGGGCACACCGCCGGGCCCGAGGTGCTCGGCAGCGTCGAGTACGCGGTCACCGTGCTGGGCACGCCGCTCGTGGTGGTGCTCGGGCACGACTCCTGCGGCGCGGTCCAGGCCGCCCGGGAGGGGGTCCGGACCGGCGCCGCGCCGGCCGGGCACCTGGGCGCGGTGGTGGACGCGGTCTCGCCCAGCCTGCTGCGGGCCGCCCGGCAGGGGATCGAAGACCTCGACGGCATCGTCGACGTCCACATCGCGCAGACCGTGGAGACGCTGCTGGCCCGGTCCGGCGTGCTGGCCGAGCGGGTCGCGGCGGGCCGGTGCGCGGTGGTGGGAATGTCGTACCGGCTCTCCGGCGGCGAGGTGCGGACAGTGGCGCAGGTCCCGGCGCCACTGCCCGCTCCCTCGGCGCCGGCGGACGCGGACGCGGCGCTGGCCAGCTGACCGCGGCGCCGGACGACAGAAGGGGCCGCCCACGGGCGGCCCCTTCTGTCTGCGTCCAGGTCAGAGCATCGACATGTGGACGTGGTCGGTGTGGTTCGACGGTCCGCTGTACGAACTCCAGCCGGTGGCCGGGAACCAGATCTGCCGGTTCCAGATGACGTAGTAGATGCCCAGCCGGTCGGCGTTGCGGATGAGGAAGGCGGCCACGTCGTTGCCGTACTTGCGGGTGTCGTTGTTGTGCCAGGGCGCGAACCCGCTGCTCTGCAGCGACCAGTCGCACGCCTTGCCCTTGGGGTGCTCCCACGGCCCGCCCGGCCGGTAACAGCCCACGAAGCGCGTATAGCCGGCGCGCCGGACCTCCTTGTAGGCGTGCAGCGTCCGCGGCGTGACGCAGCCCGAGGTGGTCGGGTCTTTCTCGCTGCACGACTCGGCCTTCCAGCCGCCGTCGCCGGTGCGGCCGGGGCCGATCTTGGCGACCGGTGAGGTGGCGTCGACCAGGCCGCCGGTGAAGCCGAGGCCGCCGACGAGCTTGAGGGCGCGCTCGGCCTGCACCTTCTCGCGCTCCATCGCGTTCTTCTGCTTCTCCTGCTCGCGCACCTCGGCGTCGAGCGCGATCTTGGCCTGCTCGGCGCGGGTCTTGACCGCGTTGATGGCGGCCAGGCGCTGCGCGTTGAGCAGGTTCAGCTCGTCCAGGGCGTTGACGCGGCGGACGAACGAGTCGGGCGAGTTGCTCTCCAGCAACATCGCCATCGCGCCCATCCGGCCGGTCCGGTAGGACTGGGCGGCGAGTTGGTTGACCTGCGGGCTGAGCGCCTCGAGTTCGGCCTGTGCCGTCTGCACCTCGGCGGCCAGCCGACGCTGGCGGTCCTGCGACTTGGCCAGCTTCGCCTTCGCCTGGAGGAAGGCGCGGTTGGCGGTGTCGATCGCCTCGGTGATGAGCGGTGGTTCGCCGTCCTCCTCGTGCCCGGACGGCTTGTTCGGGGCCGCCGCGGCGGGGGCCGCCGTCGCCGCGTTCGGCCCGGCCAGCACTGCCAGCGAGGCCAGCACGGCCACCAGGGGTGTCAGCCAGCGGCGCAGGGGTGGCGTCACAGTGTTCCCTTCCGTCGGCCGCCGACCGGGTTAGCTGACGGGTTCGGGACGGAAGTGGCCCCTACCGCTCGCGCGGATTCACCCCATGTACCTGGTTCCCCGGCTCGCCCGCAGGCGATTGGGCGGCGGCACCGCTGGCGCCGGTGCGCGCCTTCGGCGGTGACCGGCAGCGAGGTTACCCGACAGCACTCCTGCGGATCTACGTCCGGAAGCCGACCAATAGCGAGATTTCGCCGTGGCCCGCCGTGACCAGCATCGCGTTTGAAATCGATGGTCACCGTGCGGAGTTTCACCATGTCGCCTCCGTACTCCTTCCGCCGCCGAGCGCCTCCAGCGCGTCGTCGCGTCCGGCCGGCGGACGGGGCGCGGGGGCCGCCGGCTCCGCGCCGGTCGCACGCCGTCCGGCGGTGGTCACGATCGCGGCGAGTGCGGTCGTCAGCGGTACGGCCGCGATCAGGCCGAGCGTGGCCACCGCGCTGCGGACGATCTCCTGGGCGAGGAACTCGCTCGTGAGGATCTGGCTCACCGGGCGGGAGTCGGCGACCAGCAGGAGCAGGAGCGGCAGCGAGGCGCCCGCGTACGCCAGCACGATGGTGTTGACGGTGGACGCGATGTGGGCCCGGCCGACGCGGGTCGCCGCCCGGTAGAGCTGCCGCCGGGACAGTCCCGGGTTGGCGTGCGCGAGTTCGGTGACGGTGGCCGCCTGGGTGACGGTGACGTCGTCCAGCACGCCCAGCGAGCCGATGATGATGCCCGCCAGCAGCAGCCCGTGCAGGTCCACGTCGGCCCGGAACATGGACAGGGTGGTGGCGTCCTCGCTGCCGAAGCCGGTCAGGTGGGTGGCGGACGTGGCGAGCAGGCCGAGCACGCCGGTGATCACCAGGCTGCCCAGCGTGCCGAGCACCGCCACCGACGTCTGCGCGGTGATCCCGTGCGTCAAATAGAGCACCACGAACATGATCAACGCGGCGCCCACGATCGCCACCAGCAGCGGCGGCTGGCCGCCGCCGATGCCGGGAAGCACGAAGCCGAGCAGGATCGCGAAGCTGGCCACCAGGCCGCCGAGCGCGGCGAGTCCGCGCCAGCGCCCGAATGCCACGATCGCGGCGGCGAAGAGCACCAGCAGCCAGATCAGCGGGGTGCCGCGCTGGTGCTCGGCGATGTTGTAGGACTTCACCGACGGGTCGGCCGGGTCGATCAGCTCGACCAGGACGATCTTGTCGCCGACCTCGACCCGTGGTGCCCCCGGCCCGGCCGGCAGCGGCGTCTCGACCTGCCGGCCCGTGTCCGGGCCCTGCTCGGCGGTGACCGTCGCGGTGCCGCAGGGGCCGCCCGCGCCCTCCGGGGCCTCCGGGGTCGGCGGGCAGGGTTCGGTGACCACCCGGGTCACGGTGCCGTGGTAGCGGGGGACGTCCGCGCCGCCGACCGGCTCCCGGTCCTGCCGGGGCCAGAGCACCAGCGCCGCGATCACGGTGAGCGCGAACAGCGGTACCACCACGGCGACGAGCAGCCGCCGTACGCCCGGTGGCGTGGGCGGTGCGGGGCGGGTGTGGTCGGCACCCAAGGCGTCTCTCCCAACGGTCGCGGCGACGCCTGGTCCGCCGGACCGGTCTGGTCACCGGGCCGGCGCGGACGTGTCGACCACGTCCGGGTCGTCGCCCCGACATGGTAGGCAGCCCGGCTGGGCGCTCCCGGGCACCGTGGCCGGGGACGCGCGGCCCGCGCGGTCAGGCCAGGCCGGCCCGGCGTCGCCGGTACTCGTCCTCGTCGATCTCGCCGCGCGCGTACCGCTCGTCGAGGATGCGCCGGGCCGTGGTCGGCCCGGACTGCTGCGGGCCGGTCCACCGCACGGCCAGCCAGAGGAGCCCTGCCAGCACCACCAGCACCGCCAGGGACCAGATCCACATCCAGCCCATCATCGGGCTCTGCCACATCATCGGGCCGCCCTCCGTCCGTCACCGCGGGTCCGCCGGGCCGGCCTGCCCGCCACTTCGACGGTACGGCCGCGCGGGCGTGTCGGGTCGGGCCGGCGGGCCCGGTCCGGTGGGCCGGAGGTCCCGCTCAGCCGCGCTTCATCAGGCGACCGACGGCGGCCATCATCTCGGTCGCCATCTCGTCGGCCCGGCCCTCGGCGGCGCCCTCGTGCATGCAGTGCCGCGCGTGCCCGTCGAGCAGGCCGAGGCCGACCTTGTCCAGCGCCGCCTGGATGGCCGAGATCTGGGTCAGCACGTCGATGCAGTAACGGTCGTCCTCGACCATCTTCTCGATGCCCCGGACCTGACCCTCGATGCGGCGGAGCCGGGCGAGGAGTTGGTCCTTGCTGGCGGTGTAGCCCCGGGTCGGGCTGGACGGCGCGGTCATGAAAACGAGGATACCGTACCCCTCGGGGGTATGCTAACGTGTCGACAGTACCCCCAGGGGGTATAAGATCGGAGGGCGACATGGAGAGCACCTACCAGGTGAGCGGCATGACCTGCGGCCACTGCGTCAACTCGGTGAGCACCGAGCTGAACGCGCTTCCGGGCGTCAGCGACGTCCAGGTCGACCTGGCCACCGGCCGGGTCACCGTCACCAGTCAGAACCCGCTGGACGCGGACGCCGTCCGGGCGGCGGTCGACGAGGCCGGCTACGACCTCGTCGGTGCGTGACGGGTCCACGGACCCGCGGGAACGAGGAGAAACCATGAACACGGCGACGAAGCTCAGCGGCTTCGCGCTCGGCCTCGTGGCGGTCTTCGGCGCGGCGTACGGGATCGGCAACCTGGCCGACCCCGTCGCCCCGGCCGCCGAGACCCGCCACGACGACAGCGACAGCGACCACGGGACCGGCGACACCGGTCACGGAGACGAGAGCCAGGCGGGCGGCGCCGCCGCGCACCTGCCCGGCGGGCTGCTCGTCTCCGAACGCGGCTACACGCTCCAGCCCGCCACCGCGGCGGCCGGACAGTTCGCCTTCCGGATCACCGGCCCGGACGGCGCGCCGGTCACCCGCTTCGAGGTGGCCCACGACAAGCGCATGCACCTGATCGTCGCCCGCCGAGACCTCTCCGGGTTCCGGCACGTCCACCCGGAGATGACCGGCGACGGCACCTGGCGGGTCGCCTCCCCGCTCGACGGCCCCGGGGTCTGGCGGGCGTTCGCCGACTTCACGCCCGAAGGCGGCGAGCCGCTGACGCTCGGCCTGGACGTCACGGTCCCCGGTGAGCTGGCCGCCCGGCCGCTGCCGGCGCCGGCCACCAGCACCACAGTCGACGGCTACACCGTCACCCTGACCGGCACGCCGGAGCCGGGCCGGACCAGCCGGCTCACGCTCTCCGTCAGCCGCGACGGGCGGCCGGTCACCGACCTGCAGCCCTACCTCGGCGCGTACGGGCACCTGGTGGCGCTGCGGCAGGGCGACCTGGCGTACCTGCACGTGCACCCGGAGGGCACGCCCGGCGACGGGCGCACACCGGCCGGTCCGGCGATCACGTTCGCCGCGGAGGTGCCCTCGGCCGGGGCGTACCGTCTCTACCTGGACTTCCGGCACGGCGACGCGGTGCACACGGCCGAGTTCACAGTCCTGGCCGGCGACCGGACCGCGCCGGTGCCCACCGCGCCGGCACCCACCACCGCACCGACCCCGGACGCCGGACACGGCACGCCGGGGCACGGGCACAGTTGAGCGCCGGAGGTGCCGCGATGACTGCCACGGGAAAGGCGCTGCCCACCGCGCCGAACCTGATCGAGCTGGCGATCGGCGGGATGACCTGCGCGTCCTGTGCCGCCCGGATCGAGAAGAAACTCAACCGGATGGACGGCGTCGAGGCGACTGTGAACTACGCCACCGAGAAGGCCACCGTCCGGTACGCCGACGACATCGCGCCGGCCGACCTGATCGCCACCGTCGAGAAGACCGGCTACACCGCCGTGGTGCCGCCCCCGCCCGAGCAGGCGGCCGCAGCGGCCGGGGAGCCGGTGGACGAGCTGCGCACCGCGCGTACGCGGCTCTGGGTCTCCGCCGTGCTCACCGTGCCGGTGATCGTGCTCGCCATGGTTCCGGCCTGGCAGTTCGACTACTGGCAGTGGGCCTCGCTCACGCTGGCCGCGCCGGTCGTGGTCTGGGGCGGGCTGCCGTTCCACCGCGCCGCCCTGGTCAACCTGCGGCACGGCGCGGCGACCATGGACACGCTCGTCTCGCTCGGCACGCTCGCCGCGTTCGGCTGGTCGCTCTGGGCGCTGTTCCTCGGCGACGCCGGCATGCCCGGGATGAAGCACCCGTTCAGCCTCGACATCACCCGGGGCGACGGCGCCGGCAACATCTACCTGGAGGCCGCCGCCGGGGTGACCGTGTTCATCCTGGCCGGGCGGTACTTCGAGGCCCGTTCCAAGCGCACCGCCGGGTCGGCGCTGCGCGCCCTGCTCGAACTCGGGGCCAAGGACGTCGCGGTGCTGCGCGACGGCCAGGAGGTCCGGGTCCCGGTCGACCGGCTCGCGGTCGGCGACCGGTTCGTGGTCCGGCCCGGCGAGAAGGTCGCCACCGACGGCGTGGTCGAGGAGGGCACCTCGGCCGTCGACGCCAGCATGCTCACCGGCGAGTCGGTGCCGGTCGAGGTGGGGCCGGGCGACACGGTGGTCGGCGCGACGGTGAACGCCGGCGGCCGGCTGGTCGTCCGGGCCACCCGGGTCGGCGGCGACACCCAGCTCGCCCAGATGGCGCGGCTGGTGGAGCAGGCGCAGACCGGCAAGGCGGCCGTGCAGCGGCTCGCCGACCGGATCTCCGGCGTCTTCGTGCCGATCGTGATCGCGCTGGCTGCCGGCACGCTCGGCTGGTGGCTCGGCACCGGCTCGGGTACGACCCCCGCGTTCACCGCCGCGGTGGCCGTGCTGATCATCGCCTGCCCGTGCGCGCTCGGCCTGGCCACGCCGACCGCGCTGCTCGTCGGTACCGGACGCGGCGCGCAGCTCGGGGTGCTGATCAAGGGGCCGGAGATGCTGGAGTCCACCCGCCGGGTGGACACCGTGGTGCTGGACAAGACCGGCACCGTCACCACCGGCCGGATGGCGCTGGCCGAGGTGCTGCCCGCCGACGGCGAGGACGCCGCCGAGCTGCTCCGGGTGGCCGGCGCGCTGGAGGCCGCCTCCGAGCACCCGATCGCCCGGGCCGTCGCCGAGGGCGCGGCCGAGGCCGGGCCGCTGCCGCCGGTCGGCGAGTTCGCCAACGCCGAAGGGCTCGGCGTGACCGGCACGGTCGAGGGCCGGACCGTGGTGGTCGGCCGGGCGCGGCTGCTGCGCGAGCGGGGTCTCGACGTACCCGAGGAGGTCGCGCGGGCCGCGACCGGCGCGGAGGCGGCGGGCCGGACGGCGATCCTGGCCGGCTGGGACGGGCGGGCCCGGGGCGTGCTCGCGGTGGCCGACGCGGTGAAGCCGACCAGCCGGACGGCCGTCGCCCGGCTGCGTGAGCTGGGGCTCACACCGGTGCTGCTCACCGGCGACAACGCCACGGTGGCGAAGGCGGTGGCCGCCGAGGTCGGCATCGACGAGGTGATCGCGGAGGTGCTACCCGCCGAGAAGGTCGCGGTGATCGAGCGGCTGCAGGGCGAGGGCCGGGTGGTCGCGATGGTCGGCGACGGGGTCAACGACGCCGCCGCGCTGGCCCGGGCCGACCTCGGGCTGGCCATGGGCACCGGCACCGACGCGGCCATCGAGGCCGCCGACCTGACGCTGGTCCGGGGTGACCTGACCGCGGCCGTGGACGCGATCCGGCTCTCCCGGCGCACGCTGGCGATCATCAAGGGAAACCTGTTCTGGGCGTTCGCCTACAACGTGGCGGCGTTGCCGCTCGCGGCGGCCGGGCTGCTCAACCCGATGCTGGCCGGGGCGGCGATGGCCTTCTCGTCGGTCTTCGTGGTGGGCAACAGCCTGCGGCTGCGGCGTTTCCGCCCGATCGGGTGAGGGGATTGGGCGGGCGGCCGACGGGGTAACCAGTTGTCGTCAGGCAATCGCATCAGTGGAGGTCATGATGGGTCTCGACGACAAGATCGACAACACTTCCCAGGACGCCGCGGGCAAGGTCAAGGAGGGCGTCGGCCGGGCCACGGACAACGAGCGCCTGGAGGCCGAGGGCCGCAACGACCAGGCCGGCGCCAAGCTCAAGCAGGCCGGCGAGAAGATCAAGGACGCCTTCAAGAGCTGACGTACGCGCAGTGCACGTCGCCGGGCCGGCCCTTTCGGGCCGGCCCGGCGTGCCGTACCGGTCAGTGCCGCACCCGGTAGCGGACGTGCGTGACAGCGGGTGACGCCACCACCTTCTCCGGCTCCAGCACCACGTCGAGCGGCCCGTCGAACAGCGGTGTGCCGCCGCCCAGCACGATCGGCACCACGTGCAGCCAGAGCGAGTCGAGCTGCCCGTCGGTCAGGTACCGGCGTACCGTGGCGCCGCCACCGGCCACGCAGACCCGCCCGTCGCCGGCCGCCGACCGGGCCCGCTCCAGCGCCGCCCCGGGGCCGTCGGTGACGAAGTGGAACTCCGTGCCGCCGTTCATGACCAGCGGTTCCCGTGGGTGGTGGGTCAGCACGAACACCGGGGTCCGGAACGGCGGATCGTCGCCCCACCAGCCGGTCCACCCGAGGTCCCACGGACCCTCGCCGCCGCCGAACATGCGCCGGCCCATCACGTACGCGCCGACGCCCCCGGTCATCTCCTCGATCACCTCGGCGTCCGGGTTGCGCTCCCCGCCCTCCTGGCCGTGCTGCGCGCGCCAGCTCTCGGTGGCGAACGCCCACTCGTGCAACCGCAGGCCACCACGGCCCAGCGGGTCCGCCAGGCTCTGGCCCGGCGCCGCCACATAGCCGTCCAGCGACACCGACATCTGACTGGTCACCTCTCCCATGGAGGGTGGACCGCAGTGCGCGCGGCAACTCATCGGTCAGGCCAGGCGGGCGGCGCGGGCCTGGAGGTAACGGCGCTCCGGCAGGCTGGTGGTGGCCCGCGCGGCGGCCAGGTACGCGGCCCGCGCGTCCGACCGGTCCCCGGCCAGGTCGAGCAGATGCGCGCGGACGGCGGCGAGCCGGTGGTGGCCGGCGGTGCGGCCGTCGGCGTCGAGCGGCTCCAGCAGCGCGAGCCCGGCGCGCGGGCCGTCCACCATGGCCACCGCGACCGCCTGGTTGAGCGTGACCATCGGATTCGGCGCGATGTGGGCCAGCACCCGGTAGAGCGCGACGATCTGCGGCCAGTCAGTGGTCTCGGCGGAGGGGGCCTCCGCGTGCACCGCCGCGATGGCCGCCTGCACCTGGTACGGCCCCGGCGACGACCAGGTCAGCGCCTCGGTCACCAGCGCCACCCCCTGCGCGACGGCGTCCCGGTCCCACCGGCCGCGATCCTGCTCGGCCAGCGGCACCAGTTCGCCGTCCGGGCCGGTACGCGCCGCCCGGTGCGCGTCGGTGAGCAGCATCAGCGCCAGCAACCCGGCCACCTCGCCGTCGTCCGGGAGCAGCCGGCGCAGTTCCCGGGCCAGCCGGATCGCCTCGGCGGTCAGCTCCGCCCGGTGCAGCGCCTCGCCGCTCGACGCCGCGTACCCCTCGTTGAACACCAGGTAGAGCACGCGCAGCACAGCGCCCAGCCGCTCGTCGCGGTCGGCCGGCGAGGGCAGCGTGAAACGCGCGCCGGCCGCCTCGATCCGCTGCTTCGCGCGGCGGATCCGCTGGCTCATGGTCGCCTCCGGCACCAGGTACGCGCGGGCGATCTCGGCAGTGCTCAACCCGCCCACCGCACGCAGCGTGAGCGCGATCTGCGCGCTGACCGGCAGCGCCGGATGGCAGCAGAGGAACAGCAGCTTCAGCGTGTCGTCCCCGCTCGGCGGCTCCTCGTCGGGGGGCGGCGCGACAGTCGCGTACGCCGGCTGCCGGACCGCCACCGCGACCTCGCGTGCCCGGCGGGCGTGCTCACGGCGCCACTCGTCGGTGAGCCGGCGGGTGGCCACTATGACCAGCCACGAGCGGGGGTGGTTTGGCAGGCCCTGCTCGGGCCACTGGACGGCGGCGGCGAGCAGCGCCTCCTGGACGGCGTCCTCGCAGGCGTAGAACTGGCCGTGCCGGCGCACGAGCACGCCGAGGACCTGCGGTGCGAGTTCGCGTAGCAGGTCCTCGACCGCCCGCGAGGTCACATCTCCGTCCCGGCCTGCTCCATCACCGCGCGCACCTCCAGCACGCCGAAACCGTGCCGCACGTCCGGCCAGCGCGCGGCGATCTCGGCGGCCCGCTCCGGGGTCTCGCAGTCGACCGTCAGGTAGCCGGCGAACTGCTCCTTGCTCTCCACGAACGGCCCGTCGGTGATTTCAGTGCCGCCGGAGGCCGCCGGTCGTACCGTCCGGGCCTGCGACGGGTGGGCCAGCGCCTCTCCGCCGACCAGCTCACCGGACTCGGTCAGCTCCTTCATGATCTCGTCGACCTCGCCGAAGATCGCGTTGCGTTCCGCCTCGGACAGCTCCTCCACGAAGCCGGGCCGGTTCCAGATCAGCAGCATGTACTTCACTGTGCACTCCTCAGGTCCGGGGCCACCCTCGGTGGCGCCTCGCAGACGGGTCGGAGCCGGTCCGCCCGAACCGACATCATCGGCCAGGAAGTCAGCGGACCCCGCGCACCGGGCGGCGCGCCGCGCGTCCCGGATCGAGTGAGGCGCGGTCGGCCGCGCTGGTGCCGGAGACCCAGCCCTGTTCGTCGCGCACCTGGAGCCGGTGCCGCGTGGTGCCGGGAAAGAGCTGGTCGACGCGTTCCCGGACGGCGTCCGAGCGGGCCGCGAGCACCGGCAGCAGCCGGTCGTCGTCGCTCTCCTCGGCCGCGACCGCGCTCGCCTCGCGCAACCGGTCGCCGATCCGCAGCGCGAACGCGTTGAGGAACGACTCGTCGTAGCCCTTGGTGCGCCGTCCGCCGGCCTTGCCGCGCTCACCCCGGCCGCGCAGCATCGCGGCGGTGGCCTGCACCAGCAGCGAGGTGTGCAGCAGCTCTACCGCGGCCAGGTCGGCCGGGAAGCCGAGCACCGTGGCGAAACCCAGGTCGTCGGACCAGACCGACTCGCACCGGTTCGCCGCCGCCACCTCCTGGACCAGCAGCGCCTTCGCCGCCGCGTACGGGGCGTCGACGCCGATCCGGACCCCGCCCGGAGCACCGGACCGCTCGGCGGCGGCGTCGAGCAGCGCCGCGTCGATGCTGTGCCGGGCCATCAGCTCCTGCGCCTTCGCGGTGAACGCCTCCGCCTCGGCCGGATAGGCGGTCGACTCGGCCTTGGCGAGCAGCGCGCGTACCCGGTCGAGCATCCGGGAACCGCTCGGCGTCGCGGCGGCGCGTGGGACGGCGGCCGAGCCCGGCGGGGGCCGCAGCACCGCGATCGGCGGCAGCCCCGCCACCAGGACGAGCGCGTCGACGGCGTCCCGCAGCGCGGTGATCCGGTCGCCGTCGGCGCGCCGGTCCAGCCAGCCCGCGTCGTCGTCCCAGCGGGCGCCGGCCTCGGTGAGCTGCGCGTCGAACCACTCCGGGACGGGCGCCGGCAGGGTGCGCCGCTGCGCGGCCATGGCGTCGCGCAGCAGGCGGGCCCCGCGCGGGGTCAGCCGCCGGGTGGCGAGCCGGTCCAGGTCGGCGGGCTGCCAGCCGCGTGGCCAGAGCCGGCCCACGTCCCGGGTCAGCCGGGCCAGCAGCGCCGCGTCCACCGCGGCGCCGTCGGCCACCACCAGCCCGTCGAGGGCCCGTTCGGCGGCGCGTACGTCGGTGCCGCGCGCCGTCGCCACGGCGTCGTCGAGCAGTCGGTCGGCTGGTGACACGGGTGGCTCTCCCTGAACTCCGGCAGGCGGCCTCTCGCTCACCCCGACACCCGACGGTACCCGGCCCGCCCGTTCAACCTTCCCGGCCCGGCGTCCGTACTCCTGCCCGAGCGGGTGGGGGCGACGGACGGAGACCGACGTGGGCGGGCGTGACCGAGGGCTGCACCGGCGACGGCGGAGGCCGCGATCCGGGCGGATCCTGGCGGTGGTCCTGGTCGGGGCCGTGCTCGCCGCCGGCGGGTACGCGGCCCGGCACGCGGACCTGCTGGACCGCGTCGACGTGCGGCGGACCGTGCAGGCGGCGGCGCCGAGCGCGCCCGCGCCGGACGCGCGTCCCTCGCCGACGGCGGTGCCGACGCCGGTCCCGGCGGCCGGACGGGTGGCCCCCGGCATCGGCTACCCGCCCCGGGGCAGCGGCGCGTTCCGCACCGCCGACACCGTCGGCGCGGTGGCCGGGCGCTCCGGCGAACTGCTGCGCTACCGGGTCGCCGTCGAGGACGGCATCCGCAACGTGGACGTGGAACGCTTCGCCCGCGAGGTCGCGGCGACGCTCGCCGACCGGCGGGGCTGGACCGGCGACGGCCGGTGGCGGCTGCAACGGGTGGGCCGCGACGACAGGGCCGACTTCACAGTGCTGCTCACCACGCCGGTGACCCGGGGGCGGCTCTGCGGCGACCCGAGCGACAGATACACGTCCTGCCGCAACGGCGACCAGGTGGTGATCAACGTGGCCCGCTGGGTGTACGGGGTGCCGCACGTCACCGACCTCGACCGCTACCGGCAGTACCTGCTCAACCACGAGGTCGGCCACCGGCTGGGCCGGGGACACGAGCGCTGCCCCCGGGCCGGCGGTCCGGCGCCGGTGATGGTGCAGCAGACGCTCGGGCTGCACGGGTGCACGCCGAACCCGTGGCCGATCGTGGACGGCGAACCGCTCGCCGGGCCGCCCGGCCAGTACGACGACCCGATCCCGGCCGGCGACCGCTGAGCCCTCGCCAGGCGGCCGCCCCGGCCGTCAGCGGGAGAACGCGGCCCAGATGTTCTTGGTGGACCCGGTGGCGTACCAGCCGACGTCGAGCGAGACCGACTGGGCCAGGAACAGTCCGCGCCCGCCCGAGTCCGTCGGGCTGATGTCGGTCAGCTCCGGCACCGAGCTGACGTCGTGGTCGGCCACGTCGAGCAGGAACCGGTCGTCGGTGGTGAGCAGCGTGATGATGGTGGGCGGGCGGCCGTGCCGCAGCGCGTTGCTGGCCAGTTCGGTGGCGACCAGCACGACCAGGTGCGGCACCTCGTCCAGGTCCTCACCCTGCACCAGGCCGTGCCGGTTCAGCGCGTCGCGCAGCGAGGCGCGCAGGACGCGCAGATCCTCCGGGGAGTCGAGCACCCACCGCTCCAGCTCCGAGGCCTGTGGCGGCGGCGGCGAGGTGCGCAACTGTCCCATGATCTGGCTTTACCCTGCGTAGCCGTTCGTTAAGCAGTCACCGTCGCAACAGCGCGAACACTCCCCACCCCATGTACTCGCGCTGGAAGCGGAGGTACCGCAGCGGGTCCTCGGTCAGCTCCCGCCGCAGCTCCGGGGCCAGTTCGTCGTCCGGATTGGCGTCCAGCCAGCGGCGCAGGTTCAGCCAGTGCGCGGCCGCGTACCGGTCCCAGCTGTCCTGGTCGGCGAGGACCATCTCGACCAGGTCCCAGCCGCACTCGCCGAAGAGCCGCACCAGGCCGGGCAGGTCGTGGAACTCGTCCCGGGACCGGGCGTGCGAGCCGGTGACCGCCTCCTCGTCCGGCGGGTCCCGCCGCCAGTAGGGCTCGCCGACCAGCGCCATGCCGCCGGGCCGCAGCGCCCGGTCGAGCAGTTCCAGCGTGCCCGGCACCCCGTCGCCGATCCAGGTCGCCCCGACACAGGCCGCCACGTCGACCGGCCGCTCCGGTGAGTACGCCGCCGCGTCGCCGTGCACGAACCGTACGTGCTCGGCCACGCCCAGTTCCGAGGCGCGTTCCCGGGCGGCGGCGGTGAAGGCGCTGCTGATGTCGACGCCGGTGCCGGTGACCCCGTGGTCGCGGGCCCAGGTGCAGAGCAGCTCGCCCTTGCCGCTGCACAGATCCAGCAGCTCGTCGCCCGGTCGCAGCCGGATCGCGCGGCCCAGCGTGGCCAGCTTGACGTCGTCGAACGGGTTGAGGATCCGCAGGTCGCCCTCGCGGATGGTGAAGCTGCGCGGCAGGTCCGGTGCTGTCATTCGGGGAGCGTGCGCCGCCCGGCCGACGGCGGCAACCGATTTGCGTCTGTGCTGCTCCGGGTCTCCTGCGGTACGGTCACGACATGGTGGTCGAGGAACACTGGTGGAACGGCGTCAACAACCCTCGCGGACGGCGTGACGTCTACATCTGCACCGACGGAAGCCAGTGGCAGGTCCAGGCACAGATCGGCGGGGCGTCCGGCCGGTCCAAGATCCAGCAGTGCCCGAGCCGTGGCTCGGCGAGCATCCTGGCGGGGGCGTGGCGCGCGAGTGGCTCCGGCTGGCGGGCGATGCCCCGCTGAGCGGGCGGTCAGTCGCGAGGGCCGTGCACCGCGCGGTGCACAAGTGACTCGGCGACCTCACGCAGCTTGCGGTTGGAGTCCTGCGACACCCGGGCCAGGATGGCGAACGCCTCGTCGGCCGAGCAGCGCCGCTGACCCATGATGATGCCCTTGGCCTGTTCGATCACGGCCCGGCTCTGCATGGCCTCCTGCATCTGCTGAGCCAGCGTCGCGGTGCTCTCGTAGAGGTGGACGTTCGCCAGCGCGATGGCGGCGTATCCGGCCAGCGTCTGCGCCAGTTCGACCTGCTCGTCCAGGACACCGGGCGCCGCGCCGTAGATGTTCAGCGCGCCGACCATCGCCTCCTGGATGGGCAGGCCGACCGACAGCGAGCTGGCCGCACCCGCCCCGTGCGCCCGGGCCGCCCACTCCGGCCAGCGGCTCTCCGCCGACATGTCGGGCACCAGCATCGCGGTGCCGGTGGTGGCGGCGTCCAGGCACGGACCGCGGCCGTGCGCGTACTGCCACTCGTCGAGGGTCAGCGCCAGCTCGCCGGTGTACGCGGCGGTGTGCGCCCGGGTGCCCTGGACCAGGGTCACCGACACCTCGGCGGTGCCGGGGAGGGTGTCCTTGGCGACCTGCGCGATGGTCGACAGCACCACGTCCAGGTCGACCTCGTCGTACTTGATCCGAGCGAGCCTGATCAAGGCGGCGGCGAGGTCGGGGTGGGCGTGCGGCATGAGCTGTGACGTCCTCGTGGAAGCGGCGCCGGTGGGGGCGACGGGACGTGCCGACCGGTCGTGGGCGGCGGGCAGCGCGGGCCGATCGACGACCTCGAACGCGGCAAGCTTGCCGGTGACGTCGAGGACGCGTCGGACCACAGGCGAGAGCCGGCGCAGGACCAGGCGGCGACCGTGCTCGGCCAGCAGCCGCCGGGGGCAGTTCGTTGTCGATCGCGTTGCCGATCCAGGAGGCGGTGACCGGGGCGCTGAACCTCTACGGCAGCTCGGCCCACGCCTTCGACCAGTCGTCGATCGACCTGGCGGAGGAGTTCGCCGCGTACGCGGCCGTCGCGCTCGCCAACGCGCACCTCTACGAGAGCACCTCGACGCTGGCCCAGCAGATGCGCGAGGCGATGCGCAGCCGGGCCGTGATCGAGCAGGCCAAGGGCATCATCATGGGCCAGCGGCGCTGCTCGGCCGACGAGGCGTTCACCCTGCTCGCCAAGCTCTCCCAGGACACCAACCGCAAACTGCGCGACGTCGCCGAGGCGCTTGTCGCCCGCGCCGTCGAGCGCTGAGGTCCGCGCCCCTGTCCGGTAGGCATGAAACCGCCGTGAAACCGCGCTGATCCCCGCCGCCGTCACGGTTGCCGCATGACGACGACAACCTCACCGATGGTCGAGGCGACCGGGTTGCGCAAGGCGTACCGGAAGCAGGTGGTGCTCGACGGCGTCGACCTGCGCGTAGCCGAGGCCACGGTCTTCGCCCTGCTCGGCCCGAACGGCGCCGGCAAGACCACCACAGTGCAGATCCTCTCCACGCTGATCCCACCGGACGGCGGAACCGTGCGCGTCGCCGGCCACGACCTGGCCGCCGAGCCGGACCGGGTACGCGCCGTGATCGGCGTGACCGGCCAGTTCTCCGCCGTCGACGCGTTGCTCACCGGCGCGGAGAACCTGCGGCTGATGACCGACCTGCGGCATCTGGGCCGAATCGAGGGACGGCGGGTGGTGGACGACCTGCTGGCCCGCTTCGACCTGACCGACGCGGCGGACAAGCCGGTGGCGGCGTACTCGGGCGGGATGAAACGGCGGCTGGACCTGGCGATGACGCTTGTCGGCCGCCCCCGGCTGATCTTCCTGGACGAGCCGACGGCCGGCCTGGACCCGCGCAGCCGGCGGGCCATGTGGCAGATCGTGCGGGAGTTGGTGGCCGAGGGCACCACCGTCTTCCTGACCACTCAGTACCTGGAGGAGGCCGACCACCTGGCCGACCGGGTCGCGTTGCTCGACGGCGGTCGCCTCGTCGCCGAGGGCAGCCCGGCCGAGCTGAAGCGGCTGGTGCCCGGCGGTCACGTACGCCTGCACTTCACCGACCCGGCGCAACTGGCCGCGGCGGCCGGGCTGTTCCCGGCGGCCACCCGGCACGACGACGACCTCACGCTGCGGGTCCCCGGCGACGGCGGCGTCAGCGGGGTGAAGGCCCTGCTCGACCGGCTCGACGCGGCCGGCGTCGCCGTCGAGTCGATGAGCCTGCACACCCCCGACCTGGACGACGTCTTCCTGGCCCTCACCGGCCACCGCACCGAGGAGAAGGTGACCGCATGAGCACGCTCGCCCACACCGTCGGCGACTCGGCGACGATGCTGCGCCGCAACCTGAAGCACGCGGTGCGCTATCCGTCCCTGACAGCAGTGGTGATCGCCCTGCCGGTGGTCTTCCTGCTGCTGTTCGTCTACGTCTTCGGCGGCACGCTCGGCAACGGGCTCGGCGGCGTGGCCGGGGGCCGGTCCGCGTACGTCGACTACGTGACCCCCGGCATCCTGCTGCTCGCCCTGGCCGGCGCGGCGCAGGGCACCGCGATCTCGGTGGCCATGGACATGACCGAGGGCATCGTGGCCCGGTTCCGCACCATGTCCATCGCCCGCGCGGCGGTGCTCACCGGCCACGTCGTGGGCGCGGTGACGCAGACGCTGATCGGGCTGGCGGTGGTGGTCGCCGTGGCGCTGCTCGTCGGCTTCCGGCCGGATGCCGGCCCGGCGCAGTGGCTCGCCGCGGCCGGGCTGCTCACACTCACCGCGTTCGCCATCACCTGGCTGTCGGTCGCGCTGGGCATGGTGCCCAAGAGCGTGGAGAGCGCCAGCAACCTGCCGATGCCGCTGATGCTGCTGCCGTTCCTGGGCAGCGGTTTCGTGCCGACCGACTCGATGCCCGGGTGGCTCGCCTGGTTCGCCGGGCACCAGCCGTTCACCCCGATCATGGAGACGTTGCGCGGGCTGCTCCTGGCCGGTCCGGTCGACGGCGGCGACGCGCTCGCCGCGGTGGCCTGGTGTGCCGGGATCAGCCTGGTGGGCTACCTGTGGGCGCGCCGGCTGTACGACCGGGACCCGTCCCGCTGAGTTCCGCCACGGCGACGAGCCGCAGCTCATCGTGGTCGAGGGCGGCGTACGACGCGCGAGCGGCGTCGTACGCCGCCCGGTCCGCGTCGTAGGCCGCCTGCCGGGCCGCCGCCGAGGACATGGTGGGCTGGAAGTTGCGCTGGTAGCCGAAGCGCTCGGCGAGCGCGACGAGCCGGGCGCCGGCAGCCTTGTCGCCGGCACCACCCGACCGGTCCAGCTCGACCAGGGCGACGGCGAGCAGCAGAGACCCGTGGATCGGCAGTTGCACGAGAAAGCCCGGCGCGTCGGCGATCGGGTCGGCCAGCAGAGCCGCGCTCCTGCGGCGCAGCGCGTCGGCGAGCCCCGGCACCAGGTCCAGCCGGCCGTGCCGGGCGTGTGCCGCCAGGGCGGCCGCCCGGATCTCCAGGTGCCACGGCGCGTCGCCGGGCGGGCCGGACCAGATGAGCGGGTCCGCCGGCTGCCGCAACCCGTCCAGCGCCTCCCGCCAGCCGGCCAGCCCGGCGTCGACGTCGCCCCGGGCCAGCGCGAATTCGGCCCGGATGCCGCGCTCGTACGCCCGCATCCCGTACTGGTCGTCCTGCGCCGGCGCGGCGTCGTACCGGCCGTCGCAGGCGTCGGCGGTGGCCAGCCGCAGCCAGCGTTCCGCGTCGTCGACGTCGCCGAGCCCGAGGTTCACCAGGACCAGGCTCCACCGGATCTGGAGCCGGTCCCACCACGGGCCGGAGTCGGCGAGCAGGTCCAGCGCGGCGGTCAGGTGATCCCGGGCCTCCGCCGAGCGTTCGGTCTGCATGCACAACTCGCCGATCCGCGAGTGGACGAGCACCCGCAGCCACGGGATCGGCCGGTGGGCCAGCGCGTCCAGCATCCGCCGCGCCGCGTCCAGCGCGTCGTCCGGCCGCCCGGCCTGCTCCAGCAGGTAGCTGGCCAGGCCGTTCGCCATCGCGGCGACCAGCGGCTGCGGATGCGCGCGCAGCGCGGCGAGCGCGGCCGGGTCGGCCACGATCTCGGGGATCGCGCCCAGGACCGTCGCCATCGCGCCGACCAGGTCGTCCGTCGGGGGCGGCGGCAGTCTCCGCAGCACCACGAGCGAGCGGGTCGCCCGCCGCCCGGCGATCATCAGGGTGTGCGCCACGCCGAGCACGGCTACGGTACGAGCCGGCGCCACGAACTCCGGCGCGGGCCGGTAGTGGGACAGCAGGAAGTCGGTGTCGGCCACCAGCGCGAGCATCCGGGTGTAGCTGGTGTCGAGTGTCCACAACGCGGCGAGCGCGGCGGCGACGCCGACCACCGTGGGCGCGTCCGACCGGGCCGAGGCCAGTCGCAGCGCGGCGACGAGATTGTCCTGTTCGGACCGGACCGCCGCCAGGGCGGTGAACGGCTCGGGGCCGAGCAGCGTCTCGTGCTGCCCGAGGCCGAACTCGCGGGCCCAGGCGAGGAACGCCGCCGCGACACGGTCCGTCTCGCCGGCCTCGGCCCGGCGGGCCGCGCCGAACTCCCGCACCGTCTCCAGCATCCGGAACCGGATCGCCTCCGGCGTCTCCTCCACGCGCAGCAGCGACTGGTCGACCAGATGTTCCAGCACCGGCAGCGCGTCGTCGCCCAGCACCCGGTCGGCCGCCGCCGTGGTGAAGCCGTCGGGGAACACCGACAGCGCCCGCAGCGCCGCCCGCCCCTCCGGCCGCAGCAGGTTCCAGCTCCAGTCGACCACCGCGTGCAGCGTGTGGTGGCGCGGCGGGGCGTCCCGTGGGCCGCCGCGCAGCAGCCCGAACCGGTCGTCCAGCCGGCGGGCCAGCTCCGGCACGCTCATCGCCCGGACCCGGGCCGCGGCCAGCTCGATCGCCAGCGGCATCCCGTCCAGGTGCCGGCATACCTCGGCCACCTGCTCGGCGGGCAGCACCACGCCCGGCCGGGCGGCCCGGGCCCGCTGCGTGAACAACTCCACGGCCGTGTCCAGCGGCAGTTCGGGCAGCGCGTGCACCGCCTCCGACGTCAACCCGAGCGGGGTGCGGCTGGTGGTCAGGACCCGCAGCTCCCGGGTCGCCGCCAGCAGCGCCGCCACCAGCTCGGCGACGCCCCGGACCACCTGCTCGCAGTTGTCCAGCACCAGCAGCACCGGCCCGGCGCCGAGCGCCGTCACTATCGCGGCGACCGGGTCGGCGGGCACCGGCAGCGCGCCGACCGGGCCGGCGACCGGCTCGCCGACCCCCAGCGCCGCCGCGACCGCGTCCGGCACGTCGCCGTCGGCGGTGACCGCGCCGAGCGCCACCAGACGTACGGCGCGTTGCGGCGCGCGCCGGGCCACCGCGTACGCGAGCCGGGTCTTGCCCAGCCCGCCGGGACCGACGACGGAGACCACCCGGGCGTGGGTCAGCAGGGACTCCACGGCGGTCAGGTCGTCGTCGCGGCCGAGCAGCGGGTTCGGCTCGTACGGGATGCCGGGCCGGGCCACCCGGCTCTCCCCGTCGAGCAACTCCCGGTGCAGCTCGCGCAGCGCCGGCCCGGGGTCGGCGCCCAGCTCGTCGCGGAGCGAGCGGCGGTAGTCGTCGTACCGGGTCAGCGCCGCCGACCGGCTGGTCACCGCCGCCTCGCAGCGGAGCAGTTCGGCCAGCAGCTCCTCGTCGTGGCGGGTCCCGGCGGCCAGCGCGGCGAGCCCGGGCAGCGCCTCCGCAGGCCGGCCGAGCCGGGACAACGCGATCGCCCGGGCCCGGGACAGCGCGCGGTAGGTGGCCGCCCGCTCCGCGCGCAACGCGGTGAGCGGATCGCCCTCGCCCGGCTCGTCGCCCGGCGGACCGGCCCAGTACGCCAGCCCTGCCTCCGCCTCGGCCAGCGCGTCCGCGTGCTGGCCCGCCCGCGCGTGCCGGGCCGCCGCCGTGGCGTGCCGCAGCACCGCCGCCGCGTCCACCTGCGCGTCGGTGAGCGCCAGCCGGTAGCCGGTGGCGGTTCGCACGATCAGGTCGGCGCCCAGCTCGGCGCGGGCCCGGGACACCAGGATCTGCAACGCCTTCACCGGGTGCCGGGGCGGTTCGTCCGGCCAGAGCGCCTCGACCAGCGCACCGGTGCCGCAGCCCGCCCTGAGCCGCCCGGCCAGCAGCGCCAGCAGCCCGCGCAGCCGGGCCCCACCGACCGGCACACCCCGGCAGACCACGTCCGACAGCAGGGTCAGTTCGGTGGCCACCAGGCCAGCGTAGGCGGCGGACCGGCCCGTCACGGCCCCCGCGCCGGGGCGGTTCGTGCAGGCGGCGTGAAAAGCGCGTCAAGAAACCGCGCCCGCGCGTCATGGTCGCGTTATAGCCCCTGTCCGTACCGCCGGACCTGGCGTTTTGATTGCCCGGCGCGACCGGGAGGCGGTCGCGAGGACATCTTCCGCTAGGAGAGATCAGCCGTGTCTGACGTGCTGTTCGTGTTGCTGACGGTGGGGCTGTTCGCGGCGCTCGCCCTCGTGGTGAGGGGTGTGGAGAAGCTGTGAGCGCCGTCAACGCCGTCGGCTTGGTGCTGGCGATCGGGCTGGGCGTGTTCCTGGTCGTCGCCCTGCTGTTCCCGGAGCGCTTCTGATGAGCATGACGACAGCCGGCGTGCTCTTCGTCCTGTCGCTGGTGGCGGCGCTCGTCGCCGTGCACCGGCCGTTCGGCGACCACATGTACCGGGTGGTCGCCGGAACCCGGTCGTCCCTCCTCGAGCGGGGGATCTACCGCCTGGTCGGGGTCAACCCGGCCGCCGAGCAGACCTGGGGCGTGTACGCCCGCTCGGTGCTGGCCTTCTCGGCGGTGTCCCTGCTGTTCCTGTACGCGTTCCAGCGTCTGCAGAACCACCTGTGGCTCTCGCTGGGCTTCGAACCGGTGGTGCCGCACGGTGCCTGGAACACCGCTGTGTCGTTCGTGACCAACACGAACTGGCAGTGGTACTCGGGTGAGTCGACGATGGGCCACCTGGTGCAGATGGCCGGCCTGGCGGTGCAGAACTTCGTCTCGGCCGCGGTCGGCATCGCCGTCGCGGTGGCGCTGGTCCGGGGCTTCGCCCGCAGCCGCACCGGCGAGCTGGGCAACTTCTGGGTCGACCTGACCCGGGTCACGCTGCGGATCCTGCTGCCGATCGCGGTGCTCGGCGCGCTCGCGCTGATGCTCGGCGGCGTGGTGCAGAACCTGTCCGGCGGCACCGACGTGACCACGCTGACCGGCGGCGCCCAGACGATCACCGGCGGGCCGGTGGCCGGTCAGGAGGTCATCAAGGAGCTGGGCACAAACGGCGGCGGCTTCTACAACGCCAACAGCGCCCACCCGTTCGAGAACCCGACCGCGTGGACGAACTGGCTGGAGATCTTCCTGATCCTGGTGATCCCGTTCAGCCTGCCGCGGGTCTTCGGCCGGATGGTGGGGCAGAAGCGGCAGGGCTACGCGATCGCCGCGGTGATGGCGATCCTCGCGCTTGCCAGCATCACCCTCACCAACGTGTTCGAGCTGGCCGGCCACGGCACGGTGCCGCAGGCCGTCGGCGCGGCGCTGGAGGGCAAGGAGGTGCGCTTCGACGTGTCCAACTCGGCCACGTTCGCGGCGGCCACCACGCTCACCTCGACCGGCGCGGTCAACTCGTTCCACGACTCGTACACCGCTCTGGGCGGCATGATGACGCTGGGCAACATGATGCTCGGCGAGGTCGCGCCCGGCGGCGTCGGCGCCGGCCTGTACGGGCTGCTGATCCTCGCCGTGATCACGGTGTTCGTGGCCGGCCTGATGGTCGGGCGTACGCCCGAGTACCTGGGCAAGAAGATCGGCTCGCGCGAGATCAAGTTCGCCTCGATGTACTTCCTGATCACCCCGGCGCTGGTGCTCGCCGGCACCGCCGCCGCGTTCGCCACCGGCAACGACTCGACAACGCTCAACGTCGGGCCGCACGGACTGTCCGAAGTGCTCTACGCGTTCACCTCGGCCAGCAACAACAACGGCTCCGCGTTCGCCGGCATCACCGTGAACACGCAGTGGTGGAACATCGCGCTCGGGCTCTGCATGCTGCTCGGCCGGTTCCTGCCGATCATCTTCGTGCTCGCGCTGGCCGGCTCGCTCGCCCGCCAGCAACCCACACCCGCCTCCGAGGGCACCCTGCCGACCCACCGGCCGCTGTTCGTCGGCATGGTCGTCGGCGTCACCGTGGTCCTCGTCGCGCTCACGTTCCTTCCCGCGCTCGCGCTCGGCCCGCTGGCCGAAGGGCTGTGACCACCATGAGAGACAAGGACATGACAGCACCTCTCCAGACCGCCGACGCGCCGGTCACCGGCGACACCGCGGCACCCGGCACGCCCGACCGCCGGGACGACCGGGTCGGCGGCGGGTTGCTCGACCCTCGCCAATTGCTCCGGTCGCTGCCGGACGCGCTGCGCAAGCTCGACCCGCGCACGCTGTGGCGCAACCCGGTGATGCTGATCGTCGAGATCGGCGCGTTGTTCACCACAGTGCTCTCGGTGACCGACCCGTCGGTGTTCGCGGTCGCGATCACCGTCTGGCTCTGGCTCACCGTGCTCTTCGCGAACCTGGCCGAGGCGGTCGCCGAAGGGCGCGGCAAGGCGCAGGCCGACACGCTGCGCCGGGCCAAGCAGGACACCATCGCCACCCGCCTGGTCGGCTGGACGCCGGGCGCCGCCGCGAACGCGTACCGAGACGAGGCGGTACCCGCGCCGCAACTGCGCCAGGGCGACATCGTCATCGTCGAGGCCGGGCAGGTCATCCCCGGTGACGGCGACGTGGTCGAGGGCATCGCCAGCGTCGACGAGTCGGCGATCACCGGCGAGTCCGCGCCGGTGATCCGGGAGTCCGGCGGCGACCGCAGCGCCGTCACCGGCGGCACCCGGGTGCTCTCCGACCGGATCGTCGTGCAGATCACCCAGAAGCCGGGCGAGAGCTTCATCGACCGCATGATCGCGCTGGTCGAGGGCGCCAACCGGCAGAAGACGCCGAACGAGATCGCGCTGAACATCCTGCTGGCCGCGCTGACGATCGTCTTCCTGCTCGCCGTCGTCACGCTCCAGCCCATGGCCATCTTCGCCAAGGGGTACCAGGCCGCCGCGCCTGACACCGCCGCGATCACCGACTCCGGCGTCACCGGCGTCGTCCTGGTCTCGCTGCTGGTCTGCCTCATCCCGACCACCATCGGCGCGCTGCTGTCCGCGATCGGCATCGCCGGCATGGACCGGCTCGTGCAGCGCAACGTGCTGGCGATGAGCGGCCGGGCGGTCGAGGCGGCGGGCGACGTCAACACGCTGCTGCTGGACAAGACCGGCACGATCACGCTGGGCAACCGGCAGGCCGCCGAGTTCCTGCCGGTGACCGGTGTGGACGCGGCCACGCTCGCCGACGCGGCGCAACTGTCCAGCCTGGCCGACGAGACCCCCGAGGGTCGCTCGGTGGTGGTGCTCGGGAAGAACGAGTACGGGCTGCGCGAGCGCGAGCCCGGCGTGATCCCGCACGCCACGTTCGTGCCGTTCACCGCGCAGACCCGGATGAGCGGCGTCGACCTGGACGCCGACGGCGACGTCAGGCAGATCCGCAAGGGCGCCGCCGCCGCGGTGATGAAGTGGGTACGCGAGCACGGCGGCCACCCGACCGAGCAGGTCGGTGAACTGGTCGACGCGATCAGCGGCACCGGCGGCACGCCGCTCGTGGTGGCCGAGCACGTGGCCGGCGAACCGGCCCGGGCGCTCGGCGTCATCCACCTCAAGGACGTGGTGAAGGCCGGGATGCGGGAGCGCTTCGACGAGATGCGCCGGATGGGCATCCGGACCGTGATGATCACCGGCGACAACCCGCGTACCGCGAAGGCCATCGCCGACGAGGCGGGCGTGGACGACTTCCTCGCCGAGGCCACGCCGGAGGACAAGCTCGCCCTGATCCGCAAGGAACAGGAGGGCGGCCGGCTGGTCGCGATGACCGGCGACGGCACCAACGACGCGCCCGCGCTGGCCCAGGCGGACGTCGGCGTGGCCATGAACACCGGCACGTCGGCCGCGAAGGAGGCCGGCAACATGGTCGACCTCGACTCCGACCCGACCAAGCTGATCGAGATCGTGGAGATCGGCAAGCAGTTGCTGATCACCAGGGGCGCGTTGACGACGTTCAGCATCGCCAACGACATCGCGAAGTACTTCGCGATCATCCCGGCCATGTTCGCCGGCATCTACCCGTCGCTGGACCAGCTCAACATCATGCGGCTGGCCAGCCCCGAGTCGGCGATCCTCTCCGCCGTCGTCTTCAACGCGACAGTCATCGTGGCGCTGATCCCGCTGGCCCTGCGCGGCGTGCGTTACCGCCCGGCCAGCGCGTCCGCGCTGCTGCGCCGCAACCTGTGGCTCTACGGCCTCGGCGGCATCGTGGTGCCGTTCGTCGGCATCAAGCTCATCGACCTGCTCGTCCAGTTCGTCCCGAGGATCTCGTGATGCGCCTTCCCGGTTGGCTCTCCCAGCACCTGGCCGCCCTGCGCGCGGTACTCGTCTTCACCGTGCTGCTCGGCCTTCTCTACCCGCTCGCCCTGGTCGCCGTCGGCCGGCTCCCCGGCCTCGACGGCAAGGCCGACGGCTCACTGCTCACAGTCGACGGCCGGACCGTCGGCAGTTCCCTGATCGGCCAGTCGTTCACCGACGCGGACGGCAACCCGGTCCCGCGCTACTTCCAGTCCCGTCCGTCGGCCGCCGGGGACGGCTACGACCCGACCGCCACCGCGGCCGGCAACCTCGGCCCGGAGAGCGTGGTGGACACGCTCACCGGCGACGAGGAGACCTCGGCGCAGAGCCTGCTCACCCAGGTCTGCGCGCGTAGCAAGGCAGTCGGCGAACTGGACGGCGTGGACGGGCGGCGCCCGTACTGCACGCCGGACGGGGTGGGCGCGGTGCTCGCCGTGTTCCGCGCCGACGGGCTCACCGGCCGGATCACCCGCGTGGTGAGCGTCAACCAGGCCGCGCCCGCGAGGCCGTTCGTCACCACCTGGCAGGGCGTACTGGTGGAGGCGGCGCGGCCCGGCCACGACTACGTGGCCGAGGGCGGCATCGTCACCCCGGTCCGCGGGGACGCCCCGGCGCGGCCCGCCGTGCCGGCCGACGCGGTCACCGCCGGCGGCAGCGGCCTCGACCCGCACATCTCCCCGGCGTACGCCCGGATCCAGGTGGCCCGGGTGGCGCGGGAGCGCGGCGCGGACCCGGCGGCGGTACGGCGGCTGGTCGCCGAGCACACCACCGGCCGGGCGCTGGGCTTCATGGGCGAGCCCGGCGTGAACGTGCTGGAACTCAACCTCGCGCTCGACGAGGCGTTCCCGGCGCGCTGACGGAAGTGTTAAGAAGGGCCCCCTTCACCTCGCGAGGCGTTAACAGGGGGCCCTTCCTTGCACTCAGGGAGGATGGGGTTGTGGGCAGGGGTGAACTGCGGATCTATCTCGGGGCCGCCCCGGGCGTCGGCAAGACGTACGCCGTGCTCGAAGAGGCCCGGCGGCGGGCCGAACGCGGCACCGACGTGGTGATCGGCCTGGTCGAGACGCACGGCCGCCGGCACACCGCCGAGATGATCGGCGACCTGGAGGTGGTGCCGCGCCGGTCGATGACCTACCGGGGCGTCGAGTTCACCGAGATGGACCTGGACGCGGTGCTGGCCCGGTGGCCCGAGGTCGTCGTGGTGGACGAGTTGGCCCACACGAACGTGCCCGGCTCCCGGCACGACAAGCGCTGGCAGGACGTGCAGGAGCTGCTCGACGCCGGGATCAGCGTGCTCTCCACCGTCAACGTGCAGCACCTGGAGTCGCTCAACGACGTGGTCGCGCAGATCACCGGCACCACCCAGCGGGAGACCGTGCCGGACCAGGTGGTCCGGGCCGCCGAGCAGGTCGAGCTGGTGGACATGACGCCGGAGGCGCTGCGCCGCCGGATGGCGCACGGCAACATCTACCGGCCCGACAAGATCGACGCCGCGCTCGGCAACTACTTCCGGGTCGGCAACCTCACCGCGCTGCGCGAGCTGGCGCTGCTCTGGCTGGCCGACAAGGTCGACGAGCAGCTCGACGCGTACCGCGCCCAGCAGGGCATCTCCGACACCTGGGAGGCGCGGGAACGGGTGGTCGTCGCGCTGACCGGCGGCCCGGAGGGCGAGACGCTGATCCGCCGGGCCGCCCGGATCGCCGCCCGCAGCAAGGGCGCCGACCTGCTCGCCGTGCACGTCGCCCGCAGCGACGGGCTGGCCGGCGCCGACCCGGCCCAACTGGCCCGGCAGCGGGTGCTGGTGGAGAGCCTCGGCGGCACGTACCACCAGGTGCTCGGCGCCGACATCCCGGCCGCGCTGCTCGACTTCGCCCGGGGCGTCAACGCCACCCAGCTCGTGCTCGGCGCGAGCCGCCGGGGCCGGTTCGCGCAGGTGTTCGCCAGGGGCGTCGGGGTGACCACCACCGCGCTCTCCGGCCCGATCGACGTGCACCTGGTCACCCACCCGCAGGCGGGGCGCGGGCGCCGGGCGGGGGCGGTGCCCGCCGCGCTGTCCCGGAGGCGCCGGCTGGTCGGGTACGCGCTCGCGGCGCTCGGCATGCCGCTGCTCACGCTGCTGCTGCGGACGCTGCCCGACCTCACGCTGACGAACGACATCCTGCTGTTCCTCGCCGGAGTGGTGGGCGTGGCGCTGGTCGGCGGGCTGTGGCCCGCGCTGGTCGCCGCGCTCGGCGGCTCGCTGCTGCTCAACTGGTTCTTCACACCGCCGTACCGGACGCTGACCATCGCCGAGGCGGACAACCTGCTCGCCCTCGGCGTGTTCGTCGGCGTCGCCATCGCGGTGAGCTGGGTGGTCGACGTCGCGGCCCGGCGTACCCGGGAGGCGGCGCGGGCCTCCGCCGACGCGCAGACGCTGGCCACCGTCGCGGGCAGCGTGCTGCGCGGCGAGCGGCCGCTGCCCGCCCTGCTGGACCGGCTGCGGGAGACGTTCGGGCTGCGCGCGGTGAGCGTGCTCGAACTGACCGCCGAGGCCGAGGGGCGGCCGGCCCGCTCCCGGGAGGAAGGCGCCTGGCGGGTGGTGGCGAGTGTCGGGGAGCGGCCCCCGGGCAGCCCGAGCGCGGGCGAGACGGTGGTGCCGGTCGACGACCGGCTCAGCGTGGTGCTCGCCGGCCGGCGGCTGGAGGCGGCGGACCGCCGGGTGGTCGAGGCGTTCGCCGCGCAGGCCGCCGTCGCGCTGCGCCAGGAGCGGCTGGCCGAGGAGGCCGCCACCGCCCGCCCGCTGGCAGCCGCCGACCGGATGCGTACCGCGCTGCTCGCGGCGGTCAGCCACGACCTGCGTACGCCGCTGGCATCGGCCAAGGCCGCGGTGAGCAGCCTGCGCAGCCACGACGTCGAGTTCGACCCGGACGACCGGGAGGAGCTGCTGGCCACCGCGGACGAGTCGCTGGACCGGCTGGGCCGGCTGGTGGCGAATCTGCTCGACATGAGCCGCCTGCAGGCCGGCGCGCTCGGCGTCACCACCACCGCGATCGGGCTGGAGGACGCCGTACCCCGGGCGCTTGACGAGCTGGGCGCGGCGGCGGCCGAGGTCGCCACGGACATCCCGGCCGACCTGCCGGCGGCGCTGGCCGACCCGGGCCTGCTGGAGCGCGTGCTGGTCAACGTGGTGTCGAACGCGCTGCGGCACAGCCCGCCCGGCCGGCCGCCGACGATCACCGGCAGCGCGCACGCCGGGCAGGTCGAGCTGCGGGTGGTCGACACCGGACCGGGCATCCCGGAGGACCAGTGGGAGCACGTCTTCCTGCCGTTCCAGCGCCTCGGCGACCGGGACAACCAGACCGGCGTGGGCCTCGGGCTGGCACTGTCCCGGGGTCTCGCCGAGGCGATGGGTGGCAGCATCACCCCGGAGACCACGCCCGGCGGCGGGCTCACCATGGTGTTGCGGCTGCCGGCCGCCCCGCACCCGGAAGGGCCGCAGGAATGACCCGCATCCTGGTCGTCGACGACGAGCCGCAGATCCTGCGCGCCCTGCGGATCAACCTGCGTGCCCGGGGCTACGACGTCGAGGTGGCCGACAGCGGCGCCGCCGCGCTCAAGGCCGCCGCCGGGCACCCGCCGGACCTGGTGGTGCTCGACCTGGGCCTGCCCGACCTGGACGGCACCGAGGTCATCCGGGGCCTGCGCGGCTGGACCGGCGTGCCGATCATCGTGCTCTCCGGCCGGGCCGGCAGCGAGGACAAGGTGGCCGCGCTCGACGCGGGCGCCGACGACTACGTCACCAAGCCGTTCGGGGTCGACGAGCTGCTCGCCCGCATCCGCGCGGTGACCCGGCGGCTCGCGCCCGCCACGCCCGCCGTGCCCGCGCTGCGGATCGGCCGCAACACCGTCGACCTGGCCGACCGGACCGTCACCCGGGACGACGGCGTCGAGGTCAAGCTCACCCCCACCCAGTGGGCCATGCTGGAGAAGCTGCTGCGCAACCCGGGCAAGCTGGTCAGCCAGCGTCAGCTGCTGCACGACGTGTGGGGGCCGGAGTACCACCAGGAGACGAACTACCTGCGGCAGTACATGGCCCAGTTGCGGCGCAAGCTGGAGGACGACCCGGCCCGGCCCCGGCACCTGATCACCGAGCCCGGGATGGGCTACCGCTACCGCCCCTGACGTTTGCGACCGCGTCCGCGGGGGACTCGGCGAGCCGGTCGGGCAGCGGGGGAGGGGCATGGCGGGAAACCGGTCCTCGGAGGGGTTCGGCCGGCGGCTGGACGAGCACGCCATCGACGCCGGCGCGGCGGAGCCGGAGCGCCCCGACGGGCTGGTCGACAGCGGCGTCTACGTCGACGGGGCACGCCGGGCGTCGCCTGTGAGCCTCGCCGACACGTACCGCTGCCTGCAGCAGCTCGACGACGCGATGGCCTGGATCGGGCTGCTCCGGCCGGACCGCGAGCAGATCGGCTCGCTCGCCGCCGAGTTCCAGCTCCCCGACCTGGCCGTCGAGGACGCCATCAACGCCCATCAGCGCCCGAAGCTGGAACGGTACGGCGACACCCTGTTCGTGGTGCTGCGCGCCGCCCGCTACCTGGACGAGCGGGACGCTGTCGAGTTCGCCGAACTGCACCTGTTCCTCGGGCCGGGATTCGTGATCACCGTGCGGCACGGCGGCACGCCCGACCTGGCCGAGGTACGACGGCGGCTGGAGGCCGAGCCGAACGTGCTCGCGTTCGGCCCGGAGGCAGTGCTCTACGCCGTGCTCGACCGGGTCGTGGACGGCTACGCGCCGGTGGTGGCCGGGCTGGAGAACGACATCGACGAGATCGAGACCGAGGTGTTCGGCGGCGACCCGAACGCCAGCCGCCGCATCTACGAGCTGAGCCGCGAGGTGATCCAGTTCCAGCGGGCCGCCCGCCCGCTGCTGAAGGTCGTGGACGAGCTGACACACGGCTTCGACAGGTACGGCACGGACGAGGAACTGCGCCGCCGGATGCGCGACGTGGCCGACCACCTGACCCAGGTGGTGGAGCGGGTGGACGCGTTCCGGCACCTGCTCCAGAACATCCTCACCGTCAACGCCACGCTGGTCTCGCAGGCGCAGAACGAGGAGATGCGTAGCCTGACCGCCGCCAGCTTCGAGCAGAACGAGGAGATCAAGCGGGTCTCCGCCTGGGCGGCCATCCTGTTCGCGCCGACCCTGATCGGCACCGTCTACGGGATGAACTTCGGCCACATGCCGGAGCTGGGCTGGCGGTACGGCTACCTGTTCGCGCTCGCCCTGATGCTCGCCGTCTGCGGCGCGCTCTACCTGCTGTTCAAGCGCCGCGGCTGGCTGTGAGCCGGACCGGCCGCGCCTCGCCGTGACCGTACGCCGGTGGTGATCCACTAAAGTGTCCGGGTGACTACCCCCTGTCGTCCGTACGTTGCCCGGACCTCGTGTCGTGGAGGTAGGCGCTGATCGGGGACACGGTCCCGGCCCCGCGCGGTGGACGCCGGGCGGGCCCGGGGCGGCGGGGACTGGCGGGCCACTGTGCCCGGATCGTCGCGTCCCGGCCGTTCGAGGTGGCCATCGTGGTGCTCATCATGGCCAACGGCGTGGTGCTGGGCATCGAGACGTACCCGAACCTGGGCGCCGCCGGGCCGGTGCTGCGGTGGACGGAGCTGATGTTCCGGGCGGCCTTCGTCGTGGAGATCACCATCCGGGTGCTCGCCTACGGCCGCCGCCCGCAGGATTTCTTCCGGCACGGCTGGAACGTCTTCGACCTGCTGGTGACCGCTGCCATCTTCGTCCCGGGGCTGCACGGCGACTCAGCGGTGCTGCGGTTCATCCGCGTCGCCCGGGTGCTGCGCCTGGTCCGCTTCTCGCCCGGCCTGCGGACCATCGTCGCGGCGCTGTGGCGCAGCCTGCCCGGCGTCGCCGGGTTCCTCGCGCTCGCCGCCGTCACGCTCTACGTGTACGGCATGGCCGGCTGGCTGATCTTCGGCGACCGCTATCCCGAGCAGTACGGCGACATCGGTCGTTCCCTCGTCACGCTGTTCGTGCTGCTGTCCCTGGAGACGCTGCCGGACCTGCTGGAACAGGGCCTGGCCGTGTCGCCGTGGACGCTGCTCTACTACGTCAGTTTCGTGATGATCGCTGTCAACCTGCTGCTGAACATCCTCATCGCGGTCATCGTCAACTCGATGGAGGAGGCGCGCCGGCTGGAGATGACCGAAGGGCTGGCACCGGACTACGACTCCGACGGCGACGGGATACCCGACGAGGTGGACCGGATCGCGATCAGCCAGCGCCTGGACGACCTGCGCATGGTCATCGCCGAGCTGGAGCGGGAACTGCGCATCGAACGTGAGGAGCCGCCCGGCGCGCCGCGCCGCCGCCAGCCCTCGGACCACTGACCGGCAGGTCATGACAGTTTCGTGACGAAAGCCGCCCGCACGTTTGGCCGGGCGGTTGATCGGGGCAACCACCGAGGCGCCAACACATCTGAGGGAAGGGACGCCTCTCGTGGAGATCACGGGCTTCTTCACCGCGCTCATCATCGGCCTCGTCATCGGCGCGCTCGGGCGCCTGGTGGTGCCGGGCAAGCAGAACATCCCGATCTGGCTGACCCTGCTCATCGGTGTGGTCGCCGCGTTCGTCGGCACCCTGGTCGCCGGCGCGTTCGGCGTCGACGACACCGCCGGCATCGACTGGATCGAGCTGGCGCTCCAGGTGGCCTTCGCCGCCATCGGCGTCGCCGTCTTCGCCGGCCTGTACGGTCGTCGCCGCGTCTGAGGACCGAAGGAAGGGCCCCTTCTTAACGCATTCTGCATAAGAAGGGGCCCTTCTTAACGCGCGCCTGCGGCTACTCCCGCCAACCGGTCAGCTCGACGCCCTTGGCCAGCTCCACCCGGAAGCCCAGCGCGATCTCGCCGCTCTCGCCCGGCGCGAGCGACAGCCGCCAGGTCAGCTCGCCCAGCTCCGTACGCTCGGCGGGCGGCGGCGTCAGCGCCGTCTCGCGTACCGCCACGGCCTCGTCCCGGGACACCGGCATCTGGTCCCGGACCTCGACAGTCGCCGGGCGGGGCGTGTGGTTCGCCACCGTGATCCGGTACTCCACCTCCCGGCGCCGCGTCGACCCGAGCGTCGCCTTGCTCTCGGTGCGCCGGTGCAGCTTCCGCTCCACCCGTACCCGGTCGTCCACACCGAGCGCCAGCTCGGTCTCCTCGCCCGGCGCCCACGTCGGCAGCCGCGTCGCCGCCACGAAGTCCGCGCCGTGGAACACCGACGCCGGGCCGGGCAGCAGCGTGTGGTCCGACGTGTTGCGGACGGTGGCCCGCAGGTGCGCCTCGGCGGCGCGTACCGGCACGCTCACGTGGTCCAGCCGGGCCGGCAGCTCCAGCGCCGCGACTGTCACCCGGTGCGCGCTGCCGTCGGCCGGCACCGCCACCGGCCGGGCGGGCCGGTACGTCGCCGCCGTGACGCCCTGCTCGACCTCGGCGACGCTCTCCCGCACCGCCGGTCGGGGCGCCGCGGACCGCGCCGCGCCGGCCCGGCCCGCCGGCGCCGAGCCGGGCGCCGGGGGCGGCGGCATACCGCCGAACGACGCGGCCGACGCGGCCATCGGCGGCTGCGGGCGGAGCCGGTCGAGATACCAGGGCGACAGTTCGGGTACGCCGCTTGCCGCCGCCGGGCGGGCGGTGGAGAGCAGAAGTTCGCACTCCGGCCAGTCCTCGCCAGTGCCCTGGCTGACCAGCCCGAACCAGGTGACCGTCATGGTGTCCTCGACCAGCCGCAGGTCGTAGGAGGGCGTCCAGCGGGCGCCGTCGACCAGATAGCTCAGCTCCAGCTCCACCTCGGTGTCGTCGGCGTCGACGGAGACGGACACCTCGGCGGCCAGCCGGTCCGGCGCCCGCTTGCCGCGCGCCGCCTCCAGCTCGCGGTCGACAGCGGCCAGCTCCTCCGCCAGCTCGGTGCGCCGCCGGGCCAGCCCGCGCCGCCGGGCCCGGGACTCGGCGAGCTGCCCGGACACCGAGTCGGTGAAGGCCGCCACGTCGGCCGGGGCCGCGTCGCCCGCGGCCAGCGCCCGGGCGTACGTGCCACCGGCCCGCTCGGCCAGCCGGGTGAGGAACTCGCCGCGCTGTTCCTCGATCGCGTCGGTGTCCCCGACCTCGGTCAGCTCGTCGGCCAGTTCACGGCGCCGCCGTTCCAGCTCGACGACCTGGGCGTCGGTGCTGCGCGCCTGCCGCCACGCCGCCACGTCCACCCCGAGCACCGTCACCGCGCCCCGGCCACCCACCCGGATCGAGTCCCGGCGCAGGCCCGGCGGGAGCGGAGCGACGCGTACCCGATGGTCGCCGGCGGCCAGCCGGAGACGGCCGCGGCGGGTGACCCGGGCGCGGTCCGGGTAGACGGTCACGCCGACGACTGGCGCATCGATCTCCAGAGTGTCCACGGCGGCGAGGGTAGTTCAGCCGCGCCCACGACGGGGCTGCCGAAGGTGCATCCGCTGGTCGACGGCGAGCGTCGCCGGCTCGCGCTCGGTGAACGGCAGCGGGGACGCGGATCGTGATCCGGCTCGATCGGCGCCGAAGTGTCCTCCACCACTTCGCGGGGAGGCCGCCGAGCCGACGTGAGCCCACGGGAGGCGATCAGGGCCGATTTCTGGCACGGTGTCGGGTAGCGACGGGCGCGCGGTTGAGGGGGAGTGGTGGAGTTCTCGGTGACGACCAGACAGGGGCGTGTCGGCCCGGTGATCGAGGTCGCCGGTGATCTGGACATGGCCAGCTCGCCGCAGTTGCGTGACCGGCTGCTCGAGGTGGTGGAGACCGGTGCGCGGACGGTGGTCGTCGACCTGACCCAGGTCGGGTTCGTGGACTCCAGCGGCCTGGGCGCACTCGTGCTCGTCTACAAGAGCCTGCAGGAGCGCGACGGCTGGCTCGGTCTGGCGGTCGTCCGCCAGTCGATCCGCAACGTCTTCTCGATCACCTCGGTGGACCGCGTCATCCCGCTCTTCGACACGGTGCGGGCCGCCGAGGACGGATCAGAGGCGGCGGTGCGCTGAGGGCTCCTCGTCCGGGCTGACGCGGGCGTTGTCGGCGCCGGCGGTGCTGCGCCGTGGCCCGTGACCGCCGTACCAGTCGACGACGAGCAGCGTGGCGTCGTCGCTCAGAGCCGGGCCGGCGATCTCCAGCACCGCGTCGGACAGCGCCCGGACCGCCTCGCGGGGATGCAGGTGGGTGAGGCGGAGCAGCGCCCCGGGCAGGTCCAGGTCGGCGGCGTTGCGTTCGCGCATGCCGTCGGTGACCACCACCAGCCGGTCGCCGGGCAGCAGGGCCAGCTCTCCGATGCGGTAGCTCTCGCCGAGGAACATCCCGAACGGGAAGTTGCCCGGCAGCTCCACGGGGACGACCCGGCCGTCCCGGACCAGCATCGGCGGGACGTGCCCGGCGTTCAGCAGTTCGCAGCGCCCCGTGGTCAGGTCGATGCGGCCCAGCACGGCGGTGATGTAGGCGCCGCGTACGTTCGCGTGCTCCGCGACGGCCCGGTTGGCCTCCTCGGCCTGGGTGACGAGGCCGGCGCCGCGCCGGCGGGTGTTGCGCAGGCTGCCCACGCCGAGGGTGGCGGTGAGCGCGCTCGCCACGCCGTGGCCCATCGCGTCGGTGACGCTGAGGTGCAGCAGATCCCGGGCGAGGCTGTAGTCGAAGGTGTCGCCGCCGACGCTCGCGGCGGGTTCCAGCCAGCCGGAGAGCGCGAAGGCGCCGGCCTCGCAGGTGAACGAGGCGGGCAGCAGGCGGCGCTGGATCTCGGCGGAGAGGCTGAACGGGGTGGTGCGCTGTCCCCACTCGAACAGGTCCGTGTGCCTGCGGTTGGCGATGACCACGAACGCCAGCGCGTGCGCGGTACGGGCGATCGAGTTCACCGCGTCACTGTCCGGCTCGTCGGGCAGGTCGACCTCCAGCAGGCCGATCGCCTCACCACGGTCGGTGACCGGCGCCAGCACGGTCCACGTGCCGTCGCCGGCGATGACCTCGGGGGCCTGCTGACGCAGGGCGCGTTCGTAGGGCCCGCCGTCGAACGGGAGGACCTCGGCGTCCTCCTCGCCGTGGCGCCGGCCGTTACCGCCGCCGTTCGGCTGGTGGGTCAGCCGGACCAGCGCACGGCCGCTGAGGTCGGCGATCAGCAGCGAGACGCCGAGCGCGTTCAGCGCCGTGGCGATGACGCCGGTGACGGCCTCGACCGCCTGCACCGGGGCGGCGTTCTCGGCCGACTGCAACATCCCGGCCAGCACCGCCTGCTCGCTGTCCTCCACCCCCTGAGCATATTCATCGCGCCGCACGGCCGCCTCACGAGCGGACGCCCGGCCCGGAGGGTCTCCGCCGTCGACGGTTCCCTATTGCATATGCTTGGCAACTACCGAATAGTGGCAGAAGCGGGCGGGTGCTCGGGCACGCGATGATCTGATCTTCGCCGGAGCGCCCGCCCGGCCGCTACCGAGGACGAGTTCGAGGGGTTGCCGGTGGCGCTCAAGCCCAAGCCCGTACGCGTGGCCGCGACGCTCGCCGCCGCCCTGCTCGCCGTCGCGGGCTGCTCGTCGCCGACGGCCTCGCCGGGCGGCACGGGCAACGCCGGCACGCTCGTGGTCGCCACCGCGGGCGAGCCGGACACGCTCAACCCGGTGCTCAACTACGGCGTCGACGGCGCTTCGCTGATCTTCGACGGGCTGGTCGCCCGGGACGCCCGCAACGAGCTGGTGCCCGCCCTGGCCCGCGAGCTGCCCACCGTCTCCGCGGACGGGAAGACGGTCACCGCGAAGCTGCGCGAGGGCGTGCTGTTCCACGACGGCAGCCCGCTGACCGCCCAGGACGTGGCGTTCACCTACCAGGCGGTGCTCGACCCGACTGTCGACTCGACGCTGCGCTCCGATCTGGACATGCTCGTCTCCGTCACCGCGCCGGACCCGGCGACAGTCGTGTTCACGCTGAAGTACGCGTACGCGCCGTTCCTGCAACGGCTGGCGCTGGGGATCGTTCCGGCGAAGGCGTTCGCCGGGCAGGACGTCAACAAGGCCGGCTTCAACCGCAAGCCGGTCGGTACCGGCCCGTACCGGGTCACGTCCTGGACGCCGGGTGACCGGCTCGTGCTCGCGGCCAACGAGACGTACTGGGGCGGCAAGCCGGCGAACTCGGGCGTGGTGGTGGCGTTCGTCGCCGACGACAACGTGCGGGCCCAGCGGATGCGGGCCGGCGAGTTCGACGCGGCAGAGCTGGCGCCGAAGCTCGCGTCCGGGTTCGAGGGCCGCAACGGCTACCGGGTGCACAAGGTGCCGACCGCCGACTACCGCGGCGTCATGCTGCCGATGGGCAACCCGGTCACCGGCGACCTCGCGATCCGGCGGGCGCTGAACGTCGCGGTGGACCGGCAGGCCATGGTGACCGGCGTGCTCGGCGGTGCGGGCGAGCCCGCGTTCGGGCCCGTGCCGCCCACCTCGGAATACGCCGAGCCGTCGATCAAGGGCAAGCCGGCCGCCGACATCGCCGGAGCGGCGGCGTCGCTGGACGCCGCCGGGTGGAAGCCCGGCCCGGACGGCATCCGGGTCAAGGACGGGCGTACGGCCGCGTTCACGCTCATGTACCCGGCCACCGACAGCCTCCGCAAGGAACTGGCCCTGGCCGTCACCGCCGACGCGAAAAAGGCCGGCATCAAGGTCACGCCGGAGGGCCTGACCTGGGACGCGATCACCCCTCGGATGGGGAACGACGCCCTGATCATGGGCTACGGCACGCCGTACGACCCGGACTTCGTCTCCTACAAGCTGTTCAGCTCGGCCTTCGCCGGGCAGGGCTTCTTCAACCCTGGCTCGTACCGCTCGGCGGTCACCGACGCCGCGTTGCGGGACGGCCGGGACAACGCCGACGCGGCTGCCCGCAAGGCCGCGTACGCGACGTTCCAGAAGCAGCTCGCCGCCGACGTGCCGTGGGTGTTCCTCACCTACCTCCAGCACACCTACGTGCTGAAGGACGCCGTGACCGGGGTGACGCCGCGGGTCGAGCCGCACGAGCACGACGTCGCCAACAGCATCTGGTGGAACGTGCACACCTGGACGAAGAAATCGTGACCGGACGGCGGCGGCTCGCCGGGGCCGGCACCGTGGTCCGGCGGCGGCTGCTGGTCGCCGTACCGGTGCTGGCCGCGACCAGCATGGGCATGTTCGCC